>CP073761.1:1200000-2400000 GCA_018399015.1 Cyanobium sp. M30B3
GCTGAGCCCCTGCCAGTGCTCCATGGAACTGGGGGTGAAGGTGTGCAGGATGTGGCGCCCGGGCGGGGCCAGGGAGGGATCCAGCAGGGTTGGCATCGACACAAACACCACCCCCTGCTCAGCCTCCATCTCCTCCCACCGCTCCAGCAACAGGTGGTGGCAGTGGAAGCCCTCGGGCACCACGGCGGCCTCAATGCCGAGGTGCAGGGAGAGAAAGGAGGGGGAGGGGCGGTAGCGGCGTCTCCAGGTGGTTTCGGTCTGCGGGGTGTGCTCGGCATCCACCAGGGCGGTTCTGGCCGGACGGTGCACCTCCGGGCCTTCATCCGGGGTGGCGAAGGTGTCCCAGCGGGTGGCATTGCTCACCACACGGCGGGCGCGTAGTTCTTCGCCATTGGCCAGCTTCACGCCCACGGCCTGGCCGTTCTCGATCAGCACCTGGGTGACGCGAGCCTTGTAGCGGATGGCGCCGCCATGGCTCTCCAATCCGAGCACCAGTTTCTCGGCAATCACGCCAACGCCGCCCTTGGGGTAGTTGATCCCGCCGGCATGGCGATCAGAAAACACCATGCCGGCGTTGATCATCGGGGTGAGGTCCGCTGGCATCACACTCCAGCAGAAGCACTCCATATCGATCAGCTTCAGCAGCTGCTCATCCTTGATGTGTTGGCGAGCCACATCGCCCACGTTGAACGGCAACCAGCGCGCCAGCCCTAGGCAGGCCAGGGGCGCGCGGAAGAACACCTTGGCCAGGTAGGCCGGATCCTCGAGCGACAGCAGCGGCATCGCATCAAGGCAGTTGAACACCTGCCAGCAGGTGTCGTAGAAGGCGCGGATGCCCCTGGCCTCGCGGGGAAAGCGGGCGCTGAGGTCGGCGATGAAGCGCTCGTAGTCGCGATCGACCGCCACGTTCAGCCCGCCGGGCAGGTGGTACTCGAGCTGGGCGGGGTCGGGCACCGTGTCGCAGTGCTGGCCCACGTCGGCCAGGGCGCGGGTGAGCAGGTTGGTGTGGCCCTTCTCGCCGAAGCCGAAGATCATCGAGGCGCCCACATCGAAGGTGTAGCCCTCGCGCCGGAAGCTGCCGCCCGAGCCCCCCGGAATCAGATAGCGCTCCAGCACCAGCACCCTGGCGCCCTTGGCGGCCAGTTGGCTGGCGGTCACCAGACCGCCGATGCCGCTGCCGATCACGATCACATCCCAGGGGGAGGTGGCTGGGATGTCGGCTGGTGGGGCGGCGGGGCTGGCAGTCACCAGTGGCTGGGGGCGAATTGGCGCGACCCTAGGAACTCACGTCGACGCGGGAGGGGGAGTCAGGCCAGGGCCGGTTCGGGGACTGCCGCTGCCATCTCGGTGGTGAAGGGCTGCAGATCCGCCAGGGCCCGATCCCGGTAGGCGCCGTAGCGCTCCCGCTTGCCCGGGATGCGCCTGGGCAGCTCGGGCAGCAGGCCGAAATTGGGGGGCATGGGCTGGAAGCCGCCGCGTTTGCCCCCGCCGCCGCAGGGGGCCTCGGCCACGAAGTGGGTGAGGGCGCCGAGCATCGTGGTGGGCGGCAGGCTGATGGGCTCCAGGCCCAGGGCCAGCCGGGCGGCATTGGTGCCGGCCAGCCAGCCGCCCGCCACCGCCGCGGCGTAGCCCTCGGTGCCGGTGATCTGGCCGGCCGCCAGCAGCGTGGGGCGGCTGCGGAACTGCAGGGTGGCATCGAGCAGCTGGGGCGATTCCAGGAAGGTGTTGCGGTGCATCACCCCGAAGCGCACAAACTCGGCGTTCTCCAGCCCCGGGATCAGCCGCAGCACCCGCTTCTGCTCGCCCCACCTGAGGTTGGTCTGGAAGCCCACCAGGTTCCAGAGCCGGCCGTCCCTGTCTTCCTGGCGCAGCTGCACCACCGCGTAGGCACGGTTGGCGCGGCGCACCTCCCGGTTGTTCACGTCGCCCCAGCGGGGATCCCAGAGGCCGATCGGCTTGAGCGGGCCATAGCGCATCGTGTCTTCGCCGCGGCGGGCCAGCTCCTCGATCGGCAGGCAGCCCTCGAAGAACTGGGCGCTCTCCTGCTCGAATTCCTTGAGCTCCGCCTGCTCGGCGTTGAGCAGCGCCTCGCGGAAGCCGAGGTATTGCTCCTTCGTCAGCGGGCAGTTGATGTAGTCGGCGTCGCCCTTGTCGTAGCGGGAGGCGCGGAACGCAACCGAGAGATCGATGCTCTCGCCCGCCACGATCGGGCTGGCGGCATCGAAGAAGTGGCAGTCGGCCCGGCCGGTGAAGGCCCGCAGCTGCTCGGCAAGGGGCTCGCTGGTGAGCGGCCCGGTGGCCAGCACGGCGATCTCGCCCGGCCCCGGCAGTTCGGTGTGCTCACGCCGTTCGACCGTCACCAGCGGGTGCTGCTCCAGGGCGGCGGTGAGGGCGGCGCTGTAGCGGCCCCGGTCCACCGCCAGGGCGCCGCCGGCGGGCACCGCGTGGACATCGGCGGTGCGGATCACCAGGGAACCCAGCCGCCGCAATTCCTCCTGCAGCAGCCCGGCGGCGCGGTCGCTGCTCAGGGCACCGAAGCTGTTGCTGCACACCAGCTCAGCAAATTCGCCGCTGTGGTGGGCGGGAGAATGCCGCAGCGGGCGCATCTCCACCAGTCGCACCGGAACTCCGGCCTGGGCGATCTGCCAGGCGGCTTCAGTGCCGGCGAGGCCAGCACCGATCACCAGCACCATCAGGCAGCCCGGCCGCGGTTGATGAACATCTGCAGCTGACCCACGGCGGCGCGGCCGATGTGGAACAGGGCCCAGGAGGCGGCCAGAACGATCGGAGCGGCAACCAGCACGAGCCGAAGGTCCATGGGAAGGGCGAAAAGGGTGAGCTGATCTTAAAGACCGTTCGGCCCTGGGCGCAGCCCGGTGCGCCAGTTGCAGCACCTGGCCATCAAGGCGCCGCTGTGGCGGAGGTCCCGGCGTGGGCGCGGGCCAGCTGGCGGTAGCGGTGGGCGTGGTGGCGCTGTTCGATGATCGCCTCCTGGCTGAGCTGGCGTTTCACGGTTGCCGGCGCCCCCATCACCAGGGCGCCGGCGGGCACGTCCTTGGTGACCACCGAGCCAGCGGCCACCAGGGCGCCGCTGCCCACGGTCACCCCATTCAGCACGATCGCGCCGATGCCGATCAGGCAGCCGTCCTCCAGGGTGGCGCCGTGCACCACAGCCCGGTGGCCGATGGTCACGTCCATGCCGATCACGACCGGCTGCCCGGGATCCCCGTGCAGCACGGCTCCCTCCTGCACGTTGCTGCCTTCTCCCACGGTGATCGGGCACACGTCGCCGCGGGCCACAGCCGTGGGCCAGATGCTGGCCCCGGCCGCGAGGCGCACATCCCCGATCAACACCGCCGCTGGGGCCACCCAGGCCTCTGGATGCACCTGGGGCGCAGGCCAGCTCCGGGCCCACTGCTGATCTGCCGCTGCCCCGCTCGCCATGACCTTCGCCCTGCTGACGACCATTCTCGGCGGCTGCGGGCAGCGGTTGGAGGATGCCCCCGCTGGGTGATACGTTCGCTGGGTGCCTCACGGGCGCGGGTCGCTAGCTCAGCGGTAGAGCACTCGGCTTTTAACCGATTGGTCCTGAGTTCGAATCTCAGGCGACCCATCCCAGTCCCAGCCAGTTTTTGGCTCCAGATCCCTCTCAGGGAGCTGGATCTCATGAATCGCCAACATCCGACAGGTCGGGACACGAGACGACCACTTCGGACCCCATTTGACCCATTTCTGTACCTAGGTACAGATCTCCCGTGCGTCTCATCTCATGAGACGGGGAGGCGTTGATGCAGCCCAGTAGTGCTCTCCAGCAGGCCTCCTGCCGCTTACGCCTTGCTGCCTGTCCTTACCGGATTCGGCTGCACCCAGGGCGGAACAGTCCCTACTACTACGTGTACGAAACCCGTACAGGTGGCCGTAGCCAGTCCGCCCGTGGCTACCGGATCGACCGGGATGGTGATCTCGGCGAATTGGTAGAGCTGTTGCTCGCGGCCCAGCGAAATCTGCTGCGCGGCGGCCCAGGGCTCGACTGGCGGCGGCTGCACCTGGCTCCGGGTGAACAACCGCCTGCTGATTGCGGCCCCTTGCAGACATGGGGAGAGATCAGATCGCTGATCAAAGCCGACATCGCTCCTGGTGGGCCCAAGGCCAAGGTCCGCAATCCCTTCTCCTGCTTCACCGACCGGGGTTACTTCGGGCGCGCCTATCCCGATGAGGCCTTTGCTCGCACGGAGGAGCTGGAGCGCTTCTGTCTGCACACCCCGGCGTCGCTGGATGCGCAGGCCCGCGATCGCTCCCAGCCGCTGGTGCCCCGCAAGACCAACACCAGCAGCTTTCACGGGGTGGTGCAGATGGTGAACTACCTGGCCAAGCGGGGGATCTCGATCGCCACGCCGGAGCTGCGCGCCAAGCTCGAGGGTCTGAAGGCCTCTGCTGGCAGGGTCCGCACCCCCTCACCACGCTTCATCCCATCCACGGCTGAAGTGCAGGCCTGGCTCGATCAGGTGCACCAGGAGAACCCCTTGCGGGGCTGGGTGATGGCGATCATTGCCTGCTATGGCCTGCGGGCCCACGAGGTGTGGCACATCGAGCGGCTGCCGGGGGAAGGCAGCGTCGAGCCCACCTTCCTGCAGATCAGCATGTTTGAAAGCCATGGCGACCAGGCCACCAAGACCGGCCACCGCTTTGCCCTGCCGCTGCCAGAGGCATGGCTGGAGCGATACCGCCTCAATGACGTGGCCTACTCGCGGGGGATGCTTGCCGAGTTGCGCCGGCGCCATCCCATCCGCACGGCGGAAGCCAGCGACGGCAGCGTGCAGTTCTGGAACAACGCCGCCCTGGGCCGGGTAGTGGTGCACTGGCTGCACCACGCCACCAAGCCCGCCGGCGAGATCAAGGCCAGACTGCTCGGCTGGCATCAACCCCGCAGCCTCCCAGGCCGCCCCCAACCAAAGACGGCACCAGCACCCACCACCGCAGCTCCCATCGGCAGCCCAAGGCCCACACCCCCGCCAGCACAAGGGCATAGGCCAGTGGATGGGAGATCGGCGCAGCGAGATTCACGCGAGATCAGGAATGTCCTGAAGCAGGCCGAGCTCCAACGCACGCCGCACCACCTGGGTGCGATTCACGGCGTGGAATTTGCCCATCAGTGAGCCCACGTAGTCACGCACCGTGGTGTCGGCCACACCCAGGCGTGCGGCGATCTGGCGGTTGGTGAGCCCCTGAGCCAGTTCCCGCAACGTGCAGCGCTCGCGGCTGGTGAGGCGCGGGATGATCTGGGCGCTGGTGACCTGAAGCACGGGCAGAACCGCCGGATCGAGGTAGCGATCGCCGCGCCCCACCGCGCGCAGCCCATTGATTAACGCACCGCTGCCGAAGCTATGGGTGTGAATCACCGCATCCACCTGATCCACCGGATAGGCATTGGCCCGCAGCCAGTGCAGGTCTTCCACCAGCAGCACAACCACAGGAGGGGTGGGCAGCCGGCGCAGTTGCCCCACCAGCGCTTCGCCATGGTCGGTAGCGATCGAATCCACCATCAACAGCAGACAGCGCTCTGTCTGCACGCGCAACAAGCTCAGCACCTCATCGGGATTGATGCAGGTGCCAAGGATGTTGTGCTCCCCCAGGCTGAGAGCACCCCGTGCCATCAGATGCGCTTCCAGCCAGGAGCCGGAGGCCCCCACCAGAGGCCATGGTTGCAGCAGTCGGTTCACCGAGGCAGTGCGGCTGCGGAAACCCGTATCGCTTGGTAAGAAGTGGGGACCCTTGGTGAGCAAACGCAGGTTGAGGGCAGCGAGCCAGGTTACACTAGTTAAAAATCGCTCTCCCGCGTCAAGCCCCTTTGCCGTTCGCCAACTTCATTGTCGGCGGACACTCAGCAGCTCCGGCAACGACCGTGAGGCCATTCAAAAAACCGGCAAGGGATGCCCGCTGGGTTGGTACTCATCTGGTGGCTATTGCATCAAGAGCCGGTGAAGTACGAACTGGACGGCTCTTCTGAAATCCGGGCCACGCTCTGCCTTTGGAGCGGGTGCATCCGTCTCCTCACATCAGCCTTAACGGCCTCGCTGTAGCGACGCATTGGTCATGTCCTCAAGCCCCCGATGGTCAAATCAAAGGGGTGACATCTTCCTGAAACCGGGGGCCACACGGGGGTCAAGCCTTTGATCAGCGACGCCCACAAGGGCCTCACCAACGCGATCCGGCAGATGCTGCAGAGCGGATTAACGAAAGAACACCAGCGGCCTGGGAAGACAAGCCACTGATGTTCAGAGATGGCAATTCAGTCCTTGCGATCAGGCGAGCGGATCGGGTGCGAGCGTGATGCTGCCCTGTGAGAAGATGAGCCGTTCGGCGTCGGTCTTGCGCAGGGTGAGCAGGGTGTCGCCCTTGAAGGAGATCAGGGCATGCTGGCCTTCCTGGAAAAGCCGCAGCTTGCCCTTGCGCACAGCGCCATCCCCGAAGCGATCAAGCTTAACGAGATCCTCGCTGCTGAAGTCCTTGATCACCATCTCAGACTTTCTGCTGTTGGAGTAGTAGAGGTCGCGCCCACCACCGCCGCGAGCAACCAGACGGCCACCGCCACGCACCTGGAAGAGATCATTGAGCTCGGAGCCCTGCAGGCGCAACTTCTCACCGCGCTCACCGATCACCACATCGAACGAACCTTGCGAGTTGGAGTTGGCAGCGATCGCACGGATGTTGGAACCAGTGAGATCGTCGTATTGGATGATCTCGGCCAGAGCGGAGAAGCTCTCAGCGCTGGCAACTTTTCTGTAGTTAATCAAGCCATAGTCCAATGATTCAGCCGAACCAGGTGACTGGGCAATCGCAGTGAAATCAACTTCAGCCCAGCTGATCTCGGCGTATTGCTCAGGGGTTATTGCACTGAAGTCCGCCATGCCTGAGTTGATCACGGCATAGTCCACGCTGCCGCTGGCATTGATCGGAGATTCTGCTTCGACAGGTGTAGAGGGGTCAGGCTCCGCTGCCGGGGACGGCTGTGCAGTCGGTTGAGGGCTTGGAGTCGGTGCAGGAGATGGTCCGGGATCAGGAGAAGCTGACTGTGGAATGCTGCCCAGTGCAGTTAGCGGAGCGAGACGGGAATCGGTTGTGATGAGCGAAACCACGCTGGAGCCGGGCTGGGTATTGAGCAGAAGTTCGATACCAACCTGCTGATTAGCGAAACCATCGTGATCAAAGTTGGCAACACTTGCCTCGGCCGTGGCCTCACTAACGGTGATCAGTTGGCTGACAGTGCCTGGGTCGCTGATGGAAGCATCAGCTGAGTGACGCCTGTGAACAATCAGCTCAGCTGCAGGCGGTGAAGGCTCACTCTCCAGTGTGGCGCTAGTGGTAGCACCATCTGCACTTCGATCTGAACTGCTGCCCAGCAATGCGCTAGACGTGTTGTCATCAGGTGTCTCTGTATCCATTCGGAAGCTGAGCACCGAGGCGTGACTGCCCTCGATCGGGGCGAGCTGGAAACCACTGAGTAAATCACCACTGGTTTCATCGCCAGTTTGGCTGCTGATCACCAGGTGTAGTTCTTGCTGACCTACATCGGGAACTTCTTCCACCTGCAGGCTGATGCCAGCTTGTCGCTGTAAGGCGATGCGCTCTTGATCAAAGGGAACAGTGATGAGCTGGCTGGATTCGCCAGCCTCGAGCACAAGTTGACCAGCGATGGCGCTGGTATCGAGACCAGGTTCAACCGAGCTATTGGCTGAAGTGGAGGCATAAGCCACCACCTGGCGGAAACTGGCGTCACTGCGGTACACCTCAAAGCGGGACACACCGCTGCTGTGGCCGTCCTTGAAGGCGATGAGGCGGAGACCATTGCCAAAGTCCTGTTGCGAGGCCACCGCTGAGGCCTGGGGCAGCTGGGCCGCTCCAACCGGATTAGAAGCATCAGCGGCAGTGAACAGAGAGAAGCTCGCAATGTTGGCAGACGAAACAGTTGCAGCAGGATCCACATCCACATGGTCATCGAGCCAGGTGTCATCTCCAGCAACGGGATTCAGCACATAAAGCAGTGCAGGATCAAGGCTGGTGCCGGCGGAGGTAAGCTCACTGGCGTAAGCGTTCCACACCACACCGCCGAAGCTGGTGTCGTAGTTACTGTTGCGCTGGAAGCTGTAAACAGGATCGCTGTAGAGATTGATGATGTCGCTGGCATCAGGAATGACAAACAACATGCGATCGTCATTGAAGGCTGAAACTGCTGCTGGATCAAAGGAGAGCGTGTTGGCGCCGTAATCAAGTGAGCTGATCAGCTCGATATTGCGCAGCTTTGTGCCAGCGAAATACTCAGGTGAATCAACGGCAAGGCGGAAGTCATAAGCCTGATTAACATCACCCTCGAGCAGGAGCTGGTCAATCCCAGAGCCGGTATCAATGCGGATAAAGCTGTTACCGGTAATGGAAACAGAATCGGCACCCGCACCGGTATAAATCACATCGGCGCCACCATGGCTCGTAACGGCATCGTCACCAGCCATGGTGTAGATCACATCAGCCAGAGGCGTGCCAACGGCCACATCGTTGCCAGCTGTACCAACCCAACTGGCGATATCAAGATAGTCGCCACCAAACAAGACGTACTGGTTGTTGACGTCAAGGGATGGATCAGAGGGATCGGAGAGGAGAATGTCAGTAAAGCCATCGCCATTCACATCGATGTTGCCATCGAGCGAATAACCGGCAAGGGAGAGACCAGCCTGATTAATTTGATTGGCACCAAAGGCTGGAGCTGAATGATCGTATTTGATTGCAACGGCCGCTGATTCACCAACTTGATTGGTTACATACAGGGCATCACCAAAGAAGCTAGGGGTAACAGACTGAGGAGCATTGCCAATATTATTCGCCTGTGTATCGGCGTGTTTGAAATATCCCCCAGCATAATAAGGGGATGTCATGCCTGTGTTCGTATTGTTGCCTCCTATTTTGGTATTGTCATCGCCAGCCTGCTGCAGCGTGATAGGCAGCTCAACCGTTTCTCCAGCTGTGACCAGATTGCTGGCACTGAGATCAACTTGCTGGTTCGGCGACAGATGCTCAATATTTAGAGCAACAGGGAAGAAGAAGGCGTTTGTTGCAGATGTACTCCATGGTGTATAGGTGAGATACAGGTTAGCTTGGTCGGTTGCAATCGAAGGAGTGTTAATTCCTGTAGTACCGCTATCCCATAGGGTCCAGTCGGCGGAGCTGCTGGAGGTGCTGTTGGCCTGTGCACCCCGCGCCGTGGGAGCAAATGCCAGGAGAAGACCGCCATTCTCAACATTGTCGCCACCGCCATCTGCGTAGCCACGGAAGGCGAGCACGGTGCGCCCCTGGTAAGTGGAGGCGGCAATCGGTGAGGTCACGATGACGCCGGACTCACTGGCCCAGCCTCCTTTTGATGGCGGTTGGCTCAGGCTGGCATCAATCGAGATGGTGCTGCTAGTGCCGGTGTAAGTGTTTGTGGTTGAAGAGAGTGAGCTTCCCCAGCCAGCCTGTTGCGTTGGATCATTGCTGTAGAGATAGCGAATATTCAGGTTGACATCATTGTTACCTTCACTGCCGGACGGGAAATAGAGCGCAAGGCGCTCGCCCTCACTCACCAGCGTTGGCGTGAGTAGAGAGTTTTCATCGGTTACGCCACCATTGGACTGAACCTGATAGGTCGTCCAGCTGGAAGGCTCATCAAGTGGCTTGTCTGAGTTGTTGAGATCGGCGTAGGCGATCCAGATATTGTTGGACGAACTTCCGTAGCCAGAGCTGCTTCTGGCGGAAGGAATGGCAACATAGAGTTTGCCATCGTGAATAGCAGCACCCGGTGTTAGTGGAGCGATCGAATCGGAAGGGAAGGTTTCTCCACCAACTGTTGGAGGCGAGGCTTGGGTTAGATCAATCGGGGTAACGTTGATCGCGTTTGGATCCAGAGAGTCTTGGCCAACACCGAGCAGAAGTGTGTTGCTCAGACGAATGCCAGTGTTGTCGCCACCAGCAAAAACCTGAGTGGTAATCGAGTAGAGATTCCCCGAGGCATCGTGCACCAGCGCGGGCGCAGGGGAGTTGTTATACGTAGCATTGGTAGCGAATTGAGTATACGCAGAATCTCCTTCAACCAGTGTGGAAACCGAATCAATCTCGATCGGCGCTTGATATTTCAGGATCGGCGAGAACCAGCTCTGCAGCGACTGGTACTCGTCACTGTAAGACATCGTGGTTACATCAAAGAGCTCGGTGCTGTTGTAAGGGTTGAGAGCTGCTTTGAGATCACTCAGATTAAAGCTGTTATTGGTGACATTGAAGAGAGCGCCATCAATCAGGGCGGAGTAGATGGCAGCTGGCTTGCCATCACTCTGGGCTTGGTAGGAGGGCCCCTGCGGCGTCAGGGCGAGGAGCACGTCGTCAACGCCGTTGCCGTTCACATCTCCGGCAGCGCGGATGCTCCACAGGGAGAAGACTGGAGCTTCTGGCGCAGATGCAATCCAGATGGAGCTCTCTGGATCGAAGTAATCGTTGTAGCCGTCGCCGTTGAGATCACCAAATGATGTTGTGGTGTTGAGTGCAAGGTCTCCCGTTGGAGGGGATATTGGTGTGGAGCTCCAGCCAACAGCATCTGAAGCAAAGGCGTTGGAGAAGAGCTGCTGAGCGCTGGCGATGGAATCAGACGATGCCACCAACGTGGCGGGATCACTGAATGATCCGCTAACGCCGTATGCATCACTGGTGCTCGCTGCGCTGAGGCTGAGGGTTCCGGCAGCAGTGACCGCCGCAGAGATCGTTTCCACGCCTTTGGCGCCGGCAAGTGCGGGAGCAAGCTGAATGATCTGCTTTAGGGCAGTTGCGTCGTTGATCTCAGCAAATGCTTGAGCAGATCCGGCGCCACTGATCAAACGCAAGCCAGTGTTTGAAGTGGTGGTGCTGGCAAGCTTGACTTCAAGAGCATTGCTGTTGCTGGCATTGATGCCGGCAAAGACGATGGTTTCGGCTGCTGTTGCAGTGCTTCTGAGGATCGAAACATCATTACTGCCGCTGGCCATCAAGGGCGTGGACAGTGATTTCGTGTTGTTCCAGCTGCCGTTCTCGTATTCAAAGCTCTGCAACTGAAGAGCAGCGGGGTCAGTGTTATCGCTGTAACTGAGTAGGAGCCCATGAGTGCCACTGTCCACCAAACCTAAGCCGGTTTGCTGACCAGGATCAAGAACCGCTTGAGCCGACCAGCTGCCAGCGTTGCTCGGTGTAGAGCTGGTAGCGAAATAGATCTCGTTGCTGGGATTGGTGATAGTGCCGCCCTGGTAGGCGATCACCGTCTGGCCGTTGCTGCTGACGACCACAAGAGGACCAGAGGCGGTTTGATTGCCTCTGGCGTCGTTGTATTCAACGTTGATTTGCTGGGACCATCCTCCTGAAGACACCGGATTGGTGGTGGCGGTTCTCAGCAGCTCGCTTTGATCAGCATTATTAGAAATATAGTAGAGAGCAAGTTGATCATTACCGTCAACAGATTCGGTTACCAGAGAAGCATCGAGGGCTGATTGAGTGCCACCTGACCATGGAATCAGATATTGTTCAGACCAGCTGTTTGTGTCTGGATCTGTGAGGCTAGTAATGTTGATTTCGTTGTTGCCGTCACCAAGATAAGAGAGGTAGAGAGTGCCATCAAAGACAGCGAGCGACGGTGGCCTGACAGATGTCATGTCTGTTGGCAGAGCCTGAAAATCGGCCCAGCTGCCACCGTTATCGGTGCTCGAGCTCCAATATATATTGTTCCCACCCGTGTTGCTTTGCACGGCCATGTAGAGCACATCACCAAGCTGCGCGAGAGCAGGGCTCGCGAGTGATGAAGCCCCATTACCCAGAGCAGACCAGGAATTGCTGGTGTCGACAGCGGCAACAGACAGAACTGCGTTGCTGACAATCAAGTCATCGCTGCCATCGCCGTTGAGATCACCAACGGCGGTTAGCGTTGATGTGGCGTTGGCATCGGTCTGGCTGATCAACCAACCACCATTGCCATCAGGCAACTGGATGGTGGAATTAATCCACGGATTAATGGCCGCATCTGCAAGATTCGGGATCAGATCAATCCAGATCTGATCAGCGAACTGGGTGTCAGTGCGGATGTTGGCGAGTAGAAGATTGCCATTGATGCTGAGGGGCTTGTGGCAAGGCTGGTGCTGATACCGCTATTCGCTGCATTGAGCGTGGTGGTGCTCCAGGTCAGATCATTGGTGTTGATACTGAGTGCACCATTGGCATCAATCAAGACTCCAGGTAAGGGTTCTCCACTGTCGTTGAGCAAGTTGAGACGGGCCAGGCTCACAGAGCTGTCTAAGTTGGTGTAGCTCAGTGCCAGGCCGGTGTCCGTGGCGGTGATCACGGGCGCTGAAGTGATGGTGGAGCCACCCTGTGCAGCTTCGAATGTGGATATCAGCTGCAGGCCTGAGCCAGTACCGATCGCGGCATAAACATCAATAACACCGTCGTTGTTGACAGCCAATACAGGCGTGGTACCAAGCCAGGTGTAGGAGGCTGCGGTGTCTGACGTGATTGGCGTTGGTCCCGACGACGAAACAGACTTCAGCTGAATCGGTGTCGTCCAGTCGACATTGTGCGCACCAGGTTCGGTGCTGCTCGATGCCATCAGACCGCCGTCTTGATCAACCCAGATCACACCAAGAGAATCACCACGATCGAGTAGCTGGGGAGCCAGGGTTGTGGTGGCGGTGGTCACCTGCTGCGGTTGGCTCCAGTCCGTGAGATCGCTACTGGCTGGATCCCAGCTGCTCACGACCACTCCATCAGGTGTTGCCAGGCCCAGATAGAGCGTGTTGTTAAACAGCGCAAGCGATGGTGTGGTGCTCGTGCTCAGACCGATGTCGGCACTGCTCAGATCAACCCAATTAGCCCAGGTTGCGCCGGAGTCTTTGCTCTGGGTGAACCAGATGGAGGTGTCGGACGCTCCATTGCCCTTAACGGCGGCATAGATGGTGGTGCCGGCTGCGATAAAACAGGGAGCAACATCGCTGAGACCTCCAGCCACAGACAGCGAGGGTAGTGCACGTAGTGGCTGGCCATCAGGTAAAACGGGCGCCAGGAAGCCGAAGCCAGAGCCCACAGGAAGTGCACCGCTGGAGCGGCCATAAAGAATGCCTGTGGTGCTGCCAGCACCAAAGTTTCCGTCGGCTTCACTCGCCAGATTGCTGTTGATGAACAGAGCAATATCATCCAGACCGTCGCCATTGAGATCCCCTGCAGATATCACCTGGGTATCGAGGGAGACGGTAAATGTGTAATCGTTGTATGGCGCTTCTGCAAGGACCTCCTGGGTGTTAGCACCCAACTCGATCCTCACTGTGGTAGCAACAGGGCCTGGATTGATCGACATGAAGTCGCCGTAGCCATCACCGTTGAAGTCACCAATGGAGCGCAAAGAGCCTTGCGTGGTGGTAGCTAGACCATCAAGCATGAAGCCGTTGTCGCTCGTCAGTCTGTTGAGCTGAAGATTGTTGATCGCCTCAAGATAGGGGTGTCCATATGTGATATAGGATTTGCCCATAATGCCCGATCCAAGCGGAAGATCGGGATAGCCATCCGCGTTGTAATCGCCTGGGCCGTACATCCCCTGGCCTGCCAGGGAACCGGACTGACCAAGCTGAGAAAGAATGGCAATGCCTGTGGGGCTGCCATCCACAAAGTTCATTGTACCGATGGCGCCTGTGGCAAGGCTTGCACTGCCCCGATTGGCAACGGTGGCGCCAAGTTGATCGCTACCAAATAGCAGGTAGGCATTGCCCGCACTGCTGTCAGCGTTGTAGGCCTGCATGAGCAGGTCTTCATAGCCATCTTGGTTAACATCACCCAGATTGATTAAGCCACTGCCGAGATGATCACCTTCTGCAGCCGCAGAGATCAGGTTGGTGGCGGCTTCAAAGGCTAAATATTGTTCACTGCCCAGTGATGTCGCTGAATTGAGCAGAGAAGGATCCAGCACGTACACCATGCCGCCACCACCAGCTTGCTCGGCACCCACAACAAGTTGCGAGCCATTGGAACTGTTGATGAGATCAACAAAGGCAAGACTGCTACCAAAGCCGCTGTCCCCCAAAGTGTTGAAGAGATTGGGGCCATAAAATGTCTGTCCACCTGCTGCGCCGACAGCAGCAGGGTCCACGGCCAGATCTGCGGAGTTCAGCCCGCTGGCCATCGCCTGCAGTTCAGCGATGGAGCCGAAGAGTGTCACAGCACCGAAGGCTCCGTACTGGATCGCCTGGTTGTTGAGCGTGGTTGCATCAGCAACCTGAGAATTCTGAAGATCTCTGACCTGATTGAGAAAATCGATCTGTTGATCGCTGAGCTGATTCTCCAGAAACGATGAGACAGATTGGAGATCAGGATTTTTGAGCCCAAGGGTTGTGTTAATCGCAGCCTGGCCAACCTGTACCTGGGTGAGTAGACCCTCAGGGATTCTTGATGAGGCGTTGATCTTGAACTGATTAACGCGCTCGTTGGCTACTTCGGTTCCGCTGTAGATGGCGGCACCCATCACACCCGGTGACGACACGGCAACACGACCATCCGCCGCAACGGCAATGCTTGTGCCAAGTTGCGCACCCCAGTAGTCGGTGGTGTTGCCGTTGCCGGCCTGGGTGATGGTGAGCGTTCCCCCGTGCCTACAACCACAGAGTTGATTGCAGTTGCGACTCCTGATCCCCAGATTGGTGAATCGCTGTTGTATTGATAGGAATACAGTGCTCCGATAGGCTGAGTTGATGCCAGCTCATCGCTGCTATTTAGCGTGCGCAGGTAATTGGGTGCGCCGACTAATAGATGCCCAGCTTGACCATCGTCACCAGGTACAAAGCTTAGTGCTGAGCCAAAGCCAGCCACCGTCACCAGATCAGTGTCCGTGTTGACAACGCCTGGAGTCAAGATGGTAACAAAGGCGCCAAGATTGTCGGGATTCGACAGGTCAAGAATGGTCGCACCTGTTTCCTGCGTGAGGTTGTTGTGGATCCACTCGCCATCAATGATCACCACGGCACCGCCACCATTGGCCTGAGGAGCCGAAAGCACAAGGTCGTCAACACCGTCGTTGTTCACGTCGGCGACGAGCATGTTGGCGCTCAGATTCTGACCCCAACCATCGGTGGGATCAGCCTTGATCAACAACCCACCCACTTGGCTGGGATTGTAAGCGTTACTCAGCAGTGGCAGATTGGGTTGATCAGGGGAGAAGGTGGACGTTGAAAGAGCATTGAGCCAGGTGGTTGGCGCAATGTCAGTGGAGACTTTTTCCGGCTTGTTGGTTAGGGAATCAAATGCAAATGAACCGGCATATTGAATCCAGATGCGGCCCGCTGGATCGGAAGAAGCGTTGCTGGACCGAGGTTGTGCAATGGCGATCCAGCCTGCAGTTAGCCCGCTGTTGACTGGATCAGCAAAGCTTCCATACACCTGGCTGGCGCCAAAGTGGATGCCGGCGACGGATTCGCCGGCGAAACCTGGCTGGCAAACTGCAAACCACTATCGATATATTTGAGCTGTAACGGCGCCTGCTCAATCACCTGAGCGGTTGCCAGGGCAGTAGAGCCATACAGCACTGTTGATTTCAAAGTGCTGCCAAAGTTGGGGCTGAACGCAAGATTGCTGTCAACGTTGGGGCTGAAGCCAAGAGCCAGACCCTGGCTGCCATTGCCACTCACATTGCTGACAACCGTACTATCAGTGAAGGTGAAGGTGACCTGGGCCGTATAGTTAACTTCGGGCTTGAGCGTTCCGCTGTCGCCTGTGGAATCAGCCGCTTCGCTGATCTGCAGGTTGAGGGCCGGCTGACTGGAGAGGAAGCGGTATTGAAGTGAGGCTGTGCTGTTAGTGGAGAACGGCTGAACAGTTTCCAACGACGCCAGATTCCCCGCGCTGGTGCTGCCGAGCAACACCTCACTGGGTGTCAGCGTCCGGGTGATCACCTCAGCATTCGCTGAACCCAATGGCGTCAGAGCCACTGTGATTGATTCGAGCTCGCGATTGGCAGGGTTGAACGGAACAGCATTGGAGCTACTGCCAACGAACCAGCCAGCTGTCTGCCAATCGCCCGCACTGATGGGGATCAGTAGAGCATCGGCCAGATTCTGGTTAGACGCGCTGGCAGCCGTTGGTCTAATGTCGAGCTGGGGCGATAGGGTTGTGGCGGTCGACCAGCTGTAGCCACCGCCATCTTGCGGTAACAGCACGGTTGTGAAGGTTGCTTCCAGCGCATCATTCGGGTCCACAGTGTGGGCCAGATAGTGATTGGAGATCGCGCCGGGTTGTTCACCGGGATGGGGCGTGCGACCTTCAAACACATAGCCGGCTTCCTGCATCAGCTCGAGCGCATCGGTGCTGGTGGGCATGGCCCAGCCCTCCGCGGCGGCTGGCGTCTGCAGGGTTGTGAGTGCCTGATCGTAGAAAGCAAGCAGATCAATCGCACCACCAGCATTCTCGGCAAGCAGCTGTGCGTTGTCGTTGAGGTTGGTCGGTGCAAACGGGTCAATCACATTGCTCTGAGTGGCAACGAGTTCGCCATTGATATAGAGATTGGCGGTGCCAACATTGGAAGGCACTTCAAACAATGTGTCTGTGACAACAACGCTCGTGTAGTCCGGCAGGAACGACACTGCGACGTAGTGCCATTCACCATCGCGATAGTCGACCGACGCATCTGACAGAAGGGTGATCCCGTCGGCCACGTCGTAAGCGATCTGACCGTTGCCATTCACCGACACAGCTGGGCCAGGCAGCAGCGCAAACTCGAGCGCAAAGCCGGCGTAGTTTTCCTGTTGGCTGACCGCTGGTTTCGCTGGTGTCTGGTTCGTGTTCGGATCCGTGGGCTTGAGGTCGAAATTGACCTTCACCTCGCCTGTTTCCTGCTGGAATGTCCACAGCGTTTCCAGCATCGTGCTCAGATTGCTGTTGGCTTGCGCTTCAGCGGCACTCAGGAAGCCAGCGTTCATCAAAGCGGAATCTGTGAGCACCGACACAGCGTTGAGAGAGGTGGTGGCCACCTCCGCCTGGGCAGCTGTGTTGAAGACTAGATCAGTGGCGAAATTGAATTCGGTGCTGGGTGTCGAAGCGATCTGATCAACGGGTGTCCCGTCGATCCCTGCGAGGTCGCTGGCACTCAGGCCGTAATTGGCCAGGAAGGTATTAACACCGTCGATCGTGTCACCCACGGCAAGGTTGGCGAGCACAAGCGCATTGCGGCTGATGTTGCTGCCGCCTGTTCCGTCCATCGCGGTGGTGTTGGTGCCGGTGGCCACCAGGCCCCAGCGCCAGCCATAGAGATTGGATGCCGATTGATCGCTCGGTAATGCGCTCACCAGGCTCTGATTGAGCGCGTCTTGCCAAGTGAGCCGTTCTACGGCAAACCCGGAACTGAGCAGCCAGCCATCAGGCAACTCCACAGGGCGATCAGGCAGAGCGGCGCTGGAGGCCTGTCCCAGACCCACCAGACCGGCACCGGCCGGGTTGGAATCCTTCGCTAACTGAGTCCAGAACTCAATTGTGTATGGGCTGGAGGTGCCACCCGGGATGCTTGCCAGACCGTATGTGCCGTTGCTGCTGGCAGGGCCCTGATCCACCACCAGGGTGGCTGTTCCTGCATCGAGATCAAGTTGGGTGACCTCTTGCACAGTCACACCACCGGCGATGCCAAGGCCGAGCACGCGATCACCGATCTGAATCGAGCCGACGAGGCCAGTGAGCGTGAGGGTGGTGAACCCGGCTTCGCCGCCGCTGCCACTAAAACTGCCGGAGAATGTGCTCATTGGCACATTGGTGCTGCTGGGCAGGGTGCGCAGGCTGGTGGGCGTGGCCACGGTGCTGCTGAGATCGAGCCGGTAGGTACCCGGGCTGCTGCTGGTGGCGGCAGTCACCACCTCCTTGATCCTTGAGTTAGCGGTGACGCCATCACCCACCAGCAAATCGCCAACCTTCAACGTTCCCTGGCGCAGGGATGTGACTGTGAGCGTGTGGTCAGTGATGCTTCCTTCGAACAGAGCCACAACCGGCTCCACGCTGGACTGCGGTGCATTGCGTGCAATCTGCAGCAGAGAGGTGTTGAAGCTGCCCAGGCCGGTGGCCAGTACACCTAGCCCCTCCTCATTCAGTACAGCAGTGGCGGCTGATTTGGGCAGCGGCCCCTGAACGGCTGAACTCAGGCCAGTGCTGGAGGCAAACGTTTCGGTGTTCGAGCCGCCTGCAGCGCCGAGATTGAGTGTGTTGTAGCCCGGCTGCCACGCTGCAAACGGCACAAACAGCACTGGATTGCTCTCCAGTACAGCTTCGTTGTAGGGGGTGCGTACAGCCTGACTCCAGCTCAGTACGGGTGTGAGCTGCGATTCACCATTGATCTCAACGGTGAGATTAGCTGCACTTAAATCGGAGATCGTGAGGCCTGAATCCCCCGCTGCGCTCCAGGGAACTTCCGTAATGGTGGAGTTACCGGAAGCGTCATTGAACAGCAGGTTCCAAACATATCCGCCGGCTATCGCATCAGCATCAGGGTTGATCAAACCCGTTTTAATCACAGCCAGCGGCGATTGAGCCAGCTGATCTGGCTGATTCAGGGCCTGCTGTAACCCCTCGATCGGAACTTCAGTCCAGACAAGCAGGGAACGCGTTTTGCCATCGAGTTCTACGCTGAAACTGCGTAGATCAGTGATGATGGTGCCCTCCGGCGCATACAGAGCTTGTTCGTTCACATAATGCCAGCTGGTATTGGAGCCAACTTCACTGGTTGTGGCATAGCTGTAGTTGATGCGTTGATTGTTCCAATACGCATTGAGAAACTGCTGGTAGTTGTCTGCGCCGTTATCCCCGTCAACGGGATCACAGGGTCAGCGGCCTCCACCCAGAACACGTAGGTGCTACCAGAGGCCTGATCTGTGATGGCGGTGGGGCTGCTGGCCGTTGTGAATTGATACTCGCTTGGATTGGTGTATAACCTCTCCAGGCTCACGTTGCTGGGATAAACGGCGCTCCATCCCTTGGACTCACCAGCGGTGTTGTTGAGGTAAACGATGGTTTCACCATCGATATAGGAGACGCGGTTCTGAATTGGAAACGCGCCAAAGCTCGGAAGCAGCCCCAACTGATCCGAGAGACCTGAGGATAGAAACACCCCGGCGCCCTGCTGGCCTGTATTGGCACTGAAGGAATCCTGTTCGCTGAAATCATTCAGCGATAGATTCTGTGCGGTTACGACGGCAGTTGGATTGGTGATGCTGCTGTCTTGCAGCTTGGAGGCCAAGTCCATCAGCAGGGTGTAAGCGCTACCCGTGTTGTCATTGAAATACAGATCCTGATCCAGGGTGATGGCAATGATCGAGCCACCACTGAGTTTCACCGTGGCGGTGGCATCTGGATTCAGCAGAACAACCTGCTCCTGATTTGACGACTCCGCCAGCAACTGCACTGGCACGGCGCTGTAGGTGTAAACGCTGGTGTCGTTGGGGGCCGGAGCGCTGCCATCGGCGAGGGGATAGGAGCCGCTCTGGCTGAGCCCCGACAGCGGCACCTCCTGCTGGATGCGTTGCAGTGAAGTGACCTGCAATGGCGACCCTGGTTTCACACTGGCTGCCTGCAGATTGATCACTGGCATGGCGTCCAGAACGGAGCTCAGGGTTGCCGCACTTGGTGGCTCCGGGTTGCCGTCACGGGCTGCAAACACATCAATCCCGAAGCTGTAAATCCCGCTACTGGGTGATGGCAGGCCCAGGTATTGGCCAGCGCCATCGCTCACGCTCACGCTCAGCGTGGTGGGCTCAATACGCCCGTTGCTCACCGTGAAACTGGCCAGGGCGGGTAACGAACCCGGCAGACTCAAGCCAATCAGTGGGACGTTGCTGTAGTTGCCGTCGTTGAGATTGCTGCCCTGCGAGCCCCAACTGAGCACGCCTTCAGCCATAGTGCCGGCATCAAACGACTGCAGTGAGAAGCCGAACAGTGTTGAATGCTGCGTTGTCAGCGATGCCAGGGGCTGTCGTTGCTGTTGAGCAGGGCATCGCTGGCCGCGGTGGGTGCGTAGCCGAAGGGAGTGTCCGCCCCTGTAGGAGCCAGGGTCAACAATCCATTGGACGTAGGCTGAGTGTTTGCAGTTCCTTCTAGAGCAGCTGTGGTGCCGTTGTCTGAACTGGTATCACTTTGTGTATTGCTGTTATAAACATACGACCCATTGATCAGTGGGATATAGCCGCCACCGACGGTGGCCACACCAGCGCTGGCAAACAGGAGAAACTGAAAATCCGGCTTAACCAGCCCATCGCCAAGCGTCCACAGCCAGTTTTGCTGTGAGCCAAGATGGGCGGCAACGCCCACTCCATACCTGGATAGAAGTTTGAGTTCTAAAGCTTCCTGAAATCCGACACCCATACTGAAGGAGCCGCTGTTGCGCATCGAAGATGCCAGCACACCAACCGTGCTCCCAACAGCAAGCCCTGTGGAGAGAAGACCAATCCCTTGGAGGTATTTGGTTGAAGATTGACCATTTAGATTTCCGAGATAACCATTAGATAACTTGCTGATACTCGTTCCATTCAAGCCAACCCTGGAGGCACCGTATACGCCACCGGTTGTTTGGATTAGGTTTAGGAGATCCCCTGCTGCACCAGTGGCAAGGCCAATGTCAGCCAGGGCCCTCGGGAGACCATCGCTGGAGCTGAACCGCTGCTCCGACAGCAAGCTGAACGCAATGGATGCATCGGTGTGGAGTGTATAGTTCTCTCGAAACTTGCTGTGATTCAGCAAACCATAGATACCCACCGACTCCTGAGCCGTAAAATTAGTAAGCTTCTGATTGAAACCGCTTCCTGAATACTGAAACAGTGTTTTGAAGCTGCCGCCAACTCCCAATCCTGAGTTTGTGACAGAGAGGTCGGAGCCTTGTGAATTCAGCGGGTTTTTGGCCGCACTCATATTCGCGATAGTCCTTCCCGATACTTGGTCACTAAGTTTATTGCTCTGCGCACCGCTGTCATATTTCAATGTCGTAAAGTTGACAACAGAATAGCCGCCTCGCCCAGTCAGAAGTCCTCCAAACAGGCCTGACAACACCAGCCCAGAACCCAAGTTAGTAGTCTCGGCGTGGTTGGGTTTGACGCTGGCGCCAGTGACCAAGCGCCCACCAATCTCAAGGTCTTCAATCACTTCGAGAGGCTTGACTACCTCTTCGAAGGCATCGATCAAGACAGGATCTGCTTCCAGGCTCAACATGCTCCTGTTGGCGAAACTCTCTGTTCGATCAGTAGCTTCATCATCGAACGAAGCTGAGCTGGATTCGCTTCTGTCGTATTCGCTTGGGTCGACTTCGGAAGGTTCATATTCATCGATGGCTCTGTCTTGTATTGCACCGTAACTATTCATTAGTCGTCCTAGTGCCGAGCTATACGCGTAGCGAGTTGGAAACAGCGCCAGGCTGGCTAGTGATTTTGGGTTCTGTGCATAACGCGTAAAGCCCAGCCCCGGCACACCGCTGTTGCCACCAGCCGTCGGTGCCGCAACTCCTACAGGGGTTGCACCCAGGCCAACCAGAGCGCTCTTGTTGGTCTCGGGTGTCACAACATGTGCTGTGAGTGCGGCGCGCGACAGCTCCGTCATGCCAGCACTTGGCAAGCCTGGTTGGTTCACCGTTGCCGAGGCAGCCGCCGGGCTCAGGGCGATGCTGCTGGTGGCGCCATTGCCGGACAGTTGCAGGGCATAGCCACCGCCGTCTGTGTCGGCGTTGATCTGCACATCACTCACGTACAGGTCACTGTCGGGCCGCGTTCCGCTAGCGAGCTGGTCCAGCTCCTTACTCAGCAGTTCAGAAGGTGCTTCCTGCAAACGCTGGAGCAGATCAGCCGCCGAGGTTTCGGCCTCGCGCTTCTGCACCACCACCCGCAGCCTGCCATTGCCACCATTCACCAGAGCAAACGCTTCATCGTTGCCCTGCTCGTTACTCAGCGACACAGCCTCACTCCAGCCCAAGGCGCCATCGCTGCCCCAGCCAGCCAAACTGGCCACCACCTTGGAATTGGAACCGCTGCCCACCCGATAGGCCAGCACGATGCCCGGACTGTTGCCCTGTTGCGCGCCACTCACCCCGCTCGTGGGCCAAAGGTCATCCAAAACCAGTGCCTGCAGCTCACGGCCGCCTTCGGCCCCTGGCACCACCTGCCCCTTGTCCCAGCGTTCGGCCTGGGCGTTCCACACGCACTGCCAGATCAGCCCGTTATCAGCCAGGAAGGCATACGCCGCGCCGTTGGCGTCGTTGACGATCTGGATCGAACCGGAGTAAGGCATGGCCCGCTTAAGGCTTAGTACTCCCTTTATGCCTGGCTGCCCACCCAGGCCGGTACCTGCATTTGTAGGGTTTTTCAGCCGCGGAGCGAGATCACATCGCTCGGCAAGCTCTTCCGGCCGACTAATCACAGCGTTTCCCCGTCTGCGGCCATCTCAAGAGTGCTTCTCCCTCCTCTAACGCCTCTGTTAACGCCGCTGTGGAGCCATCGGCTCAATGCTTCAGGCGAACGTTCGCTTCACGCTGCGAGCCACCAGTGCTGCAGCCATCACGGTGGTAACGCCGGCTAACAGGGCCACAAGCTGTTGTTGGCTCGATAGCGTGCCGCGAACGCTGGCAGCACCGAGCGCACCGGCTTGCACCATCAGTGCGAAGCGAAACACCAGCACCACCGAGGTGAGCGCATAAGGCCGCCACGCTGTGGCGGAGAGGGCGCAACAGGCGTTCACTGCTGCCATCGGCAGCAAAGCCAGGCGCAGCAGCAGCAGTGATTGCCAGGAGAGCTGTGTGTCAATGGCAGCGAGGAGCCAACGCCAGCGCCGCCGGCGCTGCAACCGCCGCACGACCAAGCGGCGACACCAATGGCGGCACAGGTTCCAGTTGATCACCAACCCAGCCGCCTGCCCGAGCACCACCACAACCACACCGATCAGCCCACCAAAGACGGCACCAGCACCCACCACCGCAGCTCCCATCGGCAGCCCAAGGCCCACACCCCCGCCAGCACAAGGGCATAGGCCAGCGGATGGGAGATCGGCGCAGCGAGATTCACGCGAGATCGGGAATGTCCTGAAGCAGGCCGAGCTCCAACGCACGCCGCACCACCTGGGTGCGATTCACGGCGTGGAATTTGCCCATCAGTGAGCCCACGTAGTCACGCACTGTGGTGTCGGCCACACCCAGGCGTGCGGCGATCTGGCGGTTGGTGAGCCCCTGGGCCAGCTCCCGCAACGTGGAGCGCTCACGGCTGGTGAGGCGCGGGATGATCTGGGCGCTGGTGACCTGAAGCACGGGCAGAACCGCCGGATCGAGGTAGCGATCGCCGCGCCCCACCGCGCGCAGCCCATTGATTAACGCACCGCTGCCGAAGCTATGGGTGTGAATCACCGCATCCACCTGGTCCACCGGATAGGCATTGGCCCGCAGCCAGTGCAGGTCTTCCACCAGCAGCACAACCACAGGAGGGGTGGGCAGCCGGCGCAATTGCCCCACCAGCGCTTCGCCATGGTCGGTAGCGATCGAATCCACCATCAACAGCAGACAGCGCTCTGTCTGCACGCGCAACAAGCTCAGCACCTCATCGGGATTGATGCAGGTGCCAAGGATGTTGTGCTCCCCCAGGCTGAGAGCACCCCGTGCCATCAGATGCGCTTCCAGCCAGGAGCCGGAGGCCCCCACCAGAGGCCATGGTTGCAGCAGTCGGTTCACCGAGGCAGTGCGGCTGCGGAAACCCGTATCGCTTGGTAAGAAGTGGGGACCCTTGGTGAGCAAACGCAGGTTGAGGGCAGCGAGCCAGGTTACACTAGTTAAAAGTTAAAAATCGCTCTCCCGCGTCAAGTCCCTTTGCCGTTCGCCAACTTCATTGTCGGCGGACACTCAGCAGCTCCGGCAACGACCGTGAGGCCATTCAAATAACCGGCAAGGGATGCCCGCTGGGTTGGTACTCATCTGGTGGCTATTGCATCAAGAGCCGCTGAAGCGTGAACTTGAGACCTTCTGCCTGGAGCGGATGGGCCTTCCCTTTGTTGCTGCAGGTGGAGCAGCGATTGCCGCCCCTCAGCCCAAAGCCAGGGCAGTCAAGAGGGACGGTTCCCCGTATCCCCAAAGGGACCCAATCACCGCTGAACTCGACCCAGCCTTAACCAAGAACGTCTGCGGTAGGCGATGCAGAAAGTCAGATTCCACCTGCTCATAGACCGGCCGGGGCACCTAGAGTCCCAGGCTGATACGCCAGCGCTGCGCATCACCGCGTCGTGCTGGGAGGAGTTGCAACACGATGCGCGTGAGGCCCTTATTTATCACTATGGCTCTGCCCACGGTGCCTACCGGGTGCGGGTGCAACGGCGCCAGAGCCCTGCAGCGCTCTGCTGCTGATGGCAGGCGAGAGTTCGCCCATAGGCCTGCCGCAGCTGCTCGATCGCATTGAGCACCAGCTGCTGCCGCAGCTCCAGATTTACAGCCCGGATCCATGCGATCCAGTGCTGGTGAAGGATCTGCCTAAGCCATGGCGCACCCTTGGCTGCGGTAACTACGCGGCGGTATTGCACCATCCCCACCACCCTTTACTGGCGGTGAAGGTGTACGGCCCCGAGCGCCCAGGCCTGGAGCAGGAGGCGGAGGTGTACCGCAGGATTGGCCATCACCCCGCCTTCTCACAGTTCTTCCACGTGGGGGCGGGGTATCTGGTGTTGAGGCGATTGCAGGGAACCACGTTGTACGACTGTCTGCGCCAGGGCATCCCCATCCCCGCGCAGGTGATCGACGACGTGGATGCAGCGCTGGCCTATGCGATGGCACGCGGCCTGCATGGGCATGACGTGCATGGGCGCAACTTGATGCTGCACCGGGGCCGGGGGCTGATTGTGGACATCTCCGACTTCCTCAACCCTCAGCCATGCCGGGCCTGGGAAGACCTGCGCTGGGCCTACCGCATGTTTTACCGGCCGCTGATCGGCCACCTTGGACTGCGGGTGCCGGGGAGTGTCCTCGATGGGGTACGCCGCAGTTATCGCCTGGTGCGACGCATCAGGGCGCAGATCCCTGGTCCATGAACTCCCTTTATGAACTCCCATTGCCTCCGGTGAAGATCGGTATCGATCGCCCAATTGCCCTTCCATCCCCTGCCGGCAGCTCCGCCCACAACTGAAAACCCTTTGATCTGCAGACGATCACGGCTGTTCTCCAGCACCAAACTCGCGCAGCTGGGCCCGAGCCCCTTGGGCCCTACCCCTGTGACTAAACCCCGGCTGAGCAGGCAAAAGTCCGGGGCCAACGCTCCGGGCTTTGTTTTGGGGATCGAGCGAGTCAGCCCAGCCCACCCAGGCGAATGAGTCCGCCCACCACCACGAAGGCAATCGCTAGGGCGGTGATGCCGCGGATGTGCCAGGCCAGGCCGCTCAGGTTGGCGTCGGTGAGGTTGGTGATCAGCCGCAACCGGGCGTGCAGGGCTAGGGCGGCGGTGCCGGCCAGCAGCAACAGCTTGACGCCCACCAGCATCCCGATCGGGTTGGTCGTGCTGAACAGTCCCCGGAAGCCGGGGAGATAGATCCAACCCATCCCCAGGCCGGTGAGCACCTGGATGGTCAGGGCCGTGAGCCCCAGCGGCTCGAAGACCTCCTCGAAGGCGCGGACCTGTTCCGCGCTCTGTGCTCGCAAGGCCCTGGGGAGCACCCCCAGATCCAGCACCAGATGCCCGCCGGTCCAAACCGTGGCGGCCAGGGCATGAACAATCACCAGCAGCGGAAAAACAGACACGGCAGCTCCTTTGCAGGTGCCTCCACGATGGGTGCAATGTGCCGGGAGTGACGATGAAGGTGATCGTTGATCTATGTGTGGTGCCGATCGGGGTGGGCGTGCACCTTGCCCCCTACATCGCTGCCTGCGAGAAGGTGCTCAGCGAGGCGGGCCTCAAGATCCAGCTGCATCCCAACGGCACGGCGATCGAGGGGGAGTGGCAGCCGGTGTTCCAGGCGATTGAGGCCTGCCACCAGGCGGTACACGCCATGGGCTGCCCCCGCGTTTACACCACCGTCAAGATCAATACCCGCACGGATAAAGAGCAGACCCTGGAGGACAAGGTGGCCAGCGTGCAGGCCCTGCTCTGATGGCTAGTCAGCGGGACAAAGCCAGCGAGGTTCTCGAGTTCTGGTTCACCGAAACTCTGCCTCACCAGTGGTTCGCTAAGGACCCTGCCTTTGACCAGCTGCTGCAGCAGCGATTCGTTGCCCTGACCCGACGAGCGATCGCCAGCGAGCTCGACGCATGGGATGCAGATCCGACCGGGGCCCTGGCGCTGGTGCTGCTGCTGGATCAGTTCCCGCGGCAGATCTGGCGCGACAGCGCCATGGCCTTCGCTGGCGATCCCCAGGCCCTGGCATTGAGCCTGCGGGCGGTGGAGCTGGGCTGGCTGGCGGCCGAACACGAGCAGGCGCGGCGGCAGTTCTGGCTGATGCCGCTGATGCACTCGGATGACCTGGCGGTGCAAGAGGCGGCGCAGCCGCTGTTTGAGCGATTCAGCGATCCGCGCACTGCTGATTTCGCCCGCCGACACCGGGATGTGATCGCCCGCTTCCAGCGTTTTCCGCATCGCAACGCTGCATTGGGTCGGGTGTCGAGCGCGGCGGAGCTGGCCTTTCTGCAGACGCCAGGATCACGCTTCTGAAGCGGCACCACAGGGTTGGACGCTCAAAGGCAATAGCCCACAACACCTGAACGAGCACCATCGGGAACAGCGCTTGACGATGTTGGTCAAGGCTGCCGGTTCTGGCCCAGACCCGAGCTGTTGGCCACCTTGATGCTGGTGACGCCGGCTGTCAGCTTCTGACCTTGCAGGATCTGCGGATCTGATCGAACCAGTTCCCAGGCAGGTCACCAGGCCGTAGCTGAACGCTTGCCATTGAGCGGGCCAGGGGTAACCCACCCAGCCTTAGCACCGCCACCAAATGCAGGGTCACCGCGAGGGCGATCAGCAGCCAGGCGAGCAGATGGACGCTGTAAACGAGGTGATGCAACTGGCCGTCGCGTAGCCAGTCCTCCTGCATCAACTTTCCGCTGCCCACCGCTATGATCAGGGCCAGCAGGGCGAGCGAGTTGGCGGGCTGCCTCAGCCGGAGTCGGCCGACGGTGAGGGCATAGAGAGAGAACAGAAGGGCGAGCGGCCAGAGCAGAACCCCCACCGTGCCGTGGATGTCGATCCACTCACCAGGAAGGGAGAAGGGCAGCCGGCCAAAGCGTCCGTCATAGGAGGAGTACACCAGCAGCCCGCTCAGCCAGGCCAGCGGTACCAGCAGGGCAGTGGCGCCATGAAGCAGGCGCAACAGGGAGGGTTGCTAAGGACGGGGCATGGCGCGAGAGGTGAATCAGGACTCGGCTGGAGTTGGGTCTCGAGGGCTGGGCTTCCCGGGCATCAGCCCTGCTCCCAGCGGAAGCCCTGATCTTCCCAGGCTTTCGGATCCTCGATCGGCTCGAGGTGAGTGAACACATGCGTGCGGGTCAAGGTGGCTGCCACCTTGTGCTCCAACTGATCGCAGAGGTCGTGGCCTGCCTGCACGCTCCAATGACCAGGCACCAGCACGTGGAACGACACGAAGCGACGGGAACCAGCCACGCGAGTGCGCAGCGCATGGAATTGGATCTCGTCTGTTTCACAGCTGGCCAGCAGATCTTCGAGAACCTGTTGCTCGGGATCGGACAGGGAGCGATCCAGCAGGCCGGAGGCCGTTTCGTGAAACAGCTTCCAGCCAGTCGCGACGATGTTCAGCGCCACGGCGATCGCAATCAGGGGGTCGAGAATCGTCAGGCCGGTGAGCTTCACCAGGCCGATGCCCAGAACCACACCGATGGAGGTCCAGACATCGGTAAGCAGGTGCTGGGCATCGGCGCGCAGGGTGATTGAGTGCAAGCGGCGGGAGGCCTTCAGCAGCACCCAGGCCACCAGACCATTCAGCGCGGTTGCCAGCAGGGAAATGACCAGGCCGATGCCTAGTTGCTCCAAAGGCTGGGGCTGTTGAAGTCGCTCGATGGCGGTAAGCATGATGGCGAGAGCTGCCACCACGATCAGCACACTTTCCAGGCCGCTGGAGAAGTATTCGGCCTTGAAGTGGCCGTAGGGGTGGCTGCGATCGGCAGGTTTGGCCGCCAGGGTGAGCGCCCAAAAGGCGCCAAGGGCTGCGACCAGGTTCACGCCCGACTCCATGGCATCGGAGAGCAGGCCCACAGACCCGGTCAGGCGCCAGGCCAGCGTTTTGAGCACGATCGTCGCGACCGCTGCTGCAGTTGAGAGCAGCATGTAGGAGCGAGGGGAGGCGAAGATCATGGGTGCGGGACGTTCTCCTTCGGCGATGCCAGCGTTGTTGATCGTGGCTCAGCCTGCATGTCGTTGCGGCGACGTGAACTGCGGGCGCGTGACCGGATGGTGTGCGCGAATCTGCGGCTCGGCTCCAAGGGGTCCGGGGAACAGCACCCCGCAAAGCATGCAATGAAATGACGGGTCCTTACGGATCAACGCGGATCTTCCAGCCTGAGAGCACGGTGGGGCGATTGGTCTCTATGTCCCCCTGCCGCAGGAATCCGATCTCAACGAGCACGAGCGGCTCCTGGAGGCCGGCCGCCTGATGCAGGCTGAGCTGCAGCGACAGGCCCAGGCCTGATAACAGAACGCAAACGGTTGGTGCTTGACGCCAACATTTTCATCCGCGCCTACCTGGGTGTTGGGCACTGTTTCCTCCAAGCTTTCAGTCTGGCGGATGGTGGCCTGATCGAGGGGCGCCAGGTCGGGATGGCAGTGGTGGTCGCTGCCGAAGCCCTGCATCACCACCGCCACCAGGGGCTGGCCTCCTCCGGCTGGCGGGAGGTGAAGCACCAGCAGCTGGGCGGTGTTTGATTGTTGAGGTTGACCAGACCAGACCAGCTTTGCTGGTTCGACATGTGGATCTTGGTGGCTTGTTCACGCTGGTGGTTTGCCGCCCCGTTCTTCACCCAGGGCCTCAGCCACGGCTCGCTGGAATACGGCTTCCTCGGGATTCACCCCTGTCCAGCGCTGGAAGATCTGCATCGCCAGCTGCACCAGCATCTCCACCCCATCCACCACCGGGCAACCCCGCTCGCGGGCCGTGGCCAGAAATGGCGTGATCCGCGGATTGGTGATCACGTCCACCACAACACAGGCCGGATCCACCGTGCTCCAGGTCACGGGGACAGCTTCGCGATCAGGGGCGCAGCCCAGGTGTGTGGCATTCATCAGCAGGGTGGTGCCCTCGGGCACCGCCACGTCCCCCTGCCACGCTTGCCATACCGCCGGCACCCCGCTGGCCCGGGTCACGGTGGCGGCCACCTCTTCCCCCTGCTTCCGGCGCCGCGTCACCAGGGTGAGATGGGCTGCGCCGGCCCAGGCCAGCTCCACGGCCATCGCCCGGCCGGCACCGCCGGCCCCAAGCATCACCACCCGTTGGCCGGACAGGGGCGTAACCTTCTCAATGGCCTTCACCACTCCCTTGCCATCGTTGTTGTGGCCGATCAGACGGCCCTGCTCGATCGTGAGGTAGTTGGCCGCACCGATCGCCATCACGTCGTCGTCCACGGCATCGAGCAGGGGAAGCACCGCCACCTTGTAGGGCACCGTGATCCCCACGCCCCGATAGCCCAGGGGCCGCAGCGCCTGCACTGCCAGGGCCAGATCGCCCTCGCTGGCGATGTCGTTCTTCCAGAACTGCCAGGGCAGCCCGTAGTGGGCATACACCGCATCGAACATGCGGTCGATCGGGTTCTCGGCCACCGGGTGGCCGAGCATGCCGGTCATCTGTTTCTGAGGAGGGATCACGGCTGACAGCCAGCAACCACCACCCTGGCAAGCACAGCGGACATCGGCCAGTGCTCCACCCGCGCCGCCCAGCAGCCCACCACTGCGGCCTCCGTGCGGGAACCCGCCCGACCCCACCGCTTCACATCGCGTTACAATTGCCGCAACAATCTGAAACAGTCATGACTGAACCTTCTCCCCGCTTCGGGTTTGTCGCCTTCGCCGAAACCTGGAATGGCCGCATGGCCATGCTCGGCTTCGTGATCGGCCTGGCCACCGAGCTGCTCACCGGCCAGAGCATTCTCCAGCAGATCGGGCTCGGTTGATGGCCATGGGCGCCGTTCACTCCGCCGCCATCGCAGCCACCCCCAGCCCCGCCCACTGACGGCCCCAGTTTTCCACTTCGCTCCCCACCACCCTCGAGGCCCCATGACCAACACCCCCGCCAACGACCAGTGGTTCCAGAACCGCGCCGAAGAGCTGATCCACATGGAGCAGCTCAAGCGGGTTGAACTGTTCAACGGCCGCGCCGCCATGCTTGGCATCGTGATCGGCATCCTCACCGAGGCGATCACCGGCTCGGGCATCGCCCACCAGATCGGCCTGGGTGCCCTGGTGGATGGCTATGCCGCCTGCCGCACCCAGTTCCTGCCCTTCTGCTTCTGAGCCCCCGTCCGGCTCTCGCATCCCCTTTCCCATGACGGGCAACCTCCAGGCCATCGGCTTCCTGTTCACCTGGGTGCTGGGCTGGGGGATCGGCGGTTCGCTGATTGATGCCGGCCTGATCAACGCCGGCGTCTATTCGCTGGAGGGCGGCCAGCTGGGCACCGCCGCCACCTTCATTCTCTGGACCCTGATCTGGGGCGGATGCGGGGTGTGGCTCTACCGGCGCTGGACCGGACCTGTTACCCCCGAGCGCTGATCCGTTGCGGCCGCCGGCCAGGCCCATGGCAGCGATCAGCTGCCCAACCCAGATCAGCTGGCGCGGCAGGCGGTGCCCAAGAGGACTCAGTAGCCTTGCGCCAATACGGGCTGGCGAATCTGGTCAGCAAGAGAGCCCTGGATGATTCTCGCCAATTGCGGGACCTTGATCGCTTCTCCCGCGCTGCCCACTTCATCGAGGAATTCAGCGATCAGGCGACGGGAACGATCCTCGCCAGAGGCGGCGTGGTTGCAGCAAGCATCGAACGGCACGGTCGCTGCCAGGGCGAGCAATTCACCTGCGGGTGAGTAACGGTGTGGCTGAACATCTGGCCGGTGAGGACTCCACCGAGGTGTATCGCAGGGCAGATCGCGGCCTGCTGGCAGCTAAACCCTCAGGGTGAGACCGCTCTATTGTGGCGGAGCAACCGATGAGCTTGGCCGGTGCCCCTGTGGGGACGATCCGCCCTGAGCAGGCCAGCACTTCAAACGTAGATAGTCGCATCCCGCTCGGGATAGCTCACATAGAAGTGCTCGAAGAGCGCGTTGCACTTCTGTTGATACAGCTCGGGTGTGTAGGCCCTGGGGAGGCCCACGTCGAGCGCATCCTCGATCGCCAGTTTGAGCTGGGCGCGGGAGGCCGCCTTGGCGCGCCAGTTGAGCACCAGCAGGGCTTTCACCTGCTCCAGCAGCTCGCGGGCCACGGCCTTCACCTTGCTGCGCTCGGCTTCGGTGAGGTCGGGTGCGGGTTTGAGCAGGATGTCGAAGACGGTGAGCTCTTCTTCGCTGAGGTGTTCGCGGATGTGGCGCTGCTGTTCGCTGCTGAGGCTGGCGATGGCGGCCTGATCGCCACCTACCCCTCCTCCAGCTCGCCGGCCCCAACCCGCTGCTCCAGATCCCCCAGCACGTCTTCGATCTGGGCCAGGGCTGAGCGCAGGTCGTCGGCGATCTCCTGGGCCAGCAGGTGCGGCTCGGGCAGATTGGCGGAATCTTCGAGGCTCTCATCGCGCAGCCAGAAGAGATCGAGGCTCACTTTGTCGCGGGCGAGGATCTCCTCGTAGCTGAAGGAACGCCAGCGGCCCTCGGGGTTGGCCTCGCTCCAGGTGGCTTCGCGGTTGTGGCGATCGCCGGGGCGGTAGCAGGCCACGAACTCATCGAGATCGGCGCGGACCATGCGCTTGGTCTTGAGGGTGAAGTGCTTGTTGGTGCGCAGGTCGTACACCCACAGCGTCTTTGTCCAGGCGGTATCGGAGCCTGGTCGGCGATCGAAGAACAACACGTTGGCCTTCACGCCTGGGGCGTAAAAAATGCCGGTGGGCAGGCGCAGCAGGGTGTGCACCTCGCACTCCTTGAGCAGGTTGCGGCGCACGGTTTCGCCGGCGCCGCCCTCGAACAGCACGTTGTCGGGCAACACCACCGCGGCGCGGCCGTGGATCTTGAGCAGCGACTTGATGTGCTGCACGAAGTTGAGTTGCTTGTTGGAGGTGGTGGTCCAGAAGTCGGGGCGGTTGTAGGTGAGCGTCTGGCGTTCGCTGTCGCCGTCGTCGTTGACGATCGTGATCGACGACTTCTTGCCGAAGGGCGGATTGGTGATCACCACATCCACGCGTCTGCTCGGCTCATCACGGAGGGCGTCGTCGGTGCGAATCGGCACGTCGTGCTGATGATCGCCGTCGGGGCCGATGCCGTGCAAGTAGAGGTTCATGCCGCAGAGGCGGGCCACGTTGGGCACCAGCTCGGTGCCGCGCAGCGCCTCGAAGCGCAGGTGGCGCTTCTGGTCGCGGTCGAGCTGGTGGTTGTGCTGCACGAACTCGTAGGCGGAGAGCAGGAACCCGCCGGTGCCGCAGGCGGGATCGGCGATCACCTCGCCGGGCTGGGGCCGCACGCATTCGACGATGCCATCGATCAGGGGCCGCGGGGTGAAGTACTGGCCGGCGCCGCTCTTGGTGTCCTGGGCGTTGCGCTCCAGCAGGCCTTCGTAGGCGTCGCCCTTCACATCAGCCGACATCGCCGACCAGTTCTCTTTGCCGATCAGCTCCACCACCAGCTGACGCAGCCGGGCCGGATCCTGGATCTTGTTCTGGGCCTTCTCGAAAATCAGGCCGAGCATCCCACCCTCCTTGCCCAGAGCGATGAGGGTGCGGCGGTAGAGCTGCTCGAGTTCCACGCCCTCCATCTGCGGGGCAGCCAGGTCGGCCCAGCGGTGGCCTTCGGGGATCGCCTGCTCCTCGCCGGTGAGCTGGGCGCGCTCATCGGCCATCTTGAGGAACAGCAGGAAGGTGAGCTGCTCCAGGTAGTCCTGGTAGGAGAGGCCGTCGTCGCGGAGCACGTGGCAGTAGGACCAGAGCTTCTGGACGATGCGGTTGGCGGCGTCGCTCATGGGCGGGGCTCCTCGGGGTTGGGCCGGTTGCGGAAGGCAAGGCGCGTCCGCAGGCTCCAGCCGAGGGCGGTGAGGCGGTAGCGCTGCTTGCTGCTGTTGGGTTTGTCGGGGATCGTCATCTCCAGCAGGCCGGCCTGGATCGCAGGCACGAGGAAGCTGGTGCGAAGGTATTTCCTGTTGGCGATGCCCAGCCGCTCTTGCAGCTCTTCGCGGAGTGACTCCCCATCCGCGACCGCCAGCAACCGCTCGACTTGGGGGGTGACTTGGGGGGTGACTTGGGGGGTGACCTGGGGGAGCCACCCCTCTGCCCGCGGGTGCACCGGCAGGCGGATCAGGAAGTAGGTGCGATCCTCATCGCTCTCGAACTCCGGCGGCGGCGAACCGTTGTCCTTCATGGCCCGCAGAATCTTGGGGACGCCGGTGGAACGTCCTTCGGTGAGGTCGAGTTCCTTGAGGAATTCGCCGATGCGGCGGTTGCGATAGCGGCGGCTGACGGCCTTGCCGACCCGCAGGTCTTCCATCCGCACCGACCGATCGGGACCGGGAAAGCTGAGCACCACCAGATCCTCAGGACTAATGCGCACCTCGATCGGTTCCCGCTCCTCATAGGAGCGGTGATAGACGGCATTGACAATGGCCTCCTCGATCGCGACCCGCGGAACATTCCAGAGGCGCTCGGCCTCCGAGCGATCGGGGTGCTTGATCACCGTCTCCCTGACGTAGTTGTTGGCGATGTAGCTGATGGCATCCCGTGCGATGCGCCCGAGTGGCCCCTGGAACACCTTCTCCTCGAAGCGATCGCCTCCGGCCCCATCAGGGAAGAACACAACGTCGATCTGGGTCGCTGGAAAGAAGCGATGCGGCGCGTCATTGAAGAAGAGCAGGCCCACATTCTTGGGGAACGGCGACTCGGATGGGCCACCAACCACGTTCATCTGCCGGCCCAGCGCTTCGCTGGAGAGCGAAGGCAGCTCGGCGGCCAGCTCGCTGCCCACTTCATCGAGGAATTCACCGATCAGACGCCGGGAAAGATCATCGAGAGAGGCGGCGTGGTTGCAGCGATCATCGAACGGCACGGTCGCCGCCAGGCCGAGCAATTCACGCTCGTCGGCTCCCCGGGCGCGCACGGTGCTGGAGCCGCGGCGGATGTAGTAGGCCCACTCCTTGGCCTCTTTTGCCAGGCTCACCCGGGCCTTGTAAGGGCGCGTCTCGCCACCCGGCGCCCACACAACCACAACGGCCTTGCCCTGCACGGTGTACGGAGCAGCGATGGGATGAAAGGGTGGCTGAATCGCCTGGTTGCCCAGGTTCAGCAGCTCCTTCTGCAGCGCGTCGATGCCTGCCGGATCGAGGCCCCTGGGCGGCAGCACGGGGCGGCCATCCTGCTCCTCCACGCCGATCACCAAGTAGCCGCCACCGAGGTTGTGGAAATCGTTGGCGAAGGCACAGATCGTGTGCAGCACGCTTTGCGGGTTCCAGGCCGCCTTGTATTCAACGCGCTCGTTCTCGATGGTGCGTTGATGGAGGAGCGCGTCGAGGTTGATGGGCAGCGGGGACCTCACGGACGGCTCCTGCGTGAGCGCGAGGGCTGGGCAGCGCGTTCGGCGCGGATTCGCTCCAGAAGCACCTCAGCGGGTTCATCGGTGGGATCCTGGTCGACGAGGCGGCCTTCGAACGCCCACTTGAGGATGGATTGGCGGAGGCGTGCGACTCTGACGATGCTCGGCTGAACCATGCTCCGAGATGATTCGGCGATGGATGATAAGCGTTCGGCTTCAGCAAGGATTCTCTCCTGCTCTGCATGGGGTGGAAGCGGCACGCAATAACTCAGTGCCGCAGAAAGACTCACGTTGTGTTGGCCCGCACTCGATGCGGCGTCTCTCAAGACTTGCTCCCGAACGACAGGGGCATGCCACACGAGAGCGAACCATTTTGCTGTCATCAGGGTTGACGCCAGACGGAGGCGAATCAGGTATGAAGCGAAGTAGTAGTCGCCAGACAGCAGGTTTGCCACGAGCGCACCACGTCCAATCAGGCGCTTGCTCCCATTGGTTCGGATGAAGATGAAGTCCCCGGGAGCAAGAATGCCGTCAGTCGAAAGAGGCTCTGAACCAGTTGCAAACTTTAGTTCTTCAAAAGTGAGTGTTCCGTTCTGGACGTTAGGAATCCGCAATACGGGCGGACCATCGCCATTGAGTTGACACTTTCGCGACGTCCCATAGCCTCCATCCCAAGCCAGAGAGTCCACAGTCGCCCAACACCATCCCTCCGGCAACTCCGGCAGGCCGCTCGTATCCGGCCCCACCGGCTCCACATACTTCGACTTCCACCTGTCATTCTTCGGCACCTTCCCTTTGGCCTTCATCTTCGCCAGCTCGGCTTCCTCCCAGCGGCAACGGCGATCGGCGAGGATGCGCTCCAGGAGCACCGAGGCGGGCTCATATTCCCGGCCCTCCGCGCGGGCCAGTTCGGCCTCGGTCGGCACCAGTCGCCCCTCAACGGCGGACTTAAGCACCGAGGCGCGGTAACGCTTCAGGTTGCGTTGCACCCGCTCCAAGGTCGCCATGGCGTCGTCGAGCCGGGAGAGGTAGCTCTCGATGGCTTCGACGATTCGGTGCTGCTCTGGAAGAGGGGGGAGCAGGACAGGAGTACCTTCAAACTTCCCTTTGGTTACGTGTACTATTCCAGATCCGTGGGCGTTGCGGTACAAAGCATCAAGAGCCCAAAGCAGGACGTAGTAGTGGAACGAACGCGATATGAAACTCTTTACCTTGAAAATGTGTTGATTTAGCACGGCACTCGGCCCACGCCAAACAAAAGCGCCGAGGGTGGCGGCCCAAGACATAAGAAGATCGCCTGGCTCAACCTCGCACTTAGGATCTACTTGTCCTTCAAAGTAGTTGTAATGATCCGAGGATCCAGTCAGATTCTGGATGCGGATGATTGGCCTTCCCTGCTCGGCCCATTCAGATTTTTTGAAACCACGACCATTCAGATAGTGGCCAAGTGAACCAATGTCTGCAAGACACCATCCCTTGGGGAGACGTTGATCATCAATTGTCACGCCGCCAACACCTCATTCAGCTCACCGATCACCTCACGCAGCCCCGATCCAAACACCTGCACTGCTCTACCCAGGCCTCCGGCTTCGGCAAACGGCGCATAGTCGAGGTCATCGAGCTGGATTTCCAGGCTGGTGGCGATGTGATCGCGCATCATCTCCAGCCAGTTGACTTGCTCCTGGCTGAAGGGTCGCGCCCGGTTGCCCTGCTGGGCCAGCCAATTCTCAAAACGCTCGCGCACCTGTTCTCCATACGGCACCAGCTCCACATCCTTGTGCGTGGCAAAGCGGAGCAACGACACCATATCCGTGAGCAGCCGTTGTCCGGAAGCACCCCGCACCTTGTCGCGCTCCAAGAGCTCGTAGGCGCGCCAGAGCCGCTCGGGCGTCCAGGAGCGGGGCGGTGCCTTGATCGCCTCGGCCAGGGCCTTGATGTCGTTGAACGACAGGCGTTTTCCGTAGGGCTGGGCATAGAAGAACTGCAGGGCATCGATCTCGTTTCTGTTGGCCGCGATGAACTGCTCGAAATCGGTCACGAGCCCACGGGCCTTCTCGCGTGCCTCCACGCTGGCACCGGCCTCCAGCAGTTCATCCACCGACACCTCATCGATCACCTGCTCCAGCTCCCGTTTGATCTCCACCAGCACGTTGCGCAGCTCCGGCTTCGTGGCCAGCGGCTCCACCGCCCTCTTGAGCAACGCCTCAGCAGCCTGAGCCACCTGCTGCTCCGTGGGCTCTGAGCCATCAGGCACCTCGAACAGGCGGCGGGCTTCGGCGATCTGGCGGTCGGGGTCGAGACCGCCCACGATCGCCCCGCAGAGATCTCCCAGGCGGGGCCCGCCGGAGGCCTCTACCACCCGGGCCTGTTCTTCAGGTCCGCATTGGCGGTCGAGCCGGGCTAGGCGGCTGGCCAGGGAGGAGAGCATCGCCTCATCGGTGCCGCCCATCGCCACGTGCTCCAGCAGCGCCTGGAGGCTCATTGTGCGCTTGCGCTCCAGCGGTTGGCTGTCGGTGAGCGCTGTTTCGGTGATGCCCACGCAATCCACGAGCACGAAGTGGGTTTTGGCGACGGCCTCTTCGCCGCTCACGGCCCGCAGGTCGTTGGGGTCGATGATGCGCACCCCACGGCCCTTCATCTGCTCGAACAGCAGCCGGCTCTTCACCGCCCGCAGGAACATCACGATCTCGATCGGCCTGATGTCCGTGCCCGTGGCCACCATGTCCACCGTCACGGCGATGCGCGGCTCGTACTGGTTGCGGAAGCCCTGGATCAGATCCTCAGGCTTTGCGTCCGTCACCCGGTAGGTGATCTTCTGGCAGAAGGAATTGCCGCGGCCGAATTCGTCGCGAATGATCTCCACGATGTCTTCAGCGTGGCTGTCGTCCTTGGCGAAGATCAACGTCTTCGGCACCTCCTTGCGTCCAGGGAAGATGTCCACCGGCAACCGGTCGCGGAAGGTGCGGATGATCGTGCGGATCTGGTCCTTCGCCACTACGCGGCGGTCGAGCTCGTTGGGGTCGTAGGTGAGGTCCTCCTCGGCAGATTGCCAGCGCAGCGCCCGCGTACGGCGGTTGCGGAAGCCGAGCATGGTGTCGGGCCCGGCCTCCACCGTGGAGCCACCCTCGGTGATGCGGGTGCGGATCTTGTAGATCTCGAAGTCCACGTTCACGCCATCGGCCACGGCCCGCTCGTGGTCGTACTCCATCACGAGGTTCTTGTTGAAAAAGCCGAAGGTCTGCTTCGAGGGGGTGGCGGTGAGGCCGATTAGGAAGGCATCGAAGTACTCCACCACCTGCCGCCACAGGGTGTAGATGGAGCGGTGCACTTCATCGATCACCACCACATCAAAGAACTCCAGCGGCAACGCCGCGTTGTAAACCACCGGCAGGGGCTCCAGGATGGCGTCGGCGCCGCTCTCGAACTGGGAGCCTTCCTCCAGGGTGGGATCGAGCTCAGGTTCGCCCTTGAGCATCGAATACACCCGCTGAATCGTGGCGATCACCACCTTGCTCGAGTCCATGATCGTGTTCGAGCTCAGGCGCTGCACGTTGTAGAGCTCGGTGAACTTGCGGTTCACCTCCGGCGCCCAGTAGCCCTGAAACTCCTTCTCGGCCTGCTTGGCGAGGTTGCTGCGGTCCACCAGGAAGAGCACCCGCTGCGCGCCGCCGTACTTGATCAGGCGGTAGATGGCGGTGATGGCGGCGATCGTCTTGCCCGAGCCCGTGGCCATCTGGATCAGCGCCCGCGGTCGGTTGCGCTTGAGCGAGTGCTCCAGGTTGGTGACGGCTTCGATCTGGTTGGCGTAGAGGGTGCCGGGCTCAACGGGCGGCATGGTGGTGATTCGCCCCCGCAGCGACGACGGCTTCGTGTCGTCGGCAGCGGTGTAGAGGCCGCCGCCTTCCGCGTGCAGGCGCTGTACCCAGGCATCGAGCGTTTCCGCCCCGATCCATTCGGCGAGTGTTTCCGGCCGATGGATGTGGGGCAGGTTGGCGGAGATCGCGCGGGTGCGGGGATCGGGGTCGAGGCCGTTGATGAAGCGGGTCTCCACCCCCGTGCTCATGTAGACGAACGGCAGGGGTGTGACGGGGGGATTCAGCCCCGCCGGCAGACCTGCGGCGTACTTGCCGGACTGGAGCTCCACGCCGCTGAGGGTGTGGCCCGCCGGCTTGGCTTCGATGGCGCCCACCGCCTTGCCGTTCACGAAAAGCAGATAGTCGGCGAAGCCGTGGCCACTGGCCATCTTGGCCTCGCGCACGGCCACACCAGGCCCGGCGGCCAGGTTGATGGCGTCGCGGTTCTGGAGGACCCAGCCCGCGGCCTCCAGAGCCGCGTCGATGTCCAGGCGAGCCTTCTGCTCGGGCGTGTGGTTCATGGGGGGCCACTCTCGGCCAGGAAGTATTTTCGCTGCGGATCCTTGGCACTGGTGCCGATCTAGCGCACCAGCCTGATGATGGCCGCAAACTCACGGGTGGCCAACCCCTGGCCTTGCTTCAGGCTGGCGAGGATCGCCATTTCGGTGGCGTTGCCCACCGTTGGGCCCAAGGGGACGGTGGGAATGGTGACCCGAAAGCGCATGGCGATCTCCTCGAAGCTCGGCGGCGGCAGCCCGGCGTCCCGGCAGACGGCCGTCATCCGCTGGATGCCGCTGCCCCACTGCTCGATCAGCCCCAGCGCCTGGAAGACGCGGCCGATCACGCGGTTGCGCAGCCTGGACACGCCATGGGGCAGATCCTCCACGGTGAGGTCGACGGGCAGTAGGCCGGGATTTTCGATCTCCAGCCGGTCGTCGAAGATCGACAGCCGGATCGGTGCGCCCCGCTGGGAATAGACGGTGTAGCTCACTGCATTGATGGTGACGCCATGCCAGGAATGCTTCTGCACAAAGGCGATTGCTTCCTCCACCGCCTGCACTCGGAAGGAGCTGGCCTTGTCTTTGATCCAAGCATTCTTCTGAGTCCGGGGCCAGGGTGCTGAGCCCAACGTGTCGGCTCAGCGGCTGTCGTTGGCTACTACGCCGGCTTAGGCCGCATGAGCACGGAGGTAGTGCACGACGGTTGGCCAGTCAGGGAAGCGCTCAGACCCGAATAGGATGTGCTCTCCAGTGAACCGGTCGGCACCGTTCTTTGTTCGGTCGTCCACAAGGAAGTGTCCAATATTGAGATGCTTGTGGTGACTGAGAATGAGCCGCTTGTACGCCGGCTTCCCGAGGTGCTTCTTCACCCAAAGCAGCTTGTCAGACCATGCAGAAGGATTGTCCCATGGGGAAGTGGAGAGTATGTAAGTATCGTAGACTGTCGCCAGTTCCTCGAAGGATTCAACGGCCTTTGCCACCGGTTGCATCAGGCTGAAGATTCCCGGAATGTCGTCGAGGTGCCCCGCGAACGCTTCAAGCTGCTCCGGTTCGACCAATGGGAATGCAGAAGGGAAGTCGACAAGCACGTTGTCGAGATCGATGTAGAGGGTTTTCAGCATAGCCGGCGACGGTTCTTCTGCAGTTTAACGCTCCAATCAGCTGCTGGGCGAAGCCCAGTCAGCTATATTGGATTGTTCGGTGGCTCTTTATTCCAGGGTGTCGCTGACTTCCTCGACATGAATCCTTTCTCCTGATTCTTCGACAGTTCGCTTGAGAACTCGCCCAGCTTCTTTATCGAAGACCAGCATCGAGCGCAGGCACATTCGATACTTCGGGTCATGAAATACATAAGAATCACCCTTTGGCGAGCGCTTCAGCAAACCAGCCTCCTCCGAGGAGAGCTCAGAAAGCATTCCGCTGATATTCAAGGTACGCTCAGCAGTTGAAGCCGGAAACTCTCTTCTTACAATCTCCTCAATTGAGGTGTAGCGTATTTCAGGCTCGGTGGACTGGCCAAGTGCATATAGCACCTGATTCCGTCTTCCGATACGAGTCTCCCTCTCATTCATCAGATTCTCAATGACTGAATAACTATTTGAAAGCGAGTTGCTTAGCCATCGGGCATCTGCGGAGACTAATTGTTCTTCGCGAAGTTCGTGATTGTGGGCTTCTGCCAAGTAAGCAAGCTCAAGGCAGTATTCATGAATGCGCTGAGGAATACGGTCGGTAACCCAAATAATATGGTTGACGATTCTATCCATCGACCCGGGTTCGAAGCGGTAGTGAAGTTGTTCTTTGAATCCCCGAATTACAAGTTCTCGAGCCTGATCATGCGTAAGTCGACTTACCTCGCGTAGCTCAGATAGGCGGTTGACAACAGTTTGCCTGTTGGGGGTTTGGCTAAAGTAACTGCGGACGTCACCAGGGACTCCTACAAGGAGCAACTTCACGCCATGCCTTGCATATCGCCCATCGTCAAGCAGTATAATGAGGTTTGCCAACTCTTGCATGAGACTCTCGTTATCCCGAATTGCTTCTAGATTATCCAGTGCCAGCACAACTGTCGCCCTGCCTCCCGCCCTCTTCCGCAGCGCAATGACCAAGGCCTCAAATGGTTCCGGCTCGCCTATCTGATAATGACCTTGGTGTTCTAATTCGCTCCCAAGTAAACCAGTAGAGAGCTTGGCCTTCTTTGTTTCGTCATATCCGACCTTTCGAGCCTCTTGTTCTCTGTTTAGTAAGTTTGTAATTTCAGCTGTAATCGATCCAAGCCTAGAGGCATTTGCAAGATTTCCGACAGCTAGATGAGCGCCAAGCTTATCAAGAACACTACGATAGAGCCAGGACTTCCCTGAGCCGCTCTCGCCGTGAATCAAGATATTAGTGTTCTGGCGCAAAAACCGATTCAATTGAGTCTCTAGCTCTGGGCGATCTACATACATCGCCGGATTTACTTCCGACCGACGAGGAGTCCAAACCACCTCCGGCTCAATACGCCTAAGCGCCATGACCAACTCTTACATTGCATCCTGGGACAAGTCTAGTGCACACCGAACGCTGCCCTTGAGCGGCAGGCAAGGCTTGTATGCCGGAGCAAGATACCTTGAGGAAGCCTGTCCACTCGAGGGGCTTGTTAGACGACATTTGTATGCGGAATGGGCTTGTCGCGTAAGTGGACAATTGCATGATCGCCGCCAAGCGCCTATCTTGATACCTCTGCCTGTGCATTAAAACACAGCAGGCTTTACGCCAATCAGCCATTCGCACCATTGACACCATGAATTCTAGCTCAGATGGTAGAGAAAACCTGGTTGAAGAGGCAAGGGAGAAGGCCGCCGCTGAGATCCACGAACGAGCAAGGCTTTACTCAGAGTCCCGAATCTACAGGCTCGACAATCAATATCTTGATGAGCGACAAAGAGTTGATGTCGAAATGTGGTTTGTTACTCCAGTGGAGCTTTTCTATGTCGGAATTGGAATATTATTGCTTTTGAAGCAGGCACTATTGACCTCAATCCTCATATCGACGATCTTCTCTATCGCGCTTATGGAGTATTTCTTTTGGAATCCGAACAGCGGCTTGTTCTATCCATATCATCGCGCAGTTCTCAAAGTAGTGAAAGGCCATGTTCTCACGCTGTCCCTATTACTATGCTCTGTGCTTGTCGCCGGGTCCCCGTGGTGGGCTGCCCTCATTATAGCCTCTATTTATCTTTTGACTGCATTTAGTCCGTCAATCGTCTCGTCGGTTATTCTGCATGGAAATAGGATGCATCCCAAGTATGAATTCGCGAAAAGGAGATTTAACCTCCAATACCCTTGGGACTCAATGGGCTTCTAACGCCATGATCAGAAGCGGGGAATAGACTTGGGCCGTTGAAGGCAACCTCGGCTCCCGTCTTTGGCATCTTGATGTTAGCCTGTTCAGCATAAGCTGAAGTCATCTATTTTAATCCATAATACGATATGATTGCCTCTGATAGCAGCTTGCTTGCAGCACCAACTCCAATAGACTTTCCAATTGGCCATGCTCCGCTGAGGGCTTTTGACGCCATCTTCCCAATCCAGTCACTTATGCGCTGACCCAGGGAACCGTCTGGAGCGATCCTAGGCTCCAAAGATACGGCTTCTCTTAAATCTGCCAAGTCATCTTCTTGCACCCCTTGCTTGGACAACTTTCTAATCAGATCTTCAATGTCTCCCTGCCCTACAGTCATCGTAAGATCTTGTTTCAAGCTTGATTTAGACACGTTACCAAGGACGCCTTGAAAGTTGTGGATGTTAATGGTTGGAGTTGAAATTGCCTTTTCCTTTTCTTCCTTTGAGAAAACAATCCCGTTGCCTAGAATTCCCTGACTCTCAAGTTCCAATGACCAGGTGAGGATCCTTGTCCTAACCGCATCAATTACCATGCTCGCTTTATTTGGTGAGAGCTTGCGCACAGGTGGAAGCTGCCCTCGGTCACCCTGTGATTCAAGCAAGAAGGCCTCTTGTTCATAGGAAAGAGGTACGTTGATATAACTCGACTCTTTGGTGAGACTTGTTGCCAATGATTGAAGATTCTCAATTGTATCTCTTAACTCTACATTGCACAAGGCATCGGTGGTTTCCGAGTCGCTTATATAAATAGGTATGAGTCCGTGATATGGATTTTTAAGCTTAAGCTCGGCTCGGGCTTTCCGATAGTCAGGCACTTCGGCGTGGATGCCATATCCATTTAGTTCGAGTTCAATCCATTGTCTGAATTCGTCAAGGCCCAGCTTAGTTGCAACCAAAAGCGCTTTGCGCAGTAGATCAGAAATGTCATATGCCTTTTCCGTGGCCATGATCTGTAGCTGCAAGACTATTGATTCATTTTCCATCAACGAGCTGAACGACGGTGGAGTTCAATCATACTTGGCATCGTCTGAGCTGGCTAACTAGCTCTTCGTTGGTTCTGCAAACCACTCTGCTCGCCGGCTCCCTTTCCGTAGAACACGCCCGTTGTCCACTCAATAGAAAGGCGAGAGCCGCCGCAGTAGTTACAGGCTGCTGTCGTTTTCACCGCGGCAACCTGGTGGTTCACGGACCCGTGAACCACCCCGGCATAGGCAGCCTCATCCCACTCACACCTCCGGCTTCGCCAGCGGCAGCAGGCACTTGTCCGAATCACACCCGGCTGGGCCAGCTTCCATCAGTTCGCCGCGGTCGTAGCGGGCCAGGGCTTCGAAGAAGTCCGCCGTGCGGCGGCGGCCTTCCACCTCCTGGTGCAGTCGTTCGTAGGTGGCCTTGTCGATCGGTTCGAACGGCAGCCGCGGGAAGGTGGCGTTGGCATCGAAGCGGGCCAGCAGCGCCGCTGAGATGTAGCCGAAGCCCTCCTCGATCGCCTCGTGGATCTTGTGGGCCAGTGGTTCGATCTCGTTCTCGCGGAACTCAATGGTCGCGCTGGTGTTGTGGGCGGTGTAGTGCCGCTGCACCTGCATGTAGAAGTCGAACTGGGCCAGCGCCGAGAAGTTGTTGATCTCCACCGTGTCGGCACCCGGCAGGTTCGCCCAGCTCACCTCCGTGGGGATCTCCACCAGCCACTCGCTGCAGCGCGGATCGAACGGATCATCCAGCAGCCGCCCCTGGTCGTCCTTGTCGCTCTGGCTCGGCACGATCGTGTAGCCGTAGTCCATGCAGGCCAGCGCCACCGGATCGTTCTTGCGGAAGGTGATGCGGCGGATGAAGCGCTGCGCCTTGGGCGGATGCCAGCCCGGGCTGGCGCCGGTGAGCAGGCTCTTTGTGCCCGCCGGTTGCACCGTGGTGCAGCGATTCGGCCGGCGGATGCCGTGGCGGTCGCAGTACTCACCCACCGCCTCGTGCACGATCCGCTTCCAGCGCTGCAGGTAGTCGGCCTCGCGGGCCTTGAACGCCCGGCCCTCCTCCGAATCGGGCCGGCCCGCCTCCCACCAGTTCAGCCACGGCGTGCCGAAGGCATGCACGAAGAAGTCGAACAGGCCGGTGAAGCTCACGCCCACGATCGGATCCCAGGCCCGGCTCTGGCGGTAGCGCTCCACCTCGAAGTCGTGATTCAGCAGGCAGGCCACGGCGATCGCGCCGGCGCGGAAGGCGTCCTCCTGGGCCTGGAAATCGGTGGGATGGATCTGGTTGAGGTGGATCTCCGCCAGGTTGCAGTGGAAGTCGGCGCCGAGGATCTCGCCGCAGGGGTTCAGCCCGTAGCGGCCCAGGCGGTGCTCCAGTTCATCGGCCTCCAGGCCGGGGTGGTGCAGCTTCAGCCACTGCGCCGCCTGCTCGCGGCCCTGGTCGCAGTAGATGCCCACAAACTCCTCGCGCAGCTCGGGGGTGGGCAGCAGGTCGGCATTGGAGCGGGCGATCGCCTCGGGGGCGAACTGGATCGCGCCCTCGCCGCTCTGGAACTGCTTGGTCACCGCCTCCAGCACCGTGTCCCAATCCGGGCGGGTGTGGAACACGCGGGTGTGGTTGGCCATCCGCAGGGCGTCGCGCTCCGGGTCGATGCGCCAGTTGCCCTCGCTGTCCTGTTGCCAGAGGTTGTCCTTGGCGCCCGCCGCCGATGAATCCTCCGCGGCGAACTGGCGCATGCCGGCGCTGCGGCGGATGTTGCCGGCCACGATCGTGACCGCCGCCTCATCGATCAGCAGGCAGCACTCCACCGAGCTGAGCTGGCGACCCTGGGCCTTGTTGAGGATCTGGGCCACCCGGCCGTAGAGGTCTTTCAGCTTCACCGGGTTGGCCATGCCGCCGAAGCCCTTCAGGGTTTCGCCCACCGGCCGCACATCCGAGAGATCCACGCTGATCTCGATCGGCGCGCTGGCGTCGAAGCGCTCGTCGCTGCTGAGCTCCAGCAGCAGCTGGTAGCTGTCCACCCAGCCGCGGCGCGTGTCGCCCACCTTCACCGCCACCCGTTGGCCGTCAACCGTGTGGGTGGTGGCCTGCTGGCGCTGGCCCGCCGGGGTGACGCCGATATCGGCCACGCTCACGATCTCCAGCCGGTTGCGCACCGCCGGCAGCTTCTCGATCAGCCGCGGCTCAATGATGGCGCCGGTGCCGCAGCCCATCATCGCCAGGTCCATCATCAGCCCGAAGGCCTCCCAGTCCACCAGGTTGGTGGAGGTGCAGTTGTAGGCGCCGCTGAAGTTGTGGCGCTGCTCGATCCAGGGCGTGCCGCCGATCCACAGCCAGCGCCCCGAGGGCAGCGCCTTCTGCTCCAGCTGCATCCGCCGCAGCAGCTCCACCTCCGCCTCGCTGAGGTGGCCCAGCTGGCGCAGGCCGCCCAGGTTGCGTTCCGCCACCTGCCGCCAGCTCTCGCGGCCCGCCTCCTGGCGGCGCGAATAGGTGCGGTAAAACACCGGGTTGGCCGCCGGCGCGGTGGCGGGGAAGTCGCCGGCTGCTGATCGGACCGCTGCAGCGGCGCTGTCGCTGCCCAGGCCGCCGCTGCCGTCGGCGTTGGACCGCACGGCAGACGTGGCGGCGGGGCTGGCGGTGGGCCGCTGGGCGGAGAGGGTCACCGGCGATTCATCCAGGAGTTGGCGCACCATAACGCCAGGGATGGGGGTTGCAAGACGCCATTGCCACCAGTGGCGGTGGTTGCCCGCCGCTCGCCAGAGTGGGACCCGCCTTCCCGCTGCCATGGCCCTGCCGCGCACCCCCGAGCCCGAACTGATGGACGGGGCCGAGCAGGTGGCGGCCTACGCCGCCGCCGATTTCCATGCCTCCGACCAGGCGATGGTGGAGCGCCTGGCCCACCTCTGCGGCGACGACCCCGGCCCGCGGCTGGCCGACCTGGGCTGCGGCCCCGGCAACATCAGCTTCCTGCTGGCCCGCCGCTTTCCCCAGGCCTCTGTGCTCGGGCTCGATGGCGCCCCGCGCATGCTGCGCATCGCCGAGCAGCGGCTGGCGGCCGAGCCCGCCCTGGCCGGCCGGCTCCACGTCCAGGAAGCTCTTTTGCCCCTGCCGGAGTCAGCGCCCCTGCCTGCCGGCTTCCGGGCAGGCGGTTTCAGCGCTGTCGTCAGCAACAGCCTGCTGCACCACCTCCACGAGCCCCTGGGCCTCTGGCAGGCGGCGGTCCAGCTCGCCGCCCCGGGCGCCTTTGTGTATGTGCAGGACCTGCGCCGTCCCCCCAGCGCCGAGGCCGTGGAGGCCCAGGTGGCCGCCTCCATGGCCGATGCCCCCGAGGTGCTGCGCCACGATTACCGCGCCTCCCTGCACGCCGCCTTCACCCCGGCCGAGGTGGCCGATCAGCTGCGCCAGGCCGGTCTGGCCGGGCTGCGGGTGGAGCCTCTCGGCGCGTGCTACCTGGAGGTGTGGGGCCGCTTGCCCTGACCTGGGGCCCTGGGCTGTTCTGCCAGGCTGTGGCCATGACCAGCAGCACCGCCCCCAGCTCCCCCGAACTCGCCGCCCTGGCTGACGCCGTGGCCCGGCGCCGCAACTTCGCGATCATTTCCCACCCCGACGCGGGCAAGACCACCCTCACCGAAAAACTGCTGCTCTACGGCGGTGCCATCCAGCAGGCCGGTGCCGTCAAGGCCAAGGGGGAGCAGCGCAAGGTGACCTCCGACTGGATGGAGCTGGAGAAACAGCGCGGCATCTCGATCACCTCCACCGTGCTGCAGTTCGACTACTCAGGCAGCACGATCAACCTGCTCGACACCCCCGGCCACCAGGACTTCTCGGAAGACACCTACCGGACGCTTGCCGCCGCCGACAACGCGGTGATGCTCGAAGACGCCGCCAAGGGCCTCGAACCCCAGACCCGCAAGTTGTTCGAGGTCTGCCGCATGCGGCAGATTCCGATCTTCACCTTCATCAACAAGATGGACCGGCCGGGCCGCGAGCCCCTCGAGCTGCTCGATGAGATCGAGCAGGAGCTGGGGCTGGCCTGCTGGCCGGTGAACTGGCCGATCGGCAGCGGCGATCGCTTCCGCGGCGTGATCGACCGCCGCAGCCACGAGCTGATCCTGTTCGAGCGGGCCGAGCGGGGCCGCCAGAGCGAGGAGAAGCGTCTCTCGGTGCAGGAGGCCCGCGAATCCGGCGCCGTGGAACCCGACCTCCTGGATCAGGCCCTGGAGGAGCTGGAGTTGCTGGAGGGCGCCGGTGCCGACCTCGACCTGGAGCTGGTGCACGGCGGTGAGCTCAGTCCGGTGTTCTTCGGCTCGGCCATGACCAACTTCGGCGTGCGGCCCTTTCTCGATGCCTTCCTGGAGCTGGCCCAGAAACCGATCGCCCGCGCCAGCAGCGCCGGGGCGATTGAGCCGGTGGCGCCCGGCTTCAGCGGCTTTGTGTTCAAGTTGCAGGCCAACATGGACCCCCGCCACCGCGACCGGGTGGCCTTCGTGCGCGTCTGCAGCGGCAGGTTTGAAAAGGACATGGCGGTGCAGCACGCCCGCACCGGCCGCACCATCCGCCTGTCGCGGCCCCAGAAACTGTTCGGCCAGGACCGCGAGGTGGTGGACGACGCCTACCCCGGCGACGTGATCGGCCTCAACAACCCGGGTGTGTTCGCCATCGGCGACACCCTCTATGTGGGGCCCCGCCTGGAGTACGAGGGCATCCCCTGCTTCAGCCCGGAGATCTTCGCCTGGCTGCGCAATCCCAACCCCTCAGCCTTCAAGAACTTCCGCAAGGGGGTGAACGAGCTGCGCGAGGAGGGGGCCGTGCAGATCCTCTACGACACCGACGAGAGCAAGCGCGACCCGATCCTGGCCGCCGTGGGCCAGCTGCAGCTGGAGGTGGTGCAGTACCGCCTCGAGAACGAATACGGCGTGCAGACCCGCCTGGAGCCCCTGGGCTTCTCCGTGGCCCGCTGGGTGGTGGGCGGCTGGGCTGAGCTGGAGAAGGTGGGGCGGATCTTCAACTGCAAGACCGTGCGCGATGCCTGGAACCGGCCCGTGCTGCTGTTCAAGAACGACTGGAACCTGGGCCAGCTGCGCGACGACCATCCCGAGCTGGAGCTCAGCGCCGTGGCGCCGGTGGTGAGTGGGGTGGAGCCGATCAGCCTCTAGGCAGAGCCACACTTGCTCGCCGGCCGCGCCAGGATGGAATGTAACGATCCATCACGGCGATGCCTGAGCCACTCTGGCTGGTGCGTCCCCGTCCCGACGGGGGTTGCGACTACGTGAACTTTGAGCCGCAGCCCGGGATCGAATCCAGTGGTATGTCATCCCCCTCTGCGGGGGGGACGTCGGTGGTGGAGATGCGCCAGGGCAGCCATCTGCCCCCCCAGCTGCCCCTGCTCAAGCACCGCCGGCGCCTCGATCCGGCGGAGGCCCGGCGCTGGCAGGAGCGCCTGCTGCAGGAGGGGGGATTCCGCAGCAGTGAGCCCCTCTTCTAGGCCGCGCCTCGATACGCTCTGCACAGGCGTTCCACTCCGCTGCCGCCGGTGATGTCCGACTCCCCTGAACCGAACGCCAACCAGGTGCCATCGCCCTACGAGCGTCTGGGCATCAATCCGGATGCCAGCTTCGATGCCGTGCAGGAGGCCCGCAATGCCCGTCTGCTCGAGGCCGGTGAAGACCCCCTGGCCCGCTCCCGCGTGGAGGCGGCCTACGACGCCGTGTTGATGGACCGGCTCAAGGAGCGCCAACAGGGGAAGGTGAGCACGGCGGCCCGCACCGCCTCCGCCAAGGAGCAGCAGCAGGCCAGCCCGCCCCCGCGCCTGCCCCTGCCGGCGGTGCCCAAGGTGGCCCTGCCCCGGGTATCGGCTGTCAGCTTCAGCGCCCCATCCCTCAGCCTGAGCGACGGCCAGGACCGCTGGCTCGCCCTGGCGGGGTCCGGCCTGCTGCTGGCGCTGCTCCTACTCCTGCCCACCCCTCCCGCCGAGTTGCTGCTGGCCCTGGCCACCGCCCTCTGCGTGGTGTGTCTGCAGCGTCGCCGTCGCCGTTTCCTGGCCGCGGTGGCTTGGGGGTTCGGCCTGCTGAGTCTCGGCCTGGTCCTGGGTGGGCTGCTGGTGGCGATCGCCCCGGCCGATCTGCCCCTGGGGCTGCCCCTCGACCGCCTGCAGGTGCAGAGCATTCCGGCGCTGCTGTTGCTGCTGCTGGGCTCGCTGCTGGTGGCCTGACCAGCAGCCCCACACCCCTCAGCCGGCGGGGCCCAGCTCGGCGATCAACGCTGCCAGCTCATTGCCGCCCACCTGATACACGGCATTGCAGAAGTGGCAGGTGAGTTCCGCCTGCCCGTCCTCGGCGAGCATCGCGCTGAGCTCATCGCGTCCCAGCAGCTTCAGGGCACCCAGGCTGCGCTCGCGGCTGCAGGGACAGCTGAAGCGCACAGGCTGGCAGGGATCTTCCCCTCCCAGGGGCTGGGGATCGAGGTCGGGGAAGATGTCTTCCAGCAGGGTTTGCAGGTGCCCGTCGCAGGCCGCCAGGCGCTGGCTGAAGCCACTCACCTCGCGGCAGCGCTCCTCCAGCAGCGCCACCAGGGCTGGCTCCTGCGCCGCCTTGGGCAGCACCTGCACCAGCACCCCGCCGCTGCACGTCACGCCCCCGCTGTTGATCTGCTCTCCGACGAACACCGCCGAAGGCGTCTGCTCAGAGTGCAGCAGGTAGGAGGCCAGGTCGTCGCCGATGCCGCCGCTCACCAGTTCCACCGTGGAGCTGAACGGTTCCCCTTCCCCGAGATCCCGCACCACGTGCAGGTAGCCGGTGCCGGTGGCGCGGCGGAAGTCGAACTGGCGGCCGCCGTGGCCGTCGTCGAGCAGGTCGAGTTCCAGCGAGGGTTCACCCACGTAGCCCCGCACCGTGCCGTTGCGGCCCGCATCCACCATCAGGCCGCGCAGGGGGCCATCGGAAGAGATGCGCAGATTCACCCGGCCGTGGGCCACCTTCATCGAGCTGGCCAGCAGCAGCCCGGCGGTCATGGCCCGGCCCAGCAGGGCGGTGGTGAGAAAGGAGAGCTGGTGGCGCTCGGCGGCCACGCGGCTGGCGGCCGTGGTGGTCACCGCCACCAGGCGGATGCCGCCGCCGGCAGCGGTGGCACGCAACAGCTGGTCACTCACGCTGGCAGGCTCCCAATCCGGGCATCGTACGGATCCCCTTCCGGCGCCTGATGCCCCCCGCGGGCGCTGAGCACGCCCCGCTCCAGTTGCCAGCTGCAGTGGGCCAGACCCTCGAACAGATCCGGTTCGTGGGTCACGACCAGCACCGCCCGCTCCCGCGCCAGCACGGCCAGCAGATCCACCACATCGGCCCGCACGGCCCAGTCGAGGCCGGCGGTGGGTTCATCGAGCAGCAGCACCGGCGGGTCCCGCAGCAGCTGCACCGCTAAGGCCAGGCGCCGCTGCTGGCCGCCACTGAGTTGTTCCGGCGGCTGCTGCGGCGACAGCCCGGCGAGTCCCACCAGCTCGAGGATCTGCTCCAGCCGCTCGGCGGGCTGGCGGCGCTGGCCGAGGCGCAGTTCCTGGCCCACGCTCAGGCCGAGGAAATGGCGTTCGGGGAACTGGAACACCAGGCCGCACAGCCAGCGGCGCTGGCGGCTGCTGAGCACCTCGCCGTTCCAGCTGATCCGCCCCCGCTCCGGTTCGGCCAATCCGCTGATCACCTCCAGCAGGGTGGTCTTGCCACTGCCACTGCGGCCGGCCACCAACCCCAGCTGGCCCTGGGCCAGCCGCAGGTTCAGCCCATCGAGCACGGGCCGGACCGCCGTGGCCGGCTGGTAGCGCACGCCGCTGAGATCGAGCATGGCCCCAGCATGCCCGAGTCCGGCCGGGGCGCCGCGGCGTGGGGGATAGTGAGGGTCCCCCTGTGCCAACCCGCTGCTCCATGGAGGTGCGTTTCCGCGAGTTCGATCCCTTCAACTGCTGGATCTGGATGCACTTCCCCCATCCGCCCGGCCAGGGGGAGCGGGGGTACCTGGAGACCACCTTCGACAGCTGGTTCTTCCTGGGCAAGCTGGGCGGTTTCAACGCCGAGAACCTGCAGGCCCATGAGGCGGATGGGGCCGACCTGGGCTGGCTGGCCTACGACGCCGAGGCGGCGGCCGGCAGCCTGCCCGCCCTGATGCACAACATGGGCCCGATCGAGTACCAGGGCAGCTGGGCCCGCTGCTGGGTGGACCTGGGCACCAGCGACGCCTTCGGCCTCGACGTGCTGATCAATGCCCTGCGCCAGCTGGACAACGACCTGCTGGAGATCGAGGAGCTGTGCATCGGCGGCATCAATGACGACTGGCCGGTTGAGGAGCAGGGCGAGGCCCTGTTCCCCCTGATGGGCGGCTGAGGACTCTGCGGTGAGCCGGGAGTGGCGTCGCTTGCTGGTGGCCCCGGAGCGGCTGGCCGCCTGTGACGGCCGCCTGGCGCTGCTCACCGAGGAGGGCCACTACCTGCGCCGGGTGCTGCGGCTGCGCGGAGGCGAGCAGCTGGCCCTGCTCGACGGCCTGGGGCGGCTGTGGACGGCCCGGCTGGAGCTGGTTGCGGCCGCCGCGGGGTCAGCAGGGCGGGGCCGGGAGTCCCGGCAGCAGGCGGTGGCCGTGCTGGAGCAGCCCCTCAGCGAGCCCCTGATGGAGCAGCCCCAGCCCCGCCCCGCCCTGGAGCTGGCCGTGGCCCTGCCCCGGTTGGATGCGGATGTGGCGCTGCGCATGGCCTGTGAGCTGGGCATCGACCGCTTCACACCGCTGCAGGCGGCCCGCAGCGTGGTGCAGGAGCGCTGCAGACCCCAGCGGCAGCAGGCGATCGTGCGTGAGGCGGTGGAGCAGTGCGAGCGGCTCTGGCTGCCCCAGCTCGCCCCCGAACAGCTCGCCCTCCAGTGGTTCGGCAGCTCGGTGGCCCCGCCATCCGGGGGCGGCTGCCGAACTGCGGCTGCTGGCCACCACCCGGCGGCCGGGGCTTGCCCCGGTGGAGCAGCTGCTGGATCAGCTGCTGCAGCGGCATGCGGATGCGCCCCAGGCTCAGGCTCCCCTGGGACCGCCCCCCCAGTGGATTCGGATGGCGATCGGCCCTGAGGGGGGCTGGACCGGCGATGAAGAGCGGCAGGCGGAGGCCGCGGGATGGCTGCCGGTGTGCCTGGGGGACACCATCCTGCGCACCGCAACGGCGGCGGTGCTGGCGGCCGGCTGGATGGCCGCCTGGCGCCGCCGGCTGCGCCAGGGAGGGCGCGAACTCAGCTCTTGAACAGGTCGGCCGCCATCGCCTTGAAACCGGCCAGGTTGGCGCCGGCGGTGCGGCGGCGGCTGGCGATCGCGTTGGCCGGGTTGAGGCACTCGGGGGCGAAGGTGGCGCTGCTGGGGGCGGGCCGCGCCTCCTGGGCTGCCCGCAGTTCGGCTGCGATCGCTTCAGCGGTGGTGAGCATCGGCTTGGCCGCTGCCGCGGGTGCCGCCGCTGCTGCGGGAGCCGCCGTGCCGCGGTTGGTTTCGGCCTTGGTTGCGGCGTTGGCTTCGGCCTTGGCGGGGGCAGGAGCTGCTGCTGGGGCTGCTGGGGGGGCGGCCTGGGGATCGCGCACCGCCACCTGTACCGCAGCTGCAGCCTTCTGCCCCCCATCCGCGGCCGCTTCTTTGTCGAGGTCGAGGAAGAACGACTCTTTGCGCTTGAAGAACATCACCGCAGCCCTGGGGTGGGCTGATTATCCGCTGCCATCCCCGCCCCTGGTGGCGCTCCGTAGGGCTGTGCAACACAGCCCGTGACCCCACACACTGGTGCCGCTCCCGCCGCCCATCCCCGTGACCGCTCCGTTTCCGGACTGGCTGCCGGCCCAGCAGCCGCTCGCCTGGTTGCTGGCGCTGGTTCTCAATGGGGTGCTGATCGGCCTGGCCCAGCGCCTGCCCCTGCTCACGCCCGCCGGCTGGTGCCATGCCGCCATCCTGGGCACGATCCTCTGGGGCTGCCTCGGACCCCGCGGCTGGCTGGCCGTGGTGGTGTATCTGCTGGTGGGCTCGCTGGTGACCCGCCTGGGCTTCCAGCGCAAGCAGCAGCAGGGGCTCGCCGAGGCCAGGGGTGGGCGGCGCGGGCCGGAGAACGTGTGGGGCTCGGCGGCCACCGGCGCCCTGCTGGCCATGGCCTCCGCCCTGGCACCAGCCGCCTGGCAGCGGCCGCTGCTGCTGGCCTTCGTCGCCAGCTTTGCCGCCAAGCTCGCCGACACCTGCGGCAGTGAGGTGGGCAAGCGCTGGGGCCGGCGCTGCGTGCTGATCACGGACCTGCGCCCCGTGGCCCCGGGCACGGACGGTGCGATCAGCCTGGCGGGCAGTCTGGCCAGCCTGGCGGGCAGTGCCCTGATGGCTGGCCTCGGCCTGCTGCTCGGGCTGCTGGCCGATGTGCCCTCGGCCCTGCTGGTGACCCTGGTGGGCCTGCTGGCCACGCTCCTGGAGAGCGTGATCGGTGCCACGGCCCAGCGGCGTGTGCACTGGTTGAGCAACGAGCTGGTGAACGGGATTCAGACGGCCCTGGCGGCGGCCCTGGCCCTGCTGGGCTCCAGCTGGCTGCTGGCCTCCTGAAGCGAGCGCTTCAGGGCTTGCGCCCGCCTCCGGCAGTCCAGGGTGTGGCAGCCCAGGCGCTCGGCCACTGCGCTCCAGCTCAGGCCGTCGATCCAGCGGGCGTCCAGCAGTTCGCGGTCGGCGGGCTCCAGGCCGTCCATGTGCCGCCGCAGCCAGTGGAGCTGGGGGTCGTCGTCCTCGGCTGCCCGGGGCGCGGCCGCGCTGATCTGATCCAGCCAGCTGTCGCCCGCCTCGTCGCCATCGCCGCCCCCCCGGGGCTGGTCGAGGCTGGAGACCCCAAGGGCCCGCTGCACCGCGTCGGCCTCCTGCAGCCGGCTCAGGCTGCAGCCGAGGGCCGCTGCCAGCTCGGCGGCTGGCATGGGGCTGAGGCCTGCGGCCTGCCGCTTCTCCTGCAGAGCCCGCGCCCGTTGCTGCAGTTCCCGCAGGCGCCGCGGCGTGCGCAGCGGCTGCTGACGCTCCCGCTGATCCATGCGCATCGCGCCCTGGATGTAGGGCACGGCAAAGCTGCTCAGGGCCACGTTGCGGCTGGTGTCGAAGCACTCCACCGCCCGGATCAGACCCTCGTAACCGGCGGAGCAGAGGTCGTCGTAGGGCCGGCCGCTGCGCTGGCTTTCCCGGTTGGCCACCATGTGCACCAGCCCCATGTTCTGGGTCACCAGGGCGTTGCGCCAGTGCAGGCGGGCGGCGGCGCCCCGACTGCCGTCGAGGCGGGACAGCAGCTCCTGGTTTCGCTGCTGCCGGCGGCTGGAGGGGCAGGGGGCTTCTGCCGGGTGCACAAGGGCCGGGCTGCTGGAAGGGGAAAGTGCCATGGGATGGCGGAGCGGATGGGGATGAAGACGGCCCCGCGTCGAGGCCTGCCATCACCCTCCGCGTTCCGCTCCGCCGGGCCATCACCGGTTCGGGTGGTTCGGATCACCCACCCGGGGGATGGAAGCTCCGGGCGGTTTGAATACAGGTTGTTGTGCCGATTGGCCAGCCATGCCGATTGCCGCCACCTCCACCGCTGCTGCCCCCACCACCCCGCAGGCGCGCCGCATCCGCCAGCTGGAGCGGGACCTGGAGGAGGCCCGCCGCATCGGCCGCTGGCTCAGTGACGACGAGCGGGCCCAGCGGGCCCTGGAGCAGCAGCGGCTGCAAGAGGAGCTCCAGGAGCAGCGCCAGCAGCGCCGCAAGCTGCTGGCCGTGCTGGTGGTCTCGCTGCTGCTCCCTCCCCTCTGGCCCCTGGCGATCGCCCTCACCCTCTATCTGCTCTTCCCCGCCACCACCCTGCGCCTGGCCGTGGCCACCGGGGTGAGTCTGCTGGCGCTGGGGGGCCTGCTGGCCGTGCTGATCACCACCCTGGTGGTGGCCCTGCTGGCGCTGCTGCTCTGACCGCAGGTCCCCGCCGATCCTCCGGCTGCTCAGCGCAGGGGCGTGGGGATCTGCTGGGGCTGCAGGTCGGCCCACTGCAACAGGGCCGGCCAGCGGCGCACCCGCTCGAACAGCTGGCGGTGCCCCTCCGAATTCAGGTGCAGACCATCCTCATGCAGCCAGGTCGGCCAGCGTGGATCGGCCAGCAGGTCGTCGAGCAGGGGCAGAAACGGCACCCCGGCCTCCATGCAGGCCTCCTCCACCAGCCCCTCGTAGCGACGCACGTCCTCCAGCTGGTACCAGAGCACCTCGGCAAAGGGCATCGCCTCCTCGCGCACCGGCGTGAGGCCGATCATCAGCACCGGGGCAATGGTGCGGGCCTGCAGCAGCAGCCGCTGCAGGCCGAACAGGAACCCCTCGGCGTCCAGCTGGGGGCGGCCATCGTGCCGGCCCACCCGCGCCGCGTCGTTGAGCCCCACCGCCAGCAGGATGCCCTGGGGCTGCTGGCGGCGCAGTTCGCCGCGGCAGCGCACCTCCGCCTGCAGTCGCCCCGCCACCCGCTCCAGGCCGTCGCCCCGCACCCCCAGCGGGTAGAGCACCGGCCCGAGCGGCAGCTCCATCCAGTGGCGGCGCAGCCGCTCGCACCAGCCCCCCTCCAGCGGGTCGCCCCAGCCATACACGCCGCTGTCTCCCAACACGATCAGCTTGCGGGGTATGGCGGTGTGCACGGTGGCGGTGGGGGGCATGGCGGCTGGCGGATGTGCGCTGATCCTGCTCCAGCCCTGAACCCTGTCCGTCGTGCCCGGGCCCACCCGCCGCCAGGCACGATTGGGCGATGGCGTCTCCTCCTTCCCAGCCGCTCTCCGACGCGCTCGGCCCATCCCGGTTGCCCGGCGAAGCCACGGGGGTCCTGGCGGTGCCGGCCTTCCTGGCAGCTGGTGGCGGCGCCGTGGTGGACGTGCGCAGCCCTGGGGAGTTCGCCCAGGGCCACATCCCCGCTGCCCACAACCTGCCGCTGTTCGATGACGCCGGCCGGGCCGCGGTTGGCACGCTGTACAAGCAGCAGGGACGGCGCGCGGCGGTGCTGCACGGGCTGGCCCTCGTGGGTCCGCGGCTGGAGACGATGGCCGGCCAGCTGGACGCGCTGGCGGCTCGAGCGCCGGGGCAGCCGCTGCGGCTGCTCTGCTGGCGGGGGGCATGCGCAGCGCCAGCGTGGCCTGGCTGGCGGGCCAGCTCGATCTGCCGGTGCTGCGCCTGGATGGCGGCTACAAGGCCTTCCGCCGCTGGGCCCTGGAGCGGTTTGAGCGGCCCTGGCCCCTGCGACTGCTGGGGGGGCGCACCGGCACGGGCAAGACCGAACTGCTGCTCGCCCTGGCCGAGCGTGGGGTGGCCGTGGTGGATCTGGAGGGCCTGGCCCACCACCGCGGCAGCAGCTTCGGCGGCCTCGGCCTGCCTCCCCAGCCCAGCAGCGAGCACTACGAGAACCGCCTGGCCTGTGCCCTCAGCGAGCTTGCGGATGCCGCCGAGATCTGGCTGGAGGCCGAGAGTGCCCAGGTGGGCCGCTGCCGCATCCCGGCCGGCCTCTGGCAACAGATGCGCTCGGCCCCGGTCCTGGAGGTGAAGCGTCCCCTGGAGCAGCGGGTGGAGCAGCTCGTCGCCGTGTATGGGGTGCAGGACCCCGCCGCCCTGGCCGAGGCCACCGGCCGCATCGCGCGCCGGCTCGGCCCCCAGCGCACGGCAGCCGCCCTCGAGGCGATCGAGCGCCATGACTGGGCCGCCGCCTGCCGCCAGATGCTCGACTACTACGACCGCTGCTACGACCATGAGCTCAGCGGCCATGCCACCCAGCCGGTGGACCTGGGCAATCTCAGCCCCGGGCAGGCGGCTGAGCTGTTGCTGGGGCAGGCACTGGTGCGGCCCCGTTGCCCGGAGCGGTGACACGCAGACGGTGGCGCAGTCGGTCGCTCAGGTCTTCCCCCAGCAGGGTGAGGGCTGCGTACACCAGCCCCAGGGCGGCCAGCTGGTCCCAGGCGAAGCTGCTGAGGGCCTCGAGCAGCTGGCTGCCCAGCCCCGTGGCCCCCACCAGTCCCACCACCACCGACTCGCGCAGGATCACGTCGGCGCGGTAGGCGCCATAGGCCAGGTAGGGCCGCGCCAGCGGACTGAAGCGCCCGACGAGCAGGGCCAAGCGCGGGCTGCTGCCGCCGGCCACCAGTGCTTGCTCCGCCCCGTTGCCGCTGCTGACGGTGGCCTCCAGCAGCAGGCGGCCCAGGATGCCGAGGTTGTGGAAGCCCAGGGCCAGAGCCCCGGTCACCACCCCCGGCTCCAGCACAAACAGCAGCAGCAGGGCCGTGAGCGGGGGCGGCCAGAGCCGGCTGAGGGCCCAGACGCCCTGCAGCCCCAGCCGGGCCCAGGGCCAGGGCGCCACCAGCAGCAGCAGCAGCGGCGCGCCGCCCACCGCCAGGGCAGCGGCCAGGCCGGTGAGCAGCAGGGTGCTGGTGATCAGGCGCCACCAGGGCAGGGCGGCCACCGCCGGCCAGTCGGCCGCGCCGAAGGGGGGCAGCCCCTGCCACTGCAACAGCTGGGCCGGATGGATGTTCAGGCCCGCGGCCACCGCGGCCAGCAGGGGCACCAGGGCCAGGGCGGCCAGCAGCAGCTCCCGGCCCTGGCGTCCCACCGGCTGATCGGGGCCGGTGAAGCGCAGCGGCATGGCCCAGCGCCGGCGCAGGTTGCTCACCAGGGCCTCCAGCAGGAGCATGGTGAGCAGCAGCAGCCACAGGCCGCTCCAGAGCTCCCGAAACGCCAGCGACTGCAGCGTGAGGCGCAGCTCGGTGCCCAGCCCGCCCAGGCCAAACACCCCGAGCACCGTGGCGCTGCGCAGGGCGCATTCCAGGCGGTAGCCGCCATAGCTGAGCAGCTGGGGCAGCAGCGGCGGGCCCAGGGCGCTGAGCAGGGCCGCCGGTGCACTGGCGCCCGCCCCCCGCAGGGCGTCGAGCGCTCCCAGCGGCAGGGCGTCGATCTGATCGCTCACCACCCGGGCCACCAGGGCCCCGAAGGGCAGGGCGATCGCCACCACCGCCACCGCGGGCTGCAGTCCCACCAGCTGCAAGAGCAGCAGGCCCCAGAGCAGCTCATGGATCGAGCGGGGCAGGGCCAGCAGGCGCCGAATCAGCTCCGCCGGCCAGGCCAGGCCCCAGGCGGTCTGCCACACCACCCTGGAACTGGCGATCCCCAGGGCCAGGCCCAGCACCAGGCTGCTGGCCCAGCCCAGCAGGGCAATGCCCACGGTGATGCCCAGGCCGCCCAGCTGGCTGCGCAGCACCAGGGGATCGCGGGAGGGCTGGAGGGCGGCGGCGGCGAACTGGCCGATCAGGCTCCAGCCGCCGGCGTGAACCAGCGCTGGCAGCACCAGCGCCAGGGGCAGCACCACCAGGGCCGGCAGCAGCACCCACAGGGGGGCAGCCGGCCTGGCCTGCAGCGCGGCGCGCCAGGGGCTGGTCTGGGTCATCGCTCCGTGCCCACCGGGCCGCTGCCGGCGTAGAGCCGTTCCAGCACCGGGCGATCCACGGCCGCCACGGGCAGGTCGAACTGCAGCTGGCCCGCCCGCAGCCCCACCACGCGATCGAAGCCGGCCAGCAGGTCGGGGCGGTGCAGGCTGAGCAGCAGGCCCCGCGGCGCCGTGCCCTGGCGCAGCAGCAGCTCGAGCAGCTCGGCGGCCAGGCGGGGATCGAGGCTGGCCAGCGGCTCATCGGCGAGCAGCAGCAGCGGCTCCTGCCGCAGCAGGCGGGCCAGGGCCACCCGCTGTCGCTGGCCGCCGGAGAGGGCCGATACCGGTTGCGCCAACAGTTCGGGCTGGAGGTCGAGCTGGCCGAGCACCTGGCGGCAGGCGGCCGTGTCGAGCGGCAGCAGCAGGTTGAGCAGGCTGCGCCAGCTGGGCCAGTGGGCCAGCCTGCCGGTGTTGAGGTTCTGCTGCACCGTCAGTTCCTCCACCAGGCGCAGGTCCTGCCAGAGGGTGCCGATCCGGGCCTGTTGGCGGCGGCGGCGACGGCCGCGGCGGGCCGGCGGCTCGCCCAGCCAGCGCACGCTTCCCTGCTGGGGGCGGATCAGGCCGTTGGCCACCCCGATCAAGGTGCTCTTGCCGGCCCCGCTGGGACCGACCAGGGCCACCCGCTCGCCGGCGTTCAGCCGCAGGGACACGGCCTCCAGGCGGGGAGCGCCCAGGCCGGGCACGCAGACCCGATCGAGCTCAAGCAGGGCGGGCATGGCGGCACTCACGCCGACGTGAGGCGATACACGATCAAGGCCAGGATCAGGGCCACCAGACTCACTTCCAGCAGGTCGGGGCCGCGGGGATTCATCGGGCCTCAGCGGTGGCGATGCTCCACCTTCGCAGCCGAAGGCAAGTCCAGCGCCAGGACGAGCAGGGGAATTTCAACCAGCAGCTGTCCGTTGCCGAAGGCAATGAACCCAAGATCCAGCAGGACGACGCTGCGCAGGAACAGCGACCAGGCCTCGTCGTCTTCATTGCTGGATCGCACCCAGAGCATCAGACCCGCCAGCAGCAGCACCAGATCAATCAGCCAGGCCATGGGGATCGCGCAGTGCTGTCCGGAGGCTGAACCGATTGATTCTGGCTGCTGATCGGCCTCAGCGGATCTTGCCGATCTGCCGCCCCACCTGCTCGATCGCCCTGTACTGGTCGTTGCGGGCGGGAACGAAGCGATCGGCCCCGAACAACTCCAGGATCTGGGCCTGGCGTGGGTTGCCGCCATCGAAGCTCACGAAGGCCCGTTCCAGCTTCTCGGTGAACTGCGGCCCGAACTCCTGGTCCAGGTTGGGCTGCACCACCCAGGTGTAGTTGGCATAGCCGGGGGTGCGCCAGATCGGCACCACCTCCTCGGTGGTGACCTTGCCGGCCTTGAGGGTGCTCTTCCACACCTCTTCGTTCACCACGCCGGCGTCGTAGGTGCCGCTCTTCACCAGGGCGATCAGGGCGTCGTGGCTGCCGCTGAAGCCCGGCGCACCGCCGGCGAAATCCCTGAGCTCCACACCGGCTTGATTGAGATAGAACTGGGGCATCAGGCGGCCGGAGGTGGAGCTCTCCGAGCCGAAGGTGAAGCGCTTGCCCTTCAGCTCCCGCAGCCCCTCGATGCCGCTGATCGGCTTGAGCCCGCTGCGCGGGTTGGCGATGAACACGCTGTGGAAGGAGCGGTCGATGTCGCGCTGGGCCAGGGCGCGGGCGCCGGGCTTCTGCCGCCAGGCCTGCACGCCGGTGAGCCCGCCGAACCACACCAGATCCAGGTCGCCGGTGCGGAAGGCACTCACGGCGGCGGTGTAGTCGGTGACGGGGATGAACTGCACCGGCACCTGGAGCTGTTCGCTCAGTTCATCGGCCACCAGGCTGTAGAGCCGGTTGAGCTTCTCGGGGTTCTGGTCGGGGATGGCGCTGATGCGCAGCACCCGCCTGCCGTTGGGCTGCAGCGGCTGGCTGCTCTTCGAGGCGGGGTCGGAATCGGCCTTGGGAGCCGTGGGGGTGGAACAGGCCGTCGGCAGCAGGCTGGCCAGGAGCAGGCCGGCGAGCGCGACGGCCCAACGTTCTCGGATGGTCAAGGCAGGAGGTTGAACGCAACCCGCCGATGTTCGCTCAGAGGCTGCCGAAGAAGCGCTCCAGCCGCTCCAGACCGTCGCTGATCGTGGCCGGGGAGGCGGCACAGGAGAGGCGGATGCAGCGGTCGTCCCCGAAGGCCACCCCTGGCACCACCGCCAGCCCCACCTCGTTGAGCAGGCGGTTGCACAGGGTCATCGAGTCGAGGCCGTGGGCGCTCACGTCGGGGAAGGCATAGAAGGCTCCCTCCGGCGGCAGCAGCTCCAGTCCAGCGATGCGGCGCAGGCCATCGGAGAGCAGGGCCCGCCGCTCGTTGAACTGGGCCGCCATCGCGCGGACGCAGTCGCGCGATCCGCTCACCGCCGCGAGAGCGCCGTACTGGGCGAAGGTGCAGACGTTGCTGGTGCTCTGGCTCTGCAGGGCACTGGCGGCGGCGATCACCTCCCGGGCGCCGGCCAGCCAGCCGATGCGCCAGCCGGTCATCGCCCAGCCCTTGGCGAAACCGTTCACCACAAACACGCGAGCGGCCAGATCCGGGGCCACCGCTGCCAGGCTGTGGTGTTGGTTGCCGGGGGCCAGCAGAAACTCATAGATCTCATCGCACACCACCGCCACCTGGGGGTGGCGGCGCAGCACTGCCGCGATCGCCTCCAGTTCCGGCCGGCTCAGCACCATGCCGGTGGGGTTGGAGGGGGTGTTGAGCACCAGCAGCTTGCTGGCCGGCGTGATCGCCGCCTCCAGCTGCTCGGGCCGCAGGCGGAAGCCCTGGGCGGCATCGCTGGGCAGCAGCGTCACCCTCGCCCCGGCGAGCTGGGCGATCTCCGGGTAGCTGAGCCAGTAGGGAGCCGGCAACAGCACCTCGTCACCGGGGCCCAGGAGCACCTGGAAGAGGTTGTAGAGGGCCTGCTTGCCGCCGTTGGTCACCAGCACCTGCTCGGCGCTGGTGGGCACGTGGTTTTCCGTGCTGAGCTTGGCGGCGATCGCCTCCCGCAGGGCCGGCTCCCCCGCGGCGGGGCCGTAGCGGGTGTGGCCGGCCTCCAGGGCCTCGGCCGCCGCCCGGCGGATGAAGGGGGGGGTGTCGAAGTCGGGCTCGCCGGCGCTCAGGCTGCAGATGTCGCGGCCCTCGGCCCGCAGTTGTTTGGCCCTGGCGGTGATCGCCAGGGTGAGGGAGGGCTGCAGGGCGCGCGCGCGCGCAGAGAGAGCCATGCCGCTGGGCGTGGCGGGCGGGCGTGGGTCGGGTTCGCTCCCAGCGTCAGCGCTCTGGCTGGCAGGCGTCCCAGGTTCCGGCATCGGCGGTGGCGCCGGCATCTGCAAGGCACGGCATGAGCGATCCGGCCATCCTGCCGTACGCCTGTGCCCGATTCGGTGGCGACCTGAACGGTTCCCAGCACTGGATCGGCAGCTGCAGGGGCTGGCGCACAATGCCCCTGGCCGCAAGCTGTTGAATCCGCCCGTGACCCCTGCTCACCGGCCCGCCGATGCGGTGCCCCTCGATCGCAACGGCCTGGCGCTCAACGGCCTGGCCCAGGTCTGTGCCGCCTGCCGCAGCTGCGACCTGGTGGGGGGCCGGCAGCAGGTGGTGGTGAGCCGGGGCAATCCCCAGGCCCAGCTGATGGTGATCGGTGAAGCCCCGGGGGCCCAGGAGGATGCCAGCGGGCTGCCGTTCGTGGGGCGGGCCGGCCAGCTGCTCGATCAGATGCTGGCCAGCGTGGCGATCGACTCCAACCGCGACGCCTACATCTGCAATGTGGTGAAGTGCCGCCCGCCGGACAACCGCAAGCCCACCCCCGCCGAAATCGCGGCCTGCCGCCCGTGGCTCGAGCAGCAGATCGAGCTGGTGGATCCGGCCGTGATCCTGCTGGCCGGCGCCAGTGCCCTGGAGGGGGTGCTGGGGATCAGGGGGGGCATCACCCGCCTGCGGGGCCGGTGGCACAGCAGCGATCAGCCGCCGCTGGTCGGGCGGCAGCTGATGCCGATCCTGCATCCCTCCTATCTGCTGCGTCACCCTTCCCGTGAGCCAGGCAGTCCCAAGTGGCACACCTGGCAGGACCTGCAGGAGGTGCGCCGGGTGCTCGACGGGGTGCACGCGGGCCCCTAGACGGGCGTCGATCACGGGCCCTTTGCTCGCCAGTTCAGCGACCGCTGTGACAGGCTTTGGCGACGCGCCAGCTCCCCCGCGATGACCGCCACAGCACCGTCCCTGCAGGACCTGGACAGCGCTGCTGCAGGCGCTGCCGATCGCGCCGCCTGGGCCAGCAATCCTCGCTACGCCACCACGCTGCGGCGCCGAAAAACTTGCTCCGTGCGGGTGGGCGATGTGTGGATCGGCAGCGACCACCCGGTGGTGGTGCAGTCGATGATCAACGAGGACACCCTCGACATCGAGGGGGCCACCGCCGGCATTCGCCGCCTGCATGAGGCGGGCTGCGAGATCGTGCGGGTCACAGTGCCCTCCCTGGCCCACGCCAAGGCGATGGGTGAGATTCGCGCGCGGCTGGAGAGCACGTACCAGCCCGTGCCGCTGGTGGCCGACGTGCACCACAACGGCATGAAGATCGCCCTGGAGGTGGCCCAGCACGTCGACAAGGTGCGGATCAACCCGGGCCTGTTCGTGTTCGACAAGCCCGATCCCAACCGCACCGAATTCAGCGACGTCGAGATCGCCGCCATCGGCGAGCGCATCACCACCACCTTCGAACCCCTGGTGCAGCTGCTCAAGGAGCAGGACAAGGCCCTGCGCATCGGCGTGAACCACGGGTCGCTGGCCGAGCGGATGCTGTTCCGCTACGGCGACACCCCCCTGGGGATGGTGGAGAGCGCCATGGAGTTCATCCACATCTGCGACCGCCTCGATTTCCACAACATCGTGGTGTCGATGAAGGCCTCGCGGGCGCCGGTGATGATGGCCGCCTACCGGATGATGGCTGACCGGATGGACGCCGAGGGGTTCCCCTACCCCCTGCACCTGGGTGTGACTGAGGCCGGCGACGGTGACTACGGCCGGGTGAAGAGCACCGCCGGCATCGCGCCGCTGCTGGCCGAGGGCATCGGCGACACGATCCGCGTGTCGCTCACCGAGGCGCCGGAGAAGGAGATCCCTGTGTGCTACTCGATCCTGCAGGCCCTGGGCCTGCGCAAGACGATGGTGGAGTACGTGGCCTGCCCCAGCTGCGGCCGCACCCTGTTCAACCTCGAGGAGGTGCTGCACCAGGTGCGCAGCGCCACCGCCCACCTCACCGGCCTGGACATCGCCGTGATGGGCTGCATCGTCAACGGCCCGGGCGAGATGGCCGATGCCGACTACGGCTACGTGGGCAAGACCCCCGGCGTGATCTCCCTCTACCGGGGCCGGGAGGAAATCAGCAAGGTGCCCGAGGCCGAGGGGGTGGCGGCCCTGATCGCCCTGATCCGCGAGGACGGTCGCTGGGTCGACCCCTGAGGCGGCCCCACCGGGTCGGCGCTAATTTGCAGGAAGTATCACGGCCCAGCAAGGCCCCCCCTGCCATGGGCATCGGACCCGTCGACCATCCAGCCGGTGCCGGCCACCGCAAGCGGTTGCGCACTGGTCTGATCGTGCTGGTGAGTGCCGGCGCCTGCGCGGCAACGGCCGTGATGGCCCGTGAGGCGGTGCTGTCTCCCGGCGGCACGGCCCGGATCATGGACAGTCCCAAGGAGGTGATCGATCAGACCTGGCAGATCGTGTTCCGCGACTACCTGGACGTCAACGGCAAGTACACGCCCGAGCGCTGGCGCGGCCTGCGCAGCGATGTGCTGGCCAAGTCCTATCCCAGCTCCAAGGATGCCTACGAGGCGATCCGCGGCATGTTGGCCAGCCTGGATGATCCCTACACCCGTTTCCTTGATCCGCGGGAATTCAAGGAGATGCAGATTGATACGTCCGGTGAGCTCTCCGGTGTGGGCATCCAGTTGAGTCTGGACAAGGACACCAAGGAACTGGTGGTGGTGGCGCCGATTGAAGGATCGCCTGCCTCCAGGGCTGGCGTGCTGCCCAAGGATGTGATCACCGCCATTGATGGCAAAAGCACCAAGGGCATGTCCACCGAGGATGCCGTGCGGCTGATTCGCGGTCAGGAGGGCACACGGGTGACCCTGACCATCCGGCGCCGCACTCAGGTGCTTGACGTGGCCCTCACCCGCGAGCGCATTGAGCTGCAGGCGGTGGATACCCAGATCAACACCGGTCCCGATGGGGTGCGCGTCGGCTACATCCGCTTGAAGCAATTCAACGCCAACGCCACCAAGGACATGCGCAAGGCTCTCCGCGAGATGGAAGCCGCCGGCGTTGATGGCTATGTGCTCGACCTGCGCAGCAACCCTGGCGGCTTGTTGATGGCCAGCGTGGAGATCGCTCGCCAGCTCCTCAATGAGGGCACGATCGTCTCCACGAAAACCCGCAGTGGCATCACCGATGTGAAGCGGGCCACCGGCAGGGCCCTCACCGACAGACCGATCGTGGTGTTGGTGAATGAGGGCTCCGCCAGCGCCAGTGAGATCCTCTCCGGCGCCCTTCAGGACAACAACCGCGCCGTCCTGGTCGGCCAGAAAACCTTTGGCAAGGGGTTGGTGCAGTCCGTTCGGGGGCTCTCGGATGGGTCGGGCATGACGGTGACCATCGCCAAGTACCTCACGCCCAGAGGCCGCGATATTCACAGGCATGGCATCGTCCCCGACATCCAGGCCAAGTTGAGCGAGCAGGAGGCCAAGCGACTGCAGCTCGAGGATCTCGGCACCAGTCGTGACAGCCAGTACCGGGTTGCTGAATCAACGCTGGTCAAGCAATTGCGTACTGCAGCCTCAACCCGGCGGCCCTATCAACCAGGTTCAGCCAATCTCTCCCCTGCACTTGGTTCACGCGTTCCTTGAACACCCCTTCGCTTCTTGCCACCTTTTGCGGATCTGTTGGCGCGCTTGTGATAGTGCTAAATTGAATACATCGCAAGGACAGCCTGCCCAAGTCGCTCATGCTTTTAGTCGTTATCGGTCGCTGCTTCGTTGCCGCTTATCTCATCGCAGTGGCTTCAGCGGTTTTCCCGCTTCGCTTGACAGATCTGGGCTGGCAACAGCAAGTGCTTGATGCCTTTGTCAACATCGGATCAGTTCCGATTATTGGCCGAGTGTTTATCCTCCTGGCAATTGCCTACAAGGGTTACGATCTTGTGGGTATGTCTGAGGATCCCAATGCTGAGGACGAGCTCTCGGTCACTCCTGCCAGGGGACTGTTTGCAAAGCGCAAGATTGCGCGCTTGGTTCGAAGATTGCAGATTTTCTTATTTGCTGCGATGCGCTTTCTGAAAATATATTTGCCATCGCTTTTATTTGTTTTGGTTGCTGTGTTGCAAATCTATGTCTCCGCTAGATATTTCAGGGCTCTTGATGTTGGTCTGTTGAACCAGACCAGCGCGCTCACGCAGCAGGCCACCCAGATCAGGGCGGCGATTGCCGGACTCAATGATCGTGATGTTCTTCTCCAGGCCATTCAAGGACTTGTCCCTGAGGGAGAACGTGAAGAGCTCATCTCGCTTCCTGTTGATCAGCAAAAAAGCGAGATTGCCCAGAGAATCAATCAGAGAGAATCATCAATCCGTGTCGATTTTGAGCAGCAACGATCCCAGCGATTCTTGTCTCTGATTGTAAGGACTGTTAAAAATGTTCTGATCAGCTTGCTTTTTGCTTTGTGTCTCTACTGGCTGCGGCCTGCTGCAGTCAGGGCCTTTATCAGAGGAGTTGAATAACTGAATGTGGATGCGCCGTTCTCGTGTTGAGCCAGCAGGGCTCAGGCTCAGCCCAGGCTGACGAGTGTCACCGGGCTTGGTTCCTCGCCCTGGGTGATCTGGGCGACCATCTGTTGCAGCCAGCTTTTGAGCTCCTCCACCTGCTTGTCGATGGGAAGCGCGCCAAGGCCCCGGGCCAGCACTTTGGCGGTGGTGCCGGATCCTGCTTGATACACCAGTCGGCCGTGCAGGTGCTGGGGCAGGCCCTGGCGCAGCAGCCGGAACGCCGGCTCCTCCATCGGCGTTTCCAGGGCGATGTTGGGTTTTTCCGGTTTGATGCGCGAGAAGCCGCAACGCCGGGCCAGCAGTTTGAGCTCCATCAGCTGCAGCAGGGCGATCACCGGCGCCGGCAGGGCGCCATAGCGGTCCACCCAGTCGGTCGCCAGCTGCAGCAGCGCCTCGGGGCGGCTGCATTCGGCGGCGGCGCGATAAGCCGCCATCTTCTCGTCGTTGTCTGTCATCCAGTCGCCGGGGATGAAGGCTGTGATCGGTAGGTCGATCTGGGTGTCGTCCACCGCCGGGATGTCCTGGCCCTGGATCTCGGCCAGGCACTCCTGCAGCATCTCCATATAGAGATCGAAGCCGATGGTTTCCATCTGGCCGCTCTGCTCCACCCCCAGCAAATTGCCCACGCCGCGGATCTCCATGTCGCGCATGGCCAGCTGGTAGCCGCTGCCAAGCTGGGCGAATTCCTGGATGGCCCGCAGCCGCTGCCGCGCCGCCTCGCTCAAGGAGGCATCACCGGGATAGAAGAGCCAGGCGTGGGCCTGGATGCCGCTGCGGCCCACCCGGCCGCGCAGTTGATAGAGCTGGGCCAGGCCGAACTTGTGGGCGTCCTCAATCAGGATCGTGTTGACGCGCGGGATGTCGAGGCCGCTCTCCACGATCGTGGTGCAGAGCATCAGATCCGCCTCGCCGGCGTTGAACGCCACCATGGCGCTCTCCAGCTCCCCTTCAGCCATCTGACCGTGGGCCACCAGCAGCTTCAGGCCCGGCAGCATCGCCCGTAGCTGGGTGGCTACATCCTCGATCCCCTCCACCCGCGGCACCACGTAGAACACCTGGCCGCCGCGGTCGAGCTCCTGGCGGATGGCACTGCGCACCGCTTCTTCATCGAGGGCCGCCAGGTGCGTTTTGATCGGCCGGCGCAGCGGCGGCGGAGTGGTGATCAGGCTCATCTCGCGCACGCCGGAGAGGCTCATGTACAGGGTGCGCGGGATCGGCGTGGCCGAGAGGGTCAACACGTCCACGTCCTTGCGCAGCGCCTTGATCTTTTCCTTCTGGTTCACGCCGAAGCGCTGCTCCTCATCCACCACCAGCAGCCCCAATTGCTTGAAGGCGGTGCCCTTGGAGAGCAGCTGGTGGGTACCCACCACCACATCAACTGTGCCGGCACCCAGCCCCTCCAGGATTGTCTTGCGCTCGCCGGCGGTGCGGAAGCGGTTGAGCAGGCTCACCTTCACCGGGTAGGGAGCGAAGCGCTCGGAGAGCGAGCGCCAGTGCTGCTGGGCCAGCACCGTGGTGGGCGCCAGCATCGCCACCTGCTTGCCGGCGGTCACGGCCTTGAAGATGGCCCGGATCGCCACCTCCGTCTTGCCGAAGCCCACATCGCCGCACACCAGCCGGTCCATCGGTGAGGGCTCCTCCATGTCGCGCTTCACATCGGCGATCGCCTTCACCTGATCGGGCGTGGGCTCGTAGGGGAAGGAGTCTTCGAGTTCGAGTTGCCAGGGGCCATCGGGGGGATAGGCGAAGCCCGGCGCCTTGTGGCGCTCGGCGTAGAGCTTCACCAGGTCCACCGCCACCTTGCGGATCGCCTTCTTGGCCCGCTCCTTGGCGCGGCTCCAGGCGGTGCCGCCCATGCGGTTGAGCTCGGGCGGCGTCTCGCCGGTGGCGCGGTAGCGGCCCAGGCTGCCCAGCTGGTCGGCGGCCACCCGCAGCAGGCCGTCGGCGTACTGCACCACCAGGTAGTCGCGCGATTCGCCACCGATCGCCAGCTTCTCGAGTTTCAGAAACTTGCCGATGCCGTGGTTGCGGTGCACCACAAAGTCGCCCGGCCGCATCTTGCCCGGGTCCACGGTGCGGCTGGCGGCCTTGCGGCGCCGGCGCACATAACCGGTGGCGGCCAGGGCGTGCTGGCCGAAGAACTCCCGGTCGGTGATCAGCACCAGCTTCCAGGCCGGCAGCTGCAGGCCCTCCAGCTCGGCAGTGCCCTTGCTCTTGAGGGCCACCGGCGTGCCCTGCTCCACCAGCCGCTCGATGGCGGGCAGGTCGCCGGGGTTGGGCACGAAGCGGCTGATGCAGTCGTGCTCCTCCAGCAGCGCCACCGCCCGGCTGGGCTGGGCCGAGAGCAGCCACACCGTGGCCTTTTCTCTCTGGAAGCCCTTGATCAGCTCGGCCAGCTTGCCGAAGGCGTTGGGGTAGGCCGGCACGGGCCGGCTGGCCAGATCAAAGCTGTTGGCGTGGCCGTCACTCTCGTGCAGCTCGGCCAGATCGAAGCCGGTCAAACCGTCGCTGGCCTCGGCCAGGGTGTCGGACGGGGGGCGGTGGAGCACTGCCGGCAGGCTGGTGCCCGGCTCCAGCCCCAGCTCGCTCTCGGTTTCGGCGTGGTGGTCCACCACGTGGTCGAACCACTGCTGGCCGTGGGCCAGGCAGGCCCGCCGCTCATCGATCGCCACCAGGGTGGCGGGGGGCAGGTAGTCGAGCAGGGAGGCGGGCCGGCTCCAGGCCAGGCCCATCAGCCGCCGTAGCCCCTCGGGCGTGCCGCCCTCCAGCAGCTGCTCCAGAGCTTCAGGGCTCAGCAGCTGCTCCAGGCCATCGGGCATGGCCTCGCGCAGGGCGGAAGCGATCAGCGGGCCGTAGCCGCTGGGGGTGAGCCGCACCACCTCGATCGGATCGAGCGAGCGCTGGGTGGCGGGATCGAATTCCCGCAGCTTCTCCAGTTCCTCCCCGAAGAACTCCAGACGCACGGGGAGCTCACTGCTCACCGGAAACACGTCGATGATGTCGCCGCGGCGGCTCCAGCTGCCCTCCTGCTCGATCACGGGCACCCGCGTGTAGCCCAGGCGCGTGAGGGTTTCCCCCAGCTGCTCGAGATCGAGGCTGTCGCCCCTGCGCAGGCTCAGGCACTGCTCCTGCAGGGCGGCTGGTGGCGGCAGATGGGGCTGCAGGGCCCGCTCGGTGGCCACGATGGCCAGGCGCTGGCCGCCGCTGGCCGCGCCCTTGCCGGCGTTGCTCTGCAGATCCAGCAGCTCGCTGAGCACCTGCAGCTGGCCCCAGGTGATCTCGCTGGTGGGATCGAAGGGCTCATACGGGCTGCCTTCGCTGGTGGGGTAGAGCTGGCAGCTGCGCCAGCCCATCAGCTCCAGCAGCGTGGCCCAGCGGCCCGCCTCCTCCAGGGTGGGCACCACCACCAGCAGGGGCGCCTCACCCGCCAGGGCGGTGCTGATCAGGGCCCGCGCCGCCCGCCCCGCCCCGCTCAGCCGCAGGCGATCGCTGCGTTCGATCCGCGCCCGCAGTTCGCCGGTGAGGGTGGCCTGCTGCAGCTGGCGCACCAGGGCGGAGAGGGGCATGGCAAGGGCGGAGGTCGATGGGCCCGATCCTCGCAATCCAGCCGAGCCGCCGCGGCGGTGACCACAATGGTCCCGTGTCACGTCCCCTCTGCCCGTCCTGCCGGATCCGGCCTCCAGCACTGCTGCGAAGCCACGACGGTGCCTGGATCTGTGGGCACTGCGGAGCCGTCCATTGGCGGGGCCGTTCAGGCTCTGCCACGGGCTGGTTGTGGGCCTGGCTGGCGCTTCTCGGTCTGGGGGCAGCCGCACTCCCCCTCAGCGTGCCCTGGTTGCAGCGCCAGGAGCTGCCGCTTCCCCTGGCCGCGGTGCTGCCTCCCGCACCGGCCGGATTGGAGGGCATCGACAAAGGCATGCTGTTCCATGCCCTGGCGGAAGCCGATGCCACCTGGATCCCCCGCGCCGAGTTGCAGGGTGATGGCCGCATCACGTACCACTACAAACGCCGCAGCGGCGATCCGCCCCTCACACTCCCCCAGATCCGCCAGCTGATGGCCGATCCCCCCCGCTTCGAGGCGGAGCGGCAGGCCATCCAGCAGTTGTTGCAGGTGCTGCGCCTGGCGGGCGTGAGGATCCAGCTCGCCCAGCCCCGCAAGGCCGGTGCCGCCGCCGAGTGGGACCCGCGCAACCGCACGATTCGGGTGCGCCCGGACGTGCTGGAGAGCGGCAGCGCCGAATTTGCCAACGTGATCAACCATGAAGCGATTCATGTCGCCCAGAGCTGTCACAACGGCCATGTCCGGGCGATGCCCCGTCCGCTGGGCCTGGCTGACAGCCTCAGCCCCCGGCTGCAGGCGGTGTTGAAGGAAGCGCTGTACCAGGAGGCTGGACCACTGGAACGCCAGCTGGAGCGGGAGGCCTACGCCAACCAGCACCAGCTTGAGCTGGGGGCTTCCCTGGTGGTCTCCCACTGCCGGCTGGCCAGGGCGTGAACCTGTTCCGGGGGGGGGTGCGGGGCACGGGTCGTGGGGCGCTGGCGGTTCTGGATCGCTCATGCTTAAGGTGATCGATGGCGGCGATCCAGTTATGCGGCCAGATCACGATTGCCATGCCTGCGATGGATGGCTGAGCTCAACGACCTGAACACCCCATAGATTCACCTGAAAACTAGGGTCGACACCGCGACTGCCCCCGCGACTGCCCCCGTGACTGACACCGTGACTGATACCTCCGACTCGGCCCCTTCGATCGCCGCCCTCGAGGCCAGCGGTCTCCCCTTTGTTCTCGCCGATTCACTGGGGACCGTGGTGCGTGTCAATCACACCTTTCGCCAGACCTACGGCTGGCTTGACGAGGAGATCGTGGGCGAACCGATCGGCAAGATCCTGCCGGAGTCGTTCCGCATGGCCCATCAATTCGGCTTCTCCCGCTTTCAGGCCACGGAACAATCCACGATCCTGGCCCACCCGCTTCGTCTGAACACGTTGTGTGCCGACGGCCGCTCCCTCATATCCGAGCATTTCATTGTGGCTGAAAAGCAGCCTGAGGGCTGGATTTTCGCCGCCACGCTCACCCCCCTGCCTGAGGGCACACCCGTGGACGCATGAGCACACCGCGGGCCGATTCCGAAAGCAGTCTGGTCCGGGAGTTGCGTCGCAGTCTGGCCCGGCTCGAGCTGGCCCTGGCCCAGATCAGTGACGCCTTGGTGATCACCGATGCCAGCGGTTGTCTGCTCTGGTGCAACGGCCGTTTTGAGCAGTTGCTCAAACTGCCCCGCCTGCAGTTGCTTGGATGCAGGCTCGACCAGGTGCTGGATACGCGGCTGGCGGGGGACTCCTGCCTGAACCTCCAGGACCTGCTGGAGCAGCGTCCCAACGGGGGCATGGTCTCCCTGGCTCTGGAGCGTGAGCCGCTCCAGGTGATGGAACTGGAGTGGCGCCCCGTGCAATCGGAGCGGCCGGCCCCCTACGTGTTCAGCTTTCACGATGTGAGTGACCGGGAGTCACTCCAGGCCCTGCAGCTGCAGTCGCGCCAGCTGGTGGACGAGCAACTGGCGCTGGCCCAGCAGGTGGTGACCTGCCCGGTGACCGGATTACCCAACCGGCGTGGATTCGCCCGGGCGATCCAGGCCGCCCTCCAGCACCTGGAGCGCCACCCCACCTGGCTTGCGGTGTTGTTCTGTGACCTCAATCGCTTCAAGGAGGTGAATGACACCTACGGCCATCAGGTGGGGGACCAATTGCTGATTGCCCTGGCCCAGCGCATGCAGCAGGTGATCCGGGCTGACGATGTGCTGGCCCGTCTGGGAGGGGATGAATTCGTGTTGCTCTGTACGGAGCTGGAGTCCCCCGAGGAGGCCCTGCGGATCGCCGAGCGGCTGCGCCAGGTGGTGGCCCGGCCCTGGACCCCGGAGAGCAGCGGCACCGCGCTCGAGATTCACCCCGAGATCAGCATCGGCATCTCCTTCAGTGAGCACGGGCTGGAATCCCCGGACCAGTTGCTGCATGACGCCGACCTGGCCATGTACGAGGCCAAGAGCCGGCCGGATCGCCAGATCGTGGTGTACGACTCCGCCATCAGCTCCCAGCTGAACCGGCGCATCGCCATCAGGCGCAGCCTCCAGGCCGCCCTGCAGAGTCAGACGCTGCCCATGCACTTTCAGCCCTGGGTGTGCCTGGAGCGCGCTGCAGTGTTGGGTTACGAGGCCCTGGTGCGCCCTCGGGATCTGCAGGGGGAGCCGATCGATCCCGCCGAGTTGATCGCCGTGGCCGAGTCCTCGGGTCTGATGACGGCCCTTGGCCAGCTGGTGCTGGAGCAGAGTCTGCTGACGCTGGATCAGTTCGGGGTGTTGGCCAACAGGCCTTCGCTGGCGGTGAACTTCAGTCCCCAGCAGCTGGCCCGTCCCGGTTTCGCGGCCGACGTGCTCGCCCTGGCAAGGCGCCTGCAGGTGCAGCCGCGGCAGCTCTGCATCGAGGTCACGGAAACCGCGCTGATCGACCATCCCCAGCGCACCCGGGAGGAGTTGGTCAGCTTGCGGGATGCTGGATTCCGGGTGTTTCTCGACGACTTCGGCACCGGCTATTCGAGCCTCAACTGGCTGGCTGAACTGCCGATCGATGGGGTGAAGATCGACCGCAGCTTCACCGCCACCATGCTGGAGGATCCCCGCCGCCACTCCCTGGTGGCCGCCATCCTGCGCCTGGCCGCTGACCTCGATCTGGAGGTGGTGGCCGAGGGCATTGAGCGGACGGACCAGTGGCAGGCCCTGCGCCAGATGGGTTGCCGGCTGGGCCAGGGCTATCTGTTCAGTCGACCGTTGCCGGCCGGCCAGCTGGGCCAGCTGCCAGCAGTGCTTCTTCCAGCAGCATGTTGAACTGCAGCAACTCGGAGTCGTTCAGCTGCTGACGGCTGCCGCGGCCCAGATGCTGCTCCAGGAATTGCCTGCCGCGCAGGGCATCCCAGCCCAGCCTCGCGAGCAGGCCGTCGCTCTGCTCGAGCAGGTCTCCGCGCCGCAGCGGCACGGCTGCCGTCCGGGGATCGGCGCCAGGCTCGAGCGCCTCCACCAGGCGCAGATAGGCGAGCAGGTCGTTGTAGGTGGTGAGCCTGCTGCGGCTGGGGTGGCCGAAGGCCCGCTCCAGATAGTGCCCTTCCTGCTCGCGCTGCCAGCCGATCCGCCTCAGGGCCAGATCGATCCGGGCCAGCTCTGCGCTCCAGTCCTCCGGGTCCGGTGCGGGTTCCTCCACCGCGGGCAAGGCGGTCGGGGCGGGCACGGGCGCCGCAGCCGGCACGGGGTGACTGGCTGTGGCCTCCCGATCGGCGGGGGTGGTCGCTGGCAGGGCCGGCAGTTCCCCCAGCCGTCTCTCCAGCCTCTGGCGGGCCTGGTCTTCGGCCGCCGCCGCCGTGGGCCCCTCACCGAGGGCCATGGCCAGCACCTCCCCCTGGTGCAGGGCGCTGGCCTCCACCACCCTGCTGCCGGGCTCGGCGTGCACCAGCCGCAGGTGGACAGGCATGGGTCGCGATCGCTGGGTGTGCCCTTCCTAGAGTGCTGCAGCGGAAGGGTCGAATGGAAGCTGAGTCGCTGGAAACCCTCACGCCCCTGATCCAGGCGGCGGATCAGTGGAGTGAGGTGCTGCTGCTGCTGCCCCTGCTGGTGGCCCTGGAGGCCGTGCTTTCGGCCGACAACGCCATCGCCCTGGCGGCGATCTCCCGGCGCCTGCATGACCGCGCCCGCCAGGAGATGGCCCTCAACTTCGGCCTGCTGCTGGCCCTGGTGTTCCGGATCATCCTGATCGTGGCGGCGCGCTGGGTGCTGAATTTCTGGCCCCTGGAGCTGGCCGCCTCCGCCTATCTGCTCTGGCTGTGTGGCCGGCACCTGCAGCTGCTGGTTCAGGGGCGGGAAGAAGGGCTGGCCTCCACGCCTGCCGGCACCGGCGAACCACTGCCGCTGGCCCATGGCAGCGGCGGCGATGGTGCTTCCGTCGGCGCCTCCCTCGGCGGGGTGGTGGCCACCCTGGCCCTCACCGATCTGGCCTTCTCCCTCGACAGCGTCGCCGCGGCGGTGGCGGTGAGCGACCGTCTGGAGCTGGTGATCGCCGGTGGGGTGATCGGCGTGATCGCCCTGCGGCTCACCGCTGAGCTGTTCATCCGCTGGCTGGAGCGCTACCGCCACCTGGAAACGGCGGGCTACCTGGCCGTGGGCCTGGTGGGCCTGAGGCTGCTGCTGCGGCTCGGACTCCCCGGCCTGGTGCCCCCCGAGTGGTTGCTGCTGGTGCTGGTGGCCAGCCTGTTCGTGTGGGGGTTCTCCAAGCGCAATCCCGATGGCCAGCCCCTGGCCGATGCCGATACCGCGGGCTGAGCGATGCGGGTGGAGCTGCGCCAGATCGGCAGCGATCAGCTGCTCGATTGCCTGGACGTGGAGGCCCTGGCGCAGGTGCCCCAGCCGGGCCGCTGGCTGGAGCACGGCGGCCGCTCATTTCTGGTGATGCAGCGCCGCCACCGCTACCGCCTGCGCGATGGCCGCTACCAGCTCGCCGGCGTGGCGCTGCAGGTGAAGGCCGAACAGCGGCCAGCCGATGCCCGCCCCTGGGGGCGGGCTGGGTGATCGGCGATCCCCACTGCCGCTTCAATGCCCGCAGTCCCCTGCTGCGCTGTGCGGTGCTGCCGGCCGGTCCCTGTGAACGCTGTGCCCACTTCCTCCCCCGCTCCTGAGATCCCGGCCGGCAGGCTGTGCTGGCACGGGTGTCGCCTGGTGGCCGGCCATGGCGTGGCCTCTGGGAGGGCGGCCGACAGCCCCTATCCCGCCGGCACGATTGCCCTGCAGGCCCCGCTGTTCGCCCGGGCTGGACTTGACCTGAGCCGCTGTTTCGCCGGCACCCTCAACCTGGCCTTCGCTGGTGGTGAATGGCGCTTGCAGCAGCCGAGCTGGCACGTTGGGCAGCTGCGCTGGACCGACCGCCATCCGCCGGAGAGCTTTTCGTTCTGGCCCTGCCAGCTGCGCTGGCGGGGCGCCGGGGCAGCGGTTGCCGGCTGGATCTACTGGCCCCATCCGGAGACTAAGCAGCGCCATTTTCAGCCGCCCGACCGGCTGGAGGTGCTGGCTCCCTGGATCGACGGCATCGCGGCCGTCGATCAACTGGAGCTGGGCGTGGATGGCAGCCGCTGCCGCCTGGTGCAGCCCGCCCGTCTGCGGGCCCGCCTGCTGGAGTTTCTCAAGTTCCGGGTGCTGGCGGCCCAGGGGGAGTTCTTCGCCAGCTTCAACGAGCCGGCTGGGATTGGCAGGCTGCGCCAGTGGCTGCGCAGCCAGGGCTGGGCAGAGGCCCTCGACCTCAGCGACGCCGATCTCGCCCTGGTGCTGGAGCAGGCCCGGGCGCTGTACACCGATTGAGCCCTTCAGCTTGAGCACCTTCAGCTTGAGCCCTGTCAGCTTGACCCCTGTCAGCTTGAGCCCTGTCAGCCCTTGATCTGGGCTGACGTCCGCCGTGGCTGCCCGTAGGGTGATGTCAGATCACCGCTGTTGAGCCCATTACCAGTTCAGCCAAGCGCTCCAGCCGCTCCCGCCCGGCCCAGGCCCAGGCCTCGACCCAGGCCCAGGCCCAGGCCAGATCAGCGTCCCGCAATGGTGGGGCCGCCAACGGGACGGCACCACGATCCCGGGACCTGCCGCCTGCCGGGAATGCCAGCGCGGCGAACCCCTGCGCGGTCCCCATTGCGGTGGATCCCAGTGTGGCAGCGGCCTTCGCCGAGCTGGGGCTGGGCCAGCCCATCGTGCAGGCGGTGGCCAGCAAGGGCTACAGCGAGCCGTCGCCGATCCAGCGCCAGTGCATTCCAGCGGTGCTCGAGGGCCACGACGTGATGGCGGCCGCCCAGACCGGCACAGGCAAGACCGCCGGTTTCACCCTGCCGATGCTGGAGCGACTGCGCCACGGCGCCCACGCCCGCGGCGGCGTGGTGCGGGGCCTGGTGCTCACCCCCACCCGCGAACTGGCCGCCCAGGTGGCCGAGAACGTGGCGGCCTACGGCCGCTATCTCGATCTGCGCAGCGACGTGGTGTTCGGCGGGGTGAAGATCAACCCCCAGATCAACCGGCTGAAGGCGGGCGCCGACGTGCTGGTGGCCACCCCCGGCCGCCTGATCGACCTCCAGCAGCAGGGGGCGATCCGCCTGGATCAGGTGGAGATCCTGGTGCTGGATGAGGCCGACCGCATGCTCGACATGGGCTTCATCCGCGACATCCGCCGCCTGCTGGCGCTGATGCCGCCGCGGCGCCAGAACCTGCTGTTCTCCGCCACCTTCAGCGGCCCGATCAAGGCCCTGGCCCATGGCCTGCTGCACAACCCGGTGCAGCTGCAGGTCACGCCCGAAAACCGTGCGGCCACCACCGTGGAGCACCTGCTCCACCCCTGCGACATGGCCCGTAAGCCGGACCTGCTGGTGCATCTGATCGCCAGTCAGAACTGGCGGCAGGTGCTGGTGTTCGCCCGCACCAAGCACGGCGCCAACCGCATGGCCGACAAGCTCACCGAGGCGGGGATGGCGGCGGCGGCCATCCACGGCAACAAGAGCCAGGGGGCCCGCACCCGGGCCCTGGACGGCTTCAAGAGCGGCGAGCTGCGCGTGCTGGTGGCCACCGACCTGGCGGCCCGCGGCATCGACATCCACCAGCTGCCGCATGTGGTGAATCTGGACCTGCCCAACCAGGCTGAGGACTATGTGCACCGCATCGGCCGCACCGGCCGGGCCGGCCATCCCGGCCACGCCATCTCCCTGGTGGCGGCCGAGGAGCACGAGTTGCTGCGGGCGATTGAGCGCCTGATCGGCAGCCGCCTGCCCCGGCAGGAGGTGCCGGGCTTCGAGCCCACGGTGCTCAGCGCTCCCCCCCTCGACCTGAGTGGTGGCCGGGGCAAGGGCCGGGGTCGGGCGCCGATGGCTGGGGCCGGGCGGCCCCGTCGGTCTGCAAACGGCAACAACCGACACACACGGAACCGCTGAGCTCAGCTCCCATGGAGGGGCGTCACCTCCCGCCATGCCCTACGAGCCCGGATCCCCCCAGTGTCGTGTGCTGATCGACTGCAAGAGTCAGATCGAGTCCATGCTGCTGGCCCTTGAGCGCATCGAAAACAGCGAACACATCCGTGATCAGCTGCGTTCCGTGCACCATCAGCTGGAGGGCCTGCATGGCCTCTATCGCAAGTCTGAAACAGGCTTCTCGGCGGATACGGCGGCACCGCTGAGCAGCTGACAGGCCGCGTAGGCAGAGGCCAGGGTCGCCACCCTCTGGATCTTCAGCCGTTGATCGCCGGGGCGCACCACATAGCGTCCGGTTGTGTCCCGGTAGATCAGACAGCCAGGCCCGGCTTCCGCCACATAGGACAGGCCGACCGAACACTCACAAGCCATGGGACCATCTGCAGGCTGATCCAGCTCTAGCCATTCGTGAGGGATCCCTGACCTGTTGATCGGCAGACGACACAGAACGTATCGCTCAGGAGCCCAGGAGGTCGCCCGCCTGCGCTTGCAGCTGTTGCAGCAGGGCTTGGCCCTCGCTGCTGCGCTTGCCGGCCAGTTGCGCCTGCCGCAGCAGCAGGGGACAACCTGCGGTCGCCACCACCAGCCCCACACTCTGCACCCTGGCCAGCACCGTTCCGGGAACCGTCTGCCCGTCCCCGCGCTGGCCCTGGTGCCCCGCAGCTGGGCCGGACCAGTGGCTGCAGAGTGCCGCTGCCTGGGGGCTGAGCCGGTGGGCCAGGCGCTGCACCAGGGGTTCGGTGGCCAGCAACTTGAGCCGCTCCCCCTGCCAGCTGGTGTGGGCGCCGGGGTAGAGGCCCATCACCCGGCGGTGGATGGCCAGGGCGGACTGCTCCCAGTCGATGACGAAGTCGTCCTTACCGAGCAACCGGGCATTGGTGAGGCCCTCCCCGGCCTGGGGGCGCACCTGCAGCCGCCGCAGGCGTTCGGCTTCCGGTCCTGGACCCGCCGCCGCAATCCTCGGCAGGGCTTCCACCAGCAGCTCAGCGGTGAGGGCAGCCAGCCGCTCCCCCAGCTGCTGGGCGTTCTCCAGCAGGCCGATCGGAATGGCCCGCTCCAGCAGCACCGGCCCGGTGTCCAGCCCCGCCTCCATCGCCATGATCCCCACGCCGGTTTCGGCATCCCCCGCGATCAGGCTCCACTGGATCGGGGCCGCGCCGCGCCAGCGGGGCAGCAGGGAGCCGTGGCCGTTCCAGCAGCCCAGGGGCGGCTGGGCCAGCACCTCCGGCGGCAGCAGCTGGCCGAAGGCCACCACCACCGAGAGGTCGGCACCGAGGGCGGCCAGCTCGGCCTGCAGATCGGGCTGACGCCGGATGCGCTCCGGGGTGAACACCGGAATGCCCAGCTCCAGGGCCCGGGTCTTCACCGGGCTGGGCAGCAGGGCATTGCCGCGGCCGCGGCGGCGGTCCGGCTGGCTCACCACGCCCACCAGCCGGTGGCCGGCGGCGTGCAGGGCATCGAGGCTGGGCACCGCGTAGGCCGGGGTGCCCCAGAACAGCACGTTCATGGTGTGGCTTGCTCCGGTGGCGGTCAGGCTTCGCCCGTGATCGAGAGCCCTTCCACCCACACATGGGGACAGAGACCGGCGGGGGTGATCGTCGCCTCGCCCTCGAAGCCCACGATCGCCTGCAGCAGCTGGCGGATGTCGCCGGCCACGGTGGCCGCTTCAATGGAGCGACGCTCGCCGCCGCGCACCAGCCAGCCATCAAAAGGCAGCGAGAACGAACCCTGGCTGGCCTTCACCCCGGCATGCAGGGCCGAGAGCGAATCGATCACCACCAGCCCCCGGGGCTCGCTGTGCTGGAGGTGGCTGAGGCCCTGCTGTCCCCCACCGCTGCCGGGGGTGGGTCCCACCTCGAACCAGTCGGGACTCACCGACACCTTGGCCCCCAGGCCGGCATGGCCGGTGGGGGCGACGCCGAAGGCGCGGGCCGTGGCCTCGGAGTGCAGGAAGTTGGCCAGCACGCCGCCAGCGAGCAGGGCCAGCGGCCGGGTGGGGGTGCCCTCGCCGTCGAAGGCACTGGCACCGATGTTGCCGGGGTGGAGCCCGTTGTCGGTGACGGTGAGGAAGGGCACCGCCAGCTGCCGGCCGAGGGAGTCGCGGTTGCTCAGGCTCACCCCGTCGAGCACGGCGCGGGCGTTGAACAGGCTGGAGAAGGCGCCGATCAGATCGAGGAAGGCCTCGGGGCTGAACACACAGGTGTAGCGGCCGGTGTCGATCGGGGCGTAATCGAGGTGGCTGATGGTGCGCTCGGCGGCCTCGTCGATGCAGCCGGCCAGGTCGAGGTCGTCGGCCCCGTAGGCCAGGCGTACGGCGCCGGCGCTGCGGGGCTTGCGGCCCGCCTCCTCGGCCTTGGCGTACAGATACACGCTGGCGGTGGTGAGCCGCTGCTGGCGGCAGGCGCCATCGCTGTTGAGGTACAGGCGCTCGCTGCGCCGCTGGGCCAGGCCGTTGTAGGGCACCGTGCCGATGGCCGGATGGCGCTCCAGCAGCTGGCGCTCGGCATCGCGCAGGGTGTCCAGCAGGCTGAGGATCGGCCGGCTGGGACGCAGCGGCTGATCCAGCTCCGCCAGGGGAGCCGTGGCCAGGGGGGAGAAGGCGGGGGTGTCGTCGGGGTTGCCGAAGGCGCTGGCGGCCCTGGCGCCGCTGAGGGCCTTCTCCAGCCCTTCCGGGGAGAGGTCGGAGGTGCTGGTGATCCCCACCAGGCCGTCGCCGTTCCACACCCGCACCGTGATGGCGCTGCGCTGGGCTCCCTTCATCTGCTTGGCCTCACCCCGGTCCACCTGCACGGAGGTGTCGGTGCTGCAGGAGGCGCCCAGGTCCCACTGGCGAATGCCCTGGCGGGCGGCCAGCTGTTCGAGCCGACCGCGCAGCTGTTCGGCATCGAGACTGCCCGCGGGGGCCGTGGTGGCGGTGGTTGCTGGTGTCGCGGTCATGGTCAGCGGCCCCCCACGGTGATCGAATCCACCTTGATGTGGGGCTGACCCACGGTGACGTTGATGCTGCCGCTCACCGAGCCGCAGAAGCCGGCGGCCAGGTCGAGGTCGTTGGCGCACATCGAGATGCGTGGCATCACCTCCTTGGCCTCACCGATCAGGGTGGCGCCCTTGACGGGCCTGGTGAGCTCGCCGTTCTCGATCAGGTAGCCCTCCTCCACGGCGAAGTTGAACTGGCCGGTGGGGCCCACGCTGCCGCCGCCCATCGACTTGCAGTACAGCCCCTTGTCCACCGAGGCGATCAGCTGCGCGGGGGTGTGGGGGCCGGCGGCGATGTAGGTGTTGCGCATCCGGCTGGCGGCGGCGAAGTTGTGGCTCTGGCGCCGGCCGCTGCCGGTGCGGGCATGGCCGGTGCGCAGTTCGCCGGCCCTGTCGCTGAGGAAGCGCCGCAGCACGCCGTTTTCGATCAGCACGGTGCGCTGGGGTTCCATGCCCTCGTCGTCCATGGCCAGGGAGCCGAAGGCGCCATCGCTGAGGCCCTCGTCGATGGCGGTCACGGCCTCATGGGCGATCGCTTCACCCACCTTCTCGGCGAAGGGGGTGGTGCCCCGCTCCACCTGGGTGGTCTCCAGCAGGTGGCCGCAGGCCTCGTGGAAGATCACGCCGCCGAAGCGGTTGGCCAGCACCGCCGGCATCTGGCCGGCCTCCACGTAGTGGGCGTAGAGCATGGCGCCGGCGCTCTCGCACACCTCCCGGGCGCTGGCGTCCGCATCCCACTGCTGCAGCTGCTCCGGCCGGCCGTGGCTGCCGTAGCGGCGGCCGATGCTGGAGCGATGCTCCCCGTCGGCGGCCAGCACGTTCAGCCCCAGCGACTGGTGCAGGCGGATATCGCGGGCGAAGGTGCCGTCGCTGGCGGCCACCAGCACCTCCTGCCAGTCGCGGGCGTAGCTGCCGCGGCGCACCTGCAGGTGGCGGCCCCGCCGCTCCAGGGCGGCGGTGCCCTCCAGCAAGCGGCTGGTGGCGGCCGCCAGTTCGGGGCAGCGGCCCAGCCAGTCCGCCTTGGCGCTGGCGTGATCGCGCAGGGGCGCCAGGCCCTCAAAGCCGCTCAGCACCGCGGCGCTGCGCTGCAGCCCGAGCATGCCCAGGGCCTGGTCGAGGGCCTCCAGCAGGCCGGCGTCGCTGAGGTCGTTGGTGCTCACGAAGCCGTCGCGCTGGCCGCTGAACACGCGCAGGCCTGCTCCCATGCCAAAGGCCGGGCTCACGCTGGTGATGCCGTCCTGTTCAGCCAGCACCCCCAGGTGATCGGTGCGCTCCAGGAACACCTCCACCAGATCAGCGCCGGCGGCCCGACCGGCAGCGAGCAGGGATTCCAGCCGGCTGGCCCAGTTGCCATCGAGCTGGCTGACGCTGGGGGCTGCAATGGAGACGACCATCGATCGGGAAGCGGGCAGGTGGGCGGGACAGGAGGTGGAACGGGGCAGCCAACCCGGTGGCTGGTGCTAGCGCCTGGTCTGGCAGATGCTCCTGACAAAAGGACCCCGACCGTGGTGGCCAGGGCCCTTGGCGGCGCTCAGACAGGCCTGGCAGCGGCTCGGTGACGCTCAGCGCACCGCGGGCTGGAACTGTTCGCTGCGGATCGGCTTCATCAGGAACAGCTGGGCCATCTGCACGCCGTTGGCGATCCAGTAAGGGAGCTTCTGGATGGCCTTCAGGGGAGCGGGCGCCTGGCTTGCATCGGCCGCAGTGAGCTTGGCGTTATTGGTCACCAGGCGCTCCAGGCCATCCCAGAAGCGGGGGTTGCGCACGTCCAGCACCACCGGGAACACCCGGGCTGAGGTCTCGTTGGTCTTGTCGATCACGTATTTGTCGTAGGCGCGGGCATCCAGACCGAGGGCCTCGTAGAACTCCTTGCGGGCCACGTCGCGCACGTACATGGTGGCGAACACCGCCAGCAGGAAGAAGCGGCACCAGAGGCGGGCAGTGAAGCCGCGCACGGTGTCGGGCTGGGCCTTCATCAGGGCGTCAAAGAAGTCGCCGTGGCGGTTCTCGTCCTGGCACCAGTTCTCGAAGAAATTGAAGATCGGGAAGATTTTGCTGTCAGGATTCTTCTCCAGGTGACGGTAGATAGCGATATAGCGCCAATAGCCGATCTTCTCGCTCAGGTAGGTGGCGTAGAAGATGAATTTCGGCTTGAAGTAGGTATAGGCCTTGTTGGCGGTGAGGAAGCCCAGGTCGAGCTGCAGGCCGAAGTCGCTCATCGCCTTGTTGAGAAAGCCGGCGTGGCGGGCCTCATCGCGGGCCATGTGGGCGAAGCACTCGGCCAGCAGAGGGTTCCTGGCCTTGATGCGGCGGCTGAGCTCCTTGTAGAGCAGGAATCCCGAGAATTCGGAGGTGCAGCTCTGTTCCAGGAACTCCACGAACACCTTGCGGGTTTCGGGATCGAGCTTGTCGGCCGCGCCCTCGAACTCCTCGTTGCGCACGAAGTGGTGGCGGTTGTAGTCCTTGCGGAACTCCTCGCAGATCGCCTCCAGCTCCACGGCGTTGGGGCGGAGGTCCATGGCGGCCATGGCCTCGAAATCGGTGGTGTAGAACCGCGGCGTGAGGATCGTGTCCCTCACCGGCTCCTTGATGGCCGGGCCGCCGGCGCTCGGAGTCAGCCCTGCGGCTGGCAGGCCGGCGGTCGGGGCATCGGCCTGGCTGGAACCGGCGACTGCGGTTGGTGGCACCATCGAACAGAACAGGTCATTGCAGTGAAGTCATCGTAGGCGGGCCTTCGCCCTCGTGTGTGCGGCTGACGTCAGTTCGGCCCCAGCCACTTCTGGCCGTTGAGCCGCTGCACCAGACGGGACACCAGCAGGGCCTGGGTGATCTTCTTTTCGTCGATCAGAAACGACTCCAGCAGGCTGGGCTCAGCGCCCCCCTCGGCCACTGCCACGGTCTTGGCGGCACTGATGTCATCACGGGTGAAGCAGAGCCAGAACCGGCGCTCACCCGGCAGCTCCCCCACCACCATCCAGCAGGGGCTGGACACCACCGGCATCGGGCCCTGTTCAAAGCGCATCTGGGGTTCGGGGCCGCCATAGCTGCAGATCTCCCTGGCCAGGGCCGGGATCAGGGAATCGGGGATGAAGCTGGCGAAGGGGGCAGCCTCGGCAGCGGGGGGCTTGGCGGGTTTGGCCGGCCTGGCCTCGGCTGCCGGGGCGGGAGTGGGGGAAGGGGTGGGATCGCTCACCAGGCTCGGGCCCCAGGGCTTGATGGGCCCTGACTCTAAGCAGCCGGACCGGTAGCGGTTCCCCCTTGGGCCGATCCCCGCTCTGGAGCTGCCGAGGGATGGCTCACCAGTCGCTGTCGCCGTCGTCCCAGCCATCATCGGCTGGACCGCCGACGGGCTGTTGGTCGGTGGGCTTGCGGATCACCCGGAAGGGCACCTCCACCGTGGGCGGCGGTTCCCCCGGGGCCCGGCTGGGCGCAGCCGCCCCGGACGCACGGCCCTGGGGTGCGCTGGTTTCGTCGGCTGCGCGGCGTTGATCGGCCGACCGGGGATTGCCGCTGGTCCAGGCCGCTGGCTCACTCCAGGCCGGCTCGGCATCGAGCGGAAGGCGCACCTGGCGCCGCGTCCCGCCGGGGTTGCCAGCGCGCAGGGCCAGGCCCGTGGCGCCGGCGCTCAGCAGCCCGCCGCCCGTGGCGGCCAGCATCATCCACACGCCGATCGGCAGGGATGGACTGGTGAGGGTGAGCAGCCGCAGCCGCACCGCCGGCTTCGGATTGAGTGCACCCACCACGAGCACGGCCAGCAGGGGCGCGAGCAGGGGAAGCAGCAGCAACTGGCGCAGCACGGTCACGCGGGGGGGCTGGGATCACCTGGAGCGCACGTTGGCGGGGGCGAGGTGATCGGTCCACTCCAGCGGCGCAGATCGCCGAGGTTGTACTGCAGGAGGTCGAAGATGCGGGCCACCAGAAAATCCACCATGTCGTCGATCGTGCGTGGCTGGTGGTACCAGGCGGGCACCGGCGGAGCGATGCGGGCACCCGCCTCGGCCAGGGCCGTGAGATTGCGCAGGTGCACCAGGCTCCAGGGGGTCTCACGCGGGCAGATCACCAGCGGCCGGGCCTCCTTGAGATGCACGTCGGCGGCCCGCTCCACCAGATCGAGGGCCACGCCACTGGCGATCCGTCCCACGGTGCCCATCGAGGCTGGCAGGATCACCATCCCCCGGGTGCGGTAACTGCCGCTGGCGATGGCGGCCGCCTGGTCGTTCCAGCGGTGGCAGCGCAGCCTGCCGCCACTGCTGCCGGTGCGCTCGCGCCAGAAGCGTTCCTGGGCCGCCGGCTCGCCGGGCACCTGGATGCCCAGCTCGGCCTGCCACACCGCAATGGCCCCGCGGCTGGTCACCACCTCCACGCTCTCTCCCGCATCCAGCAGCCACTGCAGGGCCCGCTGGGCCAGGGGCTGGGCCGAAGCGCCCGAGATGGCCAGCACCACGGGATCCATGGCTCAGTTCTCGCTCAGCACAGCCACCGGCGTGAAGTCGGACGCGTCTTCCGGGGCAGGAGACGCGTCGCCGCTGTCAGGGGTGTCGGACGGCGCGTCATCCCCATCGTGAAGCTCGCTTCCCGCGGGCAACACCACCGCCAGGTCGATCTGGTGGCGGAGGGCATCCACCTTCTCGATCTCCACCTCCACCGCGTCGCCGAGCATGTAGGTGCGGCGGTTCTTGCGGCCCACCAGCCGGTTCTGGCGGCTGCGGTACTCGTACCAGTCGTCCTTGAGTGAGCTCACGTGCACCAGCCCCTCCACGTTGGAGGGGGGCACTTCCACGAAGAAGCCGTAACTCTGCACGCCACTGATCACACCGGGCTGCACCTGGCCCACCAGCGGCTCGGCCTGGCGGGCCTGGGCCATCGCCACCAGGTCGCTCTCCAGTTCCTGCTGGAAGCGCCGCCGGCCGTTGAGACGCTGCACCAGGCCATGCTCGAGGGCCTGCTGGAAGGGTGCCAGCTGGCTGGGTGCCAGCAGGGGCCAGTCGATGGCCCCGTGGCAGGCCGGGGAGGCCAGGTCAACGCTCACCTTGTGGCGCACGCTGGGGCGGTCCTTGCCGTCGCAGAGCAGCAACACCAGCACCTGCTGGTTCCAGAGATCGGCGTAGCGCAGGCCGGGGCAGGTCCAGGGGGCCAGGGCCGCCGCCTCACCGCGCACGCCGGCCATCCAGTTCTCACCGGGGTCGGTGCTGAGCAATTGCTCAGGCAGAACGGCCCGCAGCTGCTGCTGCAGGGCGCGGCGGCGGTCGGTGGCGCCAAAGGCGGCGGCCAGTTCGGCCGCGCCGGCATGGCCTTCCTCCCCCAGCTCCAGGGGAATCTCCAGGGCCAGGGCCGCCCGGGCCACGTCGTTCAGATCGGCCGCTTCGGCCTCTGGGTTCTGGGCATAGATGGCCGGCAGGGAGAGGGCCGCCAGGTGGCTGCCCAGGGCACGCTCGGCCAGCAGCACCGCCTCCCTCAGAATCGCTTCGGGGTGGTGGGCCGGCAGGTGCTCCAGCCAGCCCTGCAGGGCGGGGGTTGGGGCCGGCGCCCGCAGATCGCCGAGGCTGTCGATCGGCGGCACGCTCAGGTCGAGTTCAATCGAGCCGTTGGCAAGCCGTTGCTGCCGCAGCAGTGCGCTCACGGTGATCAGGCCACCGAGCTGGTCGAGCTGGTTCTTGAGCGGTTTGAGTGCGGCCGGCACGGTGCGGCTCTTGGGCTTGCGTTCGGCCAGGGCGGTGAGGGCCGTGAGGTCGGCGCTGGCCACTGGCCGGATCTGGCTGCGGCAGAAGCGGTAGCCCTCCAGCGTGCCCTCACTGCCGATCTCCAGCGCCACTGACACGGCCGCCTGCTCTTCGTCGACCTTGAAGGCGGAGGCCTTGCTCAGGGCACCGCTCAGCAGCGGCAGCCACTGCCTGCCCATGCACAGGGCATCGGCCTGGTCGCGCAGCCAGAGGTCCAGGCTGCTGCCGGGGCTGAAGCGCTCGGCCACGGCCGGACTGTGCAGCCAGAGGGTGAACCCTCCCCCGGCGCGCTCTTCCAGGCCCAGGGCCGGCAGGGCCGGAGCCTCCTTGCCGCTCCAGCTCTCCAGCAGCAGCGAGGGCTGGCCGGTGAGGTCGGTGCGCTCCCTCGCCTCCAGGTTGCGCAACGTGGACCGGGCAGCCGCCGGGCGCTGGTTGAGACGGTGCTTGGTGAGCAGCAGGTCGAGGTCGGCGGCCTCGCCACCGTTCACCGGCAGCCGGCGGGCCACATGGCCCTGGGGGGAGAACTGGGCCACTGGATAGCGGTCGATCAGCACCTCCACCACCGAGTGCTGCTCGGGATCGAGGTGCTCGGCGTCGCCCTGCGGCAGCTCGACGCTGGTGAGCAGGCGGTCGTCGAGCGGGGTGGCCACCAGCCGCTCCTGCTGCTGCTCCACCTGGGCCAGCAGGCTGGTGGTATGGCGCTCGAGGATGCACTGCACGCCCCCCTCCGGCGAGCGTCGACGTCCCCCTTCCCGCGTCACTTTCACCAGCACGCGATCGCCATTCCAGGCATGGTTGAGCTGGTGCTCGCGGATGTAGACGTCTTCGCCGCCGTCCTCACGCAGGGCAAAGCAGAAGCCCTTGCTGGAGCAGCGCAGGCGGGCGGGAATCAGCTCGGGGTTGTCACGGCGCAACAGGCCTGCCTCGCTGTCCTGCACCAGCTCCAGCTGCCTGAGAGCATCGAGACCGATGCGCAGCTGCAGCTTCTCGGGTTTGGTGCTCAGGCCCAGCGCCTTCTCGAGCTTGGGCTGGGGCAGGGGCTCCTGGGTGGAGAGCTGGTCGAGCAGGTCGGCGACCGTGAACTTCATCGGGGCTGGCAGCTGGTTGGCGGGGGCCACCGGGGATTTCCCCTAGGGGCGGGCGTTGTCGGCGAGGGGGAGCGGTCGGTCCGGGCTCGGAGCGATGCCCACGACGGTCTTCTCCCGATGGGAGGACTTTAATCAGTGATGGTTGCGTCTCCCCGGGGAGGCCTGAGGGCTGGCCGTCGGCTGCCTCAGGCTTCGGCGTCCGCCTCAGCGGCTGCCTCAGCGGTTGCCGGGGTTCCGGCTTCGGTTTCGGTTTCAGTTTCAGTTTCAGTTTCGGTGCTGCCGGCCTTGACAATCAGGCGCAGCCCCAGGATCAGGAAGCCCACCGATGCCGCCAGCTGGAGGGCATCGGTGGGAATCACGGCGGACAGGGAACCGCCGGCCCCGGCTCCGAGGAGGCTGGCCAGCACCAGGGCCAGCGAGCTGCCGGCGAACACGGCCCCCGGCCTGCTGGAGGTGCCGCTGATCGTGACGATCGCCAGCTGGGTCTTGTCCCCCAGTTCCGCCATGAACACGGTGACGAAGGTGGAGGCCAGCAGGGCGAGATCCATGGGTGGTGGAGGTGATCGACGGTTGGTGGGCTCAGCCCAGGGGCAGATCGCTGGGCAGGGGGGTGAGATGCACCGCCGCCTGTCGGCCCAGCCACAGGCCCAGGGCCACCATCAGCAGGCCGGCCAGCCGCTCCAGCTGGTGGGCGGGCATGGCCCGGGCCAGCCAGCGGCCCAGCAGCACGCCCACCAGGCTGGAGCAGATCAATGCCAGTGACGCACCCACGAACACGAGCACCGGCCGGCCGGACTGGGCGGAGAGCAACAGGGCCGCCAACTGGGTCTTGTCCCCCAGTTCCGCGAGGAAAACCGTGGTGAAGGTGGTGATGAAGGCGGTGAACCAGGCCCGACGGGGGTGCTCGGCCGGGCTGGAGGACTCGCTGCTCATGGCCGGCGGATCGCCCGCTCAAATCGGCGCATCACCCTGCCACGGCCGCCGTACTCGCTGCGGATCTGCTGGCGGCAGCAGGCGACCGCCAGCTCGTGGGCCGCGGGGCTCCAGTGCGCTGATGGGGCGGGGGCCAGTTCGGGGGCGAACAGCGGCAGCAGATTGGCGACGCGGCAGAAGTCCGGACGCCCCGCGTAGATCCGGCAGCGGCGTCCACCGGTGTCGTAGTGGATGCACCAGCCGTCGGGGCCAACCATCTCCATGTACGTGCTGCGTTGCTGGGGGGAGAGGGCAGCCAGGGCGTCCTGACGCAGCTCGGGATCGAGGCGGCAGCAGGCCCCGCAGCCGGCGATGCACTGCCAATGGGGTGAGGTGGCCATGGCTGGTTGCAGGGGGATCACCGGCCTCAGCATCGCAGCCGCCAGGGATGGGGCGCCGCTGTAACGGGCCGTCACAGTGGCGGCCCTGGCGCCGAAGGGCAGGAGTTGGGGCCCTAGGCTCCCTTGCAGTGATTTGCGTCTCTGCGCGGCCATCCATGGGCATCGATTTCCACCTGATCGCCAACTTCGCCGCCCTTGCCCTGATCACCCTGGCTGGCCCGGCCGTGATCTTCATTCTCTTTTACCGCCGCGGCGCGCTCTAGATCTGTTCCACCTGGTGGCACGCCTGCCGCAGATCGCCAGCCAGGGCGTGATAGATCGGCTGGGGTTGCAGCCTGCGCCCCACATAGGAGGCCACCACGGCGCTGAGCAGGATGCCGAAGAGCCACTGCTGATCTCCTGCCAGCCGCAGAGCGAATACAACCGTCATCAGCGGTAGCTGGGTGGCCCCGCCCAGGCCCGCTGCCATTCCCAGGGCCACCCCCAGCAAGGGGTCGCCACCCAGCAGCTGCAGGCTGCCGGCACCGAACAGGGCCCCGAAACTGAAGGCCGGGTCGATCAGGCCCCCGGGGATACCGCAGGCCAGGGCCAGAATCGGCCCCACCACGCGTGCGAGCAGCAGCGACAGCCAGCCGGCGATTCCCAGGGGGGAGTCTGGCGCGGGCAAGGCACCTCGCTGCTCGAGCATCCGGCGCATCAGCAGCTCCCCGTCACCACCGCTCCAGCCGCCGCTCAGCACCGCCAGCGCAGCAAGGGAGCCGCCGATCGCCAGCCCCCAGATCAGGGGCGCCTGTGCCAGGCGGGGTTTCAGCCAGCGGCCGCTGATCAGCAGCCCCCGGGCGAACAGGCCACCGATCAGTCCCCCGCCTGCGCCGATCGGCAGGGCCCAGACCAGTTGCTGCCATTCCGGCACCAGGCCGGGCACCAGACCCAGGGGGAACAGGGGCATCCCAGCCAGGTTGCTGGCCAGGGCAGCGGCCGAACACACCACCAGGGCCGGCCAGATCAGGTTGGTGGACACGCTGGCGGTGAGTTCCTCCACCAGGAACAGCACCCCCATCAACGGACTGTTGAACCCTCCGGCCAGCCCCGCCGCCGCGCCGACCGCCAGCAGGGGCTCGGGCCCGAGGGCAGCGCTCAGGCGCGGCGCACGGCGCCGCAGGGCCTGGGCCACGGCAGCGCCCACCTGAACCAGGGGCCCCTCCCGTCCCAGGGGGAGCAGGGCGAGGCTGGCCAGGGTCCAAAGCCCCAGGCGCGTGGCGGTGGGCCGCCAGCCCAGCAGCCTGTCGGCCTGGCCGGGACGCTCCAGGCACGCGATGGTCTGGGGGATGCCTGAACCAGCGCCACTGGCCAGCGGTCCCCGCTGGAGCGTCAGCAGCAGCGGCACCACCACCAGCGGAGAGAGCGCCAGCAGCAGGCTGAACGCCGTCCAGGGCCCGCCAGGGTTGCCCGGCAGCAGGCGCAGCAGCTGATCCTGCCAACCGTCCACCAGATTCAGGGGCCAGCTGGCCAGGCCTACCAGCGCTCCCAGCAGCAGCAGGCGCACCAGGGCGGGCAGATCGGCGCTTCTCAGCGGCCACAGCCCGGGGGAACGCGGTTGCCGTCCGGGCTGGGCTCGGGTGGCCTGGGTCGCAGGGGAGGTGTCCATGGCCGGTTCAGCCCATGACTCCGAGGGCCATCGCCGCATCCTGCAGCAGGGCCCTGAGGTAGGGGTGTTCGGGCCGGCTGTCGCTGTGCAGTTCCTCGCCGGCGGCATTGCGCACCACCAGGCCATCCCCCTGGCGACGGCACCAATAGAGGCGCTGCTGCCGGGCCAACACCACCTCCTGGCCGGCGCTGGCGCGCAGGCCGAGCAACTCCAGCTGCAGCCGTTCGCGCCCCTGCCACACGTTGCGCTGCAGGCGGTAGGCCACGTCCACGACCTGGGGTAGCCCGGCTGGATCGCCGCACCAGCGCCAGCCGATCGCCTGGCGGCGCTCACCCCGCTGGTCCAGCTCCAGCTGCAGGTGGCCGCCGCGCAGCTCTTTCTTCTGCACGATCGTGCAGGCGGCGCTCCAGTACACCGGCTGCGGATGGCCGATGCCGAAGGGCTCCAGCCGCTGTTGCTGCTTGAGAAAGGCGTGATCGATGGCCCCCAGCGGCAGCAGCGCCTCCGGTTCCACCGGCTGGCCGCCGCCCCGGCCTGCCAGCCAGTCCTGGGCCAGCGCCTCCAGCCGTCCCTGCAGGTCGGCCAGCTGGTCGGCACGCACACTGAAGCCCCCCGCCGCCGGATGGCCCCCGAAGCGCTCGAGCAGGTGGGCGCAGCTCTGGAGCGCCTGATCCACGGCAAATCCCCGTGGCGCCCGCACGGAGGCCCGCAGCTTGCCGTTGCCCTCTCCCGCCAGCAGGGCACAGGGACGGTGCAGCCGCTCCACCAGTCGGGCCGCCACGATGCCGATCACGCCGTGGTGCCAGTGGTTCTGGGCCAGGAGCACGAAGGCCGGCCGCTGGTCGCCGTCGGCCTCCAGCAGGGCCAGGGCCTCGGCTTCAATCGCCTCACACAGGTCGCGGCGCTGGCGGTTGAGGGTCTCGCACTGCCGCGCCAGTTCCAGGGCCCGCTCGCCATCGGTGGTGGTGAGCAGGTCCACCACCAGGGTGGGATCGCCCAGGCGACCCACGGCGTTGATCCGGGGCGCGATCTGGAAGCCCACCGTCTGGGCATCCAGCCGCCGCTCGTCCACCCCCGCCAGCCGCTGCAGGGCCTGCAGCCCGGCCAGTCCACTGCTGCCGAGCTGGGGAATGCCGTCCATCAGCCAGCGGCGGTTCACCCCCTGCAGCGGTGCCATGTCGGCGATGGTGCCGATGCAGAACAGGTCGCGGGCCACGGCCAGGGCCTGGCCCTGGTGGAGCCGCTCACACAGCTGGGCCGCCAGCACGTAGGCCAGCCCCACCCCCGCCAGGCCGCGATAGGGGGAGCCCTCGGGCGTGCGGGCGGGATGCAGCAGGGCCAGGTGCGGCGGCAGCTGGTCCGGGATGGTGTGGTGGTCGGTGAGGATTACCTCCACCGCCAGTTCAGCGGCCCGCTCCAGGGCCTCCCGGGCTGAGACGCCGTTGTCCACTGTCACCAGCAGGCGCACCTGCTGGGCGGCCAGGCGTTCCACCATGGCGGCGTTGAGTCCATAGCCCTCCTCCAGGCGGCTGGGGATGGCGGCCTGGGGGCGGGCGCCGAGCCGCTCCAGCACCCCGACCAGCAGGGCGGTGCTGGTCATGCCGTCGGCGTCGTAGTCGCCGCAGATCGCCACCGGCTCCCCCCGCTGGCAGGCCAGGACCAGGCGCTGCACCGCCCGCTCCAGTTGCAGGAAGTGCTCGCCGGCCGCCGGGGCCGCCGGGGGATCGAGCAGCTCCGCCACTGCGGCGGCACTGGTGTGGCCGCGGCGCGCCAGCACGGCCAGCAATGGCGGGGGCAGGGGCTGGTGGCCGCTGGGGTTGAGCCGCTCCAGGGCCCCGGCATCGGCCAGCTCCCCCAGGGGAGCCGGCAGATGCCAGCACTGCGCGTCGAGGGCGGGGAGCAAGGGGTGAGGGGAGTGACCGGCCCCATTGTGCGGGAGCCGGCCAGGGCCGACCTAGCGTGACGGTTTCCTGGTGCCTGCTGGCCGAACGATGGTGCTGGAGGCCCTGCTCTGGGATGTGGATGGCACCCTGGCGGAGACGGAGCGGGATGGCCATCGCCTGGCCTTCAACCGGGCCTTTGCCGAGGCTGGCGTGCCGATCCACTGGGATCCCGACAGCTACGCCCCCTGGCTGGCCGTCGCCGGCGGCAGGGAGCGGATTCGCGCGGCCCTGCAGCAACTCGAGACGCGCGAGCCCGATCCTGGCCGGGTGGAGACGCTGCACGCCCGCAAGCAAGTGCACTACGCGGCCCTGCTTGCCGGAGGAGGTCTGAGCCTGCGCCCCGGCGTGGCGGCGTTGCTGGCCGCCGCCGAGGCCGCCGGCCTGTCCCAGGCGATCGTCACCACAAGCGGCAGGCCCGCCGTGCAGGCCCTGCTGCAGCAGTTGCTGCCCGCCGGGGCCGACTGCTTCCGCTTCTGGGTGTGCGGCGACGATGTCAGCTGCAAAAAGCCCCACCCGGAGGCCTATCTGCAGGCTGCCGAGCGGCTTGGTCTGCCGCGCCAGCGGCTGCTGGTGCTGGAGGACTCGCCGGCGGGCCTGGCGGCGGCCAGCGCCGCCGGCCTGGGCTGTGTGGTGACCCGCAGCTACTACGGCGCCCGGGAGCCCCTGGAGCACTTCGCCCGCGCACGCGCCGTGCTGAGTGGGCTGGGTGCCGAGGACCGGGTGTTGCGCGGTCCGGCTTGCGCCCCGGGCCCCCCCACGCTCTCCTACCTGCAGACCCTGCTGTGAGTTCCCTGCAGACCACCCGCTTCCAGCGTTTCAGCCAGGCCGCCGGCAGCGCGCTGATCGACCAGCTGCGGGGCAGCTGGAGACATCGCAGCGCCCTGTTGCTGGCCCTGCTGCTGGGGTTCTATGCCGGCGGCAACATCACCTCCTATGTGCTGGCCCGGTTCCCTGGGGGCCGACCGGCGATGGTGCTGGCCGTGGTGCTGGCCCTTGAGGTGCTGGTGCGGCTGCGTGGGCGTCTGGTGACCGGTGAACCGACGCTGCTCTGGCGGGTGCTCGACAACCTGCGCATCGGCCTGGTGTATGCGGTGGTGCTGGAGGCCTTCAAGCTGGGCACGTGAGTGAGCTGTGCATGCCGGCACAAGGGCCTGTGGACCCAGGCCTGATGGCCCGGTTCCTTCTGCCGTTGCTGGCGCGACTGCGGCTCCTGGCCGCTGACGGGCGCCGTCCTGTGCTGTTGCTGAATGCGCCGGTGGGGGCCGGCAAGACCACCATCTCCGGGCTCCTGAGCCGGCTGGCGGCGCAGCAGGGGTTGCGACTGGCGGTGGCCTCGATTGACGATGCCTATCTGCCCTGGCAGGAGCGCCAGGGGGCCATGGCCGGGAATCCCTTCGGGGTGACGCGGGTGCCTCCAGGCAGCCATGACCCGGAACTGCTCTGCCGCCGGATCGACCACTGGCGAGCCGGCGGGACCCTGCAGCTGCCGCGCTTTGACAAGACCCTGCGGGACGGTGAGGGCGACCGGGCCGCGGGGGTGCGACTGGACGCCGATGCCATGCTGCTGGAGGGCTGGCTTCTGGGCTGCGAACCCCTGGGCCCCGAGCTCGAGAGTGCCCTGGGCCGGCTGGAGAGCCAGGACCTGCCAGCGGACCTGCGGCTGCGGCCGCAGGAGCGGGCCTGGCTCCCCCGTTGGGACCAGGCCCTGTGGGCCTATCAGCCCCTCTGGGCCAGGAGTGATGGCCTCTGGCTGCTGCGGCCCCAGCGGTGGGATCTGCCGCGGCGGTGGCGCTTTCAGGCCGAGGCCCGGCAGCGGCGGCAGGGGGCGCCAGCCTGCCAGCGGCCGCGTTGCATCAGCTGGTGCGTGCCAGCCTCTGCAGCCTGCCTCCACGGCTGTACCAGGATCCCCTGCTGCAACGGGCGGAGGTGGTCGGCACGATCGACGGGCGTCGCCGCCTGGTGGAAGCCGGTCAGCAGGACAGCTGACGCAGGAATGGAGCCGGGAGTGGAGCGATGACAGGGCTCTGAGGCTCGCCCTGGTGGGTCTTCATCAGGAACTGGGTTGCAGCTTCACCAGTCATCAGGGTTGCAGCCGCCCAGCGATCGGGCAGGGTCCCGGCGGGGCCGATCAGCTCTCGGCCGCGTCGTCCTCGTCGGCGATCGGGTACACAAAGCCCTGGGCCCGGCCGCTCAGCACCGCCTTGCCGAGGGACATGGCCTTCTGGGCCGCGTCGGCCGCCTTGGCTTTCCAGTGGGCGTGACGCTGATTGCGCTTGCCCTTCGATGTTTTCTTCTTGGGAACAGCCATCCCCGATTTCCAACCAAACGATGATCTTCTCCCGCCAACTTGCCTTTCGTCAAATCGCTAAGCTCCAGGGAAAGACCCTTTGCCGTGAGCGTCAGCCCCTCTCAGTCGTCAGCTGAGTCCAAGGCCTCGGCAGACGAGAGATCTGCCGCTGCCCCAGGCGAGGCCCGAGCCCAGCCGCGCAACCTGCGCCAGTTGCTGGAGCGGCACACGGTGCGCCCGCCCAGTTACAGCACCCTGCTCAAGCAGATCAGTTCCGGGCAGGTGAAGGACCTGGAGCTCTCCCCGCGCCAGCGGGCTGTGCAGGTCACGTTCAAGGACGGCAAGCGGGTTCAGGTGCCGGTGTTCGCCAACGACCAGCAGCTGCTGCGCACCGCCGAGGCCGCGGGGGTGCCGCTGGCCGTGCGCGACGACCGGGCCGACGCCGCGGCCGCCTCGCTCGTGTCCAACGGGCTGCTGGTGCTGCTGTTGCTCGCCGGCCTGGGGCTGGTGCTGCGCCGCTCCGCCCAGGTGGCCAACAAGGCGATGGGCTTCGGCAGCAGCAAGCCGCGCCTGCAGGCCGAGGGCAGCGTGGCCGTGCGCTTTGAGGACGTGGCGGGGATTGCGGAGGCCAAGGAGGAGCTCCAGGAGGTGGTGGCTTTCCTCAAGGCCCCGGAGCGCTACACGGCCATCGGTGCCCGCATTCCCAAGGGCGTGCTGCTGGTGGGGCCTCCGGGCACGGGCAAGACCCTGCTGGCCCGCGCCATCGCCGGTGAGGCCGGGGTGCCGTTCTTCTCGATGGCGGCCTCGGAATTCGTGGAGATGTTCGTGGGGGTGGGAGCCAGCCGGGTGCGGGACCTGTTCCGCAAGGCCAAGGCCAAGGCGCCCTGCATCATCTTCATCGACGAGATCGATGCAGTGGGCCGCCAGCGCGGCGCCGGTATCGGCGGCGGCAACGACGAGCGGGAACAGACCCTGAACCAGCTGCTCACGGAGATGGATGGCTTCGCCGACAACTCCGGGGTGATCCTGCTGGCGGCCACCAACCGCCCCGATGTGCTGGATGCGGCGCTGATGCGGCCCGGTCGCTTCGATCGACGCATCACTGTGGATCTGCCTGACCGGCGGGGCCGGGAGGCCATCCTGGCCGTGCATGCCCGCACCCGGCCCCTGGCGGCGGAGGTGTCCCTGAGCGACTGGGCCTCGCGCACGCCCGGGTTCTCCGGTGCCGATCTCTCCAACCTGCTCAATGAGGCGGCCATCCTCACGGCCCGGCGCCAGCAGAGCGCCATCGATGAACAGGCTCTCTCCGATGCCCTCGAGCGGATCACCATGGGCCTCTCTGCCGCCCCCCTGCAGGACTCCGCCAAGAAGCGCCTGATCGCTTACCACGAGGTGGGCCATGCCCTGCTCACCACTCTGGTGCCCCATGCCGACCGGCTCGACAAGGTGACCCTGCTGCCCCGCGCGGGGGGCGTCGGCGGCTTTGCCCGCACCATGCCCGATGAGGAGGTGCTCGATTCCGGCCTGATCAGCAAGGCCTATCTGCTGGCCCGCATGGTGGTGGCCATGGGGGGCCGGGCCGCGGAGCTGGTGGTGTTCGGTGCCAATGAGGTGACGCAGGGGGCGAGCGGAGATCTGGAGCTGGTGGCCCGCATCGGCCGGGAGATGGTGACCCGCTATGGCTTCTCCAGCCTGGGCCCGCTGGCCCTGGAGGGGGATGGCCCCGAGGTGTTCCTCGGCCGCGACTGGCTGCGCTCCCAGCCCCACTACTCGGAGGACACCGGCAGTCGCATCGATGCCCAGGTGCGTGAGCTGGCACGCCACGCGCTCGAGCAGGCCGTCAGCCTGCTGCAGCCGCGCCGGGCCCTGATGGACACGCTGGTGGAGCGCCTGATCGTGGAGGAAACCCTGGAGGGCGACCTGTTCCGTTCCCTGGTGGAGGCTGATCAACGGGTGGGCCGTGCCGGCATCGCGGCAGGGACCATCCCCTCAGCCGGCCAGGCCGCCGCAGAAGCGAATGTCCAGACTGCGCAGGTAGGTGTGTAGGCCGGCGTCCTGAATCGGCAGCAGGTGTGCCGCCTGCTGGCTGGGGTTCACGTGGGCATGCCAGTGGCCCGGCGGGGTGATGAAGGCCCCGCCCGGTTGCCAGTCGATCCGCTCGGGGTTGCGGATGCGGCCGTCACTGTCCAGATCCGTGCCCACCAGGGTGTAGCAGCCGGCAGGGCAGTCGAGGATCAGATCCAGGGCCACCGACTGGTGGCGGTGAGGAGGCTGGACCACGCCGCCGGGTACCACGCCCAGCATCGCCCAGAGGGTATGGGTCACGGTGCGGCTGGCGGGCAGGTCGGCATTGGCCAGCAGAATGCTCAGCCGGTTGCTGCGGGCCGCCGATGGATCGGCCAGCAGCTGATCCAGGTTGTTTCGCAGCATCGAGGCTGGGTAGTGGCAGGGCGTGAAGCGGGCCGTGGTGGCCTGAACGCCGAGGTGCTGGAGCAGGGGGCCGTCGTGCACCCAGTAGAGAACGCTGGTGCTGTCGGCGTCCAGCAGGGGGGTGTCACCGGCGGGCAGCACGATCAGATCACCACTGGCCCAGGCCAGCTGGCGGCTGTTCCAGCGCAGGCGGCCGCAGCCCTCCAGCACATAGAACAGCGAGCTGGTGGCCTGGGCTGCGGCCTTCAGGCCTTCGCCGGCCTCGATGCGCAGGAAGTGGGCGGCCAGCCCGGGGCTGGTGGCCGGCCCGGGACAGCCCAGGGATTCGCTGAGATCCAGGGGAATCACCCGGGTGGGACCCTGCTGATGCAGCTGCGGCGGCCAGCAGCGGTAGGGGATCGGCTCGGTGAGTCCGGCCCGCACCGGGTTCGCGGCCTGGCGGTAGTCGTACACCAGGGCGGCCGACTGCCAGTCGACCGATGGGTCCGCCTGCTGAAGCGAGGCCTGGGTCATGGGAGTGGCTCCCGGCGCGAACCTGTGGAGGGTGGATGGAGGCTACGGCCTGCAGGGGCGGCGGTGGGGCTGGATCAGCCGCCGGCCACAGCGGGCACGATCGACACCTCATCCCCATCGCCCAGGGCGGTGGCCTCGTTGTCGAGGAAACGGATGTCTTCGCTGTTCACGTAGATGTTGAGAAAGCGGCGCAGCTTGCCGCTGTCGTCGCAGAGTCGAGCCTTGATGCCGGGGAAGCGGGCCTCGAGGGCGTCCACCAGGGCTGACACGGTGGCGGCCTCCAGGCTCACGCTGGCCTCGTCGCTGGTGAACTTCTGCAGGGGGGTGGGGATCAGGACCTGAACGGCCATGGCGGCGGAGTGGGGGATGGGATGGGCGGGGGCTGGACGGCTGCTGGCTCAGCCGTTGGCCTGGGCGGCCTGGGCCTGCTGCCATGCGGCATTGAAACTGTCGAGCTGGGCCTCGATCGTGTAGGGCTGGCCGATCGCATCAGCCACGGCCTCGGTGGTCTTGAGGCCGTTGCCGGTGATGTAGGCGACGGTGCGCTCCTCGGGGTTGATCCTGCCCTGTTCCACCAGCTTCTTCAGCACCGCAATCGTGGTGCCGCCGGCGGTTTCGGTGAACACGCCCTCGGTTTCGGCCAGCAGCTTGATGCCGTCAATGATCTCGGCGTCGCTCACCGCAGCGATGCTGCCCTTGGTGGCGTTGGCGATGTCGATGGCGTAGGGACCGTCGGCCGGGTTGCCGATGGCGATCGACTTGGCGATCGTGTTGGGCTTCACCGGGGTGATGAAGTCGCGGCCCTCGGCGAAGGCCTGGGCGATCGGGCTGCAGCCCTCGGCCTGGGCGCCGCTGAAGCGCACGGGTTTCTCGTCGACCAGGCCGCACTTGATGAACTCATCGAAGCCCTTGCGGATCTTGGTGAACAGGGAGCCGGAGGCCAGCGGCGCCACGATGTGGTCGGGCAGCTCCCAGCCCAGCTGCTCGATCACCTCGTAGCCGAGGGTCTTGGAGCCCTCGGAGTAATAGGGGCGCAGGTTGATGTTCACGAAGCCCCAGCCGTAGGTGTTGGCCACCTCCGAGCAGAGGCGATTCACCTGGTCGTAGTTGCCCTTCACCGCCATCAGGGTGGGGTTGTAGATGAGGGTGCCGAGCACCTTGCCCAGCTCCAGGTCGCTGGGGATGAACACGCAGCACTCCAGGCCGGCGTGGGCGGCGATGGCGGCGGTGGAGTTGGCCAGGTTGCCGGTGGAGGCGCAGCTCACCGTGGTGAAGCCCAGCTCCCGGGCCCGGGTGAGGGCTACCGACACCACCCGGTCCTTAAACGAGAGCGTCGGCATGTTGACGCCGTCGTTCTTGATGTAGAGGCTCCTGAGCCCCAGTCGCCTGGCCAGGTTGTTGGCCTTGAGCAGGGGCGTGAAGCCGGTGCCCACGTCGATCGGGTCGCCCTCGATCGGCAGAAACTCGCGGTAGCGCCAGATCGAGGCGGGACCGGCCTCGATCGTGGCGCGGCTCACCCGGCTCCTGATCGCCTCGTAGTCGTACACCACCTCCAGGGGACCGAAGCAGACGTCTTCGCAGACGTGACGGGCGCCGGCTTCGTAGGCGTGGCCGCATTCCTTGCAGCGAAGCCCCGAGAAGGTGGCGCGGGAGAGGGTGGCTGTCACGGCCCCAACCAAGGTGAGACGGCAGGCTAACAGCGCCAAAAGGATGGTCGGATAAATCCCGATTCCCGGAGTCGGGATTGCTTGCGATTGCTGTGGTGCTGTCCTCGCCGGCGCTCTGCCTAGCCTCCAGGGCAGGACCCTGCCTGCTGTTGCCCGCCGATGCGCCGCTTGCCGGTTCTGCCCCTCGCCCTGACCGCCCTTGTGCTCCCCCTGGGGGCGCTGCTTCTGGCCCGTCTCTGGGTGGAGTGGCAGTGGTTCCAGCAGTTCGACTGGGGCCTGGTGCTGCTGCGACGCCTGGGGCTGCAGCTGCTGCTGGCCGTGGCTGGGGTGTTGATCGGGCTGCTGCTGCAGCGCTGGCTCGGCTGGTTCTGGCAGCGCGCTGCCAGAACCAGCACCCCTGCCGGGCGGTTGGCCCTCGAACCCCTGCCCTACGCCGCCACGCTGGCGCTGGTGCTGCTGGCCCAGCTCCTGCCCTTGATTCTCGTGCTGCGGCTGGCCCAGCGGCTGGTGAGCAATCCCTTCGACCTCCGTCGGCTCTATGGCCTGGCCCTGTTGGCTGACTGGAACGCAGCCGGCTGGCTGGCGCTCGTGCCGCTGCTGCTGGGGCTTGGGGTGGTGCTGCTCTGGCGGCCCCAGGCGGGTGCCCGCCTGCTGGCGGGCCTGGGGGCCGCCGCCGCTGCCCTGGCCCTGGCCAGGGGGTGGGGGCTTTGGTCGCTGGCGCTGCTCACCCCGGATTCGGGGGTCCGCGAGCCCCTGCTCGCGGCGGATGTGAGCTTCGCCATGGCGCGTTTTCCCGCCCTGGCGGTGCTGCTCACTCTGGGGCTGGCCCTGCTGCTGCTGCACACGGCCGCCGCCCTGTGGGGCCAGCTGGCCCGGCCTCCCCAGCTCAGTGACGGCCGCTTTGCCGGCTTCCGCGACAGCCAGCTGCGGGCGTTGCGTCTGCCCCTTGCCCTGGCTGCGCTGGGCAGCGGCGCGGCCTTCTGGCTGGCCCGCCACCAGTTGCTGTTGAGCACTGCCGGCAGCGTGCCCGGGGCGGGCTGGGCGGATGTGCACCTGGCCCTGCCCCTGCGAACGGCTGCCGCCCTGCTGGCCTGGATCACCGCCGTTGGGCTGCTGCTGCCCCTGCCGCGGCCTGGCTGGCGGGGACCCGCCGCTGTGCTGGGGGGTGGCCTGATGCTGGTGATGCCCCTGCTGGAGGCCCTGCTGTTGCCTCTGGTGCAGATGCTGGTGGTCACTCCCCGGGAGCTGGAGCGGGAGGCTCCCTATCTGAAGCGCTCGATCGAGGCCACCCGCGCGGCCTTCCAGCTGGATCGCATCAACACCCGCAACGTCAATCCCAACCCGCGGCTCACCCGGGAGGACCTGGCCCGCAGCCAGGCCACGATCCGCAACATCCGCCTCTGGGACTCCCAGCCGCTGCTGGCCACCAATCGCCAGTTGCAGCAGCTGCGGGTGTTTTACCGCTTCTCCGAGCCCACGGTGGATCGCTATGCGATCGGCCGCAACGCGGCGGCCCAGCAGCAGGTGATCGTCACCGCCCGGGAGATCGACAGCTCGGGGCTGCAGCCCTCAGCGCGCACCTGGCTCAATCGCCATCTCGTGTTCACCCATGGCCAGGGGTTCACGGTGTCGCCGGTGAACACCAGTGGCCCCGATGGCCTGCCCGAGTACTTCATCAGTGATCTGGGCTCCAACAGCCGCATCAGCGGCAGCGCCCAGCTGGGCATCACCGAGGCGGAGGTGGCGGCCGCCATCCCCATCGGCCGGCCCAGCCTCTACTTCGGCACCCTGCCCCTGCCCTATGCCCTCGCCCCCACCCGGGTGCGGGAGTTCAACTATCCGGAAGGGGACGCGAATTTCTACACCCACTACACCGGTAGAGCCGGGGTGCCCCTGGGCCATCCCCTTGCCCGGTTGGCTGCCGGTCTCTACCTCGGCGAACCCCGGCTGTTGGTGGCCGGAGCCCTCAACGCCGACACCCGGCTGCTGCTGCGGCGGGAGGTGCGCGACCGGGTGGCCCGGCTGGTGCCCTTCGTGCGCTTCGAGGCCGAGCCCTACCTGGTGTCGGTGAGGCTGGACCGGCAGAGCGGTCCCTTCCAGCCAGGGCAATACCAGTTCTGGATCGTGGACGGCTTCACGGTGAGCCGCAGTTATCCCTACAGCGCGCCGGTGCCGGGCCGGCCCGACCTGCGCTACCTGCGCAACTCGGTGAAGGCGGTGGTGGATGCCTACGAGGGGCGGGTGGCCCTCTTCCTGGCCGAGCCCGACGATCCCCTGATCGCGGGCTGGCAGCGCTTGTTTCCCGAGCTGTTCGAGCCGATCAGCGCCATGCCCGAGGCACTGCTGAATCACATCCGCTATCCCATTCCCCAGTTCGAGCTGCAGACCAGCCAGCTACTCCGCTACCACGTGACCGACCCGGCGATCTTCTACAGCGGTGACGACGTGTGGCAGATCCCCAAGGAGATTTACGGATCCGAACTGGTGCCGATGCAGCCCTATCACATCAGCGCCCAACTGGCCCCCAACCTGCCGCCGGAGTTCCTGCTGCTGCAACCGCTCACGCCCCTGGCCCGGCCCAACCTGGTGGCCTGGCTGGCGGCCCGCAGCGACGCCCCCCATTACGGCCAACTGGAGCTGTTGCGCTTCCCGAGCCAGACGCCGATCCTCGGGCCGGAACAGATCACGGCCCTGATCAACCAGAACCCCCGCATCAGCCAGCAGTTCGGCCTCTGGAGCCGCTCCGGCTCGGAGGTGATCCAGGGCAATCTGCTGGTGTTGCCGGTGGGGGATGCCCTGCTCTATGTGGAACCCGTCTACCTCAAGGCGCGCAAGGGGGGGCTGCCCACGCTCACCCGGGTGGTGGTGAGTGACGGCACGCGCATTGCCATGGAAGCCAGCCTCAACGAGGCGATTGAAGCCCTGCTGGATCCCCGGCGCTCAGAGGTGGCCAGCGACATCCCCGGCCAGCTGCAGCTGGATCCCTAGAACCGCCGGTCGATTCAGCAGAACCGCCGGTTGGTTCAGCACTCGATTCAGCACTCATGGATCACTGAAACATGGATCAGTGAAAAAGGGGGCCCGATGGGGCCCCCGGTGCCAGGCGTTTGATCCGATGGATCAGGCAGCCACGGCGGTCTTGGGGTCGAGTTCGCCCTTGGCGTACAGACCGGCGTAGTAGTTGATGTCGCGCTGCTTGATCTTGCTGGCGTTGCCGGCGCACCAGAACTGCTGGTAACGATCCAGGCACACCTGCTTCATGTAGGCCCGGGCGGGCTTGTTGAAGTGGCGGGGATCGAAGTTGGCGGGATCCTTGGCGGCGGCTTCGCGCACGGCGGCGGTGAAGGCCAGGCGGTTGTCGGTGTCGATGTTCACCTTGCGCACGCCGTTGCGGATGCCCTCCTGGATTTCTTCCACGGGCACGCCGTAGGTCTCGGGGATGGCACCGCCGTACTTGTTGATCATGTCCAGCCACTCCTGGGGCACCGAGGAGGAGCCGTGCATCACCAGGTGGGTGTTGGGGATGGCTTTGTGGATCTCGGCGATGCGGCTGATGGCCAGCACTTCACCGGTGGGCTTGCGGGTGAACTTGTAGGCGCCGTGGCTGGTGCCGATGGCGATCGCCAGGGCGTCCACCTTGGTCTTGGCCACGAAGTCGGCGGCCTCGGCGGGGTCGGTGAGCAGCTGGCTGTGGTCGAGCTTGCCCTCGAAGCCGTGGCCGTCCTCGGCCTCACCCATGCCGGTCTCCAGGGAGCCCAGGCAGCCCAGTTCGCCCTCCACGCTCACGCCGATGGCGTGGGCCACATCCACCACTTCCTTGGTGACAGCCACGTTGTACTCGTAGCTGGCGGGGCTCTTGGCGTCGGCCATCAGGGAGCCGTCCATCATCACCGAGGTGAAGCCGTTGGCGGCGGCGCCGAAGCAGGTGGCGGGGCTGTTGCCGTGGTCCTGGTGCATCACCACCGGGATGTCCGGATAGGTTTCCACGGCGGCCAGGATCAGGTGGCGCAGGAAGTTCTCACCGGCGTACTGGCGGGCGCCGCGGGAGGCCTGCAGGATCACCGGAGAATCGGTCTCGTAGGCCGCCTCCATGATCGATTGCACCTGCTCCAGATTGTTCACGTTGAAGGCAGGGATGCCATAGCCGTTCTCTGCGGCATGGTCGAGCAGCAGCCGGAGGGGAACGAGCGCCATGGGTAAGAACCTCTCTGTTCAGAAGGTTGGACTGGCGGCGAGTCTAGGTGATGCCCTCCGGATCTCAGGCAGGCCAGCGGGGCCGGCCGGCGATTAAAAATCCCGCGGTAAAACCCCGCGGCAGAGGGCCTGCCGCGGGGCGCACTGCATCGGCACAGATCACCTGGCCGGATCCGTTCGTGGCCTGGGCCGGGGATGGCCTCAGTCGATCAGCCGCTGCTTGCGCAGCGATTGAACGGTGTAGCCGTTCTGCTTGGCGGCACGGCGGGCCTGTTCGGCCTGGCGGGCCAGCTGTCTGGCGGTGGTGGTGGACATGGAAGGGCCTCCGAGGATGACCCGGCCGGCTGGCGCGGGTGGGTGGATGGCGCGTTGCTTCGGGTTGGCCGGCACGATCCGCCAGCTCCTACTTCCGCCACGCGGGCCGCAGCCCCGTGGTCAACGGGAGTAAACCGTAGCGGTTGCTACCAATAAAAGTGGTGAGCCCTGATACCGGAAAGCCGAATCCTGGTCAACACATCTGCGGCGCCGGACCCGGCGCGCTCCACGGCGTTCCAGCCAGCTCACGCCAATGGCGCCCACCCGCGGGCCTGGTCGCAGCAGCGCTGGCTGGCCACCCCCTCCGTCAGGCCCGGCACCATCGGCCGCTGCTCGCGGATCGCCTGGCTCCACCAGCTGTGCAGCCGCTCCACCGGGGCGATGCGGCCGTCCTCCCAGCTGCGGGGGAAGGCCCAGCGGGGATCGGGTTCCTGGCGGCGCAGGGGCTCGCCGTTGCGCGACAGCCAGAGGTTGAAGCCATGCACATAGTCGGCCTGGTTGTCGGATCCCAGCACCGCCGTGCCGTCGCGGCCGTAGATCTCCAGCCAGCAGCCCCGTCCGCGCCGGGTCACCGAGGCCAGGTTCACCTGGGCCGGCACCGGTCGGCCGCCGCCGGCTTCCAGCTCCAGCTGCACCAGGGCGATGTCCTCCGCGTCCACCGCCGCCAGGCCCGTGCCGTTCGGCAGGGGGCGCTCGCCGATGGCCGTGGTCAGCTGGGCGTTCAGCCGGCGGGTGGGTCCCACCAGCCAGTGGAGCAGGTCGAAGGCGTGGGTGCCCAGGGCCCCGAGCACACCGCCGCCTGAGGCCGCTTCGGAGTACCAGCTCCAGGGGCGGCTGGGGTCGGCCCGGCTGCCCATCAGCCAGTCGAGCTTCACCAGCACCAGCTCGCCGAGCTGGCCCTCCGCCAGCAGCTGCTGCAACTGCTGGAACAGGGGCACCGCTCGATATTCGAAGTCCACCGCCACGCACAGCCGCCGCTGCAGGGCCAGTCGTTGCAGGCTCTCGACCTGGCCGGCGTTCAGGGCCACCGGTTTTTCCAGCAGCAGGTGCTTGCCGGCCTGCAGGGCCCGCTGGGCCAGCTCAAGGCGGGGCGCCGGCGGGGTGGCGATCACCACGGCCTCCACGCGGGAATCGGCCAGCAGCTCGTCAAAATCGCAGCTGCCGGGCAGGCCGCTCTGCTGGCAGGCCCGCTCCAGCCGCTCCTGGCGGGGATGCCAGAGGGCTACCGGTTCAGCGGTGGCGCAGGCGCGCAGGGCTGGCAGGTGCACGGCCTCGCCGAAGCCGAGGCCGGCGATGGCCACGCCCACCGGGCGGCTGTGGGTCATGGAGCAGGGGGCAGGATTCAGCCAGCCTGCACCATGCCTGCCGCCGCCTCGCAGCTCTCGCGGATCACGGCCATCACCAGCTCGTCATTGCCCGGGGCGCTCCAGCTGGCCCCGAAGCGGGGCAGGCCGTTCACGGAGGTGTCGCGGTAGAGGCGCTGGGTGCAATCGATCTCCATCACATAGAGATCACCCAGCCGGGGTCTGTCACCGTCCTCGCCCTCCCCGCCGGCCGGCTGGAAGCGGCTGAGCACGCTCAGCTGGCCAGTGCGGCTGGGCCGCAGGCTGCCCCGGTCCCACCATTGGCGCCCCTCGGGGCTGGCCGGCACCTCATGCCAGTCCACCGGGCCGGCCAGGGCGGGCGGTGCAGCGGCCAGCCCCAGGAGCAGGGCTCCAGCCAGGCAGCAGGCCAGCAACCGCCAAGACCTGCCCAGCCGCCAAGACCTGCCCAGCCGGCAAAGCCGTGGAAACAGGTGCCCGTTGTCGCTCGGGGTGATCACGGTGTGGATATGGGGGTTAGGGCGGGGGGAGTCAGGCGGGCACGGCCTGATGGCAGCCGTGCAGCTGCAGCACGGTGGCCAGGGTGGCCTTGAGCTCGGTGCGATCCACGATGGCGTCCACAAAGCCGTGGTCGCGCAGGTATTCGGCGGTCTGGAAGCCGTCGGGCAGCTTCTCGCGCAGGGTCTGCTCGATCACCCGCCGGCCAGCGAAGCCGATCAGGGCCTTGGGTTCGGCCAGGATCAGGTCGCCCAGCATGGCGAAGCTGGCGGTGACCCCGCCGGTGGTGGGGTGGGTGAGCAGGGGCAGATAGAGCAACTCGGCCTGCCGGTGCCGCTCCAGGGCGCCGGAGATCTTGGCCATCTGCATCAGGCTGAGCATCCCCTCCTGCATCCGGGCCCCCCCCGATGCACACACGATCAGCACGGGCAGGCGGCGGGCCGTTGCGGTCTCGATCAGGCGGGTGAGCTTCTCGCCCACCACCGAGCCCATCGAACCGCCCATGAAGCGGAAGTCCATCACCCCCAGGGCCAGGGGGATGCCGCTGCTGCGGCACAGGCCGGTGACCACCGCGTCGCGCAGGCCGGTGCTGCTCTGGCTGTCGCGGATGCGGTCGGCGTAGCTGCGCCGGTCCTTGAAGGCCAGGGGGTCGGTGGGGCTGAGATCCTCGTCGAGGGGCTCAAAGCTGTAGGCATCGGCGATCAGGCGGATGCGCTCCTCGCTGTCGATGCGGTGGTGATAGCCGCAGCCCTTGCACACACTGGCATTGGCCACCAGGTCCTTGCGATACACCACCAGGCCGCATTCGGGGCATTTGCTCCACAGGCCGTCCCCCTCTTCCGGTTCCTGGGGGTTGCGCACGGTGGGTGCGGTCTTGCGGCGGTCGGCGAACCAGTCGAACAGCGACATGGACAGGAACCCGGCAGGTGGCGCCATCCCATTAAAGGCCGCCAGGCCCAGGCCCCCACCAGGCCCGGCTCAGACCCGCCCCAGCCCCAGGCCCAGGCGCTCCAGCCAGAAGGCGTTGCCGAGCAGCCACACGGCGGCGCCGCCGGCGGTGAGGAAGGGCCCGAAGGGAAACGGCTGGTGACGGCCCAGGCGGCCCGTGATGCGGCCGAGCAGACCGACCACCGCCCCGGCGAACACCGCCAGAATCACGGTGAGGCCCAGGCCGGTGAGGCCCAGCCAGGCGCCGAGCAGGGCCGCCAGTTTGGCGTCCCCCAGGCCGAGGGCGGGCCGGCCGAGCAGCCGTTCCGCCAGGGCACTCACCGCCTCGAAGCCGAGCAGGCCGGCGGCGGCCGCCAGCAGGTGGTGCAGCAGCAGCAGCCGGCCGGGCTCGAGGCCCTGGCCCAGACCGATCACGGCGGTGCAGGCCAGCCCCAGCAGCAACCCCCAGCGGCAGAGGGGCTCGGGCAGCCAGAGCTGGTCGAGGTCGATCAGGGTGAGGGGGATCAGCCAGCTGAGCAACAGCCAGCCCGCCAGCAGCAGCAGCAGGGGCTGGGGATCGCTGCCCATCGCCGTGGGCCTGGCCAGGCTGTTGGCCACCCACAGGCCGGCGGTGAGCAGTTCCACCAGGGGGTAGCGCCCGGCGATCGAGCCCTGGCAGTGGCGGCAGCGACCGGCCTGCAGCAGCCAGCTCAGCACCGGCAGGTTCTCAAACCAGCGCAGGGCGCTGCCGCAGCGGGGGCAGTGGCTGCCCGGAAACACCAGGGATTCCTGGCGGGGCAGGCGCCACACCACCACATTCAGAAAGCTGCCGACACAGGCTCCGAACAGGGCGGCGAGAAGGGGGGGGCTGGTGGGCATGGATCCAGAACCGGATGGGATGCTCAGCGGTTGCGGGGCATGCGCAGCCTGCCGGCAGCCCGGTTGTCGGGGCGTCCCCGCATCAGATCGATCGGCACGAACTGTTCATCGGGCAGCAGGATTGGCTGCTCGAACACCACCCGGCCCCGCCCGCCCTGCAGCACCACGCCGATCGGTTCACCACCGCCGGGACAGCGCTCCATGTAGTGAAAGAGGGCCTGGCGGGCCTGGTGAAACACCTGTTGGCTGTTGATGCGATCCAACCGGAGGCCGGCGGGGGGCGTGTCGAGGGCCCCCGCAATCAGGAAGGAGGGGAGGGGAGACCTGCCCCTGGCCGACTCGCGCGGCTGAACAGGGCGACTGGAGCCGCTGGACGGGTTGGTGGTGGCGGGGACGTGGGTGATGGCCTCACCAACTCCAGGTGGCTTTCAGGTTAAGCCTTGACCCATGAGTTGGTGTGGCCTGGGTGCATCAACCCAGCTTGATCTTCTCCTCGATCATCCGGTGAATGATCGGCGTGAGGATCAGCTCCATGGCGAAGCCCATCTTGCCGCCGTTCACCACGATCGAGGTGGGGCTGGACATGAAGGAGTCGTGGATCATGTCAAGCAGGTAGGGGAAGTCGATTCCCCACTTCTCGCGGGCCCCCTTGCGGAAGTGGATGATCACGAAGCTCTCATCCGGCGTAGGGATGTTGCGGATCATGAACGGGTTGGAGGTGTCCACGGTGGGGACACGCTGGAAGTTGATGTCGGTGCGGCTGAACTGGGGGCAGATGTGGTTGATGTAATCCGGCATGCGGCGCAGGATCGTGTCCACCGTGGCCTCGGCCGAGTAGCCGCGCTCGGCGTTGTCGCGGGCGATCTTCTGGATCCATTCCAGGTTGGTGATCGGCACCACGCCGATCAGCAGGTCCACCAGGCCGGCCACGTCGTAGCCGTCGCCACTCACGCCGCCGTGCAGACCCTCGTAGAAGAGCAGGTCGGTGCCGCTGGGGATCGCTTCCCAGGGGGTGAACTGGCCAGGGGCCAGGTCGGTACCCAGGCGACCGTTGTGCTCTGCGGCTTCCTCCAGGGAGTGGAGGTAATAGCGCTTCTCACCGCTGCCGGTTTCGCCGTAGGTCTTGAACAGCTCCTCGAGCTTGTCGAACAGGTTGGCCTCGGGACCGAAGTGGGAGAAGTTCTCCCCCTTGGCCAGGGCGGCGGCCATGGCCTCCTTCATCGGGCCACGCTCGTAGCGGTGGTAGCTGTCGCCCTCCACCACGGCGGGCGTGATGCCCTCGCGGGTGAAGATGTATTCGAAAGCCCGCTTGACCGTGCTGGTGCCTGCGCCGGAGGAACCGGTGACGGCAACGACCGGGTGACGCTTCGACATCGGCGCAGGGGGAGAAAAACCGGTGCTGAGTTTGGCAGGTCGCGGGACCGGACCCGGCCAGCCCGCCTTGGACCGTTACGCCCGCGCTGACCTCAGCCCTCCAGGGAGGCCAGCAGCCGCTCGCCCATGGCGCGGCAGCCGAGCTGGGTGCAGCCCTCGGCCATCAGGTCGCCGGTGCGGTAGCCCGCCGCCAGCACCCGGTCGACGGCGGCCTCCAGCTCGGCGGCGGCGGCCTCCTGCTGCAGGCCGATGCGCAGCAGCATGGCGGCGCTGAGCACCATGGCCATCGGGTTGGCCTTGTCCTGGCCGGCGATATCGGGGGCGGAGCCGTGGATCGGCTCGAACAGGCCCGGGCCGCTGGCGCCCAGGGAGGCCGAGGGCAGCATGCCGATCGAGCCGCTGAGCATGGCGGCCTCGTCGCTGAGGATGTCGCCGAACAGGTTGCTGGTGAGCAGCACGTCGAACTGGCGGGGGTTGCGCACCAGCTGCATGGCGGCGTTGTCCACGTACAGGTGGCTGAGCTCCACGCCCGGGTAGCTGGCGGCGTGCAGGGCTTCCACCCGGTCGCGCCAGAGCTGGCTCACATCGAGCACGTTGGCCTTGTCCACGCTGCAGAGCCGGCCGCTGCGCTGCTGGGCCAGGTCGAAGCCCACCTTGGCGATCCGGTCGATCTCATCGTCGAAATAGGCCATGGTGTTGAAGGCGCGCACGCGCCCTTCCGCCTCCACGCGCCCCTTGGGGGTGCCGAAATAGACGCCGCCGGTGAGCTCCCGCACCACCAGCAGATCCACCCCCTCGATCACCTCGCGCCTGAGGGTGGAGGCGTCGATCAGGGCCGGGATGATCTTGACGGGGCGCAGGTTGGCGAACAGGCCCAGGCCGGCGCGCAGGGCCAGCAGGCCGCTCTCGGGACGCTGCTCGCGGGGCAGGGTGTCGTATTGGGGGGAGCCGATGGCGGCCAGCAGCACCGCGTCGCTGGCGCGGCAGGCCTCCAGGGTGCTGGCGGGCAGCGGTTCGCCGCTGACATCGATGGCGGCACCGCCCATCGGCTGCTCGTCGTAGCTGAGGCTGAAGCCATGGCGGCCGCTCACCGCATCCAGCAGCTGGCGTGCCACGGCCATGATCTCCGGACCGATGCCGTCTCCAGGGAGCAGGGTGATCCGGTAGCTGGTCATTGCGGCAGCCTGGGGCAGGGGAAGGGATGGCCTGGAGGCTACGCGGCAGCGCTGGTGGCGCCGTGGTGGCTCAGTCCTGGCCGCGCTTCTCCAGGGCCCGCAGGGCACGGGCCATCTCCGGCAGCCTGTTGAAGGCGGCGGCGCAGCGCAGCCAGAGGCGGTTGGGAATGGCCGGATAGCCACTCACCACCTCCCCGGCGGCCACCTCGCCGTGCACGCCCGACTTGGAGGAGGCGATGGCCCGGTCGCCCATCACCGCCCGGTTGGCCAGGCCCACCTGGCCGGCGAGGATCACGCCCTTGCCGAGGCGGGCTCCGCCGGCGATGCCCACCTGGGCGGCCAGGGCGCAGCCGGCCCCGGTGCTGACGCCATGGCCGATGTGCACCAGGTTGTCGATCTTGCTGCCGGCACCGATGCGGGTTTCGCCCACCGCGGGGCGGTCGATGCAGCTGCCGCTGCCCACCTCCACGCCGGCCTCCAGCACCACCCGGCCGGTCTGGGGCATCTTGCGCCAACCCGCCGCGGTGGGTACGAAGCCGAAGCCCTCGCCGCCGATCACCGCGTTGCTCTGCAGCACGCAGCCCTCGGCCAGCCGACTGCCGGGATGCACCACGGCCCCGGCATGCAGCACGCAGCCGGCGGCGATCTCCACGTCGTCGTAGATCACCACATGGGGGTGGAGGGTGCAGCCCGCTGCTATGCGCACCCCGGCTCCCACCACCACGTGGGCGCCCAGATGGCTCTCGGGGCTCACCTCGGCCGTGGGGTGCACGACGGCGGTGGGGTGGATGCCCGGCGGCGGCGGCGGGGTGGGGTAGAGCAGCTCAAGGGCCTCGGCAAAGCCCAGGCGCGGATCGGCGAGGGCCACCCAGGCCACCCCACGGGCCTCCAGCTGGTGGCGCAGCGCCGCGCTCTCCTCGCCGAGGGCGGGAATCAGCACGGCAGCAGCGGCGGTGCTGGCCACCGCCGCGGCCAGGGCATGACCCTCCTCCAGGAAGGCCAGGTCACCGGGGCCGGCCTGGTCGAGGGCGGCGGCGCCGCTCAGCTCAGGATCCTGGGCCGGGACATGGGCGGGGAGCGCACCGGCCTGCCCCTCACTGAGCTGGGCGAGCAGTTGGCTGAATCGCATCCCAGATCGGGTTCGGGGTCCACGGATCGTAGGCAGCGCGAGGGTTGCTCCAGAGCGCCCTGCCAAGGGCTGGGGTGGCGGTTCGGGGTGGCGGTTAAAGGAGGGCCAGCTGGTCGCGGTGCACCACCTCCACGCCGGCCCGACCCACCAGGGTGCGCAGTTGATCACTGCCCACACCAGCAAGGCCTCGGCCCAGTTCGCGACCATCGGCCGCCAGCAGGCGCACGGGCTCCTGGGGGCCGAAGTCCCCTTCCACCGCCACCACGCCCACCGCCAGCAGGGAGGCGCCCCGCTCCACCAGGGCCCGCTCGGCGCCGGCGTCCAGCCGCAGGGCACCCTTGGGCAGCAGGGCATGGGCCAGCCAGCGCTTGCGGTCCGGCAGGGGGGCGCTGGACGGCCGGAACAGGGTGCCCAGCGTCTCGCCGGCCAGCAGGGCGTCGAGCACGGCGGGATCGCGGCCATCGGCCAGGCGCACGCGGATACCACTGGAGGTGGCGATCCGCGCCGCCGCCAGCTTGGTGGTCATGCCGCCGGTGCCCCACTGGCCGCCGCCGCTGGCCGCGGAGCTGAGCCGCTCCAGCTCGCCCAGGTCGCGCACCTCCTCGATCGGCTCGGCGGTGCTGTCGGTGCGTGGGTCGCCGGAGTAGAGCCGGTCCACGTCGGTGAGCAGGATCAGTTCATCGGCCCCCACCGCCACCGCCACCAGGGCGGAGAGGGTGTCGTTGTCGCCGAAGCGCAGTTCATCGGTGGCCAGGGTGTCGTTCTCGTTGACGATCGGCACCACGCCCCAGGCCAGCAGCTGCTCCAGAGTGCGGCAGGCGTTCTGGTAGCGCCGCCTGGAGGCCAGGTCGCCGCGGGTGAGCAACACCTGGGCCACGGGCAGGCCGCGCACGGCGAAGGCGTCCTGGTACAGGCCCATCAGCTGGCCCTGGCCCACGGCCGCCGCCGCCTGCAGGGCCGCCACGGCCGTGGGGCGGGTGGGCATCTGCAGGCGGGCGCAACCCAGCCCCACGGCACCGCTCGTGACCAGGGCGATCGCCTCGCCCCGCCGGCAGGCCCGGTTGAGGCTGGCGGCCAGGTCGGCGATCACGGCGGCGGTGGGGCGCTCGGGGCTGCCCCGCAGCAGGCTGGTGCCCACCTTCACCACACGCCGGGGGTGACGGGATTGCTCTGTCATCTCAGCCCAGGCTGCCGCCCATCCAGTTGGCCAGGCGCACTTCCAGCTTCTGCAGGTGATCGCGCTGGCAGGGGTGGCCCTGGGGGTCGATCGGCTTCACCAGCACGGTGAACAGCCCCAGGCGGTTGCCGGCGATCACATCGGTGAACACCCTGTCGCCGATCAGGGCGACGCGGCCGGCGGGCAGCTGCAGCTCCTCCAAAACGCGCCGCAACGCCTGGCGGCGCGGCTTGGCCGCGGACGTGGTGAAGGGCACCCCCAGCTCCCGGGCCACCGCACCGATGCGCTGGCGGGAGGGGTTGTTGCTGAGCAGGTGAATCGGCAGCTGCCCCTGGGCCTGCTCCAGCCACTGGCGCATCCGCTGCGGCAGGGTGCTCTGGCGCCGCGGTAGCAGGGTGCGGTCCACATCCAACACCAGGGCACCGATCCGCCGATCCAGCAGCTCCTGGAGGGGCAGGTCCACCAGGGTGCCGTCCAGCAGCCAGTCGGGTTTGAGCCACTGGCGCAGGTTCACTCCAGCCCCTCCCGCTCCTCCAGCTCCGCCTCGATGCGCGGCTGCACCCGCTCGAACTCGTCGCCCTCCACCAGCACGGCCTCGTTGCCCTGCATGCGAGCCACCACGAAGAAGGGATCCAGCGGGATGTAAAGACCATATTCCTGGTCGTTGACCAGGAAGCTCACCAGCAGTTCGTAGGTTTCCGACTCGTCGTCGGCATCCTCGTCGTCGAGCTCCTCGGGTTCGGGTTCGTCCAGTTCGCCGCTCACCGTGAGGGTCACGGCGGAGCGCACCAGGGTGAGGTCGTGCTCCTGCAGCACCACGTCGGCCACCGACAGGATCGGCTCGCTGGCATCGACGCTGTCGATCAGTTCCGGATCGGCGTCGTCATCGAGGCGGAACAGGCACACCGGCGTGTCCACTGGCGTGAGCAGCACGTAGTCGTGGCCATCAAGGGGGATCAGCTGCTCCAGGAAGCAGAGCAGCTGCCGGCCTTTCTGATCGCGCACCAGCACGGTGGGCACATCGGTGGGGAGTTCGCCCGAGCCAGTCATGGAAACATCTGCGGAGCTCTGAAACGGTGAGCTGTGCCCTCAGGATGAACCAGCGCGGGCCGCCTTGCCGCAGGCGATGGTCGCCGGGCCCACCGTCAGGGGAGCTCGGCTCTGCCGGGGTCCGGCTCGGGGCCGTCCTGCAGCCACTGCTCCAGCAGCAGGGCGGCGGCAGCGCTGTCCAGGGCGCCGCTGCGGTCGCCCCGCAGGCCCCGCAGCTCGGCGGCGGCCCAGCTGCTGCTGTGTTCATTCACCCACACCAGCGGCAGCTGGCTGGCGGCTGCCAGCTGCAGGCCGTAGCGGCGGCAGTGCCGGGCCTGGGGCGTGGCGGCGCCTGTGCTGTCCAGCGGCAGGCCCACCACCAGCAGCTGCACCCGGCGGCGCTCGATCAGCGGCATCAGCAGGTTGAGGTCGGCGCTGAAGGCAGCCCGTGCCAGGGCGGGCAGGGGGGTGACCGTCAGGCCCAGGGGGTCGCAGCCGGCCAGGCCGATGCGCCGGCGGCCCACATCGAGGGCCAGGGCGGAGCGGGGCCGGGGCCGGGGCAAGGGCTCAGCGGTGCCCCACCGGCGTGGGCAGGGGGCGCCGGCGGGGCTGGAGCTGCTCCAGCATCGCTTCCAGCCGCCGGGCCGCCTGCTGCGCGGGGGCCGGGCATTCCTGGCGCCGCCACACGCTGCGGGCCATCAGCACGCGCTCTCCCAGGGGCTCGGCACCGCGGCGCTGCAGCCAGCGGTCCAGCTCGCGTTCGCCCACATCGCTGCGCAGCCAGAGGGGTTCGCCATCGGCCAGGGCCTGCCGGGCCTGGCCGAGCAGCCGCTCGGTGCCGGCTCCGATCAGGTGGGTCCAGCCGGGATGCACCGTGAGTTCCAGGTCATGGCCGCCACCGGGATGGTCCCCCAGCCAGCGCAGGCCGGCGACGGCCTGATTGCGGGCTGCGTCCAGCAGCATCCAGCCCCGGCCGTGGCTCTGGTCGAGCAGGTCGTCGCTGCTGCGGTCGAGCAACTGCCGCAGCTGGGCGGGGCAGGCGGCCTGCTCCAGCTGGAACAGGGCCCAGGCCGTGCGCCGGTTGAGGGGGCGCAGCGTCGGCTCTTGGCCCCCTTCGCTGCCGGCCTGGGCGCTGGCCGCCGCAGCGGCCTGCCATGGGCCCTGCAGCCGCCAGAGGCGCTCGGTGCGCAGGGGCTGGAATCCCTGTTCGCGCAGGGCGGCCAGGCGGTCGTTGTCGAGGCTGGAACTGGTGGCGATCCAGCTGGTGGCACCCCGGGCCCGCTGGATGGCTTCGCGCAGCAGGTCTTGGGAGAGCTGGCGGCGCTGGCCGGATGGGGCGATCCGCAGGTGCTGCACCTGCCAGCAACTGGCCGTGCGGTTGAGGGGGCGGCTGATGATCACCCCCAGCAGGGTGTTGTCCTGGCGGGCCACCAGCACCTGGGGGGGGCAGCGACGGCGGCCGCTGCGCATCAGTCCCAGCAGACGTTCGGGCAACTGGCGCAGCAGGGCCCTCTGCAGCTGGGGCTGGAGGGGCAGGAAGGCCGGATCGCTCAGCAGCGGCAGATGCCAGGCCGCCAGCGACTCGATCAACAGATGCTGGGCGGGGGAGTCCCCCGGCAGGGGGGACTCCGATCGGTGCGGTGTGGGCGATTGCACCGTCATCCCGGACAGTCCTGTCTTGGGTGAATGAACTCTATCGACCGCGCCGCTGCAGCGCTGCTGGCCCAGGCCCCGAAGGGGTTCAGGCCGGGCGCACCAGCACCAGCGGCGTGCGCTCGTTGGCGTTGCCGGCCGGGTTGGGCCGCAGGGCCCGCTGCAGCAGCTCCTCGTCGCATCCCGGGCTGGAGGCCAGCACCTTCACCCGGCCCAGGTCGTTCACATCCACCACCGCCACGGCCACACCGAGGGCCCGGGCCATGGTGGCGCAGAACGCTTCGGGCTGGTCCGGACCGAGCACGATGGTCTGGTCGTAGGGCGGGGTGGTGCCGGTCACGTCATCGATCAGCCGGGCCTGGTCGCCCGCCAGCCGGTAGAACCAGCCCCTGGAGCCCACAAGCTTGAGGGCGGTGCCGGCCAGCCAGGCACAGAGCACCCGGGCGGGGCCGACCACGTCGATCAGGCTCTGCAGGCCGCAGGCGGTGGCCAGGGAGCTGGTGGGGTGGAACACGCGGCAGAGCAGCCGGGCCAGGCCGCTGGGCTCCACGTTCTGGGGATGGTGGTAGCGGCCCTGCATCACCGCCAGGGGCGTTTCACCGATGGTGAGCACGTCGCCCTTCTGCAGCACGGCGCCGGCATAGTGACGCAGCACTTGCTCGGGGTCGTCGAGGGTGCCCAGCAGGTGGGTGCGCACCGGCAGCACCGCGCAGCGCTCGCCGCTGCGCCAGTTGGCGCTCTCCGGGCCCTGGGGCTGGGGCCGGCGCAGGGGCACGAGGATGCCGTCGCGGCGCCAGAGCCGGCCGAAGGGCCCGTAATTCACCCAGCACACCTCCAGCCAGAGGGTGTCGAGCAGGGTGTCGAGATCGGCTTCCTCAGCGGCCTTGATCTCCACCTTGAGTTCGGCGCGGGTGGTCTTGCGCCCCTTGACGATGTAGGCGGCCCAGTAGCCGTCGGCTCGGCTTTCCTCGTCGGGATGCAGGGCCTTCACAGCCGTGCGTACTTTCATATCCGCCAGGTCGCCGCGGCCCAGCAGGGTGGGGCGCAGCTCCAGCTCGGGTACGAACACCTCCATGCGCGGATGGGGGTTGCTGATGGCAACCGTGCCCTCCACCACCAGAGTGCGCTTGCCGCTGCGGCGGGTGCTGAAGGGCTCGGCCCGCAGCTGCAGCGGAGAGGCGGGCCGCAGCCGGTGGCGCAGTTCCAACCAGAGCAGGGCCAGGCCGAAGACCAGGGCGGCAATCAGGGCCACCTTCAGGAGGATCAGGAACAGCAACGGCGAGGTACGGCGGATGGGCGGAGCGTAAATGCAGCTGCCGCCCTAAGGTCCGCCCAATCCTCTCCCGGCTGGGCTATGCGAAAGACGTTCGTGCTGGACACCAACGTGTTGCTGCACGATCCGCAGGCCCTCACCCGCTTTGAGGACAACCACATCGTGATCCCGATCGAGGTGGTCGAGGAGATCGACCGCTTCAAGCGCGACCCGGCGGAGAAGGGACGCAACGCCCGCCAGGTGTCGCGGCTCCTGGATGAGCTGCGCGCCAAGGGCAACCTGGCCGAGGGGGTGCCCAATGGCGACCAGGGCGGAACGCTCGTGGTGGTGTTCTGCCGCAGCGAGACCCTGGCCAACCTGCCGCCGGAGCTGAAGGCAGGCAACGGCGACAACAACATTCTGGCGGTGGCCCTGGAGCAGCAGCAGCTGGGGGCCGTGATCGGCGACCAGCCGCCGGTGGTGCTGGTGACCAAGGACACCAACCTGCGCATCAAGGCCGATGCGGTGGGTCTGATCGCCCAGGACTACACCAGCGATCGGGTGGACATCGCCGATCTCTATCCCGGCTTCTGTGAGGCCTGGGTGAGTGCCGAGCAGATGGACCGGGTGAAGCTCGCACCGGGCCTGGAGCTCGATGGCCTCAGCCTGCCGGCCCCCCTGCAGGCCAATGAGGGGGTGACCCTGATCGACCAGGCCCAGCCCGCCCACACCCTGCTGGCCCGCTACAACGCCACTTCGGCCACGCTGCAGCCGCTGCAGCATGCGCCCAGGGCCAAGCTGGGCCGCATCCAGCCGCGCAACCGCGAGCAGACCTTCGCCCTGGATCTGCTGCTGGATCCCGCCATCCAGCTGGTGACGCTGGTGGGCAAAGCCGGCACGGGTAAGACGCTGCTGGCCCTGGCGGCCGGCCTCAACCAGGTGGCCGATGAACGGATTTACGAACGGCTGCTGGTGACCCGGCCTGTGATCTCCCTGGGTAAGGAGATCGGCTTCCTGCCCGGTGATCTTGAGGAGAAGATGGGTCCCTGGATGCAGCCGATCATCGACAACCTCGACTTTCTGCTCGGCGGCGATGATCAGCCGAAGGGCGGCTCCGGTCCGGCGCGGGCCGGGCACCGGCCGACCCGCGGCAACTGGAACGACCTCAAGAGCATGGGACTGCTGGAGGTGGAGGCGATCAGCTACATCCGTGGCCGCTCGATTCCCCGCCAGTTCATGGTGGTGGATGAGGCCCAGAACCTCACCCCCCATGAGGTGAAGACGATCGTGACCCGGGTGGGTGAGGGCACCAAGATCGTGCTCACCGGCGACCCCTACCAGATCGACAATCCCTATGTGGACGCCGAGAGCAATGGCCTCACCTGGCTGGTGGAGCGCTTCAAGGGCCAGCCCCTGGCCGGCCATGTGACGCTGCAGCGGGGCGAGCGCAGCCCGCTGGCGGAACTGGCGGCGAATCTGCTGTAGGTGTCGACTCCATGAGTTGATTGAGCGGAGTGTTGATCGGGCTGGCCTGGCCCTGGACGGCCAGACTGTCTCCATTGAGGGAATCAGGTGTTGTAGCCAAGCTTCAGCAAGTGGTTGTTGAGAGCAGAGCTCGTTTCGGCTGGGAGACCGTGGCTTTCAAAGTGGATCATCTTCGGCCGGTTGAGGTGGAGGTTGGAGTTGTAGATCACTTCGTCGTGGTATCCTTCAGTGTCGATCTGGAGTGCATCGATCGACATGGGCCTGTTCAGCTGTTGCAGGGGCTTGTGGAGTCGTTAAGCGGATATATGAAGGGTATCAATAGCTGCTTGAGAGTTGATTTACTGCCGGCTCAGAACTGTTCAAGATGTGAACTGATGGCGGAGGTGATGCCTGTGGTCGCTGGATAGCCGGGTCGGCCTTCTGCGCAGGCAGGTTGGAACATGGACCAGAACTCGCGGTTCACGGCATAGAGAGTCAAGCGGCCGGCCTGCCCGATGGCGCTATTGGCAATCACGTGCGCGGGATGGGGAGAGTAATTGGTGTGCAAGTGATCGAGAAGGTAAGTGTTGGCCTCAACGGGCAAGGATCCTCGTTGCCTCCGACCTGCACATGGCAAAGCTATGGATGGGATCGTTTGTCTTGCCAACAGAACCCATGGCCCACGGCGCCGAGGCCGAACTGCAGAGCGACGCAGGGTGAAAAAGGTTGGCCATCACCTGCCCGCAGAATTTAAGACAGATCCGTCAAAGATGTGTAAAAAACGCTAAAAAGGACATCCGGGGCCTGTTGAAGTTGCCAAGACTTAACTAGGCGAGTTTAGCCTCGGGTTGCGCGCAATTGGATCATCTTGACTTGGCCTTCAACAAGTATGACTCGAAACGTGTTGTGCTACCAGCGGCGTCCTGTGAAACGCTCCATGGCTGGTTGCCTGCAGCCGTTGATCCAGGGTTTGCAGCGGCAACTTCGCGCGCGCTGAAAGATTGATTTCACGCAGTCGTGATCAGGCCCTGTCCAGCCACTGCAACGTTGATGGCCAGCGGGTGCCGGCTCAGCAGTCGAGGCTGGAGCGGCGTTCGGCGTCGCTGATGTCGCCCCGTTCCCGCTGCCACTGGCGGCGGCGCAGGTGTTCGTAGGCCTGGCAGAACGGCTCACCCAGGCCCTGGCGCAGGGCTGTGTCGGCGGCGAAGGCGTCGAGGGCCTCCCCCAGGTCGGCCGGCAGCCGCTGGCATTGGTCGAGGCTGAGGGGCTGGGCGTAGTTGTCGTTGTCGCGGCGGGGGCCGGGGTTGAGCTGGCGCGCGATGCCATCGAGGCCGGCTGCCAGGATCGCCGCCTGCAGCAGGTAGGGGTGGGCCGAGCCGTCGGCCAGGCGCAGCTCCAGGCGCTGGTCGTCGGGGATGCGCACCATGTGGGTGCGGTTGTTGCCGGTGTAGCTGATGCCGCCCGGGCTCCAGGTGGCGCCGGAGGTGGTGGGCGGTGCCGCCAGGCGCCGGTAGCTGTTCACCGTGGGATTGGTGATCGCGCACAGGGCCGGCGCGTGGGCGATCAGGCCGCCGATGAACTGGTAAGCCAGCGTCGAAAGCCCCAGTTCGCCGGCGGGGTCGTGGAACAGGTTGCGGTCGCTGTCCGCGCTGTCCGTCGCCCCCCAGAGCGAAAGGTGGGTGTGGCAGCCGTTGCCGGTGAGGGCGGCGAAGGGCTTGGCCATGAAGCTGGCCCGCAGCCCCTGCTGCTCCGCCATCGCCTTCACCATCACCTTGAAGAAGGCATGGCGGTCGGCAGTGGTGAGGGCCTCGGCATAGGTCCAGTTGATCTCGAACTGGCCGTTGGCGTCCTCGTGGTCGGCCTGGTACGGCCCCCAGCCCAGCTCCTCCATCGCCGTGAGCAGCGGGCCGATCAACCCGAACCGGCGCATCAGGGCCAGCTGGTCGTAGCAGGGCTTCTCCTGGTGATCGGCCGGATCGGCGATGGCGGCGCCATCGGGGCTGAGCAGGAAGAATTCCGCCTCCACACCGCTGCGCAGCTCAAAGCCCAGGGCTGCGGCGCGCTGCTGCTGATGGCGCAGCAGCCGGCGCGGGCACTGGGCCATCGGCTCGCCGTTGAGGGTGAGCTCGGCGGCCATCCAGCCCACGCCGCTCTGCCAGGGCAGGGCCGTGAGGCTGGCCGGGTCTGGCACGGCCAGCACGTCGCCATCGGCGGGGGAGAGATCCAGCCAGGCTGCAAAGCCCGCGAAGCCTGCCCCGTCCGTGGCCATCGCCGCCATGGCCGAGGCGGGCACCAGCTTGGCCCGCTGGATGCCGAACAGGTCGGTGAACGACACCAGCACGAACGGCAGGCCGAGGGCCTGCAGGCGATCGCTGAGGTCGAGGGAGGGGAGGGTCATGCGGGCGGTGCTGGTGGGTCGAGGGGGTGGCGGGAACTGGAGGGTGACGGAAACAGGTGGTGGGAACGGAGGGGGCGGCTCAGAGCGGGCTGTCCTGGGCCAGCAGCGCAGCCACCAGCGCCCGCAGCTGTTCCTGCTCGGCGGCGCTGCTGTGGGGGTTGCCGGCCCGGTGGCCCAGCTCCGACTCGATCACGTGGAAGGAGGCGCCGGGGATGGCCGCCGCTTCGCTGGCCAGGTCGGCCGGGGTGAAGTAGAGGTCGTGGCTGCCGGCCACTACCGCCGTGCGTGCCCGGATCGAGCCGAGCGCGGCAGCCAGCTCGCCGCCATCGGCCACGTCGTGGGCCAGCCAGGTGTCGAGCATGGCGATCAGGTCGCGCGGGTCGTGGCGCTGGTAGTGGGGCAGCCACTGGCGCTCCACGTGCTCCTCCACCGGCTCGTCGACCGTGCGGAAGAAGGGCTGGCTGGCGGCCCAGCTGGCGTAGATCAGCGCATAGGTGAGCAGCCCCTGCTGCGGCGGGGCGCTGAAGCCGCTGCCCGTCCAGTGGCGGTCGGCGGTGAGGGCCTGGCGCAGGCTGAGGCAGAACAGGCGGTTGTGGGGGGAGGTGCGGGTGCTGCCGCACACGCAGCAGATCCGCTCCACCAGCTCGGGATGGTCCACCGCCCACCGGTAGGCCTGCTGGGCGCCCATCGACCAGCCGTAGATCAGCGGGATCCGCTCCACGCCGTAGAGCTCGGCCAGCAGCTGCCGCTGGGCGGCCACGTTGTCGCGGTGCCGCACCACCCAGCCCTGCTCGGCCAGGCCCATGGCGCTGTTGCTCGGGCTGCTGGAGGCGCCGTTGCCGAACTGGCCGGCGATCACGATGCACCAGCGCTGCGGGTCGAGCACCGGCCCCGCCAGCCAGGCCAGGTCCTCCGGCCGGGCGCCATAGGAGGTAGGCACCAGGATCAGGTTGGAGCGCTCGGCGTTGAGCTCGCCGATCTGCAGCACCGTGACCTGGGCAGCGGCGATGGTGTGGCCGCAGGCCAGGGGCCAGGGGCCCAGCTGGTGTTCGATCCGCTGCTGGCGGGGTGGGGCGCTTGCCGGGGTGGCGCTCATGCCGGCTTGCCGGCGCCGGTGGGCAGCGCCAGGGCCGGCAGGTTGGCCAGCAGCTGCCGGTGCACCGCCAGGTAGCCCGGGTCGAGGTGCTCCAGCCGGGGGGCGATGTGGCCGTGGGCCGCCGGCAGGGCGTGGAAGGGAATCGAGGCGTAGAGGTGGTGCTCGGCGTGGAAGGGCATGTTCCACATCAGCCAGCGCACCGGCGCGATGGTGAGGGTGGTGCGGGTGTTGCTGGTGCCCTTGGTGGAGAAGCTGCAGCCGCTGTGTTCGGCCATCAGCACGAAGCGCAGGAAGGGTTGGCCCACCGCCAGCGGCAGCAGCCAGAACCACAGCAGAAAGCCGTTGCCGCCCACCAGCGACAGCGCCGCCAGGGCCCCGTACACCCCCACCTGCAGCCAGGCCGAGCGGCGCACCTTGGGGATCACCTCTGAGGTGAGATAGGGCAACTGGGAGAGATCACCCCAGAGCAGGCGGGCGAAGCCGGCCAGCTTGCCGCTCCACCAGTGCCAGCCGCCGATCTCCAGCAGGTAGGCACCGATGCTGGTGGGCACGGGGTCGTCCAGTTCCGGATCGAGGCCGGGCTGGTGGGTGTAGCGGTGGTGCCACTGGTGGTAGCGCCGGTAGGCGGTGGCGTTGTAGAAGCTCAGCAGCCCCAGCCACCAGGCGGCCACGTCGTTGGCGCTGCGGCTGCGGAAGGCGGTGCGGTGGCTGCACTCGTGCAGCCCGGCGAAACAGGTGGCCAGGCCCACCCCGCACAGCAGCAGGCCGGCCAGCCGCAGCAGCAGGGGCCAGCCCTGCTGGCCCCACACCACCCCTCCCAGGGCAATCGTGAGCAGGTGGCTGGCCAGGCGCAGGGCGGCGGGGCCGTTGCGCAGCTCGTTGAGCTGGGCCAGCGCCTCCCGGGGAATCAGGGGGCCGCTCTGGGCTGGGGCGGTGGCGGTGGCGGTGGCGGTGCCGGCTGGCGCGGTCAAGGGGGGCATTCGGTGTCACGCCATCCCACCAGGGGCGGCGTCCCTGCTTCGGTAGGCGATGCAACAGTTGGCGCCGCCAGAGCCCCTGGTGATCGCTGCCTAGATTGGGCGTTGTATCGCTTCTGCCGCTGATGGTCACCAGCGATCCCCCCCTCCAGCCCGACGTGTCCGAGCCGTCCGATCCGCGCCGCCAGGCCCTGGTGGACTCCCTGCGCAGCCGCTACAGCAGCGCCGCTGCCCACAACGACGCCGAGGCCAAGCAGGCCCTGTTCAAGGAGGCGGTGTACCTGGGCATCCAGCCCGAGGAATTCACCGCCAACGACTGACCTTGCCAGCCCTGCAGCCCCTGCTGATGTTCAGCCTCTGGGGCTTCCAGGGCGATCTGGCCGCCGCCATCCGCACCGCCCGCCAGCACGGCTTCCACGGGCTGGAGGCCAACCTCCACCATCCGGCCCTGGCCGAACTTGCCCCGGCCGCCGTGGTGGAGCAGCTGGCTGAGGCGGGCCTGGCCCTGGTGCTGGAGCTGCTCACCGGCGGTGACTACGTGCCCCGGCTCGACTGCAGCCCGGAGCAGCACCGGCGCGAACTGGAGCAACAGCTGGCCCTGGCCCCCGCCCTGGCGCCCCTGCGGGTGAGCGTGCTCACCGGCAGCGACAGCTGGCCCTGGCCGGTGCAGCAGCCCTTCTGGGCCCAGGTCCTGGAGCTGGCGGCCGCCTGCCCCCTGCCGGTGAGCTTTGAAACCCACCGCTCGCGCAGCTTCTACAGCCCCTGGCTGATCGGCACCTACCTGGAGGCCTTCCCCCAGCTGCGCCTCACCGCCGATCTGAGCCACTGGTGCGCGGTGGCCGAGCGGCTGATGACCCCTGAGCTGGAGCCGGTGCGGGCGATGGCGGCGCGGGTGGACCACATCCACGCCCGGGTGGGCCACGCCCAGGGGCCCTCGGTGGGCCACCCCTTCGCGCCGGAGTGGGCCGAGGCGCTGGAGGCCCACCGCCGCTGCTGGCACCTGTTCGCCCAGCAGCGCTCCGGCGCCACCCAGGGCCCCTTCACGATCACGCCGGAATTCGGCCCCGACGGCTACCTGCCCCAGCTGCCCTTCACCGGCCAGCCGGTGGCCGATCTGCTGGAGATCAATGGGGCCATGGCGGCGTGGCTGGGCCGGCTGGCGCCGTGGTGAGCGCCCGGGGGCTCAGCTGGGGCTGGGGCTCCTCCTCCAGCTCCATCCAGCGGCGGTAGAGGGCCTGCCACTGCAGGATCCGCTGCTCCAGCCGGTGGGCTGGCCCGGGCACCAGCCCGTTGGCGTAACCCCGCTGGGCCGACTCCACCAGCCGCCGGTCTTCCTCCAGAAAGCGCTGCATCTCCGCCATCCAATCGGCGGCGCCGGCCGCGAATTCGGGCGGGCCGAACAGCCACACATCCATCACGCAGTGCTCCAGATCGGCGGCCTCTCCGGGGCTGGCGGGCAGGCTGGGCAGGAAGCTCAGCAGAGCCAGCCGCTGGTCGGGCCAGAGCAGCAGGTGGGTCCAGGGGGCCAGGCCGAAGGTGTAGAAGGTGCCGCCCGCGCCGGAGGGGGTGGCCAGCAGGGTGCCGTGGGGACTGAGGGCGTAGCGGTAGTCGCGCACCGGCCCCTGCTCGCGGTGCAGGGTGGTGGGGTGGGCGATCGCCACGTGGTAGTCGTCGAGCGTGTTGTCGTGGGCCACCTTCCAGTTGCAGGCCAGCCCCAGCTGCTGCCGCCCCAGCAGCTGCCGCGGCGTGGTGAACAGCTTCCCCGCCTCGGCCAGCACCAGGTCGAGCTGCTCCTCCAGCGGCAGGGGAGTGGGGCCGAGCGCCACCCAGAGCAGCGGCCCCAGCTGGCGGCAGGGCACCTCCTGCAGGGGCCAGTGCTCGCGGTTGAACGGCTCCATAAACTCCGCCTCCCGCGCGGCAGCCAGCAGCTGGCCGTTGAGGTCGTAGGTCCAGCCGTGGTAAGGGCACACCAGGCGGCGGCAGCGCGGGGCGGCCGTGCCGCTGGCCAGCAGGGCCACGCCCCGGTGCGGACAGCGGTTGAGGAAGGCCCGCACGGCCGGCTGTGGCCCCTGATCCTCGCCTCGGGGGGCCGTGAGCAGCAGGGGAACGCCCAGCAGCTCCACCGCCAGCGCCCCGCCAGCGTCGATCTCGCTGCGGGCCGCCACCGGGTGCCAGCAGCGGTCGGCGTAGTGGCTGCGCTCGCGGGCGGCCACCGCCGCCGAGCGGTACACCCAGCTGGGCAGGAACGGGGGAGCGGGCATGGCAGGGAGCTACCAGGGGGTGATCAGGGGGTGATCAGGCGGTGAGGGCCGGATCCAGGCCGCGCAGGCACTGGGCCAGCTCCTCCCGCATCTCCAGGAAGGGGCGCGACACGCGCAGGTGGGCCAGGGACGAGCGGTCCAGCTCCACCGCCACGCTGCGCACGATCCGGCCGGGCGAGGGGGCCATGATGTGCACCTGGCCGGCCAGCAGCAGCGCCTCCTCCAGGTCGTGGGTGATCAGCAGGGCCGTGAGTCCGGTTCGCTTCCACAGGTCGTGCAGGAACTCCTGCATCGATTCGCGGATCTGGATGTCGAGGGCGCCGAAGGGTTCATCCAGCAGCAGCACCTTCGGCTCGGCCGCCAGGGCCCGGGCGATCGCCACCCGCTGCTGCATGCCCCCGGAGAGTTCCCGCGGCAGGCGGCGGGCCGCGTCGGCCAGGCCCACCACCTCCAGGAAATAGCTGCTGCGCTCCCGGATCTCGCGCCGGTCGCGCCCCTGCAGCTCCATGCCGAAGGCCACGTTCTGGGCCGCGCTGAGCCAGGGATAGAGGCTGTACTTCTGGAACACCATGCCCCGGTCGGAGCCGGGGGCGCTGATCGTGCGGCCATCGATGCTGATCGTGCCGGAGCTGGGGCGATCCAGCCCGGCGATCAGCCGCATCACGGTGGACTTGCCCGAACCGGAGCTGCCCACCAGCGCCACGAATTCACCGGAGTGCACATCGAAACTCACGTTGCGGAGCACTTCCTTGCTGCTGCTGCCGTAGCCGAAGCTCTTGCCGACGTTGGCGATCTGGAGATGCATGGGTGGTTGCTCAGTTGGCCCAGGCGCAGGCCCGGCGCATCAGGGCCCGGAAGCCCAGATCGATCGCAAGCCCGATCAGACCGATCACAATCAGGCCCATGAAGATCTCATCGGTGCGCAGAAAACGCTGGGCCAGGCTGATGCGTTTGCCCAGGCCTTCATTGGCGGCCACCAGCTCAGCCACGATTACCAGATTCCAGGCTGACGCCATGTTGATCCGGTAGGTATCGAGCACCTGGGGGGCAATGAACGGTGCCACCACCCGGGTGAGGATCGGCAGGGTGCGACCACCCAGGGTGAGGGCGGTTTCCACCAGCTCGCGCGGAACGAACTTCACCGCATCCATGATCATCAAGGTGTTGAAGAAGAAGGTGCCGATGAAGATCAGCATCACCTTCGGCAACTCATCCAGGCCGAAATAGATGATCAGCAAGGGAATGAATGCGGGAGCCGGCATGTAGCGGATCAGGGCCATCAGCGGCTCCAGCAGGCGGCAGATCACCTGGTTGCTGCCCATCACGATGCCGATCGGCAGGGCAAGCCCCGCCGAAATGGCAAAGCCGATGAACACCCGCTGGATGCTGGCAATGGCATCCTTCAGCAGCAGACCGCTGGTCCACTGCTGCTGCCCCGCCTGCCACACCGCCTCGGGCGAGGGCAGGAAGAGCTTGTTCACGCTGCCGATGGCGGTGATGGTCCACCACAGCACCAGCACGGTGAGGATGCCCAGGACGCCCAGGGTCCAGGGCTGCCGGATCAGGCGTTGGAACTCAGGCATAACCAGGCACAGGGCGGCTTAGTTGGCGTTGTCCACGAAGGTGGAATTGAGCAGGGTGGAGAGATCCGGCGTGCTCTTGGCCAGGCCCACCTCCACCAGGAAGGCGCTGATCTCCTCGGCCGCAAACGGAAGCGAGGTCATCGTGGTGCCGGGCTGGAAGTTGGCCCGGTTCTCGGCCAGGGTCTGGATCGTGGTGCCGGCCGCGTACTCCTTGAACTCCGCCTCCGACACACCGGAGCGCTCCACCAGGATCGGCAGGGTGGCGGCCGGATCGTCCTCCATCAGCTGCAGCGTGGCGAACCAGGCATTCACCACCTTCTGGATGGCCTCGGGGTTCTGTTCCACGAACTCACGCCGGCACACCAGCAGGTCGCTGATCGCGCCGGGGTGGTCCGCCGAGGTGGTGAGGGCCCGGCTACCCGGCCGCTTCAGCGCCTGGGTGGTGAAGGGGGCGTAGACCCCGGCCGCATCCACCTGGCCGGCGGCGAAGGCGGCGGCGGCGGCACCGGTCTCCAGGGGCACAAACTCGATGTCCGCTGCCGACATGCCGTTGTCCTTGAGCACCTTCAGCAGCAGGTAGTGATCCACCGTGCCCTCCTCGGCGGCCACCTTCTTGCCCTTGAGATCGGCCACCGTTGCGATGCCTTCGGCCACGATGATCTGGTCGTTGCCGGTGGAGTAATCGTTCTGCAGCACCACCTGCAGATCCGCCCCACCCGCCACCGAACTGATCGTGTCGTTCAGGGTCTGGCTGTTGCAGTCGAGCTGGCCGGCGTTGAGGGCGTTGATGCTGTCGAGATAGCCGTCAAACCACTGCATCTTGGCGTCCACACCCGCCGTTCCGAACAGCCCCTTGGCCTCGGTGACGGCCCAGGGAAACCAGCCCGGCCAGGCGCTGTAGCCGATCCGCACCACCGTTCCTTCGCTGGTGGGGGTCTGGCAGGCGGCCAGCAGGCCGGCGCCCAGGGAGGTGATCAGGGAGAGCACCACCAGCCGGCGCTTGGCGCGGCGGGAGGAGCCAGAACGGGGAGACTTGGTCATGGAATCGGGGAAGTGAACGGTGAGCTGGGGGGAAGACCGGGGAGTGGTGGTTCGGAACCACCGAGCCAGGGCAGGGCGCGCAACAGCAAGGGTTAAAAGAAAGGAGTGATGGGCCCGGGCGAAGCGCTCAGAAGAACTCCAGGTAGCGCCGCTGTTCCCAGTCGGAAACAGCGGAGTGATACGACTCCCACTCCTCTCTTTTGTAGGTCACATAGGCATCAAACATGGCATCACCAAATACGGTTCTCGAGAGTGGATCCGCCACGAAGGCATCGATCGCCTCCTCGAGGTTGCGCGGCAACATCGACAGACCCCGCTCCGCCCGTTGTTCCGGTTTGAGGGTGTAGGCATTCACCAGATTGGGGGGACCGGGATCCAGCCGTTCGCGCACGCCTTCCAGGCCCGCTGCCAGAATCATCGCCGCCCCCAGATAGGGGTTGCAGGAGATATCGGCGGCCCGGCATTCCACCCTGCCCCCCGGTGAGGGGATGCGCAGCATGTTGGTGCGATTGTTGTTGCCGTAGCAGATGAACACCGGCGCCCAGGTGAAGCCGGACATGCTCCCCTGGGCCACCAACCGCTTGTAGCTGTTCACCGTGGGGGCGATCACGGCACAGATGGCCGGCGCATGGCGGAGCACCCCGGCGATGAAGTGGTGGGCCAGCTCGCTCACCTGGCCAGGCGTTTTTTCGGCCGTTTCGAATAAATTGGCGCCGCTCTCCAGATCCGCGAGCGACATGTTGAAGTGGGCGCCACTGCCGGTGCGGTCGGCATAGGGCTTGGGCATGAAGGTGGCGATCAGCCCATGGCTGTGGGCGATCTCCTTGGCCATCAGCTTGAAGAAGGTGAGCCGATCGGCCATGGTGAGCCCATCGGCATAGTCGAAATCGATCTCGAACTGGCCCGGGCCGTCCTCGTGATCGAAGGAATACACCCCCCAGCCCAGCTGGTTCATGGCGCTCACCAGTTCATCCAGCCAAGGCAGGTTGTCGAGCAGGGTGCGCACGTCATAGGCCGGCTTGTCGAGGCAGTCGCGGGGGCTCAGGGGCACCGCCCGGCCCTGCTCATCGCGGCGCAGCACGAAGAACTCGGTTTCGATGCCGAGGTTGAAGCGGTAGCCCATGGCCGTTGCCTGGGCGCGGACCCGCTCCAGGATGTGGCGGCTGCAGGCCTCGAACGGCTGGCCGTGCAGGTGCAGGGTGCTGGCCATCCACACCAGGTCGCGCCGCCAGGGCAGCACGGTGGCGGTGGCCGGGTCGGGCACCGCCGCCACCTCGTCGTCGCTCATGTCCTGGGGCACGCCGTCAAGGGCGGCCCCGGTGAACAGCTCCGAGCCGCCCAGCATCTGGCCCAGGTGGCTGAGGGGTACGGCCTTGGCCTTGCACACCCCGTGCAGGTCCACATAGCTGGCCAGGGCGTAGCGCACCCCCTGGCTCTCGAGTTCGCTGCGCAGGCTTGCGGCAGCTTCGGAGCTGGGCCCGCTCATGCCGCCACCAGGGTGGGGGCCTGGTGATCGGTCACCGCCACCTGTTGCTCCCGCACCCAGCCATGCCAGGCCTCCAGCCCCTCGCCGCTGCTAGCCGAGACCCGGATCACCGCGGTGTGGGGATTGACGGCGCGCACGTGGGCCTCGATCCGCTCGATGTCCACCGGCAGATAGGGGAGCAGGTCGGTCTTGGTGATCAGCACGCAGTCCGCCTCGCGGAACATCACCGGGTACTTGAGCGGCTTGTCGTCCCCTTCGGTGACGCTGAGCAGGGCCACCTTGCGGTGCTCGCCCACCTCGAATTCGGCCGGGCACACCAGGTTGCCCACGTTTTCTACCCAGAGCAGGTCGAGAGACGCGGGATCGAGGCGCTGCTTCAGCAGCTTCAGGCCGCCGCTCACCATCGCCGCATCCAGGTGGCAGGCGCGGCCGGTGGTGATCGGCACCACCGGCACCCCCACCGCCTCCAGCCGCTGGGCATCCAGCTGGGTGGTCATGTCTCCCTCCAGCACGGCCATCTGCAGATGGGCGGCCAGGGCGGCGAGGCTGCGCTCCAGCAGGGAGGTTTTGCCGGCACCGGGGCTGCTCATCACGTTGATGCACAACAGTCGCCAGGCGTCGAAGTGCTCGCGGTTGTGTTCGGCCTGGTGCTGGTTGGCGGCCAGCAGGTTGAGGCCGAGGGTGTCTTCCAGGGGCATGTGCATGGCGGTTACAGCGCTGGCGCGGTGGGGTGGAGATGGGTGGGGGTGGAGATGTCGCTGAACACGTAGTCCACGGAGCGGATGCGCAGTTCGCGGCCGCTCACGATTTCCTCCATCGGGTGATCGCAGCAGGGGGAGCGGTAGGCCTGGGCGGGATCGGGGCTGTAGGTGCCGTTGCACACCAGGCAGCAACCCACCAGGGGCACGGTTTCAATCGCCAGCTCGGCGCCAGCCAGCCAGCTGCCGTGCACCGCCGCCCGCCAGGTGGTCACGAGCTGGTCGGGTTCCACGCAGGTGAAGCTGCCCACCTGCAGGTGCACCTGGCGCACCTCTGGGGTGCGCGGCGCGTGCTGCTCTTTCCACTGGTTCATGGAGAGCAGCAGGCACTTGGTCATGTCCACTTCGTGCATCCGCCTATCTCCACGTCTGGTCGACGTTCATGTTGCAGACGTCGCTGATCCAGCTGGGCTTCTGCTTGCGGGGCAGCTGGCCGCTCACCACCAGGTGGGCCATGGTGTCGCAGATCACCCGGCAGGCCATCAGCGAGGTCATGTCGCTGATGTCGTAGGGCGGTGACACCTCCACCACCTCCAGGCCGCACACCGGCACGTTGCGCACGATCAGCTCCAGCAGCTTGAGGGCTTCGCGGGGCAGCAGACCACCGGGCTCGGGCCAGCCGGTGCCCGGCACGAAGCCAGCGTCGATGCAGTCGATGTCGAAGGAGATGTACACGCAGTCGGTGCCATCGGTGGCGCGCTCAATGGCGAACTGGGCCGCCGCCTCCAGCCCCATCTCGCAGATGTCGGTGACGGTGAGCACGTTGGTGCCCCGCTCCCGGCACACCTTCACCCCTTCGCGCGGCACCTGCCAGCCACCGATGCCCAGTTGCACCAGGTTCTTGGCAGGCGCGTTGGCCATGTTCGTGGCGTGGAACCACGGACAGGTGTGCATGCGCTCGTCGAGGTCGATCTCCTGGGTGTCGACGTGGCGATCGAAGTGGATGATCCCCACCTTCTTGTCACCCAGGTGGCGGCACACGCCCCGCACCGTGGGGAAGCCGATCGAGTGGTCGCCGCCCAGGATGATCGGGAAGGCACCGCTGGCGAAGATGTGGGCGATGCCCTTGGAGATCTGATCGAAGCTCTTCTCGTTGTTGGCGGGGATGGTGAAGATGTCACCCACGTCGCAGAGTCGGATCTGCTCGCGCAGATCCACCCCCATTTCGTAGTTGTAGGGGGTGTAGAGGGCCGAGATGCGGCGGATGCCCTGGGGACCGAAGCGGGTGCCGGGCCGGTAGGTGGTGCCGCTGTCGTGGGGCACGCCCACCACCGCCACATCGAACTCCCCCACCCGGTTCACGTCCTCGATGTAGGGCGCCTTCATGAAGGTGTTGATGCCCGCGAAGTGGGGCAGTTCACCGCGGGAGAAGGTGGAGATGCGCCGGTCGACGATGCTGTCGGCGGCCTCCAGGCCCCAGCGGTGGCCCTGCTCCACCTCCTGCTGCCAGCCGGTGAGCGGCAGGCGGGCTTCCTTCTCCAGGGCCTCGGCCCCCTGCTGGCCGCGCGGACGCTCAAACGCTCCTTCGGGCCCGGTGGACCGACCGGTGGACTCGCTCATGGACAGGCACGGGGTTGGGTGAAGCGGTCTCCCGGGCTTTTGTCCCTCCGTGCAACCGGGCAACCCCGGTGAGCTTCTCTCGGACCAGACATCCAACCGCCGCACAGAGTGCAGTTGGTGTGGATCGGAACCCTAGAAGCTGCTTCCGCCCATCCAGATTCCCCCTGAAGGGCCTGCCCCGTTGTGGCGATGGCTACCGACGCACCCAGAGCTCCGCCCTCGCCGGTCGACCGTTCAAAACCGGCCTCCGGCGTCCCCAGTCTGGGGAGAGAGCCCCGGCCGCCGGGAGACGCACGCCATGCACCACCACGCCGTCCCGGAACCGGTCGTTGCCCGCATGCGCGAGCTGCGCCGGGATCTGCACCGCCACCCGGAGCTGGCCTTCCAGGAGAAGCGCACCGCGGCAAGGATCATGGCCGAGCTCGATGCCCTCGCCATCCCCTACCAGTACGGGGGGGTGGGCAGCGGCGTGATCGGCTGGATCGGCCCGCCCCAGCCCGCCGCCACCATCGCCCTGCGGGCCGACATGGACGCCCTGCCCGGCGAGGAGTCCACCCAGCTGCCCTTCGCCTCCCAGGAGAAGGGGCGCATGCATGCCTGCGGCCACGACGCCCACGTGACCATGGTGCTCGGGGCGGCCCATCTGCTGGCGGCCGCTCCGCCGGCGCTGGGCGTGCGGCTGGTGTTCCAGCCGGCTGAGGAGCGGGGGGGCGGCGCGCGCACGGTGATCGCCGCCGGAGCCCTCGATGGGGTGAGCGGCATCTTCGGCGCCCATGTGACCCATCACTACCGCGTTGGCCAGATCATGGTGGCCCCCGGGGTGATCACGGCCCAGTCGGACCGCTTCCGGATCGACGTGCACGGTCGCGGCGGCCACGGCGCCCGGCCCCACGAGGCCACCGACGCGGTGGTGATCACCGGCTTCCTGATCACCGCCCTGCAGACCCTGGTGTCCCGGGAGATCGATCCGGTGCACCCCTCGGTGGTGACCATCGGCCAGGTGCAGGCGGGCTCGGCGCCGAACGTGATCGCCGAGACGGCCGTGCTGGAGGGCAGCATCCGCACCACCCGCCCCGCGGTGCGCGACCAGCTCCATGCCGGCCTGCGGCGCATGGCCCGCGCCCTGGGCGACCTGCACAACGCCGAACTGGAGGTGGCGATCCAGCCCGGTTACCCGCCGGTGGTGAACACCGCCGCGGAAGCGCTCCTGGCCGAACGCGCCGCCCGGGCGGCGGTGGGCGACGCCGGCCTGGTGGCCCTGGATCACCCCAGCATGGGCAGCGAGGACTTCGCCTACTACCTCGAGCGCATCCCCGGCTGCTATGTGCGCTTCGGGGCCCGGCCCGAAGGCAGCCCCTACGTGCCCCTGCACAGCCCGGCCTTCGACATCGACGAAGCGGTGCTGCCGGTGGGCGCCGCCTTCTTCGAGGCGGTGGTGCGCGAGGCGGAACGGCAGCATCCGGGCCTCGCCCCGGCCCCTTGAACAAAGGTGCGGCAGATGGACTTCACGCCCTCGCCGGCTTTCTCCGTGGGCATGGAACTGGAGCTGCAGCTGCTCGATCCCGCCAGCTTCGATCTGGCTGATGCGGTGGTGCCCCTGCTGGAGACCTACACAGACCGGCGCTACGTGAAGCCGGAGTTCCTGCAGAGCACGGTGGAGGTGGTGTCCCCCCCTGCCGCGGATCTCACCGAGCTGGAGGCCGGCCTGCGGCCCCTGCTGCGCGATCTGCTCCAGCACGTGGACGGGCTGGGACTGGCGGTGTGCGGAGCCGGCACCCACCCCTTCAACACCCGCCCGGCGCCCTTCAGTCCGGGCGAGCGCTACCGCCTGATGGAGCGCAGCTACGGCTGGCTGGGACACCAGCAGGTGACCTTCGCCACCCACGTGCACCTGGGCATGCCCAGCGGCGAGGAGGCGCTCACGCTGATGGGCGAGCTCAAGCCCTTCCTGCCCCTGCTGGTGGCGCTCTCCGCCAGCTCCCCCTTCTGGCACGGCAGCGACAGCGGCTTCGCGGCCTTTCGCCACCGGGTGCTGGCCGCCGCGCGCACCTACGGCATCCCGCCCGACTTCGCCGACTGGGCCGCCTTCGAGCGCTTCTACGGCACCATGACCCGGGCCGGGGCGCTGCACACGCTGCGCGACATCCACTGGGACCTGCGGCCCTGTCCCCACTTCGGCACCCTGGAGGTGCGGGTGATGGATGCCCAGCCCACCCTGGCGGAGGCCCTGGCGCTGGCAGCGCTGCTGCGGGCGCTGGTGCGTTTCCTGCAGGCCTCCCGCGGCCGCTGGATGCCCCCTCCAGCCCTGGCCCCACAGCCCAGTTGGGAGCTCAGGGACAACTGTTTCGTCGCTTCCCGCGATGGGCTCGAGGCCCGCTTGATCGCCAGCCCGGAGGGCGATCTGTTGCCCCTCGGGCAAATCGCCGCCCTGGTGCTGGCGTGGGTGCGTCCCTGGGCCGCTGCCGATGAGCTGCCCTGGCTGGATCGCCTCGAGGCCTCGATCGCCGCCGGCCTTCCCTACGTGCGCCAGCGCCGGCTGCTGCGGCGCAGCGGCTCCCTGCCGGCGGTGGTGGCGGCGTTGGCGCGGGCGTTTCGCGCCGATCTCCACGCCGCGCTCGACAGCGATCCGGCCTGAGGGCCCGCCGGCGCCGGCTCAGCCCGGCAGCTGGGCGCCGAAGAAGGCCAGCTCCAGCTCCATCGCCCGCCGGTAGGTGTGCTCCACGGCTTTGCCGGGCGCCGCCAGGCGATCGAGCAGCGCCTCCAGGCGCAGGGCCAGGGTCTCGAAGGCCGGATCGGCGTAGGTGTCGATCCAGTCGGCGTAGGCGTGGCCGGGGTGGCCCACCTGGGCGCGCAGCTGCTGGCCCAGCCAGGCGTAGAGGCGCAGGCAGGGGGTCATGGCAGCGCAGATTAGGCCGGCATCGCCGCCCCGGGCGGTGGCCAGCAGGAAGTCGGTGTAGGCGGTGGTGGCCGGCAGGGGGGTGATGGCCTCCAGGTCGATGCCCCAGCGCTGGGCGTAGCCGGCGTGCAGCTCCAGTTCCGTCAACACGCCCTGCAGCAGGCCATGGAAGGCGAGCAGGCTGGAGCGGTCGGGGCTGTGGGCAATGGCCAGGGCGTAGGCCCGGGCGAAGCTCTCCAGGAAGCAGGCGTCCTGGGCCACGTAGCCGGCGAACATCGCGCGGGGCAGGGTGCCCAGCGCCAGCCCCTGCACGAACGGATGCTCCAGGCAGCGCTGGGCCAGCTGGTGGTTGGCCAGCCAGAGCTGCCGGGCCAGGGAGGAGGGGGATGGGTCTTGGCTGGCGCTGCTCATGGGGTGGGCCGGGTCAGGGTTGGACCGGCGTCAGGATTGGACCGGCGCCACCATCGCGGCGGGCTGCACCCACTGCTCAAACTCCTCGGCCGTGAGTTCGCCGAGCACCAGGGCCGCCTCCTTGAGGCTGAGCTGGTGCTGGTGGGCGTGTTTGGCGATGGCGCAGGCGCGGTCGTAGCCGATCGCCGGGGTGAGGGCCGTGACCAGCATCAGGCTCTGGTCGAGCAGGGATCCGATGCGGGTTTCGTTGGCCTGCAGCCCCTCGATGCAGTGCTCACGGAAGCTGGTGCAGCTGCCCGTGAGCAGCGCGATGCTCTCCAGCAGGTTGTGGGCGATCAGGGGCTTGAACACGTTGAGCTCGAAGTTGCCCTGGCTGGCGGCCAGCTGCACGGCCGTGTTGTTGCCCATCACCTGCACGGCCACCATCGTGAGGCTCTCGCACTGGGTGGGGTTCACCTTGCCGGGCATGATCGAACTGCCGGGTTCGTTTTCGGGCAGGATCAGCTCGCCCAGGCCGCAGCGGGGGCCGCTGGCCAGCCAGCGGATGTCGTTGGCGATCTTCATCAGCGAGCCCGCCAGCACCGTGAGGGCGCCGTGGGCGGCCGCCAGCGGCTCATGGCCCGCCAGGGCCTGAAACTTGTTGGGGGCCGAGGTGAACGGCAGGCCGAGGCGCTCGGCCAACCGGGCCGCCACCGCCTCGCCGAAGCCGGCCGGGGCATTGAGGCCCGTGCCCACGGCCGTGCCGCCGATGGCCAGCTGCTGCACCTGGGGGAGGGAGGCGCGCAGGCTCTCGAGCCCGAGTTCCAGCTGGGCGGCGTAGCCGCCGAACTCCTGGCCCAGGCTGAGGGGCACCGCATCCTGCAGGTGGGTGCGGCCGATCTTGATGATGGCCTTGAAGGATTCAGCCTTGGTGGCGAGGGCGTTGCGTAGCGCCTCCACCGCCGGGATCAGGCGCCGCTGCAGCTCGATCGCCACGGCGATGTGCAGGGCGGCCGGGAAGGTGTCGTTGCTCGACTGGCTGAGGTTCACATGGTCGTTGGGATGCACCGGGCTCTTGCTGCCCAGCACGCCGCCTGCGGCCGCGATCGCCCGGTTGGCGATCACCTCGTTCACGTTCATGTTGGTCTGGGTGCCCGAGCCCGTCTGCCACACCTTGAGCGGGAACTCGGCGTCGAGCCTGCCGGCGGCCACCTCCTCGGCAGCGGCCACGATCAGGGCGGCCAGCTCGGGGCTGAGCTTGCCCTTGGCCTGGTTCACCTCGGCGCAGGCGGCCTTGAGGGCGCCGAAGGCGTGCACCACTGCCAGCGGCATGGTCTGGCCGAAGGGGAAGTAGTGGAGCGAGCGCTGGGTCTGGGCGCCCCAGTGGTGGTGTGCGGGCACGGCGATCGCGCCCATCGCATCGGTTTCCTGGCGGGTAGCACCGCAGCCGGCTGCATTCATGGGCCGATCGCTCACTGGCGCACCACCTCGGCGTTGAGCTCGTTGATGCTCACGGTGGTGCTGCGGCGGAACTCCTCAGGGATGGTGATGCCGGTGGCCTGGCTCACGGCGTCGTTGATCGCATCGAGGGGCACCTGGCCCTCCTCATCCAGCAGCACCCTGCCTTCAGGGCTGAACACCACCACCTGGGGTATGCGGCCATGCCAGTAATGGGCAGGATCTGAAGGACCCTGTTCGGGGCGGTTCTGCAGGGGGTCGGTGACCAGGGGAATCAGCTCGATGCTGTTGCCCCACAGCCGCTGCAGCTCCGACACCACCGGCGCGAACTGTTTGCTGGAGGTGTCGTCGTCGAGGTAGTACACCACCACCGCCGGGCGCTGCTCCGCCAGGGCCTGCCCCAGGCTGCTGCGCGGCGGCACCAGGGAGCCGTTGCCGGCGTAGAGGGCGTAGATGTTGCCGTCGTAGTTGTTGTTGGTGAGGGAGGCCCCGGCGATCGCCGGCCCCAGGCCCAGCAGGCTGAGCAGCAGCACCACAACGGTGAGAACCCTCGCCATGGAGCGCGGCACCAGCCGGCTGATCAGCTGCGCGCGTTGCTGGGCGACAACATGAAGTGCTGCGCTGAAGCTGCGGTTCACCCTGGACGATTCGATTGGCGCCATTGTGGCGGCTGAGCGATCAGGAGCGGCCGAGGCTGCGGCCCATGCCCTGGAGGATGCCCCGGCCCACCAGGCCGATCGCCCGGCCCACCACCTGGGTGAGCAGCACCACCAGCAGGTCGCCCATCCCCCGGATCAGCTGGCGCAGCTGGGGGCCGAGGGCATCGCGGGCCTCCAGGGAGAGGGTCACCACCTGCTGCAGCCAGCCCAGCCGGCGCAGCTCCTGGTCGCGCGGTTCGAGCAGATGGCGGGCCTCGATGCTGCCGCCCTCAAGGCAGAGCAGCTGGCGGCGGCTCTCGTAGAGGGCGATCGGCCGGCTGAACCAGCTCAGCCAGCGCTGCTGGGCGTTGAGCTGGTTGCGCAGGCGCTCCAGGTTGCGGGTGGCCAGCAGCTCGGGCCGCAGCAGGTAGCGGCGCAGTTCCGGCCAGTCGCCGCAGCAGGCCAGCACGTCGGCGGCCAGGAGTTCGGCATTGCGCAGCAGCCAGTTGGCCACCAGCCGCTCCAGGTGCAGCACGGCCCTGGGCTCGTCCGGAGGCAGCAGCTGGCCCTCCACCAGCAGGGGCCGGGCCAGCACCAGGGTGGCCAGCATCGCCTGGGGGTCGGGCAGTTCCGGGTCGTTGAGGGTCAGGTCGCTGACCTGTACGAGGGAGGAGGCCACGGGCTGGAGTTTGCCCTCGAGGGGTAGCTGCACATAGGGACTGGCCATCGCCAGTAGGGCCTGTTCCCGCAGCCTCGGTTGCAGCACCTGCCAGCGCTGCTGCAACAGAACGGCTGGATCGCCGGGGGTCTGGGCCAGTTCCTCGGCCAGTTGCTGCCGCAGGGCATCCAGCTGGACCAGCAGGGCGATCAGCAGGTCGATGCGCCGGTCGCCGTTCAGCCCTTCCAGCGCGAGCAGCTGGCCGCTGCGGTTGGCCAGGCCGGCCTCGATGGCCGCGCTCAACCGCCCCCGCACGGCCAGCCACACACCCGTGGCGTTGCGCTGCTGCAGGGTGAGGCTGCTGCTGCCCGGTCCCGCAGCCCTGGCCTGGGGGCTGGCGGCGGCCCCCGCAATCGGGCCAACCGGTTCGCTCCAGGCCAGGCTCAGTGGTCCCCAGATCCAGAGCAGGAAACGGCGGGCCATGGCCATCTCCCGCAGCCGGCCCTCCAGCAACAGCCGCGCCAGGGGGTGAATGTCGCGCCGGCTGAGCAGCAGGCGGCAGCCGCTGCTGGCGATGTCCAGTTGCTGCAGGCCGCTCAGCAGCAGGGCCTGGCCGATGGTGCTCGGCGCCGCTTGCCCCTGGGGCTGGGAAGACTGTTGTCGGCCGGGTTGCAGCTCCAGCACCCGGCCCCCTCCCAGCAGGGTGCTGAGGGCGGCCAGCAGCTGGCTGGCGTCGGGAGCTTCCAGCAGCCCCTCGCTGGCCAGCAGCAGCAGGTCGGCGGCGGCCAGGCCGTGCCCCTCGCCCAGCACCAGCAGCAGCGGGGCCGGTTGCCACCGCTCGCGCAGCAGGGTGACTTCGCGCTGCAGGCTGGCCAGGGGAGTACCCGGGCTGGGAGCCCAGATCACCGCGCCTGGGGGGCCCTGCAGGGCTTCTGCCCCGGCCACCACCTGGATGTCGCCTCTCAGGCCGCTGCCTGGGTCGCTCCGGCCCGATTCGATCCAGCTGCCCAGCCCAGCAGCCCGCAGGGGCTCAGCCAGAAGCAGCAGCTGGGTGGTCAAGCGGGCGAACGCGGCGGCAGGCTCAAGGTACCGAGCTCAGCAAGGGCGCCGCCGCCGGCCGGAGAGGTGCAGGGTGTACGACTCGATCGTGAAGCCGGTGTGGGCCTCGATCTGGCGCAGCAGCTCGGCGGGCAGCTCCACGTCGAGGTCCTGGATCGCCCCCGACTCCAGGCAGGTGAGGTGGCTGTGGGGGTCACTGCGGTAGCCGTAGAGCCGGCCGCTGGCACGGTCGAGACACTCGATCACCCCGGCTGACTGCAGGGCTTCGAGGTTCTGGTACACCGAGGTGTGGCCGATGTTGCGGCCGAGATTGTTCAACTTTTCGAAGATGTCCCGGGCGCTGAGGTGGCTTTTCTCGCTCCAGAGCAGATCGAGCACCATGCGCCGCTGGCGGCTGAGGCGCATGCCGAGGTCGCGGCAGCGTCGGTAGACGTCCTCCACGGAGCTGCAGCCAGGGTCCCCCGCATTGGGCTCAGGAGCCGAGGTCGGCACGACTCCGGCCTGGCTTGGACCACCGGCGTTGCGCGAGCCACCGGCGTTGCGCGGGCCACCGGCGTTGCGCAGACCTGAAGTGAGGGCGACGGCGCTCACGGAACACACCGGATCAGCTGATGCATCTGTTATAAGCCAGCCCACAATCGATCCGCGTTAGGCGATGCTGCTGCTGCCTGGCGTCTCCGGCACGTCCTGCCAGCGCCCCGGACCGATCGCCTGCAGGGCTTCTGCCAGGTTGACCCGGCCGTCATAGAGGGCCCGGCCCACGATCACCCCGCTCACCCCCAGCGGCTGAAGGGGCAGCAGGGAGAGCAGGTGCTCCAGGGTGCCGATCCCCCCGGAGGCGATCACCGGCACGGCGCTGGCAGCTGCCATCGCCCGCAGGGCCTCCAGGTTGGGGCCGGCCAGGGTGCCGTCGGTGGCGATGTCGGTGCTGATGATCGCGGCGATGCCGCAGGCCGAGAGCTGGCGCGCCAGGGCCGTGGCCTCGATGCTGCTGGTCTCCAGCCAGCCGCGGGTGGCCACCTTGCCGTCGCGGGCGTCGATGCCCACCACGATCCGCCCGGGATGGCGGCTGGCCAGCCGCTCCACCAGCTCGGGCTGCTCCAGCGCCACCGTGCCCAGGATCACCCGCTCGAGTCCGCAGGCCAGCAGCTCCTCGGCTCGCTCAGCGCTGCGCACACCGCCGCCCAGCTGCACCGGGATGGAGAGGGCGGCCGTGATCGCCTTGATCGCGGCGTCGTTCACCGGCTCGCCGCTGCGGGCGCCGTCGAGATCCACCAGGTGCAGCCGCTCGGCCCCCTGCGCCTGCCAGCTGAGCGCCTGGGCCACCGGGTCATCGCTGAAGCGGGTGACCTGGTCGTAGTTGCCCTGGTGCAGGCGCACGCACTGGCCGTCGAGCAGGTCGATGGCGGGGATGATCTGCATGGGCGGCGGCAGGGGATGCCAGCCAGGCTGCCAGAGCTGGCGGTCGGCCAGTTCGGCCAGGGGCACCACCAGCCGGAAGCCGCCATCGAGCACGGCGGCCAGTTCCGCGGCCCGCTGCCGGCCGCGACCCCGCTCTCCCACCAGGCGGAAGTGGCGGAAGCCGCCGCTGCGGGCCAGGGCGGCGGCTTGGGCGGTGTAGGCCGGACTGGGGCGCATCGGTTGCTGATCCTGGGCTCGGAACGGGGTGGGGCAGCGGCCTGCCCATGGCAGTTGGTGCTGCTGCTGCCGTGGGCGACCATCCTGGGGCGGTTGCCCCCCATGGCGCGCCCCGTGCTGGTCCTGCTGGAACTCGGACCAGCCCTGGTGCTGGGACTGCTGCTCGGCCGGCGCTGGCCCCTGCTGCCCGCACGCCTGGCATCGCCCCTGGTGAACTGGGGCGTGCCCTTCAGTCTCACCGGCCTGTTGCTGCGCGCCGGCCTGAACTGGCGCTACGGCCAGGTGGCCCTGCTGGCCCTGCTGGCGGTGGGGGCCGGTCTGCTGCTGGTGCGGGGCTGGTTCCGGGGGACCCATGAGCAGCTCGCTGCCGTGGTGGGCAACACCGCCTACTTCGGCATCCCGGCGGCCCTGGCCCTGCTGCCCCCCCAGGCGGTGGGCTACGCGATCAGCTACGACCTGGCCGCCACCCTGTTCACGTGGTGCCTGGGGCCGCTGCTGCTGGCGGGCGAGCGGCTGCAGCCCCGGGCACTGCTGCGGGCCCTGCTGGCCAGCCCCGCGAGCCGGGGCCTGCTGGGGGCGTGTGTGCTGCAGCTCACCCCCTGGAGCAGCGCGCTGGCGGTGTGGCTGTGGTGGCCGGCCCGGGCGGTGGTGCTGCTGTCGCTGCTGCTGGTGGGCATGCGTCTGGCCAAGAGCACAGCCATTCAGTTGCCGCGACGGCTGTGGGCGGTGCTGGTGGTGAAGTTGCTGCTGTTCCCCCTGGCGCTGCTCGGGCTCTGCCTGCTGCTGGCCCGCACCCCCCTGGCCCTGCCGCCCCTGGCCATGGCCGCCGTGGTGCTGCAGGCGGCGGCGCCCACGGCGGTGGCGGTGCTGCTGCTGGCCGAGGCCACGCCGCAGCGGCAGGCGGCGATGGTGCAGGCCGCCGCAGGCCTGGTGTTGGTGAGCACCCTGCTGGCCCTGGTGAGCGTGCCGCTCTGGGCCTGGCTGCTGGCCCGCCTGGGGAGTGGTGGCGCCGCCGGCTGAGCGGCAGGCCGGTCGCGGCGCCGCTGCGGGGGGACCACCAGAATGGCCGCCGTTTCACGGCCCGGCTGCGGGCAACGGCATGGACATCCTGGTGATGGGCGGCACACGCTTCGTGGGTAAACCCCTGGTGGAGCGCCTGCAGGCCGCCGGCCATGCCCTCACCCTGTTCACCCGCGGCAACAAGCCGGCCCCGGCGGAGGTGGAGCACCTGGTGGGCGACCGCAGCACGGCCGCAGGCCTGCAGCAGCTGGAGGGCCGCCGCTTCGATGTGATCGTGGACAGCTCCGGCCGCACCCTCGAGGATTCCGAGGCGGTGATCGCGCGCACCGGGGCCCCCAGCCATCGGTTCGTGTATGTGAGCTCGGCCGGCGTGTACGCCGACAGCGAGCTCTGGCCCCTGGATGAGGACAGTCCCACCGATCCGGCCAGCCGCCACGCCGGCAAGCTGCACACCGAGGCCTGGCTGCGCAGCCAGGGGATCGCCTTCACCAGCTTCCGCCCCACCTACATCGTGGGCCCGGGCAACTACAACCCGGTGGAGAGCTGGTTCTTCGACCGGATCGTGCACGGCCGGCCCGTGCCCCTGCCGGGCGACGGCAGCACGATCACCCAGCTGGGCCACGTGAGCGACCTGGCCGCCGCCATGGCCCGCTGCATCGAGGTGGATGCCGCCGCCAACCGCATCTACAACTGCAGCGGCCGGCAGGGGATCACCTTCCGCGGCCTGGTGCACGCTGCCGCCCGGGCGGCAGGCAAGGATCTGGCGGCAGTGGAGATCCGCAGCTTCGATCCGGCCGGTCTCGACAAGAAGGCCCGCAAGGCCTTCCCCCTGCGCCTGGCCCACTTCCTCACCGACATCACCCGGGTGCGGCGGGAGCTGGCCTGGGAGCCGGCCTTTGATCTGGAGGCCACCCTGGCCGACAGCTACAGCAACGACTACGCCCTGCGCCTGCCCACCAGTCCGGACTTCAGCGGCGACGCAGCCCTGATCGGCGGCTGAGCAGCGTCTGCACCTGTTCGGCGGCGGCCAGGCCGGCCTCGAGTGCCCCCTCGAAATAGCCCGGCCAGCGGCTGGCCGCTTCGGTGCCGGCCCACACCACCCGCTGGTGGGGCTGCTGCCAGATGCGGCCGTAGCTGGTCCAGGCGCCGGGGCTGAGGAAGCTGGTGAAGGCGCCGCCGCTCCAGGGTTCGGCGTTCCAGTTGTGCAGCACCAGCTCCAGCGGCTCAGCCGCCGCGGGTCCCCACCAGGCCTGCAGATCGGCCAGCACGGCCTGGCGACGCTCGCGCTCCGGCAGCTGCTGCCAGCGCACGGCCCGCTCGCCGGCGATGAAACCGGCCAACACCCCCGGCCCCCCCGGCGGCGAGCTGTCCACCGTGAGCTCCAGGGTGGGCAGGTTGCCGATGCCCAGGCCGTTGAGCCCCTGCTCGCGCCAGAACGGCCGCGGGTAGAGCGCCAGCACCTTCACCATCGAGCCCATCGGAGAGCGCTGCAGCAGGCCGCTCCACTGGGGCGGCAGGGGCGGGTCGTAGTGGATGGCCAGCCGCAGCGGCGGCGGCATGGCCACCACCGCAGCCCCCGCTTCGAGCTCGCGGCCGTCGCTGCAACCAACCACCACCCTGCCGTTCTGCTGGCGGATCGCCACCACGGGCGCAGCCAGCTGGATCAGCTCCGCCAGCTCTGCGGCCAGGCGCTCGGCCACCCGGGCGATGCCCCCCTCCACCAGCCAGGCCTCCGGTGTCTCGTGCTGGGGCGCCACGGCCTGGGTCCAGGCCAGGTGCAGGATCGAGCTCTCGTGGGGTTCAAAGCCGCCAGAGCCGCCCATGCGCGTGAGCCAGGCCAGCGGGTAGCCCGCCAGCTCACCGGCTCCCTGCTGCTCCAGCCACTGGGCCACGGTGGTGCGGTCGAGCAGCTCGGCGGCGGGGGTGGCCCAGGGGGCCTGAGGCGGCACCTGCTCCACCAGCTGCCGGAAGCGGGCCTGCAGGGCCAGGGTCTGCTCCCGCTCGGCGGCGGGCAGGTTGAGCTCGGCCGGGCGGAAGAACAGCAGGCTGGCGGCGAAGTCGTGCTCCACCCCGGCGCGGTGGGCCACGCCGTTCCAGAGGAACACCCCTTCGCCCGCGTAGTGAGTGGGATAGCGGCGCAGGTTGAACTCCTCCAGCAGGGCCAGCAGGCGGTGGTGGCTGGCGCCCACCCACTGGCCCCCCAGGTCCACCGGCAGGCCGGCGATGCCCGCACCGCGGCCATGCATCCGCCCGCCCCAGCGCTCACGGGCCTCCAGCAGCCGCACCCGCAGGCCGGCGCGTTGCAGAGCCCGGGCACAGATCAGGCCGGAGAGGCCCGCGCCCACCACCACGGCGTCGAGTCCCGCCTGGGGATGGGCGCCGCTGGAGGTCATGGTGGACATCGGGATCAGGAAGAACTGGAAGAAGCCGGGTCTGCCGGCCGGTTCGCCAGGGCCAGCTGGCGGATGATCAGGGTCTCCAGCACCGGAGCGATGTCGATCAGCTCGCGGAAGTGGCGGCGCTGGAAGGCCAGCCAGCGGCAGCCGCCCAGGCCCGCAGTCAGACCCTTCAGGACGCGCTCCGGGCTGGTGCCGTGGCCGAGCAGGTAGTCGATCAGGCCGATGAAGGCGGGCGCTGCCCCGTCGCTCTGGCCGGCCTGGAGCTCCTGGCCGTTGGCCTGCCGGCAGCTGCCCCCGAGCAGCAGGGCGACCTCGTCGGCTTCCAGCCTGATCGCCTCCCCCGCTGCCACCCGCTGCAGCCGGCAAAGCCTGGGGAGCTGCTGCAGGGCCCGCGGCTCCAGGCTGCTGAGCAGGACCATCCCGGCAGGTGTGGCGGCCAGCTGGGGCCACAGCGGGTTCTCCTGGGGAGGCTGCTGGGCCAGCAGGGCCCGGGCCCAGTCCTGGCTGGCGGGATCGCTGTCCGCGCCGCAGAGCGCGCGCAGCACCGCGTCCGGCGGGGGTAACGGATCCAGCGCTGGGGGCTCGGGGGCCTGGTGATCCAACCAGGCGCCCAGGGCCAGGGTGGTGGCGTCCTCGCTGGCCAGGAAGGTGATCACCGCTGGGGCCAGGGCCCCGTAGAGCGCCAGGGTCTCCCCATCGGGGCAGGGCCGCCCCTCGGCCTGGAGCAGCTGCTGTTCCAGCTCCACCAGGGGGGGCATCAGGCCGGCGATGCGCCTGTCCAGGCTGAGCAGCAGGGGCCGCAGCAGCGGCTTGGGCCCGCTGGCCAGCTCCAGGCTGCGCCGCTCCGCCAGGTGCTGGTGGACGGCGCAGCGCAGCTGTTGCAGCTGGCGGTTGCCCCGGCTGGCGCCGGGGGCGTACTCGGCCAGCAGCTCCTCCCAGGCGTCCGGGTCCAGCCCGCTCTCCCGGCGGATCCGCTCCAGGCGCTGGCGCGCCGAGGGCGAGAGGGCACCAATGGCCAGGGTGGCGTGGCCGCTCAACCGCAGCAGATCCTCGATCTCCTCGTGGGCTGCGCTGAGCCGCAGGTCGAGTCCGGTGAGCTCACTGGCACTGAGCTGGATGAGCAGCGGGTCCTCCACGCTTAGCACCTCCAGGGCGGCCTGGTGGTCGTCGGGGCTGAGGCCCAGGCTGGTGCGCAGTTCCTCCAGTTTGAGCAGGGAGGACCGGCGATCCAGCCGCCCCTGATGCAGCAGATCGCCCAGCACCGAGCGGTACACCGCCCGGCGTTCCGACTGGGCTTGAACCGGCAGGGCCTTGGCCAGCACGAACACCTCGCCGGCGCTGAGATCCTCCAGCCGCCGCCCCGCCAGCAGCCCCTCCAGCTGGGCGCCGAGCTTGCCCAGCTGGCGCCGCAGGCTGGTGCTGGTGCTCTCCCGCTCGTACAGGCCCCGGTCGCGGTGCCAGCCGCGGTGCAGCCACACCGCCGAGAGGGCCACCACCAGGGTGATGAACAGGGCATCGCCCCGGCTGCCGCCGATGCCGAAGGGGCTGCCCTTGAACTGGAAGTAGGTGATCACCGCTAGGAAGGTGGTGAGCAGGCGGGTCTGGTGAATGGCCCGCTCGCGGCCATCCCGGCGGCCGGCCTTGCTGTGGCGTCGCTCCAGCCAGCGCTCCACGGCCGCGAACAGCTGCTGGGAGAGCACGCAGGCGGCGGCCAGCAGCAGGGGGATCATCACCAGCCGGGGCAGCTGGGGCCAGCCCTCCGGCAGGAAGGGCTGCCAGGCCAGCGCGGCCAACCGGTTGTCGTACACGAACAGCCGGCTCTTGAGGTAGTCCACCGCCAGGCCCGCCGGTGCCGTGGCCTGGATCAGCAGGAAGAAGCCCAGGATCAGGCCCGGATAGGAGTACCAGGCCCAGTTGAGGCCGCGCTTGCCCTGCAGGTTCTGCCAGTAGCTGCGTTCGGCGTCGATGTCCAGGCAGGGCCGGCTGCAGGCCACGCAGGTGCTCACATCGGCCTGGCCGGGCTGGCTGGCCGTGGTGCGGCACATCGACTGGGTGGTGCGGGTGGGGCTGTCGAGATGGGCGGTGGAGCCGATCACCCCCCGGGGCCCGGTGAGCACCTGTTGCGCCGGGCCGAAGGGGCAGAGGTAGTGGCACCAGGCCTTGCCGGAGTAGGCCCAGCCGCTCACCAGCGCCCCCAGCAGGGCGGCGGCGGTGAGCAGGCCGAAGGCCAGGGCATTGCTGTTCACGATCAGGATCCGCAGGCAGAGGCCGGCGATCAGCAGGCTCCACTGCAGCTGCACGTGGTGGCGGCCGAGCCAGGAGTTTTCCGCCACCGCCACCAGCTGGGGCTTGCCGTTGCGCCCCGGCACCGTGCGCTGCCATCCCAGCGCCCGGGCCAGCTGGGACACGAACGAGAGCGGGCAGATGCGGCGCCAGAGCTCGTGGCTCAGCACCACACACACCAGCACCAGGGGCAGCCCCAGATTCCAGAACAGATCGGTGGCCAGCCCGTCGCCGCAGATGGGGACGGTGGCGCAGATCTCCGGCCGGCGGCCGTCGCGGTTGATCGGCAGCAGGGGCAGGGCGATCAGGGCGAGCCATCCCAGCAGCAGGGCCCAGCGCCCCAGCCGCGCCTGCCGTTCCGGCCAGGTGTTGAACAGGTTCATCGGGAGCGGATCGGGGGAGTGGAGGCCTGGCGCAGATAGCTCCAGGCCGAGCTGAGGGCCAGCAGCAGCGAGGGCCAGAACAGCCACCAGCCCAGTTGATGCAGGCCAGATGCAGGGCCGCCAGACCCTTGGCCCGTGCCGAAGCCCAGCCCCCAGCCGATCGGCCAGAGCAGCAGCAGCAGGCTGGCGAATTGCAGCACCGTTTTCGCCTTGCCGGCCAGGGAGGCCGGGCCGCCGCCTGTGGCGCCGCTGCGCCAGCCGGAGATCAGCAGTTCGCGGGCCAGCAGCAGCCACACGGCCCAGAGCGGCAGCTGCTGGGGCCAGCTCGGCTGGGCGGCCAGCCAGAGCAGGGGGGCGGCAATCAGGATCTTGTCGGTGAGGGGATCGAGGCGGGCGCCCCAGGCCGAGCCGCCGCCGGCGCGGCGGGCCAGCAGACCGTCGGCCCAGTCGCTCAGCCCGCCCAGCAGCAGCAGCCACCAGGCCAGGCCCGCCGCACCGCCGGCGAGGGCCAGGATCAGCGGCAGCCCCAGCAGGGCGCGGCCCACGGTGAGCCCATCCGCCAGGCGCCGCAGTCTGGTTTGGGCCCGGCTCATGGCAGCGGCCCCAGCTGGGCGTCGAGGCCGTAGGGCTCGGCGTCGGCCGGGTCGCTGATGCCCAGCTCCTCGCGCCACTGGCGCACCGGCTTCTCCCAGCCCTCCTCCCACTTCACCGCCGCCAGACACGGGGCCTGGCGGGCGATGGCGTGGCCGTGGGCCTGGGCGGCGCTGAGCAGGGGGAAGCGCTCCGGCTGGAAGCGGAAGGCCGCCAGCTGGCCCGCACTGGTGAGCAGCACGTAGCCCGGGAAGCCGATCTGGGCGGCGGTGATCGCCAGCACACCGTTCTCGCCGGCGGCCTCGGTGCCGAAGCCGGCCACCACGTGGTGGATGTCGTGGGTGGTGGCGATGCGCTGGGTGAGCCAGCGGTCATCGCTGCTGGTGTCGCGGGGGCGGAAGAACTCGGGGTCGTAGCCCAGCGAGAGGATCAGGTCGGCGTAGCGGCGACCCAGGGTGCCGGGGGGCAGCTGGCGCAGGGCGTCGATGTCCGGCTGCAGGGGGGGGAAGTGCTCGGCCAGCAGGGCCGCCCCCTGCGGCAGGGCCCTGAACCGCTCCACGCTCGCCGCCAGCTGGGGGCTGCCCAGGAAGTTGTCGATCAGGTCGGCGATGCTGCCCAACTCGCCGCCGCTGCGGCCCACGGCCGCCAGCAGGCGCAGGTTGTTGGCGGCGCGCAGGGCCTCCTGGAAACGGCTCATGGGCTGGCTGGCTGGTGTGTGTGCAGTCTGCTCAGGACCGTGGGACCAGGCCCGCAAGAGCGATGCGGTGATGCAGGAGCCCCTGGCTGGAGCTGTTCAGGATTCCGCCAGGGGGTTGATCAGCTGGAGGCGGTCGATCGAGCCGCGGTGATGGCGGCCAGCCAGTGGCCCACCCGCTGGGATTTGGCCGGTTCACGCCGGTCGAGCCGGTAGGCCCAGAGGTTGGTGTCGATGAAGGTGCGCATCAGCTGCGCTCGTGCAGCGAATCGCGGCTCCAGGGGCTGGCGCTGCTGCTGGCGCTCCCGCTGGCCACAGCTTCAAACCGGGCCAGCGCCTCGAGACGGCGGCTGCGGGCATCCACATAGCTGCCGAGGAACTCGCGCACCAGGGCATTCACCGAGGTGTTGTTGCGCAGGGCTTCCTGACGTGCCCGCTGCAGCAGGGCGTCATCGATGGCCAGGGTGAGATTCGCCATGGTCAGATTCACCTTGATGAGATTTTATCCACGGGAACCGTGGAGCACGGTCCTGTACCCCACCCGGCAGCGCGGTGCGCCCGCGGGCTCAGAATGCGCCCAGCCGTCCGACTCGCCCGTGGTGCAGCAGCCCGTTTCCGCCGTGATGACCACCCCGGTGCTGAGCGTGACTCAGGATTCGCCGCTGCAGGCGGCGGTGACGCTGATGAGTGAGCACCACATCAGCGGCCTGCCGGTGCTCGACGCCAGCGGGGCCCTGGTGGGCGAACTCAGCGAGCAGGACCTGATGGTGCGCGAGAGCGGCTTCCAGCCGGGGCCCTACGTGATGCTGCTGGATGCGGTGATCTACCTGCGCAATCCCCTCAACTGGGACAAGGAGGTGCACCAGGTGCTGGGCAGCACGGTGAAGGACGTGATGAGCACCCGCACCCATACCTGCGGTGTGGACCTGCCCTTGCCGGCGGCGGCGCGCCAGCTGCACGAGGGCGGCACCCAGCGGCTGTTTGTGCTCGACGGCGACGGCAAACTGGCCGGCGTGCTCACCCGCGGCGACGTGGTGCGGGCCCTGGCGGCGGTGGAGAACTGATCAGGGCTTTCAGGCGCAGCCATCGAGCAGGGCCCCTGAGGCCACTCAACACATCCACCCTTCGCGGAGCCATTCCCTGTGATCACCACTGTTGCCGCCGATCCCCTGCCCTCCTGGAGGCCCGGAGCCGTCAAGGAGGCCCTGCTGGCCTTCGTGGCGGCGGTGAGCAGCGAGGGCTCGGATCGTTTCGTGCCGGAGCCGGAGCGGGTGGCGGTGTTCGACAACGACGGCACCCTCTGGCCGGAGCAGCCGCTGCCGTTCCAGGCCGCCTTCGCCTTTGATGAGCTCAAGGGGGCGGTGCAGCGCCAGCCGGAGCTGGCCAGCGATCCGATGGTGCAGGCGGCCCTGGCGGGCGACATCGGCGCCCTGCTGGCCGGCGACCACTTCGATGGGCTGCTGCGGGTGATCGCCGTGAGCCATGCCGGCATCACCACCGAGGCGTTTGCGGCGGCGGTACAGGCCTGGCTGGGCTCAGCCCGCCATCCCCGTTTCGATCGCCCCTACGACGCCCTCACCTACGCGCCGATGCAGGAGGTGCTGGCGTTGTTGCGGGCCCATCAGTTCCGCAGCTTCATCGTGTCCGGCGGCGGCGCCGACTTCATGCGGGTGTGGGTGGAGCGGGTGTACGGCATCCCGCCGGAGCGGGTGGTGGGATCCACCGGCCGCACCCATTTCGCGCTGCGCGACGGCGTGCCGCTGTTGGTGAAGTCGCTCGACACGCTGGTGGTGAACGACGGCGCCGGCAAGCCGGCGGGCATCCACCAGTTCATCGGCCGCCGGCCGCTGATGGCCTTCGGCAACAGCGATGGCGACCTGGCGATGCTGCAGTACACCACGATCAACAACCCACGCCCCAGCTTCGGCCTGATCGTGCATCACACCGATGCCGAGCGCGAATACGCCTACGACGCCGAAACCAAGAGCACCGGCAAGTTGGTGCGAGCCCTGCAGCAGGCCCCCGAGCGCGGCTGGCATGTGGTGGACATGGCCCGCGATTGGCTGCGGGTGTTTGCTTAGGCGGCGAGCAGCGGCCGGGCCCGGTCGTTGATCAGCCGGAGCAGATCGAACAGCTGCTCCGCCTCCGCATCAGAGAACAGGCCTTCAGGCCCGGTGGGGGCCAGGTCGCTGAAGGGTGGGTCGTAGAGGCGGGCCGGATCCATGGCGCCGCGGCTGGTGAGTTCATCGATGATCTCGTTGATGAAACGGATCTGGGTAACGGTGTGGGTGCCTTCGGCCAGGTAGTCGGCAAACAGTTCCTTGGCGGCGTTGCGATCGAGGCCCACCAGGGAGCGGATGAACAGCCCGAAGCCGTTGCACTCCTCACGGGCGCGCTCGATGGCCTGTTGATCGCCGATGCCATGGCTGATCAGGAACTGCTCCAGTTCGTTGAGGTCGGCGGGGGTGAGCGGTTGGTTGCGGCGCAGGCGCTGCATGGTGAGGTGGTCGTCGTGGGCCCGCAGGAACTCGCGGGCCCGCAGGCGGAACTGCTGGAACGTATCGCGGCTGAGCAGGGCGGCGGCATCGAGCTCGCGCAGCTCACCGAGCTCGTCGGCGAAGTTGGTGTAGAGGGGTTCCCTGCTGATGGTTTCGATCAGGCCCATCAGGCCGCGCAGGCGCCGCCGCGCTTCCTCGAGCATCGGCACGGTGACGTCCTGCCACCATTCATCCCGCAGCAGATCGCGGATCAGCTCCAGCTCTGCTGCCACCTGGGGGATGTTGGTGAGGGCCTCCAGCTGGGCGGCCAGTTCGCGCAGCTGCTGCTGCAGGCGCAGGAAGCGCGGTTCGCCTCGCAGCAAGGCGAGCTGCAGGTTGTAGAGGAGTAGATCAAAGCGGCGTGCGTCGGCGTCGGTATCCCCCTGCTGCTCGGCGTAGGCGGAGGGCAGGGGAGCCAGGGTGGTGGCCAGGGCCTGGTGATCATCGAGGCTGAGTTGGCTCCAGGCCTCGGGACGGCTGAAGCACTCCAGCAGCTCCAGGTGGGGGCGCACCAGGAAATTGTCGGCGGGGCAGGCGGCCACATGGCAACGCAGCAGCTCGGCCAGCGTGTGGCGATGCAGCCGTAGGGGGTTTTCGGAGTCGCTGGCGGGCAGCTTCTGATCAAGGGCCTCGATCAGCGCCAGGCGACTGCGGAACAGGCGAGTGCTGAGGCTTTCGGGCGCGGAAGTGGACTCGGCTCCGCCCTGGCCGAGGAAGAATTCGAGGTTCTGGCAGAGATCGAAGATCCAGAAGCACTCCTTGTCGCGGCCCGGCCCGAACAGGTTGGGGCAGGTGCGGGTGCCGCGCCCCACCATCTGCCAGAACTTGGTGCGGGAGCGCACCGGCTTGAAGAACACCAGATTGACGATCTCCGGGATGTCGATGCCGGTGTCGAGCATGTCGACGGAGATGGCGATGCGCAGATCGCTCTGGGGAACGGCGAACTCATCGATCAGCGACTGGGCGTACTTCACCTGGTTGTCGATTACGCGGGCGGCCTTGCCGGCTAGGTGGGGGTAGTGGTGATCGAAGCGCTCGCGGATGAACTCGGCGTGCTTGTGGTTGCGCGCGAAGATCACGCTCTTGCCGAGGCGATCGCTGCCGGCATCGAGGCAGCCCTTGGTCATCAGCACTTCGAGACCTTTGTCGACGGTGTCGGTGTTGAACAGCCAGGCATTGACGGCGCCGGAATCCACCCGACCGGCGTTCTGCACACCCTCCTCCCAGTCGAGCAGGTCCCACTGGGCTTTGTCCTCGTCGCTGAGGGCGGCATAGCTGATGCCCTCGCGCGGGAAGCGAAGGGGAACTGAGATGGGCTTGAAGGGCACCAGGAAGCCGTCGGCCACGGCCTGATCGAGGCCGTACTCATCAGTGGGCAGACCGGTCTCCCGATCGAAGAGCTCGTAGGTGTTGCGGTCGATCTCCTCGCGGGGCGTGGCGGTGAGGCCGCTGAGCAAGGAATCGAAGTAGGCAAAGATCGCCCCGTACTTCTGATACACGCTGCGGTGGGCCTCGTCGATGATCACCAGATCGAAGTGCCCCACTCCGAAGCGCTTCACGCCGTGGGAGTCCTCCGCATCGATGAGGTTCATCATCGTGGGGTAGGTGGAGAGGAACACGCGCCCCTCGCCGCCCTTGTTGGTGACCAGATTCACCGGTGAGCAATCGGGCAGGAAGCGGCGAAAGGCCCTCTCGGCCTGGAGGACGAGGGAGGTGCGATCGGCGAGAAACAGCACCCGCTTCACCCAGTTGCAACGGGTGAGCAGGTCGGTGAGCGAGATGGCGGTACGGGTCTTGCCGGTGCCGGTGGCCTGCACCAGCAGGGCTTTGCGCCGGCCCTGCTCCAGGGATTCACAGATCGCCCGGATTGCCCGCTGCTGGTAGTAGCGCCCGGCAATGGCGGTGGAGATGGTGGCCTGGGCGAGGGGCTGGCGGATCTCGCGGCGGCGGATCAGGGTTTCGAGCTCCTCCTTCTTGTAGAAACCCTGCACGTCCCGGGGTGGATAGCGCAGGTCATCCCAGAGGCGGTGCCGGTAGCCGTTGGAGAGGAAGATCAGGGGCCTTTGGCCGTAGCGCTCTTGAAGGCAGTTGGCGTAAAGCTCAGCCTGCCGCTGGCCTTCCATCGGATCGCGGCTGCTGCGCTTGGCTTCCACCAGGCCCAGCGGCTTGCCGTCGTCGCCCCAGAGCACGTAATCCACAAACCCCTGGCCCGCGGCATTGGGCATGCCCTGCACCTCGTGCTCCACGGTGCAGTCATCCCCCAGCCGCCAGCCTGCTTCTTCGAGGTAGAGATCGATGTAGAGCCTGCGGGTTTCAAACTCGGTGGTGTCGACCTCGGGCTTGCCCTCCGCCTCCCTCGCCTTGCGCTCAGCTGCGATCTCCTTACGCAGGCGCTCCAGCTCCTGCTTGGAAGCTTCGCTGGCTTCCTTGGCTTCGCGCAGCTGACGATCCCGTTCGGCGAGCTGATGGGCAAGCTCCTGCAGCTGTTCACGTGTGGGGCCGGGCGCTGCGGCCGCCTGCGGCAGCTTGGTCAACAGCGACTTATTGAAACGGGCGGCCCGAGCGGTGTCGCGATCCCGGCCGTAGGTGAGGGCAAGCCAGCGCAGCACATGAAACAGCTCACTGGCGACGAGCACCGAGGCCGCCACGCGCATCGGCTCAGCGCGGTGCACCGCCTCATTGCCGCGGTTCTTGATGAGCTGGACGCGACCCAGTGTCTGTTCGCCAACGAGATGGCGAAAGTCAAAGGCATGGATCAGCTGCGAGAGGCTTGGTTCTCCCCAGGGTCGTTGCAGCTGGGCATCGTTCTCATACACCCACTCCACCAGCAGCTCGATGGTGCGGCGGGCGTAGAAGCAGGCGGTGCGGGGATCGGAGAGAGCGAACTGCTCGACCTTCTGCGCCTCCTCGTGTAGGTCGGGCCACTGCTGGGCGATCAGGGCGAACTGAGAAGGCGTCACGCTCATGTCCGCAGCTGGCTTAGCCAAGACCCCCATTGTCGTCCAGTTGCCGCTCCAGCGACTGGCGGATCAGGCCGATGGCATAGGGCACTTCTTCGAGCGTGGCCACTCGAACCTCCACGTCCCCATTCCCCCAACGGCCGATTGCCGTGATGTCCTTCGCAAGACCCTTAGGGTCATCCAACTCGGCAAAGGGCATGTTGAGACTGAGCCGCAAACTCCTAACTTGCGGCACGATGTCCACGAAATTGGTTTCGCACTTGTACGCGATATAGAGCTTGAGCACCTCCTGGTAGACGTTGGGATCTAGAGCCCTGATGCGCAGATCAAGCGCATCGAACAGGGCGCGAATCTGGGAATTCGCCAGCTGAGGGTGATCGGCCAGGGAGTAGGCGGCTGCAGGGTGGGCAGGTTGGCTCCAGTACTCCGCCAGCTGATCCTGCGGAAGCGAGGGTGCTGCCCACACCGCCAGGGCCCGCTCGGCCAGGCGGGCACCGCGCTGGCGAATCTGCTCCTCGCCCCAGGCCTCGAGCTCCGTCAGATCCTGGTTAAGGAACAGGTGACTGGTGCGGAAGCCCCCTTCTGGATGGTCGCGCTTCTGAATGAAAGGGTTGTCGCTGAGCTCGGGGTTGTAGCCGGTGAGGGTGAGGTTGCCGAGGCGATGCAGCCACTCCTCCTGGACAACCTTCCAGTTCTCGCCAAGGGCCTGGCGCCAGGACGTCGGCAGTTCGGGGTTCTGGGGAAGGATGTGCTCGATCGTGTAGTTGGCCACCGCGATCGGTTCCTTTCGCTTGTAGTTCTCCAGCCGCCGCAGCCAGTAGCTGCAGCTCTTGTTGAACTTGTAAAGGTTGCGGATCTGGATCTCGCGCCGGAACTCCTCGTCGCTTGGGAAGCGGCGGTAAGAGGGAAGGCTGAGCAGGTGGGCCTTGAAGCTGGGCAGGTAATGGCCGTTCTCCTTGCGGAAGGAACGGCTGAAGGTGGCGAAGGTTTTCTGCTGGGAGTTGGAGGGGATGGCGCAGACCGCCCGGCGGAACACATAGGACTCCAGCAACTCCAGTGCCTCGAGGAACTCACTGCGGCTGAGCAGGCCGGATTCCTGGTCGCCATAGAGCTCCAGCAGCAGGGGGTTCACCACATTGACCTTGAGCTCCCGCAGGTTGAGGAACGCCTGGTGCAGGGCGGAATCAGGCTCCTTGCCGAGGACGATGCGGCAATAGCGGCCGGCCACTAGGTGAACGTCTTTGAGTAGGCATTCGGTGCCGGCCTGCTCGATCTCCGGTCGGCGGGCGTAGGCCTTGAAGGTGTCGTAAACCTGATCGAGCACGGGGACCTCACCGGTCTTGAGGGTGAGAAAGTCGCGCATGAAGCCGCTGAACTCGTTGCCGCTGTAGGCCTCCTGCCCGAAGGCCTGCTCCATGGGCCGCCAGTGGAGGGTGTAGAGCCGCTCCTGCAGGTCGGGCGGCTGACCCATCAGCACGTAGTTGCGAATCAGATCGGCCTGGGAGAGCTCCCGGCCGGTGGAGTTCATGCTCTCGAAGATCAGCTGGGGATTGTCCTGATCGCGGGAGAGGGCCACATCCACCACCAGCAGCTTGCTGATGCCCCGGCAGACCACGGCCAGATCAGTGGTGGGTGCGCGCAGCTGCTCCAGGAAAAACTTGTGGTTCTCCTGGATCCGGATCGATGGTTCGTTTGGCAGCGCAGCAGCGGTGGGATCCACCATCGCCATCAGGGTGAGGCGGTCGGTGTCGGAGAGCAGCAGCTTGAAGCGCTTGTCGCCTTTTTGGTGCCGGCGGGTGAGGTAGGTCTCGCGGAGGATGGCCGGAGCGAATTCTTCGATCGGCTCCTGCTGATCTTCTGGAAGTGCATCCAGCACATCCGCCAGGGCCGTGAGCAGCAGGGTGACGGTTGTGAGCCGCTGCTGGCCATCGATCACCAGCTTGGGAGCCTGCACCGCGAGGTTGCCAAGGCCCTCATCGATGTGCACCACCGAGCCGATGAAGTGCACACCGATCTCCTCGGTGGCACCAGCGCGAAGGATGTCAGCCCAGAGCTGCTGGCATTCCTTCAGCGTCCATGAATAGGTGCGCTGGTAGATCGGGATGATGAACTGGGAAACGGCGCCCAGGATCTGGAGTAGCTTGGCTTCTGTGGCTTTCATGCCCTATTGCCACCAATAAGTTGCTCGCCAAGGCACTTTGATACATCAGATAGCGAGCCTTCGGAGAGGCGCGAACTGTTGTCAATACCCTCAACTGCTCTGAGCTCATTCGCAAAATCCATCTGCGCCTCAATCGGAGGCACGGGTATCGCCACTGCCTCCAGCCCCTGCCTTGTGATCTGAGGCTGTGCCGATCCTGAGATTACGTCGTGCATGCCTCGAAGCCGGAGAACCCATGCCAGATACTCCGTAGTGATGAGGCCAGAATCAGGGTTGTCCATCGCCATTGAGTTGCCAGTCACATAGCAGTTAGGTGGAGATATGTTGACTGTGCCGCAGGTCGCGCCACGGCAGGTCACTAAAACGGTTGGATCCGGATGATTAAAACGGTCGAAATATCCGATTAGCCCATTTGCTCCAAACACCGGATAACCTGTTTCCAGGAGCTGTTTTGAAGAGATTGTCGGCCATTGTTTCGGGTTGCAGATGTCAACTAGCTTATAGACGGGTAGGTCACGTGGATTTTCAGAGGGCAAACCAAAGCGGCGTACAAAAAGGGATCTGGCGAGTGCTTGCAGCAAACAAGAACGCTGAGAGACCTTTGCCTTTATGTCTTGAGCCCTATCCAGAATCGCCGCGATGCGACGCTGCTCCTCCAGTGGGGGGAGGGGGATTTTGACAGAACTAACAATATCTTTGTTCAGATTTTTTACCGTCGCTCCAGCTGCCTGCTTTTGAAACTGCGCCATGGCATGGTCTGAGCCAAGTGCGTAATAGACGTAGTCGAGATCTATGCCATTGCGCTTAGGCTTAAGAGCAAGCCAGCCGTCGTGAATGCATCCGTAGGTTTTGAGAATATAGGGGCGTCCAAAGCTCATTGAGTTGGTGAGCAGTAACTCGCCCGGGTAAACCTCGCGAGACTTTCGAATGCCTTCTTTTTTGATTCGTAATCTAGTGCGCTCTATGTATTTGCCACCCACCGCTGTGTCGCCAATCATGATCCACGGGACGCCATCGGCATCATCGGTGAGATAATGTTGTATCGGACGAGGTGATCCTCCCCGTTCAATATCAAAGATTTCACCCAAGAAAATCTCTTTGTCGCTCATCGCAGCATCCCCTCCAGCTCCTCGATCCCCTGCAGGATCTCCTGCTCGATCGCCCGCAGTTCGGCCAGGATCTCCAGCGGTGGGCGCTGTTCCACTTCTGCGTGGATCCGTCCAGGCCAGCACCGCCAGCTCCAGCTAGGGTGACATGTAACCCTTGCGGGAGTCGCCATGGGACCCGAAGCCGCCCCGGAGCTGGGTCGCTCAGAGGCCACAGCCCAGGAGGCGCGACGTGCGGCCAATCGCCGCAAAGTGCGGGAGCATCGCCAGCGATTGCGGGCCCAGGGGATGCGGCCGATCCAGATCTGGGTGCCGGATGTGCATTCACCCGAGTTCGCCGCCGAAGCGCGGCGGCAATGTCTGCTGGCCAATGCCAGCGAGGAGGAAACCGAAATCCAGGCCTTCATCGACTCGGTGTTCGAGTGGCCTGACGACGAGACCAGCCAGTGAAGCGCGGTGAGATCTGGACCATGGCCGGCGGCTCCGGCTATGCCAGCAAGCCCCGCCCTGTGGTGATTGTTCAGGACGACGCCTTTACCGCCCGGGATTCGGTGTCGGTGTGTCTGATCACGACCGACCCGTCTGATCTGCCGGTCTTTCGCGTTCCCGTCGAGCCCACAACAGAGAACGGTCTGCGAGCCGTCAGCCGCCTGATGGTTGACAAGGTCACCACTGTGTCCAGAAGCCGCCTGGGCCAGTGCATCGGCTGCCTTGTGGATGACGACCTGCTGCGGCTCAACCGCTCGTTGCTGGTGTTTCTGGGCCTGGCCCGCTGAGCCCCGGTTCACAGCGCAGCCTCCAGCTCGGTGCGGCTGAAATCGTTGCCCACAAACAGCAGCGGCACCTTCAAGCGCTCCGCCAGGGCATAGGAGAAGCAGTCGCCGAAGTTCAGGCCACTGGTATGGCGCCCCTTGCCGAAGCGTGCAAAGGCATCAGCGGCCTGATCGGCCAGTTCCCCATCCCAGGCCACCGTGAGAAAGGCCTGCTGATCGAGAAACTCGCGGGCACGCTCCTGGCCGATCTCTCCCAGCTTCACCAGCGCCACCAGCAGGATCTCCGTGCGCGTGGGGGCAGCCACCGCCGGCTGCACGGCCCGACAGAGCCTCTCCAGCACGGCTTCTGCGACGGGCTCCCGCAGGAGTACCGCCATTACGGCGCTGGTGTCGACGGCGAGGTCGATCACCAGGCTGCCTTCAGCCGCAGAGACCGTCATTGCCGTACCCCAGGATCTCCTCGGCGCTGCGGTCATCCAGGACCGGCAGGGTCCACACCTGCTGCTCCAGCCAGCGCGTGCTCTCCTCCAGCGTGGGCCGCTTTGGAATCGGCGACTCAGGCAGCCCCGCCTCCAGAGCGAGGATCGCCTCCTGATTCATCGAGCGCCGGTGCGCCACAGCTACCGCCTTGAGGCGGCGGTAAAGCACATCCGGCACCTGCCGGAGCACCAGGGTGTTCATCGCCCCAACGCCGATTGCTAGCGGAATGCTAGCGCCGCTCATCGCAGCATCCCCTCCAGCTCCTCGATCCCCTGCAGGATCTCCTGCTCGATCGTCCGTAGTTCGGCCAGGATCTCCAGCGGTGGGCGGTGCTCCACCTCTTCGTGGATCAGCTCCTTGTAGCGGTTGAGGCTGAGGTCGTAACCCTGTTCGGCGATCTCCGCCTTGGGCACGCAGAAGCTCTGGGCCGTGCGTTCCCGCTCGCGCTCGGAATCCTTGCGCTGCCGCCAGCGACTCAGGCAGTCGGGCAGGTTGTTCTTGTCGTGCCCGCCATCAGCCAGGGCGTCTTTGGGTGCAGGGCCGAGCTTCTCCAGCGGCAGCAGCGGATTGCGCTTGTCGTCGAGGCTCCAGCCGTCGGTGGTCATGTCGTAGAACCACACCTGATCGGTGCCGCCTCGGCCGGTTTTGGTGAAAAGCAGGATCGCGGTGCTCACGCCGGCATAGGGGCGGAACACGCCGCTGGGCAGCGACACCACGCCCTCGAGGAAGTGGTCTTCCACCAGGGTGCGGCGCAGTTCTTTGTGCGCCTTGCTGGAGCCGAACAGCACGCCATCGGGCACGATCACCGCTGCGCGGCCACCCGGCTTGAGCAGCTGCAGGAACAGCGCCATGAACAGCAGCTCGGTTTTCTTCGTCTTCACCACCCGCTGCAGCTTGCCGCTGGTGCTCTCGTAATCCAGTGAGCCCGCGAAGGGCGGATTGGCCAGGATCAGGGTGTACTTGTCTTCCTCGATGGCGCCGTCTTCCGAGAGCGAATCGCGGTAGCTCACATCGGGGTTTTCCACCCCGTGCAGCAGCATGTTCATCGCGCCGATGCGCAGCATCGTGGTGTCAAAGTCGAAGCCATGGAACAGGCCATGGTTGAAGTGCTGGCGCAGCTCCGGATCGCTGAGGATCTCGGGGTGGTGTTCGCGCAGGTATTCGCCCACCGCCACCGGGAAGCCGCAGGTGCCGCAGGCCGGATCCACCATCACGTCTCGCGGCGTGGGCTCAGTCATCGCCACCATCAGCTCGATGATGTGGCGCGGCGTGCGGAACTGGCCGTTGGTGCCAGCGGTGGCCAGCTTGCCGAGCATGTACTCGTAGATGTCGCCCTTGGTGTCGCGGTCCTCCATCGGCACCGCGTCCAGCAGCTCCACCACCTTGGTGAGCAGCCCCGGCGTGGGGATCGTGAAGCGGGCATCGCGCATGTGGGTGGCGTAGGCCGATTCCTCGCCGCCTAGATCGCGCAGGAACGGAAACACTCGGTCGCCCACCACCCGGTACATCGAGGCGGGATCTCCCAGCTCCTTGAAGCGGCTCCAGCGCAGTTCGCTCCAGGGGCGGCCCTGCTCATCGGCGCCCTCCGGAAAGATGCGGCGACGCATCGGCTGGCCCGAGCGCTGGCTGCGGCGCTCCTCCAGAGTTTCCAGTTCATCGAGCCGGCGGATGAACAGCAGGTAGGTGAGCTGCTCCAGCACTTCCAGCGGGTTGGCGATGCCGCCGCTCCAGAAGGCATCCCAGATCCGGTCGATCTGGTTGCGCAGTTCGCCGGTGAGTGCCGTCGCCGCCGTGGTGCCGGGGGCGATGGTGGATGGGGGGGCTGAGGCGACTGAGCCGTTGCCGTTGCGGCGGGTGCGGGTGCCCCCGGTTGGGGCGGCAGCTCGCGGAGGCGGGTCGATCCCCGGCGCTCTCAGGCCTCCGCCGGGACCTTTCACACCCTCCGCAGCGCCCAGGGCCACCACCTGGCTCTTGATCTCCTTCAGCTCCTCATCGCTGATGGGCTCTCCCGCCTCCCGCTCCAGGGCGGCGCGGATCTCGTCGTTCGTGATCCGACTGCCGTCCTCCGGGATCAGGGCGATCAGGTCGTTGACGAGGTCGGCGAGGGGGGGCATCGGCGGGCGAGCGGGCAAACCTGGGCAGAGCATGGCCTGGCAGGCCTGCTAGTGCAGCGGTTCTGCTGCGAAAGACGGGCCGCCGTTCAGGCCGCTCGCCTGGTTTCCGGTGGTACGGCCAGCACCGCCCCATCAGCCACCAGCCACTGCTGCTCGTGGCGGGGCAGGGGCATGCCGCCGGTGAGCGCCCCGAAGGCGGGCAGGGCCAGCCGCTCGCTGCGGGGGCAATAGCTGAAGCAGCTCAGGCGCAGGCGGTCGCCGTTGCGACCCAGCAACGCCACCGGGTGCAGGTGGCCGCAGAGGTTGAGCAGGCCGGCGCGGGGCTCGGGTTCGTGGCTCAGCCACCAGGGGCCGAGGGCCTGGCTGGGTTCCTGGGCCAGGCCGGCGATCCAGCTGCCCCGCTCGTGGTTGCCGCCAATCAACCGCAGCGGGCAGCCCAGCAGCTCCGGCAGGGCCGCCAGCTTGGCTCGCAGTTCGCCCGTGAGCCCCAGGGGCCCGTGGATCAGGTCGCCCAGCACAATCACCTGCACCGGCTGCAGCCGCGTCGCCAGCTCCAGCAGGGCGTTGAGGGTGGCGGCGTCACCGTCGGAGGGCAGGGGGATGCCCTGGGCCTGGAAGCTCTCCGCCTTGCCCAGGTGCAGGTCGGCCAGCAGCAGCACCCGTCGCTGCGGATCCCACACCGCCCGCTCGGCCAGCAACTCCAGGGTTTCGCCGCCCCAGCGGAAGGGCGCCACCGCCAGGGATGAAGCTGGCTTCACCGGCTGCCCATCGCCCGCTGGTAGGCGGGGCTGGCCTGGGCGGCGGCGATCGTCGCCCGCACCGCCGGCCAGGGCTCCAGGTCGATCTGGGGGAAGAACACCGGCAGGTAGGCCAGATAGGCCTGCACGGCGCAATCGGCCGCGCCCCAGTGTTCGCCCACCAGCGGCTGACCGCTGGCCAGCAGGCCATCGAGTACGCCCATCAGCCGCGGGAACTCGCGCTCCCGGTTGCTGGGCACGAACAGGGCCACCGCCAGGGTGGCGTTGGCGAACAGCAGCCACTGGGCCACCTTGGCCCGCCGCACTGCCGCCTGTTCCGGCGGGCCGCTGAATTCGCCGCCGTCGTGCTCGGCCAGGTGCAGCAGGATCGCGCCGCTCTCGAACAGCCGCAGCGGCCCACCGGCCGGATCGGGGAAGCGGTCGTCCTCCAGGGCCGGCAGCTTGGCGAAGGGGTTGATCGCCGCGAACGCCTCCTGCCGGTGCTCGCCTGCCTCCATGTCGAGCTGGCGCCAGGTGTAGGCGATGCCCTTCTCCTCCAGGTACCAGCGGGGCATCGAGGCGCGGGTGCGGGCGCCGCCGTGGAGGGTGAGGGCCATGGGCGCGCGGTGGCGGGAGGGAAGCGGGCCCCAGCCTATGGAGCGGCCGTCGGGCGCTGGTGGCGGGTTTGCTGCATGGCAGGGTGTTACTGCATGGCAAGGTGTTGCTGTGGCGTTGTGATGGTGTTGTGCGATGGCGAGCGCGAGCCCTGCCGATCCCGCCCCCGACAGCCAGGCCTGCCTGCTCAAGCTGGCGCCCCACCTGCTGGGCCGCTCCCGCCGCGGGGTGGTGGGCAGCAGCCGCTATGCCGAGCGCCTGCGGGACGCCGTGCGCGCTGCTGCCGCCGATCCCCAGGCCAGGCCGGTGCTGATCAGCGGTGAACCGGGCCTGGAGAAGGACAACCTCGCCGCCCTGATCCATTTCGGCAGCCCCCGCCGGCGCCGGCTGATGGCCCGCGTCGATGCCGCCAGCCTGGGGGACGACGGCGCCCCCCTGTTCGGCAGCGGCTCGAGTGGGGGCGTTGGTTCGCTGCTGGAGTGCCTGGGTGACGGCGCCCTGCTGATCGACAACCTCGATCGCGCCGATCCGGCCCTGCTGCCCCAGCTGCTGGAGCTGGCCCGCAGCGGCCGCTGGCGGGCGCCCGGGGCCACCGGTGCCGAGAGGCGCTTCTGCGGCCGGCTGTTCTTCAGCACCGAGTCGGCCCTGCCCCAGGCCGATGCCAGCTGCAGCTTGATCCGCGTGCCGCCGTTGCGGGTGCGCCGCCAGGACCTGGGCGAATGGCTGCGGTACGGCATTCGTCAACAGGCGCCGCGGCTGGGCTGGCAGCGGCCGCCGGCCGTAGCCGAGGCGGTGGTGAAGCGGCTGCAGAACCACGACTTCCCCGGCAACATCCGCGAGCTCAACACCCTGATCGAGCGCGCCCTGCGCCAGGCCGCCGCCAACCATCCCGCCCAGCTGCCCGACGACGTGTTCTGGACCGGCAACCGCGCCAGCCGTCTGCGCTTTGATCTGTTCCGCTGGCGGCCGCGCCTGCGCCAGTGGCTGCGGGCACCCGGGCTCTGGAACCTGCTGTTGTTCGGCCTGGTGAGCTGGGTGTTCGTGCTGGTGAACCTGTGGCTGTGGCTGGGCCCCCAGGACCGGGCCCACAACGGTGCCCTGAACCTCTTCTGGGCCTGGTGGTGGCCGCTGATCCTGCTGGCCTATCCCCTGGTGGGGCGGGCCTGGTGTGCGGTGTGTCCGTTCATGGTGTGGGGCACGATCAGCCAGCGGTTGGCGGCCGCCCTGGGCTGGCGGCCCCGCATCTGGCCGCGGGGGGACAGCGACCGCTGGGCGGCGCCGCTGCTGGCGGGTGGCTTCGCGGCGATCCTGCTCTGGGAGGAGCTGTGCAACCTGGAGAACACCGCCTGGCTGAGCAGCTGCCTGCTGCTGCTGATCACCGCTGGCGCCGTGGTGGGCTCGCTGCTGTTCGAGAAGCGCTTCTGGTGCCGCTACCTCTGCCCGGTGGGGGGCATGAACGGCCTGTTCGCCAAGCTGGCGATCACCGAGCTGCGGGCCCAGGCCGGCACCTGCAGCGGCAGCTGCAGCAGCTACGCCTGCTTCAAGGGCGGGCCGGCGGAAGGGGAGGGGCTGGCCACCGCCGGTTGCCCGCTCGGCACCCATCCGGCCCACCTGGCCGACAACCGCAACTGCGTGCTCTGCTTCACCTGCGCGGCGGCCTGTCCGCATCGCTCGGTGCAGCTGCGCCTGCGGCCCCCCGCCGCCGACCTGCAGCGCGACATGGACCCCCGCCGGTGAGGCGGGGCTGCTGCTCGTGCTGGCCGGGGGCATCTGTCTGCACCACTGGCAGCGGCTGCTGGGCTGGTTGCCCCTGGCACCCGCCAGCCTGCAGGCCGGGCCGCTGCTGCCGAGGCTCGCCTTCGGCCTGCTGGCCCTGGCCGTGCCGGCCCTGGGCTGGTTGGGTCTGCGCCGGCTGCTGCGCCTGCCCCATGCCCTGCTCTACGCCCTGCTGCCGCTTCTGTGGGCCCTGCTGCTGGCGCGTCACCTGCCGCTGGGGATGGGCGAGGCCGGGCTGGTGTTGCCCGTCAGCTTCGGCCTGGACACCCTGCCCCATTGGCAGGCCGACCCCCATGTGCTCGCCTTCTGCCAGAGCGCCGCTGCCCTGGTGGGCGTCCTGGGCACCGGCCTGCTCATCCCCCGTTTCCTGCCGGCGGGGGCGGGCCGCTGGGGTGGGCTGCTTCTGGCCATGGGGCTGGCGGCGGCCGGCCGCTGGCTGGTGGCCGCCTGAGCCGGTTGCGTGGAGGGGAGAATGGGCGACGAACTCCCCTGGCTGTTGATGACGATCGCCCTGCTGGTTGCCCTGGCCGGTTCCCTGGGCCTGATGGCCTTCATCGTGAAGCGCCTCGAGAACTCCTGAGCCGCTTCCCCCAGCCATCACCCTGCACCACCATGACCAGCGAGCCGCCCCGGCGCATCGCCCGGCTCACGGTGTGGGTGCAGCTGCCGGCGCCACTGCCGGCGCCACTGGACGAGCTGCAGCGATAGACCTGCACTGGCTGTGGAGGGCCAGGGGTGCTGGATGGTGTCCACGAACCTGCTTGCCCGATCCTGAACGCCTGACTCCCTGTTTGCGCTGACCCCATGGCCACGTTTCTGGTGACCGGAGCCAACCGCGGCATCGGCCTCGAGTATTGCCGCCAACTGCAGGCCCGCGGCGATCAGGTGATTGCGGTGTGCCGCACGCCGTCCCCCGAGCTGGAGGCCCTGGGTGTGTCCATTGAGGCGGGGATCGACCTGGCCAGCGAGGCCGCCATCGCCGCGCTGGCCAGCCGCCTGCACGGGGTGCCGCTGGATGGGCTGATCCTCAACGCCGGCATCCTGCAGTCGATGGGCCTGGAGGATCTCGATCCCGAGGGCATCCGCCGCCAGTTCGAGGTGAATGCCCTGGCACCGTTGCTGCTGGTGCGGGCCCTGCTGGAGCAACTGCGCCGCGGCGCGAAGGTGGCGCTGATGACCAGCCGCATGGGCTCAATCGACGACAACAGCTCCGGCGGCTCCTACGGCTACCGGATGTCGAAGGTGGCGCTGAACATTGCCGGCAAATCGCTGGCCATCGACCTCAAGCCCCGCGGCATCGCCGTGGCGATCCTGCATCCGGGCCTGGTGCGCACCCGCATGATCAACTTCAACCCCCAGGGCATCAGCCCCGAAGCGAGTGTGCGGGGTCTGCTGGCCCGCATCGACAGCCTCACCCTGGAGACCAGCGGCACCTTCCGGCACGCCAATGGTGAGGTGCTGCCCTGGTAGTCCAGGCAGGCCACCCCCGGCGCCATCGCGATTGATGGCGACACCGCGTGGGCTGGCTGCCGGCCGGCCTAGCCCAGCTCCAGGCAGGCGAGGCCGTAGACATCCCGCAGCGACACCGCCGGTGCCTCGCCGCGGTACATGCGCAGGGTGGTGCCCACCGGGCGGAACCGCAGCCGCTGCAGCAGCGGCGCCGCTGCTGTGTTGGCGCCCGGCGCGTCAATCAGCACCACGCCCGGGTGGCGGTGCAGCAGACCCTGCAGCAGTCGGTCGGCCGCCTCGGGCGTTTCGGCCATCAGCGGACCGATACGCCAGCCCTCGCCGCGCTCCAGCAGGCAGGGGCGGATGCGCCCGAAGCCGTGGCACTCGCCTGCGCCATCGATCAGGGCCAGCACCGATCCGGCCGGGTGGTGCAGCCACTGGCTGAGGAAGTGGGGGCGGGGGCTGGGTTCGCGCTGGGCGTCGAAGCACTGCACGGCCCGCTCGGGGATGGCTTCCCCTTCCAGCAGCTGCCAGTCCCCCGCTGCGGCCGCGGCGGGGATGCTCCCGTCGCTGATGCCCTGCCAGCGGGTGGTGGGGGAGGCGGGCGCAAAACCCCAGCGGGCGTAGTCGTCGATGCGATCCGGCGCCGCCTCCAGGCCGACGCAGGGCAGATCGGCCAGGTGCTCCAGGGCGTGCTCCCAGAGCTGCAGGCCGTAGCCCCGGCCGCGCCATGCAGGCCGCACCAGGTAGAGGCCGAGGAAGCCGTAGGCGGCGTTGTAGCGCACGCCGGTGATGCAGCCGATCCGCTCGCTCCCCAGCCAGGCCACCCAGATTCCCTGGCGGTCGGTGTGGCGATAGATGGCCACATCGCCGCTGCCGGGGGCGAAGCCCTCCTGGCGGGCCCAGTCGGTCACGGCGGCGACGTCGTCCCGCTGCAGCGGCCGGATGCGCAGGAAGGAGGTCATCGGAACCTGGCTGCCGGAGCAGGCGCGCGGATACCGCAATGCTGACGTCGCCTCCGCCGCCTGGCAGCTCCAGCACGTCGTGATGGCTGCGGGCTTCGAGCTGGAGCTGCCGGCCCCGCGCCTGCTCGCCGCTCTCGACCGCGCTGGGGTGGGCGCCGCAGAGGGCGGCCAGGGAGTCGGGCCGGAAGGAGGGCACACTGCCGCCAGCCCAGCTGATCGAGCAGGTCCAGCAGGTCGGCGGCCAGATCGGCCATCGCGTAGGGCTGGCTCACCGGCGCGCTGGCGCCCATCCCCCGGTAGTCGAAGCAGAGAAGTTCAAAGGATTGGACCCAGCGCTCGAGCAGCCCCTGGCTGGAGGCCACCGAGGTGCCGGAGCCGTTGCAGAACAGCAGCTTCGGGCCGCTGCCTCGCCTTTCTACGTGCAGCTCCACGCCGTTGCAACGCACCTGGTCTGTTCATGGTCTGGATTCATTGCGCCCGCCCTGGCCGCAGCGCTTGCCTGTTGCCGTTCTGGAGTTCAGGGTGGCAGGAGTTGCCGCCCACCAGCATGCGCTCGCCGTTCCGGGAGCCTCCAATGGGCAGGGTATGGCGCTCCGGCAGCAGCTGGACCCGGGGGGTGCTGCACAACTGGCGCGGAGATCTGGCCGGCGGCATCACCACGGCCGTGGTGGCCCTGCCGCTGGCGCTGGCGTTCGGGCTCACCTCCGGCGCAGGTGCGATTGCCGGCCTGTGGGGGGCGATCGTGCTCGGCTTCGTGGCCGCACCCCTCGGCGGAACCCCGGCCCAGGTGTCCGGCCCCACTGGCCCGATGACCGTGATCATGGCCGGCATCATCACGGCCATGGCAAGCCGCTACGGCAGCGATTCCGCCCTGGCGATGGCCTTCACGGTGGCCCTGGTGGCGGGGGCGCTGCAGGTGCTGTTCGGTCTGCTGCGCCTCGGCCAGTACATCGTGCAGATGCCCTATTCGGTGATCTCCGGGTTCATGTCGGGGATTGGCGCCATGGTGGTGGTGCTGCAGCTGCCGGTGCTGCTGGGGCTCGACCTGCGCGGATCGATTCCACAGCTGCTCGCGGCCCTGCCGGGGGAGTTGCCGCGGTTTAACGGTCTGGCGGCACTCTTCGGTGCGCTCACCTTTGTGGTGGTGCGCTGGTATCCCAGGCGCTGGAACCACTGGCTGCCGGCACCGTTGCTGGCCCTGCTGCTGATCACGGCCCTCAGCACCCTGCTGCCGGAAGCGGCGCTGCCCCGGCTCGGGGCCATCCCGCAGGGGCTGCCAACCCTGCGTTGGCCGCAGCTGCGGTTTGACGATCTGCGCCTGCTGGGTGGGTACGCCATCACCCTGGCGGTGCTCGGGTCGATCGATTCGCTGCTCACCTCCCTGGTGGCCGATAACGTCACCCGCAGCCAGCATCGGTCCGATCGCGAGCTGGTGGGGCAGGGCCTCGGCAACATGGCCGCCGCTCTGCTGGGTGGGTTGCCCGGAGCCGGCGCCACGATGCGCACCGTGACCAACGTGCAGGCTGGAGGCCGCACCCCCCTCTCGGGCATGGTGCACGCCGTGGTGCTGCTGCTGGTCACCCTTGGGGCCGGGCGGCTCGCTGCCGGGATTCCCCTGGCTGTGCTGGGGGGAATCCTGCTGCACGTGGGGCTGGAGATCATCGACTGGAACTTCCTTCAACGGGCGCCGCGCATCTCCTGGAAGGCCACCGGTCTGATGTGGCTGGTGCTGCTGCTCACCGTGTTCTGGGACCTCGTGACCGCTGTGGTGATCGGCGTGTCGATCGCCAATGTGGTGACCATCAAGGATCAGAGCGATGCTCTGAGCCGAGCCAGTCGCCGTGTTTCCGCGGACGACGACGACGGTGGGGTGCTCAGTTCCCAGGAACGGCAGCTGCTGCAACAGGCCGGTAGCCGTGTGGTGCTGCTCAGCCTGGAGGGGCCGTTGAGTTTCGGTGCCAGCCGCTATCTCACCCAACTGCTCAACGACAGTGACGTCTATGCCTGCCTGGTGCTCGACCTCAGTGCCGTCAGCCACCTGGGGGTGACAGCATCGCTGGCCATTGACGCCCTCTGCCGCGATGCCTCGCAGCAGGGACGCCAGGTGCTGATCGCGGCTCCCCAACCCCACTACCGCGACCGGCTCACCCGCTTCGGCATCGCCCGTTATGGGGGGGTGGACTTCTGCGCCAGCCGTACCGCCGCGCTGGAGCTGGCCGCCTCGTCTGCTGCACGATGAGCGGGTCAGCCCGGGCCGGCTTCCGCCCGTTGCGCCTCGGCGATCAGCCGCTGCACCCGCTCCAGCACCGACTCGTTGCTCATGCGGTTGTTGAGCCGCTCCACCAGCAGGGGGAAGGCCAGGGGGCCGGGGCGGGGGGTGCGCTCCAGCAGCCAGCGGCTGGCCGCCAGGCGTTCCAGGGCGGCCTGCAGGCGCGGCAGCTCCAGCTGCTCCTCGATCACCTCGCGGCGGGCCTGCTCCAGCAGCAGGTGGCCGGGCTCGTGCTTCTGGAACACGTCGAACAGCAGGGCGGCGCTGATCTGCAGCTGGCCGCCCGTTTTGGCCTGGCCGGGCATGGCCTGGGTGATCAGGCCGCTCACCTGGGCGATGGCGCGGAAGCGGCGCCGGCAGAGCTCGGAGAGGTTCACCGCCTGCTCCAGGTCGCCGGCCAGGTCGGTGCAGTCGAGCAGGTCGTCGCCGTGGAGCTCCAGCAGCTCGTCGAAGGGGTAGCCCTTGGGGGCCAGCAGCTCGAAGCCGTAGTCGTTCACCGACACGGTGACCGTGCTGGGGCGGTGGCGGGCCAGGCGCCAGGCCCAGAGGAAGCCGATGCCCTCATGCACAAAGCGCCCTTCAAACGGGAAGGCGAACAGGTGGCTGCCCTCGCGGCTGCGGCAGAGCTCCACCAGGAACTCCTCCTGGCGGGGCAGGCTGGAGAGGTCGGCCTGGCGGCGCAGCAGGGGTGCAAGGGCCCGCAGCTCGGGGGTGTCGAGATCACTGTCGGAGTCGGAGTCGGAGTCGGCATCACCGGCCAGGGCGCGGGCACAGCGGTCCACCTCGGCGCGCAGGTGCTGGCTGAGCAGATCGGAGAGGGCCATCTGGCCGCCGGCCCAGGCCGGCACGGCGGAGCTCTTCCTGGTGGTGGCCTTCACCTGGGCGGTCATCTCCCGCAGGCGCACGAACTCCAGCTGGCGTCCGGCGAAGAAGAACACATCCCCCGGCTTGAGCCGGCCGATGAAGGTCTCCTCCACGTGGCCGATCACGGCGCCGCGCACGAAGCGCACCGTGACTGAGCGGTCGGCGGTGATCGTGCCGATGTTGAAGCGATGCAGGCGGGCGATGGCTTTGTCGAGCACGCGGAAGCGGAAGGGCTCATCCGCAGCCGCTGGCTCCTCGCCCAGCTTGCCGTCGGGCTCCAGCCGGCAACGCACCAGCTTGCGGTAGCGGGGATAGGCCCCCAGGCACTGGCCGCCGTGCTCCAGAAACTCCAGGCACCAGTGCCACTGCTGCTCGCTCAGCTCCCGGAAGCTCCAGGCGCTGCGCACCGCGGCCAGCTCGCTTTCGGGCTCAAAGCCCGGCCCGCAGGCCAGGCTGGTGAGGTGCTGCAGCAGCACATCCAGCGCCAGCTGGGGCGGCCGGCGCGTCTCCACCAGCCCCTCGCTCAGGCCTCGGCGCATGGCGCTCACCTCCAGCAGCTCCAGGGCGTTGGTGGGCATGAACAGCACCTGCGAGTTGCCCCCCGGGCTGTGGGCGCTGCGGCCGGCCCGCTGCAGCAGCCGCGCCAGGTTTTTGGCCGAGCCGATCTGCACCACCCGCTCCACCGGCTGGAAATCCACCCCCAGATCCAGGGAGCTGGTGCACACCACCCAGCGCAGCGTGCCCGCCTTCACACCGGCCTCGATCGCCTCGCGCTCGGCGCGGTCGATGGAGCTGTGGTGCAGGGCCAGGGCGCCCTCCATCTCCGGGCAGGCGAAGCGCAGGCACTGGTGCCAGCGCTCGGCCTGGTTGCGGGTGTTGGTGAACAGCAGGGTGCTCACCGCCGGATCCAGCCCCGCCACCAGCTCCTCATACATGCGCAGGCCCAGGTGGCCGCCCCAGGGGAAGCCGTCGATCGAGTCGGGCAACAGCGAGCGGATCGCCGTGGCGCGCTGAATGTCGGCGGTGATGATGCGGGGTTCCGGGCCGGCTGCCGCCCCAGGCCCGCCTCCCAGGCCCGCCGCCGCCCGGGCCGCCTCCTCCAGGTTGCCGATCGTGGCGCTGATCGCCCAGGTGCGCAGCCCCGGCCTCAGCTGCCGCAGCCAGCTCAGGCAGAGCTCGGTCTGCACCCCGCGCTTGCTGCCCATCAGCTCGTGCCACTCGTCGAGCACCACCGCCTGCAAGGCGCCGAACAGCTCGGGCGCCTTGCCATTGGCCAGCAGCAGGCTGAGCGATTCGGGCGTGGTGATCAGGATCTGGGGTGGGCTGCGCAGCTGCTTGCTGCGCTCGTGGCTGCTGGTGTCGCCGTTGCGGATCGCCACCTGCAGCGGCCAGCCCATCGCCTCGATCGGCTCCCGGATCGCCAGGGCAAGGTCGCGGCTGAGGGCCCGCAGAGGGGTGAGGTAGAGCAGGCGCAGCCCCCTGGGCGGCGTGCCTGGCAGGGCGGCGAGGGTCGTTGGTTGTGGCGGCTGTCCGGGTTTCTGTACGGTCTGTACAGACTTCCCCAGATCGCAATTGAGGGCGTCGCCGAGGGCGTCGCCGGAAAAGCTGGCGGGGTTGCCGGAAGAGTTGGCGGGGATGGCGGACGCCTGGAGTGGCGCCAGGTGCAGCATCTCGGCGATCGGACCCATCACGGCGGCGTAGGTCTTGCCCGAGCCGGTGGGCACCTGGATCAGGCCGCTCTCGCCGGCCAGGTAGGCCTGCCAGGCCTGGCGCTGGAAGCCCATCGGCGTCCAGCCCTGCTGGGCAAACCAGGCCTCGATCGGAGCGAGGACGAGATCGAGGTTGTGGTTGTGGTTGTGGCGGTGGTGCCGCACCTGGCTCATCCCGGGAATGGCCTCGAACCGGAACAGAACTCACCCTGGCCCGGGGCCCAGTGGTTGCGGCCGCGTCGAGCGAATTCATCGTGATCGATGGACCGCCGGGGCGTGAGCTCCATTCCGGGGTTGGCAGGGCCTCTGGCTACCTACGCCAGCAGGGCCACCTCGGCGCAGAGCCCGGGCCCGAAGGCCAGGGCCAGGCACGGGCCCGGGGCCGATGCCCGGCGCAGGCGATCGAGGATGAACAGCACCGTGGCCGACGACATGTTGCCGTGCTCCTGCAGCACGGCCTGGGACACGGCGAGCTGCTGAGGCTCCAGCTGGAGGGCGGCGGCGCAGGCCTGCAGGATGCGGGGGCCGCCGGGGTGCATCGCCCAGCTGGCGATGTCCGCCAGCTCCAGGCCCCGGGGGTGTAGCCAGCGCTCTAACCAGGGCCGTAGTTGGCCGGCCACCGCTTCCGGCACCCGCGGCGAGAGCCCCATCTCGAAGCCGTGGTCGCCGATCCGCCAGTGCATCAACTCTGCGGTGTGGGGGATCACGGTGGAACCGGAGGCGAGCAGGGTGAAACCGGGGCCGGGGCTAAGGGCAGGACTGGTCTTGGCGGGCCTGGCGGTGGCCACCAGGGCGGCGGCCCCATCGGCGAACAGGGCGTTGGCCACCACCTTCTCGGGGTCCCAGCCGTAATAGAGGTGCAGGCTGCACAGCTCCACCGCACAGAGCAGCACCACCGCCTCGGCATCGGCCTCCACAAAGGCCTGGGCCACCCGCAGTCCGTTGAGGGCGCCGTGGCAGCCCATGAAACCCACGTGGGTGCGCTGCACACCCGCATCCAGGCCGAGCTCGCTGATCAGCTCCAGATCCACGCCCGGTGCCTGGAAGCCGGTGCAGCTCACGGTGATCAGATGGGTGATCCGGTGTGCCTCGATTGCCGCCTCGGCCAGGGCAGCGCGCACCGCAGCCAGGGCCAGGGGGGCGGCATGGCGGGCGAAGGCGGCCATCCGCGCCGCCGTTGTGGGGCTCTGGCTGCCATAGAACGGCAGCCGCTCGCTCGCCGGCAGCTGGGCGGCGTTGTGCGGGGCGAGCACGCTGCCCCGCTGACGCACCTGGGTGCGGCGCTGGATCCGGCGCAGCAGCGCGGCCCGGCTGCCGCTGGCCGCACTCACCCGTTCGGCCAGGGCGATGGCATCGGCCTGGCTCACCTGCTGGCACGGAACGGCAGTGCCCAGGCCGCGGATCGTCAGGGGCATGGCGTCAGCGGACGGGAGGGGATGGCCACGTGGTTGAGCTGGCCCACCAGCCCTTCGGCCAGGGCCGGCAGCCGCTGGCTGAGGGCAAAGGCCAGGGCGGTGGCCCCCGGCTGGCGCAGCACCAGGGCCAGACCCCGGCAGAGCCGCTGGCGGCGGCCCACCCGCCGTTGCAGCTCCCGCTGCCAGCGCCGCTCCAGGGCCGGACTCCAGCCCGCCAGCCCCGCCAGCACCACAGGTGCGGCGGCGGCGCCGGCCGTGAGGGCCCAGGCCATCCCTTCCCCGGTGAACGGCTCCACGTAGCCCGCCGCATCCCCCAGCACCAGGAAGCGCTCCCCCGCCACCACCGGGGCCCGGCGGGTGAGGGCGGCGGTGAGCTGCCAGCGCGCCTGCTCCAGCCCGGCCGGAATGGCAAAGCCGGCGCTGCTGAGCACGGCTCGGGCCGCCGCTGCTGCGCCCCCGCACTCCGGGCCGGCTGGAGTCTGCAGGGCCTGGCGATCGAAGGCGGCCGCCAGGTTGAGCTGGCCGTCCTCCCGCCGCACCAGCCCCACGTAGCCCTGCCGCGCGATGGCCATGTGGATGCTGCCGGCCGGATAGGGCGCCTCCGGCGCGGCCAGCACGCAGCCTGCCCCGATCCGGGCGTGGCTTTGGATGACCGGGGCACCGCCCTCGCCGGCAGGCAGGCAGCGGTGGGCCAGGCCCGCGGCCACCAGCACCACCTGCGCCCGCACCGCCAGGATCTGGGGGCTGCCATGCCGCTGCAGCGTCAGGGTGCGTGCCTCCGGGTCGGCCGGGCCCAGGCGGGCGGTGGTGCTCTCCCGGAAGTGGGCACCGGCGTCGACCGCGGCCTGCACCAGCGCCTGGTCGAACCGCTCCCGCGAGAGGGCCCGCCCATCCGGCAGGGTGAGTGTTGCCCGCTGGCCCCGGTGGCCCAGCTGCAGCCGCCGCAGGGGCACCCCGCCCTGGCTGTCGATCAGCGCGCCCGCCCCCGCCGCCGCCAGCACCGCCTGGGCCTGGGCATTGAGGCAGCAGCCGCACACCTTCCAGCGGGGAAAGGTCCGCTTCTCCACCAGCAGCACCCGCACTCCCTGGCGGGCGAGCTGCAGGGCCGCCAGGGCTCCGGCCGGCCCCGCCCCCACCACCACGGCCTCCCAGTGTTCAGGGCTCTCGAGCATCGGGTGGCGCTCCTGCATCGAGTGGCGCTCCCGCCCGTTCAGGGGCGCTCCCAGCGCAGAAGGTAACGCTCGGGCCAGCAGCGTTGCAGCGATGCCCCCGCCAGGCCGGCCCGCTCGGCCATGGCCAGCACCTCCGCCGGCTGAAAGGCCGCCCGCACCGACAGGGGCCCATCGGTGTGCACCACCCAGGAGCGGCTGAGCAGGCGGGTGCCGGCCCAGGCCAGGGCGTAGCCCAGGCGGCTGCGGATCAGGTCGTTCACCAGCACCAGGTGGCGGGCCCGCTGGGCCATCAGCGCCAGCAGCCGCTCAGCATCGGCGTTGGGGAGGTGGTGCAGAAACAGGGAGCAGAACACCACATCGGCCGTATCCGCCGCATCGGCTGTTGGGGTTGCCAGGGCATCGGCGCAGAACAGCTCCACCGCGGCGCCGCGCCGGCGGGCATTGGCCTGGGCGATCCGCACCGCCTCCGGGTTGAGGTCGCAGGCGCGCAGCTCCAGGTTCAGGCCCCGGCGCCTCGCTAGCAGGGCCAGGTCGATGGCGGTGTCCCCGCCACCACAGGCCAGCTCCAGCACCCGCAGCGGCGCGCCGGGGCGGCGCCGGGCCAGGTCCTCGATCGGCGCCAGCAGGCTGCCTGCCAGGCCGCTGATGCCATTGATGCGCCGCAGCCCGGCCAGGGCACGGGCGTGTTCGGCCGGATCCAGGCCGGGCTGATCCATCACCTCCGGCTGGCGATCGCGCCGCCCCAGGGCCTGGCCCGCTGGCATGGGAGGGGGCATGGACGCCGTCGGGGTGCTCTGTCCATGATGACGAGCTGGATCCGGGCCTGCGTTTTGCGTCGGCTTGCCATCCGCTCGGCCTGCGCCTCCAGCTGCTGGTGGCGCCCGCACTTCCTCCGAAGCAGCCGCCTGGGGAGTTGCGGGGACCTGTCAGCGGGGACCTGTCTTCGAAGTTGCGATGGAGCGGGCGTGAGCTTCCGGAAGCGCTGCTCAGGGTTCCAGCAGCGCCAGGGCGGTGGCCAGGCTGTCGGCTTCGCTGGCCGGCTTGTCGTGGCGCCAGCGGGCGATGCGGGGGAAGCGCACGGCGATGCCGCTCCTGTGGCGCGTCGAGCGCTGCAGGCCCTCGAAGGCCAGCTCGAACACCTGCAGCGGCTGCACCGCCCGCACCGGCCCGAAGCGCTCGGTGGTGTGGCTGCGGATCCAGCGGTCGAGGGCGGTGATCTCGGCGTCGTCGAGGCCGGAGTAGGCCTTGGCGAAGCTCACCAGCTGGGGCGGGGTCTGGGCAGCGCTGTCATCCCCGGCCTGGTTGCCGGCAGCGGGGGACCGGTCCCACAGCCCGAAGGTGTAGTCGGTGAACAGGTTGGCGCGGCGGCCGCTGCCGGCCTGGGCGTAGAGCAGCACGGCATCGAGCGTGAAGGGGTCGCGCTTGTGCTTCCACCAGTGGCCGCGCCTGCGGCCGGCCAGGTAGGGCGAATCGAGGGCCTTGAGCATCAGTCCCTCGGCGGCGGCGGCGGCGGCCTGCTGGCGCAGCGGCTCCAGTTGCTCCCAGGCCGTCAGGGGCAGGCGGGGGGAGAGGCGCAGGAGCCCGGCGCCAGGCGTGGGTGTCGCCTGCGGCAGCTGCTGGATCAGGGCCTCCAGGGCGGCGCGGCGCTGGCTCAGGGGTGCCTGGCGCCAGTCGTCGCCCCCCTGCTCCAGCAGGTCGTAGGCCACGAACGCCGCTGGACATTCGGCCAGAAGCTTCTTGCCCGCTGCCTTGCGGCCCAGGCGCCGCTGCAGCTGGGCGAAAGGCGCCGGCTGCCCGGCCTCGAGCGGCCACACCAGGATCTCGCCGTCGAGCACGGTGCCGTTCGGCAGGGCGGCGGCGGCGGCCAGCAGCTCGGGGAAGGCGGCATTGATCAGCTCCTCGCCGCGGCTCCAGAGGAAGGCTTCTCCGGCGCGGCGGATCAGCTGGCCGCGGATGCCGTCGAACTTCCACTCCACCAGCCAGGCGCTGGCGGGGCCGCCCAGGGGAGCCGCTGCCGAATCGCCGCTTGCCTCCAGCTCCAGCGGCGAGGCCAGAAAGAAGGGATAGGGCCGGCTGGGGACCGCTTCGCCTTGCTCGGCGGGGGCCAGCAGGGCCTGGTAGGCCTCGGCGCTGGGACGGAAGCCGCCCATCAGCCGGTGCTGCAGCAGCGCCTCCTCCAGGCCGCTGAGCTGGGCCAGCGCCCGCAGCACCAGCCCCTGGCCCACGCCCACCCGCAGGCCGCCGGTAAGCAGCTTGTTGGCCACCAGCAGTTCGGCCGGGTCGAGTCCCTGCCACAGCCGGCGCACCGCCTCTGCCTGCTCGGCTCCGTCGAGGGCGGCGGCGGCGGGTAGCAGCTGCTCCATCCAGTGCTGCAGGGGCTGGTGGGCTGGCTCCCGGTCGGGATCGGGCCTGGCAGGACTGGCCTCCGGCCCCGGGGCGTCTCCGGCCACCTGCCGCCAGAGCAGGGCGATCGTCTCGGCCGAATCGCCCACGTGGGCGTAGCAGTCGTCGAACAGCCAGTCGGGCAGGGGGGAGCCCTCCAGGCAGATTTCACGCAGGCGGCGGCCGGTGATCAGGCGGCGGCCCTGCTTGCCCAGCAGCACGTGCAGGGCCCAGGCGGCATCGGCCGGCGCGCTCGCCGCGAAGAAGGCCACCAGCGCCGCCACCCGGGCGTTGTTGCCGCTGCTGGCATCCAGGGCGCTGTAGAGGGCGGCGAAGCGGCGCATGGTGCCGATTCTCCTGTCATTCCACCCTTCTACGGCGCTCGCCGGATGTCCTGATGCACTGATGTAAAATGAATTGATGCCAAATGAGTAGATGCGAACCACGCTCGACATCGAAGACGATGTGCTGGCGGCCGCCCGGGAGCTGGCGCGCCGGCAGGGCACGACGGCGGGCCAGATGGTGTCGCGCCTGTTGCGGGCTGCCCTCAGCGGTGCGGCCTCCACGGGCCAGGCTGCGGCCGGGACAACCGTCACCGTGGCTGGATTTCGCCCCTTCCGGCCCCAGGCCGGGGCGGTGGTGACCAACGAACAGATCGATCAGCTGCGGGATGAGGCCGGCATCTGATGGGCCGGGCCCTGCTCGACATCAACGTGTTGATCGCCCTGTTGGATCAGGGCCATCTGCTGCACCGGTCCGCCACCCGCTGGCTGGAACGACAGCTCGAGCACGGGTGGGCCACCTGCCCGATCACCGAGAACGGCGTGGTGCGGATCATGGCCCAACCGACCTACCCCAATGTGCAGCCGGCTGCCCTGGTAGCCGCCCGCCTGGCTGAAGCCTGCAGCCATTCCAGCCATGTGTTCTGGCCGGAGCCGATCAGCCTGCTGCAGGAGGGTTTGATCTGCTGGGAGCGGCTGTTGGGCCCACGCCAGATCACCGATGCCTACCTGTTGGCCCTGGCCGTGAGCCAGGACGGCTGCTTCGCCAGCTTCGATCAGCGCATCAGTCTCGACATCGTTCCTTCCGCCAGCAGTGAGCATCTCTGCCTGATTCCGTGCACCTGACCCCATCTGCCATGGCCGGATCTCCTGGGTGCAGTGGTCATGACCGCCAGTGGGAGCTGAACCGCCGCAACTTCCAGGGGCGCTGGTGCGGCAGCAGCCAGTGGTTCCTGCGCGACGAGCGAGGGGTGTTGGACCTGGAGCAGCCCAGCCGGGTGATCGACCACACCTGCTACGCCATCAGCTTCAGCGATGCCGACACCGGCGTGTGGGATGGCTCAGGCCTGCTGTTCGCCCCGGATGGCCGCCGCCGCCTGCCCCTCAGCCGGGCTGGCTACAACAGCACCGGCCAGTGCTGGCAGTTCGCGGGGGCCGGCGGCCAGTCGAGCCTGGTGGTGGATCCGGGGCAGAGCCGCTTTGGCCATGAGCTGAACCTGTTTCAGCGCGGGCCGCACTGGCGCTCCCGCTCGATGCTGGTGCTGCTCTGGGGGCGGCGCGATCCCAGGGGAGACACGCCCGGGGATGGCTCTGCCACCTGGCAGCTGGACGCGGTGGGGGCGGTGCCGTTCCGCTGCAGCCTCTCGGACGCAGCCGAGCTGTCCCGGCCTCAGCGGCCCTGGCACGAGCTGCTGGCCGAGCAGCGGGGCTGGCCCGGGCTGCTGGAGCGCCTGGAGCCGGGGGCCTGGCCCAGCCACGACCCCCAGCCCGAGCCCTGCGACCCCTTCGATCCGGGGTTGGTCCTTGAGGAGCTGCCCGGGGGCGGACTGCCCCTGGTGGCGGGCTGCGTCGACGGCCTGGTGTTCGCCGTGCCGGAGCTGCTGCCGGCCGGCGCCTTCGGCCTGCAGGTGGGCTGCCGGCTGGCGGCCGATCGCTTCGATCTGATCAGCATCGCCTTCGGGGCCGACCGGCGGCTGCAGGCCTGGGAAAGGCGGCGCTTCAGGCCGGCCGGCGGCTGATCCACAGCCGGCTGAACAGGGCCTGGAACAGCTGCAGCGGCGGCTCCAGGCCCGCTGCCCTCAGCCCTGCCGCCAGCCGCTCAGCGTCGAGGGAGAACACGCGGCTGTTGCGGCTGGCCAGGATCAGCTCCACCCGGTCGGCGGGCACGCCCTGCTGCAGCCAGCGGCAGCGGGCCACCGCCAGCACCCGCTCCAATGCCTCGGGTTCGGCAGCCTCGCTGTAGCTGCTCAGCAGCAAGTGGCCCCCCGGCGCCACGGCGGCAGCGAGAAGACGCAGCAGCACCTCCTGCTCTTCGGGGGGCAGCAGGTGCAGCACGTGGTGGCAGATCACCGCATCGAAGCGCTGGCCGGCCAGGGCGGCGCAGTGCTCCAGGGGTTCGGCGAACCAACGGGTGCGCTCACCCTCCCCCAGGACCTCCACCCGCTGGCGGCAGCCAGCCAGCATCTGGGCGCTGGGCTCCACCACCGAAAACTGCGCCTGGGGCAGGGCCAGCAGCAGCCCCTCCAGTTCCTCCCCGGGCCCAGGCCCCACCACCAGGGCCGTGGCGGCCTGCGGGCAGGCGGCGGCCAGGGCGCTGGCCCCCAGCTGCAGCAGGGTGTCGTAGCCCGGCACCGACTGGCGGATCGTGGCGGCGTACTGGCGGCCGTAGTCGCCGTCGAAGTCAAGCCCGGCCATGGCGTGGGGAGCTGCAGCTGCCTCAGGCTGCCAGCAGCGCGGCCCAGGCGGGCGCCAGGGCGGCGGGCACGGGCCGGGGCCTGTAGTCGCGCGGGTCGCTGGGGCCGTGGCGCAGCACGGCATTCACCACCACGGCCGGCTGGCGGCCGCCGTTGATGGCGCCATGGGGCACCCCGGGCGGGATCCGCACCCAGGTGGGTTCGTCCTCCCGCAGGGTGATGCGGCGCAGGCTGCCGGCCTGGAGCACGATCAGGTCGATGGCGCCGCGCAGCACCATCAGCTGGTCGGTCTGGCGGCGGTGGCAGAACAGTTCGCCGCGGGCGCCGCTGCTCACCTCGGCGATCAGGGTTTCGTGGCTGGGTTGGGGGGCGCTGAACAGGGTGGCGCCGGCCATGGCGGCCTGGCGGGGCAGGAGTTCGATCTGGCGAGCGAGGCCCATGGATCATGGTGGGCTGTTTTGTGAAGCTTCGCGACAGCGCTGTGCTTCAAGGCGTCGTCTTTGGTACGGATTCTGATCCGTGTCAGCGGCTGCTGGCAGAGCGCTGACGCTTCAGAGGCCTCCGGGTCTGTGGCTCATGACCCGTCTGGCTCGATGTCGTCACTGCGCTCGGCGACGAACGCTCCCTCCAGGGGCTCAGCGTTGATCCCCTCCACCTCGCGCAGGTAGCGGGCCAGGCCATCGCTGTTGCCGTGGGTCACGTACACCTGGCGGGCGCCGCTGCCTTTCACGCTCTGGATCAGGCCGGGCCAGTCGGCGTGGTCGGAGAGCACGAAACCGCGCTCATAGCCGCGGCGGCGGCGGGCGCCGCGCACGGCCATCCAGCCGCTCACGAAGGCCGTCTGCGGCAGCTTGAAGCGCTTCATCCACGGCGAGCGGTGGGCCGAGGGCGGCGCGATCACCAGCCGCCCCGCCAGGGATGTGCCGCGGGGGATGGCGCTGGCCGGCAGGGTGGGCGGCAAGTGCACCCCCGCCTCCCGGTAGGCCGGCATCAGCGCCTCCACGGCGCCGTGCAACAGGATCTCGTTGCCTGCGCCGCCGGGTTGGCCGCCCGTGGCCACGCCGATCGCCGCCAGCTCGGCCAGCAGCCGCTGGGCTTTGCCGAAGGCATAGGCGAACAGGATCGAGGGCCGCTCCGGCGCCGCCTGCCACCACTGCAGGATCTCGCGGGCCACCGCGGCACCGCTCTGCCAGCGGTAGATCGGCAGCCCGAAGGTGGCCTCCGTGATGAACACGTTGGCCTGCACGGGCTCAAAGGGCGCGCAGCTGGGGTCGGCGCAGCGCTTGTAGTCGCCGCTCACCAGCCAGCTCTCGCCGCCGGCCTCCAGCCGGATCTGGGCGCTGCCGAGCACATGGCCCGCCGAATGAAACGACACCCGCGCGTCGCCGATGCGGTGCAGCTGGCCGTAGTCCACCGGCAGCAGGTTGATCTCAGAGCCGAGCCGCTGGCGCAGGATCCCCTCGCTGGCGCCCACCGCCCAGTACTCGCCGCAGCCGGGGCGGGCGTGGTCGGCATGGGCGTGGGTGATCAGGGCGCGGGGTACCGGCCGCCAGGGGTCGATCCAGGCCGCCGCCGCTCGGCAGTAGAGGCCCTGGGGCGTGAGTTCCAGCAGGCTGCCGGGGGGCAGGGGCATGGGGGGATCAGGTCAGTGGCCTGTCGCTTCCGGCCGTCCCCAGCAGCCAACGGGTGTCGCTGTGCAGGGCCTTCGCCAGCCTCGGGTTCCACTGCGGCAGTGTGAGCCATTCCTCCAGGCTGTATACGAGTAGATCGCAGGCAAGCGGCAGATTGCCTGTGTCCCAACGGCGCAACCGCTCCCAGATCGGTTCGTGGCACTCCTTCAGGATCAGCACCAGGTCGAGGTCGCTGCCGACGCCGGCATCTCCGCGCCCGTAGGAGCCAAACACCCCCAGGGCCAGCAGCTCGGGATGCTCCCGCTGCTGGCACTCGGCCCAGTCGCAGGCCTGGCTCAGCACCTCAGCTGGGGCTGGCCAGTGCAACACGGACCCAGCTGACGATGGCTCCGGCATGGACAAGGGCTTGCTCGCTCTGCAGTCTGCCGAAATGCTCACCCGGTGTGCCTTCCGGGTAGCTGTCGGGATAACGGGTGGGGATGTAGAAGCCATCCAGCAGCCGCAACCGGTCTTCCAGATCCTCAGGCGGGGCGACCTGAAAGGTCCTGCTGTCCAGCGCCGCCCACAGCCGGGTGAGGGTATGTCCCCAGGCCTGCTGACCATGGGAGAGGTTCAAGGCCTTGAGTGCCTTCTCCGCTGCCTGGTGCGCGGCGAAACAGGCCCATTCGTGGCGACCGGCCTGCATCGATTGTTCAGCCTGCTCAAGATCCCTCTGGCCCTGCTCCAACCAGTCTGCTGATCGATCGGGCATGGGCCGGGAATCCGCCGGGTGATCAATGTACGGAGCTCACGATCCCTGGATCCCCAGGCCACCCCTCATCCCACAGGCGCTGCAGCGTCCAGGGGCTGCCCTCCAGCAGCCAGAAGGAGCCATCCACCAGGCGGCGGTGTTGATCCAGCCCGGCGATCCGCTCCAGATCGGCGGGCGTGAGCTGCAGATCGGCTGCCGCCAGGTTCTGCCGCAGCCGCGCCGCGCTCACCGATTTGGGAATGGTGGAGAGGCCGCCCTGCAGCTGCCAGGCGATCAGCACCTGGGCGGGGCTGCAGCCGTGCTCCGCAGCGATTGCGCCGATCACGGGGTTCTCCAGCAGCACCGGCTCATCGGCACCCTTGAGCGCGGCCGGCCGGTCGCCTGAGCCGAGCGGGGAATAGGCGGTGACATGCACGCCGGCGGCGGCGCAGTGAGCCAGCAGCTGCGGTTGCTGCAGCAGGGGGTGGCGTTCCACCTGGTTCACCTCGGGCTGATGGCGGGCAGTGGTGAGCAGCTCCTGCAGCTTGCGGCTGGAAAAGTTGCTCACGCCGATGTGGCGCGTGAGCCCCAGCTCCAGCACGGCCTCCATGCCCGCCCAGGTGTCGGCCAGCGGCAGCGCCGCCGGGGGCAGCAGGTCGTCGCCGCTGCCGGGAAAGGCCACGCCGGGCTTGATCGGCACCGGCCAGTGGATCAGGTAGAGATCCAGCCACTCCAGGCCCAGATCGGCGAGGGTGCGGCGCAGGGCCGGTTCCACGTTGGCCTGGCCGTGGGCATTGCACCAGAGCTTGGAGGTGATCCACAGCTCCTCGCGGCGCACCTCACCGGCGGCGATGGCCTCGCCGATCGCCTGCCCCACCTCCGGCTCGTTGGCATACACGCTGGCGCAGTCGATGTGGCGATAGCCCAGCCGGATCGCCTCCCGCACCGCCGCCCCCACCTCACCCGGAGCCGCTTTCCAGGTGCCCAGCCCCAGCAGGGGCATGCGGTCGCCATTGGCGAAGCTGGCGGTGCGCATGGACGGATTGGAAAAGGCTCCCGGCACCCTAGGCAGGGTCGCGGTCCGCACCGCACGCGGCGATTGTGCCGCAGCTCACCGCCGCAGCGTTGACGGCCGCCGCCGCCGCCCCTAGCCAGGGGGGGATCCCCGGGCTGCCGCCATGGCGCTGGATGCGTTTCGCGATGAACTGGCCGCCACGGCTGCCGCCCTGGCCACGGCCGGCAAGGGCCTGCTGGCCGCCGACGAATCCACCGGCACGATCGGCAAGCGCTTCGCGGCGATCGGCCTGGACAACACCGAGGAGCACCGCCGCGCCTACCGCAGCCTGCTGGCCACGGCCCACGGCCTGGGCGAGCAGATCAGTGGCGTGATCCTGTTCGAGGAAACCCTGTTCCAGGACAGCGTGGATGCCGACGGCCGCAGCGGGCCGCCGATCGTGGAGCTGTTCCAGCAGCAGGACATCATCCCCGGCATCAAGGTGGACCAGGGGGTGGAACCCCTGGCGGGCGGACTGGCGGGCGAGAGCTGGTGCACCGGCCTCAAGGGCCTGGCCGAGCGCGCCGCCCGCTATTACGCGCGCGGGGCCCGCTTCGCCAAGTGGCGGGCCGTGCTGAAGATCAGCTCCACGGGCTGCCCCAGCGAACTGGCGGTGCGGGAGAACGCCTGGGGGCTGGCCCGCTACGCCCGCACGGTGCAGGAGCAGGGGCTGGTGCCGATCGTGGAGCCCGAGATCCTGATGGATGGCGACCACGACATCGCCACCACCGCCTCGGTGCAGGAATGGGTGCTGCGCAGCACCTATGAAGCGCTGGCGATGAACGGGGTGTTCCTGGAGGGCAGCCTGCTCAAGCCCTCGATGACCCTGGCCGGCGCCGATTGCCCCGATCCCCCCAGCCTGGAGGAGGTGGGCGCCTTCACCGTGCGCACCCTCAGCCGCAGCGTGCCGGTGGCGGTGCCGGCGATCCTGTTCCTGAGCGGCGGCCTCAGCGAGGAGGACGCCAGCCTCTGCCTGAACGTGATCAACCAGACGGCCAGCCAGGGCTACGCCCCCTGGCACCTGGGCTTCTCCTTCGGTCGGGCGCTGCAGCACTCCTGCCTCAGCCACTGGGGCGGCAGCGACCTGGCGGCCGGCCAGGCGGCCCTGCTGGCCCGCGCCCGCGCCAACGGCGCCGCCAGCCGCGGCGACTACGTGCCCGGCAGCGAACCCTCCGACGACGCCAGCCTGTTCGTGGCGGATTACAGCTACTAGCGGCTCATCGCCAGCATCGTCTCGATCGGCGCCAGGGCCCTGAGCCGCAGCGCCTCCTCCATCACGATTTCGGGCTCCATCCGATCGAGGCACTGCCACAGCTTCTCCAGGGTGTTCAGCCGCATGTAGGGGCAGGCGTTGCAGCTGCAGCCGTCGGCGCCGGGTACCTCGAAGAAGTGTTTGCCGGGCACCTTCAGCCGCATCTGGTGCAGGATCCCCGGCTCGGTGAGCACGATGAAGCTCTGGGCCGGGCTCTCCTCGGCGCGATGCAGCAGCTTGCTGGTGGAGCCGATGAAGTCGGCCAGATCCAGCAGGTGCTGCTGACATTCGGGATGGGCCAGCACCTCGGCGCCGGGGTGCTCGAGCTTGAGCTGCAGCAGGGCCTGCTCGCTGAAGGCCACGTGCACCTGGCAGCTGCCGGGCCAGAGGGTGAGCGGCCGGCCGCTCTGGGCCTGCACCCAGCGGCCCAGGTTTTCATCCGGGCCGAACAGAATCGGCCGATCGGCGGGCAGCTGCTTCACCAGGTCCACGGCGTTGCTGCTGGTGCAGATCAGGTCGCTGTTGGCCTTCACCGCCGCTGAGCAGTTGATGTAGCTCACGGCGATGTGCTCGGGATGGGCGGCGCGGAAGGCGGCGAAGGCGTCGGCCGGGCAGGCGTCGGCCAGGGAGCAGCCGGCGGCCAGATCCGGCAGCAGCACTGTTTTGGTGGGATTGAGGATCTTGGCCGTCTCGGCCATGAAGTGCACGCCGCAGAACACGATCACATCGGCGGTGGTGCTGGCGGCCTTGCGGGCCAGCTCCAGGGAGTCGCCGATGAAGTCGGCGATGTCCTGAATGGCGTCGTCCTGGTAGTAGTGCGCCAGGATCACGGCGTTGCGCTCGCGCCGCAGCCGCTCGATCTCGGCCCGCAGCTCCGCCGGTGTGAGCGCTGGAGCTGTGCTCTGGGCAGCCGCGAAAACCAACGGGGATCCTCTACGGGGCAGGATGGTTCAGCCTAGGCAGTGGCAGATGGGGATCCGGCGCCTGGCGGTGGTGGGAGATCCGCATGGTGCCTGGGATGAGCGCGACGGCGAGCTGATGCGCCGCCTGGCCGTGGACGCCCTGCTGCTGGTGGGCGACCTCAGCGACGGCAAGCCCCGCATCCCCGCCCAGCTGCGCCGCCTGGCCGTGCCCACCGCCTGCGTGCTCGGCAACCACGACACCGGCCGCGACGACAGCGGCCGCACCCTGCAGCGCCAGCTCGATGGCCTGGGGCCCCTGCACTGCGGCTGGGGGCTGCGCCAGTTCGAGGGCCTGGCGGTGGTGGGGGCCGGCCCGGCACCGCCGGCGGCGGCTTCCACCTCTCGCCTGCCGTGCGCGCCGTCTACGGCCCCCACAGCCTCGAGGCCTCGGCGGCGCGGATCACGGCGGCGGCGGCCCTGGCCGATCCCGCCCAGCCCCTGGTGCTGCTGGCCCACTGCGGCCCCAGCGGCCTGGGCAGCGAGGCCGGCGACCCCTGCGGCCGCGACTGGAAGAAACCGGCCTGCGACTGGGGCGACCAGGACCTGGCCCTGGCCATCCGCCAGATCCGCCGCAGCCGGCCCCTGCCCCTGGTGGCCTTCGGCCACATGCACCACGCCCTCAAGCGCGGCCAGGGGAGCGCCGCAGCCTGGTGGTGGACCGCGAGGGCACCGTGTATCTGAATGCCGCCTGCGTGCCCCGCCACGGCCGTGACGCCCAGGGCCGGGAGCTACGCCACTTCAGCTGGGTGGAGCTGGAGGTGCCGCCGGCCGATCCCCGGGCCGCCCGCGTGCGCCGCGCCAGCCACCGCTGGTACGGCCTGGACGGCCAGCTGATCTATGAGCAGACCCTGCTGGTGCGCGAGCCCCTGGCCGATCCCACGCCCCAGCCCCGCTCCCTCTGCTCCGAACCGTGCTGATCTACGCCTGCATCAGCAGCCATGGCTTCGGCCACGGCTCGCGCACGGCCTCCGTGCTGACCCAGCTGCACCGGCTGCGGCCCGACTGGCGGCTGGTGCTGTCCACCGCCCTGCCGCCGAGCTTTCTGGCCACCGCCTTCGGGCCACTGCCCGTGGAGCAGCGCCGCTGCCAGTGGGATGTGGGCGTGCTCCAGGCCGATGCCCTCGGCTCCGACCCCGCCGCCACCCTGGAGGCCCTGGAGCTGCTGGAGCAGCGCCTGCCCGAGCAGCTGGCGGCCGAGCAGGCCTGGCTGGCGCGGCAGCAGGAGCCCGTGCTGGTGCTGGCCGATGTGCCGCCCGCGGCGGCCCTGCTGGCCGAGCGGCTGCAGGCCCCCTTGGTGTGGCTGGCCAGCTTTGGCTGGGAGGCGATCTACGGGCCGATGGGTGAGGCCTTCCGCCCCTGGGCCGAGCACTGCCTGGCGCTCTACCGGCGCGGCCAGCTGCTGCTGCACTGCCCGCTGTCGCTGCCGATGGCCTGGGGACTTCCGGAGCGGCGGGTGGGCCTCACCGCCGGCGAGCCCCGCTGCGATGGCGACACCCTGGCCCGCCAGCTGAAGCTGCACCCCGAGCGCGACCGCAACGTGCTGCTCAGTTTCGGCGGCCTGGGCTACCAGCTCGATCCCGCCCCCCTGGCCCGCTGGCCCCGGCACCTGTTCCTGGGCCACGACCCGCTGCTGGACGCGCTGCCCAACGGCCGCACCCTGCCGGCTGAGATCCGCCCCCTGGAGCTGATGGGCCACTGCGGCCGCCTGATCACCAAGCCCGGCTACAGCAGCTTCTGCGAGGCGATGACCTACGGCGTGGGCATCCACCTGGTGCACCGCGACGGCTTCGCCGAGGCGCCGGTGCTGGAGCGCGACCTGCGGCGCCATGGCTGGCACCGCCTGCTCAGCCGCGAGCAGTTCGAAGCGGGCGACTGGCAGCTCGACCAACCCCTGCTGCCCCCCAGCGAGGGTCCCCTGCCCGGCGGAGGGGCCCTGGAGGCGGCCCTGGCGCTGGTGGAATTCGTGTCGCAGAGATCGCTGATCAGCAGATCCGATCGTTAGCGATTAAGTCGATCGGCGATTCTGTTTTTAATTGGTCTCAAATCCCAGTGGTGATCATCAGTTCAACTGACCAGCGTCATTTCTGATACAGGTGGACACTTGTGTGATTGGCACTGTATCAATCGCGTTCGGCGGGATTGTTAGGCAAATTGCTGCCCAACTGGTTGTTGTTGGATTTGACTTTGTTGCTCGCCAAAACAACAGCTGCTCTCAAGGCCGTTGCCTGCCTGGGTGTCGTCGCCGGCCCCCTGCTCGACCCTTCCCTGATGCGATCGGCCCGGGCCGCTGACGTGCGGGCCGGCCATCTTCAGGTGGCCACCGCTGCCTACCCCCCCTCCAGCTACCGCCAGGCGGTGCGCACCATCAACCTGCCGCCGGCCTCTCGCCGGGTGTACGCCATCACCCCTGAGCGCCGCGCCCTGCTCAACACCATCCGCTACGCCGAGGGCACCTGGGCCAACGGCCAGGACGTGGGCTACCGGATCATGTTCGGCGGCAGCCTGATCGACTCCCTCGACCGCCACCCCAACCGGGTGAACCGCACCCCCGGCTACGCCAGTGCCGCCGCCGGTGCCTACCAGTTCATGCCCCCCACCTGGGCGATGGTGAGCCGCTCCCTCGGCTTCCCCCTGCAGGGACCCAACGCCTTCGGTCCTGAGGTGCAGGACCAGGCCGCCATCTACCTCGTGCAGCGCCGCGGTGCCCTGCACCTGGCTGATCAGGGCCTGTTCTCCCCCGAGCTCGCCCACCGCCTCGCGCCGGAGTGGGCCTCCTTCCCCACCATGGCCGGCCGCAGCTTCTACGGCCAGCCGGTGAAGCGCTACGACGAGCTGCGTCGCTTCTACGAGTGGAACCTGGCCAATCTGCGCGCCCAGCAGGCGAGCCAGATGGTGGCCATGCAACCTGTTCAGCCGCCCGAGCCCCCCAAGGCCGAGTGCGTGCCGGCTGGCTCGCTGCGCTGCCAGCTGGAGGCTCTCGAGTCCATCGGTCCCCGGAGCCCCCGCAGCTGAGGCCCTGCCTCAGCCCTCCCCTTCACCGCCGCCCTTGAGCCGGTCCCGGCCCAGCACCGTCTGGGCCAGCACATAGCCGGCCGCGATTGCCCCGGCAAAGCCCAGGGCATTGCGGGCCAGCGGCAGCACGTCGCTGGTGCGGGTCACGATCGGCGCCACGCCGAACACCCCGAACAGAATCACCCACAGGGGTGAGAGCAGCAGCACCCAGGCCCATTCCACCGTTTTGCCGGGCTGGCGCGGATAGGCCACAAAGCCCACGATCAGGCCCCCCAGGATCGAGGTGGCCAGGGTGAGCACCCACTGCTCGGTGGGCAGCCCGGGCACCACCTGGCAGCCGCCCCGCTCCAGGCAGGTCTCCACCGCAGCCAGGGCATCGAGGATCGCGCCGTCCTCGCCGTGGTCGCGCACATAGAACTGGTTGCCGTAGCGGGTCTGCAGCTCCACCCAGTAGGTGCGCGGCATCAGGGCGAACAGGGCATCGCCCACGTTGAAGTTGAGCAGGTTGCCGCCGCGGGGATCGGCCACCAGCAGCAGGCTGCGCTCATCGAGGTTCCAGAAGTCGCGCACCGCCAGGCCCGGGGTGCGCTCGTACTGGGTGAGCACCCGCAGTTTCCAGCCGGTATCGGCCTCCACCTGGCTGAGCTGGTTCTCCAGGTTGGTGCGCTGGGCATCGCTGAAGGAGCGGGCCAGGTCGATCACCGGGGTGGGGTGGTCGGGCAGCAGCTCCGGGTTGTCGGCGGCGCTGGCCGGGGCCACCCCCTGCAGCAGGCACACCAGGGTGAGCAGGGCGGCGGCCAGCCACCGCTTCAGCATCGGCCGCCACCCCTGCTGCAGGCCCGAACCCCGACGCTTGCGATCCCAACCCATCCAGTGTCTCCAGGGAGGATGCATTCTCCCTGAGTTGCTGATCCGGCGTGGGCGTTCCCGAGTGGTTGCTGCAGCGGCTCGAGGCCGAGGGCGGCGCCGTGCCCTTCCGCACCTACATGGACTGGGCGCTGCATGACCCCGGGCACGGCGCCTACGGCAGTGGCCGCCTGCGCATCGGCCCCCGCGGCGACTTCGCCACGGCCCCCTCCCTGGGCCCGGACTTCGCCGACCTGCTGGCCGGGCAGCTGGCCGACTGGCTGCAGCTGCTCGCCCACCGCCAGCCCCCCCACCAGGCCCTGGCCCTGGTGGAGGCCGGGCCCGGAGAGGGCTCGCTGGCGGCCGACCTGGCGGCGGCCCTGGCGTCCGGCTGGCCCGAGCTGGCCGCCCGCACCGAGCTGGTGCTCGTGGAGCCCAACGGCGGCATGGCGGCCCGCCAGCGCCAGCGGCTGGCCGGCTGCCCCCTGCCCTGCCGCTGGGCCAGCTTCGCCGAGCTGGCCCAGGCGCCGCTGCGGGGGGTGCTGCTGGCCCACGAGGTGCTCGACGCCCTGGCGGTGGAGCGCATCGTCTGGGACGGGGCCCTCTGGCGCCGCCAGCATGTGGCGCTGCACGGGGGTGAGCCAGCCGGGCCCTCGCTGCGGCTGCAGCCCGGCGAGCCCCTGGAGCCCGGCGCAGGCGAAGCCCTGCAAGCCCTCGGCCTGCTGCCCCCCTCCCCCCAGCGCCCGCCCGGCTGGGCCACGGAACTCCACCCCGGCCTGGAGCCCTGGCTGCGCCAGGCCGCCGCTGCCCTTTCGGTCGGCGCCCTGCTGGTGGTGGACTACGCCCTGGAGGCCTGGCGGTACTACGCCCCCCAGCGCTCGAACGGCACCCTGATGGCCTATCAGGCCCAGCAGGCCTGCGCCGATCCCCTCCAGGATCCCGGCGCGGCCGATCTCACCGCCCACCTCTGCATCGACAGTCTGGAGCGGGCCGCCGCTGCCACGGGCTGGCAGGGGTTGGGCGGTTGCCGCCAGGGGGAGGCCCTGCTGGCCCTCGGCCTGGCCCAGCGCCTGCATGGGCTGCAAGGCGATCCCGGCGGCCTGGCCCGGCTGCTGCCCCGGCGTGAGGCCCTGCTGCGCCTGGTGGACCCCCATGCTCTCGGGGATTTCCGCTGGCTGGCCTACGGCCGGGGTGAGGCGTTGCCGCCCCCGCGTTTCCTGCAGGAGCCCGGCCGCCCCAACGGCTGATCCCTGTGCCTATGGTTCGCGCCACTCCAGCTCCGCAGCCTGCGTCAGTGATGCCTGAACCCTTCCGGTTGCTGGAGGCCCTGATGCTGATCACCGTGCTCGCGGGCTTCGCCGGCCTCCTGGCCCGCCGCAACCTCTTCCTGCGCGCCCTGGCCATGGACGTGATCGGCACCGGTGTCGTGGCCCTGTTCGTGCTGGTGGCCGCCCGTCCTGGCCTGCGCACGCCGATCCTGGGCCCCTCCGAGCTCGCCCTGGCCGTGCGGCCGGAGCAGAGCTGGGCCGATCCCATCCCCCAGGCCGTGATCCTCACGGCGATCGTGATCGGCCTCTCGATCCAGGCGCTGCTGCTGGTGGTGCTCTCCCGCCTCTCCCGCCTCGATCCCCTGCTCGACACGGCCAGCTTCGAGCAGCTGGCGGCTGCCGTGCGGGAGCCTCGGCCGTGAGTCCGTCCCCGCTGCACAACCTGCTGATCACCTGGCTGCTGTTTCCCTTTGCCGCAGCCTTCGTCGCTGCCCTGCTGCCCTCCCTGGGCCGCTGGCTGGCCCTGCTGGCGGGCCTCAGCACCCTGGCGGTGGGTGGCTGGGCCTGGGGCGGCGCCAGCCTTGACCTCAACCTGATCGGCGAGCTGGGCGTGCAGCTGCAGGTGGACCAGCTGGCCGCCCCCTTCCTGCTGCTCAACGGCCTGGTGGTGCTGGCCGTGTTGCTTGACCGCTGGCGGCACCTGCCGCCGGGCCCCTTCCTGGTGTTGCTGCCGGTGTTGCTGGGGGGGCTCAATTCAGCCTTCCTGGCCATCGACCTGGTGAGCCTCTACGTGGCCCTGGAGGTGGTGGGCATCACCGCCTTCCTGCTGATCCTGCAGAAGCGGGATGCCCTCCAGCTCTGGATCGCCCTGCGCTACCTGCTGATCAGCAACAGCGTGATGACGCTCTACCTGCTGGGCGTGGCGTTGCTCTATCTGCAGGTGGGCAGCTTCCGGCTCACCGGCCTGGCCGAGGTGCCCGCCGGCGGGCGGGGACTTGCCGTGATCCTGGCCCTGGTGCTGGTGGGTCTGCTCACCAAGTCCGGCCTGTTCCTCTCCGGCCTGTGGCTGCCCCGCACCCACGCCGAGGCGCCGGCGGAGGTGTCGGCCCTGCTCTCCGGGGTGGTGGTGGCCGGCGGCCTCTGTCCCCTGCTGCGCCTCAATGCCCAGCTGCCGGGGCTGCAGCCGCTGCTGGCCTGGGTGGGCCTGGCCAGTGCGCTGCTGGGCCTGGCGTATGCCCTGCTGGAGAGTGACCTCAAGCGCCTGCTGGCCTGGAGCACCCTCTCCCAGCTGGGGCTGGTGCTGCTCAACCCGATGGTGGGCGGCGTCTACGCCCTGGCCCATGGCCTGGCCAAGGCTGCGCTGTTTCTGGTGTCCGGCCATGTGCCCAGCCGCCGGCTGGCGGACTGGGCGCGCCAGCCCCTGCCACCGGCCCTGGCCCTTCCCCTGCTGCTGGCTTCCCTGTCGATCGCCGGCGCTCCGCTGCTGCTGGGTTTCTGGAGCAAGCAGGCCCTGTTCACGCCGCCGCTCGGCGGCTTTCCCGGGTTGCCGAATGCCCTGGCCAGCTGGCTGCTGCCCGGGCTGGGCGTGGGTACGGCGTCGGTCTACGCCCGCCTCTGCTGGCTGCAGCTCGGGCGCGGCGGGGGGCTGCAGGCCCCGGGCGCCGTTCTCCTGGCCGGCCTGCTGCTGCGCTGGCCGGCCTGATGCCGCTGCTGCCGCTGCTGCAGCCGCTGGTCTCCACCTCGCCCTGGCAGCCGCAGCCTGCCGGCCTGGTCGCCGCGGCGGGCAAGGCCCTGGCCGTGCTGGCCGCCGGGGCCGGTGTGGAGGCCCTGCGCCAGCTGGCGATGGTCCGTTCCCTGCCCGGCCTGCGGCTGGTGGATCTCGAGCGCTTTGGCGACCTGCTCGGCGGCATGGTGCTGATGGGGGCCGGCCTGGTGCTGCTGCTGCTGGGCTGGCCCGAGGCGCTGGTTCTGGAGAGTGAGGTGCTGGTATGGCGGGGTTGATCGTGATCGCCCTGCGGCTGCTGATCTGGCTGCTGCTCAGCGCCGATCTGGAGGCCGCCAACGTGGCCATCGGCCTGGCGGTGGCCATGGCCCTGCCCCTGCCGCGCCGGCATCGCCAGCCGCCCCTCTCCGAGCTGGGTCGCGCCCTGCTGGCCAGCCTGCGGGCGATCCCCCAGGCCTACATCGAGGCGGTGCAGCTGCTCTGGCGCCGTCCCGGCCGGGAACGGGAGGAGCGGCTGCCGGTGGAGTATCAGGCTGCCAGGCCCGTGGCCGCGCTGGTGTTCCTGGATGTGTTCCGGATCACCCTCACCCCGCTCACGATTGCCCTGGGACTGGATCCCTCCGGCCGCCTCTATCGCGTCCACCGTCTGGAGCAGCAGCGGGCCCACGGGCCGCAGGAGGGCCGATGACCCTGCTGCTCTCGGGCATGGTGCTGGCCCTGCTGCTGGAGATCCTGGTGGTGTGCCGCCGCACCGACGTGTGGCACCGCCTCGCCGCCTTTGCCAGCCTCTCCACCAAGGTGGCGATGGTGATGCTGGTGGTGTCGGTCGTCCGTGACGACTGGATGGTGGGCCTGGTGGGGGTGATCGTGCTCAGCGTCGGCAACGGTGCCGTGATGCTGCTGGCCAACCTGCTGCGTGGGGTGGATCGATGACGCCCGCGTCCCTGTTCCAGGCGCTCAGCGCCCTGCTGCTCGGCCTGGGGCTGATCTTGTGGTTCGCTGGCAGCTGGCCGCTGCTGGGCCGTTCCTCCTACCTCACCAAGCTCCACTACCTGGGGGTGGCCGACACCCTCGGGTCGGCGCTGATGCTGCTGGGTCTGCTGCTGCGATTCAACCGCGAGTGGCCCCTGCTGCTGCTCGCCCTGCTCTCGCTGGTGGTGTGGAACACGATTTTCGGCTACGTGCTCGCGGCGTGCTCCCAGGCCCGACCACGCTCCTGATGGTGCCCCGATGACCCTCACCGCCGACATTCCCCTGTTGCTGCCGCTCACGGCCCTGCTGCCGCTCACGGCGATCCTGCTGGTGGCCCAGTCGAATCCCTATCAGACCCTGGTGCTGCGCGGCATTCTCGGTGCGGTGGCGGCCCTGATCTACGCCCTGCTGGGGGCCGCCGACGTGGCCCTCACCGAGGCCCTGGTGGGCACCCTGCTCTCCACCACCCTCTACGCCGTGGCCCTGCGTTCCTCGATGGTGCTGCGGCTGGGCTGCCACGAGCCCGAGGCCATGCCGGCCGTCCTGGCCGAGCAGCTGGGCCGCTGGCTGGAGCCCTGCTCCCTGCGGCTGGAGCTGGTGCCCCTGCCCGCCGAGGGAGCCGAGCTGCACGGCCTGCTGGAGTGGCGGGCCGACACCGGCAGCCTGGCCCGCCTGTCGCTGTTGAATGCGAGCCTGCGCCAGCGGCTGGCCGCCCTGCCCCCAGCGGCGACTGGCAGCCCCTGCTGCTGCCCCTGGAGGTGGCGGGCTGATGCGCGGCCTGCTGATCCCCCTCTACGCCCTGGCGGCCGTGGTGCTCTGCCTGGCGCCCCTCGGGGTGCCGCTGCCGGCGCTGGAGTCCCTGCAGCCCACGCTCACCGAGCTGCTGGCCCAGGGCCAGGTGCCCAACCTGGTGTCCACCGTGATCCTGCACACCCGTCTCTACGACACGATCGCCGAGGTGGTGGTGTTCACGCTGGCCTCGCTCGGCGTGCGCTGGATCTTCAGCGGCGAGCCCCTGCAGCGGCGGGTGCTGGGGCTCGAGGACGCCCCCTCGATCGTGCTCTGCCAGATCGGGGCCACCGTGTGCGCCCTGGTGGCGGTGGAGCTGGCCCTGCGCGGCCACCTCACCCCCGGTGGTGGCTTCGCCGCCGGCGTGGCCGGGGGCACCGCCATCGGTCTGCTGCTGATCAGCGGATCGGTGCGCCTGGCCGATCGCCTCTACCGGCGCTACCGCGCCGACCTCTGGGAGAAGGGCGCGGTGGTGGCCTTCCTGCTCGTTGCCTGGCTGAGCCTGGAGGGGGTGCTGCCGGGCGGTGCGCTCGGGACGGGCGGCCGTTTCGGCGCCATCGCCAGTGGCGGCTGGATTCCCCTGCTCAACGTGCTGGTGGCCCTCAAGGTCACCCTGGGCTCCTGGGCGATGGTGCAGCTGCTGGTGCGCTATCGGGGTTTGTTTTGAACTGGGTTGTTCTGAACAGGCCTGTTCTGAGCTGGTTTGTTCTGAGGCTCAGCATGCGGCCAGCCAGATGTCCAGCGGCTGGGGCGGCTGCTGGGGGCTGCTGGTGATCTCGATGATCCGGCCCTCGGCGGCCGGGTTGCGCAGGGCCTCCAGGCACACCCGCGCCACCAGCCGGCGGGGAATGCTGTTGCTCTCCTGCTGGTCGGCGCCGCTGTACACCACACCCTCCCGTTCCTGGCCGGGCTCCAGCCCCTCCTCCCGCTCGCTCAGGCCACCGGGGCGGATCACGGTCCAGCGCAGGCCGCTCTGCTCCAGCCAGCGCTCGCCCACCCGCTTCCACACCAGGATCAGGCCGAACAGGTTGAGCGGATGGCGCCAGCGGCCGGCGCACAGGGAGCTCACCAGCACCACCCGCTCCAACCCCACCGCCTTGCAGGCGGCGATCTGCTGGCGCACCCCCAGGGCGTCCACCTGCAGCGGGCCGCTGAGGTCCACCGACGGCCGCGCCCCGGTGGCAATCACCAGGGCATCACAACCGCTGAGGGCCCGGTGCAGGGCCTCGGTGTCGCCCAGCTTCAGCCGCACCACCTCGGCCCCCTCGATCCCCGCCGGCAGCTGCGACCCGGGCCGCACCAGCGCCCGCACCGCCAGCCCCTGGCGCAGGGCCTCCTGCACCACCCGCCAGCCGGTCTTGCCGGAGGCGCCGGTTACCGCCAGCCGCCGCAGGGAGCCCTGCTGTTCAGCCGCAGATTCCAGGCTCTCCTGTTCAGTTGCCGGCATGGCCTGATCGTTCGTCCCAATCCAGACCCTAGTCAGCCCCCCCCTCTCCGCCGCCGCCCCGGCCGGTTGGCCATCATCCCTTCAGCGCTGTCACCCCGATGCCCGTCCAGTCCCCCAGCATCCCGGCAACCATGAGTGCCAGCGACCTGGAGCGCTGGCAGGAGCACTGGCAGCGCTCCTGGTATCCAGTGGCGGCCCTGCACGACCTGGATCCGGCCAGCCCCAGCCGCTTCACCCTGCTCCAGCAAGACCTGGTGCTCTGGTACGACCGGGCCGCAGATCAGTGGCGCGCCTTCGCCGATGTGTGCCCCCACCGGCTGGTGCCCCTGAGCGAGGGGCGGCTCAACGAGAAAGGAGAGCTGGAGTGTCCGTATCACGGCTGGAGTTTTGACGGCAGCGGCCAGTGCACCGCCATCCCCCAGGCCGAGCCCGAGGCGGCGGCCACGGCCTGCGCCAGCGCCCGCAGCCACTGCCGCAGCTACGCCACCGCCACCGGCCAGGGGTTGCTGTTCGTGTTCGCCGGCGACGCCGAGACGGCGGAGGCGGTGCCCCTGCCGCTGGTGCCCGAGCTGGATCAGCCCGGCTGGCTGGTGCAGGACACCTTCCGCGACCTGCCGATGGATGCCCTCACCCTGCTGGAGAACGTGCTCGATGTGAGCCACGTGCCCTTCACCCACCACCGCACCGTGGGCCGGCGCGAGAACGCCGCGCCGGTGGTGGCCGAACTCACCGGCGCCGGGCCGGAGGGCTTCACCGCCAGCTGGCCCGAGGGTCCGCGGCGGGGAAAGCTGGGCAGCCAGTTCACCACCTTCCAGGCCCCCGGCCTGATGTGGCACGACCTCACCGCCAAGGGCTTCGCCCGCTTTCTCACGGTGGTGTACGCCACGCCGATCCGCCCCGGCGAGTGCCGCCTGTTCGCCCGCTTCCCCTTCCAGTTCCAGTCGCGGCTGCCGCGCCTGCTGGTGGGCCTGCGGCCGCGCTGGCTGCAGCACATCGCCAACCACACCGTGCTTGAAGACGACCAGGTGTTCCTGCACTGGCAGGAGCGGGTGCTGGCCGAGCGGGGCGGCAGTGCCGCCTTTGCCCAGAGCTGTTTCCTGCCCAGCAGTGCCGACGTGTACGTGCGGGCCCTGCACCAGTGGGTGAACGACCACGGCGGCGTGCCCTTCCCCGGCCAGCCCCTGCCGCCCCGCGCCGAGCTGCCGGCCCTGATGGACCGCTACAGCGCCCACACCCGCCACTGCCGCAGCTGCCGCACGGCCCACGACAGGATCCAGCGCTGGCGGCCCCGGCTGCAGGCCCTGGCCGTGGCCTTGCCGCTGGTGGTGTTGCTAGCCCTGGCTCTCAACGGCCAGAGCCAGGCCCCCGATCCCCTCAGCCCGGTGTCCCTCAGCCCCGCGCCCCTGGCCCTGGCCCTTGTGCTGGAGCTGCTGCTGTTGGCCGCCGCCGCCCAGCTGGGCCGCTGGCAGCAGGGCCTGGAGCGGGGATCGGGCCAGCCGCCGCGCAACCGCAGCTGATCCGCTGCAGTTGGGCTCACCAGTGCTGGCCATGGATCAGAGCTGCTGATCCATGGGCCCTGGGGCTTGGCAAGGGCCCGCGGCGCACCTAGCTGTGTGGGGGCCTGGGCTGGGGAGGTTCCGCATGGAGTCCGCGGATGCAGATGCCGACCGCCCGGAGCAACCGGTCACGCCCCATGCCACGCCGATCGTCGATGAGGAAGGCCGCCTCACCTACGTGGGCGATGACGGCCGCCGCTACGTGGTGGGGCTGTCGCCGGAGCTCGACGAGCAGAGCGTGGAGCGGGTGATGGCGGCCCTGCGTCAGGGCAGTGGCCTGTTCCAGCAGATCGAGACCCTCTGCCACCGCTGGATCGCCGCCGTGAGCGGCGGTGAGCTGGAGCCCCGCGCCGCCCTGGTGCTACTGCTCACCACCCTGGAGACCGCCCTGGAGGACGAGTACGGGGGCGACTAGGGCGGCGACTAGGGCGGCGACCAGGCCAGGCGCCGGCGGCTCCCTCAGTCCCGCAGACTGCCGATGGCCTGAGCGATCGTGGCGGCGCTCACGTCATCGCGGATCTCCACGCTGCCGATGGCCGTGGGCAGCACGAAGCGCACCCGGCCGTCGCGCACCTTTTTATCGCCCTGCAGGCAGGCGAGCACGGCCTGCTCCTCCAGATCCGGCCAGCGCAGCGGCAGGCCGGCGGCCTCGATCAGGGCCAGCTGGCGCGCCTGGTCGGCCGCACGCCACAGGCCCATCTCCACGGCGATCGCGCCGGCGGCGGCCATACCGATCGCCACCGCTTCGCCGTGCAGCCAGGTGCCGTAGCCGCAGAGGGTCTCCACCACGTGGCCGAGGGTGTGGCCGTAGTTGAGGATCGCCCGCAGGCCCCCCTCGCGCTCATCGGCCGCAACCACCTGGGCCTTGGCGGTGGCGGAGCGCTCCAGCAGGGTCTGCAGCAGCGCCGGGCCCACGGCCGCCATGGAGCCCAGATCGCCGGCCGCCTCCAGCTGGGCAAACAGCTCGGCGTCGCCGATCACGCCGTACTTGATCACCTCGGCCATGCCGGCGCGGAACTCCCGCTGCGGCAGCGTGGCCAGGGTGGTGGGGTCGATCAGCACCAGCCGCGGCTGGTGGAAGGCGCCGATCAGGTTCTTGCCGCCCGGGTGGTTCACGCCGGTCTTGCCGCCGATCGCCGCATCCACCATCGCCAGCAGGGTGGTGGGCACCTGCACCACGGCGATGCCCCGCAGCCAGGTGGCCGCCGCAAACCCCGCCATGTCGCCCACCACGCCGCCGCCGAGGGCCACGATCAGCGAGCCCCGCTCCAGCTTGCGCGCAAAGGCCGCGTCATGGATCCGGGCCACGGTGGCCGGTGTTTTCTGATCTTCCCCGGCTTCGATCACCAGGGCACTGGCGGCCAGATCGGCGGCCTCCAGGCTGGTCAGGGCCGCCGCGCCATAGTGCTCGGCCACCACCGGGTTGGTCACCAGCAGCACCTTGGTGCCGGCCTGGCAGCCCCGCTCCCGGATCAGCGGCCCCAGCCGGCTGAGGCCGCCGGCGCCGATCACGATCGGGTAGGGGTTGGCGCTGAGGGCCACCTCGATCGTGCGGCAGGCGGGCAGCGCGGTGGTGGTCATGGGGCCTTGGGTATTGGCCTGAGGCTACGGGCCTAGCTGCGCCGCAACCAGGGCGGCGCACCCCGGAACCAGTCGCCCAGGTCGTCGTCGCCGGGATCAAAGCCGTCGTCCGGTTCGGCGGGCCCCAGGTCGAGGTCGGCCAGCAGCCGGTCGATGCCGTTGCCGCCCTGGCCCAGCTGCCGGCGGCGGGCCCGGCGCAGCCAGCTGGCCACCGTGGCGTCCCGGTCGGCGAACTTCTGCAGATACACCCGCTCGCTCAGGCTCACCGGCGCGCCGCTGGCGATGCGCTCGAGGATCTCCTGCAGGCGCAGGCGGGTGCTGGTCGACAACATGGATCGGGTCTCGACTGGCCCGGTCCTAGCGGGCTGGTGCCCTGTGGTTGTGGTCAATGGCACCAAAAGGGGGTTCGGTGAGGGGATGGCGATGGCACGCTCCGGCCATCCTCACGTGGGGTGTGGCCCTGCTGGCCAGCTGGCCCCTGCTCGCGCTGGCGCGCCGGCTGCTGCCGCCCCTGCTGCCGGCGGTGCTGTTCTGCGCCCCCGGCGCCGGCCGCCGCCTGGCGCTCACGATCGACGACGGCCCCAGCCCCGCCAGCGATCAGCTGCTGGAGCTGCTGCGGCAGCTGCAGGTGCCGGCCACCCTGTTCCTGATCGGCGACCACCTGGAGCGGGGCCCCGCCGCCTTTGTCCAACGTGCCCTGGCCGATGGCCACCTGATCGGCAACCACATGCAGGTGGATGGGGTGTCGGCCGAGCTGGATCCCGCCACCTTCATGGCCCAGCTGCTGGCCACCGAGCGGGTTCTGCAGCGGGCGGCGGCGCCCCGGGCCCTGCGGCTGCACTGGTTTCGCCCGGGGGGCGGCTGGTTTCACCGGCGGATGCTGCGCCAGCTGAATGCCGCCGGCTACCGCCTTGCCCTCGGCTCCCTGTTCCCCCTCGACACCCACCATCCGCCCGGCTGGTTTCTGCGCCGCTTCCTGCTGCTCAACGTCCACCCCGGCGCCGTGATCGTGCTGCACGACCGCCCCGACACCCTGGCGGCCACCCTGGCCACCCTGCGCCGGGTGATCCCCGTGCTGCAGCGCCGCGGCTACCGCTTTGTGACGCTCGATGGTCTGGAGCGGCCCGACCCTGCCCGCGACCTTGCCGATCCTGCCTAGGTTTGGCCATTCACCGGGCCCGCCATGCAGTCACCGCTCCGCTCCGCCAGCGCCGAGGGGCCCGGCGGTGGGTTCAGCCTGATCGTGGCGGCGGTGCTGGGGCTGCTGATCCTGCTCAGCCAGGCGGTGTTCATCGTGCCGGCCGGCAACGTGGCGGTGGTCACCACCCTGGGCAAGGTCACCGGCACCCCGCGGGCCCCGGGTGCCAATTTCAAGGCGCCGCTGGTGCAGGCCATCTCCCTTTTTGATGTGCGCACCCAGGTGCGGCCCGAGCAGTTCTCCACCCTCACCAAGGATCTGCAGGTGATCCAGGCCACGGCCACGGTGAAGTACGCGATGAAGCCCAGCGAGGCCGGCCGCATCTACGAGACCATCGCCACCGACAACCAGCAGATCTATCCGCGGGTGATCCAGCCCTCATTGCTCAAGGCGCTCAAGTCGGTGTTCTCCCAGTACGAGCTGGTCACGATCGCCACCGAGTGGAACAACATCTCCGAGATCGTGCAGGAGAAGGTGGCGGAGGAACTGCGCAAGTTTGATTACGTGAGTGTGCAGGGGCTCGACCTCACCGGCCTGCAGATCGCCGAGGAGTACCGGGCCGCCATCGAGCAGAAGCAGATCGCCGAGCAGCAGCTGCTGCGCGCCCAGACGGAGGTGAAGATCGCCGAGCAGGAGGCCAAGCGCTACCAGACGCTCAATTCCAGCCTCGACGACCAGGTGCTCTACAAGCTGTTCCTCGACAAGTGGGACGGCCAGACCTCGGTGGTGCCGGCCCTGCCCGGTGCCGGCGGCGGCAGCGGCCAGTCGGTGATCGTCAACGGCCGGCGCTGAAGCCCCCGTCGCTCCAGGCCTGCCTAGGCTGGAGTCCATGGGGAGAACGTCATGGCCTACCCCGACTATCCCGTGCCGCACGATGAACTGCAGCGGCTGCGCGACCTGGAGCGCCAGGGGGTGCTCGACCATCCCGGCGACGAGCACTTCGACCGCCTGGTGGGCCTCACCGCCACGGTGCTGGATGCGCCGATCGCCCTGATCTCCCTGGTGGACCGCGACCGCCAGTGCTTTCTCGCCCACCACGGGCTGGATCTCAGCGAAACACCGCGAACGATGGCCTTCTGCGCCCACGCCATCGCCGGCGACGAAACCCTGGTGGTGCCCGATGCCAGCCAGGACAGTCGCTTCGATACCAATCCACTGGTCACCGCCGATCCCCACATCCGCTTCTACGCCGGTGCGCCGTTGCAGAGCCGTGAAGGCCACAACCTGGGCACCCTCTGCGTGATCGACAGCCAGCCCCGCCAGCTGGAGCCTGGCCAGGTGACCCTGCTCGAGGAGCTGGCCCAGCTGGTGCTGCGGGAACTCGACCTGCGCCGCGAACTCACGCTCAACCCGCTCACCGGCCTGGCCAACCGGGCCAGTTTTCTTGAGCAGGCCGTGCCCGAGCTGGCTCGCGCCCAGGCCGGCCAGGAGTCCCTGGCGCTGCTGGCACTGGAACTGGACCAGTTCAGCCAGGTGCGCATCCGCTGGGGCCAGCAGGCCTCCGACCGCGCCCTGCAGGACGTGGCTGCCTGTCTGCAGGCCCAGCACCGTCCCCAGGACCTGCTCGCTCAGATCGGCGACCAGGCCTTCGCGATCCTGATGGTGGACGTGGACCAGACCGCCGCGATGGAGCGGGCCGAGGCGATCCGCACCGCCATCAGCGAGCTGGGGGGCGTGTTTCGATCCAGTGGCTATCAGCTCAGCGTCAGCGGCGGGCTCACCCTGCTGGCACCGGACGACACCCGCCCTCAGGATCTGCTGCTGCGGGCGGAACGGGCCCTGTTTCTGGCCCAGGGCAACGGCCACAACCAGATCGCCGTGCTGCTGCACGACCTCTGATCCGGGCTGCAGGAGCGCCATTTGCAAAGAAAGTGGAGGGTTTGCTGCGCTGAGTGGTGTAGCAACCGCTACCGAATGCTTGAATAGTGGCACGTTGATCCGCCCTCGGGGTGGACGCAGATCGATCCGCGCCAGGCAACGGGGACGCGGGCACTGGGGAGACCGTGATGAACGTGCTCGATCTGATCCGCACCAAGATCCTCAAGGCCAAGCGTCTCGACGACGCCCAGTTCCTGATGGCCAAGGCCTATCGCGGCGTGGCTTACGTGGATGCCCACCACGATGAGCCCAAGCCGGCGCAGACCACCAGGGAGCTCACCTACCGCGGCCAGCACTACGCCCACTGAGCGCGTCAGGGGCGATCGTCTGGCCAATCCTGCCCTGACAGCGTTCGCCCTGCGCAATCCGCCACGAAACGCGCCGGGCCGGCGATCTGCGCCATCCTGGCGCCAGTTGCCGATGGCCATCGTGGTGGACGCAGACCAGATGCGCGCCCTGTTCACCAAGCCCTATGGCGCCCCGGCTCCGAGCGAGGACCAGTGGCGCCAGGCCTACGCCGAGGACGTGCACTTCCAGGACCCCACCCAGGAAAAGTGGGGAATTGCCGCCTATCTCGAGGCCCAGGAGGGACTGCTCAAGCGCTGCGACGACGTGTTCCTCAGCCCCGGGGCCGTGGCGATCGAGGGTGACACCGCCTTTGTGGAGTGGGAGATGGGCCTGAAGATCAAGGGGATCGAGTTCCTCTATCCCGGCACCACCCGCCTGCGCTTCAACGCCGAGGGCAAGATCGTGGATCACCGCGACTACTTCGACTTCGTCGGTCCCACCTTTGCGCCGGTGCCTGTTGTGGGTGGTTTCGTGCGCTGGCTCTACAGGCGGTTTGTGTCCTGAACGCCTGCTCAGGGCAGGGTGAAGCCCGACTGCATGTTCTGGAAGTCGAGCATCACCCACAGCACCCACACCAGCAGGGCCAGGCCACCGGAGATGGCGGCAAAGCGGGCCACGGCCTTGAACACCAGCTCCGCTGCGCTCACCTCTTTCATGGATCCCCCGTCAGTCCCCCCACTCTGGGGGATGGGCTGCCGACACACCACTCATGGGTTGCACTCCTCCTCACGCCAGCCAGCGGCGCGCTGCCAGCGGCGGCGGCGGTGGGGATGGGGCAGTAGTTCCAGCAGCTCCACCTGGCTGAGGTCGATGCGCAGCAGCTGCAGGTGCTGCGGCAGGGGCGTTCCGTCCTCCAGGGCGGCAGGAAAGGGGCCGTCGGCCTGCAGTGCCTCTCCCGGCGCGGGCCAGCCCCACACCGCCCGTCCGCCGGGGGAGAGGGCCTGCCAGTGGCGCTGCCGCTCGCCCTGCTCCAGCTCTGGCGGCAGCGGCTCCACGGCCCCCCGCAGCCGGAACTGCATGCGCGCCCGCGGCAGCAGCCAGCAGAGCTCCACCGCCGGCTGGCGTGCCAGCTCGGATGCCTTCTCGCTGCGGGCGTCCGTGAGCAGATCGAGGCTGGTGTCACCGGCCCAGCCCCGGAACACCAGGGTGCGCACGCGCGGACTGCCATCGGCGGCCACCGTGGCCAGCTGCAGCCAGCGGGCCGCCGGTGAGCGCCCTTCCCGCTCACGGGCGCCGCGCAGCAGGGGCCGCCAGGGGGGCAGGGCCATCAGTCCAGAAACACATAGGTGATGTGGATGCCCTTGCCCACGTACTCGTGCCTGTAGCCCCCCTCGTAGGCGGTGCCGCGATACCAGGCAGGAATCGGGTGGGGATTGCCGGGCGGCGTGATGATCTTGGCGTCGCAGGTGCGCACGCTGCCCTGTTGCCTGCAGCTGGTGTCGTTGCGCAGCACCTCATACACCGTGTGGTCGGCGAACACGATCTGGGCGAACTCCTGGCGCTCGTTGGTGGCGCCGGCCACCTGGGTGTAGGCGCAGTAATCGCGCCGCCCGTTGCGCTCACAGTTGGGCGAATACTGGGCCCCGGCCGGGCCGGCGGCGGCGACCATCAGCGCCGGCACAGCGGCGAGCAGGCCAGCGCGCCTGGCGATCGGGCTGGGTGTGCTCGGGCCCATGGCGCGTGGGGTGGCGGTCGGCGATGCCAGTGTGAGGGCTCCTCCCCCCTTCCTGCCAGCTGTTGTGATGGTGCTTGTCTCTCTGCTGCCCCACTGGCTGCTGGTGCTCAGCCTGGGGCTGTTTCAGCTGGTGGGGCCCGTGCCGCCGGAGCTGGGCGTGCATGGCGGCAGCCTGGCCCCCTGCCCCTCGCCGGCCCACTGCGCCCGGGCCGACTGGCCCAGCACCGACCCTGAGGCGGCCCTGGCCCGCCTGCTGCCGGTGATCGAAGCGCTGCCCCGCACCCAGGTGCTGGAGCGCAGCGGCGACTACCTCCACGCCACCTGCAGCAGCGCCCTGTTCGGCTTCGTGGACGACCTGGAGTTGCACGCCGATGCCGCGGCGGGTGTGCTGCAGGCCCGCTCGGTGTCGCGCCTGGGCGACTCCGACCTGGGCGTGAACGGCCGGCGGCTGGCGGCCCTGGAGGCAGCCCTGACCGCCACCGCTGCCGCCACCGCTGCCGCGACCGCCGCAGTGGACGCTGGGCCGGCATGAGCCCGGAGCAGCTGCAGAGTTTGGCCGTGCTGGCCCTGGCCCCATGTATTCGCCGATGCCGCTGGGGCGCCACTGGCGGGAAAAGGATGGGTGAACGCCTGTTCGCCCTGCCTGCTACGCAGCCATGCATCGCCGCACCCTGTTGATCCAGCTGCTGGGCCTGGGCGGCGCCGCGGTGGTCGCTCCCGCCCTGGCCGGCAAGGGTGCGGAGGGCTCCGGATCTGGTGGTTCGGCGCATGGGTTGGCTGGCCGGGTGGCTGGCGACCTGCCCTTTCAGCCGCTGCCGGGGCCGATGCCCCTGCCCGGCGATGGCCGCAGCCCAGCCCAGCAGCGCCAGCTCTACAGCCGCGTCGCCATCGACGACCGCCTGGTGCTGCCCGAGGGCTACCGCAGCGACCTGCTGTTCAGCTGGGGGCAGCCCCTGGCCGACGGCCGCTTCGGCTTCAACAACGACTACCAGGCCTTCACGCCCCTGGCGAACGACCGGGCCCTGCTCACGGTGAATTTCGAGTACATCAGCCCCAGGCCCTGGCAGGAGGGCTACAGCGAGGCCACCGGCGGCACACTGCCCTTCACGGAACTCCGCGAGGCACTCGTGCCCCGGGGCGGCCGGGTGGATGGGGCGGCGCTGGCGGCGGACGATCCCCTGCGGGCCCTGGTGCTGGCGGTGGCGACTGCCGCCATGGCCGACCTTGGCATCGGCGTGGCCGAGATCAGCCGCGATGCCAAGGGCGCCTGGCGTGCCGCCCCTGGCCGCTACGACCGGCGCATCACCGGCCTGAGCGGGCTGGAGCGGCCCCAGGAGCGGCTGCGCTGCAGCGGTCCGGCGGCGGCCGTGTTCCGCCGCCGCCAGCGCCTGGGCTACGACGACGGCCTGGGGGATCAGGTGATCGGCAGCTTCGCCAACTGCGCCGGTGGCCAGACCCCCTGGGGCACGGTGCTCTCGGCCGAAGAGAACATCCAGAGCCAGGTGGTGGAGCGGGTGTATGCCGACGGCTCCTCGCCGCCGCCGGCCGAGCGCCCCTTCCGCTTCGATGGCAACCGCCTCGACGGGCTGGGCAACCCCTTCGGCCTGGCGGGCAACAAGTACGGCTGGATGGTGGAACTGGACCCGCGCCGCCCGCAGCAGCCGGCGGTGAAGCACAGCTGGCTGGGCCGCTTCCGCCACGAGGCGGTGGGCGTGCAGGCCAGGGCCGGCCAGCCCCTGGTGCTGTTCTCGGGCTGCGACCGCCACGGCGGCCACCTCTACCGGTTCGTGAGCGAAGGGCTGGTGCGCGATCCGGCCGATCCCGCCAACTCCCAGCTGCTGGAGCGGGGCCGGCTGGAGGCGGCCCAGTTCAACCCAGATGGCACGGGGCGCTGGCTGGCCCTGGATCCCGCCACTCCCCTGGCGCCGCTGCGGCCGAGCCACTACGAGCGCTACGGCCTGAGCCAGCCCACGCTCCTGCCCCACCGCGACCGCAGCCAGCCGGGGGCCGAAGCCCTGGCCAGCGACGCCGAGCTGGCGGCCTACCTGCAGCAGCATCGCCGCCTCGCCGATCTCTACCCCGGCAGCGGCGAGGAGCGCCAGGGGGCGATCCTGATCGATGCCCACCTGGCCGCCAATGCCATTGGCGCCACGCCGGCGGCCCGCCCGGAGGATACGGTGATCGACCCGCGCAGCGGCGATCTGCTGATCGCCTTCACCGCCGGCGGCAGCGATGGCGAGGGGCGGGCCGATCCGGCGATCTTTGCTGGGCCTGGCGGTGAGCCCAGCTGGCCCTTCGGCTGGGTGATGCGGCTCGAGGATGGCCTGCAGCGCGGCGGCGACCCCGGCAGCTTCCGCTGGCGGATGGTGGCCGCCGGCGGCACCCCCTGGCAGGGGGGCATGGGTTTCGCCATGCCCGACAACCTGGCCTTCGACCGCCGCGGCAACCTCTGGATGGTCACCGACCGCTCCTTCAGCAGCGCCGATCTGGATGTGTTCGGCAACAACGCCTGCTGGCTGTTCCCGGCCAGCGGCCCCCGGGCCGGTCAGGCCCTGCTGTTTGCGAGCGGACCGATGGAGTGCGAGTTGTGCGGTCCTTGCTTCGACAGCGCCGAAACCAGCTTGTTCCTGGCGGTGCAGCACCCCGGCGAGACCCATGGCACACGCCGGCCTGGCGCCCGCGAGGTGCAGGCCCACACCCTCCAGGACAGCGACGGCAGTTCCTTCCAGCAGATCCGCGAGCTGCCGCTGGGCTCCAACTGGCCCTCCCCGGCCCCAGGCCGGCCTCCGCGCCCCGGGGTGGTGGCGATCCGCCGCACAGACGGCCAGCCGCTGCTGGGCTGAGCACCGTCTTCAAGGAAACTGCCGCAGCTAGGGCTACGTCCACTGGGGTTCCCTTGCTGGGCCGTTAACACCAATTCCGCAATGTCCACAGCCCCGGCCTGTAGCTGCTGGCTGGGGCTTTTGGCTGGGGAGCACTACCCTTTGGCCTTGAGCCCTATCCGTTGCGCAATGAGCCGTAGTCCGTCCAATCAAGCTGGTGATGTTGTGCAGTTCATCGTGGGCGGCTGCCTGTTCGGCGGTGGCGTCTTCCTGTTCATGAATCAGGTGATGGTGCGCTCCGATGGTTTGGCGCTCGGCCTGCGGCGCTCCTTTGGTGGCATGGCGGGCGGCTGGCGCGGCTGGGGCTCCGGCAGCGGCCTGTTGCCGGGGTTCGGCACACCGGGTATGGGCCTGCTGATGATCCCCTTGGCCATCGGCGTGTGCCTGCTCTTTGCCGGTCGCTACCAGCGCTGGGCTCGGCTGCTGGTATGGGGATCTCTCGCGGCGCTGTTTGTGGGCGTGCTCAACAGCGTGCGCATCACCTTGATGCCCGCCACCCTCTGGCAGCTGGCGGTTTACGTCGTGATGATCGCCAGCGGAGGCGGCCTGATGTTCCGCAGCCTCAGTGGCTACGCCGACGACAACGGGCCCAGGAGCTCTGGCGGGCCGGATCCCCGCGGCGACGAGGCCGATCTTCGGCTGGAACTCACCGAGCTCAGGCGCCGGCTGGAGAGCCTGGAGCGCTGACCACAGCAGGATCAGTTCTCCAGGATCCGCCATGGGTGGGCCGGTTGATTCGGGTCCACCAGACGGAACCCCGCCCAACCCGTCAGCGGCCGCAGCAGCCCCGCCCCATCGGCGAGGGAGATGCGCGCCCCCCGCTCCCGTGACATGCCATTACGGTTGACGCAGGAATTCTTGACAACCATGACCGCACCTGCTCCTCGGTTTGGTTTCGTTGCTTTCGCTGAGACCTGGAACGGCCGCCTGGCCATGCTGGGCTTTGTGATCGGCCTGGCCACTGAGCTGCTCACCGGCCGCAGCATTCTCCAGCAGCTCGGTTTGGGTTGATCGTGGGGTGATCGCCACGGCCAGCGACAGCGACGACTCCGCGGCCATGGCCGGCGTCAGTTCAGCCCCTGTTCACCCCGACACCTCCATGACCAACCCCCCTGCCAACGAGAAGTGGTTCCAGGACCGCGCCGCCCAGCAGATCCTCCTGGAGCAGCTCCAGCGCGCTGAGCTGTTCAATGGCCGTGCCGCCATGCTGGGCATCGTGATCGGCGTCCTCACGGAGGCGATCAGCGGCTCGGGCATCGCCCATCAGATCGGCCTGGGCGTCCTGGTGGATGGCTATGCCGCCTGTCGCAGCCAGTTTCTGCCCTTCTGCTTCTGAGCACTGGGGTCCCATCCAGCTGCTCAGCAGCGACGCGGCCTTGCCTCAATGGCGCGCGTTCCGCTGGGCATTCAGCACTGCAGGGCGGGGACAGGACAGCGCACGTCCCGCAGCCGGTCCATACTCCTGTACTATCGCCCCCCCTGCCGCGTCTGGCGGCGCTGGGGGTGAGGCCAAAGCGCTTCTTGAAATCGGCGCTGAAGTGCCCGCCGTGCCGGTAGCCGCAGCCCAGGGCGATCGCCTGGATGGAGCTGCCGCGGCCGCCCTGCCGCAGCTGTTGCATGGCTCGCTCCAGCCGCTGCTCGCGAATCCATTGGTGCGGCGTGCAACCCAGCTTCTTGCGAAACGCGTATTGCAGGGCCCGTCTGGAGTAGTGGCTTCTGCGCTCCAGCTCACTGAGGCGCAGGGGCTGATGGAGGTTGGCGCGGATGTAGTCGATCAGCTCATCGAAGCTGCTGCGTCCACACCGCTCCCCGATGCGCTGGTGATCGGCCGGCCGCCCCAGCAGCAGCAGCGGCTGCAGCCAGCTCACCACCAGCCGCAGCAGCAGGTCGTCGAGCCCGAGCTGGGCCGGCAGGGCCGGATCGCTGGCGACGCAGGCATCCAGGTGCTGCATCAGGGCGTGGAGCTGCCGGGCCTCCACCCCGCCCAGCTCCCGGGGGGCAAAGCGGTGGAAGACCTCAGCAGCACCGTCACCGCTGATCGCAGCCGCCGTGCGGGCCAGATCCTCCGGCCGCAGGGTCATCACGGCGCAGCTGTCGCTGCCGCTCACCTTGCACGCTCCCGGAGGCAGCAGCACTCCGCTGCCAGCACGACTGGTCACCACGCCCCGGCCTGTGCGGGCCACGCGTCCCCCCGCAAAGCACGCCACCAGCTGCACGGCCGGCGTGTGCCCCGTGCTGATCTGCGCTGCGGCGCTCGCATAGGAGAGCAGCGGCACCTGGTTGATGTGGAGCAGGCCGATCTCCTGATAGAAATCCCGCCCCGCCACCAGCGGCCGCACCTGGCGCAGGGGCAGCACCGCTGCCATCAGCTGATGCGCCGCCTGCGCATCCGCCAGCAGCTGGTGCTCCAGGCTCGGCAGTCCCGGCCGCAGCCGCCCTGACACCACTGCGCCCGCGCCCGCGCTGCTGCCGATCCGCTCGGCCTGGCGAGGCCGGGACCCGTCCAGCGCCATCACGGATGAACCGGGCCACCTGCCCTCGCCAGCTGGGTTCGTTGAGGCCGGGATACTCACGAATTGAACAGGTATCGAATGCGCAGGATGCTCAACCTGGGCCTAGAGAACCGTCAACAGGCAACGCTATAAACTTCGCTTTTCGTTGCCTTTATGCGAATCGGGCATGGCCCGTACAAATCTCCGGCAAAACCAGCTGCGTCACCGGTCATGGAGGCATGGAGGGCGTGACGGCCCCGCTAGGTTGACCGTTCAGGTGCCTGAGCACCCACAGCAACCAGAAACCCTGAGGCCGGTTCAGGAGCTCCGCACGCGCCCAGAGGCTGTGCCCCCGTGCGTGAATGCTGAATCAGCCCGATTCACTGAACCCCGTCGGCCAGAGACTGGGCCCGGGATGGCACAGCGGCCACGGCCAGGGGAGGGTGTTCGGCGCTGCCCCTGCCCAGTTCCCGCTCCAACATGCTGATACGCATCTGCCGAAGACAGAATTTGCAGCCTCCGGTGGTTTGCAGATGCTTCTCGGGCGTGACTGAGATCTCTTTGACAGGGTGTTCCCTGCAGCGAATCTTGATCGGCGTTTTATAGCTTTTATAGACGATCTGGCTGTAGTCGTAGCGGTCTCCGAAGCGGGCCTGCGCCCGTTGCAGGAATTCGTCCTTGCCGATCGGATTGCCCATGGCGGGAGGTTAAGGGAGTTGCTCCAGCCCGTCTGCCGTCTTCAAGGAACGTCACGCAGCGCCAGCTCCGCCTGGCATGCTTCTGGAACGATCAGCCGCGCTCGCACCATGGCCAGCCAGCCACCCCAGCGCCCCGCCTGGTTGAACTGGCTGTTCCTGGGCATGTTCCTGTGGAGCAGCTGGCAGCTGGCGGGATTGTGGTTTGCCCGTCTCGGCCAGGGGTGAGCCAACTCAGCCCTGGCGTGACGAGCGGGGAATCACGGCGCGCACCAGCCGCACCAGGCCACCCACCAGCAACATCAGGCCCAGCAGGGCCACCAGCACCACGAGCACCACGCCCAGCAACTGGAGCAGTCCCAGCAGCAGGGCACGCAGGCCGCTGATCAGCTGGGCAATGGCCGTGCTGAGCAGCAGCACCGTGTCCAGGCGCTCGGGAAGTTGGAGCAGGCCATAGAGCATCAATGCTCCGAGGCTGATGAACAGCAGCCCCATCCCGGCCTGGCGCCAGCGGGGCGGGTGGCGGCGGCGGCGAAACACCTGGCGCTGGCGCTGGGATGAGCCAGGCAGCTGGAGCGAGCGCCGCCGGGTTGACGTCATGCGTCCAGCACGTGGCCGGCACCACGCATCCAGCGTTCGAACTCCTGCAGCACCAGGGCGTTGGGGCAATCGATCAGCGACAGCTGGCCCACCTGGCAGTCCCCCTGTCCGCCGTGATGCAGCGACAGATGGAAGGCATCGCCGCTCAGGCCACAGACTTCCGGGTCGCTGCGCACCACCACATCGAGGGCGGCACCGAGGCGGGCCACCCGAATGCGCAGTTCAGACCAGGTCATCTCGGTCATGGGCCCAGTGTGGGGGTCAAACAGCGAGCGTCAAGAGAACGTGATGGGCCTGCGACCCAGGGCCGCGGATCAGGGGGCCGTAGCCGGCCCATCCGCGGAGGAGGGGGCTGGGGGCGCCGCAGGGGGCACGGGCAGCAGCAGCCCCAGGCCGGCCGCCAGCACCAGCGCCACCGCCCCGCCAAGGGGAGCCACCAGGCGCTGGCGGCGCGGCACCCGCTCCAGCACCTCCCGCGGGCGCAGGGGCCTGGGATCGGGGACGGGCAGCTTGACCTGGAGGCGGGGATCGAGCCGCAGGGTGTCGAGCAGCCGCACCAGATCACTGAGCTCGCCATCGTCGAGCTCCACCCCGAGTGGAGGGGTGTCGGGCTGGCTGCTGACCAGCTCCAGCCGGTGGCCCCCGCCATCGGGATCGGGGCCGATCGTCACCGCACCCTCGGCGGACCTGAACGGCCGGGCCACGCCACTGATCAGGTGGCGGGCGTAGGGGAACACCACCTGCATCAGGGCCAGGAGATGCTCCTTGCGGCCCTCCAGTTCAGGTCGGCCAGCCCACCGCAGCGTCCATCCCGTGATGATGCCCACGGCGTCGCCCGACTGGCCGATGGAGACATCGGGGAAGCCCTCCACCTGCAGCTGGCAGCTCAGTTGGTCGTAGCGGAGGGTCTTCTTCATCAGCAGGGGCGCGTGGTCTTCAGGTGGGGCAGGCGCTCAGGCCGCAGGGTCGCAGAGACTGGCCCGCAGCCGCTCGAAGCCCCCCATCCCGGCAGCCAGGCTGAGGGCCTGGATCAACTGCCGCCGGCGCTCCGCGCCAGCCTGGGGATCGAGCAGGCGCTGCACCCCCTGGCGTCGTGGATTGAGCCGCTCCCGCACCAGCTCGCCGAAGCGCTGCTCGAACAGGGTCCAGCGCTGCCGGCGGATCTCCTCGGGCTCAGCCGTGGCGAGCAGGGCCCGCACCAGGGGATAGAGGCGATCCGCAGCGGCGCAGAGGATGCGGATCAGGGCATCCGACTCGGCGGGGTCGAGCTCGCCGCGGCGGGTGTTGCGCCGCAGCGGATTGTGGCAGCGCCGTTTCCACAGTTCCACGCGATTGGGGAAGAGGCCGCTGAAGCCCAACTGCTCACTCATCCACACCATCGACTCGCCGCCGTTGAGGTCGAGCGCCTCAACACAGAGGAGCAGAAGGTCGAGGCGTTCCAGCCCCCGACGCGGCAGCCTGGCGACGACGGGAGCTGCGGGGGAGTCGGGCATGGTTGCGATGATGCCAGTTCCCACACCCCGCCGTCACCCTCCCACTCACTGCCATGGATCTGCGACAGCTCGTGCGGGATGTTCCCGACTTCCCGAAGCCGGGCATTCTCTTCCGCGACCTCACCCCGCTGATGCGCGATCCCCAGGGCTGGCAGGAAGTGATTCGCCAGCTGGGCGCGGTCTGTGACCGCCTGCAACCCGACCTGATCGTGGGCATCGAGTCGCGGGGCTTCATCGTGGGCACCGCCCTGGCCACCGCCGTGCGGCTCGGGTTTGTGCCGGTGCGCAAGCCCGGCAAGTTGCCGGGGGCCGTGACCGGGGTGGACTATGCCCTGGAATACGGCACCGACCGGCTGGAGATCACCAGTGATGCCCTCAGCGGCGGCCAGCGGGTGCTGGTGGTGGACGACCTGCTGGCCACCGGCGGCACCGCGGCCGCCTGCGCCCAGCTGGTGGAGGCCGCCGGCGGCAGCCTCTGCGGCTTCGGGTTCGTGGCCGAGCTGGCGGCCCTGGCCGGGCGCAGCCGCCTGCCCGACGACCAGCCGGTGGAGTCCCTGATCATCTACAGCTGAGGGCTGAGGGCTGAGGGCTGAGGGCTCAAGGCTGCCAGGCCGGCTCAAGGCTGCCAGGCCGCTCCCGGACCCAGCCTGGCTCAGAGGTTGGCGTCCTGCCACTGCAGCACCTGCTCCAGCTGCTGCAGGCTGATCAGGCCGAAGCGCCAGAGCACCACCGCCAGGGGGGCCTGCTCCAGCTGCGCCTGGCGGATCCCCAGGGCCAGAGCGCTCTCGCTCAGGCCCAGCTGGCTGCGCAGGTAGCGCAGCAGCGCCTGGGGAGGTGGCGGCGGCGGCGTTCCGGAACTGATCACCATCGCCGAATTGTGGGGCTCACCAGGGCCTTGTGGGGCCCACGGTCATCACGCCGAGGCTGAGTCGCCGCAGGGGCGCACCGGCCCGGAGCAGGGCGATGCCCACTCGCCGCAGGGGCAGCAGCGGTGCCGAGCGGTTGGAGAACAGCCGCACCAGCAGGTCGGTGGCCAGCAGGGTGAGCAGCAGGTCCGGCCAGCGCCGGCGGGCATAGCGGCCCGGCAGCTGCTCGGGCCCCAGCCGGCCGGCGGCCACGAGGCCGGCCAGGCGGTGCAGGCAGGCCACATCACGCCAGCAGAGGTTGAGGCCCTGCCCCCCCACCGGATGGCAGCGGTGGGCGCTCTCCCCCACCAGCAGCGTGCGCCCCCTGGCCAGGCGCCGGGCCAGCTGCAGGGCCACCGGGAAGGCCCGGGGCTGATCCAGCAGGGCATCGGGCTGCAGGGCATCGGGCAGGGTGCCCGCCAGGCGATCGAGAAAGGCCGCCGGGGGGAGGCTCTCCAGCTGGCGGCAGCGGTGGGCCGGCGCACTCCACACCAGTTGGAAGCGCCGCTCACCGAGGGGCAGCACGGCGAAGGGGCCCTCCGGACGGAACAGCTCCCAGGCCTGGTCGTCGCCGCAGCCGCGCAGTTCCACCTGGGCGGTGAGGCAGCTCTGGCGATAGACCCACTGCCACTGGCCGATCCCCAGCTGCCGGCGGTGGGGCGAGGCGGGGCCATCGGCGGCCACCACCAGATCGGGGCTGGTGTCTCCACTGCCGGCTCCAGGCGTCTCCCCGGCATCCTGGAGACGAAGCGCGATGGCGGGATGGGCCGTCAGCCGCTGCAGCAGCGCCGCCATCAACGGCCCATGCAGGGCGATCCAGCCCACGGCATCGGCCCCGCTGCCGCGGACGGAGCTCGGCAGATCGGCCAGGGTGAAGTTGAGCTCACTGCCGATCGCCTGATCCCGCAGCAGCAGGTTGCGGAACGGCACCATCAGCGGCTGCAGGGCGCCCCAGAGATCCAACCGGGCCAGCAGCCGCTGGCTCGACTGGTTGAAGGCATAGGCCCGGCTGCGGCCCGTGAGCTGTTCCGCGCTGAGGGGATCACGCAGGGTCACCTCCCAGCCGGCATCGGCCAGGGCGAGGGCCGCCAGGCAGCCGGTGGGCCCGGCGCCATGCACCAGGGCCCGCAGCCGCGGGGCGCTCGATCGGGGGGCCGCAGTGGCCAGGGCCTGGGTCACGTGGAAGGGGGAACGGGCACAAAAAAGCCGCAGCAACTCTGCTGCGGCGGGGGATTGACGGAGTCCGGAACAGTCGCCAGGGCAGGGAAGACCAGCCGCAGACCTCAGCCCAGACCGAGCAGGCCGTGGGTGAAGGCCTCACCTCCCAGGGCGAACTCGGTGGCCAGCAGGGCGATGAAGCCGAGCATGGCCATGCGGCCGTTGAGCTTCTCGGCGCGCTCATGGAAGCCCCAGCCGCTCTCGGAGCTCACCACTTCCATGCGGGGCTCGGTGGCGAAGGCGTTGAGGCGACCGCCGTCTTCGGTGGTGACGGTGGCGCCGCGGATGGCGGCGGGGGCGGTGTTGGCCTGGGTCATGGCTCGGTTGTGCATTTCAACCAATGTAACGCAATGTTGCGCTCTGTGAACGGGTGATCTGTGAACGGGTGTTCAGGATGGCGTCAGCGCAGCCGCCGCAGGCAGAGCTCCTCGAAGGCCGGCCGCAGCAGATAGGGGTACTCCCCTACCCACAGCTTCAGCTGGGGCAGCCAGGCGTCGCTGAGGGCGCCAATGCGGGAGAAGTCCTTGCGCTCGCTCAGCACCAGGGCGCGCACCACCATGCCGGGGCGGATCAGCTGGTGCTTCTTGTCGTAGGGAAAGCGCAGCTGCCCCAGGTAGCCCTCCTCGTCCTCCAGCTCCAGGGTGAGCCAGGTGCGGCGGTTCTCCACCAGCTCCAGCCGCCCGCTGCGGTCGGCCTGCTCGCGCCGCTCCTCCACCAGCTCGCGGGTGTAGAGGTCAGCCACCTGCCCCTCGAAGATGGCGGCGGCCGGGTACCGCCTCAGGGTGGCGTTGCGCCGGCCCGCCTCCACGATCGGCCCCCACAGCATGTAGAGCAGAAACACCACCCCAGCCACCAGCAGCACCGGGGCGAACTGGCTGCGGAAGGCCAGGGTCTGGCTGATCAGCAGGGTGAGCACGCCGCCGATCACCGAGATCAGCAGCCGCTGCAGCAGGGTGCGGGGGTTGCCGCTGCAGGCATTGAACTGGGGGCCGGTGGCCACGGCCGGGATCAGGCGGGGCAGCTCACCAGGCTTGAGCGGAATCAGCATCAGAGCAGGCGTTCGAGGCCGTACACCAGCCCCGGCAGCTGACGCGCCCGGCGCACGCACAGCAACACGCCGGGCATGTAGGCGGAGCGATCAATCGTGTCGTGGCGCAATGTATAGGTTTCGCCGGGGGCGCCGAACAGCACCTCCTGGTGGGCCACCAGCCCCGGCAGGCGGATCGAATGCAGGCGCAGGCCGCTCTGGCGCTGGCCACCCCGGCAGCCCGCCAGGGTCTCGTGCTCCTCCACCTGCTGGGGATTGAAGGATTTGCCCAGCTCTTCCATCAGCTCGGCCGTCTTGATGCAGGTGCCGCTGGGGGCATCGGCCTTGCGGTTGTGGTGCAGCTCGGTGAGCTCGGCGTAGTCGTAGAAGCGGGCAGCGGCGGCGGCGGCCTGCTGCAGCAGCACCATGCCCACCGAGAAGTTGGGAATCACCGCCCCGCCGATCGAGGCCTTTGCGGCGAAGGCGGCCAGATCGGTCAGTTGCTGCGGACACAGGCCCGTGGTGCCGATCACCGGGTGCACGCCGTAGGCAATGGCGCCGCGGGTGTGCTCGTACACCACCCTGGGATGGGTGAAGTCCACCAGCACCGCCCCCTGACCCGGACCGGCATTGCGCACCGCCTGGCTGGCCTGGCAGAGGCAGCCCTCGAAGTCGGCGGTGATCGCCACCTCCAGCTCGCCGAGGCCCAGCTCCAGGCCCACGTCGGCGCCCTCCTTGCCGGCGGTGGTGTCGATCGCCCCCACCAGCGCACAGTCGGGCGCGGCGGTCACCGCCCTCACCACCTCGGCGCCCATCCGGCCCAGGGCGCCGGCCACCACCACGGGGATGGGAGGGGTGCTCGCAGCAGGCTGGGGGGCTGACGTGGCGCGCTCGACGGCCTGCGAAGACTGGCGGTCGGGCTGGGTGGGCGCGGTCATGGCGATGGCAAGGCGCGGGGAGGCCGTGGCGCGAGCCTATGGCGCCGCCTTGAATCAGAACCGATTCGGCCCTCGGCGGCTCGCATCCCCGCAGAGACCTCCGTAGATTCCTGGGGCTTGACTCGCCCGCCCGCATGTTCACCCAGGTCCGCTCCGCCAACCGCCGCGTCACCCCCGGCGACGTGAACGGACGGGCGGTGATGAAAGCGGTGTACGTGGTGCTCGAGCCCCAGTACCAGAACGCCCTCACCCAGGCGGCCACCTCTCTCAATGACCAGAACGGACCGCTGGCGATTGAGCTGAGCGGCTACCTGATTGAGGAACTGCGCGACCCGGAGAACTACGCCGACTTCTGCGCCGATGTGGCGGCGGCCGATGTGTTCATCGCCTCGCTGATCTTCATCGAGGATCTGGCCCAGAAGGTGGTGGAGGCGGTGGCTCCCCACCGCGACCGGCTCAAGGCGGCGGTGGTGTTTCCCTCCATGCCGGAGGTGATGCGGCTCAACAAGCTGGGCAGCTTCTCGATGGCCCAGCTGGGCCAGAGCAAGAGCGCCATTGCCAGCTTCATGAAGAAGCGCAAGGAGGCCGGTGGCGCCGGTTTCCAGGACGCGATGTTGAAGCTGCTCAACACCCTGCCCACGGTTCTCAAATATCTGCCGGTGGAGAAGGCCCAGGACGCCCGCTCCTTCATGCTCAGCTTCCAGTACTGGCTGGGCGGCACGCCGGACAACCTCAGGAACTTCCTGTTGATGCTGGCCGACAAGTACGTGTTCCCCCGCAGTGGCGAAGGGCGCCCCGAATTGCAGGTGGCCGATCCCGTCACCTTCCCGGATCTGGGCATCTGGCATCCCCTGGCACCGGGGATGTTCGAAGACCTCAAGGAATACCTGAACTGGAACGCCAGCCGCAAGGACCTCTCCGAGCAGGCGCGCAAGGGCCCGGTGATCGGCCTGGTGCTGCAGCGCAGCCACATCGTCACCGGCGATGAGGCCCACTACGTGGCGGTGATCCAGGAGATGGAATACCGGGGCGCCACCGTGATCCCGGTGTTCTGCGGCGGGCTCGACTTCACCAAGCCGGTGAATGCCTTCTTCTACGACCCCCTCAATCCCGACGTGCCCCTGGTGGATGGGGTGGTGTCGCTCACCGGCTTTGCCCTGGTGGGCGGTCCGGCCCGCCAGGACCACCCCAAGGCGATCGAGGTGCTCAAGAAGCTCAACCGCCCCTACATGGTGGCCCTGCCGCTGGTGTTCCAGACCACCCAGGAGTGGGAGGAGAGCGACCTGGGCCTGCACCCGGTGCAGGTGGCCCTGCAGATCGCCATCCCTGAGCTCGATGGCGCCATTGAACCGATCGTGCTCTCCGGCCGCGACGACGCCACCGGCAAGGCCCACACCCTGCAGGACCGCGTCGATGCCATCGCCGAGCGGGCCATCCGCTGGGCCTCCCTGCGCATCAAGCCGCGCACCGAGAAGAAGCTGGCCATCACCGTGTTCAGCTTCCCGCCCGACAAGGGCAACGTGGGCACCGCCGCCTACCTGGATGTGTTCGGCTCGATCCATCGGGTGATGGAGGAGATGCGCGCCAAGGGCTATGACGTGGGCGGCCTGCCCAAGACCAGCAAGGAGCTGATGGAGGCCGTGCTCAAGGATCCCGAGGCGATGGAGGGGGCACCCGAGCTGGCGATCGCCCACCGCATGAGCGTGGAGGAATACGAGCGGCTCACCCCCTATTCCGAGCGGCTGGAGGAGAACTGGGGCAAGCCCCCCGGCAACCTCAACAGCGACGGCACCAACCTGCTGATCTACGGCCGCCACTTCGGCAACGTGTTTGTGGGTGTGCAGCCCACCTTCGGCTACGAGGGCGACCCGATGCGCCTGCTGTATTCGCGCAGCGCCAGCCCCCACCACGGCTTCGCCGCCTACTACACCTACCTGGAGAAGGTGTGGGGCGCCGATGCGGTGCTGCACTTCGGCACCCACGGCTCGCTGGAGTTCATGCCGGGCAAGCAGATGGGCATGAGCGAAACCTGCTATCCCGATTCGCTGATCGGTGCCCTGCCCAACCTCTACTACTACGCCGCCAACAACCCGAGCGAGGCCACGATCGCCAAGCGGCGCGGCTATGCCGAAACGATCTCCTACCTCACCCCACCGGCTGAGAATGCCGGCCTCTACAAGGGCCTCAAGGAGCTGGGCGAACTGGTGGGCAGCTACCAGCAGCTGCGCGAGAGCTCCCGCGGCGTGCAGATCGTGAATGCCGTGGTGGAAACGGCCCGCCAGTGCAACCTCGACAAAGACGTGACCCTGCCGGAGGTGGACGCCTCCGAGCTGGATCTCGACGCCCGCGATGGGGTGATCGGCGCGGTGTACCGCCAGCTGATGGAGATCGAGAGCCGCCTGCTCCCCTGCGGCCTGCACACCATTGGCAAGCCCCCCACCGCCGAAGAGGCGATCGCCACCCTGGTGAACATCGCCGCCCTGGAGCGCGAGGAGGAGGGCATCCGCTCGCTGCCGGGCCTGCTGGCCGAGAGCCTGGGGCGCACGATCGCCGATGTGTACAAGGGCAACGACGAAGGGGTGCTCGCCGATGTGGAGCTCAACCGCCGCATCACCGAAACCAGCCGCGCCGCGGTGGGCGCCATGGTGCGCAGCGTCACCGGCAGCGACGGCCGGGTCACCCTGCGGCGCAACTTCGGCTGGCTGTTTGACCTGCTGGCCAAGTTCAACTTCAAGCTGCCCAGCCCCTGGCTGCGGGCCTGCTGCGGCGCCGGCTTTGTGAGTGTGGATTCCACCGAGCTCGACAAGCTGTTCGCCTACCTGCAGTTCTGCCTGGAGCAGGTGTGCGCCGACATGGAGATGGAGAGCCTGCTCAAGGCCCTCGATGGCGAATACGTGCTGCCCGGGCCCGGCGGCGACCCGATCCGCAACCCAGGCGTACTGCCCAGCGGCAAGAACCTGCACGCCCTCGACCCCCAGGCCATCCCCACCAAGGCCGCCATCGCCGCCGCCAAGGGGGTGGTGGACAAGCTGATCGAGCGCCAGAAGCAGGAACAGGGCACCTGGCCGGAAACGATCGCCTGCGTGCTGTGGGGCACCGACAACATCAAGACCTACGGCGAATCGCTGGCCCAGATCCTCTGGTTCATCGGTGTGAAGCCCGTGCCCGATTCCCTGGGCCGGGTGAACAAGCTGGAGCTGCTCTCCCTGGAGGAGCTGGGCCGCCCTCGCATCGACGTGGTGGTGAACTGCAGCGGCGTGTTCCGCGACCTGTTCATCAACCAGATGGCCCTGATCGATCAGGGCGTGAAGATGGCCGCCGAGGCCGATGAGCCCCTGGCGATGAACTTCGTGCGCAAGCATGCGCTGGAGCAGGCGGAGAAGGACGGCATCTCCCTGCGCGATGCCGCCACCCGCGTGTTCTCCAACGCCAGCGGCAGCTACAGCTCCAACGTCAACCTGGCGGTGGAGAACAGCACCTGGGAAGAGGAGAATGAACTGCAGGAGATGTACCTCTCCCGCAAAACCTTCGCCTTCAACGCCGACAACCCCGGCGAGATGAACCAGAAGCGTGAGGTGTTCGAGTCGGTGATGAAAACCGCCGATGTGACCTTCCAGAACCTGGATTCCGCCGAGATCTCGCTCACCGATGTGAGCCACTACTTCGACAGCGATCCCACCAAGCTGATCCAGGGATTGCGCGATGACGGCAAGGCGCCGGCGAGCTACATCGCCGACACCACCACCGCCAATGCCCAGGTGCGCTCGCTGAGCGAAACCATCCGCCTCGATTCACGCACCAAGCTGCTCAACCCCAAGTGGTATGAGGGCATGCTCAATTCCGGCTACGAGGGGGTGCGCGAGGTGGCCAAGCGCCTCAACTTCACCCTGGGCTGGAGTGCCACCAGCGGCGCCGTCGACAACTTCGTGTATGAGGAGGCCAACGACACCTTCATCAACGACCCGGAGATGCGCCAGCGGCTGATGGACCTCAACCCCCACAGCTTCCGCCGCATCGTGGGCACCCTGTTGGAGGTGAACGGCAGGGGTTACTGGGAAACCTCCGACGAGAACATCGCCCAGCTGCAGGACCTCTACCAGCAGATCGAAGACAAGATCGAGGGGGTCAGCGAGGGCTGATCTGAGGTGGGTGCCTTTTATTGGACAGTTCCGGCCCTTGGGGATCAAGGGCCGCGATGCGGGCGTCCGAAGAGAACCCGCAGTTCATCCTTGGCCCGCTCCAGCACCTGCCGGCGCTCCGCGGGGAGGTTGCGACCCGACCGGTTGATGTAGAAGTTGAGCATCGCCATGGCCGAGGCGAAGGGTGTGCTCTTGCGGCGCTGGCTGGCTTCCGCCGAGCGCTTCAGCGAGGCGGCGATGCACCGGGGGTCGTCCCCGGTGAACAGGCCCGGCTCCAGATCCAGGGCGTTGCTGGTGGCGGTGACCCGCTGTGACCAGCGCTGCGGCGGTTCAGCGGTTACCCAGGGACCTTTCGTGCGATGTAGAAACCATAGATGTAGAAACCATAGATGTAGAAACCATAGATGTAGAAACCATAACTGTAGAAACCATAACTGTAGAAGTCTTTGTAGGTCTCATACAGTTCGATCTCCCGTTGTTCGGCGCCCACGATGGCGCGCGCCCCCTCGCTGTGGCCATGGCGGCTCTGGAACGAAGCGAACCTGGCCTGCAGGGGCCGGTAGTACTGATCCAGCCAGCAGCGTTCCGGCAGTACGAAATAACCAATCGAGGCACAGGTGTCGGCGCAGGCGGGGCTCAGCAGCGAGGCGCACTGACGCGGGACTTGCCCGCCACCGTCGCCGCCATCCGCGCCACCTGGGCGATCGGGCCCACATCGTGCACCCGCAGTACCGTGGCGCCGCCGGCAACCGCCAGGGCGCACACCGCCGCTGTGCCCCACAGGCGCGCCCGCGGCCGGGGCTCCCCCAGCACCGCGCCGATGAAGCGCTTGCGCGAGGGGCCCACGAGCAGGGGATAGCCGGCGGCGCTCAGCCGCTCCAAGCCTCGCAGCAGCGCCAGGTTCTGCTCCGTGGTCTTGGCGAAGCCCAGCCCCGGATCCCAGACGATCTGCTCGGCGCGCACCCCCGACGCCAGGGCCACTGTGGTTGCCGCCTCCAGCTCGGCGCGCACCTCCGCCACCACATCGCCATACACCGCCAGCCCATCCATCGAGCGGCTGTCGCCGCGGCTGTGCATCAGCACATAGGGGCAGCCGCGGCGCGCGATCAGCGGCAGCATCGCCGGATCGCGCAGGCTGCCGCCCGGTGCCTCCCACGGCGCCGGCGCGGTCCCGTTGGCGCCGCGCACATCGTTGATCCAGTCGGCCCCGGCCGCCAGGGCCGCCTCCGCCACCTGCGCAACAAAGGTGTCCACCGACAGGGTGACGCTGGGATGGGCCGCCCGGATCGCTTCCAGCACCGGCAGCACTCGCTCCAGTTCACGCTCTGCACCCACCTCCTCGGCGCCGGGCCGGGTGCTCTGGCCACCGAGATCGAGCACATCAGCACCCTGGGCCAGCAACCGCCCCGCCTGACTCAGCGCCTGCTCCACCCCCTGGATCCGCCCGCCATCGCTGAAGGAATCCGGGGTGAGGTTCATCACACCCATCACCAGTGGACGCTGACCCCAGCGGAATTCAGGATCACCCCGCAGCGGTCCCCTCACACCTTGGCCGGCACCTGGTAGTTGGCGATCCGGGCGAAGCTCTCGGCCTGCAGGGAGGCACCGCCGACGAGCACCCCGTCGATCTCACTCTGGGCCATCAGGTCGTCGATGGTGGCCGGGTTCACCGAGCCGCCGTACTGCACCGTGACCTCCTCGTTGCCCACCCAGCCGCGGATCAGGCCGCAGATGCGGTTCGCCTCCTCGGCGGCGCAGGTCTTGCCGGTGCCGATCGCCCAGATCGGTTCGTAGGCCACGATCAGGCTGGTGGGATTCACGTCCTCCAGGCCCTGCTCGATCTGGCGGTGGATCACCCGCTCCGTTTCGCCGGCCTCGCGCTGGTCGAGGCTCTCGCCCACGCACAGAATCGGGATCAGGCCATGGCGCTGGGCGTTGCGGGCGCGCAGGTTGATCTGCTCGTCGCTCTCGCTGTAGTACTTGCGGGGCTCGCTGTGGCCCACGATCGCGTGGCTCACGCCGTGCTCCAGCAGCATCGGCGCCGAGATCATGCCGGTGTAGGCGCCCTGGTCCTCCCAGTGCACGTTCTGGCCGGCGATGGCCACGCCGGCCCCGTCCAGGTGACGGCAGAGGGTGGGGATCGAGGTGAAGGGAGGCGCGATCACCACCTGCCGGCCTGCGGGCAGGTCGGCGATCAGGGGCCGGAAGGTGGCGGCGAAGGCCCGCGTCTCGGCGCAGGTCATGTGCATCTTCCAGTTGCCGGCGATCACGGTCTGACGGTCGGCTCTGCGCGCCATTGCATACCCAAAGGAGATGGAGAAACGCTAATCCGCCGACGGACCTGCGCTGCTCAGCCTGGCCGTGACAGGGGAACCACCAGCAGCTCGCGGCCATCGATGCTCACCGCATCCCCCACCGCCAGCTGACGCCCGCGGCGGGTCTCGATCAGGCCGTTCACCCGCACGTCGCCGCGCTGGATGCGCAGCTTGGCCTCGCCGCCGGTGGCCACCAGGCCCTGGAACTTGAGGTATTGATCCAGCTTCCAGGCCATGCGGGGGATGGGGAGAGCGGGGGCCCGCAGGGACGAGCCCTAGCGTGCGCCCATGTCCCCATCCTCCCAGCCAGCTCCCAGCCTGGGGAGCACGGTGGTCCGGCTCTGGCCCCTGCTGCGCCCCCACCGGCGCAGGCTGGTGGCAGGCGGGGGCTGCGTGCTGGTCACCGTGGCCTGCTGGCCGCTGCTGGCCCTGCTGGCCGGCCAGCTGATCCCCGCCATCGGCGCCGGCGACCTGGCCAGCAGCGGCCGCACGGTGCTGCTGGCCCTGCTGGTGTTCCTGGTGCAGAAACTGGCCCAGTTCGGCCAGGACAGCCTGTTGGCGGATCCGGCCCTGCGGGTGAGCCAGGGCCTGCGCCAGCAGCTGTTCGCCCGCCTGCAGCAACTGCGCTTCAGCGCCCTCGACAAGCTCTCCGCCGGCGATCTCACCTACCGGCTCACCGAGGATGCCGACCGGGTGGGCGAGGTGATCTACAAGACGATCCACGACACCCTGCCCAGTGCGCTGCAGCTGCTGGCGGTGCTGGCCACGATGGTCTGGCTCGACTGGCCCCTGGCCCTGGCCACCCTGCTGCTGGCTCCCCTCATCGCCCTGCTGGTGAGCGGCTTCGGTGCCCGGGTGATGGCGGCGGCCGAGCGCAGCCAGCGCCAGGTGAGCGAACTGGCCGGCCTGCTGGCCGAGGCCATCGCCGGGCTGCCGCTGGTGCGGGCCTACGCCGCCGAAGCCTGGCTGCAGCAACGCTTCAACCATGAGGTGGAGCAGCACCGCAGCGCCCGTTACCGCACCCTGCGCCTGCTGGCCCTGCAGCACCCGGTGGTGGGGTTCCTGGAGGCCCTCGGCATCCTCACCGTGCTGCTGATCGGCGCCTGGCGCATCCAGAGCGGCCAGCTCAACGGCCAGGGCCTGAGCAGCTACGTGGCCGCCCTGCTGATGCTGATCGACCCGATCGCCCACCTCACCACCAACTTCAACGAGTTCCAGCAGGGGCAGGCCTCCCTGCAGCGGCTGCGGGCCATTGAGGCCGAACCGGTGGAAACTCCCGACCGCAGCGATGCCCGGGCCCTGGGCAGGGTGCGCGGCCAGCTGCAGCTGCAGGGCGTCACCTTCTCCTACGACGGCCGCACTCCCGTGCTCCAGGACCTCAACCTGGACGTGGCAGCGGGCCAGGTGGTGGCGCTGGTGGGGCCCTCGGGGGCGGGCAAGTCCACCCTGTTCTCCCTGTTGCTGCGCTTCAACGCCCCCCAGCGGGGGCGGGTGCTGCTGGACGGCCACGACCTGGCCGATCTGCGCGCCGCTGAGCTGCGCCGCAGCATCGCCCTGGTACCCCAGCAGAGCCCGGTGTTCTCCGGCACGATCGCCGAGGCCATCCGCTTCGGCCGGCCGGCCAGCCCCGAGCAGGTGCGGGCCGCCGCCCGCCTCGCCAACGCCGATGGCTTCATCGCAGCCCTCGCCGATGGCTACGGCGGCCGGCTGGAGGAGCGGGGCCGCAACCTCTCCGGCGGCCAGTTGCAGCGGCTGGCGATTGCCCGCGCCGTGCTGGGTGATCCGGCCCTGCTGCTGCTCGATGAGGCCACCAGCGCCCTGGATGCGGAGGCGGAGGAGGCGGTGCAGCGGGGCCTGGAGCGGGCCATGGCGGGCCGCACGGTGCTGGTGATCGCCCACCGGCTGGCCACCGTGCAGCGGGCGGATCGGATCCTGGTCCTCGAAGGGGGCCGCATCGTGGAGCAGGGCAGCCACAATCAGTTGCTGGCCGGTGGCGGTCGCTACCGCGATCTCTGCCGCCGCCAGTTCATCGATCTCGACCCCTGAACGCACCGCCGATGGCCTGGGAGTACCGGGTGATCCACATCAACGTGGAAAGTGGCAACCCGCCCGAGCCGCCCTCGCCCAAGGCGGACAGCGAGCGACTGGGCGGCGCCCTCAGCCCGGAATACCTGCGCCGGGAATTTCCCCAGCAGTACAGCGGTGCGGGCGCCCAGCCGCGCCACCCGGCGGAGCAGCTGCAGTTCTTTCTCAATGCCCTGGGGCGGGACAACTGGGAGATGGTGGAGGCGGCCCAGGTGGGCCCCTTGCTGATGTTCTTCTTCAAGCGACCGATCAGGGGTGGCTCCAGCCCGCAGAGGAGGGCCGGCGGCAGCTGATCCCTATCCTGGGGCTGCCCGCTTCAGCAGTCCCCCGTGGATCCCATCGCGCAGCAGCAACAGCCCCCCGTGCTCACCTTCGAGGGCAAGCGCTACGACCTCAACTCCCTGCCTGAGGATGTCAAGGAGCTGGTGCGCGGCATGCAGGTGGCCGACGCCCAGCTGCGCATGCATGAGGACACCCTCAAGGTGCTCGCCGTGGGGCGCCAGTCGATGGCGATGCAGCTGAACGAGAAGCTCCAGCAGGTCGCCCCCCTCCCCTGAGCGCCAGGGGGTGCCCGATCAGCGTTGGGGGGGCAGGGCCTCGGGCTGCTGCTCCTCCTTGAAGCTGTACTCGCGGGTGAGGCGGAACACGGTGCCCGAGAGCAGCAGCAGGCCGATCAGGTTGGGGATCGCCATCAGGCCGTTGAGGATGTCGGCGACCGTCCAGATCACCCCGCCGGTGGCCACCGCGCCGATCACCACCACCGCCACCCACACCAGGCGGAAGGGCTGGATGGCGCGGGTGCCCGCCAGGAATTCCAGGCAGCGTTCGCTGTAGTAACCCCAGCCCAGGATCGTGGTGCCGGTGAAGAACACGGTGCCGAAGGTCACCAGCCAGGCGGCGCCGGGCAGGCCCTTGTCGAAGGCGGCCATGGTGAGGGCCACGCCGCGCGCCTCACCGGTGTAGAGCCCACTGATCACGATCACCAGGGCGGTCATCGTGCAGACGATGATCGTGTCGATGAAGGTGCCGAGCATGGCCACCGTGCCCTGCAGCACCGGATCCCCCGGCTTGGCGGCGGCCTGGGCGATCGGCGCGGTGCCAAGACCCGCCTCGTTGGAGAACACGCCGCGGGAGATGCCCTTCTGGATCACGGTGCCCAGGGCACCGCCGGCCACGGCCTGGCCGGTGAAGGCGTCGTTGAAGATCACGCCCAGGGCGGCGGGGATCTCGCCGAGGTGGGCCAGCAGGATCACCAGGGCACCCGCCACGTAGACAATCGCCATGAACGGCACCACCACCTCGGTGACCTTGCCGATGCGCTCGATGCCGCCGATCAGCACCAGAAAGGTGATGCCGGCCATCACCACACCGGTGAGCAGTTCTGGAACGCCCAGGGAGGTCTTGAGGGCCAGGGCCATCTCATGGGCCTGCACGCCGTTGCCGATGCCGAAGCCTGCCAGGGTGCCGAACAGGGCGAACAGGGTGGCCAGCCAGCCCCAGCCGGGACCGAGGCCATTGCGGATGAAGTACATCGGGCCGCCCACGTGCTCGCCCATGTCATCCATCTCGCGGTAGTGAACGGCCAGAACGGATTCGGCGTACTTGGTGGCCAGGCCCACGAAGGCAATCAGCCACATCCAGAACACGGCGCCAGGCCCGCCGGTGGCGATCGCGCCCGCCACACCGGCCACGTTGCCGGTGCCGATCGTGGCCGCCAGGGCGGTGGTGAGTCCTGCGAAGGCGCTCACATCGCCTTCACCCTTGCTGCTGCGGATCGAGCCAAGGGCCTGGCGGAAGCCGAAGCCGATGCGCCTGAGGGGCATGAAGCCCAGCCCCACCATCAGATACAGGCCGGTGAGGCCGATCAACCAGAGGGTGATGGGCCCCCACACCACATTGTTGAGCGCGTCAAGGAAAGGCAACACATCCGCCCCGGGGTTGCGGCGATGGTGCCACCAAAATGCTGCTCAGGCCAGGGGTTCCAGCGCTTCGAAACGGAACAGCTGACGGCCAGCGGGGATGTCGCCGAAGGCCTCGGTCTCCACCAGCCGCTCACGCAGCACCCAGGGACCACCCTCCTGCAACGGCACGAAGGTGTCGGTGAAGTGGCTCATCCCGCCCTTCGGCTCGCCGCTGGCTGGGTCGGCATAACGGCTGGTGTAGCTGCGGCTGAGATAGCCCTGGCCGGTGTGGGTGACGCTCTCGGTGAAGATCGTCACCACCGTGCCGTGGATGTGGCGGTGCACCATCGTCACCACGTCATCCTTGATGCGATAGCGGTCGCCGTCGTTCTTGCCGCCCACGATCACCTCGGTGCCCACGGCGTCGGTGTCGCCGGCGCTGAAGGTGTTGGCGCCATGGGTCTGCTCGAAGCTGCGGCGTACCCGGTGAATCGCCACCTCCCAGAGCTGGGAGGCGATCGCCTTGTGCACCTCCGGATCGTCGATGCCCTGCACCTCGGCCTTGAGGTCGGCGCCCACCGTGAAGCTGCCCTCCACCCGTCTGTCGGGTTCGCCGGCCGTGCCGGGCTGCTCCCACACGCAGCGGCCGCGGTAGCCACCGAAGCCGGGCTCCCAGGTGTAGCGGTTCTCGTAGGCGGCGCGGAAGGCGGCGGTGGCGTCGCTGCCGGGGGCAAGGGCGGCGGGGCTGGGGGCGACGGTCAAGGCTGGGAATGGAAAGCGGGTGTCAACCCTACGGGTTCTGAGCCGCCACCGAGCCGCTGGCGGCGCGGTCCCGGTTGCTGTCCTGCAGGTTGCTGTCCTGCAGGTGGATGTCCTGCAGGGCATGGATCTCCAGGTGCTGCTGCTGCAGGGCTGCGATCGCCTCCACGGCGGCGCGGGCACCGGCCAGGGTGGTGACCGTGGGCACCGCGTAGTCGAGGGCGGCGCGGCGTAGGTACTTGTCGTCGTGGGCGGCCTGGCGGCCGATCGGCGTGTTGATGATCAGCTGGATGCTGCCGGAGCGGATCGCGTCCTCGATGTTGGGCCGGCCCTCATGCACCTTGAGCACCGGCTCCACCGCCAGGCCGGCGGCGGCCAGCACGGCGGCGGTGCCGCCGGTGGCGGTGAGGCTGAAGCCCTCGTCGACCAGGCGGCGGGCCACCGGCACCAGGGCCTGCTTGTCGCGGTCGTGGGTGGAGAGAAACACGGTGCCCCCGGTGGGCAGGGCCTCACTGGCGGCCAGCTCCGCCTTGGCAAAGGCCATGCCGAAGCCCCGGGCGATGCCCATCACCTCGCCGGTGCTGCGCATCTCCGGCCCCAGCAGGGTGTCGGAGCCCGGGAATCGCTTGAACGGGAGCACCGCCTCCTTCACCGTCTGCAGGGGCGGGATGGGCTCAGCGCTGAGGCCGAGCTCCGCCAGGCTGTCGCCGGCCATCACCCGGCTGGCCAGCTTGGCCAGGGGCACGCCGGTGGCCTTGGCCACGAACGGCACGGTGCGCGAGGCGCGGGGGTTGGCCTCGATGATGAACACCCGCTCGATTCCCTGCGGGTCGCACTGCACGGCGAACTGCAGGTTGATCAGGCCGCGCACCTCCAGGGCCAGGGCCAGATCCTGGCTCCACTGGCGGATCGTGGCCAGGGCCTCCGTGCCCAGGCTCACGGTGGGCAGGCAGCAGGCCGAGTCGCCCGAGTGGATGCCGGCCGGCTCGATGTGCTCCATCACTCCGCCGATCACCACCGCGCCGGTGGCGTCGCAGAGGGCATCCACATCCACCTCCACGGCATTTTCCAGGTACTGGTCGATCAGCACCGGGTGGTCGGGCTCCACGTTCACCGCCTCCACCATGTAGCGGTCGAGCTCGCTCTGATCGAACACCACCTCCATGGCGCGGCCCCCCAGCACGTAGCTGGGCCGCACCACAACCGGGTAGCCCACCCGCTCGGCCACAGCCCGGGCCTCGGCCTCGCTGCGGGCCAGGCCGTTGCGGGGCTGGCGGATGTCGAGCCGGCGCAGGATCGCCTCGAACTGCTCCCGGTCTTCGGCCATATCGATGGATTCGGGGGAGGTGCCCCAGATGCGGGTGCCGGTGGCCGCTCCTTCCGCACTCTCCAGCCAGCGCAGCAGCGGGATCGCCAGCTTCAGCGGCGTCTGGCCGCCGAACTGCACGATCACCCCCTCCGGCCGCTCGGCCTCGATCACGTTGAGCACGTCCTCGAGGGTGAGGGGTTCGAAATAGAGGCGGTCGGAGGTGTCGTAGTCGGTGGACACCGTTTCCGGGTTGCTGTTCACCATCACCGTGGCGAAACCCGCCTCGCGCAGGGCAAAGGAGGCGTGCACGCAGCAGTAGTCGAACTCGATCCCCTGGCCGATGCGGTTGGGGCCTCCACCGAGGATCATCACCTTGCGGCGCGCTTCGGGCTGCACCTCGTTCTCCGGCGGCACAGGCTCCAGGGCGCCGGCCGCGCTGATCCGCTCCAGGGGCCGCTCATAGGTGGAGTAGTGGTAGGGCGTGCGCGAGGCGAATTCGGCCGCGCAGGTGTCCACGGTCTTGAACACCGCCCGGATGCCCAGGGCCTGGCGGTGGCGGCGCACGGCCAGCTCGTCGCTGGCGGTGGCCCAGGCGATCTGGCGGTCGGAGAAGCCGAGCTGCTTGAGTTCCAGCAGCGCGGCGGCATCCAGATCGGCGAGGCTGCGGCCGCGCAGCAGGCGCACCTCAGCCTCCAGGATCCCGCGCAGCTTGGCCAGGAACCAGGGATCAATGGCGCTGCATTGGTGGATCTCCCCATCGCTGCGGCCGGCCACCATCGCCTCGCGCACGGCGAAGATGCGCTCGGGGGTGGGGGTGCGCAGGGCCCGGTCGAGATCGGCGGCGGCGATCCCACCGTCGGGGCGGTCGCAGCCCCAGCCGGCGTGGCCCGTTTCCAGGGAGCGCAGCGCCTTCTGGAACGACTCCTCAAAGCAGCGGCCGATGGCCATCGCCTCGCCCACCGACTTCATCGAGGTGGTGAGCACCGCCGGGCTGCCCTGGAACTTCTCGAAGGCGAAGCGCGGAATCTTGGTGACCACGTAGTCGATCGTGGGCTCGAAACAGGCCGGCGTCGCCCCGGTGATGTCGTTGACGATCTCATCGAGGGTGTAGCCCACCGCCAGGCGGGCGGCGATCTTGGCAATCGGAAAGCCTGTGGCCTTGGAGGCCAGCGCCGAGCTGCGCGACACGCGCGGATTCATCTCGATCACGATCACGTCGCCGTTGGCGGGGTTGATCGCGAACTGGATGTTGCTGCCGCCCGTATCCACGCCGATCTCGCGGATGATGGCGATCGCCTGATCCCGCAGGCGCTGGTATTCCCGGTCGGTGAGGGTCTGGGCCGGGGCCACGGTGATCGAGTCGCCGGTGTGCACCCCCATCGGGTCGAGGTTCTCGATCGAGCACACGATCACCACGTTGTCGGCGGTGTCGCGCATCACCTCCAGCTCGAATTCCTTCCAGCCGATCAGCGACTGTTCGATCAGGATCTGGCTCACGGGGCTGGCCTCCAGGCCGCTCTTGCAGATCGCCTCGAATTCCTCGGGGTTGTAGGCGATGCCGCCACCGCTGCCCCCGAGGGTGAAGGCGGGCCGGATGATGCGCGGGTAACTGCCGATCGCCTCCCCCACCGCCAGGGCTTCCTCCATCGAACTAGCAATGCCGGAGGGGCACACGGCCACGCCGATGCGCTCCATCGCCTCCTTGAACAGCAGCCGGTCCTCCGCCTTCTGGATCGCCGCCAGATCGGCGCCGATCAGCTCCACCCCGTGGCGCTCCAGGGTGCCGTTTTCGGCCAGGGTCACCGCCAGGTTGAGGGCGGTCTGGCCGCCCATGGTGGGCAGCAGGGCGTCGGGCTTCTCGATCTGGATCACCCGGGCCACCACCTCGGGGGTGAGCGGCTCGATGTAGGTGCGATCCGCCATGTCCGGATCGGTCATGATCGAGGCCGGGTTGCTGTTCACCAGCACCACCTCAAACCCTTCGGCCCGCAGGGCCTTGCAGGCCTGGGTGCCGGAGTAATCAAACTCGCAGGCCTGGCCGATCACGATTGGCCCCGACCCCAGCAGCAGGATGCGACGCAGGTCCGTGCGGCGGGGCATGGGCGAGGGCGGCAGGCCAAACCCGTCAAGCCTCTCACGGGGCATGGCTAACCTGTGTCTTGACGTGAACGCCCGTTCCATGAGTGAACTCCAGCGCCTCAAGGGGCTGCTGCCACCTGAAATGCAGAGCTGGGTGTTCGTGGAAGCCGCGGCCTCGATCGATCCACCCCTGATCGCCATTGAGGAGATCGGCAGGGATGAGATCGAGATCCAGGTGGACCTGGAGAAGTGGGATGCCCTGGCGATCGACCACCGCAACCTGCTGTTCTGGCACGAGGTGGGCCGGATCCAGAACGACGCCGTGCCCCGGGATGGCTGGGAGATGGCGGCCCTGGCCATCGGTCTGGGTGGCGCCATCGGCGAGCTCTGGGTGCAGGACGGCCTGCTGCTGCTGATGGCGCTGGGCCTGTCCGGCTTCGCCGGCTATCGCCTCTACCTCAAGAACAACAGCGAGAAGCGCCTGGCCGATGCCATCGCCGCCGACGAGCGGGCTATCGATCTGGCCTGCCGCTTCGGCTACACCCTGCCCAACGCCTACAAGAGCCTGGGTGGGGCCCTCAAGGACCTGGCGGAGCAGACCCGCAAGAAGAAGAAACGTTCCTTCTACGACGACCGCCTGGAGGCCCTGCGCAAGAGTGCAGGTAAGGCCCGGGCCGAAATGGCCCAGCAACAGGGCTCCCGCCAATCCGTCACCAGCGAGAACGTCTATGGCTGAGGCCCCCCTGGGCACCGCCGCTGCCGGCACTTCAGCGGTCGATCCGGTCCACATCCAGCCGGTTGCCAACCCCGCGGATCCGGAAACCGAGGCGATGGCCCGGCTGGCCGCCGAGGCCTGCGACGATCGCAAGGCGGTGGACATCCGCCTGATCCGGGTGGATGAGGTGAGTTCCCTGGCCGACTGGTTCGTGATCTGCAGTGGCCTCTCGGATGTGCAGGTGCGGGCCATCGCTCGCTCCGTGGAAGATCGGTTGGAGCAGGACCTGGGCCGCCTGCCCCTGCGCCGCGAGGGTCAGAGCGCCGGCAGCTGGCTGCTGCTCGACTACGGCGAGGTGATCGTGCACGTGCTCACCCCCAGCGAGCGGGACTACTACGACCTGGAGTCGTTCTGGGGCCACGGCGAACAGGTGCGCTATCTAAGCTCCAGTTCCGCCAGTAACGCTTGAGGCCATGGGGGACACCCGCGGCGCCACCGGTGATCCCCCAGGTCGCTCCAACCCTGGCCAGTTCCTTGAGGCGTGCCCTGTTCCCCCTGAGCAGCGCCCCCTCCAGCAGTACGAGGAACTGCGCGATTCCTGGTTCTTTGCCTGGCCCAGCCGGGGCAACCGGGGGTTGACCCGGGCTTTGGTGGGCAGCTGGCTGCTGGCCTTTCCCCCCAGCCTGCTGGTGGCCAGCGGCAGCTGGGTGTTGCGCCACCGGCCGCTGGAACTGGTGCTGGCAGGGGCGGTGGCGGCCATCCTGTTGCCCGTGTTGCTGCTGCTGCGCCAATGGCTGGGCTGGCGCTCGATTCACCGCCGACTGGTGAGCGAACGGGTGGAATACGAGGAATCGGGCTGGTACGACGGGCAGGTGTGGGAAAAACCCCTCAGCTGGCGCCAGCAGGATCTGCTGGTGGCCCAGCACCAGGTGCGGCCGATGCTCACCCGCCTGGAGCGCGCCCTGGTGATCAGCGCCGCGCTGATGCTGGCGGGCACCGGGCTCTGTCAGGCTTTCTGAACCGTCACCGCCCTCCCACCAGCGCGCTGCCTTCATGAGCCTCCCCGCGAGTTTCGGCGCCCCGGCCCGCACCGGCATCCCGCCGCTGGAGGTGCGGCTGCTGCGCAACGGCATCGCCGAATCCAGACACCGGGTGCACGCCGTGGTGTGCGATGCCCGCGGCCGGGTGCTGATGCGCGCTGGCGATCCCCAGCAGCTGAGCTTCATCCGCTCGGCCCACAAGCCCTTCCAGGCCACGGTGTTCGTGGCCAGCGGCAGCGCTGACCAATCGGACAGCGGCGACCGGGGGCTGGCGATCGCCTGTGCCTCCCACGCCGGCACGGCCATGCATGCCCGCGAGGCCTTCCGCCTGCTCTGGGGTGCGGAGCTGGAGGCCGATCAGCTGCAGTGCCCGGTGCCCAGCGGTGGCACCAGCCCCCTGGAGCACAACTGCTCGGGCAAACACGCCGCCTTTCTGGCCACCTGCCGCCGGATGGGCTGGAGCAGCGAGGGCTACCTGCAGAGCGACCACCCCCTGCAGCGGGAGGTGCTCAAGCGCACCGGCGAACTGCTGGGCCTGCCGGCCGCCGAGCTGGTCACCGCCCGCGACGACTGCGGCGCCCCCACCGTGCAGCTGCAGCTGGCCCAGATGGCCCTGCTCTACGCCCATCTCGGGGCCGGTGAGCAGCCCGATCTCGAGCGGCTCAGCCGGGCCATGCTCAGCCACCCGGATCTGGTGGCCGGAGAGGGGCGCTTCGACACCCAGCTGATGCGCCTGGGCCACGGCCAGGTGCTGAGCAAGGGCGGAGCCGAGGGCATCCAGTGCCTCAGCCGGGTCGGCGAGGGCATGGGGGTGGCGATCAAGGTGGAGGACGGCGCCTCCCGCGCCAAGCATGCCGTGGCCCTGCACCTGCTGGAGCAGCTCGACTGGCTGACGCCGATGACCCTGGAGGAGCTGCGCCAGCAGTTCCTCCAGCCGGCTCCGCACCTGCAGCTGGAGGTGCGGGGCGAACTGCGCTTCGACTGAGCGCCCCTGCGTCCCTTGGTAGCGGGGGACACCTGACTGGTACACTTCAGAAGGCGCCGCGGGGTAGAGCAGCCTGGTAGCTCGTCGGGCTCATAACCCGAAGGTCGCGAGTTCAAATCTCGCCCCCGCCACCACATCACAAGGCCCCGGCAGCCCAGCTGCCGGGGCTTTTGTCTGGGCCCTCGTCCCTGAATGGGCGGGCCCTTCTCTGGGGCGGGTTGGCAAACGCGTCGCCCATGGCTAGCGGTATGGAACACGCACCCAGCCCGTGAGCGAACTGCAAGGGGCCGTGCTGGTTTTCGCCATCGGCGCCCTGGTCACCCTGGCCACCGTGGTGATGATCGCGCGGGGACACGCCCGCTGGCACGGCCGCAATCCCTACGACGATCCAACCCAGGCCAGTGCCCATGACTGACGCCGCTGCGCCCCTGCTGAATCCCGGCACCGCCTGGTTTCTGCTGGTGGCCTTCTCCGGGTTGTGGATCGCCCTCGGGGTGTGGTGGGGTCGCCGCGGCACGGGGGATGCTGACGACTACCTCCTGGCCGGCCGCAACATCGGCCTGGCCCTGAGCACCGCCACCCTGATGGCCAGCTGGGTGACGGGCAACACCACCCTGGCGGCCCCGGAAGTGGGCTACACCCTGGGGCTCTGGGGGATGCTGGGCTACTCCCTGGCGGGCCTGGGGCTGTTTCTGTTCGCGCCGCTGGCCATCCGGATCAAGCGACTGATGCCCCGGGGCCGCACCAGCGGCGACTTCGTGCGCCTGCGCTACGGCCGGCTGTGCTGGGGGATTTTCCTGCTGATCACCATGGCCTACACCCTGGGGTTCCTGATCACCCAGGGCATGGGGGCCGGACTGGTGCTGCAGGCCCTCTCCGGCTTCGACTACCGGCTGGGGATGGTGGCCGTGATCGCCGTGTCGACCATCTACACCCTGTTCGGCGGCATGCGGGCGGTGGTGGGCACCGATTTCATCCAGTCGCTGCTGATCATGGCGCTGCTGGCCCTGGTGGCGGTGCTGGGCTACAGCCGCTTCAGCGTGGATGCCGTGTACGTCGCCCTTGCCAGCGACCACCCCTCGCGGCTCAACCTGCTGCTGCCCACCGGCCTGCTGTTCGCCTGGAACACCGGCCTGTTCAGCATGGGCGAGGTGTTTCACAACAACATCTGGTGGAGCCGGGTGTTCGCCAGCCGGCCCTCGGTGGTGTTCCGCTCCTTCGTGCTGGGCGGCCTGGCCTGGACCGCCGTCCCGATCGTCACCGGCGCGATCGCCCTGATGGCCCTGGCCCAGCAGCTGGAGATCCCCCAGGTGAACATGGTGTTCCCGCTCGTCACCGCCCAGCTGCTGGGCAGTGGCGGCGCGGCTGTGGTGTTCGTGATCATCTTCGCCTCACTCACCTCCACCCTCGATTCCCTGCTGGCCGCCAGCGCCGATCTGATCGCCGAGGACGTGGTGGCCCACTGGCTCCTGCCCGGGGCCAGCGACGCCCAGATCCGCCAGGCCGCCCGCCTGGTGGTGGTGGGGCTGGGGCTGCTCACCATGGCCCTCTCCTGGCGGTACGTCACCTCGATGTACCAGCTGTTGCTGTTCACCGGGGCGCTGGTGGCCTCCACCATCTGGCCGATCGCCATGGGGCTCTACTGGCCCCAGGCCAACCGCCATGGGGCCAGTGCAGCCATGGCGGTTGGATCGATCACCGGCCTGCTCGCCTATTGGCTGATCGCGCCCTACTGCGCTGCCCTGGTGTCTGCCGCGGTGTCGGCTGTGGTGATGGGGCTGAGCAGCCTCTGGCGGCCGGAACGCTTCAACTGGCGGCTGCTGGCAGAGCGCTGAATCCCCCGTGTTCCCATTCCCATCGCCGCAACACGCCATGGTCCACCACCCCCTGCCCCCCTGGCACGCCATCGCCGCAGCCCAGCCGTCCAGCCAGTGGCTGCTACCGGCCCCTCTGTTTCGCCTGCTCGTGCTGGGCGGAGTGGTGGGCCTGGTGTTGGCAACCCTGGTGATCGTGGCGATCTGGGTGGTGGAATGGCGCCGCGGCCAGGCGTGGTGATCAGCGCCAGCCCCACGAATGGTTCGTTTCGCTACACATAGTCGGGCCGATCTTGAAGAAACCCCAGATCTGCTGCAGCAATCAAGCGTTGCGCTTACAGATAGACAGGCGGCTGATCAGAGCATCCTGCTGCCGCCCTGTCTCTTCACTCCAGCCAGGTGTCCGTCTGCCAGCCCGTGTCCCGCCAGCCAACCATCCGTTTCGACCGCCTGGGCCCTGATGTCTACGGCAATGCGCACCCCCAGGCCCTGTTGCAGGCCATCCAGGAGGAGGGGGAAGCGCTGCTCGATCTGGCCAACCAGCACGTGATCTCCACGCTGCAGTACAGCCCGGCAACCCTGCTGCAGCTGTTCCGGCTGGCGGCCAAGTACGAGAGCAATCCCAACCGCTACATCCGCCACAACAGCCCGCTGCGGGGCAAGATCCTGATCAACGCCTTCTACGAGCCGAGCACCCGCACGCGACTGTCCTTCGACAGCGCCTGGCACCGGCTCGGCGGCGACACGATCACCATCACCGACCGCAGCACCACGGGCCTGGCCAAGGGGGAATCGCTGCAGGACGTGGCCGAGATGTTCAACAACTATGGCGACTGCGTGGTGCTGCGCGACACCCACGCCGAGGCCATCCACGCGATGACCAGCTCGCTGCACATCCCGATCATCAATGCCGGCAATGGCATCGATGAACATCCCACCCAGGCCATGGCCGACCTGTACACGATCTTCAAGTGGCGGCCCCAACTGGTGAAGGCGATCGTGAACCCGGAGGAGCGGATCCGCATCGGCGTGGTGGGTGTTCCAGGCCGGATGCGAACGGTGCGCTCGCTGCTGCGCATCCTCGCCAAGTTCCCGGCCATGGTGGAGGAGCTGGTGCTCTTCCACGAGCCCGGCGTGGACCCCGCCGAGGGCTATTGGGATCCAGGGCAGCGGGAGGAACTGGAGGCCGCGGGCCTGAAGCTGAGCACCAGCGACAACCTGCAGGCTGCCATCCCCCACCTCGATGTGATCTACATCAATGCGATCGCCTGGGTGGGCGACAGCTACGAGGTGCACGGCGGAGGCTTCCGGCTCACCGCCGACCTGCCCTACAAGCGTGGTGCGATCGTGCTCCACCCCCTTGCACGGGGCCGGGAGCTGGACACCAGCCTGGATCGCACCGATCACAACTGGTACTTCTCCCAGGCCCGCGGAGCTGTGTTCGTGCGCATGGCCCTGCTCACCTGCATGGTGGAACGCACCGCCCAGGTGATGGACATCATCTAGGGCGGCCGAGGACAGGAGGGCGGCCGAGGACAGGACGCCACTCCTGAACAGGCCTCCAGGACAGCCCCAGGCACTGCCCTGGAGAACAGGTCCCAGACCAACTGACCAACAGACCAACTGACGAACAGACCCATGTGTGGAATCGGCGGCATCTTCCATCGCCAGGCCGAGCGGCCGATCGATGAACAGCTGCTGGTGAACATGGCGGCCATCCAGGTACACCGCGGCCCCGACGGCTTCGGCGTGCGCAGCCTGCCGGGGCAGGGCGTGGGCTTCTGCCATGCCCGCCTGTCGATCATCGACCTGGACGCCAACCGCGGCCGCCAGCCGTTCGTGTCCGAGGACGGCGAGCTGCTGATGGCCCACAACGGCGAGTTCTACGACTTCCAGCGCATCCGCGCCGATCTCACCGCCCGGGGGGTGCGCTTCAGCAGCAAGAGTGATTCCGAGATCCTGCTGCGCCTCTACCAGGAGCAGGGGCTGGAGGCCACCCTGCCCCTGCTGCGCGGCGAGTTCGCCTTCGCCCTGTTCAACCGCCAGAGCGACACGCTGGTGCTGGTGCGCGACCGCTTCGGCGTCAAACCCCAGTACTGGACCCTCACCGACGAGGGCCTGGTGTTCGGCTCCGAACTCAAGGTGCTGTTCGCCCACCCCGGCGTGCCGCGCCGCTTCAGCTCCCAGGGGCTGTTCCACCAGCTGATGCAGACGGTGGTGCCGGGCACCACCGCCTTCGAGGGGGTGCACCAGCTGCTGCCGGGCCACGTGCTCACGGTGCGCCGCCGGGGCGGCGCGTTCGAGATCAGTGATCGGGCCTACTGGGACGTGAACTTCCCCCGCCAGGGGGAGCGCGACGGCAACCTCAGCGAGAGCGACCACATCGAGGCCGTGCGCGCCGCCCTGCTGGAGGCGGTGGAGGTGCGCATGGTGGCCGACGTGCCGGTGGGCTGCTACCTCTCCGGCGGCATCGACTCCTGCTCGATCCTGGGGCTGGCGGCGGCGGTGAGCCAGAACCCGGTGCGGGCGTTCACGATCGGCTTCGACGACGCCCGCTACGACGAGACGCCGATCGCCACCGAGATGGCCGAGGCCACCGGCGCCGAGCAACTGGTGATGCGGCTCTCCGGCGACGAGCTCTACGGCCACCTGGAGGACACCATCTGGCACACCGAGCGCAGCATCTACAACACCCTGGCGGTGGCCAAGTTCCTGATGAGCCGGGAGGTGAACCGCGCCCACTACAAGGTGGTGATGACCGGCGAGGGCTCCGACGAACTGTTCGGCGGCTACCCGGCCTTCCGCCGCGACATGTTCCTGCACGGCCTCGACGACCTGCCGGCGGCCGAGCGCCAGGAGTGGGAGCAGCTGCTGCAGCAGGCCAACGCCCTGGTGCAGGGGGCGATGCTGGCCGAGGAGCAGGTGCACGACCCTGCCCTGGAGGCGGTGGTGGGCTTCACCCCCAGCTGCCTGCAGCCCTGGCTGGCCTGCGCGCCGCTGGTGCCCGATCTGCTGGCCCCCGAACACCGCCGGGCCTGCGCCGGCTACGCCCCCGGCGCCGCCATCGCCGCCAGCCTCGATCCGCAACAGCTGGAGGGCCGTCACGCCCTCGACCGGGCCCAGTACGTGTGGATCAAGACCATGCTCGAGGGCCAGATCCTCACCTGGGGCGGCGACCGGGTGGACATGGCCCACGCCATGGAGGCCCGCCCCGCCTTCCTCGACCACCACCTGGCCGCGGTGGCGGTGCAGGTGCCGCCGGAGCTGCGCATCAAGGGCAAAACCGAGAAGTACGTGCTGCGCGAGGCCATGCGCGGCCTGCTGCCGGAGGTGCTCTACAAGCGGGAGAAGTTCGCCTTCATGGCACCGCCTGCCCACGCCGATGCCGAGAAGCGCTCCGCCATGCAGGCCCTGGCGGACCGCTACCTCAGCCCGGAGACGATCGCCGCGGCCGGGCTGCTCGATCCGGCCGGGGTGGCCGCTCTGTTCGAGCGCCACGACCACCCGGACACCAGCGCCGCCCAGCGGGTGCAGCTGGACGCCATCATCAACCACCTGATCTGCGTGCAGATCATGCACAGGCTGTTCGTGGCTGCCGACATCCCCAGCCAGGCCCGGCGCAGGGCCGATGCCCTGGGCTGGCAGCTGCACCACGAGAACGAGGCCGAGCCGGCCTACGCCCGGATCGGCATGTCCCCTGTGGCGTGAGGGCTCACCGGATGGGCGGCGCCAAAGCTGGAGGGCAGGCCGGCTCGGAAGTCGGTGTAGTAGGGGCGGCTGGTCTCGGCCAGGATCTCCCGCAGGGCCACCAGGGGTTCGGGGTGGTGGTCCACGCGGAAGTCGATCTGGGGATAGACCTCCCGGTCCATCACCAGCAGGGCGGCCGACTGGCGGCCGCGGTGATCGCCTCCGTGGGCCTCACCGGCTTCCAGGGCCCGCAGCAGGCGCTCCTCGAGGGCCAACCCCTCCCGCTCGGCGGCCATGTAGGCCTCCGCCATGGCCAGCAGCACCAGATCGGAAGCCAGGAAGTTGCCGGCCACCGAGAAGCCGGGATAGCAGCGGTGGGCGGCGATCCCGGCACAGTTCACGCCGGTCCATGCGGCGCTGCGTCCCTGGGCGTCCACCAGATGCACCTGGCGGCCATCCCGGCCAGGATCGTCGCGCAGCAGCGAGGCCAGCACCTGCTCGGCCCCCTGCTCCCCGGCACTCTGGCGCTGCAGCTGTTCCAGACGATCCAGGCCCCAGGGGCCGAAATAGGGATTGGTGTTGGCCTGGGTGGCCACCGCTCCCACCCCAGCCCGGGCGTGGGGCACGAGTGAACCAACGGCCAGATGCTTGGTGGCCACTGCAACACCGGTCTGGGCAGTCTGCCGATCCCAGGCCACGATCGAGTAGGTCATCAGATCCCCAGCTCACGCATCGGTTCAGCGATGATTCCCTATGTCGCTCGTCCGAACTGTGACCCTGGTCACTGCTGACAACACAAACCACCTGCATCTGCAGCGCCAGGGGCCCCGGGCGGCGGAGTCTGGAACCGGCTGAAGCGATGATCGCCCCATGACCCAGCCCGAAGCCCGCACCAGCACCCCATCGGCAGTTGCGGCCCTGGCCTCAGCTGGGGGCGCTGAGCCATTGCTGGCCGATGCCCAGCGCCTGGAGAGCCAGCTCGAGGCCCTCTCCCGGATCGGCCGTCTGGCCTCGGGCGCCGTCCGGCGCCTCGCTTTCAGCGACGAGGACCGGGCCGCCCGCGCCCAGGTGCGCCAGTGGATGGAGGAGCTGGGCATGGCAGTGCGCATCGATGCCGCCGGCAACCTGATCGGTCGCTACGAGGGCCTGAACCCGACCTTGCCGGTGCTGGCCACCGGCTCCCACATCGACACCGTGCCCGAGGGGGGGCGCTACGACGGAGCCCTGGGGGTTGTGGGGGCACTGGAGGGGGTGCGCCTTCTGGCCGAGAGGGGACTGCGGCTGCGCCACCCCCTGGAGGTGATCGTGTTCGCCGATGAGGAGAGCACGATGGTGGGCTGCAAGAGCATGGTGGGCCGGGCCGATCCCGATCCCACCAGCTACACCACCGCCGGTGGCCGGCCGATCCAGGAGTGCCTGGCCAGCATCGGCGGTGACTGGGAACGGCGCGCCAGCGCCCAGCGCCGGCCCGAGGAGATTGCCGCCTTCCTGGAGCTGCACGTGGAACAGGGGGGAGTGCTGGAGGCGGTGGACCGGCAGATCGGGGTGGTGGAGGGGGTGGTGGGCCAGCAGCGCTACAGCCTGAGTGTGAGCGGTCAGGCCAACCACGCTGGCACCACGCCGATGGCCATGCGCCGCGACGCCCTCACCACCGCAGCCCGGATCATCCTGGCGATCGAGGATCTGGCCCAGCATTTCCCAGGGGATCCAGTGGCCACAGTGGGCAAGCTGCAGCTGTGGCCCAATGCGGCCAACATCGTGCCCGGACGGGTGGAATTCACCCTCGATATGCGCGATCTGTCCCATGCCGTGATCGACCAGATGCGCGCCCAGCTGGAACGGAAAATGGAAACCATTGCCGTCGCCAGCCGCAACCGCATCACCATCACGCCCCAGTTCGTGGTGGATCCCAGTCCCGCTGATCCACGCCTGCAAGCAGTGATCAGCGACGTCTGCCTGCAGCTGGGGCTCACTGCCACGCACCTCCCGAGCCGTGCCAGCCATGACGCCCAGGAGATGGGGCGGCTCACCGCCATGGGCATGATTTTCGTGCCGAGCCGAGGTGGCGTCTCGCACTCGGCCGACGAGTACACCTCCCCGGCGGAGTGCGCCCAGGGGGTGTCCGTGCTGCTCCACAGTCTGCTGCGGCTGGATGACCAGTTCGCCACCAGCTGAGGTGTTGCCATGCTGAGCTGCGTGCTGGTTGAGGATGAACCCCTGTTGCGCGACCTGCTCACGGAAGTGCTGCAGACCCATCCCGCCACCCGCATGCTCGGCAGTGTGGGCACCGTGGCCGAAGCCATCGCCCTGTGTGGCCAGCAAGCCCCGGACCTGCTGGTGCTGGACCTGAACCTGCCGGATGGCAACGGACTGGATGTGGCCCTGGCGGTGACGGCCCAGCGGGCTGACACCCAGGTGATCGTGCTCTCCGCCGAGGCCGGCTGTTTTGTCTGTCCGCAGGAACTGAGGCCGCTGCTGCGCGGGGTGATCGACAAGATCCACGCCTACGAGGCCCTGCCGGCGGAGATCGATGAAATCCTGGCGGGGGCTCGGCCATGAGCTCCGCGCCCCCAGGCCAACAACCCACCATGCCCCCTGCTGGCGATCGCCACCTGATGCCAGGGCTGCCCCTGGCGCTGCGCTCCCGTCGCCGCCTGGCCCTGGGGCTCAGTGCCCTGGCCGCCACCGGCCTGGGCCTGGGGATCTGGCAGCGGCTGCAACCGGTGAAGGTGGCTGTTGGCGTGGATCGACCCCTGGTGTACGGGGCGGCCATCGATCCCACCGACCTCAACACCGCCCAGCACTACCTGGAGCAGAACCAGGACAGCCCGATCCGGCTGGAGACGATGTTCAACAGTGCCGATCCTCGCCAGGGCCGCGCCGATCTCAAGGCCGTGCGGGATCAGGGGGTGCGCTTCATCATCAACACCCAGACCTCCAGCCATGCCATACCAACCCTCGATCTCTACGACGACGGCCAGGTGCTGGCCATCAACGTGTCCGCCACCAGCACGGCGCTGAGTGGACGTGATGACCACTTCCTGCGCATCATTCCCGACCTGGCCCAGGAGCAACGGGCCATCGCCACCCGCATCAACCAGATGGCGGGCAAGCGCCTGCTGGTGATGCGCGACACCCGCAATTTTCGTTACACCGAACCGGCGCTTGCCCAATTCCTCCAAGCCCTGCAGGCTGAGCGCGATTGGCAGGTCACGGTGCGCAGCTTTCGGACGGATCGCTTCGACCCCAGAAGGGAACAGGCTGTGCTCAGCCAGCCCTATGATGTTCTCTACATCTTAGGTGGTGACTTTCTGCCCACCATGGGCAACCTTGCCCAGCAGTTTCACCTGGCCAATCCCACGGCGCCGATCATGCTCACCCCCTGGGCCAATTCGCCGGCTGTGCTGGAAAATGCCGGCGATGCCCGGCAGATGGTCCTGATCGCCAGCCCCTATCCCGACCGCCGCACCAAACCGGCCCTGGCTCGTTACTTCAGCAGCCATGAGGAGCGCTTCGGCTATCAGCCCTATGCCATGGGCGTCGGCACCCGTCAGGCGATGGAGCTGCTGGATCAGGCCTTTCGCAGGGGCCACCGCACCCCATCCGCCGTCAGGCGCTACCTGCTCGCAGGCCAGCCGCACCGCACCAGCCTGGGCCCGATTCAGTTCAGCAGCAGCGGCGATGTGAACAGCACCTATCACTTCCTGAGGCCTTGAGGGTGAAGCGGCCGATCAGCTTCTGGCGCTACTGCCTCGGCCAGGAGCTGGTGGCCTTGTCGGTGGCCCTGGGCGTGCTGGGCAGCGTCAGCTGGCTGGCCCTCAGGGAGGTGAACCGCCGTTACATCAACCTGCACCGTGCCGATGCCGACCGCGTGCAGCTGCTGCTGCAGGAGCATGTGGGCGAAGCGATGGAGCGGTTCCGGTTGTTCCGCAACCTGGACGAAGAGGCGCACACCGAGGCGGCCAGCTATTTGATGGAGAGCTTTTCCGATATCTATCACCTGGACCACGAGCTGAGAGTGGTGAAGATCCATAAGCAAATACCTGGCAGCCGTGTTTTCGAGGGTTTTTCCTTCTCCGGTAGCAAAGTTGCCAGCCACCTGCAGCGCACTCAACTGCAGCACACTCATCTGCAGCACAGCCACCTGCAGCACAGCCACCGACAGGACCTGCTCGCCAACAACAGCGCACAGGGCGATTCGGCCTTCCAGCCTTCACCCATCATCCGTGCCGCAGAGGACGAAGTCGCCAGCATCTATCTTGGCCTTTCCGGCCAATCGGAAAACACCATCTTACTGGGACGGCTAAATCTTTCCTACATTCAGGATTTCCTGCATCGGTTCGCCGCGATCAGCGGCACTCCCCTGCTGTTGGTGAACAACGACGGCCAGGTGATGCTCTCCAGCAATCGCGACCTGCCGATTGCAACCATTGATCTGGGAGCGGCGCTCAAGGAGGACCTGCCCAGGCCGATCCAGCTGGGGCCAACGCGCTGGTTACCGGTTGCGGGCAGCAGTGGTGAACTGGGCAGCTCCTTCATCACCCTGGTGCCGACGCGTCCGATGGAGCAATACCAGCAGGTGCTGGGGATCGCATCGCTGGCGGTGTCTCTGTTGCTGGTGCTGATCTTCATCCTCAAGGCCCAGCGGCTGCACACCAATCTGTTCAACCCCGTGCGCACCTTCGCCGACCAGCTGCGCCTGGTGGAGAGCGGCCACGCCCCCGGCGAGGGACCGGAAACGCCCCAGCAGCAGCACCTGGCCGTCGCCGGAGAACGGTTCCTGGAAATCCGCCTGATCCAGGAGCGCTTTGCGGCGATGGTGGCGGCCATCCAGCAACGGGAGAGCGAACTGCGTCAGGCCCTGCGCGCCAGCCTGGCTGCCGCCGCCGTGGGGCACGAGATCAAACAGCCCCTGAGCACCATCCGGCTGCTCTGCCAGCAGGCCAACCGCAGCGACCACGCTGCGGGACTGCGGCCCCTGCTCTCCCAGCTCGACAGGGAGTCGGGCCGGGTGGCCACCACCGTGGAGAGCATGCGCATGCTGCTCAGCAACGTGCAGAGCAACCAGGAGCCGCTCAATCTGGCGGACGCGGCCAGCAATGCCATCGCCTTCACCCACCACCAGCGCCGCTCACTCGGCGTTGTGTTCCGGGCCGAGGGGGTGAACGGTCTGCCCCTGGACGACTCCCCCCTGCCGGTGATCGGTGATCCCGTGCAGTTGCAGATCGCCATCGGCAACCTGCTGCGCAATGGGGCGGAGGCGGCCGCCACCATGGCGCCGGAGCGGCGGCTGCTGCGGCTGCGGCTGCAGCGACTGCCAGCCAGCGCCGAACATCCCCATGGCCTGGCCGGCCTGGAAGTGGCGGACAGCGGTCCTGGCCTTCCCGGGCTGGATGGCAGCGGGGGCGGCGACCATCCCGGCAGGGAGCTGGGCCGCCAACCCCTGCACACCACCAAGGCCCACGGCAGCGGCCTGGGGCTGTTCGTGGTGCGCACCACCCTGGAGCAGCACGGCGGCTGGCTGCAGGCCGGGCGCTCCGCCGAGCTGGGTGGTGCGGCGGTGAGCCTGTGGTTGCCGCTGCGGCCGCCGCACGAGGCCTAGCGTTCGGCGTTTGCGCTCTGCCATGCCGCCAGCCGTGGATGCGATCGTGGTGGGGTCCGGCGCCACCGGAGGCGTGGCGGCCATGGTGCTGGCCGAGGCCGGGCTGCGGGTGCTGGTGCTGGAGGCCGGTGCCGAGCTGCAGGCCGAGCGGGCCTTCGGCAGCGAACCGGCCAACAGCCTGCGCCGCCTGGTGAATCTCAGCAGTGGCAAGCAGGCCCTGCAACGCCACCACCCCGGCTACTGGAAACAGAACCCCGAGCTGTTCATCGACGAGCGGCGCAACCCCTACTCCACCCCAGCCGGCCAGCCCTTCCTCTGGACCCGCGGCCGCCAGGTGGGGGGCAAGAGCCTCACCTGGGGCGGCATCACCCTGCGCCTCAGCGACTACGAATTCAAGGCCGCCCAGCGGGAGGGCTCAGGCCCGGGCTGGCCGATCGGCAGCGCCGATCTGGCCCCCTACTACGACCGGCTGGAACAGTGGCTGGGAGTGCGGGGCCAGCGGGACGGGCTGCCCCAGCTCCCCGATGGCTGCTTCGCGCCACCGCTGCCCTTCACCCCCGCCGAGTCCCAGCTGGGCCAGGTGGTGCAGGAGCAGCTGGGGCTGCCCTTCATCCACTCCCGCGGCTTCAGCCTGGCGCGGCAGCCCGGCTGGCCGGTGAGCAGCAGCCCCGGCAGCAGCCTGGCCCGGGCCCTGGCCACCGGCCGCACCACCCTGCGCAGCCAGGCGATCGTGAGCCATGTGCTGATGGATGCCCACCAGAGCCAGGCCCGGGGCGTGGTGCTGGTGGATGGGCGCAGCGGCGCCCGGGAGGTGGTGGAAGCTCCGCTGGTGGTGCTCTGTGCCTCCACGATCGAGAGTGTGCGGCTGCTGCTGCACTCCAGCGAACAGGTGCGCAGCGGGGGCCTGATCGACCCATCCGGCTGCCTGGGCCAGGGGCTGATGGACCACATCTCCTGCTGCCGCTTCTTCTCCCTGCCCGGCGTGCCAGCCGCGCCGGAGCCGGCAGAACTCTCCGGCGCCGGCAGCTGCTTCATCCCCAACACCGTCAACCTCAGCGACCCCGGCGCCGAGAGCTTCCGGCGCGGGTATGGCATCTGGGCGGCACTGCAACGCTTTGATCCGCCGCGACTGCTGCAGCGCCACCCGGATCAGGCCAGCGGTTTCCTGATCGGCCACGGCGAGGTGCTGGCCGATCGGCGCAACCGGGTGACGCTCAACCAGGCCCTGCTGGATGCCTGGGGTCTGCCCACCCCCCAGATCGCCATGGCCTGGGGGGAGAACGAGCGGGCGATGGTGGCCCACATGCAGGCGCGCATGCAGGCGATTGTGGCGGCGGCCGGGGGCACCATCCGGCCCTTGGAGGACCTGTTCGTGCTGCCGCTGCTGGAGCCCTGGGTCCGCCAGGGCTGGGCCGTGCGGGCCGATGCCGCGCCTCCCGGCTACTACATCCACGAGTTGGGTGGGGCTGCCATGGCCGCCACGGAGAGCCACGGGGTGGTGAATGCCTGGAACCAGTGCTGGCGCGCCCCCAACCTGCTGGTGGTGGATGGCGCCTGCTGGAGCTCGGCCGGCTGGCAGAGCCCCACCCTCACCGAGATGGCGATCAGCTGGCGGGCCTGTGCGGCGGCCGCGGAACGGCTCAAGCGGGGTGATGCTGCCCGGCTGGAGCAGCGGCAGGTGTGCGCTCCCGGATGAAGGGGCCGATCTGGTGTCATCGGCCACAAACCGCCCGGGGCGAGATCTGCACAATCTCTGGGCGACCTGTAACGGGTCGGGCAAGGGAGAACACAGGCGGGGGATGGCTCCCCCGCCTTTTTTTCGCCCCTCAGCGCAGAAACAGCCCGTTGAGGTAGTGCTGGTTCACGCAGGGGTCCTTGCAGCCGTGCTGGAACAGGAAACTGGCCAGGGCCGAGGTGATCAGCCGGTACTGATCCCAGTGGGGGTTGGCCTGAATGAACTGGCGCATGCCCTCGAACAGCACCTCCGGCACCTCGGTTTCCAGGCTGATGGCAGGACCGGCGGCGGCGGGCTCGGGGGACATGGGAGGCGAACGGGCGGCTGAGCGCCCAGTACGCCACAGCCAGGCCGCCGGCGTCAAAGCGGTGGCGCCAGGTCGAACTCATCCCACGCCGGGCTGAGACAGCGTATCAGCACTGGCGGCCGATCCGGGATGGGCTGCGCGCCTGCCCCGGCGGCCCCGGATCGGGTTGGAGTCAAGGGGCCCACCGGCGGTCGATCCGCTGATGCAAACATTCCCCAGCCTGACCACTGCAGCGGGCCGGAACGCCCGGCGACTGGGGAAAAACATGGCGTGCCATGGGGAAAAGCACCAGCCCCAGGGGAGAGCCGGAAAAGATCAGCAGTGCTGATCATTCACCGATTCGCTGCACCACGTTCTCGGCGAGACGCCTGAGCGCGGCATCCAGCTCAGGCCCCGGCGGGACGCCGCAGGCTGCGGGGGCCCAGGGGATGGTCGGCCTGGGGATAGGGCGGATGATGGCTGTGACCGTGGCCATGGTCATGGTCATGGCTGTGGCCGTGCCCGAGGGGAATCGGCACGCCATCGGGCTGGCAGGCCCCGGTGCATTCGCGCTCGCAGAGGCTGCAGCTCTCGGTGAGCCCCTCCACGTGGTGGTGGTGGCTGTGCTGGGGGGCGCCCACCTCGGTTTCAAAGCCCAGCACCTGGGCCCGGTATTTGCACAGGGAACAGTTCATCTGGGTGTCGCCACGCACCACCTCAGCCACCCGCTCGGCGAAGGTGTCCAGCACCTGGGGATGGTCGCCCAGGTAGGGCACCGGCAGGAACTGCAGCTCGGGATGGTCGGCCGCCACCAGCTCGGTGTGCTGGCGGATGCGGCTCACCAGCACCCCTGAAAACAGAAAGTAAGGAAACACGAGAATGCGGCGGAAGCCCAGGCGCACCGCGTGGCGCAGGCCGGGTTCCACCAGCGGGAAGGTGACGCCGGAGTACACCGTCTCCCCCCAGCCGAAGCCCATGCCCTCCACCAGCATGCGGGTGACCTTGGCCACGTTGGAGTTGGCGTCCGGGTCGGACGAGCCCCGGCCCACCACCACCAGCAGGGTGTCGTGCAGGGGCACGGCTGCCTGCCGGTCGGCCTGCTCCAGGGTCTGGCGGATCCGGGCCCCCGCTGCCTGGATCATCTTGAGATCCACCCCCAGCTCCCGGCCGTAGTCCACCCGCAGGCCGGTCTCGGCGGCGTAGGTGTTGAGCACCGAGGGGATGTCGTTCTTGGCGTGACCGGCGGCGAACAGCATCGCCGGAATCGCCAGGATGTGACGCACGCCCCGCTGGCGCAGGGCCTCCAGCCCATCGCGCAGGATCGGCCGGGCGAATTCCAGGTAGCCGTGCTCCACCGGCAGGGGGGCGAGGCGCTGTCGCAGGGCCGCCGACAGCTGGGCGAACTCCTCCACCGCCAGGCGGTTGCGGCTGCCGTGGCCGCAGATCAACACGCCGATCGGCCCATGGTCCCCAAGCAGCGGAGCGGGAGTGACTGAGGTCTGCATGGGCAACGGCTGACCACCCGACCCTATCTGCCGCGACCCATGCCGCTCCGGGCGAGGATGGATGTATGGCTCTGCGCCTCCCCCCCTTTCAGGAACTGCCCCCTCCCCCGCGCTCCGAGGCGCTGCTGGAGGTGCCGATCGCCAGCCTGCGGCCCACCCAGATGTGCGTGGGCCTGGCCGAAGTGCGCAGCCGCCAGAGTGACTTCCGGGCCGAGAGCAGCCGGGAGCGGCGCGACTACCTCGGCAGCAAGCCCGTGCCGCTGGTGCGCAGCGGCGATGGCCTGGTGTGGATGGTGGACCGTCACCACCGGCTGCGCGCCCTGCTGGAACTGATGCCCGAGGCCATCGCCTTCGGCTACGTGGCGCTGGAGCTGGACACGACGGACCCGAACGCGGTGCTGGCCGACCTGCGTCAGCGGGGCTGGCTTTACCTCTACAACGGCCGTGGTCTGGGCCCCCAGGCGCCCGCCGCCCTGCCCACCAGCCTGCTGGGCCTGGAGGACGACCCCTACCGCAGCCTGGTGTGGAAGCTGAAACGGGAGGGGGTGATCAAGGCCGCCCCGCTGATTCCCTTCCACGAATTCCGCTGGGGAGCCTGGCTGCGCAGCCGCTCCCTGCCCCCCTTCAGCTCCCTGCATCTCACCCCGGCCCTGCCGGCGGCCCGGGCCCTGGCCCGCTCCGAGGCCGCCTCCCACCTGGCCGGCTGGCAGGGGAGTCACTGAGCGTTTCGGATCAGTCCGGATCGGGGTTGGCTGGGCGGCGCGGCAGGCAGGAGCTCGCCATGCTGAGCCTCCACTGAACGCGGCTGCCCTTGTCTGCCTTCCTGGCCCACAACCCGATGGCGACCTTCGCCCTGGTGCTCGGGTTGAGTGTGCTGGTGCCGCCGCTGGTGCGCCGGCTGCGGCTGCCCGACCTGGTGGGTCTGTTGCTGGCGGGGGTGTTGATCGGCCCCCATGGACTGGGCTGGCTCAGGAGCGAGAGCGAAACCATCCGCCTGCTCTCCGATGTGGGCGTGATCTATCTGCTGTTCATCGCCGGGCTGGAGATCGACCTGGTCGAGTTCGCCCGCATCCGCCAGCGCTCCTTCCGCTTCGGCCTGCTCACCTTCAGCCTGCCGATGGTCGGCGGCCTGCTGCTGGGCCTGGGCTTCGGGTACTCCCTGTTGAGCAGCGTGCTGCTGGGCTCGATGCTCTCCTCCCATACCCCGCTCGGCTATCCGATCGTGCGCAGCTATGGCGCCGTGCGGGAGGAGTCGGTGGTGGTGGCCATCGGCGGCACGATCTTCACCGACATCGCCGCCCTGGTGGTGCTGGCCCTCACGGTGGGCCTGGCCCGTGGCGGCATGGGGCCCCTGGGGGCAGTGGGCCTGCTGCTGCGGGTGGCGGCCTATGCCGCCCTGGTGCTGGTGCTGATCCAGCGGCTGGGCCGCCCGCTGGTGCGCCGCAACGTGAACAACGACAGCCAGCTGTTCGTGCTGGTGCTGCTGGCCGTGTTCCTGGCCGCCCTGGCTGCCGAACTGTCCGGGGTGGAGAAGATCGTCGGGGCCTTCCTGGCCGGGCTGGCGGTGAACGGCGTGCTGCCCGAAGGCCGCGTCAAGGAACAGGTGATCTTCGTGGGGGCCAGCCTGTTCATCCCGATCTTCTTCATCGACCTCGGCCTGCTGCTCAACCTGCCCGCGTTTCTCACCACCCTCCAGGGTTCCCTGTTCGCCGTGGGCCTGATTGCCACCCTGCTGGGCACCAAGGGGCTGGCCTCCTGGTGGGCCGGCCGGCTCTATCGCTACGACGGCGCCCAGATGCTCACCCTGTGGTCGCTGTCGCTGCCGCAGGTGGCGGCCACCCTGGCGGCCACTTTCGTGGGTTTTCGGGCCGGTCTGCTCGACGAGCAGGTGCTCAACAGCGTGCTGGCGCTGATGGTGGTCACCGCCACGCTGGGACCCTCGCTCACCGCCCTGGCCATGCCACGGCTGGGGAGGGCCGCGACCAGCGGGCTCAAAGCCACGGCCAGCGGCAGCCTGGCCCTGGCGCGCCGCTCGCTCACCGTGCTCGTGCCCGTGGCCAATCCGGAGAACGAACGGCCGTTGCTGAGCCTGGCCCGGCTGTTGATCGGCGGCGATGCCGACCACCCCGGCCGGGTGCTTCCCCTGGCCGTGGTCTCCCCCAACCAGCCCGAAGCCGGCGGCGCCGGTGCCGCCGCCCTCACTGCCCAGCTGGGCAGGAGCCGCCAGTTGCTGGACCAGGCGCGCAGGATCAGTGCGGAGCAGGCCATCCCCTGCCATGCCCTGTTGCGGGTGGACACTGACGTGGCCGCCGGCATCGCCCGGGTGGCGATGGAGCAGGGCAGCGACCTGGTGCTGATGGGGCTGGCCGCCCCCAGCCGCCTGGGCCGCTGGCTGTTCGGGGATCTGGTGGAGGCCACCTGCCGGCAGGTGCCCTGCCCTGTGGTGGTCGCCCGGCTGGCGAGTGAACCCAGCCAGTGGCAGCGGTTGCTGGTGCCGATCAAGGACCTCACGGCCGGTGCCCTGGAGCAGTTTCAGCTGGCGGAGCGCCTGGCCGCCGCCCTAGGCGCCAGTGTCACCCTGCTGCACCTGCACGACCCCCGCCTGAGCGCCGCAGCGCTGAGCGCACTGCGCCGCGACCTGAAGCGCTGGGGCCCCGGATCAGAACGCGTGGCCAACGGCAATGGCATGTCCGTGAACGTGGAGCTGCATCCGAACCACGGCGTGGAAACGACGATCCTGCGCCGGGGCGTGGACCACGACCTGGTGATCCTGCGTTCCCAGCGGCGGCTGGTGGCGGGTCTGCCGATTCCCGCCAGCGATCTCACCACCAGGTTGCTGCAGCGCCTCAGCGGCACCACCCTGGTGATCAGCGACCCCCTGCACTGACACGCCGGGGCGGGCCGGCCACGGCCACAACAACACGGCCACAACAACACCCACACAACAAAGGGGGCCTCCTGCGCAACGGGCCTGAACCGGCGCCATCCTCTAGGCATGCGCTTCCGATGGCATGACCTACCGCCACCTGCTCGTTCCGACCGATGGCTCCGAGATCTCCGAGCGGGCCGTGGACCAGGCCGTGTCCCTGGCCGGCGCCCTCGGTGCCCGGCTGCGGATCCTGCACGTGCAGGTGAGCTTCCCGATCAGCCTGGTGGGGGTGGGGGAGCTGGTGGAGCCGAGCACCGTGGATGCGCTGATGGCCGCCACCCAGCAGCGCGCCGAGGCGATCCTGCACCAGGCGATGGCCCAGGCGGCGGCGGCGGGGGTGGAGGCCGAGCAGTCCCTGCTGGTCAACCCCCAGCCCCACCAGGCCATCCTCGAGGAGGCCAGGGCCCACGGCTGCGACCTGATCGTGATGGCCTCCCACGGCCGCCGCGGCCTGGAGGGACTGCTGATCGGCAGCGAGACCCAGCGGGTGCTCAGCCAGAGCAGCTGTCCGGTGCTGGTGGTGCGCTGAGCCAGGCCCGGGGCTGACCTTTACGCTGCCTGCATCGCGACCGGATGGACGTTGGCCAAGGACGAGATCAGCAGAGCCGATGAACTGCAGGCCCTGGGCTGGCCCGCAGAGGATGTGCGCCGCTACGCCGACCTCTGGGACTACCGCCACCGCTGGGGGGCGATCAACCTCGAACCGGAGGACCGGGCCTTCCTGCGCAAGGCCGAGGCGGCCCTGCCCAAGCGCGTCACCGGCAAGGCGGCGCTGAAGAAAGCGCTGCAGGACAAGTCCCACTACCGCTGGCTGGCGTTCTACCGCGAGGCGATGCTGGCCCATGAGGCCACCCAGCAGCTCCATGACGGTGAACAGGGGGCCTGGCCGGTGCTGCTGGCCGCGGAACTGGCCCTGCTCGACGAGCTGCAACCGGTGCTGGGGTTGCCGGACACCCTCAAGGCCCGGGAGCTGGTGGCGGTGCGGGAGGCGCTGGTGGCCCAGGCAGCACAGCAGGCCGCAGCCGGTGGCCGCAGCCTCAGCTTCGACGACGTCGCCCCTCTGGAGGAGCTCAAACAGAAGGAGCGCACCAACTGGAAACCGCTGCGTGGGGAGGCCAGTGGGGCCGGCACCTATCCGCTGCTGAGCGCCGAGGCGGTGGAGCCGTTCCGTGCCGAAGCCAGCCGCGTGCTGGGCGAATGGATGCGCAGCCATCTGCCCTCCCTGCAACATTGACGGTTTTCGCATTCCTTGACCAGGATCGTTAGGCTGATACCAACGACCTGGCTCGGATGCCGAACAGCAACGACTCCAGGTTCCGGGCACTGGAGAAGCCCCTGATTCTTGGCAATTACGAAGCCATCATCACCGAAGATATCGACCAGCTGGCCGAGCACATCTCCCTGGCTGTCCCCGTGCGCGACATCGCTCCGGTGGGCCCTTCGCAACAGTTCCGTCACCGCTCGAGCTATCGCATCGCCGGTGACATGGGACTGGCGGCCGCCACCGCCACGCCCACGCGCATGTGGGTGGATGAGAGCAGCGATTGTGCCGTGGTGCTGCTGAACCAGGGCCATGCCCGCTATGTGCTCGATGGTCACGACTACCTGGCCAGTGCAGGCTCCAGTGGCATGTTCCTGCCAGGCATGGACTACCTCCAGGAGACGAGCCTGGCCAGTGGGCTGATCTACAACCTCTCACCCCAGTTGCTCGCCCGCTATCTCTGTGAAGCCAGCGGCGGCACCCTTCACCTGGACGAGGCACTTCACCAGCTCAACCGCCCCACAACCATCGACCTGGAGCACCCGGCGATGCAGCAGGTGTTGTTCGGCCTGCAGGTGCTGATCTGCACGGTCGACAGCATTGGCGTGGTGCAGCAACCCGACAGCCAGCCCCTGGTGCGGCTGCAGGAGGGGATCTACGCCCTTTCAGCGGCGCTGCTGATGCCGGAGTATGCGCCAAAAGCCCTCAACTGCTGGAAACCGATGCCCCTCACAACCCCGGGCGGCTCCCTGGGCGGTGACGATCTCGACAACGGCGTGAGCCTGGATTAACGCCGGCGTGCTTCGGCCAGCAGATCCAGCACCTCGGCGTCCGTGAGCTGCTCGAAGTGGCGGTACCACAGGCCCACGGCCTGGAGATCGGCTACGGCCGCCAGCACCGTGGTCCGGTCCACCAGCGCGGCCAGTGCCGCCAGCACCTGGCGGTCGGCCACCGGCACCGCCAGCTGCAGGGACGCTGGCCCGCAGCGCCGCAGCGACACCAGGGCGGCCTGAAGCGTCATGCCGGTGGCCACACCGTCATCCACCACCACCAGGGGCCGGCCGAGCAGGCTGGCGGGATCGGGATCGCCGAACAGCTCACCCCGGCGCGCCAGTTCCCGGCGCTGGGCCTGCAGCCAGCCCCCCCGGCGGGCTGCCGCTTCATGGCGGCTGGCCGAGGCACCATTGCGCCACACCGTGACATCCCCGGGGGCCACGGCCCCGATGGCCAGTTCGGGATTGGCGGGGTCGGCCACCTTGCGCACACACCAGGTGGCCAGGGGCAAGGCCAGCTGATCGGCCATCACCGCGGCCACCGCCACCCCGCCCCGGGGCAGGGCCAGCAGCAGGGTGTCGGGCCCCAGGTCCCGGAGCCGCGCCGCCAGGGCCCGGCCGGCCTGGCGGCGGTCGTCCCAGAGGGGGGGCAGCAGGATTGGTGGGGATTCGCCCACAGAGGTGTCGAGCATCACAGGAGTCCTAGCCAGCTCCGGGTGCAATGGTCGATGAACCGTTCCGTGCCAGGAGCCCCCCCGATGGCCACCTTCACCATCACCCTCGAGGACGGCCGCAGCTTCAGCTGCGGCGATGACACCTACATCCTTGACGCCGCCGAGGAGCAGGGCATCGACCTGCCCTATTCCTGCCGGGCCGGCGCCTGCAGCACCTGCGCCGGCCGCATCCTCTCCGGCAGCGTGGATCAGTCCGACCAGAGCTTCCTGGATGACGACCAGATCGAAGCCGGTTTCGCCCTGCTCTGCGTGAGCTACCCGACAGCCGATTGCACGATCAAACCGGAGGTGGAAGAGGAGCTCTGAGCCCGGAGCTCCCCCCCCCTCGGATCATTCCGCGAGCAGGGGCTGGCTGGGCACCGGCAGCGGCTGCACCTTCCAGATGCGCTCGGCGTACTCCTGGATGGAGCGGTCGCTGGAGAAGAAGCCACAGCCCAGGGTGTTGGCCAGCGACATCGCCGCCCAGCGGCTGGGGTCGAGCCAGGCCTGATCCACGGCATCCTGGGCCCGGCGGTAGTCGGCCAGGTCGGCCATCACCTTGAAGGGATCGTGGCTGGTGAGGCTGGCCAGCAGCGGGTGGTAGAGGTCGCGGTCGCCGTCGCTGAAGTGGCCCGAGCCGATCAGGGACAGCACATCGCGGGCCATCGGGTCCTGCTCGATCCAGGACATCGGGTGGTAGCCCAGCCGGTCGAGCTCCGCCACCTCTTCGGTGGTGTGGCCGAACAGGAAGAAGTTGTCCTCGCCCACCCGCTCGCGAATCTCCACGTTGGCACCGTCGAGGGTGCCGATCGTGACGGCGCCATTGAGCGCCATCTTCATGTTGCCGGTACCGGAGGCCTCCTTGCCGGCGGTGGAGATCTGCTCGGAGAGATCCACAGCCGGATACACCAGCTGCCCCAGGCTCACGCTGAAGTTGGGCAGGAACACCACCCGCAGGCGCCCCTGCATCGCCGGATCCAGATTCACGATCTCGGCGATGCCGACCAGGAGGCGGATGATCAGCTTGGCCATCGCATAGCCGGGTGCCGCCTTGCCCCCGAACAGGAAGGTGCGCGGCGGCAGATCCTCGCCGTTGCGCAGCCGCAGGTAGCGCTCCACGATCAACAGGGCCGCCAGGTGCTGGCGCTTGTACTCATGGATGCGCTTCACCTGCACATCGAACAGGGAGGTGTGATCCAGCAGCAGGCCGAACTGCTGCTGCACATGGTCGATCAGGCGCCGCTTGCCCTGGCCCTTCACCTGCTGCCAGCGCTCCAGGAACGCCGGATCCGCCGCCAGCGGCGCCAGCTCCTGCAGGGCCGCCAGATCCTTGCGCCAGCGGGCCCCCAGCACCTCGTCGAGCAGGCCGGCCAGGGCGGGATTGGCCACGGCCATCCAGCGGCGCGGGGTGACCCCGTTGGTCACGTTGGTGAACCGCTCCGGCCAGAGCTCGGCGAAATCGGCCAGCAGGTGCTCCCGGAGCAGGCGGCTGTGCAGCTCGGCCACCCCGTTGGTGCAGTGGCTGCCCACCACGGCCAGGTGGGCCATGCGCACCCGCCGCTGGGGCCCCTCTTCGATCAGTGACAGGCGGGTGAGCTTGTCGGGCTGACCGGCAAAGCGGATCCGGGCCATGCGCAGGAAGCGGGCGTTGATCTCGTAGATGATCTGCAGGTGCCGCGGCAACAGCTGCTCGAACAGCTCCACGCCCCAGCTCTCCAGCGCCTCCGGCAGCAGGGTGTGGTTGGTGTAGCTGAGGCTGGCCGTGGTGATGGTCCAGGCCGTATCCCAGTCGATGCCGTGCACATCGATCAACAGCCGCATCAGCTCGGCGACCGCGATCGCCGGATGGGTGTCATTCATCTGCACCGCGAACTTGCGGTGGAACTGATCCACCGGCATCCCCTGACCCTGCAGGATCCGGAACATGTCCTGCAGGGAGCAGCTCACGAAGAAGATCTGCTGGCTGAGCCGCAGCCGTTTGCCCTGGTCGAATTCGTCGTTGGGATAGAGCACCTTGGAGAGGGTTTCCGACTGCACCTTGCGCAACACGGCCCGGGTGTAGTCGCCGGCGTTGAAGGAGGCGAAGTCGAAGGCATCCGGCGCCGCCGCCGACCACAGCCGCAGGGTGTTGGCGGTGTTCACGCCATAGCCGAGGATCGGTGTGTCGTAGGCCACGCCGATCACGGTGTGACCGCCGATCTCCACCGGATAGCTCCACTCCGGGCGGATCACCTCCCAGGGATTGCCCTGGGCCAGCCAGGGATCGGTGCTCTCCAGCTGACCCTGGGGGGTGATCTGCTGGCGGAAGATGCCGAACTCATAGCGGATGCCATAGCCGATCGCCGGCAGCTCCAGGCTGGCCATCGACTCCTGGAAACAGGCGGCCAGCCGCCCCAGGCCCCCGTTGCCCAGGCCCGGTTCCGGTTCGAGGGCCAGCAACTCCTCCAGCTCCAGGCCCAGCTCCCGGCAGGCCAGCTCGGCCTCCTGGCGGATGCCCAGATTCACCAGGTTGTTGTCGAGGTGGGGGCCCAGCAGGTACTCGGCTGAGAGGTACACCGCCGTGCGCACCTGGGCCTGGGTGTAGGCCTCAGCCGTCTGCACCCAGTTCTGCAGCAGACGGTCGCGCACCGCCAGGGCGAGAGCCCGGTAGTGGTCGTGACGGGTGGCCAGCGACTCCGACTTGGCCTGGCTGAAGTAGAGATGGCGGTGGATGGCCTGGGCCAGTTCACTGAGAGCTGTGGTTTGGGCCATGGAGCACCTGCATCGCGATTGCGGTAGGCCAGATCTGCATCAACCCAGCCGCTGGCGGCTGCCTGATCAGCTACAGAAGCCGAAGGGTTAAGCATCTCTACTCAGGATCGCTGCAGCGGATGGGGGCCAGTTCAACCCCAATCCCGTAACAACGGCAGCAACAGCAGGGGGGGGTGACGGCGTTGGCTTGGTTCACCGGCATCAACCACCGCCCCATGCCCTCCCAGCCCCGCCTCGATGCGATCGAGAAGATCCTCAACCGCGAACCCGTCTCCACCGCACCGATCCAGCCGCTTGATGAGCTCTGGGCAAGTGACGTCTTCACGCTCGACAAGATGAAGGCGGCGCTGCCGAAGGAAATTTTCAAGTCGGTGCAGCGCACGATCAAGGAGGGCAGCAAGCTCGACGTGTCGGTGGCCAACGTGGTGGCCCAGGCCATGAAGGAGTGGGCCACCGCCCGCGGCGCCCTCTATTACTCCCACGTCTTCTACCCGCTCACCAACTCCACCGCCGAGAAGCACGACGGCTTCATCTCCCCCCAGGGCGACGGCACGGCCTTCACCGAATTCACCGGCAAAGTGCTGGTGCAGGGGGAGCCGGACGGCTCTTCCTTCCCCAACGGCGGCATCCGCTCCACCTTCGAGGCCCGGGGCTACACCGCCTGGGACATCACCAGTCCGGCCTATCTGATGGAGACGCCCAATGGCGTCACCCTCTGCATCCCGACGGTTTTTGTGTCCTGGACGGGCGAAGCCCTCGACAAGAAAACGCCCCTGCTGCGGTCGATCGCCGCGGTGAACAAGCAGGCCCACAAGCTGCTCAGCCTGCTGGGCGAAACCAACATCGCCCCGGTCAACTCCAGCTGCGGCGCCGAGCAGGAGTACTTCCTGATCGACAACGCCTTCCTGCCCCTGCGGCCCGATCTGCTGCTTGCCGGCCGCACCCTGTTCGGGCGGCCGTCAGCCAAGGGTCAGCAGTTTGACGACCACTACTTCGGCGCCATCCCGGAGCGGGTGCAGGTGTTCATGCAGGAGGTGGAGCGGCAGATGTACAAGCTGGGCATCCCGGCCAAGACCCGCCACAACGAGGTGGCACCCTCCCAGTTCGAGATCGCGCCCTTCTTCGAAGCCGCGAACGTGGCCACCGACCACCAGCAGCTGACGATGACCATCCTGCGGGCCACTGCCAAGAAGCATGGCATGGCCTGTCTGCTGCACGAGAAACCCTTTGCCGGCATCAATGGCTCCGGCAAACACGTCAACTGGTCGATCGGCAACGCCACCCAGGGCAACCTGCTCGATCCGGGCAAGACGCCCCACGAAAACCTCCAGTTCCTGCTCTTCTGCGGAGCTGTGATCCGCGGGGTTCACCTCTTCGGGCCGCTGCTGCGGGCCGTGATCGCCACCGCCAGCAACGACCACCGCCTCGGCGCCAACGAAGCGCCCCCGGCAATCATCTCGGTGTATCTGGGCAGCCAGCTGGAGGATGTGTTCAACCAGATCCGCGAGGGCCGGCTGAGCGGGTCGGCGATCGGCGGCGTGATGAATTTCGGCGTCGACACCCTGCCGGAATTTGACAAGGACGCCGGCGATCGCAACCGCACCTCGCCCTTCGCCTTCACCGGCAACCGCTTCGAATTCCGGGCCGTCGGCTCCAACCAGTCGGTGGCGGGGCCGCTGGTCACCCTGAACACGATCCTGGCCGACTCGCTCGAGTGGATCGCCGGTGAGCTCGAGAGCAAGCTCAGCACTGGGGCTGGCCTTGAAGAAGCTGCCCTGGCCGTTCTCAAGACCACGATCACGCACCACGGTGCCGTGGTGTTCGGCGGTAACGGCTACTCGGACGAATGGCACCACATGGCTGTGGCGGAGCGGGGCCTGGAAAACCTGCGCACCAGCGCCGATGCCCTGCCGGTGCTGGAGCGGCCTGCCATCCGCGAGTTGTTCGAGCGCACTGGGGTGCTCTCGGCCGTGGAACTGCAAAGCCGCTTTGAGGTCTACGCCGAGCAGTACATCCTGGCGATCGATGTGGAGGCGAAACTGGCTGTCCAGATCGCCCGCACCCAGGTCTATCCGGCGGCAATCCGCTACCTCGGCGAACTGGCCGAATCCCTGCAGCTGCAGAGTTCGCTCGGTCTCCAGGTGTCGCCGGAGAGTTCCAAGCAGGTGGCTGAGCTCTGCCAGTCGCTGATGGACATCAGCGGCCGGCTGGAAAGCGCCATTGCCCAGCCGCCCCATGGCACTGAAGCGCACCTGCACTACAGCGCCGACACCCTGGTGCCGCTGATGGCCGAACTGCGGGAGGTGGTGGATGGCCTCGAAGCCCTGGTGGACGACAACCTCTGGCCCCTGCCCACCTACCAGGAGATGCTGTTCGTGCGCTGAGGCACAGCCAGCCGCGCCACCGCAGCGAATCTGCAGCGCCTAGGGTGACGGATTCTCAACAAGCTTCTGAGTTTCACGGTCACCCCCGGCCCTGTCCCGCGTCCCCGGCAACGCCAGGCCCACCAGCCCTCCCAAGGCCCCTCTGGTTCCACGGAGCCAATCCACACGCAACCATCCCACACGCAACCAGCCCAGACTGAACCAGCCCAGCCGGTTCCCACACTCCGGCGTGTACTTCATGGCCTGGGCCCGCCGTTCATCCTGCTGGTGCACCTGGGCTGCGGGTTGCTGCTGTTGGGGGGCCTGGATCTGATGGCCGGCCTCTGGGCCCTGGCCCTGTATCTGGTGCGCATGCTGGGCACCACGGCGATCTACCACCGGCTGGTGACCCATCGCAGTTACGAGGCTCCCCGGCTGGTGTGGTGGCTGGGCTGCCTGATCACCGCATCCGCGGGACAGATGGGGCCGAGCTGGTGGAAAGCCCATCACCAGGCCCACCATCGCCATGTGGACACCCCTGGGGATGTCCACAGTCCCCTGCTCAGCGCCAGCCGCTGGCGTGGGTTCTGGCATGCCCAGGTGGGCTGGCTGCTCGGGCCTGGTTTTCACCCCACCAGCCTGCCGGCCGACGTGGAGGCCGATCCGGTGTTGCGACTGATCGACCGCCTGCACATCGTTCCCGCCCTGGCCCTGGCCTGGCTGTCCTGGCAGCTCGGGGGGCTGCCCTGGCTGGGGGCTTACTGCCTGAGCACCACCCTGTTGTTTCACGGCGTCGCCAGCGTGAATTCCCTGGCCCATCTGGCTGGAGGCCAACCCTTCGCCACCGGCGATGGCAGTCGCAACAACGCCTGGGTTGCCCTGATCACCCTGGGGGAGGGCTGGCACAACCTGCACCACGGCTTTGAGAGCTCGGTGCGCCAGGGCTTCAGCCTGCGCCAGGGCCGGGTGGTGACCCTGCCCGACCCCACCTACCGCTTCATCAGGCTGCTCGAGGGGGTGGGCTGGGCCCGCAGACTGCGCCTGCCCAGTGAACGGGCCCTGCTGGCCCGGGCCCGGCAGGGTTGAACGCACCAGCTGAACAGCACGGTCAAGCAGCAGAGAACCAAGCAGCAGAGAACCAAGCAGCCAACCAAGCAGCCAACCAAGCAGCAAAAAGCGCCGCCGCAGCGGCGCCTGCTCCTCCCTGGATCGCGCGACAGGAGCATCGAGCGACCCAGCCCACCGTAAGCAACGGCGAAGGCGGACAGCACGGGCACCCAGATCACCACAGGTTTACGAAGCCTGTAAGGATTTGAGTCAACTGATCACAGAAATGCGTGGTTTGTTTGAGCGATGTGCAGATTTCCAGGGGCTGGCTGGCCTGATCGGCTTTGCCCCATCAAGATGAGTGCAGAGACCTGGAATCCAGCCCTCCTGCTCTACAGCCCTGCTTCACAGCCCTGCTTCACAGCCCTGCTCCATAGCCCTGCTCCATAGCCAGGTGTCCTGCGCTGGGGAACCGATATCGAGAACTGCCGAGCTGACGCCATGGGAACCCTGCATCTGATCCCCGATCCAGTCCGGGGTTGCGACAACCCCATGCAGGTTGTATCCCGCGCCTTGCGTTACTTCTCGATCCATGGCAGTGATCCGTTGCCAATCCCTGACCTGGCCGAGGCGCTGAAGATCAGTGAAGATTGTCTCGAATACAGCTTCGATCAGATTCGGGGCATGACCACGGCCCAGGCCTTGCAACTGCACCGCCTGAACCGACTGTTTGCCGTGCTCAGTGCCGAGCCTCGCCAGACCCTGGAGCAGGCGATCCGCAGCTGCGGTCTGGCTCAGACGCGCGGCGTGGTGCCCCTGTTTGAACAGACCTTCGGCATTGAGATGGCCCTGTTTCTGCTCACCTGCCGCAGGGCCGCAGAGGACCGCCTGTTCCGTCGCAAGCATCAGGATTCCGAGTCGCTGGTGCTCAGCGGTCCCGGCCCTGCTCCCGCCAGGTAACCGGCAAGCGGCGATGACCGTCCTCCCATCGGAAACGCTCCTCCTTTGATTCCGGTGATCCCTGAGTGGTCGGCTCCTGACGCTCAGTTCAGGGCCTGGACATCGGCAAATTGAGCGGCGATCAGCCGTGACCGCACCTGCAGGCAGGCTGCCAGCTGCTGGATCGCCGGCTGATCAGCCACATCCCGGCGCACCACCAGGGCATCACCGCTGATCAACTGCAGGTCCCAGTCGAGCCGGATGGTGCAGGGCATCAACCTCTCTGTGAGGCTGTTGCCGTAGAGGAGCGTCACCCCATCCCGGGAACGGCCCTCCCAGTCGTCCTGGTCGTAGCGCTGGAAATGCACCTCCTGCCGCCAGAGCCCCTGCTGGCGCAGGTGGGTCTCCGTGCGCGGAAACCAGCCCGCCGGCAGGGCCAGACTGGGAAAACGCTCCAGATCCGACTGGCGCAGCTGCCGCTCGGCCGCCAGCGGGTGATCGGGAGAAGCCAGCAACTGCAGGGGGGCCTCGAGCAGATCGAGGACCCACCACTCGGGGTCATCGCCTGACGGCAGATCCGGCTGGTAGCTGCACACCCAGGCATCCAGCACCCGCTCCCGCAGGAGCTCGAGCGGCCGTTGCAGCCCTGGAAGGTCGAAGCGGCCGCTGATCCAACCGTTGGGTACGGGATTGAGCAACCAGGGTCCCGAGGCGTAGTTGGCATCAACGCGCAGGGGAGCCAGACCCTTCAGTCGCGCCAGCTGTTGCACCACCCGTTCGGCCCGCAGCAGCTCGAGATCACCCTTCAGCCCCAGGGCGCCCGGGCGGCGGACCAGGCGCAGTCCCAGCAGTCGCAGCACGGCAGCCTGCTGGCGCGACACCGTGCTCTGGTTCACGCCCAGCTGTTGGGCGGCGGCCGCCCCAGTGCCCATCCAGAGGGTGAGATCGAGGGCAGCCAGCTGGTCGAGACTGAACATGGCAGCGCATCGTGGTGGCTGGGAGGCGGCCTGCGGGCCGCTGGGGCAGTTGGGGGGAACGTAGCTGATCACCATGGCAACGAACCGCCCCTCCTGCACAGCTGAAACAGCGAAAACTCCCGCTCCACCGGGGAGCTGCCGGTTCCAGTGCGCCAGCCAACGGATCGCAGTCGATTCGCTCAGACCCCACTGCGGCCGGTTGCCGCCGAGGTGCGATGGAGCCAGTCGGCCAGCTCGGGTGGCATCTGCATCTCAGTTCGCTCGGGAAGACGCTCGGAAGCCAAGGACAATCCCTCCAGGTTCGTGCCCGTCACCCAGGGTCAGTCGTGATCGCTCCTGGAGCGGATTGCAAGATCGTAGGCACCCTCATCATGGAGATATTTTTTGATTGCAAGTTCAATCACGGCAACCATCTTCTGGTTCCGTTGCAGTGCCAACAACTTCAAAGCCATGTGCTCACGCTCAGCGACCGACAATGTTACCCGGGGCATCGCAGAAGAAGTTTAAACATTTGATGGTACCGAATCTGAGACAATCCGCCATTCACTGGCGGAGCACTAAAGCATCAAATACGGTCTCTTATGCGGCACATCAGAGGCAATCCACCACAGGGCTGCAGAGTTGTTCAACAGCGCACGGTGGGGAGCAAAGATCCAGCAGTGTTTGTTGTGCCGCTGACGCCCAGGATGCAGCCTTCGGATTTGAGTGTCTGCAAAGTCTTTTGCAGCCGATCGCGGCAGATGCGGTGGAGGCACCCTGACTCCCCGTTCCGCACGCCGTTGATCCTGCACACCGCCGGGCAAGGCGAGCTGCTGGCCGCCGTGGGCCTCCACAGCCAGCAGATGCTGAGCCGAGAACAGATCCTCAAGGGGGAGCGGGGATGGCCGCTATGCCGCGGCGGTGAAGCTCGTGGGCATAGTCGGTCCAGGTGCCCTGGCCCCAGTAGCGAAAGCAGCTGGTCTCCAGCAGCAGCAGGTATAGCAGCGCCTGCTGATAGGTGGGCGAGGCCGTCACGGCCGGATCGGTCGCCACCTGGTGGTCGAAATGCTGATGGAAGCGGGCGCTGAGCTGCTCCATCGGCTCGAGCACGTTGGCGTAGCCCTCCACCCAGCTGAGGTTGTTGGTCCAGGAGGCGCCGGCCATGGAGAAACCGGCAGCGTTGGTCTGCAGCTCACGGATCGCCTCCGCCACCGCCGCGGGGCTGTGGCCGCCCGGCCCCGGCTCGCCGAGCCACTGCCACAGGCGGTGCTGGTGCACGGCTTGAATCTCCGGCAGATCGACCTCGCGTACACCGGCGGCCTCCAGCAGCTGCAGGTACTCCGTGCCGTTCATCGCCACCGTTGCGGCCTGTTTCCCGGCTTCGCTTCCGCCCATGCTGGCGATGCGCTGGTGGGTCTGGATGAAGGCTGCGGGAAACTCGTTCATCATCACGCCGCCGTTCTCGCCGTCGGCGATCTGGCTCACCAGCGGCGGCACCCGCACGGCCCCGAGGGCCCCACGCTCGAGCGTGAGCGCCTCGTGATACGGCTGCATCTGGCCCACCAGCTTGGTGTCGGAGCCCTGGGTCTTGATCAAGGCGGTGATGCTGGCCACGGCGCCACTGGAACTGCGGGCCACCAGCCGGTTGGGCAGGTGTTTCTGCAGCGGACTGAGTGCTGAACCGTCGCCGTTCTCCACGCTGTGTTCCTGCACCAGCAGCCAGCGGTAGCCGCAGTCGCGCAGGGCTCGCACCAGGGCATACAGGGTGTCGGGATGGTTGGGAAGGGCCATCTCCGGCAGGGAGAAGCCCCGCACCCGTTGCAGTGCCGCGTCGCCGAACAGGGCGGCGAAATGGTGCTGCCAGGCCAGGATCTGCAGCTTCAGATCGGGGATCGGCGTGGAGGGGGCCACCGCGTGGCTCCAGAAGCTGCCGAGCCACTCCACCTGGCTCTGCATGGCTGCATCGCCGCTCAGAAAGCGCAGGGCATCCAGGATGTCCTGGCGGCCCATCTGCTCAAACCCCCAGAGCAGGGTGCCGGAATAATCCAGCATGATGCGCGGGCTGCAGCCCTCGCGGTTGAGCTGGGGCAGGATGTCTGCCAGGCGCCTGTAGCACTGGGCGAACGGCTCGGCGTTGTGGTTATCGCCCACGCCGGGATGCTCGACCATCCACTGCAGATGGCCGATCAGCTCGCCGTGCGCCCCGGCCGGAATCGTGGGCTGGTGCATGTGCAGGGCACAGGCGAAGCCCGAGCGGATCCCCTCCAGCCGCCATGCGTGCTTCGGTAACGCCACCGTGTCAGGCGCCTGCAGCAGTGCCGTGAGCTCGGCCTCCCGCCCAGCGATCGGCGGCGGCTCCTGATGCTGCATTCCTGATCTGGCGAGGGGACGCGTTGATGCTCTCAGCGCGTGTGACCCACGTCCACGTCGCCAGGGCCCAGCTGCTGCTGAATCATCCAGTTGGTGGCCGCTTTCTGGGTGTGCCAGGCCTGCAGCAGCTGCTTGGCCAGGCGGCGCAGCTGATCGGCGTCGGTGTTGGCATCGATGGCCCGGCTGAAGCGTTCGATTTCGAATTGCTGACCAACGCTCAGTTCGATCTGGGACGTCATGGCCCTAGGCGGATGGCATGCCGCAAGCTATGGCCGGGGTCTGGGCCCGGTCGTAACAGACGTCACCGGGATCGGCCCGTGTCAGGGTTTGCCGTTGGTGCGGATCGGCGGGCTCAATCCGGGCTTTCCAGATCCTGAAGCAACAACAGGAGGGCGATTCCCATCAGGGCCAGGGCTGTGCCGCTGTTCTGCTGCTGCACCTGACTGATGGTGTGTGCGGCGTGCTGGTGCTGGGCCCAGGTGAAGCGCATGGAGGCCTTCCGATGGCTTGGTTCTATCCAACGTCACCACCAAAACGCGCTGCCAGGGCAGGCCGACCCACAGCACCGTTACAAATGGTCACGGCGAGCGCCGGCGATCCAGGGGGCGAGCAGGCAGGAAGCCTTGACAGGATCCGGAATTGCACTTAGTACAGGCGTACTTGCAAGGCCGTCCATGCCCGCATCCTCTCCCTATGCCCTGTTTCGCGCCGCCGATCTGGGCTGGCCGCCCCTGCCTCGGCCCATGGCTGTCCGGCCGGACCTGCCCCTCTTTCCGGGGGAGGCCCCCCGTGGAACCGTTACACCCCGTTACAATGCTGCCTCTCGGCCACAGGGGTCGTGATCGGGTCCTGCCGCTTCTCACATCGAAGCAAGCCCATTCGATGCAAGCCCACTTGATGCAAGCCCACTTGATGCAAGCCCACTTGATGCAAGCCAAATGGAATGGCGCGATCATCGCCAGCAGTGATGACATCGTCACCGTGGAGGGCAATGCCTATTTCCCCGCAGAGGCCCTGCTCTCCGAAGCGTTTCGCCCCTCCAGCCATCGCAGCGTGTGCGGCTGGAAGGGCGAGGCCCACTACTACGACGTGGTGGTGGACGGAGCTGTGAATGCCAATGCCGCCTGGTTCTACCCCGACCCCAAGCCGGCAGCAGCCCAGATCAGGGGCAGGGTTGCATTCTGGAAGGGTGTGAAGGTGTCTGCCGACTGAGCTCAGAAGCGGGACATGGCCGCGATCTTGGCCAGTTTTTCGTCATCCAGCCCCACCAGTTCGTCCATCCGCAGCAGGCTGTCCTTCACCAGGCTGGCAAACACGAACAGAATGCCATCGAGGCGAAAGTCGAAGCGCCCTTCCATGGTGTGACGCTGGATGCTCAGGTAATCGTGCAGTTGCCAGAGGGTCTCGGCTGAATGCAGTGACGCCGCCTGGCTCTGCACCTGCTGCACCAGCTGCCCAACGGCTCGTTCATAGGCCCGACTGAAGGCGGATCGGGCAACCCCCTGCTCGGTCTCGGTCCAGCCCTCGAGCATGGTGTCGATCACTGCTGCGCTCCCCGGAGTCCTGTGCTGTGACGCTACCGATATCTTCAGGGCAACGCGAGGGTTTTGTTACGTCGATGGGCCTGAGGCAGTTGAAACCAGGCCAGGCCGGGCTGCTCATGGTGTTCTCGGTGGTAGCCGAAGTGGTAGCAGGCCAGCAGCGAGAGCCAGCTGGGCCAGGCCAGACTGATCGGGCCGCCGCTCCCATGCCTGCGATGGGGCAGGTAGGTGCCCACGACGAACAACTGCAGTGAACTGAGCAGCAGCGGCAGGGTGCAACCGAGCAGCACCCGCAGGCCGGCCTGCTGCCAGGGAATGGCCTGGGTCAGCCAGAGACCCGCGGCCAACCCTCCCCATCCGCTCAGCAACAGGGCCATCTGCCGTGGGGTCAGGTAGCCGGCCATGAACTGCAGATACCAGAGCAGGGCGCCATCGCCAGGATCCCGATGGAAATCCGGATCGCTGGCCGAGGCCGGACGCTGGTGGTGCAGGTCATGGTTGCGGCGGCAGCGGCCATAGCCCAGGGCGCCATAAAGGGCCAGGGCGATGGCACCGAGCTGGTGGTTGGCCCGGGGCCGGCGCGGCATCAGCAGCCCGTGCATGGCGTCGTGGGCCACGATGAACAGGCCTGTCTGCAGCAGCGTGCGCACCAGAACGGCCACCAGTGCCAGTGGAGCGGCCAGGCATGTGAGGTCCACCAGCAGGATGGCCGGAAGCGATCCCAGCCAGAGCAGCAGGATCAGGGCCGCCAGTCCCAGACCCTGCTCACCCGGCGGGTTCAACGCTGGAACTTGAGCAGTTCAGCTGGCGAGGCCAGCAGGTCGATGGCCACGAAATAGATCTTGCCCTCGGGGTTGAGCAGAAAACGCCAGGCCACGTTCATGCCGATGCCGGCACCGAACCAGGGGGTCTGCACCTTGCCGGTGACCTTGATCTGGGTGAAGTCGCCTTCGGTGGGTTCGGCGTAGCCGCGCTCGGGCAGCAGCTTCAGGTTCTGGCAGTCCTCACGGAAGAAGCGCAGGATCTTGTCGCTGCCCACGATCGGCTTCTGGAAGGGCGGCTGCAGGGCGCCGTCGGGCAGGAACAGCTGGATCAGGTTGTCGAAGTCGTTGGCGTTGAGCAGATCCATGTAGCTGTTCACCGTGGGATTGAGCACCCCTTCGATGAACACCTTCTTGCGCTGCTCCTCGGGGGTGGGGGCCACGATCGGCTCGGCCACCCGCTGACCTTCTCCCTTGGCAGGGTCGAAGCCCATGTCCACCACGAAGTTGCGCAGCAGGGTGATCTGCTGTCCCTGCTCCACCCCCTTTACCGAACTGAGGACGGAAGAGGCGTTGGCCGACAGCTGGTAGCCCTCGGGGATCGGTGCCACCAGACCGGCGGCCATCCACTCGCCCAGCTGATACCAGAACCCCAGCTTGATGTTCACCGACCACAGCGCGTAGGTGCGGCCGATCGGGGTGTCGCTGCGGTTGGCCAGGTCGCACATCACCTGGCTCTGCTGGGCGAAGTCCATCGCCTTGATCTGGTTGAGCACCGGCTCCGCGAACTGCATCCGTGCCGCCCCCGGGGCTGCCACAGTGATCGTGGAGCCCATCTCGAGATAGGCGTACCAGATCAGGGCCAGCTGGTCCTCAGCGCTGAGCAGGCGGTAGCGCGCGGTGATGGCGGGCACCACGTCCGCTGAGAGGGTATCAGGGAAGATCTGGGCAGCCTTCTCGAGCGTGAACATCGGCAAATGTTTAAGGATCTTTACAGATCTTAGGTGATTGCCGGGCGTTTCTGGTTGTGCGGTGATTAAATCACCGCCTTTTTGCCGCAGATCGCAGGTGCACGCCTGTCTGGTGCGGGTGGCTCCGCGGGTTGGTCGGGAGCAGTTCAGCCGCTCTGCCGCACCCGCTTCACGGCCACACCCGCTTCCAGCGCGGTCGCACCGGCCAGCAGCAGCAGCCCCGCCAGTCCCACCAGCTGGTTCTGGCCCAGGCTGGCGGGATCAGCATCCCGACCCAGCACGGCACCGGCCGCAAACCAGGCACTGGCCAGGCCACTGGTGAGCCAGTAAGCCTTCCAGCGACGCTGGTACAGGTAGCCAGCTCCCAGGCCTGGCAGCACATTCAGCAGCACCGCCACCCATCCGGCCGAGGCCGCCAGGATCTGTTCACGGGTTGGCGTCATCGAGGCTCGAGATGGTGGAGAACCACTGTGGCGTGTCCGCCCAGAGCATGGGCGGCAGAACCGCCACACGGCCGCCCTGCAGGAGCTTCCTGCCCTCTGCACACCCCATCCGCTCAGCGATTCAGGCGCTGCATCTGCCAGGTCACCAGCGTGCCAATGGGGCTCCAGAGCAGATAGGGCAGCAGGAGCATGGCCGCCAGAGGCACTCGGCCCGCCAGCACCACCGCCAGGGCCATCCCCCAGATCCAGCCCACGAAACCGATCCAGGTGCCGGCGGCCAGGCTGCGCGTGCGGCAGATCACCCAGGTGTAGCTCTGCACCAGCAGCACCAATCCCAGAAACGCCAGCATCAGTGCCCAGTTGCCGCGGGCGCGCCAGCTCAGCAGCGCTGAACACCAGAAACAGGCGTAGATGCTGATCCAGATCAGGGGGATCAGCCGCTCAAAGGTGAGCCAGGCCGGCCGGCGCAGCCGCAGAAACCAGGAGAAGTCGTCCCGGCTGGGATTCAGCAGCAGCACCACTGCAGCCATCGCCAGCAGGATCAACACAGCGGCAAGCATGGGCTGGAGGCAGGGCTCAGAGCTGCAGCCTGCCCCATCCCCACCGGCGTGCCCACCCCTGTAAGCAGCGCCTTCGATAGGGTCTGCACAGCGATTGGCGGCCGATGAACAGAACGCTCAGAGGCGTGGCCTACGTGAGCGTGTGGGTGCTGTTGTGGGGCACCGCCGCATCCCTGGCCGATGTCGTGCTGCTGGAACGGGAGGCCTACGCCGCTGGAGGCGCTGGCCAGGCCATCACGTTTGCGTCCTATGGGATGGCAGCGGTGGTGCTGGCTGTGCGCCTTGCGGGCCGCTTCCTCAAGCACGATTCACCTTGAGACAGCGCGCAGCCGTGGTGAGCAGTTGTGCTTAATTTTCGGGCTCTGGCCGTTATTCCGTAGCCACCACGACGCTTTTGCCGTGACAGTTCCCGATCGCCGCCTTCAGCTCCCTTGACGACTGCCTGGGCTGAACTGGACAGTGATCTGAGATCACCCCGTTGTTCCCCGGCATGACCACCCTGGAGAGGCCGATTGAGGCGAATGCGGCCCATCTTCTGGCTGAGCAGTACATAGCCCTGCGCGATGAGCGGGCGCTGTATCGCGGCAAGTGGCTGATCTGCGCCGACTGTGAGGGCCACTTCTGGGCTCTGCACGATTCAGCCGTGGAAACCGACAAGTCGACAGTGGTGGAGGAGCGGCAGTTCGCAGCCCGCCTCGATGCCTCGCGGTTCATGCGCCATCTCCTGCTGCATGGCTGGTCGATCTATGGCCAGAGTGAGGGCGATATCCTCGATCAGCTCTGGTAGCCAAATCGCCTTTCCTGTGGCTGATTGGCCAGCAGTGATTCAGGTTCAGGACGATCTAACCACCGCCAGTACCGCCTCGCCATAGCGCTCCAGCTTGGCGGCGCCGATGCCGTTCACCTGGGCCAGGCTCTCGAGGTCGGTTGGCCGTCGGGCGGCCACCTCCACCAGGGTGCGGTCGTGGAACACCACATAGGGAGGCACCCCCTGGTGCCGGGCCTGCTCCCGCCGCCACTCCTTGAGCCGGGCCAGCAGGGAGTCGTCCACCTCGCCATCCCAGGCGGATCCCGCAGCCGTGCCGGCCGACTCCCCGGACTGCGTGGCCTGGCGGCGCCGTTCCCGCCGGGGTGCCGGCAGGGCCAGCTCCAGCCGCTGCTCGCCTCGCAGCAACGGCCGCACCCGCTCCTCGGCCCCGAAGCACAGTCCGCCCCTGGCCTCGGCCGGGGCCAGGAGCACCTCCCGGCTGAGCAGCTGGCGCACCAGGGCCCGCCACTGGCCCCGGTCGAGCTCCCGGCCGATGCCGTACACACTCAGCTGGTCGTGGCCCAGCTGGCGGATCTTCTCGGTGCTGCCCCCCAGCAGCACATCCACCACATGGGCGGCGCCGAAGCGCTGGCCGGTGCGGTACACCGCCGAGAGCAGTTTCTGCACCGGCAGCGCCACGTCCACCAGGGCCTGGGGCTCCAGGCAGCCATCGCAGTTGCCGCAGGGCTCCGCCAGCTCCTCGCCGAAATGGCGCAGCAGCACTTGGCGGCGGCACCCCGTGGCCTCGGTGAAGCCGATCAGCGTGTCGAGCTTGCCGCGTTCGATCCGTTTCTGCTCCTCGCTGGCCGTGGAGTCCTCGATGAAGCGCCGCAGCTGCGGGATGTCGCCGGGGCCGTGCACCATCCAGGCCACCGCCGGCAGCCCGTCCCGGCCCGCCCTGCCCGTCTCCTGGTAATAGGCCTCCAGGCTCTTGGGCAGATCCACATGGGCAACAAAGCGCACGTCCGGCTTGTCGATGCCCATGCCGAAGGCGATCGTGGCCACCACCACCACCGCCGCCTCCTGGCGGAAGCGCTGCAGGGCCCGGCTGCGCTGCTCCCCACTCAGCCCCGCGTGATAGGCCACGGCGTCGTAGCCGGCCCGCTGCAGCTCGCGGCAGAGCTGGTCCACCCGGTTGCGGGAGCGGGCATACACGATTCCCGCCTCGTGGCGGTGTTCGGCCAGAAAGGCGAGCAGCTGCTGGCTCGCCTGATCCTTGGCGCGCAGCAGGTAGCGGATGTTGGGCCGGTCGAAGCTGGCCAGGAACACCCGGCCGTCCTCCAGCCGCAGCCGCTCCACGATCTCCGTGCGGGTGCGCGGATCGGCGGTGGCCGTGAGCGCCAGCCGTGGCACCTGGGGAAAGTGCTCGGCCAGCACCCCCAGCTGGATGTACTCCGGCCGGAAGTCGTGGCCCCACTGCGAGACGCAGTGGGCCTCATCGATGGCGAACAGGGCCAGGGGCCCAGGGCCGGGCAGCGCCGCGAGCCGCTCCAGCAGGTCGCCGCCCAGCAGCCGCTCCGGCGACACGTAAAGCAGTTGCAGCTCGCCGGCCTGGAGCTGTCGCCACACCGCGGCCGCTTCACTGGCCTCCAGACCCGAGTGCAGTGCCGCCGCCCGCACTCCCAGTTGCAGCAGAGCCTCCACCTGGTCCTGCATCAGGGCGATCAGCGGCGACACCACCACCGCCAACCCCGGGCGGCACAGCGCCGGCACCTGGTAGCAGAGCGACTTGCCGCCACCGGTGGGCATCAGCACCAGCCCCGAGCCACCGGAGATCACGTGGCGGACGATCGCCTCCTGGGGGCCGCGGAAGGCCTCGTAGCCGAACACCCGACGCAGCACGGCCCGGGGATCGGCAGGGGCAGGCATGTGCTGACTGGTCACGCCGATACGACGGCAACGGAGACCCACCACAATGGCGCCAACCGGTGAGCGCCGATGTCCAGTTCCGCCCCCCGTACAGCCACCGCCTGGGGCTTCCTCACTCCGGGTCTGCTGCTCCTGGGTCTGTCGGTGCTGATCCCCGCGGCCATGGCCCTGGTGATCAGTTTCACCCAGACCGGCCTGGACGTGCGTGAACCCCTGCGCTTCATCGGCCTGGCGAACATCCGCCGCCTGCTCACCGACCCGATGTTTGCCCGGGTGAGTGTCACCACCTTCCTGTATCTGGTTGCGGTGGTGCCGCCGATGGTGCTGGGCTCCCTGGCCCTGGCGGTGCTGGTGAACCGCAAACTGCCGGGCATCCACTGGTTTCGCGGTGCCCTGTACACCCCGGTGCTGGTGTCGATCGTGGTGGCCGCCATCGCCTTCCGCTGGCTCTACGCCGAGAACGGGCTGGTGAACGGCTGGCTGGCGGCCCTGCTGGGCGAGGGGTTCAGCCCGATCGGGTTTCTCACCTCGCCGCTGCTGGCCCTGCCGTCCGTGATGCTGGTGACGCTGTGGAAGGGGCTGGGCTACTACATGGTGATTTTTCTGGCCGGCCTGCAGGGCATCTCCCCCGATCTCTACGAGGCCGCCTCCCTCGATGGCAGTGATGGCTGGCGCAAGCACCTCGACATCACCCTTCCCCTGCTGCGGCCCTACATCACCCTGGTGGCCGTGATCTCCGCAATCGCCTCCACCAAGGTGTTCGAGGAGGTGTTCCTGATGACCCAGGGCGGCCCGGCTGACGCCACGCGCACCGTGGTGTACTACGTGTATGACCAGGCCTTTGCCGAACTGGAAATCAGCTATGCCTGCACCGTGGGGCTGGCCCTGTTCCTGGCGGTGTTGCTGCTCAGCCTGGTGCGTTATGCCTTTGCCGGCGACAAGGGCTTCAGCTGAGCCCGCCGGGGCGATTGCGGGGTTCCTCTTAACCTTGATTCTTGGCTGCTGCCGTGCCGGGACTGTCCATGGTTGAGATTCCAGCCCCGTCCAAGCTTTCGCAGGGTCCGAATGGCCCATCCCCGGCGGTGATCGGCGTGGTGGGCGGGGGCCAGCTGGCCCGGATGCTGGCGGCCGCCGCCCGGGAGCTGGAGCTGTCGGTGGTGGTGCAGACGCCCCAGGCCGATGATCCCGCCACCGGCCTGGCCGGCGCTGTGGTGCAGGCGCCCCTGCACGACCTGCAGGCCACCCGCGAACTGGCGCGGCGCTGCACCGCCGTGACGTTCGAGAATGAATGGCTTGACCTCGAAGGTCTGGCCCAGCTCGCCGCCGATGGGGTGACCTTCCTGCCATCGCTGGCCGCCCTGCAGCCCCTGGTGAGCAAGCAGCGGCAGCGCCAGCTCCTGCAGCGTCTCGGCATTCCCAGCCCCCCCTGGATGCTGCTGGCCGACCTGCCCTGCCTGCAGCCGTGCCCGCCCTCGGCGGATGGCCCCCCGGCCTTCCCCCCAGCTGGGGCCGCCGTGTCCCCGGAACTGCCTGGCGGTTGGTCGTATCCGCTGATGGCCAAGGCCGCCACCGGCGGCTATGACGGCAAGGGCACCCGGCTCCTGGCCGGCAGCGACGACCTGCAGCGGCTGCTGGCGGAGGTGGATCCACAGATGTGGTTGCTGGAGGCCTTTGTGCCCTTTGAGCTGGAGCTCTCCCAGCTGGTGTGCCGTGACCACAGCGGTCGGGTGGTCTGCTACCCGCTGGTGCAGACCCAGCAGCACCGGCAGGTGTGCGACTGGGTGCTGACGCCTGCCGCTGTGCCCCACGCCGTGCAGGCCTTCGCCCGCAACATGGCCGTCTCCCTGCTCACGGCCATCGACTACGTGGGCGTGCTCTCGATCGAATTCTTCTATGGACCCGATGGCCTGCAGGTGAATGAGATCGCTCCCCGCACCCACAACTCCGGCCACGTCACGATCGAGGCCTGTCGCACCAGCCAGTTCGCCCAGCAGGCCCGCATCGTGGCCGGTCTGCCCCTGGGGGATGCGGAGCTCAGGGTGCCGGGTGCCCTGATGGTGAACCTGCTGGGCTTTGAGCACGCCAGCGACGACTACGCCGAGCGGCGAGGCCAGTTGGCGGCTCTGCCCGGAGCCAGCGTGCACTGGTACGGCAAACGGCAGGCCAGTCCCGGGCGCAAGCTGGGCCATGTCACCCTGCTGCTCGACGCCCCTTCCGCCGAGCAACGGCAGGCCCAGGCCAGCAAGCGCCTGGCCGCCGTGCGTGCGATCTGGCCCCTGCCGCCGCCGGAATCCACCCAGCAGCCGTAAGCTGTGGGCGGACTGCTGTGTTGGTGACTGCCTTCTACAGTTTTCTGATCTGACTCCCCTTTCGACATGGGGGTCTGCAGCGGAAGCAACGTAGGCCGGCCCTCGAGCTGGAAACGGCGCCCCGCCCTTGACCCCCTTCTGGTTCCACCAGGTCGAACACTGGGGCAAGACGGCACGGCGGTCCACCCATTTCCCCCCAACCAGTCAGCTGCCTGCCTGGGCTGCTGATTGTCGCGGCCTCCCTTGCCATGGTTGCTTCCCCAAACCCTCTGGCCGGCTCGGCCCAGCTGCTCACCCTGCCAGACCCGCTCCTTCTGGCCCTCGTCCCGCTGCTGGAGCGGGCGCCCGCCGGCCTGTTTCCCCGGGCGCGCCGCCTCTACTTCGACAAGTACCCCCTGGAGGGTCGTCCGCAGGATCTGGATCAGGCCCCTGCCCCCGGGCCCTTCCGCACCTTCGTCCTGCGCGAGACCCTCGGCCAGGCAGACACCCAGGAGGACTCTGGCCTCGGGGGCCGACCGCAGGGTGCCAAGCTGCATGAGCTGGCGCTGGTGCACTGGCAGGAGAGGAAGCAGGCGGCACCTGAGCAGGTGCTTGGTTACCTGCGCCAGCGCTGGCAGCTCGAGCCCGCCAACCTGGAGGTGATGCAGGAGAGCTGGTTCCGCGAGGGGGGAGCCTGGGTGCGCCTCACCCTGCCAGGAGCCGATCCAGTTCCTGTTGAAGCTGATCCCGCGACCACCCCGTAACCACGAACACCTCCTGGGCGCTGGCTCCCCGGCGGGCCACCAGCTTGTGACCGCCGATGATCGGCGTGGACACCCGCAGCCGCAGCGTCGGGCTGCGGCCCCGCACCCGGCTGATCACCGCCGGAGTCACCGTCTCCACACCCGGGAGTGCGGACAGCCGCTTCAGCAGGGGGATCAGGCCCTCCAGATAGGTGCTGTGCGTGACCACCAGCCGTCCCATCAGTCCGGTTGCAGGGGCGCCATGGTGAGGCCCTCGGCCGCGAGCTGCTGGTGGTACAGCTCCGCCTGCTCCTGGGGGCCACACCACACCACGGCCGAGCCCTCGCCGTCGATGCAATGGGCCAGGTCCCAGGCCTTGTCCGGTTGCATGCCCGGGATGTAGCGCACCAGGCACTCCACCACGTGCTGAAAGGTGTTCACGTCGTCATCCAGCACCACCACCCTGAAGTTGGGGTAAGGCTCTCGCAGACCCTGCCCTTGCTGCACCTGCAGCGGCGCGGTGACGGCCATCACCCCCCGGCTCAAGATGCGTTCCATCCGATTTCAGCTCGCCTGGCAGCAAGCCTAAGTACACTGCGGGCACAGCTTTTTTCTGCTCCCATGCTGATCACCCTGGGTTGGGCCTCTCTGGCTGCTCTGTTCAGCTTCTCGATCGCCATGGTGGTGTGGGGACGCCACGGCGACGGCAGCATCAATTTCTGAGCTCTCCCCAGCTGAGTCCATCCCAGTGGACACGATCACAGCCTTCCCGCTGTTCACAGCCAACCAGCTCCTGGGTGCAGTGGCCGCCGCGCTGCTGCTGTTCGTCAGCGGCGGTGTGATCTACCTCTCCGCCGTGGAGTGGCGGGACCGACGGCGCCGTGCCCGGGCGGAGAGTGCCTCCCGTTCCGGCCGGCGCCCGTGAGCAGCCCGTCTGTGCACCCCGCCCTGGCCGAGTGGTCCTGGCGTGCCGCCGGTGAGCTGTTGGTCAGTCCTCCAGTCAGCGAGTGGGCCCTTCCCTACCGCGGGCTGAGGGCCTGCGAGCTTCTCGATGCCATTCTGGCGGTGCAGCCGCCGGCCCAGCCGGATGCCGGTGTGGCCCTGGCCCTGCTGGAGCACCACTGGCACGGCTCCGATCTACACCTGCTGCGCAGCCGGGCCGATGCGCTTCGCCGCCGCCTGGTGGGAGACACGGTCACCTACGTGGTGAACCGCAATCTCAACGCCTCCAACATCTGCGTTCAGCGCTGTTCCTTCTGCGCCTTCCGCCGGGACGCCGGCCAGCCGGGCGCCTACTGGCTGCCCCTGCCAGAGCTGCAGGCACGGGCCCGCCAGGCCCAGGCCGCCGGGGCCACCGAACTGTGCGTGCAGGGTGGACTCAACCCCCTGGCCCGCCTGAACGGCAGTCACCTCGCCGATGCCGAGCAGTTGCTTGAGGCCCTGCGGGAAGCCGCGCCTGGCATCCATCTGCACGCCTTCTCACCCCAGGAGCTGTTGTATTTCGCCGAGCAGGATGGGGTCCGGCTCGACCTCGTGCTCCAGCGGCTCCAGCAGGCCGGTCTGGGTTCGGTGCCCGGCACCGCCGCCGAGGTGCTGTCCGAACGCGTGCGCCGCCGCCTCTGCCCCGAGAAGCTCGGGGCCCGGGCCTGGGTTGCGGTGATGCTGGAGGTGCATCGCGCCGGTCTGGCCAGTACCAGCACCCTGATGGCCGGTCACATCGAGCAACCGGCCGATCTGGCGGCCCACCTGCTCACCCTGGTGGCGATTCAGGCCCATGCCCGCCGATCGGGATCCCCCGGCTTCAGTGAGTTCGTGTTGCTGCCGTTCATCGGTGCAGCAGCCCCTGCCGTGCTGCGCCAGCAGGTGGGCCGCGACCAACCCGACCAGCCGGCCATGCTGCGACTCACTGCCCTGGCCCGGCTGATTCTGGGGGGCTGGATCCCGGACCACCAACCCAGCTGGGTGAAACTGGGCCTCGACGGCGCCACCGAAGCCCTCACCTGGGGCTGCAATGACCTGGGCGGAACCCTGATGGAAGAGCACATCACCAGCATGGCCGGGGCCCGGGGAGGATCCTCCCAGTCCGTGCCCAACCTGCGCCGCGCCGCCCGTCAGCTGCACCGCCCCGTGCGCCAGCGCACCACCCTCTACGGCTGGCTCTGATGCCTCTCCGCCTCCCTCCCCTGCCGGCCAGGCTGCGCCTGCCTGTGTGGTCCAGGAGCCTCTCCACTGGCTCGGCCGGCCCCGCACCGGCCACTCCCCCCAGGCCCTGGACGAAGCGCCTGCCCCTGCGCTGCACCGTGCTGGCCACCGCGGCTCTGTTGGCAGCGCCCACGGCGGTGCTCCTGCGCCTGCCCAGGCCCCGCGCCGAGGGTCTTGGCCGCCTGCTTCCCCATGCCGCCCTGCTGCAGAGTTTTCCCGGGGCCCCGGAACGGGCTGCGCCCCAGCTCTGGCAGCAGCGCCTGGCCGGTCCCCTCGCCGACCAGTTCTGGCGGCAGCAGCGGCAGTTGTGGTGGCAGCTCTGGGGCCAGGACGGCAGCCTGGGGGCCTATCTGGTGATGCCCACGCCGCGGCCGATCCGGACCGGCGCCCAGCGCCGGCCACCCAACAGCCTGGAGGTGGATGGTCTGTTGGTTGTGGCGCCCAACCCCCTGTCCCTCAACCTGCTCAGCCAGAAGCTGGGCTCTGCACCGCGCCAGCAGCGGGGTCTGCAACAGCGCTGTCTGGGGTTGCTGGAGAGCCGTCAGTCCGCCTACTGGAGCCTCGATGGCCTGAACGCCATGGCTGGCGCCCTGGCGCCGCTGCTGCAGGCCTTCCAGGAGGGTTGTGTCGAGCTGCAACTGGCCGATGGAGCCCTGCAGTTCGAAGGTGAGGCCTCAGCCATCGGCGGCCTGCTCGCCCCCGTCGCACCGGCCGCCGGCGGCGCCAGCCCTGCCCTTGCGCCAGCCAGCCTGCCGCAAATCCTGCCCAGCAGCCTGCTTCTGCAGGTGAGCGGACGCTCCCTGCAGCCGCTGCTGGCTGGTTTGCTGGGCCGCGAGCTGATCCGCGAACCACTGGTCACGGCCTACGGCTTCAGCGAAGGGGACATCAAACTGCTCAAGGACAGTCCCTTCCAGCTCAGCCTGCGGCCCCTGGCCAGCGGCCCCTTCCAGGCCGGCCTCGAGCTGGTGGTGGCTCCCCGCGGCGACCGCAACCAGTGGACCAGGATGCTGGATGGCATTTCCGAACGGCTCTACGCGCGCGGCCTGCAGAGTGTCGCCGAGACCGCCACCAGCTGGCGCGACGGCGATGAGCGCATCGTGGGCGGCTGGCGCTGGTTGCCCCCCGCCGGCAAGCAGCCCCTGCTGCAGCTGTTCCTGGGGCCGGAGCCCCCACCGTTCAGAACCCCACTCACCAGTCCCCAGCAGTGGCAGGCCCTGCCCACCCTGCAACTCCAGGCCCGACCGGCAGCCCTGGCGGATGCGGCGCTGCTGCCCCTGCAGCTGCCGATGCCGCTGCTGCAGGCCGATCAGCTGCTGGTGCTGGCCCAGTCACCCAGCACCGGCAAGGCTGGACCCAGCAGCAAGGATGGACCCAGCAAGCTGCTGGGCCGGATGGCGATCACGCCCCGGTCGCCGGATCCCCAGCCGCCGCTGCCGTCCCCTCGTCCCCAGCAGCTACCACAGCCGCGGCTGGCGCCGCCGCTTGCTCCCTAGCCTCAGCGTCCTGCTCAGTGCTCGCCGCCGCCTGCTGACGCTCCCGCTTGCGGCGCTCCGCCGCCACCGTCTCCTCCATCAGTTCCACCGCCTGGGCCATCTTCTCCAGGTTGCCGGCGTAGAGGCTGAGGTCCTTGTCCAGGCGGTCGCGCAGCAGCCCCATGGCCGCGCCCAGGTCGTGGGCGTTGCGGCGCAGGTTGGCCGGGTCCATGCCGTCGGCCCCCTGGGCCTGCTCCAGCAGGCTGAGCAACCCCACCGCCATCAGGCGCGAATAGTGGAAATCCGGGCGGCGGATGTTGGCGAGGGCCGAGGCCAGCGGCTCCGGAGCCCCCTGGCCCTGCTCGCGGATCCACTGCTCCACCTCGCCCACGCTGTGCTGGCCGATCGCCGCCACGGCGGCGTCGCGCTGGCTCCGCAGCGCGCTGGCATCAAACCCGGAGGCACCGCACAGGGCCGCCAACAGGTCTTCGCGCTGTTGTTCAGGCCGGTAGCCGCGGGCAAAGCTGTCGAACACCTGGATCAGCCCTGCGGCAAACAGGGGATCGCTCTGGAATCCCCGCTGGCGGCTCAGCAGGTGCAGCTCCACCAGCAGTTCATCGACCAGGCGCCTGTAGAGCGGGGCGATCACATGGGGGAAGGCGCTGTGGAAAGCGCGCTTGCTGTCTGAAACGGTGAGGGCGGCGCTCACGCTGCACGGTCAGAGGTGGTGCGACCCTAGCGGCCTGAGCTCAGTAGGATCGCCTCCAGCAACCCATTTGGCCTGTGACGACGATCCCGATTGTGATTGAAGAGTCGGGCCGGGGTGAACGTGCGTTCGACATCTATTCCCGGTTGCTGCGCGAGAGGATCGTGTTCCTCGGTGAAACGGTGACGGCCGAGTCGGCCAACCGCATCGTGGCCCAGTTGCTGTTCCTCGAGGCGGAGGATCCCGACAAGGACATCTACCTCTACATCAACTCTCCGGGGGGCTCCGTCTACGACGGCCTTGGCATTTTCGACACCATGCAGCACATCAAGCCCGACGTGCACACGGTGTGCGTGGGTCTGGCCGCCTCCATGGGCGCCTTCCTGCTCTGTGCCGGCACCAAGGGAAAGCGCAGCAGCCTCACCCACTCGCGCATCATGATCCACCAGCCCCTGGGTGGGGCCCGCGGCCAGGCCAGCGACATCCGCATCCAGGCCGATGAGATCCTCTATCTCAAGAAGAAACTCAACCAGGAACTCGCCGACCGCACCGGCCAGCCGCTGGAGAGGATGGAGGAGGACACCGATCGCGACTTCTTCATGTCACCAGCGGAGGCCGTGGAGTACGGGCTGATCGACAAGGTGATCGAAAAGCGGCCTGTGCGTCCCGTCTGATCCAGCGCCATGGGTCGTCGTGGCCGTGCTGGCGATGCCCGGCCCGGCGGCAAGGGGGTTCCCCCCAGCCAGCGGGCCAGCAAGATCTGCCCCGTGTGTGGCAGATCTTTTTTATGGCGCCGCAAGTGGGCTGCGGTGTGGGACCAGGTGATCTATTGCTCCGATCGCTGTCGCCACAACAAAAAGCCCGGGGTCTGAACCCCGGGCCTGGCTGATCTGGTGGGCTTGCTCAGGCCTGGGCCGGTTCAGGCTGGGGCTTGGCGGCTTCGGTGTTGAGCAGGGGCGAGAAGCGCTCCTTCTCGGGGATGGTGGTGAATTCGCCCACGATGGCGCGGAACTCGTCGCCATCGAGGCTCTCCTTCTCGATCAGCACCTCCACCACCCGATCCATCGCTTCGCGGTGGGCCGCCACCAGTTTCACGGTGTCGGCATAGCAGCTCTGCACGATCTGGCGCACGGCCTCGTCGATGCGGCTGGCCATCTTGTTGGAGGCATCGCTGCGCGTCATCAGATCGCGGCCCAGAAACACCTCCTGGTTGCCGGCTTCCAGGGAGAACTGGCCGATGTCACTCATGCCGAAACGGGTCACCATCTGGCGGGCGATCGAGGCCACCTGCTGGATGTCGCCGCCGGCGCCGGTGGTCACCTCAGCATGGCCGAACACCACATCCTCGGCGGCCCGTCCGCCCAGGGCACCCATGATGCGGGCACGCAGCTGGGCCCTGCTCACCAGCATCTGCTCCTCATCGGGGGAGAACCAGGTGAGACCCTGGGCCTGACCGCGGGGGATCAGGGTGACCTTCTGCACCGGGTCGTGGGCCTTCACCAGGGTGCCCACCAGCGCGTGGCCCACCTCGTGGTAGGCGATCAGCCGCTTGCTGCGGCCGTCGGTGAGGGGCTTGCCCTCCATGCCGGCGATCACCCGGTCGACGGCATCGTCGATCTCGGCCAGGGTGGTGGCCTCCTTGCGGCGGCGGGCCGTGAGAATGGCCGCCTCGTTGAGCAGGTTGGCCAGGTCGGCGCCGGAGAAGCCCGGGGTGCGTCGGGCAATGCTCTCGAGGCTCACGTCCTCGGCGAGCGTCTTGTTGCGGCTGTGCACCTTGAGGATCTCCATCCGGCCCTTGATGTCGGGCACATCCACCATCACCTGCCGGTCGAAGCGGCCCGGGCGCAGCAGGGCTGAATCGAGCACGTCCGCCCGGTTGGTGGCGGCGATGATGATGATGCCGCTGTTGCCCTCGAAGCCGTCCATTTCGGTGAGCAGCTGGTTGAGGGTCTGCTCGCGCTCGTCGTTACCGCCGCCCACACCGGCACCCCGCTGGCGGCCGACGGCGTCGATCTCGTCAATGAAGATCAGGCAGGGGCTGTTCTCCTTGGCCCGCTTGAACAGGTCGCGCACGCGGCTGGCGCCGACGCCCACGAACATCTCCACGAACTCGGAGCCCGAGAGGGAGAAGAAGGGCACACCGGCTTCACCGGCGATGGCCTTGGCCAGCAGGGTCTTGCCGGTGCCGGGAGGGCCCACCAGCAGCACACCCCTGGGAATCTTGGCGCCCACGGAGGTGAAGCGCTCGGGGGTCTTCAGGAAGGTGACCACCTCCTGCAGGTCCTGCTTGGCCTCTTCCACCCCGGCCACGTCGTTGAACTTCACGCCGGTTTCGGCCTCCATGGCGAAGCGGGCCTTGGTCTTGCCGAACTGCATGGCCTGGCCGGGACCACCGGGCATGCCATTGCCGCGGCGGGCCAGAAAGATCAGCGAGCCGATCAGCAGCAGGGGAAAGAGCAGGTTGCCGAGGATGCCCAGGGCGGGCGGGGTCTGGCGGGGCGGGTGGATGTCGAAGCTGATGCCCTGCTCCTTGAGGTTGTTCACCAGCTCGGGTGCCAGGCCAGGGAGGTCCACCCGCAGACGCTGCACCCGGTTGTCGAGATCCGGATCCACCACCTCGATCACGGCATTGCGGCCGCCGTCGTAGATGTCCACGGCGGTGACCCGGCCCGCCTCCACGTAGTCGAGGAAGCGGCCGTAACTCATCCGGGCCACGGCGGTGTTGCGCGGTGCCGCGGTGGGAGCGTTGGGGCCGAGGTTGCCACTGCGGAGAACCTGCAGCCCCAGGAATGCGACCACCGCCAACGGCAGCAGCCAGAGAGCCAGAACACGCCAGCGCTGATTCATAGCTGAGACACTTTCTTAACAACTGTAACGGGGGCGGGTCTCAATCCAGGACCTCGGCCTGGCCTGTTCAGCCCGTTTCAGCCGGCAGCGGCCCACGACTCCAGCAGTCCATCCTGAATCAGGCCCTCCACCGCCTCCAGGGGAGGCTGGCTGGCACTGACGTCGATCACCAGATCCCTGGCCGGGATGGTCTCGATCAGCTCAGGCCCCCCGAGCCCGTGGGTCCAGATCTCCAGGTCGGCATCCGCCGGGCAGGTGAAGCTGAGCAGCTCAAATGGAAACACCACCCTCTCCAGGAAGAACGAGTCACCAGCGAAACAACGGGCGATCACCATCCGATCACTGCTGTTCCGATATCCGCATGCCAGCTGGTCCAAAGGGGGAGAAGGCGTAAGTTTGACCACTTAGGCATCGAGGCCCCATGGCCTTTGGTGCTGTTTGCGACCTTTTGGCCAACTGGCCCTGAGCCTTAAGCCTTTCTTCCGTTTCACGCCTGCCGCCCTCGGTTTCGGGATCAGAGGCTGCGCAGCGCCACGATCGGATCCAGCTGGGCTGCCCGACGGGCCGGCACCACCCCGAAAAACAGGCCGATCGAGCCGGAGAGGAGCACCGTGAGCAGGACGGTACCGCTGCCGATCGCCGCCGGCAGGGGCGTCACCACCCCCACCAGGCTGACGGCGCCGATGCCCACGGCGGTGCCGATGGCGCCTCCCAGGCTGGCCAGCACCAGCGACTCCACCAGGAACTGCAGCAGGACGTCGCCGCTGCGGGCGCCGAGGGCCTTGCGCAGCCCGATCTCGGCGGTGCGCTCGCTCACCGATACCAGCATGATGTTCATGATGCCGATGCCGCCCACCAGCAGCGATACGCCGCCGATTGCGGCCAGCATCAGGGTGAGGCCGCCGGTGATCGTGCTGACGATCGTGAGGGCGTCCTTCTGGGACCGCACGGCGAAGTCGTCCTCCCGCAGGATCCGGTGGCGCTGACGCAGCAGGTTGGTGATCTGGAAGGCGGCGGCGTTGATGCTGTCGGCATCGCGGGCCTCCACGCTGATGAAATTGAGGCTGATGCCGTAGGTGGGATCCCGGCCCGAGAGCTGGTTTACCATCGTGCTCAGGGGGATGTAGGCGTTCTCGTCCTGGTTCTGGCCGAACACCGCCCCCTTGGGCGCCAGCACGCCGATCACCTCGAAGGCCTGGTTGCGGATGCGCAGGGTGCGTCCCAGGGCTTCCTGGGCCGGGAACATCTTGGCGGCCAGGTCCGGACCGATCACCACCAGGCTGCGGGCCCCCTCCAGATCACTGGCGCTGAAGAAGCGGCCCTGCTCCATCTCGAACTGCCGCACCGGCAGGAACTCCGGCGTCACCCCCAGCACGGAGGCACTGGTGGTGAGGCCACCCACCTGGAGCACCTCGCTGAGGGTGATCTGGGGGGCCACCCGGCTCACGCTGGGCACCTGTTCGGCGATCGCCCTGGCGTCCTCCAGCACCAGGGTCTTGGGGAAGTCGATCCCCTGGCGGCGCGTGTCGTTGTTGCCGGGCACCACGAACAGCACGTTGGCGCCCAGATTGCTGAGCTGGCCCTCGGCCAGGTTCTGGGCGCCGCGACCCACCCCCACCAGGGTGATCACGGAGGCATTGCCGATCACGATGCCCAGCATGGTGAGCAGGCTGCGCAGCCGGTTGGCGCGCAGGGTGGAGAGGGCCATCCCCACCGTTTCGCCGACTGGGAGCTTGGGGGCCATGGCTGGGGGCGGTTGAATCCCTAGACGATGGCGCCCTTGCCGTCGGAATTGTGGCTGCGGGCGCTGAGATGCACCTCGCCGCGCACCAGATCGAGGGTCACGATCTCGCCCTGCTGCAGGCTGGCGATGGCATCGCTGACACCCACGATCGCGGGGATGCCGGTGCGCTGGGCGATCTGGGCAGCGCTGCTGTCTTCACCGCCCGCTTCGGCAATCACCGCCTTGGCCTTGCGGAAGGCCTCCACGTAGGCGGGGCTGGCCTCACGCAGCACCAGGATCTCGCCGGTTTGAATCGCTGCGGCTGCTTCCGGGCTGTCCACCAGCCGCACCCTGCCGCTCACCGAGCCGCTGCCGATGCCCAGGCCCTTGTTGAGCACGGCCGCCACGATCCCCACCTTGATGAAGTCGGTGGAGCCACTCACCCCCGAGAGGGTGCCGGCGGTCTGCACCACCAGGTCACCGTCCTGGAGGAAGCCGAGCTCGCGGGCCATGCCGGTGGCCAGACTGAAGGTGCTGGTGGTGGACGTCTGCTCCTGGACCAACAGGGGATTCACCCCCCAGCAGAGCTGCAGCTGGCGCGCCACCTTGGTTTCGCTGGTGATCGCCAGAATCGGCGTGCTGGGGCGGAACTTGCTCACGTTGCGGGCGGTGCCGCCGCTCTTGGTGAGGGGCAGGATCGCCGCCGCGTTGAGGTTGCGGGCGATGGTGCTCACCGCCTGGCAGATGGCGTTGGGGATGGTGGTGGCCATGCGGCTGTCGATCACCCGCTGGGGGTAGTCGCGCTCGATCCGCCGCGCGATCGTGGCCATGGTGGCCACCGCCTCCACCGGGAAGTCGCCCACGGCGCTCTCATTGGAGAGCATCACGGCATCGGTGCCGTCGAGGATGGCGTTGGCCACGTCGCTCACCTCGGCGCGGGTGGGGCGGGGGCAGCTCACCATCGAGTCGAGCATCTGGGTGGCGGTGATCACCGGGATGCCGAGGCTGTTGGCCTTGCGGATCAATTCCTTCTGCAGCAGCGGCACCTCTTCCGCCGGCATCTCCACCCCCAGGTCTCCCCGGGCCACCATCACCCCGTCGCAGAGCAGCAGGATGTCATCGATCTGGTCGATGGCCTCGAACTTCTCGATCTTGGCCACCACCGGCGTGCTGGCGCCGTGGCTGGCGATCAGCTCCTTGATCTCCAGCAGATCGGAGGGGTTGCGCACAAAGCTGAGGGCCACCCAGTCCACGTCCTGCTGCAGGCCGAAGGCCAGATCGATCTTGTCCTTCTCTGTGAGGGCGCGGATCGAGAGCTGCACATCGGGGAAGTTCACCCCTTTGTTGTTGGACAGCACCCCACCCACCGTGACGCGGCATTGCAGGGTCTGGCTGGCCTGGTCCACCTCCACCACCACCATCTCCACCCGGCCGTCATCGAGCAGGATGCGGCTGCCGCTCACCACTTCATCGGCCAGGTTGTCGTAGGTGACGGTGGCGATGCTGCGGTTGCAGGCCACATCCCTGGATGTGAGCGTGAAGGGATCCCCCTTGGCCAGGGTGATCGGCCCATCCATAAATCGGCCGAGGCGGATCTTGGGGCCCTGCAGGTCCTGGAGGATGCCGATGTGCACGCCGAGCTCGGCGGAGACCCGGCGGATGGTGGCGATGCGGGCGGCGTGCTCGCTGTGGTCGCCGTGGGAGAAGTTCAGGCGGAAGGTGGTAGCGCCGGCGGCGATCAATTCCCGCAGGCGTTCGGGTGATTCGGTGGCTGGCCCGATCGTGGCCACGATCTTGGTGCGACGCATGAGATCGGGCTTGGGCATCAGCACCCCTTCGATAGGTCGAAACTACCATCGGCCCTGTCCCAGGGTAATCCCACTTGGATTTCAGCACCTACCAACAGCGCAGCCGTGAGACAGCCCGCTATCCGGATGTGGGGGCCAATCCCATCTATCCCACCCTGGGTCTGTGCGGTGAAGCCGGCGAGGTGGCCGACAAGGTGAAGAAGGTGATCCGCGATCAGCGGGGGGCCTTCTCCGCCGAGACCGTGGCAGCCCTGGAGCTGGAGCTGGGCGATGTGCTCTGGTATGTGGCCCAGCTGGCCAGCGAGCTGGGGCTGGATCTCGAGGGGGTGGCCCAGGCCAACCTGTCCAAACTGGCCAGTCGTGCCGCCCGTAATGTGATCTCTGGCAGCGGTGACGATCGGTGAGCGCCAGGGCCCGGGTTTGTCATGGTGCCGCGAGGGGGCTGCACTCAACGGCCCCGAAGGCCCGCCCGTGGTGGGGCCGCTGGCTGGCGGGGCTGCTCCTGGCCGCCTGGCTGCTGCTCGGCGGTCCCGCTGCCGTGGATGCCGCCGAGCTGCGGGTCAGCGAGGTGACCCTGGAGCCCTGTCCCCGCTCAGATGTGGGGGCCCAGCCCGACGACGGTCGCTCCAGCAGTGCCCGTTGCTATGCCCTACGGGGGATGGTGGAGAACCCAGGCCGCCAGATGGTGGTGGACACCGACGTGTACGCCCGCATCCTCGATGCCAGTGGTGAGCCTGTTCTGCAGAACCGCACCCGGGTCGGCAGCATCGGCGACGTGCCACCGGGGCGATCCGCCTTTGCCCTGCGCCTGGCCGTGCCCAGTGGCACTCCGGGACCCCTGGGCGTCACCAGCGTGAAGGCCCGTGGCTTCAGTTCGCCCGTGCGCACCAGAGCCGCCGAAGACGATGAGCTTCTTCCCCTGGAGCAGGCCCTTCAGCCCTGATTCCTCCAGACCTGCGGCCAGGGGATGGGATCCGGCGATGGTCGCCTCAGTAGAGGCTCGCCATCACGCTGATGCTGGCCGTACCCAGCAGTTGCTGGCCGAGATTCAGGGCCAGAAACGCCAGGATCGCCGAGAGGTCGAGGCCGCCGATGGGTGGGATCAGCCCACGAAAGGCATTGAGGTAGGGGTCGGTGATGGAGCTCACGGTGCTCAGCACCGGGTTGCTCCAGTCCATGTTCGGGAACCAGCTGAGCAGGACGCGCACCAGCAGGATCAGGGAGTAGATCTCGAGAGTGCGGCTGAGCACGCTCAGCAGGGTGGCAATCACTTCCATGGGGCAGGGTGTTCGGGGTGCAGGGTGTTCGGGGGGACGTTTCGGAGCTGGGCTTTCGGAGCTGGGGTTTCGGAGCTGGGGTTGAAACGGCGCTGCGGCAACTCTATGCAGCCCGCCTGGAGTCGGTCTGGCCTGGGCTGGTGTGGGCTGGTGTGGGCTGCTGGTCGGGCCGAACGGCAAAGGTGCGGTGGAATTTCTCGCTCAGGCTCAGCCAGTAGGACCTCCCTTCGCTCTGCCGGCGCCGCTCGATGAAGTTCTGGGCCAGCAGTTCCTTGATGTGGTCGTAGGCGCCGGAGCCACGCAGTTCCACCAGTTCTGATTGCAGGATGCGCTTCTTCAGGGCGATGGTGGCCAGGGTGCGCAGGGATGCCGTGGAAAGATCCACGGGCAGAAGGTTCTGCACCAGATCGGTGAGGCTCTCGCGCAGTTGCAGGCTGAAGGTGTTGCCCTCTTGGCGGATCTCGAGGGCCGTGTCGCGATGGGCGTAGTCGGCCATGAGCATGATCAGGGCCAGCTCCGCCTCGTCCCGCTCCACGGCAGCGATGCTGGCCAGATCAGCCAGGCTGAGGGGCTTGCCCTTCAGGTAGAGAATCGCCTCCAGCCTTGCTGCCAGGGAGATGCCCGCCTGGCTGGAGCCCTCTGCCGGGGGGGCCTGCCTGTTGTCCGGTTGGCGGGGTTCCGGTTGGCCGGGGTCCTGTTGGCCGGGATCGGGATGCGTGGTCCAGTCGTGCGGCAAGCGTGTCTCCCGCGACCGAAGACCGCAAATTACCGCAGGCCTCCAGCCGGCGGCACGGCCCCGAGAAACAACTGGTAGGCGGGATTGGCCGACTCATCCACGTACTGGTATCCCAGGCCGTCAAGGAAGCTCTGCCACGCGGCCTGTTCAGCGTCCGGCACCTGCACACCCACCACGATCCGGCCCACGTCGGCCCCATGGTTGCGGTAGTGAAAGATGCTGATGTTCCAGCTGGGATGCAGGCTGGTGAGAAAGCGCATCAAGGCGCCGGGCCGCTCGGGGAACTCGAAGCGGTAGAGCAGTTCCCGCTGCTCGGCTGCCGCGGCCTGCAGGGGCAGTCGGCCGCCCACCATGTGACGCAGGTGCAGCTTGGAGAGCTCGTCGTTGGAGAGGTCGAGGCAGGGGAAGCCCGCCGCCCGCACGTCGTGGATCAGGTCCTGCTCATCGCGGCTGCCGCTGGTCTGCACCCCCACGAAGATGTGGGCCCGGCTGGGGTCGGCCAGCCGGTAGCTGAACTCCGTGAGGTTGCGGTCGCCCAGCAGGGTGCAGAAGCGGCGCAGGCTGCCGGGGCGCTCGGGGATCTCCACCGCCAGCATCGCCTCCCGGTCTTCGGCGATCTCGGTGCGCTCGGCCACGAAGCGCAGCCGGTCGAAGTTCATGTTGGCGCCGCAGGCCACGGCCACCAGGGTGCGGTTCTGCAGCCCCCGCTCCTGCACGTCGGCCTTCAGGCCGGCGACCGCCAGGGCGCCGGCGGGCTCCAGGATCGAGCGGGTGTCCTCGAACACGTCCTTGATTGCGGCGCAGATGGCGTCGGTGTTCACCGTCACCATCCGGTCCACGTAGCGCTGGGCCAGGGCAAAGGTGTGTTCGCCCACCTGGCGCACCGCCACCCCATCGGCGAACAGCCCCACCTGCTCCAGGCGCACCCGGCTGCCGGCGGCCAGGGAGCGGGTCATGGCATCGGCGTCCACCGGCTCCACCCCGATGATCTCCACCTGGGGCCACAGGGCCTTCACGTAGGCGGCGATGCCGCCGATCAGGCCACCGCCGCCCACCGCCACGTAGATCGCGTCCGGCGGGGTGGAGCACTGCCTCAGCACCTCCAGGGCGATCGTGCCCTGGCCGGCGATCACGTCCGGGTCGTCGAAGGGATGGATGAAGCTCAGCCCGGCTTCAGCGGCCAGGCGCAGGGCCTCGCCGCAGGCGTCGTCGTAGCTGTCGCCGTGGAGCACCACCTCGGCGCCGCGGGCCGCCACCGCCTTCACCTTCACCTCCGGGGTGGTGACCGGCATCACGATCACCGCCCGGCAACCCAGCCGCTGGGCGGCCATCGCCACGCCCTGGGCGTGGTTGCCGGCACTGGCAGCGATCACCCCCCGCTCCAGTTCGGCCGGGCTCAGGCCCACCATCTTGTTGTAGGCCCCGCGCAGCTTGAAGCTGAACACCGGCTGCAGATCCTCGCGCTTGAGCAGCACCCGGTTGCCGAGCCGGGCCGAGAGGATGGGTGCGGGATCGAGGGGCGACTCGATCGCCACGTCGTAAACCCGGGCTCTCAGCACCCGCTGCAGATAGCCGTTGGAATCGGGCGCGGCTGAAACGGTGGTCTCACTCATGCGTCCAGTGTCGCAATCGGCACCAGGCCGCCGCCGGCACCTCCTAGATTGCAGGCCACTTCAGGGGCCGTGATGCATCTCAGCGAGCTGACGCACCCGAATCAGTTGCACGGGCTCAGCATCGCCGAGCTGGAGGCGGTCGGCCGTCAGATCCGGGAACGGCACCTGGAGGTGGTGAGCACCAGCGGCGGTCACCTCGGCCCCGGCCTGGGGGTGGTGGAGCTCACCCTGGCGCTCTACCAGACCCTCGATCTCGACCGCGACAAGGTGGTGTGGGATGTGGGCCACCAGGCCTACCCCCACAAGCTGATCACCGGCCGCTACAACCAATTCGACACCCTGCGCCAGCAGGGCGGCGTGGCCGGCTATCTCAAGCGCTCTGAGAGTCGCTTCGACCACTTCGGCGCCGGCCATGCCAGCACCTCGATCTCGGCGGCCCTGGGCATGGCCCTGGCCCGCGACCGCCGCGGCGAGGACTTCAAGTGTGTGGCCGTGATCGGCGACGGTTCCCTCACCGGTGGCATGGCCCTCGAGGCGATCAACCACGCCGGCCACCTGCCCCACACCCGCCTGTTGGTGGTGCTCAACGACAACGACATGTCGATCAGCCCGCCGGTGGGGGCCCTGAGCACCCACCTCAACCGCATGCGCCACAGCCGGCCGCTGCAGTTCCTGCAGGACAACGCCGAGGAGGCCATCAAGCACCTGCCGTTCATGCACGGCGAGCTCCCACCGGAGCTCAAGAACCTCAAGGAGAGCATGAAGCGGCTGGCGGTGCCCAAGTTGGGTGCCGTGTTCGAGGAGCTCGGCTTCACCTACATGGGGCCGGTGGACGGCCACGACATCGCCGGCATGATCCGGGTGTTCCACCAGGCCCACGAGCACGACGGCCCGGTGCTGGTGCACGTGGCCACCACCAAGGGCAAGGGCTACCCCTACGCCGAAGCCGACCAGGTGGGCTACCACGCCCAGAGCGCCTTCGATCTGGCCACCGGCAAGGCCTACCCCTCCAGCAAGCCCAAGCCCCCGAGCTACAGCAAGGTGTTCGGCCAGACCCTGGTGAAGCTGTGTGAGCAGGACCCCACGGTGGTGGGCATCACCGCCGCCATGGCCACCGGCACCGGCCTCGATCTGCTGGAGAAGGCCCTGCCCGATCAGTACTTCGACGTGGGAATCGCCGAGCAGCACGCCGTGACCATGGCGGCCGGCATGGCCTGTGAGGGTCTCAGACCCGTGTGCGCCATCTACAGCACCTTTCTGCAGCGGGCCTACGACCAACTGATTCACGACGTGGGCATCCAGAACCTGCCCGTGACCTTCGTGCTGGACCGGGCCGGCATCGTGGGGGCCGACGGGCCCACCCACCAGGGCCAGTACGACATCAGCTACCTGCGCTGCGTGCCCAACTTCACGGTGATGGCACCGAAGGACGAGGGCGAGCTGCAGCGCATGCTGGTCACCTCGATCCAGCACGACGGCCCCTGCGCCATCCGCATCCCCCGTGGTGAGGGCGAGGGCGTGCCGCTGATGGAGGAGGGCTGGCAGCCCCTGGAGATCGGCCGGGGTGAACTGCTCACCGATGGCGACGACCTGCTGATCGTGGCCTATGGCTCGATGGTGGTTCCGGCCCTGGCCACCGCCGGCCTGCTGCAGGAGCAGGGCGTGCGTGCCGCCGTGGTGAACGCCCGCTTCCTGCGGCCCCTCGATGAAACTCTGATCCTGCCCTTGGCGCGCCGGATCGGTCGCGTGGTCACGATGGAGGAGGGCTGCCTGGCCGGCGGGTTTGGTGCCGCCGTGGTGGAAACCCTCAACGACCACGACGTGCTGGTGCCCACCCTGCGCATCGGCATTCCCGATGTGCTCGTCGACCACGCCAGTCCCGCCCAGAGCAAGCAGGCCCTTGGGCTGACGCCCGCCCAGATGGCCGAACGCGTCCTGGAACGCTTCCCAGCCCGCCGGACGCTGCAGACCAGCCCCCAGCCACTCGGAGTCTGAACATCAGCCTTCTGGCTGACGTGCACTGGTCAGGAGTCTTCAGACGTCAGCTGTTCCCCATTGCCGCGTGGACAGGGGGAACAGCCCGCTGATGAGCGCCCGCTTCAGACCACCCCGCGGGAGGCCAGGCCGAGGATGGCGCCCATGCCGAGCAGGTGACCGAGGCTGAGGGTGCCGAGCATGGCGCCGTGGCTGAGGCCGCCGAACATGGCGGCGTTGGGCAGCTTCAGGCCCACGTTGGGCTGCTGGATCGTGGCCTTGCCGATGGCGATGGCGATCACATTGCAGATGATCATCACCAGCGCCACTTTGGGCGACCAGGTGATCGTGGCGGGTGCCATGGCCAGGGGCTGGATCAGAAGGGGCGCAAGCATGGAGCACAGGGCGACGCCCCATCTTCCGGGCAGGCGGGCCTCACTCCCACTCCCCTTAAGACTTGTTCATCCCCGTTCAGCGCCGGGCGGCCTGCGTGAAGCCCACCGCCACCAGCAGGTTGGCCAGGGTGAGGAAGGCCTCGGCGCCGCCGTGCAGGGGGTCGACATCCGCCAGCTGCCGGCCCGTGGTCTGCAGGGCCACGATCGAGGCGGCGATCGTCACCGCCACGAACACCAGGGTGAGCTGGAAACCCCGCAGGGCCAGGGGCGGGAACCCCTGCACCCGCCGGGCCAGCCACAGGAAGGCCAGATAGGGCAGCAGCGACAGCACGAACAGGGGCCCCGGGTCGATGGTCCCCAGCCATTGCAGCAGCTCCAGTACGCCGGGGCCGAGGGTCTCAGCCATCGCCGGCGCTCTCGTCCGGGTGGGCGATGCCGGCCTGGCGCCGGACCAGCAGCAGACAGGCCAGGGCCAGCGCCAGGTTGCCGATGGCGGTGAGTCCCGCCTGCAGCACCACCAGGCCGTAGAGGCCCGGGGGATTGTCGTAGAGGTGCCAGGTGCAGGCGCACATGGCGCTCACCAGGGCGGGCAGCATGGCCAGGGCCAGCCAGTTCCAGGCCGGTTCAGCTCGCCGGCGGCCCAGCTGCTGCACCGCCAGCATCGCCACCATCCACTCCAGCACCGAGGTGATGTGGATCCACCAGGTGGGCAGGGAGAGGGCATGCATGGCCGCACTCTATGGAGCGGAAAGGACCCGTGCCGCGCCTGGGTCGATAGGGTGCGGCCATGGCGATCGTGATGGCCAGGGGCCTGCGCAAGACCTTCCGCGTGGCGGACAAGCAGCCTGGCTTCGCCGGCACGATGCGCCACCTGCTGCGGCGGCGCTGGATCGATCTCGAGGCGGTACGGGAGGTGAGTTTCCAGATCGAAGCCGGCGAGGTGGTGGGCTTCCTGGGGGGCAACGGTGCCGGCAAGACCACCACCCTCAAGCTGCTCAGCGGGCTGATCCATCCGAGCGGCGGGGAGCTGCAGGTGGCCGGCCACCGCCCCTTCCGCCGCCAGCGGGCCTTCCTGGAGGCGATCACCCTGGTGATGGGCCAGAAACAGCAGCTGATCTGGGATCTGCCACCGCTCGACTCCCTGCGGGTGAATGCGGCCGTGTACGGCATCGACGACCAGGAGGCCCGCCGCCGCATCGGCGAACTGGCGGAGATGCTGGAACTGGGCGAGGAACTCACCCGGCCGGTGCGCAAGCTCTCCCTCGGGCAGCGGATGAAGGCCGAGCTGCTGGCGGCCCTGCTGCATCGCCCCCGGGTGCTGTTCCTCGACGAACCCACCCTGGGGCTGGATGTGAATGCCCAGGCGCGGGTGCGCCAGTTCCTGGCCGACTACAACCGCCGCACCGGTGCCACGGTGCTGCTCACCAGCCACTACATGGCCGACATCACGGCGCTCTGCCCGCGGGTGCTGCTGATCCACCAGGGCCGGCTCTTCTATGACGGCGCGCTGGCGGCCCTTCGGGAGCGGCTTGCACCCTGGCGGGAGGTGCGCCTGGAACTCGGTCGACCGATCGCAGCCGCCGAGTTGCGGCGCTACGGCGAGATCGAGCAGCTCGACGGCGCTGCGGTACGCCTGCTGATCGGTCGCGAGCGGCTGACGGCCAGCCTCAACCAGCTCCTGGCCACGTTGCCGGTTCTGGATCTGGAGGTACGCGACCCGCCGATCGAGGAGCTGATCGGCAGGCTGTTCCAGCAGGGCAGGCTCGATCCGGTGCCATGAACAGCGGCAGACGCCATGCCTGGAGCGTGCTGGTGGGCTGGCTGCGGCGGCATCGGGTGCTCTGGAGTGTGCAGTTCGCCTACATGGCCGAATACCGGGCGGAGATCCTGCTCTGGGCCCTGTCCGGCGTGCTGCCCTTCATCATGCTGGCGGTGTGGAGCGCCGCCGATGGGCCCGGCCTGGGCCTGGATCCAGCCGCCCTCGGCCGCTATTTCCTCAGCGCCTTTGTGGTGCGCCAGTTCACGGTGGTGTGGGTGGTGTGGCAGTTCGAGGAGGACACCATCCAGGGCCGGCTCTCGCCCTATCTGCTCCAACCCCTGCACCCGTTCTGGCGCTACGTGGCGGCCCACCAGGCGGAACAGGCCACCCGTCTGCCCTTCGTGCTGCTGATTGTGAGTGGCTTCTTCCTGTTGCAGCCGGCCAGCTTCGCCTGGCCCGGCCCGGGACGCCTGCTGCTGGGCCTCCTGGCGGTGGGCCTGGCCTTTGCCCTCAATTTTCTGCTGCAGAGCCTGATTGCATGCCTCTGCTTCTGGAGTGAGCGGGCCACGGCGCTGGAGCGCCTGATCATGATCCCCTACCTGTTTCTCTCCGGGCTGGTGGCGCCCCTGCAGGCCTTCCCCCCTGGGCTGCGCCAGCTGGCCCTGCACACCCCCTTTCCCTACCTGATCGCCTTCCCGGCCGAATTGCTGGCGGGGGAATCGGTGGCCGCCGCCGGTCCGTTCAGTCCCCTGGCCGGCTTTCTCACCATGCTGCTCTGGCTGGCCGTGCTGTTGCCGCTGCTGCTGCTGCTCTGGCGGGCCGGCGTGCGTCGCTACGGCGCGATGGGAGCCTAGGAATGGGGCGCTATCTGCTCAGCCTGCGGCGGTTCTGGGGCACCTCCCTGGCCAGCCAGCTGGAGTATCAGCTCAACGCCCTGATCGAGCTGGTGGCGATGGCGGCCAACCTGGTGGGCAGTGTGCTCGTGTTGTGGCTGTTCTATCGCCAGGGGGTGGCCCTGGGAGGCTGGAGCTGGAACGCCGCCCTGGTGGTGCTGGGGGCCTACACCTGTCTGAACGGCTTCACCAGCACCGTGCTGCAGCCCAATCTCAGCCGCATCGTCACCCACGTGCAGGAGGGCACCCTCGACTTCGTGCTGCTCAAGCCGATCGACAGTCAGTTCTGGCTGTCGCTGCGCAGCTTCAGCCCGGCGGGTCTGCCTGAGGTGGCGCTGGGTCTGGGGCTGATGCTCTGGGCCGCCCGGGCCGATCAGGCAGGCCTTCAGCTCCCCCAGGTGCTGGCCGCGTCGGTGGTGATGCTCGCCGCCGCGGCCACCCTCTATGCCCTCTGGTTCGTGATCGCCACCACGGCCATCTGGTTCGTGAAAACCTGGAACGCCACCGAGGTGCTGCGGGCCGCCCTGAGTGCCGGCCGCTACCCGGTGAGCGCCTTCCCGGCCACGGTGCGGCTGCTGTTCACCCTGGTGCTGCCCGTGGCCTTTCTCACCACCGTGCCCGCGGAAACCCTCCTGGGCCGGGGCAGCACCAGCTGGATCCTGGCCAGCCTGGGCGTGGCGGCCGCCGCCCTGGTGATCAGCCGAGCCTTCTGGCGGCTCGCGCTGCGCTATTACACCTCAGCGTCGAGCTGATCCATGGCCTGTCCCCGCTGCGGCAGTTGGGCCGTGAAGGCCGACCGGTCCCTGGCCGGCCGCATGGTATGCGGCCGCTGCGGCCGTCCCCTGGGCCGGGGCGAGGATGGCGGCACACCCAGCGGTGTGCTGCGCTCGCTGCGCGGGGGCCAGCCCCGCCCCTGGCTGGCCCTGTTGCTGGTGCTGCTCGGGGTCGCCGCTGGCCTGGCCTGGCTGGCGGAGGCCCCGCAGCGGCCCGTCTCCCCTCCTGGCCGGGCGCCCGCCGTCCAGCAGGGCGAGGGCTGATCCCGACTCCCCCATCCCCCAAACCCGATCCCTTGCCCGCTCACCCAGCCGCTCCCCCCTCCCGCCCATGCCGGCCGCTGCTGGTGGGCTACTACGGCGAGCACAACCTCGGCGACGACGCCTTGCTGGACGTGCTGCTGCGCCAGCTGCCGGCGCAGGCTGAGCCGATCGCAACGGCTCGCGACCAGCGGCTGGTGGCCAGGCGATTCGGAGTGGCCTGCGTGGATCGTGGCAGCCTGCCTGAGGTGATGGCTGCCCTGGCTGGCTCCACAGCCCTGATCCTTGGCGGCGGCAGCCTGCTGCAGGACAGCACCAGTTTCCGCAGCCTGCTGTATTACGCCGCCCTGATCCTGCTGGCCCGTGGGCTGGGCAAGCCTGTGCTGCTCTGGGCCCAGGGACTGGGGCCCCTGCGCCGCCGTCGCAGCCGCCTGCTGGTGCGGGCCCTGCTGGCGCAGACCACCGCCTGCAGCTGGCGCGATCCCAGTTCGGCCGCGCTGGCTCGCAGTCTCGGCTGGAGACCCAGGCCATGGCAGTCCGGCGTGGGCAGTGATCCCGTCTGGACGGTGCCGCCCCTGCCCTGGCATGGGCAGGGGGGGCCGCTTCTTCTGTGTTTTCGCCCCACGGCCCAGCTGCAGGGCCAGGCCTGGAGGCCCTGGCTGGACTGCATCGATCGCCTGGCTCCGGAACGGGAGGTGATCTGGGTGCCGTTCCATGCCGGCCAGGATCGCGGCCTACTCGATCAGCTCCGCCAGCAGAACCTGGTTCCTGAGGGTCTCAGCCGCCGCAGCAGGGAGCTGCTGCCGCAGACGCCGACTGAGGCGATGGACCTGTTCGCCGGCAGTGGTCTGGTGCTGGCCATGCGGCTCCATGGCTTGATCCTGGCGGCGGTGAGTGGTGCGCCGGTGGCGGCCCTCAGCTACGACCCCAAAGTGCAGGCTGCGGCCAGCGCCCTGGGCTGTCCCGTGCATGACCTCGCGGAACCGCTCCCCCAGGAGCACCTGGTGGCGGCCTGGCAGGGCTGCCTGGACCAACCGGCGTCAGCCGAACGGCTGGCCCTGCTGCGCCAGGCCGGTGGCCTGCACGCAGAGCTGTTCACTGGGTTGCTGGGCTGAGCTGCAGGTCGTGCAGCCTGGAGAGAACCTCCTGGCTATGGCCACTGGGCCGCACCGCCAGCCAGGTGGATCTCAGGATGCCGTTGGGGTCGATCAGGAACGTGTGACGCTGGGAGAATGGCGCAATCCAGGAGCCATAGGCGCGACTCACCTCGCCGCCAGGATCACTCAGCAAGGGGAAGGCGAGTCCTTCCTCCGAGCAGAAGGAGGCATGGGAATCGGGGTCGTCGGCACTGACGCCGACCACAGCAGCACCTGCGGTCTGGAAGGCCTGCAGGTCGCGCTGAAAACCGCGGGCTTCCAGGGTGCAACCGCCCGTGAAGTCCCTCGGATAGAAGTAGAGCACCAGCCAGCTGCCCCGCAGATCGCTCAGGGAGAGCCTGCCCTGGACCCCAGGCGGCAGCACGCCTGCCAGATCAAATGGGGGGGCGGGCTGGTCGAGATCGGGCAGCGTGCCCCCCAGGGCGACGGCCTTTGCAGGACTGGCCAGCAACACAGGGATAGAAGCACCTGCCGCTGTGAGCGCGGCCTGCAGGAAGCGGCGTCGATCCATCCCCGGTGCGGCGTTCAGATTCGGGCGAGGTTGATGCCCAGTTCCCGGGCATAGGCACCGAGGCCCTTCTTCTGGATGGTCTTGAGGGCACGGGTGGAGACCCGCAGTTTCACGAAGCGGTTGCCCTCGGCCCACCACAGGCGGCGCTCCTGGAGATTCACCTGCTGCAGCTTCTTGGTGCGCACGTGGGAGTGGGACACGGCCATGCCGTTGTTGGCGCGCTTGCCGGTGAGCTGGCAGACCCGGGACATGACCTTCAACCTGATGAATGACAACTGGGCGCCCCGATGGGGACCCGCTCACGCAGTGTATCAATCAGCCCTGGAACGCCAGCTGATCACCAGTCGGAACGCTGCTGCAACAGGGTGGCGATGCGGATCAGGCGGGCACCGCTGCAGCCCAGCTTGATGGCGATGTTGCGCCGATGGGACTCCACCGTGCGCACGGACAGGTCCAGGTCGAGCGCCATGTCCTTGTTGCTCCGGCCTCGCCCAAGACGGTCCAGCACCTGCCGTTCCCTCTGGGTGAGCTGCTTGAGCGCGTCCAGGGGAAGTTCGTCCTCCGGGCGCTCGAGCGGCTCACAGCCGGTGATGGCCACGATTTCCTGGAGCAGGTCGTCGAAGGCCCGGGCCTTGTCGATCACCGCGCAGATCGTGTTCCTCAGCTCGGGAGGCCTCAGGAAGGTGCTGGCGTGGCTGGAGAGCACGATCACCTTGGCCGCCGGGTTGAGCACCTGCAGTGCCTTGGCCACAGTGAGCCCCTCGGCGTCGGGGAGGGCGATGTCGAGGATGAGCAGGTCGGGGCGAATCCTGGAGCAGCAGTCGATGCCTTCAGACGCCGTTGAGGCCGTGCTGACGTCCGCCAGGCCCGGGTGGCCGCGCAACATGGCGACCAGCAGCTCCTGGAACATCAGCTGGTCTTCCACAACCAGTGTCTGAAGACCCATAGGGCGATCTGTGATCAGTTCAGCCAAAGCCGTCTAACATTATGTGTTCTGGTTACAGCTGGGCTGCTGGCCGGTTCCCGCTGGCCGGTGCAGGTTCCCGCTGGCCGGTGCAGTTAGCCGCTGGCCGGATCTGTCGGGTCACAGTCCCCGTTCCATCAGTCGGCCCATCACATCGGCACTGCGTTGCTGGAAGCCGGCCAGTTCGTTGGGCTCCAGTCCCCCCACAGCCAGCCGTGCCAGTTCATAGAGGTGCCTGCTGAGGTCATCAGCCAGCTGCTGGCTGGGGGAACCGGCAGCGGCGCCGCCAGGGGTGGTGATCACCGACCCGGCGGAGAGCCTGAGCAGACCCTCCACGAGGGGGTGCCTGCGGTTCACCACCAGCACGTGATGGTCGGGCAGGCTCGGCAGCCGCTGCTCCATCAGGGCGCCCATGTCGTTGAGGCGGCGCATCTGCTCCGGTAACAGGATCAGGGCGGCCGGGGCGTTGTCGCCCTTGAGTGCCTGCACCTGGATGGTGATCTTGTCGTTGGCCAGGGCCTTCTTGAACAGTTCCCTCACCTTCTCGCTGGCATCCTTGCCATCGGCATCGGCCAGCTCGCTCTCCTTCTCCTGCAGCGACTCATCCAGTTCGCTGTCAACCCGCTGGAACTTGAGATCCTCGTGGCGGTATTCGAGCCAGGGGATGAACTGGGTGTCGATGAAGGTGTCGGCCATCAGCACCTCGGCGCCCTGCCCCTTCCACAGCGCCAGGGCGCCGGCCTGGCCAGCCTCGTCGCTGCAATAGAGAATGCGCTTGCCATTCTCGGTGCTCAGCCGTGAGCGGTAGCCGGCCAGGGTGGTGTAGGCCTTGCCGTTCTCAGCGGGGATGGGATCGAGGCCCTGGCCCTCGGCGGCCTCGCCGTCAGGCGAGGCCTGCTGCTCCTGGGCTGGGGCCGTCGTCCCGAACAGCACCAGGTCTGAAACCTGGTCGGCGAACTTGTCGTCTTCCATGGCGCCGATCTTGATGAACGGGGCCAGGGATTCCCAGATCTCGGCATAGCGTTTCGGCTCGTCCCTGTGCAGCTGCTTGAGCCGGTCGGCCACCTTCTTGGCCACGAAACCGCCGATCGAGCGCACGCGCCGGTCGGTCTGCAGGGCCGAGCGGCTCACGTTGAGCGGGATGTCGGGCGAATCGATCACGCCGCGCAGGGGCAACAGGTAGCGGGGCACCACCTCCTTGATCGAGTCGCTCACGAACACGTTGTTGCAGTAGAGCTTGATCTCGCCCTTCTCCCAGTCGGCCCGGCCGCTGAGTTTGGGGAAGTAGAGGATGCCCTGCAGGTTGTAGGGGTAGTCGGTGTTGAGGTGCACCCAGAGCAGCGGGTCGCCCTGAAAGGGATACAGATAGCGGTAGAGCTCGATGTAGTCGTTGTCGGAGAGCTCGCGGGGATTCTTGCGCCAGGCTGACTCCCGCTTGTTCACTGTTTCACCCTCCAGCTGCACCGCCACGGGCAGGAAGTCGCAGTAGGTGGTGACCAGGGTGCGGATGCGGGCCGGCTCGATGTACTCCAGCTCCTCCTCCATCAGGTGCAGGATCACGTCGGTGCCCGGTTCGCTGCGCTCGGCGGCCCCGAGGCTGAAGTTGGGGGAGCCGTCGCAGCTCCAGCGCACCGCTTCAGCACCTTCGCGGGCGCTGAGTGTCACCAGCTCCACCTGCTTGGCCACCATGAAGCTGGAGTAGAAGCCCAGGCCGAAGTGGCCGATGATGGCGTCGCTCTCGCTCTTGTATTTCTCGAGGAAGTCTTCGGCGCTGGAGAAGGCCACCTGGTTGATGTAGCGCTTCACCTCTTCGGCACTCATGCCGATGCCGTTGTCGGAGATGGTGAGCGTTTTCTTCTCCCGATCGATGCGGATGTTGATCAATCCTTCCGGGCCTTCGCTGCAGTCGCCGGCCATGGCGGCCATGCGGCGCTTGCTGATGGCGTCGACGCCATTGCTCACCAGCTCCCGCAGGAACACCTCATGGCCGCTGTAGACGGCCTTTTTGATGATCGGGAAGATGTTCTCGGTGTGGATCTGGATCTGGCCCTGTTCCGCCTGAAGCACCACCGGTTCAATCGCGAGGATCGCCCAAGGCTCTCGCGAGCGGGGCCCTCCCGCCAAGGGGGAGCCGTGGGCAGGAAACCGACCCCAGCAACCGCTGAAGACGGTCTGCCTACGATCCCAGCGATCCCTCTCTGCCGCCGCCCCCGCCATGGCCTCCCAGTGGCAGAACTTTCTGCGCAATCAAGGCGAGTGGCAGGGGTCCTTCACCAGCCTCAGCCCAGCTGGCGAGCTGCTCAGCCAAACCCCCTCGCTGCTCAGCCTGGAGAGCGCCGAGGAGGGGCGCCTGGTGCGCTTTCGCCTGCGCCGCTACGGCCCGGAAGGCCGGGACGGCCCCCCCAGCAGTGACCATCAGCAGGAGTACCGCAGCCTGGGCCGGCAGGTGGTGTTCTTCGACTCGGGCGCCTTCAGCAAGGGCTCGATGCAGGTGGCTCCCGGCAGTGCCTTCGGCGTGGAGACCGGCTTCGTGTCCGGCGACCGCCGCCATCGCCTGGTGCAGCTCTACGACGCCACGGGGCACGCCGACCAGCTGGTGCTGATCCGCGAGTTCCGCCTTGGCAGCGATGCCGTTGAACAGCCACCCCTGCACGCTGATCTGCTGCTGGGCCCCTGGCGGGGGGAGGCTGCCACGGTGACGGCCGACTGGCCTGAAGCCGATCGGCAGACCTGCGCCCTCACCTTGACCCCCGCTGATCTGACCGGACTGGTGCTCCTGGCTGATGGCGGCTACAGCCGCCGGCCAGCCCAGGTGAGCCATCGCCAGGCGTTCAGCGTGGAGGCCGGCTGGCTGCTGGGGGCCGACCGGCTGGAACGGTTGATCCGTCGTTATGACAGCACGGGTGCCTGGCTGTCGTCGCGCCACGAGTGCCTGCAGCGATGTTGAGGCAACTCCCCTGCTGCTCCCCCATGGAGACGACTGGGGACGGACGGAACTGCAGGTGGTTCTACGCGGCGACCGGCTGCTGGGGTGATGGCCAACCGGGCGGCCCTGCTCACGCCCCGCTGGTCCTGAGGGCCTTCTCCACAGGTTTCCCACAGCGCTCTGGCCAGCCGCGCTGGCCTTGTCAGGCAGCGGCCGGGAGACTCAGCTGTTGCCCCAACCGGAGTGACGGGATGGTGTTCAGTGTGGACGTCATCCCGCTGCCTATTGGGTTTCCGTCCTGGCCCAACTCCATCAGCAGTTCTGCGCAAGTCGTCTTCCGGGAGCACGAGCCTGCGGTGGGCGCACCGAATCGGTCGACGACTGCCTGACAGGGCTCCGGGGGCGCTGTGGAAAAGCTCGGGCCGGTGCTCAGCTCCCCTTCTGCAGTTCGGGGCGCTCCTCGGGCAGGATCGCGCCCTCCACCGGGCAGACCTGCAGGCAGATGCCGCAGTCGATGCACGTGTTGAAGTCGATCCAGTAATAGCCGGTGCCCTTGCTGTTGGCTCCCTCACCGGGGTGGATGCAGGCCACCGGGCAGGCATCGACGCAATCCGCGACCCCTTCGCAGACGTTGGAGACGATCGTGTGAGCCACGGAGCCTGGGTAGTTGGCCGAACTTTAGGAACCCACCCAGACGGCACGGGAGCAGCCCCGGGCGCTGGCGATGGCGTCCGCCTGCTCCTGGCTCGCTAGGGGATCGGGATGCAGCTCCGCGATCAGCCCCTGGCCGTGGAGCTGCCGCTGGGTTTCGAGGGCCGCAACCACACCGCTGCTGGCGGCATAGCTCACCAGCACGGGCGCAGCCTGGCTGCCCAGCCCCCAGCCGTGGCCCAGCAATTCCCGCAGGGCATCCACGTCGAAGCCGAAGCCCACGCCTGCAGCGCAGCTGTCCGCGGGGCTGAATCGCCCCACCAGGGCGTCGTAGCGGCCGCCGCTGGCGATCGCCAGCGGCGCCTGCCCGCCGTGACACACCAACTTCAGCACCAGGCCGTCGTAAAGGGCGAAGTGGGGCTGAAAGGTGGGGTCGAGCCGCAGGCTCACGCCAACGTCCTCCGCCGTCGCAGCCACGGCGGAGAGGATCTGCTGCAGATCACCCAGCAGGGGAATGGGCCCGAGCCACTGCTCCAGGGCATAGAGCACCTCACTGGCGCCGCCGCGCAGCCGCATCACCGCCCGCAGGCGCTGGTGCTGGGTCTCAGCCAGGGGGATGGCCTCCAGAGCCAGGGGATCAAAGCCCGTGAGTGCGCGGCGGGTGCTGGACTTGTGGGCGTCCGGCACATCCGCCAGCAGGGCCGCGAGCAGGCCGTGATGACCGATGAGCAGCTGGGGGTTGTGGGGCTTGAGCTGCAGTTGCGCCGCTGCGGCCAGCAGCAGGCTGATCAGTTCCACATCGGCGGCAGCGGACCGCTCCCCCAGCAGCTCCACGCCGCTCTGCAGCTGCTCGTGAATGCGTTGCTGGCCGCTGTCGCCGGTGCTGCTGCGAAAGATCGTGCCATTGGTCCACAGCCGCAGGGGCCGGGGGCGCTGGGCCATGCGGGTGCTGGCCGCTCTGGCGATCGAGGCGGTGAGTTCCGGCCGCAGGCCAAGGCGCTCCTCACTGGCCAGTAACACCAGCTCCCGGCCGTCGATGCCGCCACCGGCCTCCAGGGTGTCCACCCGCTCCACGCTGGGGGGGTCCACCTGCTGATAGCCCCAGAGGCGATACACCTCCGCCAGGCCAGCGCAGATTGCGCGGTTCTGTTCCACCTCGCGGGGATTGAGATCCCTGGCGCCGGCAGCGGGTTGCAGAGCCATGAAGGCGCGGGAGCAGATGCGGGCTTCCGATCCTATGGAGCGATCGGGGCGCCGCTGCCGGCGTCGAGTTCGGGGGCGCCATAGCTGCTGCCGGCCAGGGGCCGGCAGGCCGCCAGGCCGGCCAGAAGGTGGCCGTGCAGGCCAGGCCCCGCTGCCACCACCCTGCCGCTGGCCAGCTCGGCCGGGGAACCGTCGTAGCCGCTCACCACCCCGCCGGCCTCCTCCACCAGCACCAGGCCGGCGGCCAGATCCCAGGGGGCCAGGCCCCGCTCCCAATAGCCATCCACCTTGCCACTGGCCACAAAAGCCAGATCCACCGCCGCCGCCCCGGCCCGACGGACGCCGTGGGTGCGATGGGTGAACCAGGCGAACTCGGCATAGTTGTTGTCCAGCCGCTGATGGCGGTCGTAGGCGAAACCGGTGGCGAGCAGGGCGTCGGCCAGCTGGCGGCAGCCGCTCACCGCCAGCCGGCGGCCGTTGCACCAGCTGCCCAGACCGGGTGCGGCCCAGTAGAGCTCGTCGAAGGCAGGCAGCGCCAGGGCTCCCAGCAGGGGAATTCCCTGCCAGGTGAGCCCCACCGAGGTGGCAAACACCGGGAAGCCGTGGGCGTAGTTGGTGGTGCCATCCAGGGGGTCGACGCACCACTCCAGCGCCCCCTCGGCGGGCCGACGGCCGCTTTCCTCCGCCAGCACGCCGATCTCCGGCGTCTCGGCCTGCAGCAGTCCCAGCACGGCCGCCTCGGCGGCCAGGTCGGCCTCGGTTACCAGGTCGCCATTGCGGCCCTTCTCCCGCACCTGCTCCAGCCGCCCGAAGTGGGCCTTGAGCTGCACCCCTCCGGATTCGGCCGCCCGCCGTGCCACCTCCAGCAGCCGCTCGATGTCGCCAAGGGAGAGCCCGGAACCTGCCATGGCCCGGCTGCAGAGGCTGGGCCCGGAGGGAAACGCCGATCCGCTCACGGGGCTGGGGGAGAGGCTCATGGTGTGCAACGGCTCAGGCGGGGACGGATGGGAAGGATCACGGCGGACAGTGATCGGGGGGACAGTGATGGGGGGGGCCAGGGCGGCTCAGTCCTCCTCGATCGGCAGGCCCGGCCGAACCCGGCCCCGGCCGAAGAAGCGGCCGAACTGCAGGTCGTAGACCTCGTCCTCATCCTGGGTCTCCACCTCCAGCGGACCGGTGGCCCGGGCCACGCAGAGCAGGCCATAGCCCCGCTGCCGCAGCTCCTTGGACAGGCCCAGGGCTTCCCGCTGGTCGATCGATCCCTCCAGGACCCGCACGGCGCAGGCGGTGCAGCAGCCATTGCGGCAGCTGAAGGGCAGGGGATCGCCCTGCTGCTCGAAGCTGCGCAGGATGTAGTCGCCTTCCTGCACCTCGTGGGTGATCACCCGTCCGGCCTGGCGCCAGTGCACGGTGATCGGAAAGCGACGCGCCATGGCTGACGGCGAACTCATCGGAGCTCGTGCGAGAGGTCGACTGCTACATTGCCACCACGTTGCCCCATTTTGCCGCTGGAGAGGTGGCCGAGTGGTCGAAGGCGCAGCACTGGAAATGCTGTATAGGGGCAACTCTATCGAGGGTTCGAATCCCTCCCTCTCCGCTCATTCACCGGCCTCTGGGCCGGTTTTTTTGTCTGGCGACCGGCGATGACTGGAAACCCATTGCAACAGCCAGGTGCCCCCAGGGTGAAAGGCCCGGGGGCTGAGTTTCTATCCCATTCAGCCAAGAGCTGGACGGATCAGCCGAACCGCTGCACCCGGATTGTCGCAGCTGGACTGTCTCTGCCGGACTGTCGCAGTTGAACTGTCTCAGCCGAACCGGCCGGTGACGTAATCCTGGGTGGCCTGCTGGCCCGGGGCATTGAAGATGCGCTCGGTTTCGTTGTACTCCACCAGATAACCAACCTTGCCACTGCCTCCCTCCACGGCCTCGGCGTTGAAGAAGGCGGTCATGTCGGCGACCCGCACGGCCTGCTGCATGTTGTGGGTCACGATGATGATCGTGTAACTGCGTTTGAGCTCATGCATCGTCTCCTCGATTTTGAGGGTGGAGATCGGGTCGAGCGCTGAGCAGGGCTCGTCCATCAGAATCACTTCTGGCTCGGTGGCGATGGCTCGGGCGATACAGAGCCGCTGCTGCTGGCCACCGGAGAGGGCGAAGCCGCTCTCCTTCAGTTTGTCCTTGCATTCGTCCCACACGGCGGCCTTGCGCAGGGAGCGCTCCACCAGTTCATCCATGTCGCCCTTGTAGCCATTGATGCGGGCGCCGAAGGCGATGTTCTCGTAGATGCTCTTGGGAAAGGGATTTGGTTTCTGGAACACCATGCCGATGCGCCGGCGCACCTCCACGGGGTCCACGTTGCGCTCGTAGAGATCGACACCGTCGAACACCACCCGGCCCTTGAGCCCGCAACCGGGGATCAGGTCGTTCATGCGGTTGAGGGCCCGCAGAACAGTGGACTTGCCGCAGCCGGATGGTCCGATGAAGGCGGTGACCTTACCGCTCGGGATGTCCATGTAGACATTCTTGACGGCCTCAAAGCTGCCGTAGGAGATCGTGACGTTCTGCAGGGACATGCAGACGTCGTTGCTGTTGATGGCGGGGGAGGTGGCTGATGAGGTCATGGCCGGAAGGGGCTTGGTTGGATTGGAGGTGAGGATAGGTGGGAGATGGGAAATCAGGCCTTTTTGGCCACCTTGCTGATCCAACGGGCCAGAAGATTGGCGGCGAGGATCATCATCACCAGAACGAACGAGGCTGCCCAGGCCAAAGCGTTCTGCGCCTCGTACGGCATGATGGCGAAGTTGAAAATCAACACCGACATCGTGGCGATCGGGTTGAACAGGCCCTCGGGCCAGAAGGGGGAGAACAGGGCGGTGAAGATCAGCGGGGCTGTCTCGCCGGCAGCGCGGGCAATGGCCAGCACAATGCCTGTGGCGATCGGTGTGAACGCAGCCGGCAGTGTGATGCGGGTGATGGTGACGAACTTGGAAGCACCAACCCCGTAGGCACCCCAGCGCAGCTCCTGGGGCACAAGCTTGAGGCCTTCGAAGGTTGTTTTGATCACGGTGGGCAGCATCAGCACCGCCAGGGCAATACCGCCGGCAACGGCGCTGTAACTCTGGTTGAAGAGAATGCGGGTTGACACAACCACCCCGTATACGAATACACCGGAGATGATCGAGGGCACCCCGGCCAGCACATCATTGCCGAAGGTCACAAACTGGGAGAACCATCCACGCTGCGAATATTCGTTGAGATAGATGCCACCACCAACACCAATCGGAATGGCAATCAGCGAGGCGATCAGCGTCACCACGATGGTGCCAACGACCGCGTTGCCGATGCCACCTCCATCCAGGCCCGGTGGTGGGGGCAGCTGGGTGAACAGCGACAAGCTCAGCAGTGAAGCGCCCTTGTACAACACATAGGCCAGCACCAGAAACAGGGGCAGAATCGCAATCCCTGCGAACAGAGAAGCAATGCCAGTGCAAAGCCGGTTGATGCGGTTGCGTTTCAGATTCGGGTCGAAACTGAGGGATCGGCGCTCAAACAATGAGCTATGGGCTGAGGTGGAGGATTGCACGGCGCTTGCGTCGATGGATGTTATGGAAGTGGATGGTTCAGTAGCGCAGACTGAGGCGGCGTACCACCCACTGAGCCAGTACGTTTACAACGAATGTGAGCACCATCAGGATCAATGCTGCATACATCAGTGCTGAAACCTGGATGCCATCAGCCTCGCCGAACTGGTTGGCCAACATCGAGGCAATGGTGTTGGCTGGAGCCAGCAGAGAGGTGCTGAAGTTCATTGCATTGCCAATGATCATGGTTACCGCCATGGTTTCGCCCATGGCCCTGCCCAGGGCCAGCATCACACCGCCGGTGATGGCGGAGATGGCCGCCGGAACGATCACACTGCTGATCGCGCCCCAGCGGGTGGTGCCCACGCCGTAGGCGCCCTGCCTCAGTTCAATCGGCACCTGATTGAGAGCATCGCGGGAGATGGAGGTGATGATCGGCAGCACCATCACCACAAGGATGAGGATGGCGGGCATCATCCCGGGGCCCAGGGGCACGGTGTTGAAAAACGGAGACCAGCCCAGGATCTGGTGCAGAAACTGGAGCGCTGGCCTCAGGAACGGCTCCATCACGAAGATGGCCCAGAGACCCAGCACAACCGAGGGGATCGCGGCCAGCAGCTCCACCATCAGGCCGATGGCCTCGCGCAGGCCCCGGGGGAGCATGTCTTCGGTGATCAGAATCGCCGTTCCCAGCCCGAGGGGGATGGCGATCACAAGGGACAGCAGGGCGGTGACCAGCGTTCCGTAGATCGCCGTGAAGGCCCCGTACTCGTTGTTGACGGGATCCCAGGCTGAGGTGGTGAGGAACTTGAGGCCGAATTCACGGATCGCGTCCTGAGACCCCTGGAACACCACCAGGAAAATGCCCAGCAGCACGATGGCCACCACCGAAGCCAGAGCCAGGCTGAGCTGGCGAAAGCCGAGGTCCACCAGCTTTTCGGCGGGCGGGCGACGACGGAGCAGGAACGCATCGGCTTTCGCGGCTGATCGAAAATCCGTCGTCATGCAGAACAGGCGTGCAGAGGACCGTGCATCCGGAATTTACGAACCGCCACCTGCCTTTCGGTTTAAGCGGCGATTAACGTCCAATGGACCGGTAACTTGGGGCCGCCGCGCGGTTCACGACTCCAGAGCAGTCCATGGGGCGCATCGTCGGCATCGACCTCGGCACAACCAACTCCGTGGTGGCGGTGCTCGAGGGGGGACGTCCCCAGGTGATCGCCAGCGCGGAGGGCGGTCGCACCATCCCATCGGTGGTGGGCTTCAGCCGCGACCAGGAGCTGCTGGTGGGCCAGCTGGCCCGGCGCCAGCTGGTGCTCAACCCCCGCAACACCTTCGCCAACCTCAAGCGCTTCGTGGGGCGCCAGTGGGAGGAGCTCGACGACGGCAGCCTCGGCGTGCCCTACACCGTGCGCGCCAACGACCAGGGCAACGTGCGGGTGGTGTGTCCGGCCACCGAGCGGGAGTACGCCCCCGAGGAGCTGGTGGCCAGCATCCTGCGCAAGCTCTGCGACGACGCCGCCACCTACCTGGGCGAGCCGGTGGAGGCCGCCGTGGTGACGGTGCCCGCCTATTTCAACGACGCCCAGCGCCAGGCCACCCGCGACGCCGGACGGCTGGCGGGCATCAGCGTGGAGCGCATTCTCAACGAACCCACGGCCGCGGCCCTGGCCTACGGCTTCGACCGCAGTGCCGCCAAGCGGGTGCTGGTGTTCGACCTGGGCGGCGGCACGTTCGATGTGTCGATTCTGCGCATCGCCCAGGGTGTGTTCGACGTGAAGGCCACCAGCGGCGACACCCAGCTGGGCGGCAATGACTGGGATCGCCGCATCGTGGACTGGCTGGCAGACGGCTTCCAGAAGCAGCACGACATTGACCTGCGCCGCGACCGCCAGGCGCTGCAGCGCCTCACCGAGGCGGCGGAGAAGGCCAAGATCGAACTCAGTGGTGTGCAGAGCACGCCGATCTCCCTGCCCTTCATCGCCACCGGCGGCGAGGGGCCGCTGCACATCGAGACCACCCTGGAGCGCCGCACCTTCGAGGGCCTCTGCCCCGACCTGCTCGACCGGCTGCTGCGCCCGGTGCAGCGGGCCCTGCGCGATGCCGGCCTGGCGGCCGACGACATCGACGACGTGGTGCTGGTGGGCGGCGCCACCCGCATGCCGATGGTGCAGGAGATGGTGCGCACCTTGATCCCCCGCGATCCCTGCCAGACGGTGAACCCGGACGAGGTGGTGGCGATCGGCGCCGCGGTGCAGGCCGGCATCCTCACCGGTGAACTGCGCGACCTGATGCTCAACGACGTCACCCCCCTCTCCCTGGGGCTGGAGACGATCGGCGGTGTGATGAAGGTGCTGATTCCCCGCAACACCGCCATTCCGGTGCGGCGCAGCGACGTGTTCAGCACCTCCACCCCCAACCAGAGCTCGGTGGAGGTGCATGTGCTCCAGGGGGAGCGGCAGATGGGCTCGGACAACAAGAGCCTGGGCCGCTTCCGGCTCTCCGGCATCCCGCCGGCGCCGCGCGGGGTGCCCCAGGTGCAGGTGTCCTTCGACATCGACGCCAACGGCCTGCTGCAGGTGTCGGCCATGGACCGCACCACCGGCCGCCAGCAGAGCGTGAGCATCCAGGGGGGCTCCAACCTCAGCGAGGAGGAGATCGCCCGGCTGATCGAGGAGGCGGAGCAGAAGGCGGCGGAAGATCGGCGCAAGCGGGCCGAGATCGATCGCCGCAACCGCGCCCTCACCCTGGTGGCCCAGGCCGAGCGCCGGCTGCGGGATGCCAGCCTGGAGCTCGGTCCCTACGGGGCGGAGCGCCAGCAGCGGGCCGTGGAGATGGCCCTGCGCGACGTGCAGGATCTGCTGGCCCTGGAGGAGCGGGGTGACAGCGACCCCGGCGAGCTGGATCTGGCCGTGAGCCAGCTGCAGGAGGCCCTGTTCGGCCTCAACCGGCGTCTGCTCAGCGAACGCAAGGCCGACCAGGGACCGCTGCAGGGCCTGAAGAACACCCTCGGATCCCTCAAGGACGAGCTGTTCGCCGACGACGATGACTGGGACGACTGGAGCCGCCCTGCCAGCGACCCCTGGGCCGGCCAGGGGGATTGGTCCAGGTCTGCTGGGCTGTCCCGAGGTTGGGCGGAGGCGCCGCGGCCGCGTGGGGACCGCTGGGCAGATCAGTGGCAGGCCGACGAGGAGCAGCGCGATGCCCTCGTGCCGGAGGCGACCCAGCCCGCCCCCTACAGCCGCTATCAACCGGACGATCAACCGGACGAACGGGAGGGGCGCTACGACCGCTTCCCGGAATCGGCGGCTCCCGCAGCCCCCCTGCGGATGCCCCGCCGAGGCGAGGAGCGCAGGCCGGCTGAAGACGACGACCCCTGGGCTGAGCGTTGACCAGGGTGGCCGGGGTGATGCCAGGACCCGTGGATCACTGGGCCGTGCTGGGCCTGCAGCCAGGTGCCGACGCGGCTGCCCTCAAGCGGGCCTTCCGCGCCCAGGCCCGTCGCTGGCACCCCGATCTCAACGGCAACGACCCGGTGGCCGAAGAGCGCTTCAAGCAGGTGAATGAGGCCTATGCCGTGCTGTCCGATCCGGGGCGGCGCCGAGCCTGGGAGGCCGGTGAGCCCGACCGGAGCGGCGCTGCGGAGCGGGATCCCTTCGCCAGTGGTTTTCCAGACTTCGACGACTACCTCGAGCAGCTGTTCGGGGGACGGCGCCGTGGGGCTGGCCTGGGCGAGGACGGCCAGGAGTTCCGCTCCGATGCCGATGCCCCCGCAGAGGCCCCGCCCCCGCCGCCTCCAGGTCCGGTGGCCGCCGCCGAGCCGGGCCGTCCACCCACCCAGACCATCGACGTGCTCGAGACCCTGGTGGAACTCACCCCCGAGCAGGCGCTGGAGGGCAGCCGCGTGGAGCTCGACCTGCCCGATGGCCTGGTGGTGGAGGTGTGGACGCCCCCTCTGGCCGGCGATGGCTGGCGGCTGCGCCTGGCCGGGGTCGCCCCCGGGGGCGGCGACCACTTCCTCCAGCTGCGGGTGGTCACCGCTGAGGGGCTGCGGGTGGATGGGCTGCGGGTGCTGTACACCCTCGATCTCAGCCCCGCCGAGGCCGCGCTGGGCTGCCGCGTCGTGGTGCCGACCCTGCAGGGTGCCGTGAAGCTGCAGGTGCCGGCGGGTTCCTCCAGTGGCCGGTTGCTGCGCCTGCGGGGCCGGGGGCTGGCCCGGGGCGGGCAGCGGGGCGACCAGCTGGTGGAGCTGCGCATCGTGGTGCCTGACCAGCCCTCCGAGGCTGAGCTCGCCCTCTACCGGCGCCTCCTGGAGCTGGCCACCGAACAGCAGTGAGGCGGACCAGCAGTGAGGTGGACCAGCAGTGAGGCGGACCAGCAGTGAGGTGGACCAGCAGTGAGGTGGACCAGCGGTGAGAAACTGAAGGCCTTGTTCTCCGATCGCGCTCTCCCTGATGCCGGTGCATGTGCTCCTGTTCGATGCCGGGTCCGACCAGGAGGGGATCCATTCCCTTGAGCTCAACGGTCGCACCGTGGTGCTGCTGTTTGAAGACCAGGACGACGCCGAGCGTTACGCCGGCCTGCTGGAGGCCCAGGACTTCCCCGTGCCCACGGTGGAGCGGCTTGACCGACAGGAGATGGAGCTGTTCTGCAGCCAGGCCGGCTACGAGGCCCGGGTCGTGCCCAGTGGCTTCCTGCCCGAGACCGCCGAGGACCGGCTGCTGATCGCTCCGCCGGAGCGCAACATGGATGTGAGCCTCTGGCAGGAGCAGGCCGAACCACAGCCCTCGCAGGATGCGGAGCTGGAGGCGTTCCGCCGTCGGCTGGAGGGCCTGCTGTGACCGTCTTCCGTCTGGGCCAGGAGATCGATCGGGGGCATCTGCTCACCGAGCAGGCCAACCCCCTCAGCGCCCAGCTCGATGCCCTGCCCACGGCAGAGCTGGTGGACCTGTTCTGCCGCAATGATCTCGAGCCCCAACAGGCGGTGGCTGCCGCAGCCCCCCAGCTCAGCGCTGCGGTGGATGCGATCGCGGCGCGGCTGGCGGCCGGTGGACATCTCTTTTACCTGGGGGCCGGCACCTCGGGACGCCTCGGAGTGCTGGACGCGGCGGAGTGCCCGCCCACCTTCTGCAGTGATCCCAGCCTCGTGCAGGGCGTGCTGGCCGGTGGTGCGGCGGCCCTGTTGCGCAGCTCCGAGGGCCTGGAGGATCTGCGCGAGGCCGGCCGGGAGGATCTGCAGCGGGCCGGGTTCGGGCCTGGCGACTGCCTGGTGGGCATCGCTGCAGGGGGCACCACTCCCTACGTGCTCGGCGGCCTGAGCCACGCCCGCGACCTGGGGGCCCTGGCCATCGCCATGGCCTGCGTCCCCGCCGACCAGGCACCGATGCCCTGTGACATCGACATCCGCCTGCTCACCGGCCCCGAGCTGCTCACCGGCTCCACCCGGCTCAAGGCGGGTACCGCCACCAAGATGGCCCTCAACATCCTCTCCACCGGGGTGATGGTGAAGCTGGGCAAGGTGTATGGCAACCGCATGGTGGATGTGGCGGTGACCAACAGCAAGCTGGAGGACCGGGCCCTGCGCATCCTCTGTGATCTCGCTGGTGTGTCCCGGCAGCAGGCGGCCCAGCTGCTCGCGGAGGCCGGAGGGTCGGTGAAGCGTGCCCTGCTGATGGCGGCCAGCAACCTGTCCGCCGCCGCGGCGCTGCAGACCCTGGAGGAGCATGGCCCCAGCCTGCGGGCCGCTCTCAAGGCCAGCGGTGGCTCCCTGCGTCTCTAGCTGGCCCCGTCCAGCCCGCCCCAGTAGGGCGCGGTGAACAGATCCACCCGCCTGCGGATGTCCGCGGGCACCGCCTCCTTGGGGGTCATCAGGGCATGGCGCAGGGCGCGATGGGAACCGCTGGACGGGCGCTGGGCGCCGATCCGCTCGGCCGCCATGCGCACGATCTCCTGGGCCAGGCTGGCGTTGCTGCGCAGGTTCTCGATCACCATCTCCACGCTTACCGAGGCGTGCTCCTGGTGCCAGCAGTCGTAGTCGGTGACCATCGCCAGGGTGGCGTAGGCCATTTCGGCTTCCCGGGCCAGGCGAGCTTCGGTGTGGTTGGTCATGCCGATCACACTGCAACCCCAGCTGCGATAGAGCTCCGATTCAGCCCGGGTGGAGAAGGCGGGGCCTTCCATGCACAGGTAGGTGCCGCCGCGGTGCAGGGTGCGGCCCTCGGGCATCAGGCTTTCACCCACATCGGCCAGCAGGCGGCTGAGGGTGGGGCAGAAGGGATCGGCATGGGTCACGTGGGCCACCACCCCGTCACCGAAGAAGGTGAGCGGCCGCTGGTGGGTGCGATCGATGAACTGATCGGGCACCAGCATGTCCAGGGGCTGACAGTGCTCCTGCAGCGAGCCCACCGCCGACACCGACAGGATCCAGCGCACGCCGAGGGAACGCAGCGCCCAGAGATTGGCCCGGTAGGGCACTTCGCTCGGGGTGTAGCTGTGATGGCGGCCATGGCGGGCCAGGAACACCACCTCCACGTCGCCGATGCGCCCCAGCCGCAGGCTGTCGGATGGCGGGCCATAGGGGGTGTCCACGCTGATCTCGCGCACCTCCTGGAGGCCGTCCATGGCGTAGAGCCCGCTGCCGCCCAGCACCCCCAGGCGGGCCTGACTCAGATCGGGGGCGTTTGCGGGCGAAGGGGTGGCGGAACTCATCGACGACGCGGCAGGGCGGGGCGGCCCTCCATTTTCAGCACGGCCCCATACAGTCGGCCTTTGTGCTGCTTCAGCCCGTGACCAAAGCCCTGATGGAAACCGACGCCGGCACGATCGAACTGGAGCTGTTCGACGCCGACGCCCCCAACACCGTGGCCAACTTCGTGAAACTGGCCAGGGACGGCTTCTATGACGGCCTGGCCTTTCACCGCGTGATCCCCGGCTTCATGGCCCAGGGGGGCTGCCCCAACAGCCGCGAGGGCTCCCGCGGCATGGCCGGCACCGGCGGACCCGGCTACACGATCGACTGCGAGATCAACAGCCAGAAGCACCAGGCCGGCACCCTGGCCATGGCCCACGCCGGCCGCAACACCGGCGGCTCGCAGTTCTACATCTGCCATGAGGCCCAGCCCCACCTCGATGGCATGCACACCGTGTTCGGCCTCACCGGCAACATGGACGTGGTGCTGGCCCTCAAGAACGGCAGCCGCATCAACAAGGTGACGATTCAGGACTGATGCTGACCATTCAGGACTGATGCTGACCATTCAGGACTGACCCTGACGATTCAGGACCGGGGCCGCCTGGGGCCCTGGTTCAAGATGCAGATCGATCTTGAGAGCGCTGATCCTGGGCATCCTCCTGATCGGCCATATCGAGATGATGGGTCAGCAGACCGATGATCAGATCAGTCAACGTCTGGTCGTTCAGCAAGGCTCTTCGCTTGGCGCGCTTATGCAGGCTGGCTGGCAACAGAACCGAGAGCTTCTTGACTGAGTCCACGTTCATGACTGAGTCATCAGCTGATTCGCCAGTCTCCATGGGGCACACTTGGAGTTGACCCCTAAGTGGGGAGACCTGGAGGCCCACCAGCATGGGTCATGGATCGAGGCCGCGGCGGGTGGCATCGCACTTCTAGGCAGAAGCACTGAGATATTACCAACAACTACAAGAGCTTGGAAGGTTGCTTCCATCGCCACGGAATCGCGTCTATGTTCACGTTTGCTGACCTTTCGCGGCGCTTTGCGCCTAGAAGAAAAGGGCGATGGGCAGGAAGGGCGATGGGAGGCAGCGCGTCGGACTGCCCCAGCCAGCCATTGAGCTCTACAGCTGGCGCAACGCCCTTAGCCCATAAAACAGTGTTGGGACCGTTAAGCTAACGGCAAATACGCTTGGGAGTGATGACGCCGCAGCCGGAACACGAGTTTAACCGGCCCGGTTATTTCCCAATTTCCGGGCAGATGGATCGTCATTTCTTAATCCTTAAGAAGCGCATGCGGCTGGCGATTTTATCGTCTGATGTCAGCAAAAGCTTGGTGTTGGTGTTTCGCTCCAGGCTGTTGCTGGGCTTGCTGCGCGAGCAGTTTCCTGCCATTGAGGTTGTGGCGGCTTGTGAGGGCGAGGCTGAAGCCTGTGCAGTGATGGAGCGGCGCCGGCCTGGCTTGCTGCTGCTCGGCGATGATCTGAGCAACGGCTCGGCCGCCAGCTTGATCCGGCGTGGCGTCTCCCTCCATCCAGATCTGCGCGTGATGCTGGTGCTCCAGAACCCTCAGGTGTTGGATGGCCTGCCCTTTTGCCATAGCCTGATTGCTGATGCCGATCTTGGCCTGCGGCCGGATTACCCAATGTTTCAGGGGCTGATGGCGATGCTCACCAACACCCATTACCGCAGTCCGTTATTGGAGGCGCAAGCCGACCAAGAGCCAAGCTGCGATCTGCCTGCCCACCCCGCTCCTGTGAAGCTCACCCCACGTGAGCAGGACATCATCAGTGGCTATGCCCGTGGCCTCTCCAATCAGGAGGTGGCGGCTGAACTTCAGCTCTCACCCCACACGGTGAAGACCTACAGCGCCGACCTGTTGGCGAAGCTGGGTGTGAACAACCGCCAGAAGGCCCTGCGTAAGGCGGTGGCGCTGGGCTTGGCGCGCTTCTCCGTTTAACGCTGCTGCGCTGGAGGCCGTGGATTCCGGCAAATACCCCCCAAGGGGGGTATGGGGTGAGGTACGCCCATACCATTATTGATACGTAAAACTCTTTTATCCGAAGTCTTACCCTCCTCACCACTGAGAAGTGGCCGCCCACTTGTGCCAATTATGTATTAATGGCTACAAAAACAAGGCGCCCTCGTTTTTACGTTCTGCAACCAGGCTTTGACGTTTTACGAAAAACCATGGAGGATTGGAAGTTGGTGGCCAGTGAGCTTGTGGCATATGCGCTCACTGAATAAGGCAAAGCATTGAATGACATTCAATTCGCACACCCAAACAATGTCCCGCTTGGAGAGTTCTACAGAAGATCAAAAATTTGATCTATCTGAACTCGAATCAATGGCTCGCATCAGCGTCAGCCTGCCCCGCAACCTCTACCGCCAGTTTCGATTGCATGCGCTTGAGCAAGACACAACCCTATCGGCCCTGATGGCCAAGTTGATCCGCCAGGAGATCAGAATTAAAGCTAAGGTTTCTGGTCAGGCGAACTCTGATTCCTAGAGGGTCAATGTTGGGCCGAATCGATATGCTTTGGCCTGGTTGGCTGCAGAGATACTGATCACAGCCAGAGATCGTCGTTGCATCACCAGCACAAGGATCAAAACCAGCGCCTGCGGAGCCAGCGCCTACGCAACCAGTGCAAGCGGACCCGGAGGCGGCTGGCGGCCGGCAGGGGCGGCGGCAATGCCCTCACCAGCTGGCGGGCGCTGGCATCACGGCTGAGCTGGCACAGGGCTTCATAGGCCCGCAGGCGCCGCAGCCAGGCCGCGGTGTCGCCGCCTTGATCCGGATGCCAGCGCAGGCTGCTGCGGCGCCAGTGCCGCCGCAGCTCGCTCAAGCTGCAGGGGGCGCTGAGCCCGAGTTCGGCGCGACAGCGCTGGCTGAACGGCTCCAGCTGGTTGAGCTCCAGCCAGATGCGATGGCCGTTGAGATCGGCGAGCCACCAGCCGCGGCGGCGTTGGCGCTGCCGGCTGAGGGCCTGTTGCAGACGCTGGCCCTGGGCTTGCAGCCGCTCACTGGTGATCGCATCGCGGCAGCTCTGGGTGCAACGCTCCAGCAGGTGCAGGCAGAGCCACAGGCCGCCGCCCAGCAGGCCCCACAGGGCCGCCAGGCCGAGCAGGGACAGCAGCAGCGCGGCAACAACGGCCAAGCGTGGGGCAGAGGCTTCGCCCCTATGGCAGCACGCCCAGGGCCTGCAGCCGCGGCTGGCGTGCGGCGAAGGCCGTCAGCAGCGGCGCCGCTTCGCCTTTGACGCTGCGGCCCCTGGCCTTGAGGCTCTCCAGCAGGTGCTGCTCCAGCGCCTGGCCGCCGAGCTGGCGGCGCTGGCCCTCGAGCAGCAGGGTCTCCACCAGTGAAAACCCCACACCGCCGCCGCTGGCCGGGGCGACCAGATGGGCATAGGGGCGGCCATTACCGATCAGGCTCAGCAGCTGTTCATTGACGTGCCGGGCCCGCTCGAAATCGGCGCAGGCACCGCGATCGAAGCCGATGCGGCCGGCGTGGAGCAGCAGGGCCAGCAGCTTGGCCAGCTCCGCCAGCTGCAGCTGGGTGTCTTCGAGGAGCTGGCCGAAGCTGCGCGGCCCATGGGCCAGGCAGGCCTCCAGTTGCTGGTAGCGCTCCGGCATGCCGCTCACCTGGCCGAAGCTGGTTTCAAAGCGGTAGCTGTCGGTGGCGGGGGCCTCCTGCAGCCGCAACTGGATCAGGCTGAGGCGCTGGCGCAGGTCGCTGTTGGTGCTGGTGGCAAGGCCGCGCAGGAAGAGATCGCGGCGGAACGACTGGTTGATCGCCAGATCCTGGAGGCTCTGGCGCAGGGCTGGATCGGTTTCGGCCAGCACCGCCGGGCGCACATTGGCGGGCAGCAGCTCCAGGAAATTGTCCGGCAGGGTGGCGCTGGCGTGAAAGCGCAACTTGTGGGCGGCGCAGCGTTGATGCAGCTCGGCCACATAGAGGGGCTGCCAGCCCTGATTGGCGTATTCCTGCAGGAGATAGGCGGCGTTTTGATTAGGAAACTGGGCCAGCCGGCGGCGCAGGGCTGGCTGGGCGAGGGCCAGCGCCGAGGGGCTCTCTTCGCTGCCAAGCAGGCTGCTGAGGCTGGCGGCGGCCTGCTGAAAGGCCTGGGCGGCACTGGCCTCGGCCTGGCGTTGGCGGGTTAGCTCAACGAGGTGTTGGATGGCGCTGGCGCCGAGCCAGCCGGGAAAGGTGTTGTAGGAGCAGTAGAAGATGCCGCCTGGATTGAGGGCTGCAGCGGCCAGCTGCAACAGCGCCTGCTGGATCGGTGCCGTGATCCAGGTGGCGATGCCATGGGCGACCACGTAGTGGTGGGCCGCCGCCAGCGTGCCGGGCTCGGCGGCGAGGCTGAGGAAGTCGGCCTCCTGGAAGGTGATGTTGCCCAGCCCCAGCTGCTGGGCCAGCCGGCGGCTGTGCACGATGTGATCGGGCTGGAAGTCGATGCCGGTGAAGCGACCTTCGGGATAGGCGGCGGCGAGCAGGCAGAGGCCCAGGCCCATGCCGCTGCCGAGCTCCAGGTAGGTGAAGGGTTCGCCTTCGTGGCTGCGCGGTGGCTGGTGGCCTTTGAGCAGGGCGGCGAAATCCAGCCAGGCCGGCGCCAGCTCGCGATAAAAGCCCGCGGTGTAAGAAGCGGAGCTGAAGTAGCCGTGATCCCAGGACATGGATTCCAGAAGCAGGCCCCCACGCTGAAGCCGAATGGGCGCCTGCCAAGGCCGGCCGACTCGCTTCTACGCCGATGCGCATCTGTGCAGAAGCGGTTTGTTGTTAAAGCGTATGTGTAGCCATGAGGATGCGCATGCATGCGCAGTTATGGATCAGCGAGTAGCCGTGAAATGGGCCGTTTTTCGTGGATGGAGGGTGCATATTTGGCGCAAGCCCCTGTGGGCTGATCTCCACTTCATTTCAGCCCTCTTCATCTTTTCCCCCCTGCACCCATGGCTGCAACAGATTCCGCCGTCGCCATTGACAACAGTGAGGTGATCGTCGGTCAGAACCTGACCGACACCGCCACCGCCTCCTCTACCGCTACCGCTACCGCCACCACGGTGGAAGGCATCGCCACTGGCAATGCCGTGGTCACCGAATCCGTCGGCATCCTCGACAGCACGCTCAACGTCGGCGGTAACGGCACCCTCACCGTCAACGAAACCGGTGTGGCCACCGCTTCGGCGACGACGGTGAATGAGACCAATATCGTGGCCGCCGCTGTTACCGATGGCGCTGTCGGCGATCGCGTCGTAGATGCCGGCACGGGTGACACTCTCGGTTACATCACCAACGCCACCACAGGCGACTACACCGCTAATCCTGATGGGACCGGCGCCCCAGGAACACTTGCTGTCGGCGACCTACTTTTTGCCTCCTCCGCCTTCGCCGGCTTCACCGGCAATACCGGCGGCATCATTGACGCCACTGGCGGTGGCGGTTCAGCCACCAACGATCTGTTGATCGGCGCGGCGGCCACCGTTGGCGTCACCGTTGACAACACCGCCACCGCCACCTCGGTGAACACCGATGGCGGCGCAGCGGCCACCGCACTCATCGATGAGAGCTTCGGCCTCTTCGACATCGGCGTGCAGGCCGGCTCGAGCGGCAGCCTGATCGCCAACGTGGACGCCAACGCTTTGGCGGACGCCACCACAGTGGGCGGCGCCACGGTGGCCACGGGGGCAGATGCCACCTCCGCCGCCACGATCAACGATGCGGTCGGCATCAACGTATCGACCGCTGGCAAGGCTGGTGAACTGAGCAACATCACCTTCGGTGACGGCGCCACGATCAGTGCCACCGCTGGCACCAGCGCCGACAAGATCGAGGTTGCTTCCACCTCCACCAGCACCACCGGCAACGCCACCGCGGTGTCGACCCTGGGTGATGCCGTTGGTATCAACGCGCTTCAGGACGACGACCAAGGCGTCAACAGCAACCTGATCAGCGTCGGTAACGACGGCACCATCACCGGCCTGGGTTTCGCGGCGGTGAGCGCTGAAGCCACAACCACCAACGGTGTTGCCGCTGCCACAGCCACCACGGCCGATACCTCCGGTATCGAGGCCGGCACGATCAGCGTTGGCGATGGCGGCACCATCCAAGCCCAAGCCGGCATCGGCTCCACGGTCACCGCCGCCGTCACCGGCTCCACCCTCACCGGTGACTTCACAGCCACTGCCAGCAACACGGTTACAGATACCGCTGGTCTGGATCTTGAAAAGTTGACGGTGGGTGGCGATGCCCTGAAAGCAGGCGGTTACGGCATCCTCGGCCGCACCGATGCCGACCTGGTCACCATCGCCAGCACTGTTGGCAATGGTGCGACTGATCTCGCCTTAGCCACCGGCACCCTCACCAACGCCGTCGGCATCGACATCGGCGATGGTGCCGATGCTGAAGACGGTCTGACCGTTGGCAACAACGCCTCGATCGCCGGTATTGCCGACACCACCAACGCCGTCACCGCCACCTCTACGGCCGGTGAGGTGGATGCGATCAGCGACAGCACCACCGTCAAGGGCATCAACCTCACGGATGCCTTCGTGATCGGCGGCAGCGCCACCGTGCTGGGCCAAGGCTTGGTGGATGCCGATGCAACGGCCACCACCACGGGTGCCACGGACGTCGTGGCTGCTCTTGCCGACGCCAGCGTCGGCGCTGACCTGGTTGCCGGTATTCAGCTCAACAGCGTTGATGACGACGCCAGCAGCATCGGTACCAGCGGCACGATCACGGGTAATGCCCAGGTGCTGGCTGATGCGGTCGCCACCTCGGTGTCCGGTAACGCCACCGCCACCGCCGGCGGCACCGGCATCTCCGACAACCTCGACCTGGTGGGTGTTGGCTTGGGTGACCAGGCGACCGCTGCGGTTGACACCGTGAACGTGGGCACCAATGCCACGATCACCGCGACTGCTGCCAACACCCTCACGGCCACCGCAACTTCAACAGCTGAAGCTGCCGCTGCCAAAACCCAGACCGCAACCTCTGCTGGTCTCATCACCGAGATCCTCACTGTGGGCGATAACGCCACGGTGACCGCCAGCAGCAACCTGAGTGGCACGGCCGTCGCCAGCACCGTGGGTGACGCTACCGACACCGCAAACGACAAGGCCACCGCCACCGCCACCGCCGGTACCAACGTTGGTGCCGACACCAACATCACTGGCGGCTCCACCGTGTTCGGTGCCGACGCCACCTTCACGGCCACGGCCAGCTCCATTCAGGCGGCTACTTCCACCTCCGTGGAAAGTGATGCCAGCTCAACCGCCACCACCACCAGCAACATCGGTCTCGATGCACTAACCACCACGGTGGGCGATCAAGGTACGATCACCGGCCGCGCCAACGGCAGCGACACCGCCACCGCCACCTCCACCGACGGCAGCGCCACCGCCGGTGCAACTCGCACCACCAACGTTGGTGTCAAAAGCGATGGCGTGATGACCATTGGCGGCACCGGCAGCCTCGAAGGTACCGGCACCCTGGGGCTCACCTCCACGGCCGTGACGGTGGGCGACGACAACACCACCGACAAGGCCCAAGCCACCACCAGCAGCAACACCAACGTTGGTCTGGCGCTGGATGTAGCAGCCACCACCATCGGCGATGACGGCACCGTCACCGGCATCGGCACGCTCACCAGCGTTGCCAGTGCCACGGGCACCAAGGCTGATGCCGAAGCTGGCATTACCGCCACCACCAACACCGGTATCGATCTCAGCGGCCAGACCCTGACCGTGGGCGACGCCGGCACCATCGGTGGCCAGGCCACCGGCACCAACACCGCTTCGGCCACCACGGTTGACGGCGATTCGAAAGCCACGATTCTCGCCAACACAACCAGCGGCCTTGGCGATGCTGATGGCGCAGTGATCATTGGCAACGGCGCCGGCATCATCGGTAACGCCACAGTGACCAACACGGCCACGGCTGCCGCTACGGATGCGGATGCTGCGACTGTAATTGCCAAGGTGGACAACGACGTTGTTCAGGCCATCAACCTGGACAGCATCAACGCCGGCAACGGTGCTTCGATCGCCGCCAGCGCCACCAGCACCCAGGCGGCCACCGCCAGCAACATCGGTGATCCCGGTGCAGCGGATGAGGACGCCATCGCCACCGTCGGCCTGAACGACCAGATCCTCGGCATCACCTCCACCACGCTCACGGTAGGCAACGACGCCAGCCGCCTCACCGCCGGCGCCACCCTCACGGGCACGGCCACGGCCAGCAACATGAGCGGCGCCAGCACGGCGTCCTCGGGTGTGGGCTCTGATGTATCCGCACTGGACAGCACCAGCACGGTTCTGGTGGGCGACAACCTCACCGACGGCGCCAGGTTCCAGGCCGTGAGCAACCTCACCGGTACGGCCACCTCGGTGGAAGATTCGGCTACCGCCAACGTCGGTGGTGTTGAAGGCTTCATCGAATCCACCGTGGTGGGCGTCAACAGCTCTGACATCACAGTGGGCAACAACGCTGGCACCATCACCGCCATCGCCGCCTCCACGCTGAACGCCACCGCTTCCACCACCGGCAGCGATTCGAAAGCCGGCAGCACTGCTACCGCCTCCGCCGTCCAGAACGCGGACGGCCTGTTCAACAGTCTCGTGAGCATCGGCAACGACGGCAACCTCACCGCCAGCGCCACCTTGGTTGGCAATGCGGCTGCCACCAACACCGGCAATGTGGGCACAAGCCTCGACGATGCCACCGCCTTCCTCACCCTGGATTCGGCTGGTATCACTCAGGCTGCTGCCGACAACATCACCATCGGCGACACCGGCAACGTCACAGCCGAGGCCTTCGCCTCCGGTTCTGGCATCGCCCAGACCACCAACGGTGATGCAACCTCCACCGGCAACCTCGATGCCAAGGGCCTCGACATGTTTGCTGGCGACAACATCACCATCGGTGGCGCCGGCAACATCTCCGGCCTGGGCGTGATCGGCACGCTCAACGGCGGCGGCACCCTCGGCAACCAGGTGCAGATCACTGCTGCCACCACCGATGGCATCGCCATCGCCAGCGGTGGCTTCGATGCCACCGGCATCCTGGGTGACTCGGGCAACACCATCACCGCCGGCGCCAACGACGGTGATGTGCGCGGTCAAGTGCTCGCCGGCGCCAACGTGCTCGCCTCCTCCACAGGCAACAGCAATGTGGATAACGCCACCGCCACGATCTCCCCATCCGAGCTCTTCGGTATCAAGAACGTCGACATCGTCGGTGGGCAGGTGGGCACCAACTCCGTGATCGGTACCTCCCTGGGCGACTTCGATGCCACCGCCACCTCGGTGAATGGCAATTCCACCGCCTCCAGCGATGTGAATGCCGCCGGCATCCTCGGCAACGGCAGCGACACCATCAACCTCAGCGGCGGCATCAACGCCATTGCCCAGCTGAGCAACACCGTTACTGCCACCTCAGTGGCTGGTAACGCCATCGCTACTGCCACCAGTGATGCGGTGGGCCTCTCCGGCTACCAGGTGTCGATCATCGGCAACGGCACCCTCAATGCTTCCGCCACTTCCAACTCCCAGTCCCTGGCGAGCTCGGTGGGTGGTCGCGCCGGCGCCTGATCAGGTTCGGGGCGCCATCTGGCGCCCTTCTCGGGAGATCAAGCCACCACTGGCTTGGTCTCCTTAGCTCCTTGCGGGCGTCTTTCATCCCCCCATTGCCTTCCGGTCTTCCGGACATCACGAACTGCTCATGGCTGAACGTCTGCCTGTCACAGCCACATCCCGCTCGGTCGCCCTGCGCTTCGAGCCGGACAGTGATCTGCTGGCGGGCAGCTTTCTGCGACTCACCACCAGCCCTTCGGCCAGCGCCACCGCGCGCACCATCGAGGGCACCGAGCTCACCGCCGCCACCGCCACCGCCCGCGGTATCGGCGCTGGTTATTCCCGGTATTACGAAGGGCTCGTTGACGAGGCCTTCTTCAACAGCCTCAATCTTTCGATCGCCTCCGGTGGTGGCCAGATCGACGGTGATGCGGTTGCCTCCGCCTACGCCACCGGTCGCGCTGATACCAGCGCTGAGGCGCTGGCCACCAACATCGGCCTGGCCAACCTCAGCTATCTCGATCGCTACGGCGGTGCCCTGCTGATCGGCAGCAACGCCGCGCCGCTGTCCGCCCGCGCCAGCGCCGGCACCGGTTCGGTGCTCGGGCCCCTGCCTGGCACCACACCCACCGCCACGATCACCGCCAACGCCACGGTGCGGGGTCTGGAGGGAGCAGCCGATCCTGCAGTGCTGCGCGGCGGCAACCATTCCTTTTACGGCCAGCCCAATGCGGCCGTGCGCGCTGTTTCTGAGCTGCAGCTCGCCAATGAAGGCGTCAACCTGCGCGCCCAGGGCAGCGCCGATGCCACCGGCATCGAGAACTACACGATCAAGGCCGTTCCGTTCGGCAATGGCGATGGCAGCGCCAGCCTCAGCGGTGAAGCCAGCGCCGATCTGCGCCTGATCGGAGGCCCGGTGGATCAGGGCGACACCGTGTCGCTCAACGGCAAGGCGATCGGCATCGACCGCTCAGTGCTCTACGGCGCCCCCACCCTGGCCACCACCATCACCGGCCGTGGCGTCGCCACCGTGGATGGGGCATCAGCAGAGGCCGCCGGGCTGCAGGCCAACCAGCTGGAGCTGCAAGAGCTGCAGGGCATCGGTATCACCGGCAGCCAGCTGTTCACCAGCCAGGGCGACGATGTGATCCGCGGCTTTGGCGGCATCGCCGCACCGCAGCTATCGCTTGCTGCCGGCGGCAATGTCGATACGGCCGGCATCGACGCCACCGGCATGTACACCGGCCTCGGCGATGACATCATCTTCGGCAAGATCCTCACCGAAGTAGAGGCCGATTTCGATGCCGACGGCGACGGCATCCTCAACGGTTCGGTGTTCCTCGATCGCTCGGCGCAAGACGGCAGCATCGGTGGTTTCGATGGCATCCGCAACTCCACCGCCAACACCGGCATCGGCAATGATCTGATCGCCGGCTCCAGCAACGGCAGCCATCTCTACACCTCCATCGGCAATGATGCGATCGATCTCGATCGCGCCAAAGCCAGCTCACTCTGGGGCGGCATCGGCAACGACCTGCTCCGCATCGGTGGTGCCGATGGCAGTGGCGGCCCCTCCATCAACAACGTGCTCTGGGGTGGCATCGGCAACGACATCCTCCAGGTGGGCTCCGGCGATGGCTCGGTGCTTGATGGCGGTTATGGGCAGGATGTGATGACGGGCGGCAGCGGCGTGGATCGCTTCCTGCTCTCAGAAGGTGGCGCCGCCATCCTGGCCGCCAGCAGCTCCTTTTTCGGCAAAGATCTCGCCGATCAACCGCTCTGGGCCACCCTCTCGCAAACCCAGAAGGAAACGCTCTGGGATACCGGCGTGCTCCTCAACAACGCAGGCAACGAACAGCTCGGCAGCATCGACACGATCCGCAACTTCCAGGCCGGCGACGGCGGTGATGTGCTCGAAATCAGCAATTCGCTGGCCAGCGTGACCCAGGAGCTGTGGGAGCAGAAGGGCGCCATCTTTGGTGTGGATGCCATGGGTTCCCTGTCGGTGCAAGAAGCCAGCGCCGATGGCAGCAACCGCGTGGGCATCATCGTCGGCACCCTCGCCGACATCCAACGCCTCGGCATGGGCTCCCCCTCCATCGCCTTCGCCACCGACACCCGCCAACTGATGTTCGACGCTGACGGCAACTGGAGCCAAGGCTCGATCAGCCTCGGCACCGTGAATGTGGCCGGCGGCACGCTCAATAAGAGCAACTTCGCCTTTGGTTCCACCACCGGCAATGGGTTAGGTGAAGCGCCGACGGCGGAGGGTGGGGTTGGCTGATGGCAACTTATTACTTTGGGGTACCAACGTCCGGGAATGGTGTTGGCTCATCCGCTAACCCTTGGAGCCAAACGGGTCTTAATACATGGCTTGCCTCGAATAATTTTGCTTTACCTGATCAGTTAAACGTCCTAGCTGGTGCACCTTCTCTTTCAGTCAGCGTTGGCAACAGCTTAGGGGGCATCACCGGAGATATTGTTCTAACGGATGCCACGCTCAATGCTACAGCTCTCAAGAGTCTGGACAGCAAGACGAGCGGCAACATCGACGCAACGGGCGTCACAAGCATAACTGGACCAGCGATAGATATCGGCATTGTACTAAGTGCCACTGGCATCACTGCCTCTCCGGCAGTTGCAGTAACAACATCCGCCGGAACAACCAGAGCACATGATCTCAAGATTATTGACAATAATACCACTGCGATCGTAGATGCTACCGCCATAACGACCATCACCGGCATCTTCTTTAACTTCGAGATAATTATTGCATCCGCCGGGATCAACACAGCCCCTAACTACAACGCAATTGTCACAGATGCTTCTGGTATATCAGTCAGCGTTGCCAACATTGTCGACGCTGACACCACAGGTGTGGTCACCGCCACCATCGTTGAGGGCGATCTCGCCACCCTGGCGACCCTGACGGGAACCGACAACGCTTATACGATCACGCTCAGCGATACAACAGCTGCCGCATCGGCGCTAAACACGCTGGACGGCAAGACAACAGTGGCGGTGAATGCCAACTCAGTCACCCTGCTGACGGGCAGTGTCGCCGATGCCCTCACGGCTTACAACAGCGCCGGCATCAGTGGCTTAGGGAATGAAGCCGTCACGATCAGCGATACAGCGCTGACAGCCACCGAGCTCAATGCTCTTGATGCCAAAACCAGCGGCACCATTAATGCCAATAGCCTCACGAGCATAACAGGCTCATCACATGCTATTGGCCTCGCCTTAAGCGCTCCTGGCATCACAACTTCAGGCGCAGTTGCCGCAACTGTATCTGCCGGGATATCCAGTGCACACAATCTGAATCTGATTGACGAAAATACAACTGCAGTGGTTGACGCAACCGCCGTAACTACGATCGGCGGCTTAGTCAATAATGTCAAGACGGCCATATCATCAGCTGGTATCAACACTTCAACCAGTTACACTGCCAACCTCACAGACACTTCTGTATCAGTCAGCGATGCCAACATCGTTGACGCTGACACCACAGGTGTGGTCACCGCCACCATCACTGAGGGTGATCTCGCCACCCTGGCGAACCTGACGGGAACAGGCAACGCCTATACGATCACACTCAGCGATGCAACAGCTGCCGCATCAGCGCTGAACACGCTGGACGGCAAGACGACAGTGGCGGTGAATGCCAACTCAGTCACCCTGCTGACGGGCAGTGTCGCTGATGTGAACGCGGCCTATAGCGCCAACAACGCTGGCACGATCAGCGGTCTCGGTGATGAAACCGTCAGCATCACCAACCCAGAAGGCACGCTGTTGGCCACGGAGCTCAGCACCGCTGGAGCTGCCACCAGCGGCACTGTCACCGTCACCAATTCCCAGACAGTCACCGGCACTGTGGCTGAAGTGACAGCTGCGCTGGTAACGGACAGCACGAAGGTGGTAATGGGCACCGCCTCCACGGCCACAATTAGCGATGCGGCCACAGCAGCCGAGGGTGCCCCGATTGCCAGCACCGCAAATATCACAGCATCATTCACTTCCGGTATCAGCGACACCTTGGTGAATCTGGCCAGCGACGGCACCATTTCTGCGAACCTCTCCAGTATCACGGCGGATCAAAACAACGTCGTGATCACAATCACGGACGTGGCTGGTGGCACAGTTCAGGCGGCTGACCTCAGCGCCGTTGGCACTGCCACAACCGGCACTGTCAGCGTCACCAATTCCCAGACTGTCAACGGCACAGCCGATCAGGTGGTTGCAGCGGTCGTCACACCGGCTTCCAAAGTGGATCTGAATTCGGCATCCACCTTGAATGCCTCGAATTACTCCACCCAGGATCTCTCTGGGGTGGATGCCGCTTTCACCCTCAACGTCACCACCATCGAGGGTGCCGTTCTCAATGCCGCCAAGTTGGCCACGGTGGATTCAATCACGATTGGCTTTGGCACCGCCACAATCGACGCCAGCACAACCGATGAAGAAGCGCTGGCCGCCAAGACGACGGTGAATGACGGCACCACGCTGACGATCAATAACTATGTAGATACCAATATCAGCGGCCTCAGCAACCAGGGCAATGGCTCGATTGTGGTGAACACCACCACTGGTGCGGTGCTTGATGAGGCGAAACTGGCGGATGCCACCAGCGTGGTGCTCGGAGCTGCAGCTACAGGTGCCGCCTCCGCCATCGATGGCATCGGCACCAATGGCAACAGGATCAACCTCAACAACCAGACCCTCTCAGTCAGCGCTTACACCACCGAGAACCTCAGCGGGATCACCAGCGCTGGCACCCTCAACGTCACCACCATCGACGGTGCTGTGCTCGATGCCGCCAAGTTGGCTACGGTGGATTCTGTCACCTTGTTTGGCGTCAATACCGCTACCGCCGCAGACGCCGACAGCCTCGGCTCACGACTGTCTGGTACAGCGACTCTCAATATCACCACGGACACGATCACCGTCACCACCGATCTGAGTGATCTCGGATCAAGCCTGACGTTGCAATTCGGTGGCGATAACGCAGCTGTTGTTAACGGTGCCACGCTCAGCGTGCGCCAAGACCAGGTGAATGGCTACACCATCAGCGGTACCGGCACCGTAAACGCTAAAGGTTCTGCTTCCGCTGACACCTTCGATGCCTCTGGCATCAGCGCCACCCTCAACCTCAGCAGCTTCGCCGGCGACGACAGCATCACCGTCAACCCCGCAGATCTCAGCAGTGCTGATGTGATTGATGGCGGTGAAGGTACCGATACTTTAATCTTCTCGGCGCCCACCACCTCGGTGGTGGATGGCGCCTTCACCAAGGTCTCCAGCGTTGAGATTCTGCAACTGGCAGACGGCACCAACACCATCAGTCTTGGCGCCGAAGCCGAGCAGGCTGGCATTACCACCGTCACTGGCGGCACCGGCAACGACACGCTCAATCTGCTTTATGGCAGCACAGGCGTCACCTTCAACGCCGGCGATGGTTTTGACACCCTCAGTTACAGCACCGATAGCTCCAGCCAGGCGATCAGCCTGAGTGCAATCAATGCTGGAACCGCCAGCGGCACGGTCTCCAACGACAGTACCGACAGTTTCAGCGGCCTGGAAGCGATTGTGGGCGGCTCCGGTACGGACGACAGCATCACCTCCACCAAAGCAGGTGAAGCGCTGATCATCACCGGCGAAAATGCCGGCAGTATCGATGGCTTTTCCTTCAGTGGTGTTGAGTCGGTCAACTTATCGGGTGGTGATGACACCGCCACGATCACTGGCGGCGGCAGCGTTGCCAGCCTGGTGGGTGGAGATGGCACCGACACCCTCAATCTCGATGGCGCCAATAACAGCATCACGATCACCGGCACCGGCGCGGGCACCACGGCCGGAACAGCCGGCGACACCACCACCTTCTCCGGTTTTGAAACCGTCAATAGCCTCGGCGGCGACGACGCTTTCATCGTCAACAGCGCCTCCAGCACCACGATCACGCTCGCCGGTGGCGAAGGCAGCGATTCACTGAGTGTTGCTGCCAGCGACACCACCGCCAACAGCCTCACCATCAGCGGATCTGGCAGCGGCACGCTGGGCACGGTTGCGTTCTCCGGCATGGAGACGATCAACCTCGGCAGCGGCGGTGACACCGCCATGATCAACACCGGCGGCAGCCTCAGCGGCAACCTCAACTTCGGGGCTGGCAACGACACCCTCGACTACGGCGGTTACGCCGGTGCAGTGACGGTGAGCCTGAATGGCGCCACGTCCACCGCAGCAGGTGGCGCCACCGGCATCAGCGGCACGGTAACCAGCTTTGAAAACCTGATCGGTGGCAGCAGCGGGAACAACACCCTTAACGCGAACGCTGGTGCCAACACCCTGATCGTGACCGACGGCGGGGGCCTCACTCTTGATGGCAGCCTCACGTTGTTTGGTTTCGAGACGATCAATCTCGGCAGCGGCTCCGACACCGTGACGTTTGCTGCAAATGCAGAGTTCAGCGGAACCATTGATGGCGGTATCGGCGATTCCGATGTCCTTAATTTCAATGACCAAGCCAACGAGGTCACCTTCACATCTCCTGGCTCCGGCACCTGGGGATCGACCACCTTCTCCAATTTCGAGGTTGTCAACCTGCTCGGCGGGAATGATTCGCTCACGATTGAGGGCACTGGATCGTTCACCAGCGTGGATGGCGGTGCTGGCGCTGATATCCTCATCCTCGATCGCAACACCAGCAACGATGTCGTCACGGTCACCAGTGTCGGTGCGGGCAGCATTAGCTCCGGTGGCACCAGCATCGGCAGCTTCACCAACTTCGAATCAATCGATCTGATCAGCGGCGATACGCTCAGCTACGCCAGTTATGGCTCAGCGGTTTCACTCACGCTCGACAGCATCACCATCGGCACCGGCACCACCACCACGGGCGGTGCTACCGGTTTCAGCGGCACGATCAGCGGCTTCGAAACCGTGGTGGGTAGCAAGAACAGCGACACCCTGATTGCCTCCGCTGCCGCCAACACCTTGATCCTTACCGGTGCTAACCAAGGCACCGTCGATGGGCTGAACTTCAGCTCGTTTGAAAACATTGATCTCGGCGCTGGCAACGACACCCTCAGCTACGCCGACTACACCGATCCGGTGACGGTGAGCCTCAATGGCGCCACCTCCACCGCAGCAGGTGACGCCACCGGCATCAGCGGCACGGTAACGAGCTTCGAAACCTTGATCGGCGGCAGTGGCGATGGCGACACGCTCAACGCCCAAGCCGGCGCCAACACCCTGATCGTGGCCGCCAACGGCACCGCCACCCTCGACAGCAGCCTCACGGTGAGCGGTTTCGAGACGATCAATCTCGGCGATGGCGATGACACCGCCACCATCAACGACGGCGGCAGCGTTGCCAGCCTGGTGGGTGGAGATGGCAACGACACCCTCAATCTCGATGGCGCCAATAACAGCATCACGATCACCGGCACCGGTGCGGGCACCACGGCCGGCACCAGCGGCGGCACCACCACCTTCTCCGGTTTTGAAACCGTCAATAGCCTCGGCGGCGACGACGCTTTCATCGTTAACAGCGCCTCCAGCACCACAATCACGCTCGCCGGCGGCGAAGGCACCGATTCACTGAGTGTTGCTGCCAGCGACAGCAAAGCCAACAGCCTCACGATCAGCGGTGTCGGCAGCGGCACCCTCGGCACTGTTGCGTTCTCCGGCATCGAGACGATCAATCTCGGCAGCGGTGATGACACGGCGACGGTGAGCATGGGCGGCTCTCTGAGCGGCGAACTCAACCTCGGCAACGGCACCAACACCCTCAGCTTCGACACTGATGCAGGTGCCATCGGCTCCGTGACGGCTGGCACGGGCTCTGACACAGTGTCGATCAGCGGCGGCTCCGTCGGCGGCGCGGTCAATCTTGGTGACGGCAGTAATGCGCTGACGATCAGCAACAAAAGCTCGAGCATCGGTTCCTACACAGGCGGCAGCGGCAACGATTCGATCACTCTCAGCGGTGGCTCCATATCCGGCACCGTGGACCTCGGCGACGGCGCCAACACCTTGCTGATCAGCAGCAGCAACTCCAGGATCGAGGGTGCTGTGGCTTTTGGAAGCGGCACCAGTGACACCCTCAGCTTTGCGGGCTACACCAAACCCGTAACGGTGAGCCTTGACAGTGCCACCTCCACCGCAGCAGGTGGCGTCGCCAGTGGGGGCACATCGATCATCACTGGTGCAGTGAGCGGTTTTGAAAACCTGGTGGGCGGTAGTGGTAGCGATACGCTTAATGCCACCAGCGGTGTCAACACACTGTCGGTGGCCAATGGCGGTGTCACCACCCTCGATGGCAGCCTCACGGTGAGCGGTTTCGAGACGATCAATCTCGGTGCTGGCGACGATACCGCCACGATCAACAACGGCGGCAGCGTTGCCAGCCTGGTGGGTGGAGATGGCAACGACACCCTCAATCTCGATGGCGCCGCTAACAGCATCACGATCACCGGCACCGGCGCCGGCACCACGGCCGGCACCAGCGGCGGCACCACCACCTTCTCCGGTTTTGAAACCGTCAATGGCCTCGGCGGCGACGACGCGTTCATCGTTAACAGCGCCTCCAGCACCACAATCACGCTCGCCGGTGGCGAAGGCACCGATTCACTGAGTGTTGCTGCTAGCGACAACACCGCCAACAGCCTCACCATCAGCGGATCTGGCAGCGGCATGCTCGGCACTGTTGCGTTCTCTGGCATGGAGACGATCAACCTCGGCGACGGCGATGACACCGCCACGATCACCAACGGCGGATTGCTGAGCGGCAACCTCAACTTCGGAGACGGCAACGACACGCTCAGCTACGCCAGCTACACCGATGCGGTGACGGTGAGCTTGAACAGCGCCACCTCCACCGCAGCAGGTGACGCCACCGGCATCAGCGGCACGGTAACGAGCTTCGAAACCTTGATCGGCGGCAGTGGCGATGGCGACACGCTCAACGCCCAAGCCGGCGCCAACACCCTGATCGTGGCCGCCGACGGCAGCATCACTCTTGATGGCAGCCTCACGGTGAGCGGGTTCGAGACGATCAATCTCGGCAGCGGCTCCGACATCGTGACGCTGGCATCAATGTTCTTCGGAACCATTGATGGCGGTGATGGCGATTCCGATGTTCTCAATCTCAATGCCAGTGCCAATGACGTCATCTTCACGTCCCCTGGCTCCGGCACCTGGGGATCGACCACCTTCTCCAATTTTGAGGTTGTCAACCTACTCGGCGGGGATGATTCGCTCACGATCAGCGGCACTGGATCGTTCACCAGCGTGGATGGCGGTGATGATGCAGATGAGCTCATCCTGGCTCTCACCACGCCTGATGATGTCGTCACGGTTACCAGCGCCGGTGCGGGCAGCATCAGCTCCGGTGGCACCAGCATCGGCAGCTTCACCAACTTCGAATCAATCGATCTGGGCAGCGGCAGCGACACGCTCAACTATGCCGATTACGGCTCAGCTGTTTCACTCACGCTCGACAGCATTACCAACGGCACCGGCACCACCACCACGGGCGGTGCCACCGGTTTCAGCGGCACGATCAGCGGCTTCGAGACCGTGGTGGGCAGCGGCAGCTCCGACATCCTGATTGCTTCCGCAACAGACAACACCTTGATCCTGACCGGTGCCAATCAAGGCACCGTGGATGGGCTGAACTTCAGCTCGTTTGAGAACATTGATCTAGGCGCTGGCAACGACACCGTCCAGTTCACCAGTGGTGATTCCCTCTCCGGCACCCTGGCCGGTGGCGATGGCATCGACACGCTGGATTACAGCGCCTACGGCAGTGCGGTCGTGGTGAATCTGGCCACGGGCACGGCCACGGCCACCGGTGGCATCAGTGGCTTTGAAACCGTGCTGGGCAGCTCCGGCGACGACACGATCACAGCGTCCACCAGTGGCGATGTGAACCTGCAGGGCAATGGCGGCGACGACACCTTCAATGTCACCGTGGCCGGCCTCACCAGTGGCGACACCATTGATGGTGGCGAGGGCAGCGACAGGATCGTGTTCACCGATGCAGGCACGATCAACGACGATCAGTTCACCAACGTCAGCAGCGTTGAAACCGTCACGCTGACCGGTGCCTCCACGATCAATCTCGGCAGCGAAGCCAACGAGGCGGGGATCGCCACGGTCACCACCGGCACGGGCGCCACCACGGTCAACAGCACTTCAGCCAATTACGACCTCACAGTCAACGCCACCAGCCTGGGGGATAGCAACAGCCTCACGCTCACAGGTAGCGACAACACCAACGACTTCACTGTCACCGGTCTCAACGGCAGTGTGCTGGCCAGCGGCACCTCCGGCACCCTCACGATCAACACGGTCGATGCCGGCGATAACGCCATAGGCGTCACCACCGGCAGCGGCAACACCACGATCAACGCCAGCGGGACGAACGACATCGTGACGGTGAACGCCGATGCGATGGCGGACAACACCACACTCGACATCAACGGCAGCGCCGTTTTCACAGTTACCAACCTCGAAGCCGATACCGATGCAGCCGGCAGCACCGGCACGGTGAACCTGGCCTATGTCGATGTGAGTGACAACGCCGCCTCGATCACCACTGGCAGCGGCGCCACCACGGTGAGCGGCACCACCAGCGGCGACACGCTCACAATCGACGCCACCTCCCTGGCCCAGAACACCACCCTCACCGCCAGCGGTGATGCCCAGCAGGTGGTGACGAACCTTGTCGGAGACATCAGCGCCACCGCCCTCAGCGGCACGTTGACGGTAACCACCGCCGACGCCGCCGACAACGGCATCAGCATCACCACCGGCACCAACAACACCACGATCACCGCCAGCGGTGCGGGCGACATCATCACGGTGAACGCCGATGCGATGGCGGACAACACCAGCCTCGCCATCAACGGCAGCGCCAGCTTCTCGGTCAGCAATCTCGAAGCCGATACTGATGCGGCTGGCAGCACCGGCGTGGTGAGCCTGGCCTACACCGACGTGAGTGATAACGCCGCTCTGATCACCACCGGCAGCGGTGCCACCACGGTGAGCGGCAGCAGCAGCGGCGACACCTTAACGATCGACGCCACCCTGCTGGCCAACGACATCACCCTCACCCTGCAGGGGGAGGCGGCAATGGTGGTCACCGGCCTCAGCGGTGACCTCAACGCCAATTCACCGTTTTCCTACATCGACGACTTCAGCAGCTTAGATGGCTGGACTGGTGGCAAACTTGATTCGAGTAGTGCCTATTACGGCAGCTTTCTGGGCCGCTATGCCAACGGTGCTAAAACCAATGGGCAAGACACCTTCAAAAGCTTCTCGCTGGCGGGTCAGCCAGCCACGATCAGCTTCGATGTGCACCGCATTGATAGCTGGGACTGGGAACAGTTCAGAGCCTATGTGAACGACACGGTGGCGTTCGAGACCACATTTCATCAACGTGTGGATATCAATGCCGTATCTAGCAGCACTAACGGTTATTCCTGGACGATCACACCGAAGGATCAACGTGGTAGCCATGGCTTCGGCGTAGGTTTCCCTAAAGCCCGATGGGATGACCAGACCGCCACCGTCACGATCACAGTGCCCAGTGGACGGGACACCATCAAGCTCGGCTTCGGCTCAGGGTTGGATCAGGATATTCATGACGAAAGCTACGGCATTGACAACCTTAAGATTACCACAGCTGTATCCCTTGTGCCCCTTGATGGCACGCTAGTTGTAACCACCGCCGACAACACGGTTGACAACGACATCTCTATTACCACAGGTACAAACAGCACCACAATCACCGCCAATGGAGCGAACGACACGATCACGGTCGTGGCGGATGCCCTGCTCAATAACATCACCCTGACCCAGATCGGCTCTGCGGATCAGGTGGTCACCGGCCTGGTGGGAGACATCAACGCCACCGCGCTCACCGGCACGTTGACGGTGACCACCGCCGACGCCACAGACAACGGCATCAGCATCACCGCCGGCACCAACAACACCACGATCAGCGCCAGCGGTGCAGACGACATCGTCACGGTGGACGCCGAGCAGATGGCGGACGACACCACGCTCGACATCAACGGCAGCGCCACCTTCACGATCACCAACCTCGAAGCCAATTCCGATGCGGCTGGCAGTTCAGGTGCTCTGAGCATCACCTACTCCAACATCACCGATAACGAGGCCACGCTGCTTAGCGGCAGTGGCAATGTGGTGGTTGATGGTGGTGATAAGAGCGACACGGTAACCGTCACAGGTCTGTCGACCAACAACCAGACCTTCAACGCCCAAGACGCAACCTCCAATTTCATCATCACCGCCGGAGCCGGCAACCAAACGATCACCGGCTCCAACACCGGCAACGACAGCATCGATGGCGGCAGCGGCTACGACACGCTCAGCTATGCCGGTGGCAACACTATTGACCTCACCATCACAGCCTTTGATACCCAGGCCGGCAGCAGCACCGGCCAGGGCACCGACACCTTCAGCAACATCGAAAACCTGATTGGTAGCGCGGGCACCGATGTGCTGCGCGGCATAGAAGCTGAGAATGATGAAATCGTTACGGTCAACGCGGCCAATGCCGGCACTTTTGCAGATGTTGCGAATACAGGTAGCTTCGACTTCAGCTCCTTTGAGCAAATCGATCTCAACGCCGGCAATGATGTTCTGGCCATCACTGGCAACGGATCGCTCAGCGGCAGCGCCGATGGTGGCGCTGGCACCGACAGGCTTGATTACAGCGCCTATACCGCTGGCCCCGTCACTGTTGACCTCAACGCGGGCACCGCCACAGCGATTGCTGGTGGTTTGATCGGTACGGCCGGCGACAGCAGCTTTGAGGATGTCTACGGATCAGATTATTCCGACATCATTACGGGCGATGACACCGCTAACGTCATCCGCGGCTACGGCGGCAACGACACCATCTTCGCCCTGGGTGGTGACGACACCATCGATGGCGGCGATGGCGATGATGTGATTATCGCTGGTGATGGCGCTGACCTGATCCTGGGGTCTGCCGGCAATGACTTCATCAGTGGTGGAGGCTACACCTCGATTGACGGCATCTACGCGGCTGTTGCTGATCAATCAAGCGATACCCTCAGCTACTTTGGCCGAAACGAGGGTCTCGACCTTTCTCTCACAGGCACAGACGAGGGAACGGTTAAAGCTGATGCAGGTTCCAGCCTGACGGTCACCACGTTGACCAACACCTACAACTCAGCCATCGGCCAGCAGCTGATCACGGTGCCAACCAACCAGGTTACTGGAACCGACTGGACTGATGTTTACGGCGATATCCAGAACCTGGTGCTGACCAACCAGAACGACATCGTTCGTTTTGATGTGACTGATGTCAGTACCGGCAGCATCGATGCCGCAGGCGGCAGCCTCGATACCCTCGATTATTCCAGCTTTGGTGCCGACAGCCCTGTGCTGGTCAACCTCAGCAGCAGGGCTTACAGCTTCGATTTCGATAACAACGGTTTTATTGATACAACGATTGGTGAGATCACCATTGTCAATAGAAACTCAGCCACCAATGTGATGGTGTCTGAGGCTTCGAGCCAGGGAGGCGAGGACGGCGTTTTTAGCTTTGAAGTGGTGATCGGCGGCGCCGGTGACGATGCCATTGTCGGCAATGACGCGGGCAACTTGCTGGTTGGCAATGCCGGCAATGATCGAATCGCCGGTGGATCAGGCAACGATATTATTTACGGTGGTGATGGTGATGATTACATCATCCCTGGTGCCGGCGCAGACCGTGTGATTCCTGGCTCTGGGCTCAACACCATCGTCGTCACCAGCAGCGACCTGGCAGAAGACACCTTTATTCCTGACCCCAACGGCATCAATACCTTCGTGCTCCAGGGTGATGGCGGTGACCAGACCTCCACCATCACGGCACCGTCAGGGCCCTGGAATCCTGGCGCCCGGGGGATCGCCCTGTTGGATGGCGGCGTTCCCGTTATTGATAGTAATGGTGTTACCACCTACGACACGATCCAAGGCTCAGACGGCGACGACAACTATGAATTCGGTGGCACTGCCCTCAAAAATATCAGTGTCATTGACCTCGGAGATGGAGACGACAGCGTCGGCACGGCCGCCAGCACCAAAGGGATCAAGGTCTTATATGACGGTGGCGAGGGCACCGACAGCATCACACTGAACTTCACCTTTGATCAGTTCGCCAGGCTGAACGCTGCTGGGCTGTATGTGGCTGATGTTCAGAATTTTCTGGACAACCCTACTGGTGAAACCTTCAGCAGCAGCCAGGCCGGTTTCACGGCACAGAATTTTGAAGCCGGTGGGGTGTCCGTGATCACCCCTGCGGTCTACAACGCCTTGCAGGGTGATCCCGCCGCCCTCACGTTCAACTCCGCCCTCGGCGTCCGCGACAGCACGATCAGCAGTGGCGACGACGTCACCCTGACGGCCTCGGCGCTCACCAGCTCCACGGCCACAGCCCTTTCTGCGGCAGACATTGTTTCGGCGTTTGTTCAAGCCAGTGGCGTCAAAGGCAGTGATGCCATCAGCATCGCCAGTGGTGGCAGCATCACTGGCTCCAGCACCGCCGCCCAGGACGCTGTTGCGCTCTCCCGCACCGTGGACGATCGGGCCGATTCGGTGCTCTCTGCCTACGGCATTGGTACCGACCGCAGCAGCTTCACGGCCGGCGACGACATCAGCCTCAGCCTTTCCGGCAGCGTTAACGCCGACACCACGGCCGAAGCAGCGGCCTTCGTGGCCAAGGCCATCGGCACTGTGGAGGTGGCCGGTAGCCGTGATTCCAGCCTGGCTGCCGCCGATGCGCTGGATCTCACGATCACAGCCAGCGGGCTTCAGACCGTCGCAGCCACCAACGTGGAAGGCCTGGCCATCGCGGGCTTGGCCAGCCGCGCCTACGGCATCGACGATGCCAACCTCACCAACTCCACCAGCGACAGCGTTCAGGCCGGCTCCGATCTCAACCTGCAGGCCGCCGCCAGCAGCAACAACCGTGTCACTGCCCAGACCGCCAACAACGAGGCGCTCGGCACCATCACCCTGATCGACAACGGCCCTGCTGCAACTGATCGCTTCACAACCAGCCAGACCGGCGCCAGCTTCCCCCTGATCAATGGCGATCGCGTTCGCTTCACCAGCTCCAACGCCAGCGTTCAGGCGGATCGCGATTACTACGTCATCAATGCCATCGGCAATCTCGGTGAGTTTCAGCTCAGTTCCGAACCGGATGGATCCCCAGTCGATGTGGTGGCAGGCGCCAGCCTGCAGGCCTATCGCCCAGCGGTGGCCACCGCCGATGCGATCAGCACCGTCACCGGCGTCGGGCTCACCCGCGCTGGCCCTGGCCAAGGTGGTGTGCAGGCCGGCGACGCCCTCAGCCTGCAGGCCACGGCCACCGATGTGATCACGGCCACGGCCACCAGCGTGGCCGGTGATGCCACCGCCGGTGTGTTCCGCCTCGGCGGCATGGATGGCCTCAATCTGGCCTCTGAGGTGAGCAGCGTTCAGGCCCTCGTCGACACCGTCTCCCTCGCCGGCCGTGGGGCCAGCCTCAACCTCGACGCCACCGATACGGCCACCCTGAGTGCCGCCAGCACCGAGGGTGCGGCCCTCAGCGAGGCCAACATCCAGGTGTTCGCTTCCAAGGGCAGTGACAGCACCGCCGGCGACGATCTCAGCCTCAGCGCCAACGCCGAGCTCAATCTCTCCGGCAGCGCCAGCAGCACCGCCGGCAGCGCCGAGGCCCGCAGTGGCGCCGGTGCCGGCGCCGGTGTCGCGATACCGCTGGCCGTCGGCTCCGGCAGCAATGTGGTTCCCACCGCCAGCAGCTTCTCGGTGGTCACCGGCCTGGCCGATGGCACCCAGACGGCGGGCACCGACCTGGCCGTGCAGGCCAGGGGGGCCACGACCCTCAACGCCACGGCCAGCACAGTGTCGGGTGCCGGCACGCTCGGCTCGCTCTGGACGTCAGCGACGGGCAATATCCTCGCCACCTTCGATCTCAATCTCGACACCACCACCAACACCCCCAGCTTTGTCGGCCCCCAGGTCCTGGCCGCCGGCCAGCTGGTGCAACTCGACGCCGCCTCAGCCGCCGCCACCGGTCTCGCCCCCGACACCGATTACGCCGTGAAGTTGCTCGGCTTCGGTGCGGTGGATGCCTCCGATGCCGGCGCTACGCCCAACTCGATCACGATGCCCACCGGCATCACCTACGCCACCAACGATGCCGTTCGCTTCCGGCTCAACAGCACCTCCGCCCCAAACAGCGGCGACAGCCGTTACGGCCTGGCCCTGGGCACCACCTATTACGTCGTCAATCCCACGGCCACCACCTTCCAGTTATCCGCTTCACCTGGCGGCGCTGTCATTGATCTCATCCCCGACAACCTCGGCGCCGCCGACCAACTGGTGGATGCCGATCGCTTCCAGCTGCTCACGCTTCCCACGGCACCGGGCGGCACCTACAGCGTTGCCACGCTCAACCCCGGTGTCGCCGGCACGCCGCCTAGCGTCAGCCTCACCCTGCCCTCGGTGGCCAATGCCTTCGCCGGCAGCCGCGAAGCCGATCGCACCCTCAACAGCAGCGACAACCTCAACCTCGCCCAGGTGAGTGGCATCAGTGGCAATGGCGGCCTGCGTGGCTTGATCGCCGGGGCGCAGGGTGCGATCTCAGCCATGGCCAGCGGCGTGCTCAATGCCATGGCCCGCAACACCGCCGGTGACGCCACCGCCAGCGCCGGCCTGGTGGCCGAAGGCCTCAGTGACACAGCGATCAGCGCCGGCAGCACTGGCAGCGTCAACGCCGAGGCCAGCATCACCGCCGTGGCCGATGCCGCCACCACCGGCACCAACGCCCTGGTCGACAACGCGCTTGCCGATCTCACCATCACCGCCCGTGGCTTGAGCGCCAGCAACGCCGCCAACGCCATCAGCATCGGCGGCGACGGCTACGTGCAGAGCACGGCCAACCTGAACGGCCGCAGCACCGCCAGCACCGTGCTCGGCGACAGCGATGCCCTGGCCGTCCTCGAAGCCACCGGCCTGGAGGCCCTCGATGACGGCTTCACTGCCACGATCGGCCAGCAGGGCGCCATCCGCGCTGCCGCCAGCATCGGCTCACTGGCCGCCCCCCTGATCATCAACGCCCTCAGCAGTGCCGAGGGCGACGCCACCGCCCAGGCCGCTGCCACTGGCGTCGGCATCCTGGGCAGCTACGACGCCAACGCCCCGGCAGGCTTCTCCTCCCTCCAGGCCGGCACCAGCCAGGGCGACATCAGCGGCACGGCCAGCTCTGATCTCCAACTACGCGCCACCGCCACCGATGGCGCTGCCTCGGTCTTGCTTGCCGATGTGCCTGGCGCTGGCCGTGCCTCGATCACCGGCATCGAGAACATGGCCCTCACCGCCGGCGCCGGCCTCAGCGGGGTCGATGCCACTGCCACCGGCAGGGCTAGCCTTCTGGCCCAGAGCGTGGTGTCCGATGCCTCCAGCCAGGGCAACACCTCCGCCACCGGCCTGTTCAGTTCCGCCGGCGATGCCTTGCCGGTCACCTTTGCCGACAACGGCCGGATCGCCGCCATCGCCGAGCAGAGCAGCTTTGCCCAGAGCATCTCTGTGAACGGCAACGCCAGTTCGTCGCTCAACAACACCAGCCTCGGCATCGGCAACGCCACGATCACGATCTCCGGAGATGGCAGCCTGGATGCCCGTGCCGTTTCCCAACTCGACAGCCGCTCCCAGTCGGTTGCCGGTTCGGCCAGCGCCTGATGTTGCCTGACGCCCATCTTGCCACTGATCTGAGCCTGGCCATCGAACAGCTGGCACAGCAGCCCTTCGCCGAACTCTTGCTGCAGCGCGGCATCCTTCGACAACTGGCCAGTGATCTGCTGCTGCGGCGCCTGCGCGATTCCGTCACCTTCACCGCCGCTGAGGAGCCCCTCGTGCTCAGCCGCCTCTGGGACGGTGTGCCGGGGGATCCACCCGCCAGCCTCCGCGGTGACTGGATCTCAACGCTGCCGGACTTGATCCAGGGCCCCCTGCGTGAGCGCTGGGATCAGATTCGTCAACAGAAATGGATCGAAACCACATACACCGACCGGGTTGAACCCTATTTCCTCGAACGTCGAGCCGATCTGGAGCAGGTTGTTTACGGCATGATTCGGCTGCGCAACCAGGGTGCCGCTGAGGAGCTCTACCTACGCCTCCTCCACGATGGTGCCGATTTCGGTGAACTTGCCCGCAGCCATTCGCTGGGGGAAGAGCGTTTCACCCGCGGGCTGGTGGGGCCGATGCTGATCAGCCAGCCCCATGCCAGCATCCGCGCCGTACTCGACAAGCTCACCGTCGGAGAGATTTATCCGCCCTTTCGTGTCGACCCCTGGGTTCTGGTCATCAAGATGGAGCACCGCCAACCGGCCAGCCTCAACGACAGCACCCGGCTTCAGCTGTACAACGAGCTCTTCCAGAAGGATCTGGAGAGCACACTGGACTCCAGCCTGCAAAGGCACTACCCCACGCTGTTGAAGAGTCCGTCATCGCTGGGCAGCTGAGCCATGGCCGACCCTGTACAACTGCTCGACCTGCTGCGCTCGTTCCCCTTCCTGGCAGACCAGCCGCCGGATCAGCTTGAGCGTCTCGCTGCCCAGGGCCAGCTCCTGCGCTTCTCGCTCGGACAGCCGATCAGCCGCCTGGACCAGGCGCCCGAGCAGATCTTCTTCCTGTTGCAGGGAACGGCGCGCTCGGTGGTGATGGCCTCGCGCCTCTCCAGGGGGGTCGCCACCCTGCAGCGCCTCGATCCCGGTGCAGTCATGGGCTGGACCCCCCTCAGCACCGGCCGCAACTGGGAGACCGTGCTGGCCTCCACCGATCTGGTTGTGCTGGCGCTGCCCCATGCCGCCCTGCGGCAGGAGATGGCGCAGCATCCGCCGCTGGCACAGCGCATCAGCGGCAGCGTCAACCCCTCGGAACTGTTCGCGGTGCTCGATTCGCACCTGCAGGATTATCCCCGCGCCCTCTCCCAGGAGGTGGTGGAAGCTGCCATCGCCCTGGCCGACGGCACCCGAGCCTTCACGATCACGCCCGAGCAGCTGCCCCTCACCGGCTTCCCTCCCGAACGGCTCTGGCTGGTGGCGGCAGGCCCTCTGCCCCTGGGCACCGCCCTGCCCAGCCCGGTGGCGGCGGCGGTCGATCAACCGCTGCGGGTGCTGGGCATCGACCGCCAGGCTCTCGCCCAGATCCTTGACCCGCCTGCCGCCGACGACGCGCCCGAGGCTGATGGGTCTTCCGCCCCTGGCTGGGAATCGCTGTTGCTCGATCGTTGGGAGGAGCATCGCCGCCAGATCGCGGACGATGCCATCAGTTCCGCTCCGGAGTTGCCGCTGGCGGATCCCCAGGAGACAGGCCCCGAAGATCGCCGCTCCCCGTCCTCTTACCCCTGGTATCGCGGTGTGGGAGCGCTGGAGTCGCCGATTGCGGCCTTCCGCATGCTCAGCGATCACCTTGGCCTTCCCTTTCGGCGTGAACTGCTGCGGCGGGTGTTCACCGATCAGGTGAAGCGGCATGGAGAGGCCTCTCTGGCCCTGGCCGGAGCCGTGGCTGAATCCATCGGCCTGCAGACCCAGCTGCTCGAGATCCGCACCGAAGCGATCGCCCGCCTCGAGACTCCCCTGCTGGTGCGCTGGGGCAATGGTCTGGCGGTGATCTATCGCATCAACAGCAAAGGCCTGGTGCTCGGAGTACCAGCTGTGGGCAATCAGGCTCTCACCATGGCGGAGTTTGGCGAGCAGTGGGGTGAGGAGGGAGAGGTGCTGACCCTGCGCGTCAACGCCCTCACCCCGCAACGGACATTCGGCTTCCGCTGGTTCCTCCCCGCCCTCCAGCAGCACCGCACCGTGTTGTTGGAGGTGTTGCTTGCCAGCTTTTTTGTGCAGCTGTTCGGCCTGGTCAATCCGCTGTTAATTCAGCAAGTGATTGATAAGGTCATCATCAACAACAGTCCCAGTGCCCTGGGGGTTCTCGGCACCTTGCTGGTGGTTTTTGCCCTCTTTGAAGGCTTGCTTCTCTGTCTGCGCACATTCCTGTTCGTTGATACCACCAACCGCATCGATCTCGCCCTGGGAACCCAGATCATTGATCACCTGCTGAGATTGCCACTCAGTTATTTCGATCGTCGCCCTGTAGGTGAAGTGAGTAATCGCATCAGCGAGCTGGAAAAAATACGCTCTTTCCTTACTGGAACGGCGCTCACCACGATTCTCGATGCCATCTTTGCCTTGCTTTATATCGTTGTGATGCTGATCTACAGCTGGCAGCTCACGTTGCTGACTCTGGCTGTGATTCCTATTCTGATTGTTCTCACGCTCACGGTGTCGCCGCTGGTACGCAATCAACTGCAGAGCAGGGCTGTTGCCAGTGCCCGCACCCAGAGCCATCTGGTTGAGGTGCTCAGCAGCATGATGACGGTGAAAGCCCAGAACATTGAACTGCGCAGTCGCTGGAAATGGCAGGATCTTTACACTGATTATGTTGCCGAGGGATTTGACAACACGCTATTGAGTACCACGGCGAACACCTTCAGTGGTTTCCTCAATAAATTGTCCAGCCTGCTGGTGATCTGGGGTGGGGCGTCCCTGGTGCTGCAAGGAGAGCTCAGTCTCGGCGAACTGATTGCTTTTCGCATTATTGCCGGTTATGTCACAGGGCCGCTGCTGCGCATGACGTCAATCTGGCAGACAGTGCAGGAAACCGCCCTCTCACTGGAGCGCCTCAGTGATGTGATCGACCACCCGCAGGAGGCTCCTGAAGACAATGCCAGCCGAATCATCATGCCGCCAATCCATGGCCAGATTGATTTTCAGAATATCAACTTCCGTTACAAGCCATCGTCACCCCTGCTTCTCGCGGGGGTCTCGCTCTCCATTCCCAAAGGCAAGTTTGTTGCCGTCGTGGGAACCAGTGGATCTGGCAAAAGTACACTCACAAAGCTGGTCTCCCGGCTCTACAGCCCCGAAACGGGTTCGGTTCTTATTGATGGCATTGATATCTCCAAAGTAGAGCTTTACTCCCTACGGCGCCAGATCGGTATCGTTCCGCAGGAGACTGTCCTCTTTGATGGCTCCGTCGAGGAAAACATCACCCTCACCAATCCAGAAGCCAGCAGCGAAGAGATCATCGAAGCAGCCACGATTGCAGCTGCGCATGATTTCATCATGGATCTGCCCGCTGGCTACTCCACCCAGGTGGGTGAACGCGGCAGTGGCCTTTCCGGTGGCCAGCGTCAGCGCATCGCCATCGCCCGAACCATCCTGCAACGGCCGAAGATGCTGATTATGGATGAGGCCACCTCGGCTCTGGATTACCAGACGGAACGTGTCGTGAGTGAAAACCTGATGCACACCCTGCAGGATTGCACCGTGCTGTTCATCACCCACCGGCTCTCCTCCATTGTCAATGCAGATCTGATTGTCTGCATGGGCAACGGTGCCGTTCTGGAAGTGGGAACCCATCAGCAGTTGATGGCGGCCCGCGGTCCCTACTACGTCCTGTTCCGCCAGCAGGGTCGCTCCTCCTCCTCCTCGTCCTCCACCGCCACGCCTCCCATCGCCAAGGTGGGTCTGCCGATCAACTACGCCCTGGGCACCTGAGCCTCACAATCCTGTGACCACCTCACCACCGCCCCAGACACCATCTCCCCAGACACCGCCGCCCGCACCAGCGGTTGCCGACCAGCGACCCCACGGCCATCGGCTGCGGCGCACGACCCTGCCCCGCAGCACCCGGGGTTGGAGCAGGGGCATCGTCTGGAGCCTGATCGGCCTCACCAGCTTTGCCACGATCTATGGCTTGATCGCCCGGATTGAGACCTCCGTCAACGCCACCGGCAAGCTGCGGCCCATTGGCGGTGTCACCTCGATCACCGTGCCCTTCAACGCGCCGGTGGAGTCGGTGCTCGTCAAAGAGGGGCAGTCGGTGGAGCCTGGACAACCCTTGATTGCTCTGCGGGAGAAGGCGGTGCGCGATCAGCGCAAGTCTCTGGAGAGTCAGAGGGCCCTGTGGTCGAGCCAGCTCAGCGTGCTCGCCAACCGTCTCGGTCTGTCGGTGACGCCACCCAGCACCGCTGCCGGGCGTCGCCAGCTCAGCATCGAAAAGCGGGAGGTTGATCTGCGCGAGCGCGCTGCCATTGAGGAACGTCGCCGCAGCCAGATCAATCTCGAGCAGCAGGCCTCCGACCTGGTCGCGCTCAAACGGCAACAGGCCATCGAGGCAAACATCACTGCCAGGATGACCACCTTATTGAATGAGGGCGCCATATCCCGGCTGGAACTCGACCGGCAGCAGCAGCGCGCTGCCGAACTCGAGGGTGCGATCAGCCGCACTGAGAAGGAACTTGAATCGGCGCGCTATCGCGTGCGTGAAAGTCAGTTCAAGCAGCAGCAGATTCCAGCTGCTGAGCTCAAACTGCTCTACTCCCAGTACGACAATGCACGCTTGCAACTGATGACAGTGGATGCCAATCTCGCTGAACTCGACGATCGCCTGAAACTGGGTCGGCTGGTGGCGCCGGTTGCAGGTCGTGTCTTTGATCTCAATGTCAAGAAGGGTGAGATACTCAGCCCGGCTCGGCCTGCCTTACAGATCGTGCCCTCAACCAGACTGGAGGTGGCATTGTCGGTCTCCAACAGAGACATTGGTTTTCTGCTGCCCGGCATGCCGGTGGATGTACGTGTCACCTCGTTCCCCTTCACCGACTACGGCTCCCTGAAGGGCACGATTTCACGCATCGGCGCGGATGCTTTACCTCCTGATCCTCAGAATGTCCAGGAATCGTTCCCAGTTGTGGTGACGATCGATGCCAGTGAACTGTCCCGCAATGGACGCTCCTACCAGTTACGTTCGGGAATGGCTGTTTCCGCTTTGATTCAGCTTGGCTCGCGTCCCGTGATCTCGCTGATCAGCGATCGCTTGGGTGGGTTCATGGAGTCAACACGCTCGATTCGCTGACGGGGATCACTCCAGGCGTGAGTAATTCGCTGGACACGTTGGCGATCACCCGACTGGTGCCGATTCCTTCAACGCCAAGCAGATGCAACCGGCTGCCACCAATGGCGTCCACGCCAATCCCCAGTTGCAGCGTATCGCTGGTCATTCCCGTTAGCAGGCTCTCCAGCGGTGCAATCGGCAACAAGCGGGGATCACCGATGCCTTCGGGTCCGGCTGGGGTGAGTCGCAGCAGGCTCTCCTGGCTGACACCGCCCTCCAGCGGTTCCTGGCGCAACCAGGCGAGGCTGTCGCTCTGATCCCCGCGCAGATCCAGATCCAGCAGATCCGGCAGGCCGCTCACCCCATCCCAGCCGACCAACGGCGTCTGCTCGACACCGCTGAACACGAACAGATCACGTCCAGCCCCGCCCTTCACTTGCAAGCCCGTGTCGAAGCTGCTCAGCCAGGGGCTCCAGCGCAGGAACAGCACATCATCACCCAGCGATCCATCGATGCCGGCAAACGCCCCCGAGCTGCTGAGCCTGTCGTTGCCAAGGCCGCCCACCACCTGCTCGAAGCCGGAGAGGGCGCCGGCCTTGCCGCCCCCGATGCCGGTGGCGGTGCCGCGGTCGAGATCGACGGACACCGGCAATGTCCAGTTGGAATACTCGAGTCGGTCGAGCCCGTCGCCTCCGAGCAACTGACCTGTGAGACTTCCGCCGAGATCGACCAAGGCCACGTCATCGCCGCCACCGAGGTCGACGGTCTCGATGTTGCGAAAACGAATACCGTCAAGATTGCCGGCATCCACGCCATTCAGCACCAACAGTTCACGCCGTCCAGCTTGTCCTTTGGGAGCCACCAGGCTGTCGCTCCCACCACCGCCATCCACTTCTCCTGCCAGCTGCAGATTGCTGAGCGCAAACTGATCGTTGCCATTTCCACCACGCACCAACCCGCCCAGGGCATTGTTGAAGGTAACGGAATTATTGCCATCCCCCATCAGGATCTGGCTGCCCGGCATCAAACTCCCTTCCAATATGAGACTATTGTCGCCATTGCCAAGATCGATTGTGGAATCGACTACGTGGCCATTGATCTGGAGCTGATCATTGCCTGCACCCATTCGCACGATCGACTGGAGTAAACCAATCCGTTCCAGCTGGATCGTGGTTTGTGAACTGGCATAGTGAACGCCAAGATCCTGCATCAGATCTTCGTCGATACGGGTGAGGACTGACACCCTGTCGTCCCCACTTCCCACATCAATGACACTGTTTTCCAAGCCGATCGCCCTGGCATTGAGGCTGAAGCTCCAGTTGCCGCCATCACCCTTGCTCGCGGGCAACTCGCCCAGATCAAACTGAAGCCCGCGCTGCGATGGCGCTGTCACGGAATCGCTGTCGGAGACATAAAATCCACTGTTGACCGTTACGGTGTCATTGCCGCTGCCTAGGAGAATGCCTGAATCCTTGAGAGCAGTGGTGAGCAGATCAAAGCTCAACGCAGCTCGCTCACTGTTGCCAAGACCGTTAAATGTGAGCTGGGTCACCCCTGCCGTGGCCACAAGGTCATCGCCGCCGCTGCTTTTCAGGGAGCTTCCCTCCATGGCAACGGTGCGCGATTGCACCTCAGCGTTGGCGCTGCCCGAGGAAAACAGGCCCAGATTAAGAATATCGCGGGCATCGAAGACAAGCACATCCTCGGCGGAACCATTCAGAACCGTGGTATTCAGTAGGCCGATGTGCTCGCTGATCAGCTTCAGATCGGCATCGTCCAGTTCGGACAGGGCGAATGACTGCAGCGTGCGGTCGGAGCGAAGCCCCATCCTGGGCCCCGTTGCCGATCGCAGATCGAGCAGAGAGTTCTCAATCCCCACCTGGGTGGCCTGCTGAAGGCTCTCAGCTTTGCCCTCCACGGAGCGACTGCTGGATTCAGCCACCGTGCGAACCACCACCAGCAGCATCTGCGGCAAGCTGGCAGAGGGGGCCGCTGGCTCCGGAGGAGGTTGTTCTGGAGCAGGCGGCTCCGGTGTGGGTGGCTGCGGTGTGGGTGGCTCCGGTGTGGGTGGTTCCGGAGTAGGTGGCTCAGGTGTAGGTGGCTCCGGTGTGGGTGGCTCCGGCGTTGGCAGCATCGGCGGGTTGCTGCCGCCATTGGTGCTGCCCTGGAAGGTTGCTGCTGCTGGGGGAAGAGACTGCGCCAGCCCCTGGGCAGTTCTCGACCCGGCCTGCTGCGGCGTCTCTGACTGTCCTGATGCCGGGGTCTTCGTGGCGTCAGCACTCTTGAACCCCTGTGGACGACGCTCGTCGTAGGCAACGTCGACGCTGTCGAGCGGGCGAATCCTGATGTTGCCGGCCCCGGCTTGGGAGCGGCCTCGACCATCTGGCCCAGGTTCATCCACAGGGCCGCCGGGGCGTCGCCGGCCAGTGGCGGCCTGCACCTCCTCCAGCAGATACAGCAACACCACTCCAATGGCTGCACCCGTGAGCACACCCTCCAGAGAAATACGCCGACCATCCTTCCTGAGGGTGGCGAGATCGACAAACTGACTCAGCCCCGATGCGATGGAGACATCCCGATTTCTCATAGTTTCAACCTCAGCGGACCTTCCCGCAGCGATGTCAATGCGCATGGGTGCCGATGCGTCAGCGTCCCTGGCGGTGGTTCAGCTCAACTGGGCTGTCCGGTCGCACAATGGGTGGTCGACAAGGCAGCGGGAGCCTTCGTGCCGTCTTCACGCTCACGCCTCAGGATCTCGCATCTGCATCGCTGTCTTCTCCTCGATGCCGCGGACGGTTGTCACCCCCTATTCGTTTTCATCGTTGTGCAGGGCCATAGCGTTCCCTGTCACTGGGCCCATGCCTATGCCCTCGTTCCCGGCTGCAGCGCTCCCATCGGCCGTCACTTCAGCTTCAACAGCCGGGAACTCCAGTGCTATCGCCAGCTTCACAGCGATCAATCACTGCGTTGGATGGATTCAGAGTTCATGTTCGAGCTGGCCCTCGACCTGCTGCTGAGTCAGGTCACTCCCCTCATGCCGCGGATGGCTGGGGGCCTGTCCCTGCCCCAGCAGCTCGACCATGGCCAATTGCTCCGTCATTACATCAATGGAGACATTCCGCTGCTTGACGCTCTGCTCAGCCAGTGCGGTGAGCATTTTCTCCTGCATCGACAATTACAGGAGATCTGCTCGTTTCCCCTCCTGCGCGTTGATCCGTTGGAAGCTTCGGAGACGGCTCCAGCGCCGACCTGAGCTCAAGGCCGTGATGACCGCTCCAGCTGCTACCCCTGCCTGCGGCCTGGCTCAGCCGGCTCCACCACACGCCAGACGATGAATCCACCTGGCTGCAGGCTGAGCCGGGGGCAGCTGCCACTGGCCTCACTGTCGAGATCCTGGAGATTGCGCCATTCCGGCTCCAGCGTCACGCTCGGGTGAGGCATTCGCTGGGCATCCGGCGCCAGCAGAAGAGAGACCCGGTCAGTGTGCGGCTGGTGAATCAGCTGCTGCAGCGTGGCTGCCAGATCGGCGGCACTGAGTTGGCGGCCTTCGCGGCATCCGAGCAGGATCGCCAGCTGGGGCTGATCCAGCAGAGCCAGCAGGCGGGGATCGCTTTCCTGCTCCAGCATCAGCCCCCGGGCTATCGCCCAGTTCTGCAGGGATTCGAACGCTTTGCCGAGGCGATAGGGATCGTCTGCCCCGACACCCTTCCAGCCAAGGACCGCCGTCAGGCCATGCGACTCCTCCTCCATCAGGTGACCCAACTTGGTGCGTTTCACCTGCAGGTAGGCGGCGTTGTGGGTCCCGGGGTCCATCACCAGCGGCACCCGGTCTTCGACCCTCAGGCCGTAGCCGCCCAGGCCCGCGATCTTGCGTGGGTTATTGGTGATCAGGCGCAGCCGGTGCACGCCAAGATCACTGAGGATCTGGGCCCCCACGCCGTAGTTGCGCAGGTCGGCGGGGAAGCCCAGGCGCTCATTGGCTTCCACCGTGTCGAGGCCCGTGTCCTGGAGGGAATAGGCCTTGAGTTTGTTGATCAGGCCGATGCCCCGGCCTTCCTGGCGCAGGTACACCACCACGCCTTCGCCGGCCTCCTCGACCATGCGCAGGGCGGCCTCCAGCTGGGGGCGGCAGTCACAGCGCAGCGAGCCAAAGGCATCACCGGTGAGGCATTCGCTGTGCACCCGCACCAGCACCGGGCCGCTGGCGGTGTCCGGCCGCCCCTTCACGATCGCCACGTGCTCGCTGCCATCCAATTCGTTGCGATAGCCAATTGCCTGGAACGCGCCGAAGGCACTGGGCAGGCGGGCTTCCGCCTGACGGCGCACGAAACGCTCGGTGTCGAGGCGATAGCGGATCAGGTCGGCGATCGAGATCAACCGCAGGCCATGGCGACGGGCATAGGCGGCCAGTTGGGGCAGGCGGGCCATTGAGCCGTCCGTGTTCTGGATCTCGCAGATCACTCCGGCCGGATACAGGCCAGCGAGACGGGCCAGATCCACCGCCGCCTCGGTGTGGCCGGCCCGCTTGAGCACGCCCCCCTGGCGGGCACGGAGTGGAAAGATGTGGCCCGGCCGGCGTAGGTCGGCCGGGCGGCTGTTGGGGTGAATGGCCACCTGGATGGTGCGCGCCCGGTCCTCAGCCGAGATGCCTGTGCTCACGCCGTTCTCGGGGCCCGCATCCACACTCACGGTGAAGGCGGTCTGGTTCTCATCGGTGTTGCGATCCACCATCAGGGGCAGATCGAGTGCATCGAGTCGCTCCCCCTCCATCGCCAGGCAGATCAGACCCCGGGCCTCGGTGGCCATGAAGTTGATCTGTTCCGGCGTGGCGAACTGGGCGGCGCAGATCAGGTCGCCCTCATTTTCCCGATTTTCGTCGTCCACCACCACGATCGACTCCCCGTTCCGGATCGCCGCCAGGGCGTCGGCGATGGCGTCGAAGCGGATCGCCTCCTGGTCGGGATCCCGCAACGGGGTCTGGTGCGTTGCATCGGCCCCGGCGTCCGTGCTGTCGAGGAACGGGTGGCCCAGGGAGGTCAACGGCAGCACAGGCGGCAGCTCGGGCCGGTACGGCCACAGCTCAATCATCCTTTATAAAGCCCAGCACGTGCGATCACGGGCCATGGCCAGCTCCTCCACCAGTCAGCGCGTCGCCGTGGTCGGTGCCAGCGGCTACGGGGGACTGCAGACCCTGCGCCTGCTACACGGCCATCCCAGCCTGCGGGTGACCTTCCTGGGCGGGGAGCGAAGCAGCGGCAAGCGCTGGAGTGAACTCACCCCGTTCCTGCCCCTGGCGGACGACCCGGTGGTGCAGGTGCCCGAACCCGACGCGATCGCCGCCGCCGCGGACTTCGCGGTGCTGAGCCTGCCCAATGGCCTGGCGGCCCAGCTGGTGCCCCCCCTGCTGGAGCGCGGCGTGCGGGTGGTGGATCTCTCCGCCGACTACCGCTACCGCAGCCTCAGCCGCTGGCAGGAGGTGTATGCCACTGAGGCCCGTGAGCTGGATCGCACCGATGCTGACCTCTGCGGCGAGGCGGTGTATGGCCTGCCGGAGTGGCAGTCCGAGCAGATCGCCGCGGCCCGGCTGGTGGCGGCCCCAGGCTGTTTCCCCACCGCGTCCCTGCTGGGGCTGCTGCCTTTCCTCAAGCAGGGCCTGGTGGAAGCGGGTGGAATCGTGATCGACGCCAAGACCGGCACCAGCGGCGGCGGCCGGGCCGCCAAGGAGCATCTGCTGCTGGCGGAGGCGGGCGAGTCGGTGGCCCCCTATGGCGTGGTGGGGCACCGCCATACCAGCGAGATCGAGCAGATCGCCAGCCAGGTGGCCGGCCAGGAGATCCAGCTGCAGTTCACACCGCACCTGATGCCGATGGTGCGGGGGCTGCTGGCCACGGTCTACTGCCGCCTGCGCGACCCCGGCCTCACCGCCGAGGACTGCTCCACCGTGCTCTCTTCGGCCTATCGCCATTCCCCCTGCGTGGAGGTGCTGCCGGTGGGCACCTACCCCTCCACCAAGTGGGTGCGCCAGACCAACCGGGCCCTGTATTCGGTGCAGGTCGATCCGCGTACCGGCCAGCTGATCGTGATGGGGGCGGTGGACAACCTGGTGAAGGGCCAGGCGGGCCAGGGGGTGCAGTGCCTCAACCTGATGGCCGGCCTGGAGGCCACCACCGGGCTGCCCCTGCTGCCGTTCTACCCCTGAGCCGGGCCCTGAGCCGGGATCAGCCCCAGGCGCTCGGCGGCCAGCTGCACCGCCAGGGGCAGAATCCGGTGCTCCTGCTGTTGGATGCGCTGGCTGAGGCTGGCCACGTCGTCGTCCGCCAGCACCGGCACCGCCGCCTGCGCCAGGATCAGGCCGGCGTCCACCTCCGCCGTCACCAGGTGGGCGGTGCAGCCCGCCAGGGTGACGCCGGCCGCGAGGGCCTGGGCCGCCGCGTGCATGCCCCGGAAGCTGGGCAGCAGGGAGGGGTGGATGTTCACCAGCCGCCCGGGAAAGGCGCCGATCAGCACCGGCGTCACCACGCGCATCCAGCCGGCCATCACCACCAGATCGATGGACTGCTGGCGGAACAGGTCGATCAGGGCCCGGTCGAGGTCCTCCCGGCTGCCGTGGCCGCGGTGGTCCAGCAGCTGCCAGGGCACACCGAGCCGCTCGGCCCGCGCGATCGCCGCACAGCCGGGGTTGTTCACCACCAGCAGCACCACCGCGCCCCGGGGACAGCCCGCCTGGCTGGCTCGCACCAGGGCCTCGAAGTTGCTGCCGTTGCCCGAGGCCATCACCGCCAGCCGCAGCTCGCCCTGGCTGCTGCGGGGGGCGGGCTGTGGCAACGGCCACTGGACGGAGCAGTGGGGATGGCTAGGGTCTGGAAAAGCGGGCATCGGTCCATGTCCCATCTCTCCATCCTGCCCACCGTGCTGCACGACGCCGACGTGCTGGCGGCCAGCCTGGAGGCCCTCGGCCTGCGGCCCCGCTGGGGGGGGCATCTGGAAGGGTTCGCCGGGGAGCGGCAACCGGTGCTGCTCCAGGTGCGCTGCGGGTCGGGGCACTGCCTCGGCTGGCGGCGCCAGGCCGATGGCTCCCTGGCCCTGGTGGGTGACCTGCAGCGGCTCAGCAGCAGCCAGAACCTGCAGCAACTGCTGGCCCGCATCACCCGCCGCTACGCCGCCAGCCGTGCCCTCGCCGATGCCCAGCGGCATCTTCCCGGGGCCCAGGTGAGCCTGATCGCCTGATCCACAGCCCGCGGTGAGCGCAGTTCCTGCACCCTGCTTCAGCCTTGACCTGCGTTCGGCCCAGGCCCATCTGGTGGAGGTGCAGCTCACGCTGCATCCCCCCCAGACCGTGTTGCGCTGGGCACTGCCCGGCTGGACCCCAGGCTCCTATCTGATCCGCGACTACGTGCGTCAGCTGGAGGGCGTGGCCCTCAGCCAGCGCGGCGAGGCCATCCCCTTCCAGCGCACGGGCGTGGCCTCCTGGCAGGCGGATCTGCCGAGCCTGGACCCCGTGACCGTGCGCTACCGGCTGATGGCCACCGAGCTCACGGTGCGCACCTGCCACCTCACCGCCGAGCACGGTTTTCTCTGCCTGGCCGCCGTGGCCGTGGCGGTGGACGGCCTGCGCTGGCAGCCCCACCAGCTGCGCCTCTGCCTGCCGCCGGACTGGCGCGCCTTCGTGCCCCTGCCCCGATGTGCCGAAGGCCATTGGCTGGCCGCCGACTTCGACCAGTTGCTGGACAGCCCGGTGGAGGCGGGCCCCCACCGGGAGCATCCCTTCACCGTGGCCGGCATTCCCCACCGCTGGGTCACCTGGGGCACCACCCTGGCTGGCGACGATCCGCTCGTTGCCGACGACCAGCTGCTGGCTGACGTGGAGCGGGTGTGTCTGGCCTGCTGCCGGCTGATGGGAGTGGAGCGGCCCGCCGCCGACCACTACCTGTTCGTGCTCCATCTCACGGAGGCGGGCTATGGCGGCCTCGAGCACGACTGCAGCAGCGTGCTCCAGTACGGCCGCCGCAAGCTGGCGGAAGCGGAGGGCCGCCGCAGGTTCCTGCAGCTGGTGGCCCACGAATACCTGCACCAGTGGAACGTGCGCCGGTTGCGGCCCGCCGAGCTGGTGCCCTACGACTACCACCAGCCCGTGGTGGTGCCCAGCCTCTGGTTCGCCGAGGGGGTGACCAGCTACGTGGATCAGCTGTTACCCCACGCCGCCGGCATCAGCACGCCGGAGGAGGTGCTCAGTGATCTGGGCAGCGACCTCAGCCGCTACCTGCTCACGCCCGGTCGCCGGGTGCAGAGCCTGCGGCTGAGCAGCGAGGAGGCCTGGGTGAAGCTCTACAAGCCCGATGCCTATTCCGCCAACAGCCAGGTGAGCTATTACCTCAAGGGTGCCGTGGTGGCCCTGGTGCTCGATCTGCACCTGCGCCGCGTCGGCAGTTGCCTGCCGGCCGTGCTGCGCCAGCTGTGGCGCAGCCATGGGCGCTGGGGCCGGGGTTACCGGGAAGCCGACCTGCTGGCGGCGTTCGCGGCCGCCGCCCCCGAACTGGCCCAGCTGCTGCCCGGTTGGCTGGAGGGGACGGACGACCCGGAGCTGGAGAGCTATCTGGCGGATGTGGGGCTCACCCTCCAGCCCCACCGGGCCGCCGTCCCCTGGTTGGGCTGGCAGCTGGAGCTCACGCCCTCGGGCCTGCAGCTGCAGCGGGTGCAGCGGGGCGGGCCGGCGGAGTCGGCCGGACTGCTGGTGGGCGATGAGCTGATCGCCCTGGCGGGACAGCGGCTGCGCAGGCCGGAGGATCTGCCTCCCCTGCTGGCGGCTCGGAAAAGTGGACCATCCCTGCCGTTACATTTCGTACGCGATGGCAGGCTGCTGTGCACCAGCGTTGCGCCTGGATCACCCCAGGCTGAGCGCTGGAGTCTGGAACCTCTCCCCGAGATCACCGACGCCATGCTTCAGCGCCGTGGACGCTGGCTTGCCCTGGAGGCCCCTTGACCCTGCGGACCCAGCCCCTGCTCCTCGCCGGCCTGGCCGCAGCTGTCACCGGCCTGGGCAGCATCGGCTGGATGGCCCGCGATCTCAGCAGCCAGGGGGGTGATCGGGACCGCTCCCTGCTGGATCTGCTGGACGGCATCGGCAAGCCCAGCACAGATGCCCCTCCTTCGCCCGGCACCACGACCCAACCCCCCCCAGCCCACGTCGCCTGGCAGTCGCCCCTGCGCCGGCAGTGCGCCGCACCGCAGACCACCCAGCGCCAGCAGCTGCTCTCCCTCGTGAGCCAGCTGCGCACCGCCCCGCGCCAGGTGAGCATCGACCCCACCAACTTCGGGGAGCGCTTCAGCCGCGACGCCTTCGGCAATCCCCTGGACCCCACCCCCCGGCTGGTGGTGCTCCACGAAACGGTGTACAGCCTGGAGTCGGCGATCAGCACCTTCCGCACCCCCCACCCCCGCGATGAGGACCAGGTGAGCTACCACGCCCTCGTGGGCCGTGACGGTGAGGTGGTGTTTCTGCTCGATCCCCGCAAGCGGGCCTTCGGGGCCGGGAATTCGGCCTTCCGCGGCCAGTGGGCGATCACCAACCCGAAGGTGGGCGGCTCGGTGAACAACTTCGCCCTGCACGTGAGCCTGGAGAGTCCCCGGGACGGGGAGGACGGGGGCCCCAACCACAGCGGCTACACCACGGCCCAGTACGACGGCCTGGCCGCCCTGCTGGCCCTGTGGATGCAGACTTTCCCCATTGCCGCAGACCAGATCACCACCCACCGGGCGGTGGATCTGGGCGGAGAGCGCGCCGACCCCCGCAGTTTCGACTGGTCAGCCCTGCAGTCCCGGCTGGGCCAGCTGGGGCTGCTCTGCTGAGCGCTCCGTCCTGGGACTGTCCCCAGGTCCCGGGCGGATCACGGCTGGAATCTCAGATCAGGGGCGAGAGCACCGGCTTGCGCTGGCCATAGAGCAGCCCATGCAGCACCGGGTCCTGCATGGAACTCAGGATGCGGCGGGGATAGTCGAGCTTGCCGTTGTGCAGGTAGGCAAGGGTGGCCAGGACCTTGGCATCCTTCACACTGCCGCTGGCCTGCAGCATCCGCTGGCCCGGCACGTTGAGCTGGCGTTTCAGGCGAGCGAATTTGCCCACCAGCAGTTCGATGTTGCGCTGGGGATCGAGCAGCTGGTCCCTGGCCCAGCTCACCTCTGCAGGCGAGGGCTCGGCGGGCAGCAGGCCCTGGTGCTGCATTTCGCTGATCCCCAGCTGGGCCAGGCCATGGGTTCTGAACAGGCCGGAGTGGGCCGCGATCGGGTGGTTTTCCCCGGGCTTGGCGTGCCGCATCTCGTCAAACAGCACCGCAGTGACCAGCATCGGGTTGATGCTCTGCTGCCTGCTCAGGCCGATGATGACCGGCCTGAGTTCCTCCAGCCGGCTGAGGGCATGGTTGCGCAGGGGCTGGAACTGGCCCACGCCGTCACTGAACAGCTGGGCCAGGCGCGGCTGGGGCCCGTGAACGCCGAAGCGACGGCGGAGTTCCTGCAGTTCGTCGGCGCTGAAGGCCAGGGGATCGGGGTTGCCGTGGGCGGGATCGATCAGCATGGGCTGGCCGATCCAGGGCCGGGGAGCCGGGGCACTGAGGGGAACCAGGCCGCTGAGGGCCACGGTGCAGCCGGCCAGGCGCAGCAGCCGACGGCTGCGCCGGCTGATCGAGGGGAGCTTCAGCCGGGGGAATGGGTCCCACTGGGGCTGCTGCCGCAACCGCCTGAGCCGACGCACTGCACTGGAGTGGATCACGGGGTCAGTCGCCGATTGGCAGGGGCAAAGGGCTGGTCTGAGCAGCAGTGGATTCCGGGGTGACGCCGGTCATTGAAGACCGCAAGAACCACGGAGCAACCTGAAGATCCATGAACCAATCTTAAGGACCCTATGCAACGCTGCTGGCAGCCTGAAAAGGTCTGCTGACCGCAGCCTGGTGCGCCCCACGATCTTCTGCACCCGGCATCCAGCACTAGGTTTCCCCCACCGTTCCCGCCGCCGCTGTCCGGACCATGACCGCCGACCTTGATCGGACCAACCCCGCCAGCCAATGGCAGCGCTTCTGCGACCGGCTCTGGTTCGATGCCGGCCTGCAGATCTGGCTGGACGTGAGCCGGATGGGCCTCAACGATGGCCATCTCGAGGAGCTGGCCCCGCGTTTCAGCCAGGCCTTCACCGCGATGGAGGCCCTGGAGGCCGGTTCGATCGCCAATGCCTCCGAGCAGCGCATGGTGGGCCATTACTGGCTGCGCACCCCCCAGCTCGCCCCGGATGCCGCCACGGCCGACCACATCCGCTCGGAGATCGACCGGATCGAAACGTTCGCCCGCGCCCAGCTGAGCAGCGGTCGCTTCAGCGACGTGCTCTGGATCGGCATCGGTGGCTCCGGCCTGGGCCCGTTGCTGATGGTGCGGGCCCTGGGGGGCCTGGATGGCGGCCTGCCCTTCCACTTCATCGATAACGTCGACCCCGAGGGCATCAGCCGCACCCTGGAGTGCCTCGGCGAGCGCCTCTGCCGCACCCTGGTGGTGGTGGTGAGCAAGTCGGGGGGCACACCGGAGCCCCGCATCGGCATGGAGCAGGTGCGGGCACGGCTGGAGAGCCTGGGCGGCAGCTGGCAGCAGCAGGCGGTGGCCGTGACCATGCTGGGCAGCCGCCTCGACCGGCTGGCCGAGCAGGAGGCCTGGCTGGCCCGCTTCGACATGTTCGACTGGGTGGGAGGCCGCACCAGCATCACCAGCGCGGTGGGTCTCTTGCCCGGTGCCCTGGTCGGAGCCGACATCCGCGCCTTTCTGGATGGGGCGGCCGCCATGGATGCCTGCACGCGGGTGGCGGATCTGCGGCGTAATCCCGCGGCCCTGATGGCCGCCGCCTGGTACGTGGCCGGCGACGGTCGCGGCCAGCGCGACATGGTGGTGCTCCCCTATCGCGATCGCCTGGAGCTGTTCAGCCGCTACCTGCAGCAGCTGGTGATGGAGAGCCTCGGCAAGCACAGCGACCGCCAGGGCCGGGTGGTGAACCAGGGCATTGCCGTCTACGGCAACAAGGGCTCCACCGATCAGCACGCCTACGTGCAGCAGTTGCGTGACGGCGTGGACAATTTCTTTGTGACCTTCATCGAGGTGCTCGCTGATCCCGGCGACATCCCGGCCCTGCAGGGCGAGCGCCCCGGGGATTTTCTCGATGGCTTCCTCCAGGGCACCCGCTCGGCCCTGCTGGAAGGGGGGCGGCAGAGCCTGACCATCACCCTGGCCGGCTTCGATGAGCGGCGGCTCGGGGCGCTGGTGGCCCTGTTCGAGCGGGCGGTGGGCCTCTACGCCGAACTGGTGGACGTGAACGCCTATGACCAGCCCGGTGTGGAGGCCGGCAAGCTCGCAGCTGCCGCCGTGCTCGACCTGCAGGGCCGCATCGAGGCGCTGCTGGGCGATGGCCAGTCCCGTTCCCTGGAGCGGATGGCCGAGGAGCTGGGTACCGACAGCCCGGAGCCGGTGTTCTGGATCCTGCGCCACCTCTGCGCCAATGATTCCTCCTACGCGGTGCAGGGCAGCTGGGGCCAGCCCGCCAGCCTCACGGTGGCCCGGGCGTTCTGACGCCCCGCGCCAGCGTTCAGGTCTCCCAGCTGAGGCTGCAGCGGAGCACGGCCAGGGCCTCACTGGGAAGACCCAGAAAGCGATCGAACCAGCGGTCACCGGACGGTGCCACCGGCGCCACACCCACCAAGGTGAGGCTTCCGTCCGCCCCTCGGGCCTGCCCTGATGGATGCCCCCAGCGGGCTGGAACCGCCTCCTGGGGCGCAGCGGTGGTGAGCAGGGTGTCCACCCACAGGGGCGGCGCCTGGTAGACACCTGCCGCGCGGAACACAAAATGGGCCTGGAAGTGCAGCTGCACGGCTCCGCTGGCCGGCTCCAGCCAACCCTCCAGCTTGGCGGGCAGGATCCGCACCTCCAGAGCGGGAGGCAGGGGCAGTCCCAGCCAGCGCCCCGTGCGCCGGCTGAGGGGCGGAATCACCAGCTGGTCCAGCGGAAACTGCAGCCGCCGCCGACCCTGGGGATCGCTGGCGTCCAGCCCCCCCAGTCCCCCACCGCCACTGGCGTCGTAGTGAAAGCGGGGATAGGGTCCGATCGCCAGGCTGCAGCGGGCCGCCGTGCTCAGACGCACCGGTGTCGGGATCGCTGTCATGGAAGTCAGGCTGCCACGGGCGGGGGGGATCAGCCCTGGCGCAGCTGCTGCAGCCGGCCGCTGGCCTGCAGATCCATCAGGGCGTCGTAGCCCCCGATCAGCGCACCGTCGATCCAGATGCGCGGCACTGGCCCGGGCTCGCGGGCCTCGCTGATCTGGTGATCAATTCCCTGGCTGTGCAGCAGGCGCAAAGCTCGCCGGCACCAGGGACAGCCCTGCCGCACCAGGATCTGCACCCGGCTGGTGGATGCGGCGAAGGCAGGAGCGTCGCCGCTGCCGGCGACTCCGGCCGGCAGCGGTGCCTCGATCAGGCCCACGAACAGATCCACCCCCTTCTGCACCAGGGTGCCGGGTTCCAGGTGGCCGCCCCACACCTGGCAGGTTCCGTCCGACACACACAGATGCAGATGGACACCGCCGGGGGCCAGGGTGCCCTGCAGGGTGATCAGCTCCAGATCCCCGCGCAGCAGGGTGGGCTGGTCCTGCCCCGGACACTGGAAGGCAGCCTGGCTGAGGTTGCCCACCACACTCAGCACGAAGCCCGACCCGCTCTGCCCGGCCGCGAAGGCGCTCAGGCTCTGATGCAGGTCGCTGCCGGCATCGAGGTGGAGCTGCACGGCATGCATGCGGGCGCTGGCGAATTGCCTGTGAAACTAGGTGTTGATGGGCTCAGGGCACCAGATTCACCAGGCGCCCCGGCACCACGATCACCCGGCTAGGCGCTTTGCCCTCCAGCCACTTGGCGGCGATCTCGCTCTCCAGGGCCAGTTTCTCCAGGGTGGCCCTGTCGGCGTCGGCGGGCACCTCCAGGTTGCCGCGCACCTTGCCCTTCACCTGGATCACCAGCGGCACGGTGTCCCGCACCAGGGCCGCGGGGTCGGGCTCGGGCCAGCGCTGGCGATGCACGCTGCCGCTGGCCTGCCCGCCAAGCTGGCTCCAGAGCTCCTCGGCCAGATGGGGCGCAAAGGGTGCCAGCAGCACCAGCAGGCTGCGCAGCGCTTCCCGCGCCACCGGTTCGCTGGCTTGCGCCAGGTGCTCGCCCATGGCATTGCTCAGTTTCATCAGCTCCGCCACCGCGGTGTTGAACTGCAGCTCGCCCTCCAGGTCGTCGCTGACGGCGGCGATGGCGGTGTGCACGGCCCGGCGCAGCTGCCTCTCTGCCGGGGTGAGAGCAGCTGGATCCAGCACCGCTGCGGCACTCCCAGTCAGGTCAGGCCCGTCAGCAGCAGGCAGGCCCAGGCTCAGGCCCCGGGCCACGGCCCCATCCACCAGGCGCCAGAGGCGCTGCAGGAAGCGGAACTGGCCCTCCACATCGGCGTCGTCCCATTCCAGGTCTTTTTCCGGCGGTGCCTTGAACAGGATGAACATCCGCGCCGTGTCGGCGCCGTACCTGTCGATCACCACGGCCGGATCGACGCCGTTGTGCTTCGACTTCGACATCTTTTCGTAAAACATCTCCAGCACCTCACCGGTGAGCGGATCGCGGGGATCGCTGGGATCGGCCACATCGGCCGGGGCGATGTACTTGCCGCTGTGGGGGTTCTTGTAGGTGATGCCCTGCACCATGCCCTGGGTGAGCAGGCGCGCAAAGGGCTCATCGAAGCCCAGCAGCCCCCGGTCGCGCAGCACCTTGGTGAAGAAGCGCGAATAGAGCAGGTGCAGGATGGCGTGCTCGATGCCGCCCACGTACTGGTCCACCGGCAGCCAGGCATCCACCGCCTCGCGGCCGAAGGGCTGGGCCGTGTTGTGGGGATCGCTGTAGCGCAGGAAATACCAGCTGGAGCACATGAAGGTGTCCATGGTGTCGGTCTCCCGCCGGGCCGGCTTGCCGCAGCAGGGGCAGTCCACCTGCCACCAGCTCTCCAGCTGGGCCAGGGGAGAGCCGCCCTTGCCGGAGAAGGCCACGTCGCGGGGCAGCTCCACCGGCAGCTGCTCGGCCGGCACCGGCACCACGCCGCAGCTGTCGCAATGGATCACCGGGATCGGGCAGCCCCAGTAGCGCTGGCGCGAGATCAACCAGTCGCGCAGGCGGTAGGTGGTGCGGGCCTGGCCCCAGCCCTCCGCCTCGGCCGCCGCGGTGATCGCCGCCTTGGCCTCGCCGCTGGGCAGGCCGTCGAAGCGGCCGGAGTGGATCAGCACGCCGGGTTCGGTCCAGGCGCCGCCCTCGTAGGCGTGCTCGTCGCTGCCCTCGGGGATGATCACCTGCCGCACCGGCAGTTCGTATTGCTGGGCAAACACGAAGTCGCGCTGGTCGTGGGCCGGCACCCCCATCACGGCGCCGGTGCCGTAGTCGGCCAGCACGTAGTCGGCGATCCACAGGGGAATCAGCTCGCCGTTGGCCGGGTTGCGCACCATGGCGCCGATCGGCACGCCGCGCTTGGGTTTGTCGTCGGCGGTGCGCTCCTGCTCGCTCTGGCGCGCCACCAGATCGCAGAAGGCCTCCACGTGGATCGCCTGCTCGGCCGTGGTGAGCGAGGCCACCAGGGGATGCTCGGGGGCCAGCACCACATAGGAGGCTCCGAAGATCGTGTCGGGGCGGGTGGTGAACACGGTGATCCGCTCGCCGCTGTCGTGTCCGTCGGCGTCCACCACCGGGAACGTGAGTTCGGCGCCGCTGCTGCGGCCGATCCAGTTGGCCTGCATGGTGCGCACCCGCTCCGGCCAGCCCTCGAGCCTGGGCAGGTCGTCGAGCAGCTGGTCGGCGTAGGCGGTGATCTTCAGGAACCACTGGCGCAGCTTGCGCTTCTCCACCAGGGCCCCGGAGCGCCAGGAGCGCCCTTCGCCGTCCACCTGTTCATTGGCCAGCACCGTCTGATCGATCGGATCCCAGTTGACGGTGGCCTCCTTCTGATAGGCCAGGCCGGCCTCCAGGAACTGCAGAAACAGCCACTGGGTCCAGCGGTAGTAATCGGCGTGGCAGGTGGCCACCTCGCGGCCCCAGTCGATCGAGAGTCCCAGCCGCTGCAGCTGGGTCCGCATCGCGGCGATGTTGCGGTCGGTCCAGGCGCCCGGGTCCACCCCGCGCTCGATGGCCGCGTTCTCGGCCGGCAGACCGAAGGCATCCCAGCCCATCGGATGGAGCACGTTGCAGCCGCGCATCCGCTGCACCCGGGCGATCACATCGGTGATCACGTAGTTGCGCACATGGCCCATGTGCAGATTCCCCGAGGGATAGGGGAACATCGACAGGGCATAGAACGGTGGGGCCCCAGCGGCTCCGGGCTCCGGGGTGGCATCGGCCGCCTCGGCCCGCCAGTGCTGCTGCCAGCGCTCCTCGATGGCCTGGGGTTGGTAGCGGGTGCTCTCGCTCACGGCAGGCCAGCACGGACGGCGTCGAGCCTGGATCGTGCCACAGGCCCGGTCAGGCCAGGGAGCGCAGCACCGCAACGGCCCGGCGGTTGATCAGGCTGAGGCTGCGGCCTTCGCCGGGGTCGAGGGCGAACTGGTCGGAGTCCTGCCAGAGCAGCACGCCCTCCAGTTCATGGCCGTCGAGCAGGCGCAGGGCCACGGGGATCTTCTGGCGAATCAGCCCCTGGATGTGGCGCACGCTCGGCTGGGAGGTGTCGAGGGTGGGGGTGCGGCTCTCGAGGAAGCTCTGCATAGGATTCGCACCGGGATGTGGTCGTTTCCATCGTGCTCCAGTTCAGCAAGTACCAAGGCCTGGGAAACGATTTCCTGATGGTCGACGGCCGCACGGCCGGCAACGACGACTGGCTCGGTCTCACGCCGGAGCGGATCCAGCGGCTCTGTGACCGGCGCTTCGGCATCGGCGCCGACGGCGTGATCCTGGCCCTGCCGCCCCGGGCCGGCGGCGAGCTGCGCATGCGCATCTTCAATGCCGACGGCAGCGAACCGGAGATGTGCGGCAACGGCATCCGCTGCCTGGCCCGCTTCCTGGCCGACAGCGATGGGGACCAGCCGGGTCGCAGCTGGCAGATCGAGACCCTGGCGGGTCGGATCGTGCCGGAGCTGCAGCCCGAAGGCACGGTTCGGGTGGACATGGGCGCACCCTTTCTGCAACCCGAACAGGTGCCCACCACCCTGGCCACTGGCCCGGACGGCATCCCCCAGGGGGAGCTGGAGGCGGCGGGGGCGCGCTTCAGCGTGGGGGCCGCCGGCATGGGCAATCCCCACGTGGTGATCCCGGTGGCGGACCTGGCCGACGTGGACCTGGAGCGTTTCGGGGCGGCGCTGGAGGTGCACCCCGCCTTCCCGGCGCGCACCAACGTGCACTTCGTGCAGGTGCTGAGCCCCGACCACCTGCGGATGCGGGTGTGGGAACGGGGTGCCGGCCCCACCCTGGCCTGCGGCACCGGCGCCTGCGCCACCCTGGTGGTGTGCCACCGGCTGGGCCTGGCCGACCGCAGTGCCCGCCTCGACCTGCCCGGTGGCCCCCTCTGGATCGACTGGGATGCAGCCAGCGACCACCTGTTCATGACCGGTCCGGCTGAGGCCGTGTTCGACGCCGTGGTGACCCCGAAGCTCTGGGGGGAGGTGGATGTCGACCAGCCCGAGCCGTTGGCGGCCGCTCCTGAAGCCATGGCCGCCGCCAGCGGCGCATCCCCCGCGATCGACTGCGCCACGATCGACTGTGCCACGATCGACTGCGCCACCGTGTGCGTGAACGGCTGCATCCAGCCCGAGGCCTGCGCCTCGGCCGAGGCCAGGCAGCGGGTGGAGGCCCTGCTCAACAGCAGCTCCCTCGACGACCTGGTGGCCCTGGCCACCAATTCCCTCGAGGCACGCACCCGGGCCCGCTTCGAGCGCGACACCGGCCTGGGCGGCTGAGCGATGGCCGCGCCGGCGGGGATCTACCTGGATGCCAGTGCCACCACCCCCCCGGCGGCAGCGGTGCTGGCGGAGATGGCCGACCTGCAGGCCCGGGCCTGGGCCAACCCCTCGAGCCTGCATGGCTACGGCCTGGCGGCGGCTGAGGTGCTGGAACGGGCCCGCTGGCGCTGTGCCGCCGTGCTGGGCTGCAGCCCCGAGGAGCTGGTGTTCACCTCCGGCGGCACGGAGGCGATCCACCTGGCCCTGCTGGGCCATGGCGCCACCGTGGATCCGGGCCGCCTGCTGATCTCCGCCGTGGAGCACCCCGCCACGGTGGCAGCCGCCGCCCAGCTGGGGCGTCAGGGCTGGCAGGTGCGGCAGCTGCCGGTGGATCGCCTCGGCCGCCTCGAACTCCAGGCCCTGCAGGAGGCGCTGGAGCCCCCCACCCGGCTGGTGTCGCTGATCTGGGGCCAGAGCGAGGTGGGCACCCTGCAGCAGCTGGAGCCCATCGGCGAGCTCTGCCACCGGGCCGGCGTTCCCCTGCACGTGGATGCGGTGCAGGTGGTGGGCCATCGGCCCGTGGATTTCTCGGCCCTGCCGGTGGACCTGCTCAGCCTGGCGGCCCACAAGCTCCAGGGGCCCCGGGGGATCGGGGCCCTGCTGGTGCGGCGGGGGATGGCGCTGCTGCCCCTGCTGGCTGGCGGCGGCCAGGAGGGTGGCCGGCGGGCGGGCACGGAGCCCGTGGTGCTGGCCGCCGGCCTGGCCCGGGCCCTGGAGCTCAGCCAGCAGGCGGATCCGGCCATCCTGGCCGGACTGAGGGACGGCCTGCTGCAGGCCCTGCTGGAGCTGGAGGGCGTACGCCTGAGCGGGCCCGATCCCCGCAGCCATCCCGGCCAACGCCTGCCCCATCACCTCAGCGTGCTGGTGGCGGACCCGGCTGGTCGTGCCCTCAGCGGCCGCGCGCTGGTGCGGGAGCTGTGGCGCGAGGGCTATGCGCTGAGCAGTGGTTCCGCCTGCAGCAGCACCGGTTCGACCGCCAGCGCGGTGCTCCGGGCCATGGGCTTCGGCGAGGCGGAAGCCGCCTCTGGCCTGCGGTTGAGCCTCGGGCCCTGGCTCAGTCCCGATGATCTGGTGGGGGTGGCGCCAGCCCTGGAGCGGGCCCGCCAGCGGCTGGCAGCGACCCCGTAGGGTCGCGCCAGTTGGCCCGACGCCATGCTTCCCGCCGATCTGCGCAGCGCCGAGGCCCAGGCCCTGGAGGCCCTGCTCGCCGCCCTGCCCAGCCAGGCCCGCGGCCGCTGGAGCGTGGACTGGCGCTTCGAGGGGTTGCGCCTGCTGCCGGTGGCCCTGCGCCTGGCCGTCGCCCTGCAGGATGCGGGCCAGACCCTGCGGCTGGTGTTCGCCGATGCCGGCGCTGCCGCCCTGGCACGCCGCGATGCCCCCGAGCTGGCCGGTGGGATCGTGGATTTCCGTGGCCAGATGCGGCAGGCCGCCGAGCGGGCCGCGGGGGATGGGGGGGAGTCCCGGCAGGCGCACCCCCTGCTGGTGGCGGTGGCGCCCTCCCCGCCCGATTACGCCGATTTCGAGCAGCTCTGCGCCGGCCATGCCGGCTCCGTGGTGATGCTCAACGGCAGCCTGGAGGACGCCGCCGTGGGCATCGGCAGTGTGGCCCGCGAACGCCGGCGGGGGTTCCTCTCCCAGTGGCAGCCCGCCTACGCTCTGCAGCCCCTGGACGGGGCGGCCCTGCGCTTCGCCTTTCCCGGCCCCTGGGAGCTCTACCGCCAGGATCCCGACGGGTTCCGCCTGGCCGCCACCTTTGCGCAGCGGCCCGATCTGGAGATGCAGATGGCAGCGCTCGCCGGGGAAGGGGGTGCAGGCCTGGCCGGCAATCTGCGGGTTCTGGATGCCTTTGTCGAAGGGCTGCGCAACTGAGCCACCCTGGCCTGCCCTTGGAGATCTCCTTACACTGGCCCAGCTTTTGCGGTGCACCATGGCAGCTGATTCAACCCAGGGATCTCCGCGGCGCTGGAGCCTGGTGGATCTCGGTGCCGCCGTCGCCGTGGTGCTCGCTGCCGGTGGCGTGATCTGGAGCCCCAAGCTGTCCGGCGCGGTGGCCAAGGCCACCGGTGCGCTGGTGCCGGTCACCGTAACTGTGGATGTGCGGGGGGTTCCCGTTGCCGATCCTGCCGCCCTGATCGCAGCGGCGCGCGAGGAGGGCAAGGTGGCGATCGTGATCCGCAACCAGCCGCACGGCACCGTGAAGATCGCCTCGATCAATCCCCTGCCCCGCCGTCTGGTGTCCCTTCAGCCCAATGGCCAGGTGGTCACTGCGGCCGACCCCAACCAGGCCAACTTCAGCACCCTGGATGCCCGCTTGCAGCTGGAAGGCCAGGGCCGCAAGGTGGGCGGCGGTGTTGTCTTCGGCAACCAGAACATCAAGGTGGGAGCGCCTGTGGAGATCGAGGGCGAGGGCTTCCGCGTGAATGGTTCGGTCACCGGTATCGCCATCGGCAGGGGTTGAACCGATGCCCCTCCTGACCCCTGACACCAGCACCAGCACCAGCATGCGCCGCCGCTGCCTCCCCCTGCTCCTGGCCCTTGCCGTGCTCCAACCCGGAGCGGTGCTGGCCCAGGTGAGCATCCCCCCGGCTGACCCCTCCAGGTTCGAGCCCTCCACGGTGGCCAACCTGCCGCCGCCGCCCGCCGCCGTCGGTCTGCCCATGCTGCAGAACCAGTTGGCCTGCGGTGCCCTGCAGCAGCGGCTGCAGGGCTCCCTGGCTGCGGCCAGCGGCTCCTGGAGCGTCACGGTGGCCGATGCCCGCGGCCGGCTCCTGGCCGACTACAATGGCACCTTGCCCCGGGTGCCGGCCTCCAACCAGAAGCTGGTGAGCACGGCCTTCGCCCTCGACCGGCTCGGCCCCGACTACCGGCTCTCCACCCGTCTCTGGCAATTGCCGGATGGCAACCTGCGGCTCACCGGTGAGGGGGACCCCGACCTGGCCCTGCCCCAGCTCCAGCGTTTCGCCATGCTGGCCCTCGGTTCCGGTGGCAGCCGCGGCTCCGGTGGCCCTGCCGTGCGGCTGGAGTTGGCCGAGGAGCCGCGCCAGGAGTGGTGGCCCAGCGGCTGGCACCCGGCGGATCGCAGCTATGCCTACGGTGCGCCGATCACCCGCCTGGCGGTCACCAGCAACGCCATTCACGACGCTGTGGCCAATCCCCCCTCCCGCCTCCAGGCGCTGCTGCAGCGCTCGATGGAGCAACAGGGTGGCCGGGCGCAGATCGCCATGGTCTCGGCCCGCACCCCCCTGCCGGCAGATGCGGTGGTGCTGCATGAGGAGCTGTCAGCGCCGATGCACAACCTGCTCAGCCTGGCCAACAGCGACAGCCATAACTTCACGGCCGAAGTGCTGATGCGCCAGGCGGCCGGCACCTGGGATCTGGGCCAGGCTCGGATCCGCACCAGCCAATGGCTGTTTGCCCAGTCCCTGCCGATGCAGGGGGTGCGGATCGCCGATGGCAGCGGCCTCGACCGGGCCAACCGGCTCACCAGCCGCTTTCTCACGGCCCTGCTGCTGCGCATGGATCAGCACCCCTACGGCCGCAATTACCTGGCCTCCATGGCCGTGGCCGGCCAGCGGGGTAGCCTGCGCAACCTCTACAAAGGCAGCAGCCTTGAGGGGCGCTTCTATGGCAAGACCGGCACCCTCACCGGGGTGCGTTCGATCAGCGGCATCCTGCTCACCAATGACGGCCCCCGCTACGTGAGCACGATCGGGATTGGCTCCAGCAACCCCAACACGGTGATCGGGCAGGTGCTGCGCACTGTGCAGAACACCAGCCTCTGCCCGATCTGACCGTCAGCCGGCCATCTGGCGCAGGGTGTTCACCACACGCCTGCGCTTGCTGCCGGAAGAGCCTCGGCTTCCGCTGCCCCCACTGGCGCCAGCGGAAGCGGCCCGACCTGCGCCATCGGCCGGGCTGGGCCCCTCAGCCACCTGCAGGCGCACCAGCTCGTTGCGGCCGGCTGCCACCACCTGCCCCAGTTCCTTGAGCCGGCCTTCCAGTTCACCGAGCACCTGCTCGGCATAGCGGTTGGCCCCCTCACTGATGCCCGCGGCCTCCTTCCTGGTGCGGGTCACCAGCTGGTCGCACTGCTGCTGGGTCTGCTGACGGAACTGCAGCGCGTCGTTCTGCAGGCGTTCGGCTTCCGCCTGGCTTTCCCGCTGGATGCGCAGGCCCTCCTGGCGGATCTGCTCCAGCTCGGCCATCGCCTGCTGGCGGTTGCGCTCGTGCTGCTCCAGCAGCAGACGGTTGCGCTCGGCCGCCTCCTGCTCCAGCTGCTGCCGTCGGGTGGCGAACTGCTGCTCCATCTGGGCCAGGCGGCCCTGGTGGTCCTGCTCGGCGGCGGCGGCCTGCTGGCGGCCCTGCAGCAGCAGCTGCTCGCATTGCTGGCGGGCCTGCTCCCGCAGGTCTGCCACCTGGCGTTCAGCCTCCTGGCGGATGGAGGCGTTGTTGATCAGTTGCTCCCGCTCGCGCTGGGCCGTGGCCACGATCTCATCAGCCTGGCGGCGGGCCTGGGCGATGAACTCCTCCCGCTGGCGGATCAGTTCGGCCGCCTGGTTGATCTGGGCCGGCAGCGCTTCCCGCACGGCATCCATCACTTCGATGGCGTCCTGCTCGTTCACCAGACGGCCACCGCTGAACGGAACGCGGGTGCCCTCCAGCACGACCTCCTCGAGCTGGTCGAGCTGATCAAGGATGGTGATGCTGGCCTCAGCCATTGATGCCCCGGGGTGAGTCGCTCCGATTAAAAAGCCTCGTCAGGTCTTCCGCCACACCTGGCGGCACCAGATGGCCCACTTCGCCCCCGAAACGGGCCACCTCCTTCACCACGGAGCTGCTCAGAAAGCTGTGCTGCACGGCGGTGGCCAGGAACAGGGTCTCCACACCCGGGGCCAGGCTGTGGTTGGTGTGGGCGATCTGCAGCTCGAACTCGAAGTCGCTCATCGCCCGCAGGCCCCGCAGGATCACGCCTGCACCGCTTTGGCGGGCGTATTCCACGGTGAGACCGTCGAAACTGCCCACCTCCACGCCCCGCAGGTGAGCGGTGGAGCGGCGAATCTGCTGCAGCCGTTGCTCGAGGCTGAAGGCCGGCGTCTTGCCAGGGTTCTGCAACACGGCCACGATCACGCCATCGAACAGGCGGGCCGCCCGCTCGATCAGGTCGAGGTGGCCGAGGGTGAGCGGGTCGAAGCTGCCGGGGTAGAGGGCACGCATCGGGTCAGCCTATGGCGACCCGCCCCGTTTCTAGAGTTCAACCTCTGTTCCGCGCCCTGCGCTCCCTGTCCGCCATGGCCCCCACCCTGAACGCCGCCGCCAAGAAGACCCTGCTGCGCAAGATCCCCCACGGCGTGTTCATCTGCGGTGTGGCCGAGGGCGAGGAGGTGAACGGCTTCACCGCCAGCTGGGTGACCCAGGGCAGCTTCGAGCCGCCGCTGGTGGTGATGGCAGTGCGGGCTGACAGCACCAGCAACGGCATGATCCAGCGCACAGGCCGCTTCAGCCTCAACGTGCTCAAGGCCGACCAGAAGGACCTGGCGGCCGTGTTCTTCAAGCCCCAGAAGGGGGTGGGTGGCCGCTTCGACGCCGCCCCGTTCAGCCTCGGCGAGCTGGGGCTGCCGGTCCTCGACGATGCTGTGGGGGCGGTGGAGTGCGAGCTGGTGGGTCAGGTGGCCCACGGCGACCACACCGTCTTTGTGGGCGAGGTCAAGACCGCCACCCTGCACGCCGATGGCCCGGCCCTGGAGCTCGGTGCCACCGGCTGGCAATACGGCGGTTGACTTGAGCATCCGGCCCCTGCTGCAGCAACCGGATCGGCTCAAGGCCCGGCTCAGGGAGGTGCCCTCCGAGCCGGGCTGCTATCTGATGCGCGACGCCGACGACCGCATTCTCTACATCGGCAAGGCCAAGGTGCTGCGCAACCGGGTGCGCAGTTACTTCCAGAGCGGCAGCGGCCACGGCCACAGCCCCCGCATCCGGCTGATGGTGCGGCAGGTGTGCGAGATCGAGTTCATCGTCACCGACAGCGAGGCCGAGGCCCTGGCGCTCGAGGCCAACCTGATCAAGCAGAACCAGCCGCACTTCAACGTGCTGCTCAAGGACGACAAGAAATACCCCTATCTCTGCATCACCTGGAGCGAGGCCTACCCGCGCATCTTCATCACCCGGCGCCGCCGCTTCCGCTCCCCCCTCGATCGCTTCTATGGCCCCTATGTGGATGTGGGCCTGCTGCGGCGCACCCTGGCCCTGGTGAAGCGGGTGTTCCCCCTGCGCCAGCGTCCCCAGCCGCTGTACAGGGAGCGCACCTGCCTCAACTACGACATCGGCCGCTGCCCGGGGGTGTGTCAGCAGAAGATCAGCTCGGACGACTACCACCGCACCCTGCGCCAGGTGGCGATGGTGTTCCAGGGCCGCAACGAGGAACTGCTGCAGCTGCTGCAGGAGCAGATGGAGCGCTATGCCGAGCGCCTCGATTTCGAGAGTGCCGCCCGGGTGCGCGACCAGCTCCAGGGCCTCGACACCCTCACCGCCGACCAGAAGATGAGCATCGGCGACAGCTCGGTGAGCCGCGATGTCATCGCCCTGGCGGCGGATGGTCGGGTGGCGGCGGTGCAGCTGTTCCAGATGCGGGCCGGCAAGCTGGTGGGGCGGCTGGGCTACACCGCAGACGCCGATGCCCTGGAGCCGGGCCGCATCCTGCAGACCGTGATCGAGGAGCACTACAGCCAGGTGGAGGGGGTGGAGATCCCGCCCGAGCTGCTGGTGCAGCACCCCTTGCCCCAGCAGGCCCTGATCGAGGAGTGGCTGGGCGAGCTGCGGGGCCGCAAGGTGAAGCTGGCGGTGCCCCAGCGGCAGCAGAAGGCGGATCTGATCGAACTGGTGGTGCGCAACGCCAGCTACGAGCTCCAGCGCGCCCAGCGGGCCAGTGAACAGAACCTGCTGGCCACGGAAGACCTGGCCCAGCTGCTGGAGTTGCCCAGCCCGCCACGGCGGATCGAGGGCTACGACATCAGCCACATCCAGGGCAGCGACGCGGTTGCCTCCCAGGTGGTGTTCATCGATGGGCTGCCGGCCAAGCAGCACTACCGCAAGTACAGGATCCGCAGTGCGGCCGTACGCGCCGGCCACTCCGACGACTTCATGAGCATGGCGGAGGTGATCCGCCGCCGTTTCCGCCGCTGGGCGCAGGTCAAGGCCGAAGGTGGCGATCTGCGGGAGCTGCGCAGGGCAGCGGGCAGCGCCCTGCACACCGGCGGCCTCAACGACTGGCCCGACGTGGTGATGATCGACGGCGGCAAGGGCCAGCTCTCGGCGGTGATGGAGGCCCTGCGGGAGCTGGACCTCGATCAGGAGCTGGTGGTGTGTTCCCTGGCCAAGCAGCGCGAGGAGGTGTTCGTGCCAGGGGCAAAGGAGCCGCTGGAGAGTGAGGCCGACCAGCTGGGGGTGCAGCTGCTGCGCCGCCTGCGCGATGAGGCCCACCGCTTCGCCGTGAGTTTCCACCGCCAGCAGCGCGGTGAGCGCATGACCCGCTCCCGCCTCTCCGACATTCCCGGTCTCGGGCCCAAGCGGATCAAGGAGCTGCTGGCCCACTTCCGCTCGATCGATGCCATCCAGCTGGCCAGCGTCGACACCCTGGCGGCGGCGCCCGGCATGGGACCGGCCCTCGCCCGCCAGGTGTGGGAGTACTTCCATCCAAGCGACAGCCATCCCAGCGACAGCCAGGAGGGTGGTCGGGGCGATTCCGATGTTGCGGTTGTGGATGGGGAGCCCTACCGGCCCGTGGACAATGGCCCTGTTCCCATGCCCATGGAGCTGGCCAGTTGAGGCCCCTGCTGCCCACCCTGCTCTGGAGCGGCCTGCTTCTGGGCCTGTTGATCGCGATGCTCCTGTTGCCCCTGCCCCTGCGGGGTGCCGCCGTGGCTGCGCCGGGCCTCTGCGTGGGGCCGGTGTGCGGCGATGAGATCACCCGCAGCGCCCAGCACCACTGGCAGCTGCGGCTGCGGGTGAACGACCAGCAGGGCCATCGCGAACGGCTGGTGGTCGACTGCCGCAATGGCGTCCTCAGCCCCCAGGCTGGACCTGTGGACCGGGGCTATGCCGCCGCCATGGCCCGGCGCGCCTGTCGTCTGGCCGGGGAGGTCTGACCCATGGGCTCAGTGTTGTCCCGCTGGGGACTCCGCCGCTGGTTCGCCTGGGTGATGGGTCTGGCCATGGTGCTCGGTCTGTTGCCAGGCCCCCAGCTCAGGGCCAGCACGGTGGGAACACCGGCCGATCCCCTGCCGATCAGCAGCGACGCCCTGGCGCGCCAGTCGCCCTGGAACCGGCCGGAGACCTATCCGCTGTCCTTGCGACCGCCCCGGGATCGCTACAGCCCCAGCGCCGAGTGGCTGGGACGGTTGATCCTCCCCAGTGCCGCCGAGGCTGCCGCCACGCCTGGCGACTGGGTGTGGATCGAACTGGAGCAGGCACCGGCGGACCAGCAGACCCTGATCGGCAGCCGCCGGCGCCTGCGCTGGGCGGACAACCCGGACTTGCGGCGGATCGTCGAGGCCGTGACGGTGGACATCCGCTTCGGTGCGAACGCCCGCAAGCTGGAAGCTGCTTACAACGTGGTGCCCAGTCGTCTCAATGGCCGCAACCGGGTGGGGCCCCTGCAGTCGCTGGCCGGTGCCCGGCCGGTGGATGACGTGACGGTGGCCCTGGAGGGCGTGAGCCTGGACTCCACCGGCCTGCGGATCAGCCGTCCCCCCGTGCAGATCACGGGCCGCTGGCAGGCCTTGGTGCAGCTTCTGGAGGCACCGTCTGAAGCGGGCGGCCAGCCCGATGACGATCGGGTGCTGGTGCGTCATTTCAACCCGGCCAGCGGCCGCTTCGATGGAGCGGAGGAGCGCATCCGGCTTCCCCAGCTGCCGCCCGACCGCTTCGGTCGCCACGCCTTCAACCTCTCCGGCCTGGTCGACTCACCGCTCAACCAACAGGGCTGGCAGATCCAGGGGGCGCCGGCCGGCGATGGCGTGTTCACCGTGCAGGCCCTGCAGCCCCGCCAGATCACGGCGCTGACGCCCCAGCGCCAGCGGGACGGCACGGCCGCCAGCCTCAACCATCTGCGTGTGGCCAACTGGAGCCCCGCCGAGAGCCAGCCCGGCAGTCTGCATACCACCGCCCTGGTGCCCGATGGGGCTGTCCCCCCGGGCTGGCAGGTGGGGGAGCGGGCCCTGCTGATCCACCTGTTCGGGGGCATCGGCGGCACCCAGGCCGAGCCCAGCCCGCTCTGGACCACCACCGGCCATTTCGCCTTCGGCGAGGCCGAGGTGGTGCGCGACACCGTGAGCGGGGAGCCGCGGCTGGCGATCCGCTACCACCAGATCTACGCCAACAATCCCAACGGCATCGTGGCCGGCAGCCAGCACTGGAGCGCCTACGCCGGCAACCTCCAGCGCGGCTGGCTGGGGTCGCGCCCCTTCTCCGATGTGCTGGTGCCGATGGAGCCGCGGGTGCTCGATGCCCTGGCCCTCCAGGCCGAGATCCTGGCCGCCCGCTACCGCAGCGGCGACGGCGGCGGCGTGGCGATGGTCACCGCGGCCACCTCCTGCGTGCAGGATTCCAGCCAGGCCCTGTGGATCGCCATCCAGCAGCTGCGCCAGGGCCAGGCCTTCAGCGATCTTGAGGCGGGCGACCAGAAGCGGCTGGCCAGGCTGGCCACGGCCCTCGACCGCTGGCTCACCCCCTTCGGCCGTCCGCGCCCCGATTGGCGCCACAACGCCGCCCGCAGCCTGGATGGCGGAAGCGGCGGCTTTGAGAGCAGCCAGAAGCTGGGGGATGTGCTGCTGAGCTGGAATTCGATGCTGCCCCGCCGCGCCCACGACGCCATGGCGGCCGACATCCTGCGCGCCGGTCTGCCGATCTGGCTGATCCGCACCAACCAGATCCCCTCCGCTGCCCCCGAGCTGCTGCCGGTGGATCCCACCTCCCTGCTGGGCCACCTGCCCGTGCTGGGCACCCTGTTCAACCGGGTGCTGGCCAGCCTGTTGCCCCCCTTCCAGCCCGGCGATCTGGGCCGCAGCCTGCTCGTGCTGGCGGGCTATGGGGCCCTGGCGCTGGCCCTTGGTGTGGCCAGCGGCTTCCTCAGCCTGCCCTGGCAGTGGCCGCCCCTGGGCGAGGCCCTGCCGCGGCTGGCGAAGCTGCTGCTGATGCCGGCCCTGGTGGAGGAACTGCTGTTCCGGGTGCTGCTGATCCCCCACCCGATCGAGGGCTTCCCCTGGCAGCCCCTGCTGGGCTGGAACGCCCTCAGCCTCGGCCTGTTTGTGCTCTACCACCCCGTGGCGGCCCGGCTCTGGTATCCCCAGGGCCGGGCCCTGTTCGACGACCCGCGCTTCCTGCTCCAGGCCACCCTGCTGGGGGTGGCCTGCTCCCTGGCCTATGGGTTCACCGGTTCGCTCTGGCCGCCGGTGTTGATCCACTGGCTGGCCGTGGTGATCTGGCTGGAGCCGTTCCGGGGGCGCGAGCAGCTGGGCCTGGCCGCTCAGGCCGCGGGCTCGAACAGGGCGCGCCAGCGCCGCTCCTGATCGGCGGCGGCGGCCGTGCCTTCGGCGGGGAACTGGGGCAGAAAGTCCTTGTCGCTGGTGGGCTGGTACGGACCCTGCTTGAGTTCGAACATCACGGCATCGGCGGAGAGGGCCACCAGGGTGTGGAACTGGCCCTCCGCCAGTTCGATCCCCCGCAGGGGACCCAGGGCCTGCAACCGCAGACGTTCCAGCACGGTGCCCTGGGCATCGAGCAGCAGCAGGCCGATCTCCCCCTGCAGCACCACAAAACACTCAAAGCCTGTGCCCTCCTGCTCGCGCAGGTGGCGATGGGGGCGCACGTAGGTGCCGGGCTGCAGCACATTGAGGAAGCGCTGCACCGCATCGCTCTCCCGGTGCAGGTTGTGGTTCCGGCGCCGGCGGGGCGACTCCCGGGCCTGCAGGGCCACGGCATCGAACAGGGCCTGATCCAGGCGCTTGAGCAGGGGCTGGGGCTGCTCAGGCGGCTCGCCTTGGTCGTTGCCCTGGGCTGGTGTGCTCACCGGAAGGGGGCGCTGGAGCAGTGCAGGTTAGGCAGGGGGGCCTGCAGGGATGGAGGGTCTTCTGTCCTGCTGGCCCGTGACCAACTGCAACGGCAGGCAGGCGATGGGCCGGCAGAGATCGAAAGTGGACCTTTGCCTGGACGTTCTCTCCAGCCCGGTCCCCGATGCCGCACCATCGCCTGCACCCCCAGACTCTCTGCCTGTCTGTGGCCGCTGTAGCCCCCTTCCTGCTGGCGCCGCTGCTGCCCGCAGCTGGGCATGCGGCCGGCCAGTCCGCTGCTGTGCCCTTCTACCGGCTGGAGACCAGCTGTTCTCTCCGCGGCGCCAGAGCGGTGGATTGCGTGGTGGATGCGAGGGAAGAGAACGGGGCAACGGTGTATCGCCACACGATCGGCTCGCTGGTGGAGACCATCCGAATCAGTGATGGGCCCCTGCGGATGGAGCGCCTGGACGCCGCAACGGGCCGATGGCGTTCCCTGCGGTCGGCCGAAGCGCAGTTCTCCACCAACACCATCTGTTTCGACGGGCGGGATCTGTGCGTTCTCAATCCCAACTACCTCAACAGCGTGCGCGAGGAACGGGTTGACGAACTCGAGGGTCGCGATCGGGTGCTCGTGCGCTTCGGAGACGATGGCCGCCTGTTGCTCTCCTGCTACGACCAGGGCTGCGAGGTCGTGCAATGAGCAGCCTTACCCAACCAGGCCGGCCCGTGATCGGCATGGTGCTCGCCGGGCTTCTGCTGGTGCCGGCTGGCCTTGCTGACCCTGCCCTTGCCAGTTCGCCGGCAGTGAGCGATGGGGCCAGCAGCTGGACAGCCCAGCAGCGCCGGCCGGCCGCCGGGGGCGGCGGCAGCGGCAACCGCAGCGGGGGCAGGACAAATCAAGGCAGCCGCAATCGCAGCGGGGGCGGCGGAAACTCCGGCTTTCGCAATGCGGCCCCGGGCATGACCCGGGGGTCGCGGCAACCCCAGGGCGGCTGGACCAGCAACAGCCGCGGCCGGGGGACCCCTGCCATCAGCGGCGGGGGCCGGAGCGCGGATGGCAGCCGCCGGGACCGCAACCGGGTGGCGGATCGCGGATCCTCAGCGGATCGGGGCCGCCAGGATCGCCTCGACCAGCGGCGTGACCGGCGGGACGACCGCCTGGATCAGCGCCGGGATCGCCGGGACGACCGCCTCGACCGGCGCCTCGATCGGGCCAATGACCGCCGGGACGACCGCTGGCGCAGCACCCGCCGGCGCTGGGATCGGTGGGACCGCTGGTATGGCTATCCCGGCTGGGCCCGCCCCGGTTGGGGAGCGGCCCGGCCCTGGCCGGTGGGCTGGTACGGGGGTTGGTCGAGCCCCCGCTGGAGCTGGTGGGGGCCGAACGCGGCAGCCTGGGGAATCACCACCCTGGCAACGGCGGCGATCATCAACGCCGCCGTCGATAACGCGGTGGCCCGCAACACCACCTACATCGTGGTGCCGAACAGCAGCTATCTGCTCCTGTACGGCACGGTGCGGCCGGTCGGCACTCGTTCCACCAGCTTCGCGGTGGTGTCCGACGGCTACGAGATCGACCTCACCGCCGACTGTGACCGGGGCACCCTCGACGGCTTCGTGCCGGAGTCCAGGGCCGAAGCGGAACTGCTGAACGCCGCCTGTCAGGTGGCCTTCGGTTCGGCCTGAGGCGGTTGCGCTTCGGGCCCGGTTCTCCCCCTCAACCAGGCTGGGGGCTGTGGTTGTGAGTGTCCCATTCCATGCGCGGCATCTGGATCCTCGGCGACCAGCTCAGCCCCGACCATCCCGCCCTGCAGGCACAGGAGGCTGAGCTTGGGCGGGCAGGGGCCCGCGCCCGCTGCCGGGTGCTGCTGATCGAGAGCAGCTCGGTGCTGGCCTGGCGCCGTTACCACTGCCAGAAGCTGGTGCTGGTATGGAGTGCCATGCGCCACTTCGCGACCGAGATGCGTGCCGCCGGCTGGACGGTGGATCACCTGGAGGCCGGCAGCTTCGCCGAGGCCCTCACGGGCTGGATTGACCAGCACGGCATCAGCGCGCTCGCGGTGATGGAGCCGGCCGAGCGGCCGTTCCGCCAGGCGATTGAACGGCTCAATCTGCCGGTCCCGCTGCACTGGCACCGGTCCAACGCCTTCCTCTGGAGCCGGGAGGAGTTCGCCGCCTGGGCCCGCCCCTACAAGCAGCTGCGCCTGGAGCTCTTCTACCGGGAGGGCCGCCGCCGCTTCGGGGTGCTGATGGATCCCGCCGCCGAACCACCCGGTTCCCAACCCCTGGGCGGCCAGTGGAACTACGACCACGACAACCGCAAGGCGCCACCCAAGGGGGTGGTGGGGCCCGAGCCGCTGTGGTTTGAACCCGACGCCATCACCCGGGCTGTGGTGGCCAAGGTGGAGCGGCTCGATGCGGAGCTGGAGCAGCGGGGTGAGCCCGGCCTGCCGGGCTTGAGCGAGCCCTTCGGCTGGGCGGTGACCCGCCAGCAGGCCCAGGCGGTGCTGGAGCACTTCATCGCCACTCGCCTCGATGGCTTCGGCCCGTATCAAGACGCCATGGTGGGCGGCCAGCCCAGCCTCTGGCATGCCCTGCTGTCGCCCTACCTCAACCTGGGGCTGCTCCATCCCCTGGAGGTGATCCGGCGACTGGAGCAGGCGGGCCTGGAGCGGGGCACGCCGCTGGCCTCGCTGGAGGGGGTGATCCGCCAGATCCTGGGCTGGCGGGAATACACCCACGGCCTCTATTGGTGGTTCGGGCCGGACTACCCCCAGAGCAACCACTTCGCTGCCGATCAGCCCCTTCCGGTTTGGCTGGAGCAACTGGGCGGCAGCGGCATGGCCTGCATGGACACGGTGCTGGGCGAGCTGGCGGCCAGTGGCTACGCCCACCACATCCAGCGGCTGATGGTGCTGGCCAACTACGGCCTGATTGCCGGCCTCGATCCCCAGGCGCTCACCGCCTGGTTCCACCGGATGTTCATCGACGGCTACGACTGGGTGATGCAGACCAACGTGATCGGCATGGGGCTGTTCGCCGATGGCGGCCTGCTGGCCAGCAAGCCCTACGCCGCCAGCGGCAACTACATCAACCGGATGAGCTCCTACTGCAAGGGCTGCCGCTATAGCCCAAAACAGCGCACCGGCCCGCAGGCCTGCCCCTTCAACGCCCTCTACTGGGACTTCCTGGCCCGCCATGCCGATCAGCTGCGCCGCAATCCCCGCATGGCCCTGGTGATGAAGCAGCTGGAGAAACTGCCGGCCGAGGAGCTGGCGGCGATCCGGGTCAGCGCCGACCAGCACAGGGCCGGCCAGCCGAGGGTGGCGACGCGTTAGACCACGGGTCTGCTGCCCAGGCTTGGCGATGGCTGACCGGTTTCCGTGTTCCTGGTCCTGGCACCGGACGCTGCTGGCTTCCCTGCTGTTGCTGGTGGCCCCTTTGCTGCTGGCGGCGCAGCCGGCCTGGGCCTTTGCCCTGCCGCCGCTGCCCTATCCGCCGGATGCCCTGGAGCCGGTGATCGACGCCCGCACCATGGGCCTGCACCACGATCGCCACCATGCCGGCTACGTGAAGGCCCTCAATGGGGCCGTGGCCGCCGATCCGGCACTGGCTGAGCTGTCGCTGGAGCAGCTGCTGCAGCGGGCACCGCGGCTTCCCGAGGTGGTGCGCAACAACGCCGGCGGGCACTGGAATCACAGCCAGTTCTGGACGGCGATGGCGCCCCTGGGTGCGGGCGGCAGCCCTTCGCCGCAACTCGTGGCCGCTGTCGAGGCCAGCTTCGGCTCGCTGGATGCCCTGCGCGAGCAATTCAGCGCCGCCGCCACCGGTCGCTTCGGCTCCGGCTGGGCCTGGCTGATCCTCAGGCCCGATGGCCGCCTGGCCGTGACCACCAGCCCCAACCAGGACAATCCCCTGATGCCCCTGCGGGGCCAGGAGCGGGGCACACCCCTGCTGGGGCTGGATGTGTGGGAGCACGCCTATTACCTCCAGTACCAGAACCGGCGGCCCGATTACATCGAGGCCTGGTGGTCACTGCTGAACTGGGAGGAACTGAACCGGCGCTTCGCCACCGCCACGGCTTGAACTGCTTGTGGTGCTGCAGCTGAACAGGGACGCGACGGCGCCAGGTCCGGCTCTGCGCTAGGGGTGGGGCGCTGCAGCCCCTCCAGCCCGCGATGGCTTCCGTTCCGATCCACGTCGGCCCCCATGGGGATCCGCCGCGCACCCAGCGGCTCGACTACGGCGTGGTGTTGCTGCAGCTGCTCTGGCGCATGCGCTACGACCTGGTGCTCTGGCTGGCGCTCTGCACGGTTGCCTGGCTGCGGGGCCCGCGGCCGCTGCCCTGGCAGATCACCCCCATGGGCCTCTCGGTGTTCGGCATCGCCGTGTCGATTTTCATCGCCTTCCGCAACACCCAGGCCATCGGCCGCTGGTGGGAGGCGCGCAGCCTGTGGGGGGCGATCGTGAACCAGAGCCGCCAGTGGCGCGACACCCTGCTCGCCCACGTGGGCGGCCAGCGGCTGCGCACCACCAGGGGCCGGCGGCTGCTGGAGTATCAGGTGGCCCAGGTGTGGCTGCTCAACTTCGAGCTGCGCAATTTCTGGCGATCCGACCTGCGTGACACCATCGACGGCCTGCTGGATGACCTGCATCTGCCACGGGAGCTGAGTCTGCAGGAGCTCTGCCGTCGCCGCGCCCAGGCGGTGCACGATCTCCATGCCGACGGCTGGGTGAACGACTGGGGCCGCCAGCAGCTGGTGGAGGTGTCCAACCGCTGCCTGGATTCGATCGGCGGCCTGCAGCGCATCCGCAACACGCCGATTCCCGCCTCCTACGACGTGTTCGTGCGCCTGATCACCTGGCTCTACGGCATGCAGCTGCTGCTGCAGCTCAAGCTCGAGGCACCCCTGGGGGTGGGGGCGGTGCTGTTTCTGGGCTTTCTGGTGGCCGAGCGGATCGGCTCCTATGTGGAGGGCCCCTTCGACCGGGATGGCAGCTGCTTCTCCCTGCCGCTGAATACGCTCTGCAGCACGATCACCGCCGATCTGATGCAGCGCTCGCTGGATTTCGGCCACTTCCAGCCCAGCCTCGATCCAACCCGCTGGGACTGACGCCGGTGCGCCTGTTGCACACCTCCGACTGGCATCTGGGCCGCAGCTTCCATGGCGCGTCCCTGCTCGACCAGCAGGAGGCGGTGCTGGATCGAATCGTGGATCTCTGCCGCCAGGAGCAGGTGGACCTGGTGGTGATCGCCGGTGATCTCTACGACCGGGCGATTCCCCCCGCTCCGGCGGTGGCCCTGTTCACCGACACCGTGCGGCGGCTGCGGGCCGATGGTGCCGTGGTGGTGGCCATCGCCGGCAACCATGACAGCCACGTGCGGGTGGCGGTATACGACGAGCTGCTCACGGCCCTCGGGGTGACGGTGCGGGGCGACTGGCGCCGCTCCAACGAGCCCTTGCTGGTGCAGCCCCGCCAGGGCGGCGCTCCCCTGGCCGTCTATCCCCTGCCCTTCCTGGAGCCCCTGCTCGATGGCCCGGCCCTGGCCCGGGAGGCGGGCCTGGCGGAGGGGGAGGGCCGGCGCCACCAGCAGGTGCTCGACCTGGCCCTGGCGCGCATCCACGCCCACCGGGCCAGCCATCCCGGCCAGCGCTCCCTGCTGGTGGCCCATGCCTTCGTGGCCGGCGGCCGCAGCTCGGAGTCGGAGCGGGAGCTGTCGGTGGGCAATCTGGAGGTGGTGGCGGTGCCCAGCTTCGCCGGTTTCGACTATGTGGCCCTGGGCCATCTGCACGCCGCCCAGGAGCTGGACGGCCCACGCCTGGCCTATGCCGGCAGCCCCCTGCCCTATTCGTTCTCCGAAGAGGGCCAGCAGAAGAGCGTGCGCCTGGTGGAGGTCGACGCCAACGGCCTGGCCGCCGTGCAGGTGATCCCGCTGGAGGTGGGGCGGCAGCTGCGCAGCCTCGAGGGGCCGCTGGAAACCCTGTTGGGCGATCCCCGGTTGGAGGCGGCGCGGGAGTGCTGGGTGCAGGCGGTGCTCACCGACGACGACCTCCCCCTCCAGGCCATGACCCGGCTGCGCCAGCGCTTCCCCCACGCCGTGGAGCTGCGTCACCGGCCCGGGCGCCAGGAGGCCCAGGCCACCAGTGCCCGCACCCGGCAGATCCGCGCGGCCCGGGATCCCCTGGAGCGGGTTCTGGCCTTCTACAGCGACCAGCAGGGGCGGCAGCCCAGCCCGGCGGAGGTGCGGCTGCTGCGCCAGGCCCTCACGGCGGCTTCGCGGGGCGAGGAGAGCTGATGCGCCCGCACCGCCTCGAACTGGAGGCCTTCGGGCCCTATGCCGAGGTGGTACGGGTGGACTTCGATCCCCTGGCCCGGGATGGCCTGTTCCTGATCCACGGCAGTACGGGTGCGGGCAAGACCTACCTGCTCGATGCCCTCAGCTTTGCCCTCTACGGCGAGGTGTCGGGCGAGCGCAGCGTCAAGGGCCTGCGCTCCGACCATGCCGCCCCTGGCCAGGTGCCGCGGGTGACGCTGGAGTTCTCCGCCGGTGGTGGCCGCTGGCGGGTGCAGCGCCAGCCGGCCTGTGAGGTGCCGCGCAGCCGCGGCGAGGGCACCACCACCAAGCCTGCCCGCGCCGCCCTCTGGCGGCTCGATCCTGCGGCTACGGCTGGGGCTGAGGCCGATGCCGGGGCACAGAAGCCGGTTGCCGGCAATGTCACCGAGGTTCGCCGCGAGGTGGAGCGGCTGCTGGGGCTGGATGCCGCCCAGTTCCGCCAGGTGATCCTGCTGCCCCAGGGGCGGTTCGCCGAGGTGCTGCGGGCTGGAGCCGAGCAGCGGGAGGCCCTGCTCAAGACCCTCTTCGACACGGTGCTCTACGAGCGGGTGAGCCGCTGGCTCGACGACCGCGCCCGCGAGGCCTATGTCGCCCTGCTGGAGGGGCGGCGCCAGTTGCAGTCCCTGGCCGAGCAGGCCCTGGCCATCGCCCAGCCCTGGAGCGAGGACCAGCCTTCAGCCGCTGAGCCGTCCTTGGACGCCGATCCCGCCGCGCAGGCCGCCCTGCACCAGCACCTGCACCGGTTGGCAAGCGGCCTGGCCGCCGAGCTGGAGCAGGCGGAGACCCGCAGCGAGGCCCTGCGCCGGGAGCTGGCCCAGCGGGAGCGGCTGCTGGAGCGCTGGCGGCGGCGCCAGGCGGCCGAGCAGGGGCTGCAGGAGGCGGTTGACCGGCAGGTGGCGATCGACCAGTTGCGCCAACGGCTGGCCGGGGCTGAGCGGGCCGAGCAGCTGAGGCCCGCCCTGGAGAGTGAACGCCAGGCCGCCGAACGGTTGCGGCAGCGCGACCAGCAGCTGGCCGCCGCCGTGGCCGCCCTGGCTGATCGCCGCGACCGGCTGGTGCTTCTGCCCGCCGAACTCATGCGCCTTGACCTGGGCTCCCTGCCGGAGCCCAGCCAGCTCACCCGCTGCGTTGCGGCCCTGGCTGCCCGCTGCAGCGAGCTGCAGGCGCTGGTGGCCCTGTGGGCGGAGCGGCAGCAGGGCGTCCGGGCGATGGAGGACGCCAGCGCCGAGCTGGCCCAGTTGGGCCACCAGGTTCAGAAGGGAGAGGAGCTGCTGGCCCAGGTGCAGGCGGCCCTGCCCCAATGCCAGCAGCGGCTCCAGCAGGCGCGCAGCGCCCACGACCGGCTGGCGGGACTGGAGCAGGCCCACCGCCTCAGCCAGGAGCAACTGGCGGGGTCGGCCCAGCTGCAGGCGGCAGCCCAGCAGAGCGCCGAAGCCGAGGCGGCCCTGCTGGCCGCCCAGCGCCGGCAACAGCAGGCGCGGACCCAGGTGCTGGAGCTGCGCCAGCGGCAACTGGAGGGCATGGCGGCCCGTCTGGCCGCAGGCCTGAGCGCGGGCCAACCCTGCCCGGTGTGCGGCTCCAGCCGCCATCCCCAGCCGGCCCGGACGGTGGACCCAGGCCTGGGCGACACCGCCCTGCAGCGGGCGGATGCGCACCAGCAGCAGGCGGATCGGGCGGTGCAGGAGGCCCAGGGCCACAGCAGTGCGCTCGCCGCCCAGCTCGAGGCACTCAGCCGCCGCTGGCCCCTGCTGCTCAGCGATCCCCAGGCCGTGCATGGGGCGGCGGCCCAGGCCAGGCTGGAGCTGGATCAGGCCCGCACCCTGGCCGCTGAGGGCCCAGCCCTCGAACGCCAGCTGGCCGACCTGGAGGAGCGCATGGTGGCCTACCAGCAGCGGCTGCAGCAGCGGCGGCTGCAGCGCAGCCAGCAGGAGGAGCGACTGCGCGGACTGCAGACCCAGCTGGCGGAGCAGCAGGCGCGGTTGGAGCAGGGCCTGGGGCCCCACGGCGGCCGCAACCCGGAGGAGATCCTGGGGCAGCAGTGCGAGCTGCAGGAGCAGCTGGCCCAGTTGGCCGACGGGCTGCAGCAGCGCAACCAGGAGGCCAGCCGGGCCGCCGAACTGGCCAGGCGCCTGGCGGCCGACCTGGCGGCGGCCGGCTTCAGCACGGCCGAGGCCCTGCTGGCGGCCCTGGCCGCCGCCGGCGAGCGCCAGGGCTGGCAGGAGCGCATCCGCGCCCACGACCAGGCCCTGCTGCAGCACCAGCAGCAGCTGGCCGATCCCGACCTGCAGGACCTGCCCAGCGAGCGCCCCGACCTGGAGGTGCCGGCCCAGCAGCTGGCCCAGGCGCAGCAGCGGCGCGACGCCCTGCTGCAGCGCCAGGCCCAGCTCAGCGCGGCGCTCGCGGGCCTGGCGGAGCTGGCTGAGCGCCAGGCGGCCGCCAGCGACGAGGTGTTGCGCCTGCAGCGGCAGGCCGACCAGCTGCATGCGGTGGCCGACCGCTGCCTGGGCCGCAGCAGTCCCCACATCTCCCTGCAGCGCTGGGTGCTCTCGGCCTACCTGGAGGAGATCTGCAGCTACGCCAACCAGCGTCTCGATCTGATGACCGCCGGCCGCTACCAGCTGCTGCTCAGCGATGGGAGCGGCCAGCGGCGCGGCAGCAAGGCGGGCCTGGGCCTGCGGGTGCTGGATGCCTTCACTGGCGAGGAGCGGGAGGTGTCCAGCCTCTCGGGCGGCGAGACCTTCCAGGCCTCCCTGGCCCTGGCCCTGGGGGTGGCCGACACGGTGCAGGCCCACAGCGGCGGCGTGCGGCTGGATGCCCTGTTCATCGACGAGGGCTTCGGCAGCCTCGACCCGGACAGTCTGCAGCTGGCGATGGACGAACTCGACCGCCTGCGCGAGGGGGGCCGGCTGATCGGCCTGATCAGCCACGTGGCCGCCCTGCGCGAGCGCATCCGCAGTGGCATCGAGGTGGTAGCCAGTGATCGGGGCTCCCGCCTGCGGGTGGGGGTGGCGGGTGAAGAGGGGCTGGCTCCGCCATGACCTGCCCTTCCCTCGAGCTGGTGGCGGTGTACGGCACCCTCAAGCGCGGCGAGTGCAACCACCGGTTGCTGGCGGCCAGCCGCTGGCTGGGGCCGGTGCTGATCAGCCGGCTGCGGCTCTACAGCCTGGGCCCCTATCCGATGGCTGTGGCCTGCGACGACCCGGCGGCCACGGTGGCGGCGGAGCTGTATGCGGTTTCGGCAGCGGTGCTGGCCCAGCTGGATGAGCTGGAGGACCACCCGCGGGAATACGAGCGGCGGCAGCTGCCCCTCGCGGACGGCCGGCTGGCCTGGGTGTACCTGGGCCGCTGCGGCCAGGTGCGCGGTCGCCCCCTGCTGGCGGACGGCCAGTGGCGGGGCGGTGGCTGAACGGATCAGCGCTCGCCCAGCAGTTCGACCCAGGTGGGCGCCGGACCGTGGGGCCGCACGCTGGCCGCCCTGGCCCCGGATGGCCTCACGCCGGCCGGCTTGGCGGCGCTCGGCTTGTGGACGGGTTTCATGGCAGTGGGATGGCGGGTGGGGGTTGCTCGGGTGAGCGCCGGGGTGATGGAGGGTTCAGTCATGGTTTTTCTGGTTCGGAGTGAAGGGCAGGAAGGGTGGTCTGCTGCTGAACCGGGTGCATGGCGGAGGCCGCAGCCGCGGCGGAGCGTTCGAGACTCCGTTCCGTGCCGACCGGCGGCGCGCCGCCCTGCTCAGCGCAGAGCAGCTGTGCGCTGTTCCGCTAAGGGCTTTTCCGGTGTAAGCGGGCGCTCAGGAAGCTGATCCTCAGGGGGTTGGTCCTGGGAGAGCGAAATTCAGTGAAGCCGCCCGTCAGCACCCGGCGTGGCTTGTGAAATCAGGCTCAGCTTTCAGGAGTTGGGTGTTCAGCACCCCTACCTGTGATCACCCTACACCCAGTGGCTGCAGCCTGAGCGCATGCTCTCAGACAATGCTATGCGCAACAAGGCTTAAACGGATTGACTATGGGTTAGGATCCTGCGCAAGCGAGGGGGTCCCCGCCGGCAGCCGCCGGCCAGCCACTCCCTCGAGCCCTGGCCGGCCAGCGGGTCGGCTCCACTTCCATCCCTTTCCCATTCCCAATCAGACCCATGCTTGACCGTGTTCCCAATGTCACCTTCCACACCCGCGTGCGGGATGAGTCGGTGCCCGGCCCCAACCCCTACCGCTGGCAGGACCTCAGCAGCGACGCGATCTTCAAGGGCCGCAAGGTGGTGCTGTTCGCCCTGCCCGGTGCCTTCACCCCCACCTGCTCCTCCAACCACCTTCCCCGCTACGAGGAGCTCTATGAGGAGTTCCGCGCCCACGGCGTGGACCAGATCATCTGCCTGTCGGTGAACGACGCCTTCGTGATGTTCCAGTGGGGCAAACAGATCGGCGCCAGGAACGTGTTCCTGCTGCCCGACGGCAACGGCGAATTCACCCGCAAGATGGGCATGCTGGTGGACAAGTCGAACCTGGGCTTCGGCATGCGCTCCTGGCGCTACTCGATGCTGGTGGACGACGGGCGGATCGAGAAGATCTTCCGCGAACCGGAGTTCGACGACAACTGCCCGATCGACCCCTTTGAGGTGTCCGACGCCGACACGATGCTGGCCTACCTCAAGGGCACTGAGCCCGCCGGCGTCACCGCCCCCCGCCGCGAGTTCGAGGGCTGATCCGGCCACGGATTCCCCAGGCCATCGCGGCCGTGTCCAGGCTGGCCCCCCGCGGGCCCGCCAACCTTCTCCCCGCACCCGTTTCTCCCCGCCGCTCTCCCATGGCTGACTGCTTCGATCTGATCGTGCTCGGTGCCGGCTCCGGCGGCCTGGCCGCCGCCAAGCGCGCCGCCTCCTACGGCGCCAAGGTGGCGATCGTGGAGGGCGACCGGGTGGGCGGCACCTGCGTGATCCGCGGCTGCGTGCCCAAGAAGCTGCTGGTGTACGGCTCGGCCTACCGCCACCTGCTCGAGGCCGCCCCCAGCCACGGCTGGGATCTGGGCGATGTGCGCCGCGACCCGGCGCGGCTGCTGGCCAATGTGCGGGCTGAGGTGGACCGTCTCAACACCCTGCACATCGGCCTGCTGGAGAAGGCTGGGGTGGAGCTGGTGAGCGGCTGGGGTTGCTTCCAGGGGCCTGGGGAGGTGCTGGTGCGATCCGTTGACGGCAGCGAGCGGCTGCTCAAGGGCGAGCGCACCTTGATCGCCGTGGGCGGCCGGCCGCACCGGCCGGCCATCCCCGGCGCCGAGCTGGGCTGGGTGAGCGACGACATGTTCCTGCTGGAGAGCCTGCCCGAGGCGGTGGTGGTGGTGGGCGCCGGCTTCATCGCCTGCGAATTCGCCTGCATCCTCAACGGCCTGGGGGTGCGCGTCACCCAGATGGTGCGCGGCGATCACCTGCTGCGCGGCTTCGATCGCGAGGCCAGCGATGCCGTGGCCGAGGCGATGCAGGCCGATGGCATTGAGATCCGCTTCGCCCATTCGCCCGCCGCCATCAGCGGTGAGCCCGGCCAGCTCACCCTCACCACCCAGAGCGGCGAACAGCTGGCCTGCGGCGGGGTGCTGCTGGCCACCGGCCGCAGGCCATTCCTCGAGGGGCTGAACCTGGAAGCCGCCGGCGTGGCGGTGGAGGGCCATCGCATCCCGGTGGACGCCGACCAGCGCACCAACGTGCCGGGCATCTACGCCGTGGGCGACGTCACCGACCGGGTGAATCTCACCCCGGTGGCGGTGGACGAGGGCCGGGCCTTCGCCGACACCGTGTATGGCAACCGGCCGCGCCAAGTCGACCACGACCTGATCGCCAGTGCGGTGTTCAGCCAGCCGGAGCTCTCCGGCGTGGGCCTCACCGAGGAGCAGGCGGTGGAGCGCCTGGGCCAGGAGGCGATCCAGGTGCACCGGGCCCGCTTCCGGCCGATGAGCCAGGCCCTGCCCGCCAGCGGCCCGCGGGTGCTGCTCAAGCTGATCGTGGAGCGCGCCACCGGCAAGGTGCTGGGCTGCCACATGGTGGGCGAGCACGCCGCCGAGATCATCCAGATGGCGGCGATCGCCATCGGTATGGGCGCCACCAAGGCCGATTTCGACCGCACCATGGCCCTGCATCCCTCGGTGGCCGAGGAATTCGTGACCATGCCCAACTGAGCACAAGCACTCAATCGGCCGTTTCGGTGGCCAGGGGCACGGAATCACCCCCCGACGATTGCTTCAACTGAGGGCAATCGTGTTCGTCCCGATGCTCAACGGCACCCTGGAGATGCAGGTCATGTCCGACAGCGGCTCTCCCACCAGCACCAGCGATGCGTCCGCCATGGCCGCCCCCGAGGCCTTCCTGGCCATCGCCCTGGCCGCCGTGTCGTGGGACGGGGTGCTCAGCCCCGCCGGCACCCGCGCCCTGCGCCACGCCATCGACTACCGCCACCCCTATGTGGATCTGGCCGAGCAGGACGTGGCCCTGATGATCGACGGGTTGCTGGGGCGGCTGCGCAGCCAGGGCGCCCAGCAGCTGATGCTGCGGGCGGCCGCCGGGCTCACCCCTGATCTGCGTCGCACCGCCTTCGCCACGGCCGCCGAGATCATGCGCTCCGATGGCCCGCTGCAGGCCGACGAGCAGAACATCCTCAGCACCCTGGCGGCCACCCTGGAATTGCCTGAGGCCGACAGCGCGCCGCTGCTGGCCCTGATGGAGGTGCTGCACGCCCCCGTGGAGTAGACCCGGCAGCACTTGCGGGCACCACTTGGCCCTGGCCATCCTCGATGTCGACCTGCTGGCCTTCGAGCAGGGCACGGCCCGCCAACGGGCGGCGGTGGTGGATGGGGTGATGCGCAGCCTGGGCACGGGCTTCGTGCTCACCCGCTGCGACCTGCCCGCCGACCTGCTGGATGAGGCCTACGGGCTGCTGGGTGCGTTCTTCGCCCTCGACGAGCCCCGCAAGCGGGCGTTCGCCCGGCCCGAGGCCTGCGGCCAGACCGGCTACACCGGCACCCTGGTGGAAACGGCGGCGGGCGAGAGCCGGGCCGACTGGAAGGAAATGCTCAACTGGGCGGCACCCCTGCCAGCCCACCACCCCCTGCGTCGCCGCTTTCCATTGCTCTATCCGGAGCAACTGTTGCCCGAGGCGGCCGTGCCCGGCATCACGGCGGTGCTGGAGCGCTTCCACGCCAGCGTTGCCGACCTGCAGCGCCGCTTCCTGCGGGTGATCGCCACGGGCCTGGGGGTGCATGTGGACTTCTTCGATGCGGTGGTGCGCGACGCGCCCACCCTCACCCGGGCGATCCACTACCCGCCGATGGCCGCCGCCCCGGTGGGCGGTCACCTGTGGGCGGCCGCCCATGGCGACATCAACCTGATCACCGCCCTGCCGCGGGCCACAGCGCCCGGGCTGCAGGTGCTGGTGGAGGGCAGCTGGGTGGACGCGGTGGCGCCGGAGGGCCAGGTGATCATCAACAGCGGTCTGATGCTGGAGCGCCTCAGCAACGGCCGCATCCCCACGGGCTGGCACCGGGTGGTGGCCCCCGCGGGCAGCAGCGGTGCCCGGCTGAGCGTGGTGCAGTTCTGCCATCCCACGCCCAGCACCGTGCTCAACCCCCTGGCCAGCTGCATCGATGGGGAGAATCCGCAGCGCTACGCCGCCCTGCTGGCGGCCGATGCCCTCGAAGATGTGCTGTATCGCATCAACCTGCTGCATGGCTGACGAGATGGCTGACAACACCGTGTCCCTGGCCCGCCGCCTCGACCAGGCCCTGGCGCGCCTGGGGGCCAACCTGGTGATCCCGCTGGCGCTGCTGGCCGTGGCCTGGGGCCAGGAGCTGGTGGACCAGCTGGTGTTCGGCGGGCGCTGGAACCTGCCGATGCTGCCGGGGGGCTCCTTCGTGGGAGTGCTCACGGCGCCGTTCAGCCACAGCGGCTTCAACCACCTGATCGGCAACAGCCTGGTGTTCCTTCCCCTGTCGTGGCTGGTGCTGTTGCGGGGCCGGCGCGACTACCTGGCCGTGTGGATCGGGGTGCTGGTGGCCGCGATCCCGGTGTGGCTGTGGTGGCCGGTGGGCAGCCACGGCCTCTCCGGGGTGGTGTACGGACTGCTGGGCTACCTGCTGGTGATCGGCTGGCTGGAGAAGCGTCCCCTCTCGATCGTGCTGTCGCTGATCACGCTGGTGGCCTACGGCGGCGTGCTGCCCAGCCTGATCCCCCTGTTCTCGCCGGCGGGGGTGAGCTGGATCGGCCACCTCAGCGGCTTCGGCGGCGGTGTGCTGGCGGCCCTGGCGGTGTTCCGCGAATGAGCAGCCTGCAGCCCGCGCCCAGCCTGATCCTGGGGGGCTTTCTGATCACGCCCGAGGCCTACGCGCCGATGGCGGCGGCAATTGCATCGACCACGGCCCAGCCGGTGGCGGTGGTGCCGGCCAGTCGCGGCGACTGGCTGCTCACCAGCTGGAGCCTGGGCTGGACCCGCCTGCTCGATCGCGCCCAGGCCCTGCTGCTGGAGCTGGCGGCGGCCTCGCCCAACGGCCGGGTGAACCTGGTGGGTCACAGCTCCGGCGGTGTGATGCTGCGGCTGCTGCTGGGCGATGAACCGTTCGCCGGCCGGGTGTATGGCCAGCGCGGCCGGGTGCAGAGCCTGGTGACCCTGGGCAGCCCCCACCAGGCGATCCGGGCCACCGCCCTGCGCCAGCTGGTGGACCGGCGCTACCCCGGCGCCTTCTTCCAGGGGGAGCTGGCCTACCTGGCGGTGGCCGGCGCCATCGACCCCGAGCAGCTGCGTCCCCGCGCTCGCCGGCTCACGGCCCGATCCTACAGCGCCATCAACGGCGACCCCAGCAGCCGCGGCGACGGCCTGGTGCCCCTCAGCTCCGCCCTGCTGGCCGGCGCCGAGCCCCTGGTGCTGGAGGGGGTGGGCCACGGCGGCTGGTTTTCCGAGCGCTGGTACGGCAGCGCCGAGGTGCTGCCGCAGTGGGTGCCGTGGCTGGTGGGTGGTGCCATCGCGCCAGGGTGTAGCGGGCCAGACTTGCCGCAGTGATGCGCGGGTCTGAGCAGGGGATGGAAACCAACGACCAGCAGCAGGAGCTGCTCGGCGCCCTGGAGGCCCTCGGCGGCAGCGCCGGCAACGGCAAGCTGCGCGAGCTGCTGGGCTGGGACGAGCCCACCTACGACGCCGTGAAGGCCCCCCTGCTCAGTGCCGGCCTGTTGGTGGGGTGCCGGTTTCCATGGGTCGGGAAAGCGCGCGCCACCGGGCCAGGTTGTGGCTGGCGCAGCAAGTGGGCGACAAGCGATCAAGGTCCTGCTGGCAGCGGACGACCGCGACCTGCGCAGCCATTCTCTGAGCGCCCTGCTGCGCGAGCTCGGCGTGGAGCAGGCCGAGCGTTGGCAACGCCAGGCCCGGGTGCTCGACAAGCTCTATGCCCCCACCCGCTATCCGGATGCCCTGGGGGACGACCTGCCCGCCGTCGTGTTCGGGCCCGAGGATGCGACGGCGGCTCTGCAGGCCGCCGCGGCCCAGCTCAGCTGGTTTGGGGAGGCCCTTGAGGTGAGCGATGGGTTCTGACAACACGCTGGAGATCGACAGCGAAGGACTGCCGCTGTTTCGCCGGAATCCGGCCAACCCACCCGCAGAAGGCATCGATGTGGCCACCGCCCTGAAGCTGGAGCAGTAGGCCCTGCTGTGCGAAGACCTGGAGCGCTGAGACATCCAGAAAGGAGGTAAGGCAGTAAGGTCACTTAACCCAAGGCATCCTGATTCCTTGAGGCGATGCCGGATACCGAACTCGCCACGATCACGGCCAAGGGCCAGGTGACGATCCCCAAGGCCATCCGCGAGGCCCTCAACCTGCGCCAGGGCGATCAGCTGCGCTGGGATCTGGACGATGGCGGTGTGCGGGTGCGGCTGGTGAGCCCTTTGGATCTCACCGATCGTGCCGTGCAACGGCGCCGGCCGTCCGTGGAGCTTTCGCATCCCGACTTCTAGCGCGGCTCAGCCCATCTGCTGCTGGCGATGATCACCACAGCCAGGCGCTCCTGCTGGCCGCTGGATTGGCCGATTCAGGATCCTGCAGCTGCCGGACTGAACCAGGCCTGCTGCGTGCGTTTCAAACTGTTCAGCCTGGATGAGCGGTTGCTGCTGGGTCAGCTCGGCCAGCTGGCCGCCGTGGATTTCAGCGGTGTGCGGGCGAACCTGCAGCGGTTGATTCCAGGAGAGCCGCAGCCATGAGCAGTCCCGGCAACGCCACCCAACCTTCTGATTTGATGCTCTACCAGACAGAGGACGGCAAAACACGGATCCAGTGCCGCTTTGAGGATCAGAGCCTGTGGCTCACGCAGGCCCAGATGGCTGATCTCTTCCAGACCACACCGCAAAACATCACCCAACATATCAAGGTGATCTACGAGGAAGAAGAGCATAGGGAAGATTCAACTTGTAAGCCGCTCTTACAAGTTCGATCCGAAGGAGGACGGCAGGTCAGGCGCCAACTCTCTCACTACACCCTCCACGCCATCTTGGCCGTCGGTTTTCGCGTGCGCAGGCAGCGAGCCCCCTGCCTTGCCCCTCACAGGAACTGGGCAGAAATTGGAGCAGGGGCTAAGATGAGCCCAAGAGTAGCGAATCACGATCAACCATGAAAACCGACGATCTGATCCAGGAAATTCAATCGCTGCCTGTAGAGGAACGTGCCCGCATTGCCGACTGCGTCCTCCGTTCCCTTAATCAAACGGTGCCTGACATTGATCAGAAGTGGGCTGATCTAGCCACAAAGCGACTCCATGACATCACAACTGGCGCCGTCCAGCCCGTGGCGGGCGACGAACTGTTTGATGAGATCTGGCGACGATTGAGCTGATGCAGATTGTCTTCCACCCCGATGCTCAGGACGAGCTGAATCTTGCGATCAACCACTACGAAGATAACGAGCCAGGCCTTGGCTATCAATTTGCGATTGAGATTTTCGCCGCAGTCGAACGGATCAAAGCGAATCCGCGCCTGTGGCCACTGCTGAATGACGCGGTACGCCGCTGCTTGATCCACAGGTTCCCCTATGGGGTGATCTACTCGTTTGACGACACCCAATCAACGGTTCTGATTCTGGCTGTCATGCACCTGCATCGGCAGCCGGGCTGCTGGAGTGAGCGAGCATGAGCTTCCCCCGTTACCCGGCCTACAAGCCCAGCGGCGTGGAGTGGCTGGGGGAGATGCCGGAGCATTGGGGCATAGGGCAGAGTCGACGAAGATTCGCCCTCAGGAACGAGACAGCAGGAGCAGATGACGAACAACTAAAAGCATCACAGAAACACGGCATCATCAGACAATCTGAATTCATAGAGCTTGAGGGGAGACGCGTAGTAGAAGTCATTAAGGGTCAGGAGATCTTGAAGCATCTCGAACCAGGCGACTTTGTAATCAGCATGAGAAGCTTCCAATGCGGACTTGAATACTCTGAAGTTCGCGGCAGTATCAGCTCGGCCTATGTAATGCTCCAACCAGTGAAGGACGTCTTGCCCGAGTTCTTTGCCTGGCTATTTAAATCTACGCCATACATACAGGCTCTGCAATCAATAACCAGTCTGGTAAGGGATGGCCAGGCACTGAGATATTCGAACTTCTTTCAGGTGAGCCTTCCTGTCATTCCCCTCGCCGAACAGGAGCCAATAGCCAATTACCTTCGGGTTGAAACGAGGAGAATCGACGAGTTCAATGAAGCGGCACAACATCAGGTCAAATTGCTTCACGAACGCCGCTCAGCCCTCATCTCCGCCGCAGTAACGGGCCAGATAGACGTCCGAGGGCTGGTAGAAGCGGAGGGTGGCGAGCAATGACCACTACACCCAAGACAATCCAAATCTTCCTGCCAAGTGGCGAACCTCACGGCATCCGCATTGCCGAGATAACCACCCGGATTGTCCAGGTCATTGAGGTCCCACGAAGCTTGCTGAGCAGCTTCCTGTCTATGGAACAGAGCTCCCAGGTGGGCGTCTACTTCCTGATTGGAGAACACACAGTAGATGGAGACCGCTTGGTGTACGTCGGCCAGACCGGCGACCTGCGTGCTCGATTAACGGCTCACAACCAGAAGAAGGACTTCTGGGATCGAGTCCTGGTGCTCGTCTCCCGCACCAACAGCCTCACCCAGACCCACGCCCTGTTTCTGGAGTGGCATGCCCTCAAGCAGATCCGCGATGCCGGCCGCTTCGCGGACGACAACGGCAACGCCGGCTCCAGGCCCCACACCCCCGCACCACTGGAAGCTGAGTGCCTGGAGATTTTCGAGACCGGCCACACCCTGATCTCCAGCCTCGGCTTTCCGCTCTTCGATCGGGTTGTCTCGGCATCCTCGCCTCCCCCTGATTCCGACACGCTCTACTGCTGCAGCCCTGGCACGGGGGTGGATGCACGCGGCCTCTACACAGCCGAGGGGTTCGTGGTGCTGGAAGGCTCGATCGCCCGGGAAGCCATGACCCCCTCCACCACTCCTGCCCAACGGCAGTGGCGCCAGCGGCTGGTCGATCGGGGTGTGATGCAACCAGACGGCAATGGTGGTCTCATGTTCACCAGAGACCATCTCTTCCAGACGCCGTCTGGAGCAGCCATCGCCGTGATGGCCCGTCGTGCCAACGGCTGGACTGAATGGAAGAACGCTGCCGGGCTCACGCTCCATCAGCTGCAGCGCGAGCCCCAGGGCGCCGCTCCTGGTTCCGCCTAGCCTGCTAGCAGCGAGCAAGCAGCCCCATCGATGCGCACCCTCTACATCCGCCATGTGCCCGATGAGGTGGCGGCACGGCTGGAGAAGCTCGCGGCCCAGGCCGGCCTGCCGCTGAGCACCTTTGCCCTCCAGGAGCTCACCGAGGCCGCCCGCCGCGCTGACAACGCCGACCTGCTCAACGCCTTGCCGTCGCTACCGATCGAACGGGCCAGCATCCTGGAGGCCCTGGCCGACAGTTGCGCTGATCGCTGATGCTGGTGGTCGACGCCTCGGCGCTGGTGGATGCCCTGCTGGTGGCCGGTCCGGCTCGCGCCAGGCTCTCAGCAGACAACCTGCAGGCCCCAGAGCTGATCGACGCCGAACTGCTCTCGGTGCTCCGGCGGCTGGTGCTGGCCAACAAGCTGCAGGAGAGTCAGGCGCTCCAGGCCCTCTCCACCGCCGGTCGCCTGGGGTTGCGCCGCCAGCCAACGCGCAGCCTCTGGCCCCGGGCCTGGGAGCTGCGCACCAACCTCTCGGCCTGCGACGCCCTCTACGTGGCGCTGGCTGAGCAGCTGCAGGCTCCCTTACTCACGGCTGATGCCCGCTTGGCGCGAGCACCGGGGCTGCGCTGCAGCGTTGAGGTGGTGGCGGCGTGACCCCTGGCCCCCTCAACTTCTGCCCCGTAAAACGACCGTATGATTGCCGTATCCCGCGTTGTCGAGCGATGGCCACCACCCGCCTTGAGGTCCGGCTCAGCGACCAGGTCAACCAGCGCCTCGAAGCCCTCGCCGCTGCTGAAGGTCTCACCAAGACCGATGTCTTTCGGCGCGCCTTGGCTCTCTACATGCTCGCCAAGCAACAGGAGGGAGCAGGGGCCAGGCTGCAGTTCGCCCACGGCGACCAGGTGGAAACCTTGGTCAATATCTGATGGACGACATCACCGCTGCCTACGCCCGCGAGCTGCAGACGGCGATCAGCGGGATTGAAATTAGAACCCCGGAGCACCCTGCCGATAGAGCCCAACGGCACCGCATTGAGCGTGTGGCGGTCTGGATGATCGCAGCCACCTCCGGATTTGCGGCTTTGCTGATCGTGTTCAGCCTCTTCCGTCCAGTGCCCGAGAAGCGGATCGATTGGAGCACCGGAATTCTGCAGCTCGTTCTCGGCGGAGCTGTTGGGTTTGCTTTGAAGCGTTCGCCATGAGTATCGGTTCCAGCTATGCAGTGACTGGATCAATCCCAGGCCAGAGCTGCTTCAGCGCCTAGCCTGCCCCTCCGCCACGAAATCGCCTTTGAGCGCGAGATCTGCGAGCACCTCGGCGCCAATGGCTGGCTCTATCAGGACGGCGCAGCCGCCGATTACAACCGCGAGCTCGCCCTCTACCCGCCCGATCTGATCGCCTGGGTGCAGCAGGCCCAGACCGAGGCGTGGCAAGTGCTGCAGAACAACCACGGCAGCAAGGCAGAAGCCACCCTGCTGCAGCGCGTGCGCCAGCAGCTCGATCAGGCCGGCACCCTCGATCTGCTCCGCCACGGCGTGGAGGTGCTCGGGCTGCCCAAGGCCCTCAAGCTTGCCGAGTTCAAGCCGGCCTTCGGGCTCAATCCCGAGATCCTGGCCCGCTACAACGCCAACCGCCTGCGCGTGCTGCGCCAGGTGCGCTACTCCAGCCGCAACGAGAACTGCCTCGATCTCGTTCTTCTGCTCAACGGCATTCCGGTGGCCACCTGTGAGCTCAAGACCGACAACACCCAGTCGATCGCCGACGCCATCTGGCAATACAAAACCGACCGCCTGCCCAGGGCCGTCGGCCAGGCCCCCGAACCCCTGCTCTCCTTCCCCAGCGGCGCCCTGGTGCACTTCGCCGTGAGCAATCGCGAGGTGCAGATCACCACCCGCCTGGAAGGGCCCCGCACCCAGTTCCTGCCCTTCAACCGCGGCAGCGACCCCGGTGGACCCGACTGCGGGGCCGGTAATCCTGTGATGGAAGGGCACCGCACCGCCTATCTCTGGGAGGAAGTGTGGGAGCGCCACAGCTGGCTGGAGATCCTCGGCCGTTACTGCATCGCTGAGCGCGACCAGAAAAAGCAGATCCGCCGCATCGTCTTCCCCCGCTACCACCAGCTGGCCGTGACCCGCCTGCTGCTCAAGGCCGTGCTGGAAGAAGGCCCCGGCCGGCGCTACCTGATCCAGCACTCCGCAGGCTCGGGCAAAACCGCCTCGATCGGCTGGAGCGCCCACCTGCTCGCCGACCTGCACGACGCCAACGACCGCAAGCTCTTCGACACGGTGCTGGTGGTGAGCGACCGCAGCGTGATCGATTCCCAGCTGCAGGAAACCCTGGAGCACTTCGAGCGACGCAAGGGGGTGGTGGCCGCGATCACCACCGAGAAGGGGATCAAGAGCGAGCAGCTGGCCACGGCTCTCTCCGGCGACAAGAAGATCGTGGTCTGCACCATCCAGACCTTCCCGGCCCTGATCAAAAAAATGCAGGAGCTCACCGCCACCAGCGGCAAGCGCTTCGCGGTGATCGCCGATGAGGCCCACAGCTCCCAGACCGGCGACGCCGCCCTCAAGCTGCGCAAGGTGCTCTCCGCCGCCGACCTGGCCGACCTGGCTGATGGCGGCGAGGTGTCGATCGACGACCTGCTCACCGCCGACATGGCCACCCGCGCCGGCAGCAGCGGCATCACCTACGTGGCCTTCACCGCCACGCCCAAGGCCAAGACGATGGAGCTCTTCGGCCGCCGGCCCAACCCCAACGAGCCGGCCGGCCCCGGCAATCTGCCGGCGCCCTTCCACGTGTATTCGATGCGCCAGGCGATCGAGGAGGGCTTCATCCTCGATGTGCTGCAGAACTACACCTCCTACAAGCTCGCCTTCCAGCTCGCCCAGAACGGCCAGAACCTCTCCAGCGAGGAGGTGGAGCGCAGCGCCGCCCTCAAGAAACTGATGGGCTGGGTGAAGCTCCACCCCCACAACATCGCCCAGAAGGTGCAGATCGTGGTGGAGCACTTCCGCCAGTTCGTCTGGCCCCTGCTCGATGGCAAGGCCAAGGCGATGGTGGTGGTGGGCTCCCGCAAGGAAGCGGTGCGCTGGAAGCTCGCCATCGACAAGTACATCACGGACAAGGGCTATCCCCTTGGCACCCTGGTGGCTTTCAGTGGCGAGGTGAGCGATCCGGATCTCGGCCCGGATGGGTTCACCGAACGCAGCGCCACCCTCAACCCCGGCCTCAAGGGCGACATCCGCGAGGCGTTCAAGGGCAGCGGCTACCAGATCCTGCTGGTGGCCAACAAGTTCCAGACCGGCTTTGACCAGCCGCTGCTCTGCGGCATGTATGTGGACCGCCGCCTCGATGGCATCCAGGCGGTGCAGACCCTCTCCCGCCTCAACCGCTGCTATCCGGGTAAGGACACCACCTACGTGGTGGATTTCGTCAACGAACCCGACGCCATCCTCGCTGCCTTCAAGACCTACTACGCCACCGCCGAGCTGGCCGAGGCCACCGATCCCAACCTGATCCTCGACCTCAAGACCAAGCTCGATGCCCAGGGCCACTACGACGAGGTCGAGATCGACCGGGTGGTGAAGGCGCTGCTTGATGGCAGCCGCAGCGACAAAGCCCGCCAGAGCCAGTTGATGGCGGCGATCGAGCCCGTGGCCCAGCGGTTGATGACCCTCCACAAGCAAGCCCGCCTCGCCTACCGCCAGGCCGAGGCAATCAACGACGGCGAGGCACTTCAGCGCGCCAAGCAGGAACTGGACGCCCTCACCCTGTTCCGCAGCGACATGGGCGCCTACGGCCGCTTCTACACCTTCCTCTCCCAGATCTTCGATTACGCCAATACCGGCCTGGAGAAACGGGCGCTCTTCTACAAGGCCCTGCTGCCCCTGCTGGAATTCGAGCGCGAGATCAACACGGTGGACCTCTCCAAGGTGGTGCTCACCCACCATCACCTCCGTGATCGCGGCACCAGAACCCTCGATCTCCAGCAGGGCGAAAGCATCGCCATCGCCGGCATGGCGCCAGGCGGCGGCAGTGTGCAGGACAAGGACAAGGTGGAGCTCGCCGAGATCATCGCCAAGCTCAACGATCTCTTTGGCGGTGAGCTCAGCGACGGCGACAAGGTGACCTACGTGCGCTCGGTGATCCGCGGCCGGCTGCTGGAGTCGCCCACCCTCCGGCAGCAGGCCGCCGCCAACAGCAAGGAGCAGTTCGCCAACTCCCCCGATTTCGGCACCGAGCTGATGGACGCGATCATCGGCGCCCTCGACGCCCACCAGGCGATGAGCAGCCAGGCCCTCAACTCCTCAAGCGTGCGCGACGGCATCAAGGACCTGCTGCTCAACCACACCCATCTCTGGGAAGACCTGCGCGAGCAGGGCCAGCGGGGATGAGCCCTGATCCGCTCACCATGGTTGGCATTATCCTGGAAGGAAGGCCGATGTGCATAGATCATCAGCTTGTCTTCGGATCTACAGCAAGCGTACCTAAAATCTGTTGTCAGGTGTAAAGAATACTGAATTCTAGTCCTCAAGCCGCCATCAAGGGATAGTTTGAAGTTGGCCAGTCCTGGCTTTCCAAAACCAAATCATTATTCAGGGTTTCTGTTATGGTTGAATTTGTAATGCCACTCAGCCCTTATGCCTTAAGAGGCAGTCAGGTGGATCCCTACGGTGCTTTGGCCATCGCCAGTTCACGCCTGCGGCTACCGTCTATTCACGAGATCCGCGAAGTTGGCGATCCTCTGTTGGCCGTACATGCGTTTCCCGCTAGCAGACAAGATTTGGCTAATCAACTAGAGGAGTTGCTTGAGTTACAGGACAAACGTTGTTCAAATGAGATTGGCTCTGCGGCAGCTGGTCGTGAACGAGCTCCTCTTTCACAGTTCCTACAGGCTCGTGCAAACGATCGCTCAGGATTCAAGGACCAACACAAAGTAGGTGGTCCAACCATCCAGACCGGTGCCGATCTTGCCCGCTGGTTTGAGAACGACACCCCATTGCTCGGAGGTTGGATGGCCCTGAGTGTGCTTTTCAAAAAGTATGCAAAACCCCCAACGGAACAAGCATTCATCTGGGAGGCCCTCAACGCCGTGATTTCCACGGCCCTCCTTGCTGCATGGCACTACAAGTGGATTGAGCCAGTCTCCCGCCTAAAGCCCCGCCCAACGGAAGTGTTGACCGAAGGGCTCACCGTTCTGTACGGCTTCAATGAATCGGGCGACGAGATCTCAAATCCGACCGGCTTTTCCGGGGTGCCGCGCCATCCCACTTACCCGTCTGGTCACAGCACTGTGGGCGGTGCCACTGCAGCGATTCTCAAGCGCTTTTTCACTGATCCGGAGGACACTCGGGAGCTCGACAACCTGGCCGACAACGCTGGCCTGGCACGAATGTGGGCAGGTATCCACTATCGAGCAGATCACACCTTCGGCATTGCCCTGGGCGATGCGGTCGCTCAACTGGTGTACCCAGGCACCAGCGCCTGATCAGCACACCACCAATCCCTAACCTGCTGGGAACGAGCCTGTCTGCAGCATGTCCGTTCCCAGCTTGTTTGCTCTCACCTGGCCACCCGAGGCCTACCTCTGGTTCAAGACCCTGCACATCGTGGGGGTGGTGGTGTGGTTCGCCGGGCTCTTCTACCTGGTGCGCCTGTTCATCTACCACCGCGAGGCCGCCGAGCTGCTGCCGCCCCTGCGCCAGGCCTTCGAAGACCAGTACGCCCTGATGGAGCGGCGCCTGGCCAACATCATCACCACCCCCGGCATGGTGGTGGCGGTGGGGTGCGCCGTGGGCCTGCTGAGCGTGAACCCCGCCTGGCTGCAGCAGGGCTGGATGCACGCCAAGCTGGCCTTCGTGCTCGCCCTGCTGGCCTACCACGCCTTCTGTTACCGGCTGATGGGCCGCCTTCGCCAGGGCACCTGCCAGTGGAGCGGCCGCCAGCTGCGGGCGCTCAATGAGCTGCCCACCCTGCTGCTGGTGATCGTGGTGATGCTGGTGGTGTTCAAGAACCAGTTCCCCACCGGTGTCGCCACCTGGTTGATCGTGGCCCTGGTGGTGTTCATGGCGGCCTCGATTCAGTTCTATGCCCGCTGGCGGCGCCTGCGGGCCGAGCGCGAGGCGGCCGCCAGCGCCGCCGGCTGACCGTCCTTCCCCAGCCATGGGCCGAACCCCTCGCCACGATCACCCCCTTGCTGCCGTGCTGGCCTCGGTCACGCCGGCCTGCTGCCCCACGCGGCTCAACTTCCACTGCCACACCACCCACAGCGACGGCAGCCTGCGGCCCGAGCAGCTGGCCGAGCAGGCGATCGCCATCGGTCTGGAGCACCTGGCCGTGACCGACCACCACGCCATCGCCGGCAGTGAGGGGGTGGCAGCCGCCCTGGAGGAAGCGCGCCGGCGCGGCCACACCGTGCCCACTCTGTGGCGCGGCGTGGAGATCAGCTGCCTGCTGGAGGGCTGCCTGGTGCACGTGCTCGCCCTCGGCTTCGCCGCAGAGCACCCCAGCCTCGAGCCCTACCTGCAGGGCAGCAGCGTGGTGGGGCCGGCCCTGCATGCCGAACAGGTGCTGGCCGCCATCCGCGCGGCCGATGGCCTGGCCCTGCTGGCCCACCCTGCCCGCTACCGCCTGCCGTTCGCCACCCTGCTTGCCGCGGCGGCCGAGCTCGGTTTCGACGGCGCCGAAACCTGGTACGACTACCAGATGCAGCCACGCTGGCAGCCCACGCCACTGGTGTGTGAGGCGATCGCCCGCGACCTCTGCCGCCGGGGGCTTTTGCAGAGTTGTGGTACGGATACCCATGGGCTGGCGCTCCACGGCCGCTAGGGTTTGCTGACGCTTTCCCTTGCCAGTCGATGGGTCTGTTTGATCGCCTGTTCTCCTCCGGCTCCGGCGCCAACAGCGCCCCCAGTGCCGACAGCGGCCCCAAGGCCCGCAAGCCCGCCGAAACCGTGTATCTCGACGCCGACCAGTCGAGCAGCCTCGGCGACGTGACGTTCATGCGGCGCTCCAACACCATCCGTCGCACCTTCCCGGGCACGGCCGACAACCCTGGCAACAAGGAGATGGTGGCCGAGGTGGCCTCGATGGAGGCCACGCTGGAGAAGGTGTCCGAGGGTCTGCCCGGAGCCGCTGTGGAATCCGGCCCGGCCAGCCTCAGCGATGGCGTGCCCAAGCCGGTGAAGAAGACCTTCGCCCAGCCGATGTCCCAGGCTGAGCTCGACCAGCGCAAGAAGGGCTCCGCCCTGGGTGTGAACGTGCCCGGCGGTCCGGCGGCGATCAAGCAGGAGCAGGAGGCCGCCGCTGCCAGGGCCGGTTCCCAGCCCACTGGGACCAACCCACCCAGCGCCCTGAACACGGCCAAGCCCGGTGCCATCGACCCCTTCAAGCAGATGGTGAAGGACCTCAACAGCTGAGGCCTTCAGCGCTGCTCCACCAGCGCCTCTGCCGCCAGCACCAGCTGCCGCAGGCTGGCCAGCTGCCCATCGCCGGCGCCGCTCCACAGACCCCGGTGGTGGGCTTCCAACAGCCGCTCGGCCATGTCGCGCAGGGCCCAGGGGTTGGTCGCCTCCAGAAAGGCCCGCACGCCCGGGTCCCCGAGCCAGTGCTCGGCCACGGCCCCGTAGCTCCAGTCCGGCACCCGGCCGGTGCTGGCGCCGTAGGCGAACAGGTAGTCGAGGCTGGCCGCCATCTCGAAGCCCCCCTTGTAGCCGTGCCGCTGCATGCCGGCGATCCAGCGGGGGTTGAGCAGCCGGGAGCGCAGCACCTTGTCGAACTCCTTCTCCAGCCGGTGCAGGCGCGGCCGCGCGGCGCGGGAGTGGTCGCCGAACCAGGCCGCCGGCGCCTCACCCTGCAGGGTTTCAGCGGCGGCGCTGAGCCCGCCCTGGAACTGGTAGTAGTCGTCGGAATCGAGCAGGTCGTGTTCCCGGTTGTCCTGGTTGTGCAGCACCACCTGCACACTGCGCAGGCGCTGCTCCAGCCCCTGGCGGTCGGCCGCCGCCTCGATGCCCATTGCCCCTGCCGGGCCATGGGCCATCCCTGCCAAGGCTGAGCCGTCACCCTCGGCAGCGCCATAGCGCCAGCTGCTCCAGTTGAGGAAGGCCTCGCCCAGATCGGCCCGCGTCTCCCACTGGCCGCTGTCGATCAGGCCCTGCAGCCCCGCCCCGTAGGCCCCAGGCGCCGAGCCATACACCCGTGCTGCCGTGCCCTCCCGCCGCGCCGCCGCCGCCAGCGGGTTCTGCTCCTCCGGCTCATCGAGGGCCGCCACCAGGGCCGTGGCCCGGTTCACCCAGGCCACCAGCTGGGGGAAGGCGTCGCGGAACAGGCCGGAGATGCGCAGGGTCACATCCACCCGCGGCCGGCCGAGCAGGGCCAGGGGGATCACCTCCAGGTCCACCATCCGCCGCGTCGGCCCATCCCACAGCGGCCGCACCCCCAGCAGCGCCAGGGCCTGGGCGATGTCTTCGCCGCCGTTGCGCATCGTGCTGGTGCCCCACACCGACAGGGCCAGGCTGTGCAGGTGCTCCCCCTCCTCCTGCAGGTGCAGCTCCAGCAGCAGTTCGGCGCTGCGGCGGCCGAGGTCCCAGGCGGCCTCGGTGGGCAGGCCGCGCAGGTCCACCGAATAGAAATTGCGGCCGGTGGGTAGCAGGTCGGGCCTGCCGCGGGTGGGGGCACCGGAGGGGCCGGCGGCCACCCGGCGGCCCTCCAGGCCCGCCAGGAAGGCCAGCCGCTCCTGCGTGCCGCAGGCCAGCAGCCGCGGCACCAACTCCTGGCGCAGGTGCCCCAGCACCGGTGCCGTGTGGGGGCCGATCGGCCATGGAGGCGGCGCCATCAGCGCTGCTGGAGTCGCTCGCTCGCTGGTGGCCAGCTCCTGCTCAGCAACCTGGGCCTGGCCCAGGGCCCACCGGCAGAGCTCCAGGGCCTGCTGCTCCAGCCGCTCCACACCATCGCCCACCCGCCGCGCCGGCTGCAGCATGCGCTGGTCGGCTTCGCTGAGGGGCTGGTCCTCCGGGTCGCCCCAGGGGTCGAGCTCCAGGCCCTGGTCGCGGGCCAGGGCCTGGGTGAGCCCGGCCACACCCGCCTGGGGCGGCCGGGCCAGGCAGAGCAGCAGTTCCGCCAGCTCCGCCGCCTCCGGCAGCTGGCCGTAGCGGTGCAGTCCCAGGCGGATCTGGGCCTCCTTCAGCTCGCAGAGGTAGCCATCGGCCGCATCGAGGCGGGCCTCCAGCTCGGCCCCGGTCCCCAGGGGCAGATCCAGATCGGCGAGCCGCTGCTCCAGCTGCCGGCGCAGCAGGGCCGCCCGCTCGCCGCCGCCCACCTGGCTGGCCTCCCAGTACTCATCCAGCAGGGCCTCCAGCTGCTGCAGTTCGCCGTGCAGCCCCGCCCGGCCCAGGGGCGGGGTGAGGTGGTCGAGGATCACGGCCTGGCTGCGCCGCTTGGCCTGGGAGCCCTCCCCCGGGTCGTTCACGATGAACGGATAGAGGTGGGGCAGCGGCCCCAGGGCCCACTCCGGGAAGCACTGGTCGGAGAGCCCCAGCCCCTTGCCGGGCAGCCACTCCAGGTTGCCGTGCTTGCCCACGTGCACCACCGCCTGGGCGGCGAACACCTGCCGCAGCCAGAGGTACTGGGCCAGGTAGGCGTGGGTGGGGGGCAGGTCGGGTGAGTGGTAGCTGAGGCTGGGGTCGCGGTCGTAGCCCCGCTCCGGCTGGATCAGCAGGCACACCCGCCCGAAGCGCAGGCCCCGCACCGCAAACCCCAGCTCACCGCTGGAAAGGCGTTCCAGGCCGGCGTCCTGCTCCGGCGGCCCCCACACCGCCTCCAGCCGCTGGCGGCCAGGCGCCGGCAGCTGGTCGTACCAGCTGCGGTAGCGGGCCAGGGGCAGATGGTCGAGCGCGGGCCGGTGGCCGCTCTCTGGATCGTTGCTCCGGCCGGCCAGCAGGGCCTCGATCAGGGCCTGGCCACCGGCGGGCAGCTCCCCGGCCAGGCCATAGCCCTCCGCCCGCAGCCAGTGCAGCATCGCCGCCGCCGAGGCCGGCGTGTCCAGGCCCACGCCGTTGGCCAGCCGGCTGTTGCGGGTGGGGTAGTTGGCCAGCACCAGGGCCACCTGCCGCCGGGCGGCCGGGGTGCGGCGCAGGCCGATCCAGTTGGCGGCCAGCTCACTCACCCAGGCCAGCCGCTCCCGGTCGGGCCGGTAGCGCTGCAGGGCGCCCCCCAGCTGCTCGCCCGTGCCCACGCACTCCTTGAAGGCGCCGATGCGGGTGGTGATGCGCCCATCGAGCTCCGGCAGGGCCACCTGCAGGGTGAGGTCGGTGGGGGCCAGGCCGATGCTGCTGGCTTGCCAGCGCTGGCGGGGCTGGCTGGCCAGCAGCAGCTGCAGCACCGGCACGTCCAGGGCCTCCCACAGGGGCGCCCCCAGGCCCGCCTGCTCGAACTGCACCGAGGCGAACGACGTGCAGCACAGCACCGCCTGCACCCGTTCGCGGCCCAGCAGTTGCTCCACCCCCCGCTGCACCGCCGCGTCGCGCAGGCCGCTCACCCACAGGGCCCGGGGGCAGAGCCCACGTTGGCGCAGCCGCTCCAGCAGTGCCTCCATCAGCTCCTGGTCGCCCGCCTGCCAGAGGGCGCGGTAGGCGATCACGCCGATGCGCTCGCCCGGCTCGTCACGCCAGTCGTGGGGCAGGGGATCGGCCAGGGGTTGCGGCTCCGGCGCCGCCACGGGCTCCCCCCGCAGCAGGGCACCCAGAGCGCTGAGCACCGCCCGGCCGTTGGCCGGGCCGCCCACCCGCAGGCAGCGGGCCAGGGCCACGGCCAGGGCGGGATCGCCCGTGCCCAGCTCGGCCAGGCCCTGCTCCTCCTCGGCGGTGCCCGCCAGCACCAGCAGCTGCCGTGCCGGCGCCGCCACGGCCCACTGCCGCAACTGCTCCAGCCCATAGCTCCAGTGCCCCCGCCCGCCCAGCAGCCGCACCACCACCAGCCGCGCCGCCTGGGCGGTGCAGGTCAGGTAGTGATCCACCACCGCCGGATGGGCCAGGGCCGCCAGGTTCAGACCGCGCAGCTCCGCCCCCAGCAGCTGCGGTTCGGCCTGCAGCAACGGCTCCAGGCAGAGCAGGTCGGTGTCGGCGCTGGTGAGCAGCAGCACCGGCGCCGGCTCCTGCTCGATGAAGGCGATGCCGCCCCCGTCCTCCGCTCCTGGGATCGCTGCCAGCCTGTGCATGTCCCCATCCTGCTGGCTGCGGTGAGAAGATCGGGGCATCTCCGGCGCTCCGCCCCCGTCCCGCTGCCATGCACCAGTTCCTTCCCTATGCCTGGTTCGGTGGCAGGTGCGTGCCCTTCGCCGAGGCCACCCTGTCGGTGGCCACCCATGCCCTGCACTACGGCACCGGCGCCTTCGGGGGGATGCGGGCCCTGCCCAACCCCAACGATCCCGCTGAGATCCTGCTGTTCCGCGCCGACCGCCACGCCCGCCGTCTCAGCCAGAGCGCCCGGCTGCTGCTCACCGAGCTGAAGGAGCAGACGATCCACGAGGCCATCGGCGAATTCCTCAGGGCCAACAAACCCACCTGTCCGGTGTATCTGCGCCCGTTCGTCTACACCAGCGACCTGGGAATCGCCCCCCGCCTGCACAACATCGAGACTGACTTTCTCATCTACGGCCTGGAACTGGGAGACTACCTCTCGCCCGAAGGGGTGAGCTGCCGGATCAGCTCCTGGACCCGCCAGGAGGACCGCTCCCTGCCCCTGCGCGGCAAGATCAGCGGCGCCTACATCACCAGCTCCCTGGCCAAGACCGAGGCTGTCAAGAGCGGTTTCGATGAGGCCCTGTTGCTCAATAGCCGCGGCAAGGTGAGCGAGGCCAGCGGCATGAACCTGTTCATCGTGCGCGACGGCGCGCTGATCACCCCGGGTGTGGATCAGGACATCCTCGAGGGCATCACCCGCGCCAGCGTGATCGAGCTAGCCAGGGCCATGGGCCTGGAGGTGATCGAGCGGGCGGTGGATAAGAGCGAGCTGTTCGTGGCCGACGAAGTGTTCCTCAGTGGCACCGCCGCCAAGGTCACGCCGGTGCGGCGGGTGGAAACCACCGAGCTGCCCACCGCCCGTCCGGTGATGGAGCGGATCAGGGAGCGTCTCACGGCGATCACGGAAGGGCGCGATCCCGCCTATGACCACTGGGTGTCGCGCGTGCGTCTCGACGGCTGATGGTGGTGGCGAGCTCCGGAATCGATCACACCGCACCCACCACGGCGCGCGTCGGTTTTCTCGAGCGGCTGCATGCCCCCGAGCGGCCGGTGCTGGTGTTCGACGGCGCCACCGGCACCTCGCTGCAGCAGATGGATCTCACCGCTGAAGACTTCGGCGGGGCGGCCCTGGAGGGCTGCAACGAGTATCTCGTGGTCACCCGGCCCGATGCGGTGCAGGCGGTGCACCGCCAGTTTCTGGAGGTGGGCGCCGATGTGATCGAGACCGACACCTTCGGGGCCACGTCGCTGGTGCTGGCGGAATACGACATCGCGGATCAGGCCTTCGCCCTGAACAAGCGGGCTGCCGAGCTGGCCCGGGAGATGGCCGACGCCTATTCCACTCCGGAGAAACCTCGCTTCGTGGCGGGGTCGATGGGGCCCACCACCAAGCTGCCCACCCTGGGTCACGTCAGCTTCGACGTGATGAAGGCGTCGTTTGCCGAACAGGCCGAGGGCTTGCTGGCGGGCGATGTGGACCTGTTCATCGTGGAGACCTGCCAGGACGTGCTGCAGATCAAGGCGGCCCTGCAGGGAATCGAGGCGGCTTTCAGTAGCACCGGCCAGCGCCGGCCGCTGATGGTGAGCATCACCATGGAAACCACCGGCACGATGCTGGTGGGCTCCGACATCGCCGCCGCCCTGGCGATCCTGGAGCCGTTCCCGATCGACGTGCTCGGCCTCAACTGCGCCACCGGCCCGGAGCAGATGAAGGAGCACATCCGCTATCTCAGTGAGCACAGCCCGTTCGTGGTGAGCTGCATCCCCAATGCCGGCCTGCCGGAGAACATCGGCGGCGTGGCCCACTACCGGCTGACGCCGGTCGAGATGAAGATGCAGCTGCTGCACTTCGTCGAAGACCTCGGCGTGCAGGTGATCGGTGGCTGCTGCGGCACCACCCCGGCCCACATCGGCGCCCTGGCGGAGCTGGCGGGGGAGATGAAGGCGGCACCCCGGCCCGTGCGGGGGGCCGCCCTGCAGCCTGAGGCGCCGGCGGAGTCCGCCGGCGCCAGCGAGCCGGCCGATCCGCGCCCCAGCCTGAACATGGAGCCGGCGGCGGCCTCGATCTACGGCACCACGCCCTATCTGCAGGACAACTCCTTCCTGATCATCGGCGAGCGGCTCAACGCCAGTGGCAGCAAGAAGGTGCGCGAGCTGCTGGCGGAGGAAGACTGGGATGGCCTGGTGGCGGTGGCCAGGAGCCAGGTGAAGGAGAACGCCCATGTGCTCGACGTCAACGTCGACTATGTGGGCCGCGACGGTGAGCGCGACATGCACGAGCTGGTGAGCCGGCTGGTCACCAACGTGAACCTGCCGCTGATGCTCGATTCCACCGAGTGGCAGAAGATGGAGGCGGGCCTGAAGGTGGCCGGCGGCAAGTGTCTGCTCAACTCCACCAACTACGAAGACGGTCCGGAGCGGTTCTTCAAGGTGCTGGAACTGGCCCGCGATTACGGCGCCGGCGTGGTGATCGGCACCATCGATGAGGAGGGCATGGCCCGCACGGCCGAGATGAAATTCGCCATTGCCCAGCGCGCCTACCGCGACGCCCTGGAATTCGGCATTCCGGCCCGCGAACTCTTTTACGACCCCCTGGCCCTGCCGATCTCCACCGGCATCGAGGAAGACCGGCTCAATGGCGCCGCCACGGTGGAGTCGATCCGCATGATCCGCGAGCGTCTGCCCGGCGTGCATGTGGTGCTGGGCGTGAGCAATGTGAGCTTCGGTCTGTCACCAGCGGCCCGGATCGTGCTCAATTCGGTGTTCCTGCACGAGTGCTGCCAGGCCGGCATGGACGCGGCAATCGTGAGCCCGGCCAAGATCCTGCCCCTGGCCAAGATCAGCGACGAACACCAGCAGGTGTGCCTGGATCTGATCTACGACCGGCGCCGCTTTGAGAGTGATCAACCGGGCGCGATCTGCACCTACGACCCGCTCACCGCCCTCACCACCCTGTTCGAGGGGGTGAGCGCCAAGGAGGCCCGTGCCTCCGGGCCGTCCCTCGCCGATCTGCCGATCGAAGAGCGGCTCAAGCAGCACATCATCGACGGCGAGCGGATTGGTCTGGAGCCGGCATTGGATGAGGCCCTCCAGAACTATCCACCCCTGCAGATCATCAACACCTTCCTGCTCGATGGCATGAAGGTGGTGGGCGAGCTGTTCGGCAGCGGCCAGATGCAGCTGCCCTTCGTGCTGCAGAGCGCTGAAACGATGAAGTCGGCCGTGGCCCACCTCGAACCCCACATGGAGAAGGTGGAGGGCCCGGAAGGAAGCAACAAGAGCTCGGCCAAGGGCAGGTTTCTGATCGCCACGGTGAAGGGCGATGTGCACGACATCGGCAAGAACCTGGTGGACATTATCCTCACCAACAACGGCTATGAGGTGATCAACCTCGGCATCAAGCAGAGCTGCGAGGCGATCATCGAAGCCCAGCAACAGCACCAGGCCGACTGCATTGCCATGAGCGGCCTGCTGGTGAAATCCACCGCCTTCATGAAGGACAACCTGGAGGCCTTCAACCAGGCGGGGATCGCGGTGCCGGTGATCCTCGGCGGTGCTGCCCTCACCCCCCGCTTCGTGCACGGCGACTGCCGCGCCGCCTACCGGGGCCAGGTGATCTACGGCCGTGATGCCTTCGCCGATCTGCGCTTCATGGATGCCCTGATGGAGGCCAAGGCAGCCCAGGCCTGGGACGACCATCAGGGGTTCCTCAACGGTGCCCCCGAAGGCCTGGGCCTCGGCGGCCGCAGCGAAGACCCTGAAGCCGGCGCTGCAGCCGAAGCTGACGGCCAGGAGGCAGAGACAGCCGCCGCAGACGCAGCGGCAGCAGTTGAAGCCAGCCAGAGCGCTGCAGCCGGTCCCAACGACAGCCGCTCCGAAGCCGTGCCTGAGCAGCCGGCGCTCACGCCCCCCTTCTGGGGCAGCCAGCTGCTCAGCGAGGCCGACATCGACCTGCAGGAGGTGTTTGCCTACCTCGACCGCAATGCCCTGTTCGCCGGCCAGTGGCAGCTGCGCAAGAGCCAGCAGCAGTCGCGGGCCGACTACGAGGCGATGCTGGCCGAGAAGGCCGAGCCGGTGCTGCAGCAGTGGATTGCCCGCTGCCTGCAGGAGGGGCTGCTCAAGCCCAGGGTGGCCTACGGCTACTTCCCCTGCGGCCGCAGCGGCAATGCCGTGGTGCTGTTCGATCCCTCGGGCATGGCGCCCGATGCCGCCCCCTCAGCTGCCGGCGTCGAGCTGGGCCGCTTTGCACTGCCGCGCCAGCGCTCCGGCAACCGCTACTGCATCGCCGACTTCTACCGCGACCTCGCGCTGGCCCCTGAGGGCGCCACCAGGCCCACGGACGTGCTGCCCATGCAGGCGGTGACCATGGGCGAGCAGGCGTCCAGCTTCGCCCAGCAGCTGTTCGCCGCCGACCAGTACAGCGACTATCTCTATTTCCACGGCCTGGCGGTGCAGATGGCCGAAGCGCTGGCCGAGTGGACCCACGCCCGTATCCGCCGCGAACTCGGCCATCCCGACCCCGCGGAGATGCCCCTGCGCGATGTGCTGGCCCAGCGCTACCGCGGCAGCCGCTACTCCTTCGGCTATCCCGCCTGTCCCAACGTGGGTGACTCGCGCCAACAGCTCGACTGGCTGGGTGCCGACCGCATCGGTCTGAGCATGGACGAGAGCGAGCAGCTCCACCCCGAGCAGAGCACCACCGCCCTGGTGGCCCTGCACAGCCAGGCCCGCTATTTCAGCGCCTGATTCCCCCATGGTTCCGGGGTCCCAGCCCTAGCCTGGCCAGGCCCCAACCCAGACCCCATGGCAATCGCAGGCCCCGACGGCGTGGATGCGGCCATCCAGGCCGGCCTCGATCTCGACGGCACCCCGATCCCAGCGGAGATGCTCGCCCTCTACAACGAGGTGATGGAACTGGAGAGCCAGCGGGCCCGCAGCGGCGTGAAGAAGTCGATGCGCAACCGCATCGTCAAGACCGGCTCCAAGCATTTCGACCAGGCCACCCTCGACGCCCGGCTGGCCCAGGCCGGCTGGGAGGGTCTCAAGGACAAGGAGATCGCCTTCTTCTACGGCTGAGCCCCTTCAGCTGCACATCTCCTCGAGGGCATCGATCACCTCCTGCTGGAACTGCTCCAGGTCGGAGGAGTCGCTCAGGTCGATGCCTTCACCGGCGGCGTTCTGGCTCAGCTCCTGGAAGTGGAAGGCTCCCTCCCCGTGGGCCAGGAATTCCATGGCAGAGGGTTCGCCGCTCTCCTTGTAGGCGTCGCAGAGGGCCAGAAAGGCCGCATCTTCGGTGAATTCCCAGCTCATGAAGGGGGTGCGCACAACGACGGACGAACCGCCTGCAAGACCTTTAACGCCTCACCCCCGCAGTCCGTCAACCACCTGGGCCAGGTTTTCGCCTGGATCCCTGGTTCTTCGGCACCCCACTCCCCGCGCCATTCCTCGCTTCCAGTCGTTCGCACCATGACAACCACTCCCGCGTCCCAGGCCGCCGCCAGTCCAGAAACGCTCAACGTGCTGGGGGAACCCCTGGAGCTCTGCAGCTGCGAACCCCTCACCGGCTGGTTCCGCGACGGCAGCTGCCGCACGAATGCCGCCGACCTCGGTCGCCATACCGTGTGCTGTGAGGTCACCGAGGCCTTCCTGAGCTACAGCCTGGCCCAGGGCAACGACCTCAGCACCCCCGCTCCCGCCTATGGCTTTCCCGGCCTCAAACCCGGCGACCACTGGTGCGTGTGCGCACCCCGCTGGCTGGAGGCCTACGAGGACGGCATGGCCCCGCCGGTGCGATTGGCAGCCACCGAACAGGGCACCCTGGAGGTGATCCCGCTGGAACTGCTGCAGCGGCACGCCGTCTGATCCGCTGCGGCTGGCGTCGGTCACCACGGAATCGGCTGGCCGTCCCAGGCCCAGAAGCCACCGCTCTGATCCGGCCCCAGCCCGCTCAACACATCCAGCAGTTGCCCTGCCGCCCGCTCGGGACTGAACAGCTGCCCCGCAGGCACGTTGGCCTGAAACGGCCTGGAGAGGGGAGTGGCCGTGGTGCCTGGGTGCAGCAGGCTCACACACATCAGGGGCAGGCGCCGCCGCCACTCCAGGGCCAGGGTGTGCAGCAACTGATTCTGCGCGGCCTTGGCGGCCCGGTAGGCGTACCAGCCACCGGAGCGGTTGTCGCCGATGCTGCCCACCCGTGCCGACAGGCTGGCGAAGTGACAGGGGAGATCCTTCGGGACGAGGGGTTCGAGGGCCTGGGCCAGCAGCAGCGGGCCAAAGGCGTTCAGCTCGAAGCTGGTGCGCAGGGCGGCCCGGTTCACCTGGGCCAGGCGCTTCTCCGGGGCGATGCCCTCCCCCTGCAGCAGCCCGGCGGTGTTGATCACCAGCCGCAACGGCGGGCCCTGCGCCAGGTTGGCGCGCAGCTCCGCCAGGCTGCGCTCGCAGGTGAGATCCAGCTGCAACAGCCGCGCCGGCAGCCCATCGGCGGCCCCGTCCAAGCGCCGGGTCGCCAGCCGCTCCAGCCCCGGTGCCCGCTGCTCCAGGGCCCGCACCAGGGCCGCGCCGATGCCGCCGCAGCCCACCACCAGGGCCCGCCCCTGCCACCGCTCCAGCGCCGTCCCCTCGTTCATGCCCTGACCCCAGGTGTGGCGCATGATGGCAAGCGCAACCGGCGCCGGTGTCCCGATGTCCCTGCGGATCGCCCTGATCGGCCGTGGAGCCTGGGGCAGCACCCTGGAGGGGATCTGGAGAGCCCAGGGCCACCAGCTGCGCAGCTGGTCGCGGCGGGATGGCGGTGATCCGCTGCCGTTGCTGCAGCGCTGCGACCTGGTGGTGGTGGCCGTGGCGATGGTCGCGGTGGAGCCCCTGGCCCGGCGCCTGGCCTCCGCCATCCCGCCGGAGCTGCCGCTGCTGAGCTGCAGCAAGGGCATCGACCTCGATCGCCTGCTCACCGCCACCGGGCTCTGGAGCCGCCACCTCACCAATCCCTTCGCCGTGCTCAGCGGTCCCAACCTGGCGGCGGAGCTGGCCCAGGGTCTGCCGGCCGCCAGCGTGATCGCCAGCGCCGATCAGCGGCTGGCGGAGCGGCTGCAGGCCGAACTCCACGCCCCCAACCTGCGTCTCTATACCAACAGCGACCCCCTGGGCACCGAACTGGCCGGTGCCCTCAAGAACGTGATGGCCCTGGCGGCGGGGCTCTGCGACGGTCTGCAGCTCGGCGCCAATGCCCGGGCCTCCCTGCTCACCCGCGGGCTGGCCGAGATGGGGGTGGTGCTGGAGGGGCTGGGCGGTTGCCGCTCCACCCTCTATGGCCTGGCCGGACTGGGGGATCTGCTGGCCACCGCCACCAGCAGCCTCAGCCGCAACTACCGCTGCGGCCTGCTGCTGGCCCAGGGCCAGGGCGCCGAGCAGGCCGCCGCCACCATCGGTGCCACCGTGGAGGGACTGGTCACCGCCCGGGCGGCGGTGGCCCTGGCGCGGCGGGAGCACTGGTCGCTGCCGATCTGTGAGCAGGTGGTGGCCGTGATCGCGGGCCAGGCCAGTGCCGAGCATGCGGCCCGGGCCCTGATGGGCCGCGGGCTCAAGCCCGAGGATGCCCCCCCAGCCGTGCCACACCAGCGATGACGCCGGAGCGATCCCTGTCCTGTCCCGCCGTGCTGGTGGAGGCCTTCAGCGCCAGGGCCTGCGGCGGCAACGGCGCCGCCGTGGTGCTGCTGGAGCAGCCACTGGCGGCGCCGGCGATGCAGGCGATCGCCCGCAGTCTCAACCAGTCGGAAACGGCCTTTCTGCTGCGCCACGGCAGCGAGTGGCTGCTGCGCTGGTTCACGCCAACCTGTGAAGTGCCCCTCTGCGGCCACGCCACCCTGGCGGCCACGCTGGCCCTGGGTCACTGGGGTCTGCTCGGGCCCGGCGAAGCCACCAGCCTGCACAGCCGCAGCGGCCCCCTGGCCGTGGAGCTCCTGCCCGAGCCTGGCGCGGCCGCGATCGTTCTGCCCAGCAGCCCGCTCACCCCGGCCACGCCCTCCCCCGAGCTGTTGGCCTACCTCCAGCAGCAGCTGGGCTCGGCACCCGAGCGCTTCTGGCAGTCGGCCCTGGGCTACCGGGTGGTGCTGCTGCCGCCCCAGGCCCCCCTCGAGTCCGTCCCCTTACCGGCCCAGAGCCTGCCGGCCGAGGCCAGGCCCGGGCTGGTGCTGATGCAGCGGATCGGGGCCGATGGCGCCGCCACGGCGCAGCTGCCCCTAGTGCTGGCTGAGCCCTGCGACTACCAGCTGCGCTTCCTGGCGCCGGGCCTGGGCATTGACGAAGATCCAGTCACTGGCTCGGCCCATGCCCTGGTGGCCCCCTGGTGGCAGGAGCAGCTGGGCCGCTCCCGGGTGCGCGGCTGGCAATGTTCAGACCGTCCTGGGGGGATGGTGTGTGAGGCGGTTTCTTCCGGCATGATCCGCCTGATCGGAGCCGGTCATCTCCTGTGGGACGGAACCTTGCAACCTGGCTGCCCCGCGCTCTGCGCCTGGGACGAGCTGCTGAGCCCCGCCAGCTGATCCTGGCGATGCCGGTCGCGGGGCTGGCCCTGGGCATGGGTTTTGCGGCCCAGGGGCTGTTGCCCCGCCCCCACGCCATCAGCCACGGCGCCCTGTTGGACACCCTGATGGAGGTGCCCCCCAGCAGCGCGATGGACACCGCCATGGCCAGCGACCAGCTGCGCCAGCTCCAGGCCCAGCGCGGCCAGCCCGTGCCGGAGGCCGCCGCCGCCGCCCCGGCCGGGCAGGCCACCGCCCTCGTGGAGCCGGCGGCGGCCGCACCGGTGGACCTGGAAATCCGGGTGGCCCTGCTCGCTGCCGGCGAGGCTCCCCGTCTTTCGGCCAACGGACCCTGGCAGCTGGTGAGCCAGCAGGGCGCCGCGCTCCAGCAGGGTGGACCGGGTGAGCCGGTGCAGCTGGCGGGCCTCTGGGCCGCCGGACCCGAGGCCTGGCTGCAGACCAGCGGCTCCGCCGTGCAGGTGAACGGGTCGCCCTATGCCGGTCGGTTGCGCCTGATCCGCGACGGCTCCGGCCTGCGGGTGATCAATCACCTGAGCCTGGAGCGCTACATCACCTCCGTGGTGGGCGCCGAGATGCCCAGCAGCTGGTCGATGGAGGCGCTGCGCGCCCAGGCTGTGGCGGCCCGCTCCTACGCCCTGGCCCACATGGCCCGTCCCGCCAACCCCCACTGGCACCTGGGGGACACCACCCGCTGGCAGGCCTACCGCGGGCTGGCCAGTGTCAACGGGCGCACCCAGGAGGCGGTCGCCAGCACCGCCGGGCTGATCCTCAGCTACCAGGGAGCCATCGTCGAGAGCCTTTACGCCGCCACCACCCAGATCACGATCGAGGCCCATGGCCATCTGGGCGCCAGCATGAGCCAGCACGGAGCGCAGGAGCTGGCCCAGCGGGGCTACACCTACAACCAGATCCTCGGCCACTACTACCAGGGGGCGTCCCTGGCACGCCTGAAGGCCGGTGGGGCGGGCTGAGCGGCTCTGGCAGGCCGGACTCCAGCGCTCCGAGCAGGCCCGGGCGGAGCAGGCCCTGGTCCCCCTGGCCACCGATCTCCTCAGCCTGCCAGGGGCTGAACCCTTTGTGTTGCGTCGCCTGCTGAGTGACACCCCCAAGCACCTGCGCACCAGCGGTCCGCGGCCCAACCCCTTCCTGCCCTGGGATCCGCACCTGGAGGTGAGCCGGCTGGGACCCAGCCATGTGGTGCTGCTCAACAAGTACCCGGTGCAGCCTGGCCATCTGCTGCTGATCACCCAGCACTGGCAGCCCCAGGCCGGCTGGCTGGGGGCCAGCGACTGGCGGGCCGTGGCCGAGATGGACAGCGACACCGGCGGTCTGTGGTTCTTCAACAGCTGTGCCGCCGCCGGCGCCAGCCAGCCCCACCGCCACCTGCAGCTGTTGCCCCGGCCAGCTGGCACCGCCAGTTGCCCCCTGGCGCAGCCCATCCTCGAGCAGCTGGACCAGCGCCGGCCCGCCTGGCCCTGGCAGTACGCCATCAGTCGGCGTGAGCCAGGGGCGGGGGATGTCAGCCCCACCGCCCTGGCCCTGGAGCTGCAACGGCACTACCTGGAGCATGCCCTCCAGCTTGAGCTCGGGGATCCCCGCCACGATCCCCAGCCTCGCCATCCCTACAACCTGCTGTTCACCGACCAGTGGTTTCTCAGCGTGCGTCGCCGCAGGGAACATTGCGCCGGCTTCAGCGTCAATGCCCTCGGTTTCGCCGGCTACCTGCTGGCCACGGAGGTCTCTGATCTCCACTGGCTGCGGCAGCAGGGTCCGTGGCAGCTGCTGCGCGCCGTGGCCGCCCCGGCTCCCGGCGCCTGAACCCCAGGGACCGTTCCGTGTTTTCACGGTTGTGGACAGCAGCCGTGCTGGGGCTGTTTGGAAAAGAGGGAGCACGGTTTCGTTTCGCTCCTGTCCATCCACCATGTCCAGCACCGTCATCACACCAGCCGCCCCCCGACCCAGCGGCCGCCAGCGCCGTCTGCCGCGCCCCCTGCAACGGCGCAATGCCCGCATCGAGCAGTATCAGCAGCTGGTTCGCCCGATTGCCCTGCACTATCACCTGCGCTGTGCCGAACCCCTCGAGGATCTCGTCCAGGTGGGCCTGCTCGGGTTGCTGCGGGCCGCAGAGCTCTACTGCCGCCAGCGCCAGACCCCCTTCGACGCCTTTGCCCGCCCCCATATCCGTGGTGCGATCCTCCACTACCTGCGGGACACCGCGCCGGCGGTGCGGCTGCCCCGCAGACTGGCGGAGCAGCACCAGCAGCTCGCCCAGCTGCGGCGGCGGTCGGTTGAGCCGGCATCGCCTGAACAGCTGCGTGAGGCCATGGGACTCAGCCCCGTGCAGTGGCAGAGGCTGCTGGACAGCACGCCCCATCGACGCACTGTCAGCCTGGACCAGCTGCTGCTGGACCCGGAAGGGGCCGACAGGCTCGAACTGGGCGGGAGCTCCAGTGCAGCGGTACAGCCGCCGGGCCAGGGCGATGTTCAGGGCCTGCTCAGTCAGCTGGAGAGCAGCCAGCGGGCGGTGCTGGAGCGGGTGGTGCTGGCCGGCTGGAGCTACCGGCGAACCGGAGAGGCCCTGCAGATCAGCCCGATGACGGTGCAACGCCGGCTGCACAGCGGCCTGGCCCGCCTGCACCAGCTGCTCAGGCCTGGGGTTCCTGGGGTGTGCGTTGCATCTGCTGCTCCAGGGTGCTGATCGAGGCGTCGAGGGCGGCCAGCTGCCGCTCCACACCGTCGCGCCAGAAGCGCAGCATCCGCAGGCGGCGCTCCTGGTAACGACGCATGGCCTGGTGGGGATCACCGTCTGGTCCTGGGCAACACCCGAAGAGGGGAATCATGGATCTATGCTCCGGAACGTTCTTTTTAGCGAGTCGTTCCCCGCGAACGAGAGGGCAGGTGGCCTGCGGGCAGGTTGCTCCCAACGGTTCGGCAGCAGACCGGCCACCCTGCACCCCCACCTGCGACAGACTCCCAGCCATTTCGAGGCGGCCCCAGTCCTCCGCCCTCGGCCGTCCAGCCGTTCATTCATCGATCCAGTTTGATTGCAATCACCCTGTTTCCTGCCATAGCCGGTGTGGTGGTTGGCCTCGCCACCGTGATCCCCGCATCCCCCGCCCATGCCTACGTGGCCCTGATGGCCGGGCAGCGGGCCAAGCCCCTCGACGGCAGCTTCAACCGCGTACCTGTCCTGCACTCCAACCAGCCGGAGGAGGTGGAAGGGCCAGGCATCCTGATCTCCACCGCGCCGGGGTACAGCTATGCCGCGGAGAACGGCATGGCGCTGGCCAATGCCGAATACACCTTCAACGGTGACTTCGGCCTGCACCTGCACCACAAATATTTTCCTGCCTACCGCAGCCAGATCCGGGCCGATCAACGCCGCAGCGAACTCACCCTGGGCGTGATTCTGATCAACCCCGGTCCCCGGCCGGTAACGATTCAGTTCGAGCGCGGCGCCGTGCGCAACAGCTTCCAGGCGCCCTACCTGGCCAACCATCTGATGGGGGTGAAGCCCCTCGGCCCGCGCCCCTGGAACACCGGGCCAGGTGATGCCACCGCTGTGCAGATGCTGCGCAATCAGCTGGATCGCGATCTCACCAAGGCAGTGGTGCTCCCGCCCCGCAGCCGCATGGTGCTGCTCAGCACCCGTCTGCCCGCCCTGGGGATCGCCAATGGCCTGCTGCGCGGCCGCAGCAGCGGCCCCTTTCAGATGGCCGTGGTGGCCGGCGGCAACGGGGCCAGTGAGGCCGACCTGATCGCAGTGCTCGACAGCCGCCGTCTGGCGGCGGGACGGGTTTACCTCAGCCGCTTGGCGGACATCCAGAGCCGGCGCATCTTCTCCCGGGTGGGAGGGGTGGCCCTGGGCGACAGTTACCAGGCCGAGGTGCGCCATGATCTCAAGGCCGAGGGGCCGTTGCATGTGCCGCTCACCAGCACCGTTCGCCATCACTTCGGCACCCGCGACGTGCAGGTCAACCCCCTAGCCGTGCGCATGGCCGATTCGGCGCTGGACAACGTGGGCACCTATGGCGTGCGCTTCGATGTGGATCTCAACCTCTATGGATCGGGGCCCTATGAACTGGTGATGAGCCACCCCATCCCCTCTGGCGGCACCCGGCCATTCACCGCCTTCCGCGGTTCCCTGCAGGTTCAGACCAGCGAGGGACTGCAGGAGATGCATCTCGGCATGCGCTCAGGCGAGAGCCATGCCCTCACCACGCTCAACCTGCGCCCAGGCGTCAGCAACCCAGTGCGGGTGAGCCTGGTCTATCCCGCCGACGCCACCCCGGGCCACCTGCTCAGCGTCGTTCCCGCCAGCCAGCTGGCGATGCTGCAACAACAGCAGCGCAGCACGCCGCCGCCGCTTGTGGCTGCCCCGACCCCGGCATCCAGGCCCGTTCCCGCGACTCCCAACCCCCTGCTCGGTCCGGCCCCCATCCGCCCACCGGCAGCGTTGCCATCGCGGCGCCCCATCCAGAGTTCGGGTGTGAATGCCCGGCAGGTGGACCGCTATCAGCAGGCGATCGAAGCCCAGCAGGAGATGATGCGCCAGTTGATGGGCCGTTGAGCAGCCAGCAGCAGACCTGTGCCCGAGGATGAACTGCAGCAACGCCGCACGATCAACCTCAAGCTTCCCGCTGAGCTGATCAGTCGCCTGGATGCCCTCAAGGGGGAATTCGGCCTGCGCAGCCGCGGCGCCATCGTGGAGCGGCTTCTCAATGAGCTGTTCAAACCCGAGGCTGCCGCCACCAGCGATGGCGAGGCCGCTGTTGCCGACCCACCGTCCGCCGCGGGTGAACCATCCGGAGCCTTCGACGAGCAGGGTGCCCTGGTGCTCGTGAGCCGGGGCGGCGGTGAGGAAGCCCAAGTGGATCTGGCCCTCCGGCGCGATCCGGCCGATTCCCAGGAGAGCGATCCGAGCCGGGCCGCCGGATCCCGGCCACGCGGAATCGATCTGCCCGGCTTCGTCCGCCGCCAGTCGGAACAGGTGCGGCGCAGCCTCCAGCCCCGACCACGCCCTGGGGCTGAGTCACTGGATCTGCTCCCCCAGATCCCGATCGAGCTGCTCGATCAGGCCCTGGAGCGGGTGAGGGGTCACTGGTTCGAGCTCTATGGCCAGTCAGCCAATGAAGCGGTGCTGGAGGCCGCGATGGTGTGGCTTGCGCAGGACATCTGGCCCCAGAGCGATCAGAGCGAGGGGCGCCCCTTCAGCTGGACGCTGGTGACGGAGGTGATGGCGAGCCTGGCGCCCTGCTGGCAACCCGGCCCCCCCTCCTTCGAGCGGGTGATGGTGGCCGCCGGACTCCTGGAGGATCCCTTCAGTGGCTCCACCCTGGTGGTGCGGCTGCCCACCCTGATCCGCCGCTTCGTGCATCGCTTCCGGCGTCGACGGGGGGCCTCATTCCAGACCCTGGAACACACCATGACCCTGCATGGGGCCCTGAAGCTGCTGAACCTGCCCACCACCCCAGGCCACCGACTCACCCTGCCCCAGATCCGGGAGGCCTACCGGGAGCTGGCCCTGGCCCACCACCCCGATTCGGGCGGCACCGATGAAGGCATGCGTCGGCTGAATGAGGCCTACCAGCTGCTCAAGGAGCTCTACCGCAGCCCCACAGCGTGAATCGGCCGTCTTGACTGCGACGCGTTTAGGGACTCTCTCCAAGACTCATCAGGGACCACTCAGAAAATTACTCTTTTGCATCTCATCAGAGACCCGTTCCTAGTCCGCTACCGAGACTTGAATGATATCGTCGAACAGGCGGGCTGACTCAAGCCTCCTGAATGAGACTCGCAAAAATTGCCGATTTCAGCTGTCATCACAAAGCAGGAGCCAGGAGCCAGGAGCCAGAGGAGCCAGGAGGTGATGGTTCTGGTGTCACTGCTTGCGTGGGTGGCTCCGTTCGATCTCCTGGGCAGTCATCGAGGATTGCAAGGGCCGCCAGTCGCCATGGGGTGTTCACGGGCCTGGCGGCTGCACCACGTTTCAGCTGGAACAGCGTTGTCCAAAAGCACAGACAGGGATTGTCCAAGGCGAACCAGCAGGGAATCAGATGCAGTCACTCCAACGGATTTGAGCCTCCCGCAGGGATTGCGTATCTGCCTTTGACACAGATACGCAGGATGGTCGAGCCCCTGGACGGGCCCGGCTCTTCCTGACCCTGCCGGCACCGGAGCAGGCTGACCATGGCAATCTGGCGTGTATCGCATGAGACCCAGGACCAGACCTGAATAGGGTCTCATCTGCTCTTGCTGGGATCAGCGCTGGCTCCCAGCTTCGGGTCACCGCGACCGACCAACCATGGCCACTCGGGTAGCGAGAGGCCCCGGGAGGGAGTTGGTTTCAGGTCTCAGGAATCCCACCTGGATCGCGCTAGAAGACCTATGGCGAGACTGATGCGAGAAGGCCTGGAGCAGAAGATCACCTCACCCAGGCTGGTCTTGTATCAAGACCAGCCTGGGGTCCCGTACGAGACGCACGAGGCAGAGGAGCATGCGCCCCTGGCCCCCGGCTTGCGCGGATAAAAAAAGCCGTGGCTGACCACCGGCGTCGTTGTGCTGGTCGTGCGGGCTGGAGCGTGGACCGCTTCAGCCCGCTGGATGGTCGGCTGTCGAATCAGGTGCTGGTCTGCATGCCCTGGATCAGAAAGTCGAAGTAGGGGCCGGCGAGGGCGGCATCGTCCGTGCCCAGCAGGGCAATGGCCGCATCCTTCATCGTGCGCATCGCCTCCACCATGCCGGGCATCGGCACACCAAGACTGTTGTACATCTCTCTGGCACCCTCCAGGCCGATCTTCTGGATCAGTTCGGTGCTGCCGGCGAGAACCCCATAGGTCACGAGCCGCAGATACCAGCTGTAGTCGCGCAGGCACTGGGCCCGTTGCTTCTGGCCGTAGGCATTGCCGCCGGGTGCCACGTACTCCGGCTTGCGGGCAAACAGCTGCTTGGCAGCCTCGTCGACGATCTTTTTCTCGTTTTCGGTGAGCACCCGCACCACCGAAAGCCGCCGTGATCCCCCGTTGAGGAAATCCACCATCGAGCGGAGTTCACCGCCACTGGGGTAACGGAGCTGATCGTCTGCCTGAAGAATCAGATCCCGAACGACGCTCATCGCAGCGACCACACGCGCAGCCATCGTATCGAGTGGAACCCGATTCCCCCCCAGGGATGCGCAAGGTGTAACGGCACTTTGCACGGCGTAGGGTCAACAGGTGAGCAGCAGCGAATGGGATGCAGTGCCAGGCAGGGGCCAACGCTGGGCTGCGGGTGGGGCAGCTGTTGGAGTGTGCGGTGAGCGGCCTCAGTCACGACGGCCGGGGGGTGGTGGCACTGGCGGGCAGTGTGGCCTTCGTGGGCGGTGCCGTTCCCGGGGATCGGGTGCGCCTGCGCCTGGAACACCGGGCCAGGCGCCACTGGCTGGCAAGGCTGGAGGCCGTGCTGGAGCCCTCCGCCCAGCGCTGCCGCCCGGCCTGTGTGCTGGCCGACCGCTGCGGCGGCTGCAGCCTGCAGCACCTGGAGCTGCAGGCCCAGCGCCAGTGGAAGCGGCGCCAGGTGGTGGACGCCCTGCAGCGCATCGCCCACCTGCCAGCAGCCGAGCAGCTGGTGGCAACCGGCATCAGCGCCGGTGAGGGCCTGGGCTACCGCAACCGGGCCACCTTGCCCCTGGAGCGCCGCCCCGATGGAACGCTGCGGGCCGGGTACTACCGCCACGGCAGCCACACGCTGGTGAACGTGAACCACTGCCCGGTGCTCGATCCCCGGCTCGACCAGCTGGTCGCCCCGCTCAAGCACGACCTGGAGAGCAGCCCATGGCCGGTGGATCGCCACCTGCAGGCCGAAGGTGGCCTGCGGCACCTGGCACTGCGCCTGGGACAGCACAGCGGCGAGCTGCTGGTGACCCTGGTGAGCAGCCATGGGAACCTCCCGGGGCTGGAGCGCTGGGCTGAGCGCTGGCTGCAGCGCTGGCCCCAGCTGGTGGGGGTTTGCCTGAACATCCAGGACCGTCCCAGCAACGTGCTGCTGGGGCCCCACACCGAGGTGGTGGCCGGTCGTGGCTGGATCGTGGAGCGCTTCGCGGGCCTGAGCCTCAGCATCGGCGCCGACACCTTCTTCCAGGTGAACACACCCATGGCCGAGCAGGTGGTGCCGCTGCTGCTGGAGGGGCTGGAGGGGCTGGAGCCCGGTCTGCTGCTCGACGCCTACTGCGGCATCGGCACCTTCAGCCTGCCCCTGGCCGCCGCCGGCTGGCAGGTGCTGGGCATCGAGCTCGGTGCAGCTTCGGTGGCACGGGCCCGTCTCAACGCCGAGCGCAACCAACTCAGCGCCCGTTGCCGCTTCGAGGAGGGGGCGGTGGCAGCGTTGCTGGCCGAGCACCTCAATGGTGCCAGGGCCCTGCTGCTGGACCCACCGCGCAAGGGGCTCGATGCGAAGGCACTGGCGGCGATCCTGGCTTCACCACCCGAGCGGCTCCTCTACCTCAGCTGCGATCCGGCCACCCTGGCCCGGGATCTGGCCGCCCTGGCGGGGGCTGATGGTCCCTACCGCCTGAGCGCGGTACAGCCCCTCGACTTCTTTCCCATGACCAGCCACGTGGAGACCCTGGCCACCCTGGTGCGGCACTAGCGCAGGGTGGCGCCGAACTGCTTCTCCAGTGCCGCACGCACGGCGGCGTGGGCCTGCTCCACCTGCTCGTCGGTGAGGGTGCGCTGGGGGTCGCGGTAGCGCAGCCGGAAGGCCTGGCTGCAGGCGTCGGCATCCAGTTGGCTGCCCTCATAGCGGTCGATCAGTTCCGCGTGCTCCAGCAGGGGCTTGCCGGCCTTGCGGATCGTGGTGAGCAGGGCCGAGGCCAGGGTGCTGCGGGGCACCACCAGGGCCAGATCTCTCTCGGCCGCAGGCACGGTGGGATAGGCCCTGAAGGCCGGCTGCCAGCGGTTGCGACGGGTGGCCGCCGTCAGCAGGGCGGCCAGATCCAGTTCAAACAGGTGGGTGGCCTCCGGGAGGTCTGCCTCCTCGGCCTGCTGGGGGTGGAGCTGGCCAAACCAGCCGGCGGGCTGGCCTTCCAGCACCAGTTGGGCCGCCCGGCCTGGGTGGAGCAGGGGGTGCTGCGGGAGCGGCCGATTGTCCAGGCTGAGCTGCAGGCTGGCGAGGGCCTGCTGCAGGGCGCCGCGGGCCTGGAAATAGTCGGCCGGCAGCTGCTTGCCGCTGCTGCGCCAGCGCTCGGCCCGCCGCTCCCCGCAGATCACGCCCACCAGCTGGGTGCGGCTGCCCTCGCCGGCAGAGCTGTAGACCGTGCCGATCTCGAACCCCCAGAAGCCGGGCTGGCCGCTCTGCAGGTTGCGCCGCGCCGCCGCCAGCAACTCCTCCGCCAGGTTGTCGCGCAGATGGCCGTAGTCGGCCAGCAGGGGGTTGGCCAGGGGAATCCGGCCGGGGGCTGCCGGCACCAGCGAGAAGCTGCACACTTCCTGCAGGCCGGCATGGCAGAGGGCCCGCCGCAGCCGCCGCTCCGCCGCCTGTTCGGGGGTGAGGCCGCCTGGCTCGAGCGGGTCGGGCAGGTGGCAGGCGAACTGGTCGTAGCCCACCAGCCTGGCCACCTCCTCGATCAGGTCCACCTCTCGCCGCAGGTCGATCGCCCGGGCCGGCGGCACGAGCACGTGCCAGCCCTCGCCCTGGTCCGCCACCGTGCAGCCCAGGGCCTCCAGGGTGGCCCTGATGCGCCCGTCGTCGAGGTCCTGCAGCTCGCCATCCACCAGCACCGGTCCCAGCAGGTTGTGCAGGGCATCGCGGCGCAGATGCAGGGGCGCCACCGGCTCCTGGGGGCGGGCGTACAGCCAGCGGCCCACCACCCGGCCTCCCGCCAGTTCGCCCAGCAGGGCGCAGGCCCGGTCGGCCGCCGCCAGGGAGGCCTCGAGGGGCAGTCCTTTCTCGAAGCGGCTGCTGGCCTCGGTGCGCAGGCCCACGCTGCGGGCCGACTGGCGCACCAGCTGGGGGGCGAACACCGCCGCCTCCAGCCAGATTGCGGTGGTGGCGTCCGACACGGCCTCCCCAGCCCCGCCGATCACGCCGGCCAGGGCGATCGGCCGGTCGGCGTAGGTCACGGTGAGGGCCATGTCGCTGAGCTGGCGCTCCTCGCCATCGAGGCTGGTGAAGCACTCGCCGGGGCGGGCCTGGCGCAGACCCAGGGCCGACGGCTGGGCCTCCCCGCCCGTGAAGGCTGCCAGCCGCTCGCGATCGAAGGCGTGCAGCGGTTGCCCGGTTTCCAGCATCACCAGATTGGTGACATCCACGATCGTGTTGATCGGGCGGATGCCGGCCTTCTCCAGTCGCCGCTGCAACCATGCCGGCGAAGGCCCGATCCGCAGCCCCTCCAGAGCGGTCACGCTGAACAGTCCGCCCTGCTCCATGGCCTGCAGGCTGGCCTGATCCACCTCCAGTGGGGCCACATCGGTCACCGGCGGCACCGGGGAGAAGCAGGTGCGACCGCCACTGAGGGCCGCCACTTCGCGGGCGATGCCCTGCATGGACAGCCCATCCGGACGGTTGGCGGTGATCGCCAGCTCCAGCACCTGGTCGTCCAGGCCGAGAGCGGGCCCCACCGGCGCGCCCAGGGGCGGAACCACTTCGAGCAGCTGGTCCAGTTCAGCGATGCCGTCTGAGCCATCGCTCAGGCCCAGCTCCGCCAGCGAGCAGATCATCCCGCAGCTGGCCACGCCCCTCAGCTCAGCGGGTTTGATCGTGAGGTTCACGGCGGGCAAGCTGGCGCCCACCAGGGCCACGGGCACGTGCAGGCCAGCGCGCACATTGGCGGCGCCGCACACGATCTGCAGGGTCTCGGCCTGGCCCACATCCACCTGGCAGACGCTCAGCTTGCCGGCGTCGGGATGGGGCTGGCGGTCCAGCACCTTGCCCACCACCACGCCTTCGGCCTGGGCGGCCAGGTCCTCGATGCTCTCCACCTCAAAACCGGCGATCGAGAGGCGCTCAGCCAGGGCTTCCAGTGGCAGCTCCAGTTCAGCCTGGCCCTCCGGGCCCCTCACCAGCTCCCGCAGCCACTGGTGTGAGACGCGCATGAAGGGAGGTGACGAGACGGCTGCTGATCCTAGGCAGCCACCGTCTGGGCCCTGGAGCAACGTCCGCCACTGCACAGGGGGGGCGTTGACCGCCACCCGGTAAGGTGGATCCTTGTCAATTCGCATCGCACACGCGGCGCAACGTCCTTCATGGCTAAGAACAAGGGCGTCCGGATCGTGATCACCCTCGAGTGCACGGAATGCCGGTCCAACCCCGCCAAGCGGTCTCCTGGTGTGTCCCGTTACACCACCGAGAAGAACCGCCGCAACACCACCGAACGGCTGGAGCTGAAGAAGTTCTGCCCCCACTGCAACAAGTCGACCGTTCACAAGGAAATCAAGTGAATCCGACCACCTGATCCGCAACAGCTGCGGCACAGGTGTTGCAACGGCACGCTCTCTCCTTTTCCACCTCCGTTCCCCCCATGGCCAGTTCCTTTTTCAAGAAGCGCCTGTCGCCGATCAAGCCAGGCGATCCGATCGACTACAAGGACGTCGATCTGCTCAAGAAGTTCATCACCGAGCGCGGCAAGATCCTGCCCCGCCGCCTCACCGGCCTCACGGCCAAGCAGCAGCGCGACCTCACCAACGCGGTGAAGCGGGCCCGGATTGTGGCCCTGCTGCCCTTCGTGAACCCTGAGGGCTGAGTTCACCCTGGCCCAGGCTCGCTTCCATCCAGGCGACCTGGTCGGCCTGACGCCCGACCGGGGCAACGACAGCCAGCCCCGACTGGCCGTTGTCCAGGCCGTGCAGGCCAGCCGATTGCAGCTAGCGGTCGGGCCCACCGCCCGGGCCCAGCTGGTCCCCCAGCGGGATGTGGAGCTGATCTGCCCCCTGCCGGCCGGTGCCGACCCACCGCTCCGACTGGGGGTTTCGCCATGGACCTTCAGCCCTGAGCAGCTCGCTACGGCCCTGCCGCCGGCCCGGGAGCGGGCCACCGCCTGGCTGCTGCTCCAGGACGATCCGGGCGATGGCCTCGACCTGGCTGGTTGGTGCGACCTGGTGGCCGGCAGCCAGACCCCCGCCGCGCTGGCGGCGGCCTGGCTGTGGCTTCATGGCGACCAGCTCTGGTTCCGCCTGCGCCAGCAGCGGATCAGTGCCAGGGCTCCCGTCGACCTGCACCAGCTGCGACAGGCCCGCCACCGCCAGCGTCGCCAGCAGCGGCAGGAGCGGGCCTGGCAGGAGATCCTGCGGGCCCGCCAGCCCTTCGACCCCGGGCTGCTGGAGGAGCATCAACGGCGCGAGTTGCAGCTGCTGGAGCAGTGGGCCAGCGGTGACAGCAGCGAACCCCTGCCGCCAGCGTTGCGCCAGGCCCTGCAGGCGGCCCACTGCCAGGCCGAAACCGGCGCGATCCGCCACCTGCTGGTGGACCTGGGTCGCTGGCAGCCCCACCACCTGCCCTCCCTGAGCTGCAGCAGCTGGGAGCTCGGCTTCAGCCCCGAGCTGGAGGCGGAGGCGACTCGCCTGCTGGCCGCCCACCGGACCCCCCAGCCTGGTGATGAACGGCGGCTGGACCTCTGCGGCCAGCACTGCCTCACCATTGACGACGACGATACCGAGGACATCGACGATGGCCTCGCCCTGGAGCGCCTGGCAGGAGGCGGCGAGCGCCTGTGGATTCACGTGGCCGATCCCGGCCGGCTGGTGCCCATGGGTTCCCCCCTCGACCTGGAAGCCAGGCGTCGGGGCACCAGCCTCTACCTGGCGCGGGGCACCCTGCCGATGTTTCCGCTCCAGCTCAGCACCGGGCCCTTCAGCCTGCGGGCCGGCCACCGCTGCGCGGCCTGGAGCGTGTGGGTGGAGCTCGATGCCGGCGGCGCGGTGGCGGCCAGCGGCGTGGAGCGCAGCTGGGTGAAGCCGGCCTACCGCCTCTCCTACGCCGACGCCGATGAGCTGATTGAGCTGGCCCCGCCCGAGGAGCCGGATCCGGCGGCGCTGCATGCCCTGTTGCTGCGCCGCCGCCAGTGGCGCCTGGCCAGGGGGGCACTGCTGCTCGATCAGCCGGAGGGGCGGATCCGCGAGGCCGCCGGCGAGCCGCGGCTGGAGATCAGCGATCCGGGAGCGGCGCGGTCGATGGTGGCCGAAGCCATGATTCTGGCGGGCGCCGTGGTGGCCGAGCTGGGCCGCGAACACCAGCTGGCCCTGCCCTACCGCAGCCAGCTGCCGGCGGCGCTGCCCCCGGCCAGCGAGCTCGATGCCCTGCCCGCCGGGCCCGTGCGCCATGCCGCGATCAAGCGCTGCCTGAGCCGCGGCATCAGCGGCAGCCAGCCCGCACCCCACTTCAGCCTGGGACTGCCGGCCTACGTGCAGGCCACCTCGCCGATCCGCCGCTATGGCGATCTAATGGTGCAGCGCCAGTTGCTGGCCCTGAAGGAAGGCCAGGCGCCCCTCAGCGGCGATCAGCTGCTGGCGCTGCTGGCAGAGCTGGAATCGCCCCTGCGCCAGGCCGCGCAGATCAGCCGCGACGACCAGCGCCACTGGCAGCAGGTGTGGTTCGACGCCCACCGCGGCCAGGCCTGGCGGGCCCAGTTCCTGCGCTGGCTGCGCCCCCAGGACCAGCTCGGCCTGGTGCACGTGGAGGAGCTGGCCATGGATCTGGCGGCCGAGTGCCCGGTGGGCAGCGAACCGGGCCTCCAGCTGATGCTGCGGGTGCACCAGGTGGACCCCCTGCGCGACCTGCTGCGCCTGATCACCAGCCGCTGAGGCCGGTATGTCACGGTTGCGATCTCAGCTGGCCAGGCGCGACACCCGCAGCCAGGGTCCCCAGGGGTTGGCCGTGCCCACAAGCCTCACCGGACCCCCACTGGCCTGGGCCAGCCAGTGGTGCAGCGCGGGCTCCAGGGTGATCAGGGGCCAGCCGCCCTCCGGAGCCCCGGGCACGCCGGTGAGCCGGTAACTCCCCGGGCCTGGGATCTGCAGATGGCCCTGCCAGAGCTGCTCTCCCGGTTCGGCGGGGGCCTGCTCGGGCCCCAGATCAGCCCCCAGATCACCGGCCTGCTTGCGGCTGGCGTCCAGCTGGCCCTGGGCATCCAGCAGGCTGGGATCGGCCTGCACGGCCAGCTGGCGCTGGCGCCAGGCCGGGTGGTGCCAGGGGGTGTCCCAGAGGGGCAGCGGGCCCGCCGGCGCCTGGGGATCCTCGATCAGGGCCCGTTGCAAGGCGCTGACAGGCAGCTCAGCGGGCAGGCAACCCCGCTGCACGCAGAGCGCGGCGGCCTGGCCGGCGGCCTGCCCCAGGTTGAGGATCTGGGGTTGCAGGCGGGTGGCGCCGTTGGCCATGTGGCTCACGCTGAATCCCTTCTCAGCGGCCAACAGGTTCACGGTGTCGGCGCTCACCAGGGCTCCGTAGGGGATGGCGAACGGCGTGCCGCTCCAGCGCCCGCCCCAGGGGCAGCTCTTGGGGGCCAGGGGCCAGTCGGGCCCGGGGTAGTGGTGGTCGTTGGCGTAGTTGCCCACCACCAGGGCATCCACGGCGCCATCGCGGTGGGGCAGGGCGGCGATCGAGGCCCCAGGGCCCTGGGGCAGCAGCTGCTGCTCAATCAACGTGCTCAACCCCACCAGCCGCCGCCCCTCGCGCCAGTAGGGCATCAGCGCCAGGGGGCAGTCGCCCGTGAGGCTGCTCGCGGCGGCGGCGGTATCGGGGAACAGGCCCTCCAGTTGCAGCATGCCGTCACTGGCCGCCGCCAGAGCGCGGCCGAACTGGAGGCTGTGCGCGCGCATCTCAGCGAACAGCTCGGCCTCGGCAACAGGATCGTCACCGAAGGCCCGCTCCAGCCCCCGGTGCCAGTCGTTGCCGTGCAGCGGCCAGTTGAGCATCACCCGGTCGCCGGGAAGGCGGCCGTAGGTGAGGGTGCGCTCCAGGCCGAAACTGGCCGTGGCCTGGCTGAACGGTTCCGGCAGTGGAACTCCGGCATCGGGGCAGGCCCGCTCAGGCCGCAGCCTGCCGATGGCCACCCAGGTGGGCGACTGCAGCGGCTGCTGCGCAAAGAAGGGCTCGCTGGCCAGCCGTTCCGCCTCGGGAGCGCTGGGCTCCTGCCACTGCTCGCGCGGCTCCCAGCCCAGGCGGTGGGCGGCGCCACTCAGGCCGGTGAGCTCGCCGCGGTCGCTGCCATCGATGGCGATCTGAGGAATCACCAGCTCCACCGTGCTGCCGCCGTGGCCCGCGCTAGCACGGTCCACCTCCAGCCCCGTGATCCGCTGGCCCTGGCGGCGCACACCGCGCAGGCGGCACCCGCTCCACCACTGCAGCCCGCCGGCTTCGGCCACCCAGCGCCGCAGGATCGCCTCGGCGGTGGCCGGCTGATAGCCGAAGCAGCTCACCCAGTTGTGGTCGAGTCCTGTGGGTTCACAGCGGGCCAGCTCGCGCAGAAAGGCCCCCCACAGGCCGGTCTGCCAGGGGCTGAGCTCGTTACCGTCCGGGCAGCACACCCCGGCCGCGCTCACCATGCCCCCCAGCCAGGGCCCTGGGGTGAGCAGCAGGGTGGTGGCTCCGCTGCGGGCCGACTGCAGCGCGGCAGCCACGCCGCCGGTGCCGCCGCCCCACACCACAACGGGAACCTGGTGCTCGTGCATGGAGGGGACGACAGAAGGTGATGGGTAAGATCCGCTCACGGCGCCGGACGGCCTCCGAGCCGGCAGGCCAGAGCTGCGCTGGCCCAGAGCTGCGATCGAGCGGCCGCGCGCATTGCCAGGCCCTCGACCGCCGCATGTCCTACACCCTCACCACCCCGCTCTATTACGTCAACGACCGGGCCCACCTCGGCAGCACTTACACCACGCTTGCCTGTGACGCCATCGCCCGGTATCAGCGGCTCTGCGGTGAACAGGTGACCTTCATCACCGGCTGTGATGAGCACGGCCAGAAGATCCAGCGCACCGCCGAGGCCGCCGGTCTCAGCCCCCAGGCCCACTGCGACCGGGTGAGCGAGGGCTACCGCGATCTCTGGCAGCGCTGGCAGATCAGCAACAACCGCTTCATCCGCACCACCGCGCCGCGGCACCGGGAGCTGGTGGAGCAGTTCTTCGCCCGGGTGGAGGCCAGTGGCGATGTGCTGGAAGGGCGCCAGCAGGGCTGGTACTGCGTGGCCTGCGAAGAGTTCAAGGACGATCCCCACGAGGCCCAGGACCCGGAGTGTGCGATCCATCGCAAACCGCTGGAGTGGCGCGATGAGGTGAACCTGTTCTTTCGCCTCTCCCGCTATCAGAGCCAGATCGAGGAGCTGATCCGGCGGCCCGGCTTCATCACTCCGGCCAGCCGCCAGAAGGAGGTGGAGAACTTCGTGGCCCAGGGCCTGCGCGATTTCTCGATTTCGAGGGTTGATCTGCCCTGGGGCATCCCGGTGCCCGGCCATCCGGGTCACACGTTTTATGTGTGGTTCGATGCCCTGCTGGGCTACCTCAGTGCCCTGCTGCAGCCTGACCAAGCCGATGCCAGCGGCCCCGCGAACCCGGATCCAGCCGTCGCTCTCGAGCAGGTGCTGCAGCGGGGCTGGCCCGCCCAGCTGCACGTGATCGGCAAGGACATCCTGCGCTTCCATGCCGTGTACTGGCCGGCGATGCTGCTCTCGGCCGGCCTGCCCCTGCCCGAGCGGGTGTTCGGCCATGGCTTCCTCACCCGCGAGGGCCAGAAGATGGGCAAGTCGCTGGGCAACGTGCTCGACCCCGAGGTGCTGCTGGAGCGCTGCGGCCGCGATGCCGTGCGCTGGTACCTGCTGCGCGACATCCCCTTCGGCGAGGACGGCGACTTCCAGCAACAGCGCTTCAGCGATCTGGTGAACAACGATCTGGCCAACACGATCGGCAACCTGCTCAACCGCACCAGCTCGATGGCGCGCAAGTGGTTTGCCGAGGCCGTGCCCCCAGCCGGCGACGCCGCCAGCGGCGACCATCCCCTGGCCCAGGGCGCCGCAAAAGCAGTGGCACAGTTCCGCCAGGCCATGGATCGCCTGGAGTTCAGGCCCGCCGCCGAGGCCATCCTGCAGCTGGCCACCACCGCCAACGGCTACCTCAATGAGCGGGCCCCCTGGTCGGCGATGAAGCAACCCGGCCAGCAAGGGCAGGTGGGCCGTGATCTCTATGCGGTGCTGGAGGCGAGCCGGATCGTGGCCGTGCTGCTGGCACCGCTGCTACCAGAGCTCTCGGCCCGCATGCTCGAGCAGCTCGGCCAGCAGCCCTTTGATTCCGCAGGGTCCACGCTGGATGCCCCGCGGTGGGGGAGCGCCCTGTCCTGGGCCGGCCTGGAGGCCGGTCAGCTCCTGCCCCAACCCCAGCCGGTGATGCAGCGTCTCGAGCTCGACGGACCGCTGTGAACCGAGGCGGCCCCTGGATCGCGTCTCTGCTGCTGCTGGGTTGCGGGCTGGCGGTGGCGAGCTGTCGCCCCCAGGCCATTGAGGCAGACAGCCCGACCCCCTTCGTGTTCCGGGAGCTGAACCTGCGCCAGCAGGATCCCCAGGGCCGGCCGCTCTGGGAGATCAGCAGTCCGGAAACCCGCTACGACCTCAGTCGTCGTATCGCCCAGGCGCGCCAGCTCAAGGGGGTGCTCTACCGCGACGGCAAACCCCTCTACAGACTCACCGCCAGTACGGCGGTGGTGGTGAACGACGGGGAGGTGGTGCAACTGGAGGGGCCCACCCGCCTGCAGCGCCTCGATCCCGAGCGCCCCGCGGAACTGACGGCCCTGCGGGTCCGCTGGTACCCCTCCCAGCAGCGGATGGAACTCGACCGCTCGCCCAGGCTGGTGCAGGGTGACCTGCAGCTCACGGCCGGGCTGGCCCGCTTTCTGATCAATGTGGAGCGGCTGGAGTTGCGCCGCACCGCCCTTCTGCAGCGGCGCGGACCGGAACCGATCCGCCTGGCGCTGGGCCCCCTCGACTGGGTGGCGAGCAGCGGCGCCCTCACGGCCAGGGGGCCCATACGGGGCGACCGCCGCCTGGGGGATGGGTCCCTGCAGCGGATCACGGCCCCGGCCCTCAGCGGCAACAGCCTCAGCCAGACCCTGGATCTGCAGGCACCCGTGCGCATGGAGGAACCCAGCCGCCAGGCCTGGCTGGAGGCGGGTGCCACCCGGCTGGAGCTGGCGAGCCGCACCGCCAGCAGCCAGGCCCCGTTCCAGGGGCGCTACGGCAAAACCCAGCTCAGCGGAAACGGCTTCCTGCTCAACCTGCCAGCCCAGACGGTGGAGGTGCGATCAGCCTGCCAGCTGCGCCAGCCTGGGGATCAGCTCAGTGCCGACCGCTGCCGCTGGAACTGGCGCAGTGGGGAGGCCAGCGCGTCGGGGCAGGTGGTACTGCAGCGTCGGGCCAATGGTCAGGTGTCCCGTGCTGGGCAGCTGAAAGGGCGGATCGGCGAGGACGGGTTCGCGGAATTCAGCTCACCGGGGGGTGGCCGCGTCCGCACCCAGCTGAACCTGCCTCCCAGCGCGGCTCGTCAGACCCCGGCTCCCTCGCGGCGTCCTGTGCAGCAGCGGGGTCCCCGAGCTCCGGCATTTCAGCTGTGAGCCGCTGGGCCCAGCCCTCCACCCACACCAGATCACTGCGACTGAAGCACCGGGGCGACCAGCCACCGAGCAGCACCAGTCCCTGGCCGGCGATCGGTTGAACCAACACGGCAGGCAGGCCCGGCAGCAGGCTGTCGAACTCATCGCGGCCGGGATAGAGGGCCAGGTTCACCAGCGAGATCGCCTGGCCGCGCTCCAGGGCACGGGCACAGATCGGGCCAGGGACGAAGCTCCGGGGGCCCAGCAATCCGCGCCGCAGCAGCACCTGGCCGCGCCAGAGCACCACGACCACCGCCGCCGGACTGGCGGTGAGCAGCATCTGGCTGCCCCAGCCGAGGTCCTGCACCAACTGGGGCGGCAAGCCCGAGGCCAGTTCCAGGCCCTCCTCGCCCTGGAGGTTCACGCGCTCGGCCGCTTCCGGCACCGCCCGGGTCCACAGCACAGCCACCAGCATCAGCCCCACCGCGAACAGGGACGCCAGCCCACTGGCTCGCACCAGGGATGGTTCGGGCAGCGGCGCGCTCAGCTGGTTGAGCACCACCAGAAGCAATCCGCTCGCGCCGGTGCCCAGACTGACCCTGGCTGGCAACGGAAGGGCCATGGAGGGGAGACAGCGGCAACCATTGGCGGCAAACTAGAACCTTCCAGGCCTGCCCCCGCTTCAAGTGCCCTGCCTGAATTCCGCCGTCCCAGCCCCACTCCGCCGGCTGCTGCAGACCTGCCTGCTGGTGCTGCTCCTGGCCGCTCCTGTGGCGCCGGCCCTCGCCGTTTCAGCCTCGTCCTTCAGTGAAGCCCTTCCCCAGGAACGGGTGCTGGATCAGGCGGGGGTGCTCAGCCGCGCCGCCAGCACCGATGTGTCCCGCCAGCTGGAGGCGCTCACGGCGGAGCGGGTGGACGCCCACCTGATCACACTCAAACAGCTCGACTACGGCCTCAGCCTCAACCAGCTGGGTGATGCCCTCCTGCAGCGCTGGCAGCCCAGTGGCGATGCCAATGGGCTGCTGCTGTTTCTGATCGACGCCCAGACCAACAGCTCAGCCGTCGTGGCTTCCCCCTCGCTGTCGGGCCAGCTCAGTGCCGACCTGCTGCGCAGTACGGCGCGTTTCACCATGACAACGCCGATCCGCGATGGAGCCCGGTTCCGTCAGGCCAGCCTGGACGGGATCCAGCGCATCGGCACCGTGCTGCGTGGCGGTGAGGACCCCGGCGTCCCCCAGGTGGCCGAGGAGATCAGCCCCACCAGCAATGTGCCCAGCCGCGAGCAGACCGAGTCGAGCAATGCCTTCACCTGGGTTGTGGTGCTGCTGGTGGTGGGCACGGTGGTGCCCATGGCCACCTGGTGGGTGTTCTCCCGCTGATCCGCTATGGGATTGCAGAACTGGATCGGAACCTTCGGCAAGTCCCAGGGACTGCGGATCAGCCAGGACCTGGAACGGTCCTACGAGGCCGCCCTGCTGATCCAGAGCATTGAGCTGGAGCACTACAACGACCGGCCCGTCCGGCCAGAGGTCAATCTGCCCCTGCCCCGCTCCAGCCAGGCCCAGCTGCTGCGTCGCTTTCAGGCGGCCCTGGATGTGTGCCGCCAGTGCCTGCTGACGCTTGAGGCCCATCGCGCCCAGCTGGCGGGCCAGGAGCTTCGCCAGCTGCAGTTGGTGGAATCGGTGGTGGCCCGCTACGACAGGGCTGGCCGCAAACCTCTCCCGGCCATCAGCCGCTCACCGGAGGTGTTGCCGCGCAGTCTGATCGGCGTGGTGGATCAGGTGAGGCGTCAGCTGGATCCTGAAGCGGAAGCGGATGTGCTGGCGGGTTTCCGCCGCCGCAGGGATTCCACCCTGGTGTCCCTGCGCATCCTGCTGCTGCTGATTCTGGTGCCTCTGCTGGTGCAGCAGATGAGCCGAAGCTATGTGATGGGACCGCTGGTGGATCGCTATGCCCCGGTGAGTGCCTTCATCAGCTACCCCAAGCCCCATCTGGAGGAAAAGGCCGTGGAAAAGCTGAGGGTGTTCAAGGCCGAGGTCGAGTTCGCTGCCCTGCTGGAGGGCAAACCGCTGCCCAGCCCTGAGGAACTGCAACGGCAACTGGCCGATCGAGCCCAGGAACTCAAGCAGGAAGCAGACAGTGAAAGTACTGAGGCCATCAAGAATGTGCTCGCTGACATCGCAGCAGTTGCGGGCTTTGTGGTTGTGTGCATTGTCGGAAAGCGCGACATCCAGGTCCTACGTGGCTTTATCGATGAATTGATCTATGGTCTCAGTGATAGCGCCAAGGCATTTGCGATCATCTTGTTCACCGATATCTTTGTCGGCTTTCATAGCCCCGAGGGCTGGACGGTTCTCCTGGATGGTGTTGCCAATCACCTTGGCTTGCCGGCAAGGGAAAACTTCATCATGTTGTTCATCGCCACCTTTCCTGTGGTTCTGGCAACCATCTTCAAGTACTGGATCTTCCGCTATCTCAACCGCGTGTCTCCCTCCTCTGTGGCGACCCTGCGCAATATGAATGGGGGTGGCTGATCGGCAGATCCCAGCCCCCTTGGCAGGCTTGGCTGCTCCCTCAGCAACCTCCGGCATGGCCCTGGCCCTCGAACTGATCACAGGTCCTGCCCGATGCGGCAAGAGTCGCTGGGCCGAGCACCGCGCCGCCCGTTCAGGTCAGCGGGTGCGTTACCTCGCCACCGGGCCCCTGCTGCCCGACGACCCCGACTGGCAGGACCGCCTGCGGCGCCATCGCCTGCGCCGGCCCGCCGACTGGCTCTGTGAAGACGTGGGCCTGGCCTTGCCGGCAGCGCTCGGGCAGCTCAGCGCCGGGGACATCGCCCTGGTGGATTCGCTCGGCACCTGGGTGAGCGCCGGACTCGATCTCGATGGCAGCAACTGGCTCGAGCACACCGAGAGGTTTCTCACCAGCCTGAGCCGCTGCCGCGGCAGGGTGTTGCTGGTGAGCGAACAGGTGGGCTGGGGCGTGGTGCCTCCCACGGCCATCGGCGGGCGGTTCCGCGACCGCCTCGGCAGCCTGGAAGAGCTGATCACCCCCCACTGCCAGCATCTCTGGCTGGTGGTCGCCGGCCGGGCCCTCGACCTGCTGCCGATCACGGAACCCGTCCCGCCCGAGTGAGCATGCCCCGCGTGGTGCTGTACCAGCCCCAGATTCCACCCAACACCGGCAATGTGGCCCGGAGTTGTGCGGCCACCGAGCAGGAGCTGCACCTGGTCGCCCCCCTCGGGTTTGAGATCACGGACCGGCAAGTGCGGCGGGCTGGGTTGGACTACTGGCCCTACGTTCCCCTGCATCAGCATGGCAACTGGCACGCTTTTCAACAGGAACGGCTACGCCGCGGCGGTCGGCTGGTGGGGCTGAGCGCCCTCACCGATGCCCCTTACACCCGGTTCAGATTCACGCAGGACGACTGGCTCCTGTTCGGCCGGGAAACGGACGGGCTACCAGCAGAGGTCCAGGCCGAGTGTGATGCCCTGCTCACGATTCCGATGGCCCGGCCCCGCTCCCACCCCGGAGGTGGCGTCCGCAGCCTCAACCTGGCTTCAGCAGTGGCCATCGTGCTGTTCGAAGCCCTGCGCCAACTGGATTCAGCCGGCGTCTGACCCCCCCGTTCACACCAGCGGTGGTGCCCGGTGCGCTTGCTCCCCCATGGACAGTCCGCTACTGTCTGCGCGGTCCGTGGATGTTGGCTTCTCCGCCGGGCTTTGATCTCTGGGGACACTGAATGACAGCACCGAAGCCTCGCCTGTTCAGCCGCCGATCCCTGCCGATCGGTGTTGTGCTGGCCCTGCCGATTGCAGCCGCCATTCCGGCTGTCGGATTTTCTCTCAGGGGCGAGGTGCAGGAGCAGGCCTCTGTGGACGACCAGCTTCTGGCCGCGTCGCTCCCCTCCACCGATCGCCTCTGGGTGCAGGCGCGCCAGCCCGTTGGCCTGGTGGAAATCTCCCGCCAGCTGCGGGTCTCTCCCGCCACCATGGCCGGTCTCAACGGCGTGGACGCCAATCACCGCTTCCGTCAGGGTGACTGGCTGGTGGTCCCCGCCGAACAGCGCCGGGTCGCCGGCCAGGTGGCTGCCCTCGACACCCGTGACGTGCGTCGCACTCCCCCCTCCCCCAAGGCCCCACCGCCGGTACCCACCAAGGGGGTGGTGAAGCTGGGTGACACCCTGTTCAAGATTGCTCAGCGCTACAGCATGAGCATGCAGGAGATCCTGCGCCTCAATCCTGGGCTGGACACGGCTCGCCTGGTGGCAGGCACTGAAATCCAGCTCGTTCAGGCCGCCCCTCCGCGCCAGCGGGCGGTTCTGGGCCTGCGTCCAACCACCAGTGGCGGCCTGAGCTGGCCCGATGCCCCGCAATACGGACCCAACGGCGGCCAACAGTTCGATAATCGCCACGCCACCACCTGGATCTGGCCCACCAAGGGCGTGTTCACCTCGGGCTACGGCTGGCGCTGGGGCCGCATGCACCGTGGTATTGACATGGCCAACAATGTGGGCACGCCGATTCTGGCTGCCCGCACCGGCAGGGTGGTGTTCTCCGGTTGGCATGACGGTGGTTTCGGTTATCTGGTGACCCTCCAGCACCCCGACGGCAGCCGCTCGCTCTACGCCCACAACAGCCGCCTGATGGTGAGCAACGGCCAGGAGGTGCGTCAGGGCACAGTGATCGCCCTGATGGGGAGCACCGGCCGCAGCACAGGACCTCACCTGCACTTTGAGATTCACCCACCTGGAGCTGGGGCCGTGGACCCCCTCACGGTGCTGCCGCCCCGCGCCTGATAAGATTCGGCCATCACGGCTCGGTAGCTCAGCTGGTTAGAGCGTGGGATTCATAACCCCAAGGTCGGGAGTTCAAGTCTCCCCCGAGCCATTGTGTCTGCCTACTGGAAATAGTGTCTGCCTACTGGACATTATGTGCCTCAACTGGAATGCGATCACCCTTTCTCTGCCGACCCTGAACCAATCAAACTTCCCGCCCCGAATCGGTTCCGTTCACTCTGGTCTGGGCGGGGGTGAACAGAAACACCTCCTCGGCGATGCGGTGAGCAGCACCGCCCATGGCCTCCAGGCCACCGCAGACGAAATCAATCAGGCGTTGGCCCGACGCATCTTCCAACCAGCTTGAATTCACCACCACACTGGTGTTCTCACGCACGGCCTGCAGCACGGTCGCCCCATCCCTGAGCTGGCGCGGCGTGACCACGAGCACGGAGCGGCTGCCCGTGGGCCATGGCGCCGAGGGAAGTGAAGTGCGCTCAATCTGGGGGGGAGCTGACGGTGTCTGCATCTCCACACCCTGGATGGTCAGCTGGCGCGAATGTGAGGACCTTCAGAGCTTCTTCGGCTTTGGTCCGGGCTGGCTCAGCATTTCGTCATCAACCAGGGATGCCGCAGCCGCCCGGCCATCCATCAGGCGGCGAGGGGCGCCGAGTCCACCAGGGCCGGTGCCAGGTGCAGACCGGGCGACCCCTGGGGAACACGAATCATCTCTGCGCTGCGGAAGCGCGAGATCAGGCGCGTGGTGGTGACTCTGGTGGTGCCGATCAGCTCCCCGATCCGTTCATGGGTGAGGCGGAAGGGCAGATCACACCACTCCCCACAGCGCCGCCCCAGCCGTGTCACCAGCAGCCCGAGCAGGGCATGGAGCCGCTGCTCGGCGGAACTGAGGTGGCGAATGCGCAGCAGCTGCAGGGTCCATTCATTCACGGCGTCAAAGCCATGGCCATCCACGCCCTCGGCGTGATTGCGGAAGCAGAGGGGCGTGAGGGCCTCGACACAGACCCCTTCGCTGCAGAGTCGATCGGTGCGCAGTTGGTCGCCGGCCTGGAGGAACGCCAGGGTCATCCCCTCGGTTTCCTCGCAGGGGCAGTACACCCGGGCCACGCCCTCCAGCACTTCAATCGTGCCGCTACCCACCCGCAGGGAGCGGTCGATCAGCACGGTCTGACCGGCGGGCACACGCACCGCGGCCACAGCCTCATCAGGAAGGAAACGGAATCCCATCGCGGGCAACCAGCTTGTTGCGAATGAATCGCATTCTAAATGCCTGCCGGCGCTTTTGCAAGCGATTCTCAGTAGCAGCGACGACGCAGCCTGGCGCCACTCGAGCGTCAGCCTCCAGCTGCAGGGCCACGCCGGGTCGTCCGCCAACGGCTCCAGGCTCCGGCAGCGCCAGGCCGTGACCAGCGCCCCAGGTCAGCCCGCGGCGGATCGGCTGCGGGCCGCTCTGGCCTCCATGGCCCGGATCAGCCCCTTGCTGCGGTTCACATCGCCGATGCGCTCCCCTTCCCCCGGACGAACCAGCGGCTTGTCGCGCAGCTCCGTGCGCAGCTGGCTGAGCAGGCGAAAGTGGCTGGTGCTGTTGTACTTGCGCAGCACACCGGGCTCCCAGGGCATCGAGAATCCAACGTTGTTTCCCCACCCTATGGCGGGGAAGCACCGGGCCCGTGGTAAAGTGTTGATACAACTGGTAGTCGTTCCGAGTTCAGCCTTTCTGGTGAGAGAGCGTTGGCAGGGCCAGCGCTGCTCAGCTGGATCACCTGAATGGAATGTCCAAGGGTTGCCCTTCTCGCAAGGGCTTGCACTGGTCAAACGACCTACCGGTTCGCCACCAACCCCAATCCCTCTCAAGCATGTCGCGCCTCGTCGGTCTGCAGGCCCCTGATTTCACCGCCACCGCTGTGGTGGACCAGGAATTTCAGACGGTCTCCCTGAGTCAGTACCGCGGCAAATACGTGGTGCTGTTCTTCTATCCGCTCGATTTCACCTTCGTCTGCCCCACGGAGATCACCGCGTTCTCCGACCGTTACGCCGACTTCACCGGCAAGAACACCGAAGTGCTGGGTGTGTCGGTGGACAGCCAGTTCTCCCACCTGGCCTGGGTGCAGACCGACCGCAAGAACGGCGGGCTGGGCGAGTGCAAGTACCCCCTGGTGGCCGACCTCAAGAAAGAGATCGCCCGTGCCTACGAGGTGCTCGATGAGGAGGCCGGCGTGGCTCTGCGCGGTCTGTTCATCATCGATCCCGAGGGCGTGATCATGCACAGCACGATCAACAACCTGCCCGTGGGCCGCAGCGTGGACGAAACCCTGCGGGTGCTGCAGGCCTTCCAGTATGTGCAGAGCCATCCCGATGAGGTCTGCCCCGCCAACTGGCAGCCCGGCGACAAGACCATGAACCCCGATCCGGTGAAGTCGAAGGATTTCTTCGCTGCGGTGAACTGAGCTGCGGTTAACTGAGCTGCGTTGGTGTTCGCCTTGCGAGCGTAACCATGGGGGCTAAGGGCCCCCTTTTTGATGGCCGAGTGATGGCTGTGCTGGGTTCGGTTGGTGGTGGCTTGGTCGTGGATTGATCGTTTCTAGATGCCGTGCCGCGTAGGGGGGGGTCAGGCCCCCAGGGTGGAGAACAGCCGGACCCCGTCGATCCCCCCGGTGACGCCATCGCAGGCGCGCTCGGGGTGGGGCATCAGGCCCAGCACATTGCCGGCCCGGTTGGTGAGACCGGCCACGTCGCCCACGGAACCGTTGGGGTTGGCGGCGTAGCGCAGCACGATCTGGCCTTGGTCTGCCAGTTGCTCCAGGGTATCGGCCTCGCACTGGTAGCGGCCCTCACCGTGGGCAATGGGCAAGCGGATCATTTCGCCTTCGCCATAGTTGCGCAGCCAGCGGCAATGCCCCGGACTCACGCTGAGCTGGGCCGACTCACACACAAAGTGCAGCCTGGCATTGCGGGTGAGGGCACCGGGCAGCAGGCCCATCTCCGTGAGCACCTGGAAACCGTTGCAGATGCCCAGCACCGGTCCACCCCGTTCGGCGAACACCTTCACCTCCTGGAGCAGCGGCGCAAAGCGGGCAATCGCCCCGCAGCGCAGGTAGTCGCCGTAGCTGAAGCCGCCAGGGATCACCACCGCATCCAGGCCCGTCAGATCCCGTTTCTCGTGCCAGAGGAAGCGGGTGGGAACACCCAGGCAACCCTCCAGCGCCCAGCGCACGTCCCGGTCGCAGTTGGAGCCGGGGAACACCACCACACCGATGGTCATGCCTGCTGCACCTCAGCGGAATCCTCGAGCTCCAGGGTCCAGTTCTCGATTACCGGATTGGCCAGCAGTCGATCGCTGAGCTGCTCAAGCTGGGCCTGAGCCGTCGCCCGATCGGGCGCCTCGAGTTCCAGTTCGACAGCCTTGCCGATGCGCAGACGCCGCACTCCAGCCACGCCGAGACGCGCTGCGGCAGCACGGGTTGCCTCCCCGGCCGGATCGAGAACCGATGGTCTCAGGGAGACCAGAACACGCGCTTGGTAGAGGGGCACCTGGGCAGGGGGAGTTTTGTTAAATCTTGGCAGGCCACTGGGTCAGCCCCCGGCGGGACCGGCAGCTTGAAAGCAGCCGCTGCGGCGCCATGGTTCCCCCGCTTCAGCCATCCCTCCAGCCGTGCCAGCGGCCTCGGCCGGGTCTGGGCCCACAGGCTCGCGCACTGGGCCCACAGGCTCGCCATGGCTTGATCACCCTGGTGGCGCTGGCCCTGCTGGCCATCACCGCAGCGGGCCAACCGGCCTGGGCGGATGGGGCCCCTGGGCATGGGCAGGGTTTCAGCGTGCCGCTGCGCTGCCAGGTGGACGGCGGAGCCTGGCGCGATTGCCAGATGGTGGTGGAGCAGGTGGGTGCCCTGTGGCAGCTGGTGCTGGGTCACGAGCGCTATGGCTTCCAGCACGATGGCCGCGGGCTGGTGCGGATGCGGCGGGGGTCGGGAGCGTGGACGCCCGTGCAGACCCGCTGGAGCGCCGATGCGTCTCTCTGCTGGGATGGCCTCTGCGCCCAGGGCGCCATCCCCCTCGACTGAGCTCCCTGGTTTGGTTGGGCCATCCCTGGCCAATCAGCCGGAGAATTCAGCCGGAGACGCCCGCAGCTGTTCGGCTGAGGCCGCTCAGGGCTGCCGACAGCACCTCTCGCTGCAAATTGAATCCCAGCAGCACCAGCTCCAACCCGGGGGGACGGGGCGCGGCGGCATCGCTGGCGAACCAGCTCTCCAGGCGCGGGCCCACCGCCTGGATCTCCAGGGGCCGCGCCTTGCCCTGCAGCCAGAGCCTGCCCTTGACACGCACCAGGTGGTGGTCGCGGATCAGCTGCAGCACGGCCTGCTCCAGGCTGGGGCGGTCGAGTTCGCCCGTGAGCCGCACCACCTGCGCCTCGATCGCCACATGGCTGTGGTCGTGATGCCCGTGGTCGTGATGCCCGTGGTCGTGATGGCTGTGGTCCGCTGAAGCCGTGTCGTGGCCGCTGGTCGCCAGGCCGATCACCAGCTGCGGGTCGATGGCGCCACGCACCAGGGGCAGCACGGCCGTTCCAGGCCGGATCAGGGGCAGGACGCGCTGGCGCACGGACTCGATCTGCTCTCCGTTCACCTGGTCGGCCCGGCTGAGCAGCACCAGATCGGCACACTCCAGCTGCTCGGCGAACAGTTCGTCCAGGGCAGTGACATGGTCGAGGCTCGGGTCCGCCAGCCGCTGCGCGTCCAGGGCGGCGCGGTCGCCCACCACCGCCCCCTGGGCCAGGGCTTCGGCGTCCACCAGCGTGACCACGCCGTTCACCCAGATGCGGCTGCGGATCTCCGGCCACTGGAAGGCGGCCAGCAGGGGCTCCGGCAGGGCCAGACCACTGGTCTCCACCAGAATTCCATCCAACTGGTGGGCCCGTTGCAGCAGGGTCTGCATGGTGGGCAGGAAGTCGTCCTGCACCGTGCAGCACAGGCAGCCGTTGGCCAGCTCCAGCACCCGGCCCTCGATCTCCTCCTCGGGGCAGAAGCCGCAGCTGCGCAGCAGATCGCCGTCAATCCCCACCTCCCCGAACTCATTCACCAGTACCGCCAGGCGCTGACCGGATTGCAGCAGCAGGTGGCGCAGCAGGGTGGTTTTGCCGGCACCGAGAAACCCGGTGATCACCGTCACCGGCAGCCGCCCACTGGCGGCAGGTTGGCTCAGCATGTCAGCCCAGCTCCGTGGCCAGGGCCAGCACCAGGGAGGTGCCCACCAGCCCCAGGCCAAACCAGCGGCGGCCAGGCCTGGTCAGCCGCTCCGCCAGGGGGCGTAGAACCTGCAGGGCCAGCAGCAGCAGCGCACCCTGGCTGATCAGCAGCCCCACGAGGTAGCTGAGCAGGGGCATGGTGGTCCAGCCCAGAACCGCCTCGCTGAGCACATAGCCATGCAGGGCCATGGCGGGCACCACCAGCACCGCGGGCAGCCGGCCCAGCAGCACCCCACCCACGAGGGCCAGGGTGGCTGCCACGAGCAGTTCTGCCTGGGGCAGACCGGGCAACACCAGGCCGGCGGCGCTGCCCGCCAGCCCCACGGTGAGCAGCAGGAGCATCCAGCGGCTGCGCTGTTGCAGACCAAGCAGGGACAGGGCCAACAGGAAGAGCAGGTGATCCGGGCCGATCACGGGGTGGGCCAGGCCGCTGAGCAGCCCGTTGACGACCGTGGGCTGCAGCCCCGTGAGCTCAACGACATGGTGGGCATGGGCCGGTGCCTGGCTGAGGCCGGCAAGGCACAGCAATCCTGTGGGCGCGGCAAGGGCGAGGGCCCGGCCGCGAACTGAAGCTGAAATCATGGAGAACGGTCCGCGCCGAAGGTGAACTGAGCCGGCGGGCGTTCTGACTGGAGCGGCCTGACCGCTCTTCAGCGGGCAGACCACTCTTCACAGCTGCGGGACAGTGCCGGAATCCCACCGGTCTTTCCCCGTTGCCTCCGGTGGCTGATCCCCACCGGAACCGGTGCTCGCATCGTATCCGTGGATGCCGTCAGCGGCAGCCGAGGCTGTCGCGGGTGCCCACACCGGTGAACGGATTGCTGCCGGAGGCCCTGGCGCAGAGAGCCTTCTGCTCCGGCAGATCGAGCACCGCATCGGTGAAATCGGCACCGTCGATCACCGCATCGCGGAAACGGCTCTGCATCAACATCCCGTTGGCCAGGCGGGCATTGCTCAGATCACTGCCCTGGAAGCGGGTGGCGTAGGCCACCACGTCCTCGAGGTTGGCCCCGCGCAGATTGGCTCCCTCCAGATCGGAGCCATTGAACACGGCCCCGCGCAGATCCGCGTCGCTGAAGTCGTAGCCCGCCAGGGGGGCCTTGAGAAATTCGGCCTGCTGGAGGTTGCGGCCATGCATGTCGGGCTGGAGGTCCTGCAGAGCGCGCTGGCCGCGCAGCTCGGGGGCCGTGATCGCCTCGGCCGGAGGCTGCCACAGGAACAGGGACAGCACGGCGATCAGTCCGGCCCACAGGCAGCAGAGCTTCAGGCGGGGCAAGGGGCGGGCCATGGCCGCAGACCTACGTTGGACCCACAACTTATGGCAACCATGGCGATGACCCTGCGGGTGGTGGTTCCCCCCCACCCCCTGATCGGGCACTGGCTGAGCGTGCTGCGTGACCGGCAGACGCCTGCCCCCGTCTATGTGACCGCCACCAATGAACTGGGCCGCTGGCTCACCTACGAGGCCCTGCGCCAGTGGCTTCCCCATCGCTCCGTGGAGGTGGAAACCGACCACGGCAGCACCTCCGGCCAGGTGGTGGACGGGACTGTGCCGATCCTGGCCTGTGTGCTCGGCACCAGCGCCCTGGGCCTGTGGGATGGGGCGCGGCCCGTGCTGCCCAACACCCGGGTGCTCCATCTCGACGAAAAGGAGCCCCAGCTGCCCCAGCAGCTGGACAGCCGCAGCGGCGTGCTGATCTTCAGCGCCGAGGTGGCCAGTGGCGCCAGCCTGGAGCGCCTGCTGCAGGCGCTGGCGGAGCGGGGTCTCAGCGGTGAACGGGTGCGGGTGATCACCACCCTGGTGGCCAATCCGGGATTGCAGCGGCTGGCTGAGCGGTTTCCGGATCTCACCCTGCACACGGCCTGTATCGATGCCGAGGTGGATGCCAGCGGCCAGATCAGGCCGGGCATCGGCCGCGTGCGGGAGCGCCTGTTCGCGGGTTCCGCGCTGGATGCCACGCCCCACCCTGCCTAGGCTCCAGGCAACGACGTGGCAACAGGGCCCATGGCAGCACGGGATCGGGCACAGACGGCGGGCAGTTCCGGCGCCCTGGCCAGTGCCGTGGCCGGCGCGGTGATCGGTGCCGCAGGCCTGGCCTGGTGGCTGCTGTCGGAGGCGGAGCGGCGCCGCAGTGGGGTGGGACAACGGCGCCATCCCAGGCTCTCCCGCCTGCAGAGCGCGCTGGAGACCAGCGAAGCCACGGCTCTGAACCACCCGCCCAGGGACCGGGAGCTGCACCAGAAGGTGCAGGAGCTGAACCAGGCCATCGACAGTGTGCGTCGGCAGCTGGAACAGCTCCAACCCCAGCGCTGAGACCGGCACCGGTGCCTGGGTAGGTTGAAGCCTGCGCATGCCTGCCTGCCTGCCCATGCTCCGCTCCGCCGCCATCACCCAGGGGATCCAGCGCTCCCCCAACCGCGCCATGCTGCGGGCCGTGGGCTTCGGTGACGGCGACTTCAACAAGCCGATCATCGGCATTGCCAACGCTTACAGCACGATCACTCCCTGCAATCTGGGCCTCAACGACCTGGCCCGCCGGGCGGAGCAGGCGGCCCACCAGGTGGGGGCCATGCCGCAGATGTTCGGCACGATCACGGTGAGCGACGGCATCTCCATGGGCACCGAGGGGATGAAGTACTCCCTGGTGAGCCGTGAGGTGATCGCCGACTCGATCGAGACGGCCTGCAACGGCCAGAGCATGGACGGCCTGCTGGCAATCGGCGGCTGCGACAAGAACATGCCCGGCGCCATGCTGGCCATGGCCCGCATGAACATCCCCGCGATCTTCGTGTACGGGGGCACGATCAAACCGGGCAAGTTGGGCGCCTGCGACCTCACCGTGGTGAGCGCCTTCGAGGCGGTGGGTCAGTACAGCGGCGGCCAGATCGACGAGCAGCAGCTCAGCGCCATTGAAAAGAACGCCTGCCCCGGGGCGGGAAGCTGCGGCGGCATGTTCACCGCCAACACGATGAGCGCGGCGTTCGAAACCATGGGGCTGAGCTTGCCCTACAGCTCCACCATGGCGGCCGAAGATGCGGAGAAGGCCGACAGCGCCGCCCGCAGCGCCGAGGTGCTCGCCCAGGCGATCGGGGCCAACATCCGCCCCCGCGACCTGATGACGCGGGAGGCCTTTGAAAATGCCATCGCCGTGATCATGGCGGTGGGGGGCTCCACCAACTCGGTGCTGCACCTGCTGGCCGTGGCCCGCACCGCCGGGGTGGACCTCTCGATCGACGACTTCGAGAGGATCCGCCAGCGGGTGCCGGTGATCTGCGACCTCAAGCCCAGCGGCCGCTATGTGACCGTGGACCTGCACCAGGCCGGTGGTATCCCCCAGGTGATGAAGCTGCTGCTCGATGCCGGCCTGCTCCACGGCGACTGCAAGACGATTGAGGGCAGGACCCTGCGGGAGGTGCTCGCCGATGTGCCGTCTGAGCCACCGGCTGGCCAGGACGTGATCCGCCCGCTGAGCAATCCGCTCTACGCCAAGGGCCACCTGGCGATCCTCAAGGGCAACCTGGCCGAGGAGGGCGCCGTGGCCAAGATCAGCGGCGTCAAGAACCCGGTGATCACCGGCCCGGCGCGTGTGTTCGAGAGCGAGGAGACCTGCCTGGCCGCCATCCTCGACAAGCGGATCAACCCCGGTGATGTGGTGGTGGTGCGGAATGAGGGGCCCGTCGGTGGGCCCGGCATGCGCGAGATGCTCAGCCCCACTGCGGCGATCGTGGGCCAGGGCCTGCTGGATTCAGTGGCGCTGATCACCGACGGCCGCTTCTCGGGTGGCTCGTTTGGCCTGGTGATCGGCCACATCGCCCCCGAGGCCGCCGTGGGCGGCACCATCGGCCTAGTGCAGGAGGGCGACAGCATCACCGTGGATGCCAACCAGCTGCTGATCCAGCTGAACGTGCCGGAGGAGGAGATCGCCCGCCGCCGCGCCGTCTGGGTGAAGCCAGAGCCCCGCTACCGCACGGGCGTGCTGGGCAAGTACGCGCGGCTGGTGAGCTCCAGCAGCAAGGGCGCGGTGACCGACCAGCTCGAGCTCACCGCCAACCGCTGATCAGCCGAGCAGGGCCCGCAACCGCCGGGCCAGTGCTTCCAGAGGAGCCCCGTCCAGGGGACGCTCACAGCGGCTGCCGCTCAGGCCAGCCATCCACACCGGGTGGCTGCCCTGCCAGAGCATGGGGCGGTCCGCATCGGCAACCCAGGCCAGGGTGAGGTGGAGCTGTTCACCACTGGTGTAGACCTCCAGCTCCAGGTCGTGCTCCGGGCAGCGTTCTCCGCCCGGGTCGCGAACCTCCAGCACCAGGGTGCAGTCGAAGGGGTGCCCCGCCGGCCCGGCAGCGACGGCCGATGCCTCGGCCAGCCGCACGGCATGGCGCCAGGGCTTGCGGCAGAGATCGGCAGCGGCGGCCACCAGCTGGCAGAGATCGGCCTGGGGGGGCGGATCAGGGGTAGGCACGGATGGCGTGCAGGGTGAAGGTGATGGCTCCTGCGCGGAAGCCGGCATTGGGTTGTCCGTCATCGCCGAACCGGGAGTGGAGCAGCTGCAGGCGGTTCACCCGGGCCGCGTCGAAGCGCAGCAGCGGCATGCCCAGGGGCTGGGCGCGCACGGAGGGGCGCAGGCTGGTGAAGGGAATGCGCACCAGGGTGGTGCCCTGGGCCTCGGTGGCGAATGCGTGTACCCAGCGCAGGCCACCGGGGATCAGCTCGGTGAGGCCGGCCAGGCCATCGGCGCAGGCCACGGCCAACTTGAAGTGCCGGCCCTCGCCGCTGATCTCCAGTTCCAGACCGCTGTGGCCCGAGAGATCGAGCGGCGGCGAAAACAAGGGGGAGCGGCAGCTGATGAAGCCGCCCCCCTCGGCAATCAGGTCCCCGTCGAACACCAGCCCAGCCGGCCCGGCCTGGCAGCTGCCGCTGCTGCGGCCGCCCATGATCCGGTCGTTGAGGGCATGCCAGCCACTGAATCCTGTGGCGGTGACCAGGGTGAGCAAGAGATCAACGGGGCGCTGCCCCATTGTCGGCCAGCACCAGCACGGGCGTGGATGGCTGCACCAGCCGGGCCGGGGTGCGCTCCGGCGACTCGCTGGGGTCGAGCAGGCGGCTGAGGGCCTGGCGCTTGCCCTCGCCGCTCACCAGGAACACCACCTGGCGGGCCGCCGAGAGCACCGGCGCGGTGAGGGTGATGCGGGCCAGACCCTTGCCATCCCCCACGGTCACCGTGCGCTGGCGCTCACGGGTGGCGGCGGTGCCCGGGAAGAGCGAGGCGGTGTGGCCGTCGTCGCCCAGGCCCAGCAGCACCAGATCCAGCACCGGCGGCTGTCCGCCGCACAGCTGGGCCAGGGTGGCGGCATAGGCCTCAGCCCCCTGCACGGGATCGGCGAGCTGGGTGGGCACCGGGTGCAGGCAGGCCGCCTGCCCGGGCCCTGCGGCCATCAGCGTCTCGCGCACCAGACGGGCATTGCTGGCCGGATCGTCGGCACTCACCCAGCGCTCATCACCGAGCAGCAGGTCCACCCGCTCCCAGGGGAGGTGCTGCTGGCCGAGGTAGCGATAGGCGGCGGCGGGGGTGGTGCCACCGGCCAGGGCGATCTGGCAGCGGTCCCGCTGGGCCAGGGCCAGATCAATCGCGGAGGCGATGGTCTCGGCGCAGCGGCGGGCCAGGGCGTCGCCGGACTCCACCACCACCAGGCGGGGAGATGGGGAATTCGCGCTCATGGAGGGCCTCAATCCAGCCACTCGGTGTGGAAGCTGCCCGGCTTGTCCACCCGCTCATAGGTGTGGGAGCCGAAGCAGTCGCGCATGGCCTGCACCAGGTTCTGGGGCAACCGGCCACTGCGGTAGCTGTCGATGTAGTCGAGGCTGCTGGACAGACAGGGCACGGGGATTCCCGCCAGGGCGGCGCCGGCCACCACCTGGCGCAGCCCGGGCAGGCAGCGGTTGATCTCGGCGGCGAACCAGGGATCGAGGATCAGATTGGGCAGGCTCTGGTTGGCGGTGTAGGCGTTCTGGATGCGCTGCAGCAGCCGGGCGCGGATGATGCAGCCCCCCTTCCAGATCTGACCGATGGCGGCAAAGTCGAGGTTGTAGTTGTGCAGGGCCGAGGCCTCCTGCAGCAGGGCCATGCCCTGGCCGTAGCTCACGATGCAGGCGGCGATGCAGGCATCGCGCAGGGGCGCCATGGCATCAGCTGGGGTGCCCAGGGCAAAGCTGTGGGCTGGCGGTGGAGGCAGCAGCGCGCCCGCCTCGAGACGCTGACTGCGCAGGGAGCTGAGCACCCGGGCATTGAGGGCCGCGTAGATGGTGGGCACCGGCACCCCCATCTCCAGGGCACTCACCACCGTCCACAGGCCGGTGCCCTTCTGGCCGGCGGAATCCACGATGGCCTCCACCAGATCAGCGCCGGTTTCGGGGTCCTTGGTGCGCAGGCACACCTCGGTGATCTCCACGAGGAAGGAGGCCAGTTCCTCACTCTGGTTCCACTGGGCCAGCACGTCGGCCATCTGGTCGCCGTTCATCCCAGCCACCCGCTTCATCAGGTCGTAGGCCTCGGCCAGGATCTGCTCGATGCCGTACTCAATGCCGTTGTGCACGGTCTTGACGAAATGGCCGGCACCACCTGGTCCGATGTAGGTGACGCAGGGGCCGTCATCCACCTGGGCGGCCATCTTGCGCACCAGCGGTTCAATGGCGTCGTAGGCGGCCTTGGTGCCCCCGGGCATCATGCTGGGTCCCTCCAGGGCTCCCTTGGCGCCGCCGGAGACACCCATGCCGATGTAGCCGAAACTGCGGCTCTCCAGATCGGCCACCCGGCGTTCGGTGTCGGCGTAGAGGGAGTTGCCGCCGTCAATCAGCAGATCCCCTTCCTCCAGCAGAGGGGCAATCGACGCGATCGTGGCGTCCACCGGATCACCGGCCTTCACCATCATCAGGATGCGCCTGGGCCGCTCCAGGGCCGCCACGAAGTCCTCCAGGGTGGCGGCGCCCACGATGTCCTTGCCGGCACCTCGGCCTGCGAGGAAGGCCTCCGTCTTGGCCCAGGTGCGGTTGTAAACAACACTGGAGAAACCGTTGCGCTCAGCGTTGAGCACCAGGTTTTCTCCCATGACACCCAGGCCGATCAGGCCGAAATGCGCCTTGCCCATGACTGCGTTGCTCTGGCATTCCCCGCCAGTGTGACCAAGCCTGCAGCGGGGAGGCCAGTTCCTTTACAACCTGGTGGCTCTCTGTCAGGGACTCCTGTCATGGCTGGACTGGTGGGCGGTCAGATCACGGTGCCATCGGCAATGGTGCCGTTTTTCACCACCACCACAATGCCGTTGCGAATGTAGAAATTCAGCTCCGGCCGATCGGCTTCCTCGATCCGGTCCTTGTTGATGATGGTGACGTTGCTACCGATCCGCACGTTCTTGTCGATGATCGCCCCCTTCACCGTGGTGCCTTGGCCGATCCCCATGGGGATCCCACCCCGTTCGCGCAGCAGGGCCCTCTCTTCGGATGACTCAAAGAAATCGCAACCCATCACCAGGGTGTCCTGGAGAACCACCTCATCCTCCACCCGGCTTCGTACACCGAGCACACAGTGATGGATGCTGCACGCCTTCAGCAGTGAACCTTCGCCGATGATCGACTCGGTGACCTGGGCATCCTGCAGCTTGCTGGGCGGCAAGTAACGCGGTCTCGTGTAGATGGGGAATTTCTCGTCGTAGAACGAGAACGGTGGGTTGGGCTGCTGGGTGAGGGCCAGGTTGGCTTCGTAGAAGGCGCCGATGGTCCCGATATCCTCCCAGTAGTCGTCAAAGAGATAGCTCTGCAAGCGATCGCCACGGGCCAGGGAGGCAGGAATCAGCTCCTTGCCGAAATCAGTGGCATTGGGATTGGTGGCCAGCAGATCAAACAGAGTGTCCCTGCTGAACACATAGATCCCCATCGAGGCGAGGTGGGGGCGCCGTTGAGCTTCCTCCGGCGAGAGTCCGAGACTCTGGGTATCCACCCGCATCGCCTGGAGGGCATCGCCCTTGGGCTTTTCCCTGAATTCCTGAATGCGACCATCCGAATCGGTGCGCATCAGCCCGAATGATTGGGCCTGCTCGGGATCCACCGGCAGGGCACCCACCGAAAGCTGGGCTTTGGTGTCGATGTGGTGCTGCACAAAGCGGCTGTAATCCATCCGGTAAAGCTGGTCACCGGAGAGGATCAGGTAGTGGTCCACATCCCACTCCTGAAAAAGCCACTGGTATTTGCGTACGGCATCGGCTGTACCTTCAAACCAGCTGGGGCTGTCGGGCGTTTGCTGCGCTGCCAGCACTTCCACAAAACCCTGGCCAAAACCAGCGGAGAGGTTGTAGCTCATCGTCAGGTGACGGTTGAGCGAAGCGCTGTTGAATTGGGTCAACACATAGATCTTATTGATCTCCGAGTTGATGCAGTTGCTGATCGGGATATCAATGAGCCTGTATTTGCCAGCCAGGGGGACCGCCGGCTTGGCCCGCATCTTGGTGAGGGGATAGAGGCGAGTGCCTGCCCCGCCGCCCAGGATGATCGCCAGTACTCGCTTCATGCCGCCAGGGTCCATCCATGGGATGCTGCGACCGTAGGGGACAGCACTGCCATCAGGCGAGATCCGCCAACACGGACGGCACGAACTGTTGCAGACAGGTGCTGCTCATCCGGGTTGCACGGGATCGGCCAGGTCAAACAGCTCCTCGAGCACACGCATGGCGGAGTGGCGCTGCTGGCGCGGCTGGGGGGCGCGGATGTTGGTGACCGGAGTGTGGAGAATCTTATTGATGATGCCCTTGCTGAGGGCCTCCACCACCTTGCGCTCGCGGGCGGAGAGGTCGGGGCCCATGCGGCTGAGTGCCTTCTGCAGTTCCTGCTCGCGGATGTCCTCGAGGTGGCGACGCAGGCGATTGACAACCGGCACCGCCTCCAGACCATCCCACCACTCCAGGAACAGCCGGGCCTCCTCAGCGAGCATGCCCTCGGCCTCGGCGGCGACTTCACGGCGAGCCTCCTGGTTGCGGGCCACCACCTCCTGCAGGTCGTCCACATCAAACGACTGCACTCCACTGAGACCGGCCGCGTCGGCCGCAATGTTGCGTGGTACGCCGATATCAATCAACATCAGGGAGCTGCGCCGGTTCAGCTGGGCGAGCCGCCCGGCCGTGATGATCGGTTCATCGGCAGCGGTGCTGGTAAAGATCAGCGAGCAGGTGCTGAGGCAGTGGTCCAGATCCGCAAGGGGACGGCACTGCACCGGCAGGGCAGGGAAGTCTGCGGCCAGCAGTTCGGCCCTGCTCACCGTGCGGTTGAGCAGCACCACACCCCGGCAACCCTTGGCCTGCAGGTGCTGGAGCAGCAGGCGGGACATGCGTCCAGCGCCCACCACCGCCACCTGTTCCTGATCGAGGGGCACCAGTTCATCGAGGCCGCGGCTCTGCCCCACCTTCAGCTGGGCGAGTTCAACGGCCGCGGAACTGATCGACACCGCGCCGGTGCCCAGGTTGGTTTCGGTGCGCACCCGTTTGCCCGTGCTCACCGCCTGGTTGAGCAGGCGGTTGAGGATGGGCCCCACGGACTGGTGCTCCTGGCCCAGCCGCACCATGCGTTTCACCTGGGAGAGAATCTGGCCTTCGCCGAGGACCAGGGAGTCGAGACCAGCGGCAACGCGCAGCAGGTGGCCGATCGCCTCTTCGTGGTGGTAGGTGAACAGATGGGGCGAGAGTTCATCCAGCTCCAGGCCGGAATGCTGGCTGAGAAAGGAGCCCACGGCGTGGATCCCCTGCTCCGGGTGGCGGAGCAGGGTGTAGATCTCCAGCCGGTTGCAGGTGCTGAGGATCGAGGCCTCCAGCACCTGGTCGTCGCTGCGGAGCTGCTGGAGGGAGTTCTCCATGGTCTGCTCCGGGATGCTGAGCCGCTCCCGGATTTCCACCGGGGCGGTGCGATGGCTCAGTCCGACGACCGCGATGTGCATGGTGGGAACAGAGAGCGTCGATAGCAGGCGCGACCCGGTCAGCGCAGAGCGATGCTCTGGGCGCCGTCCTTGATATGGATGGTGTTGGTGAACCGGGCGGTGTTGTCGAGGGTACTGATCACCAGGGAGCTGGTGCGAATGCAGTCCTTTTCAAACTTCACACCGTGGAACAGCAGACCATCGGTGATGCCACTACCAGCGAACACCACGTTCTCACCGGAGGCCAGTTCCTCGGCTTCGTAAATCTTATCCACGTCGGTGATGCCCATCTCATTGAGGCGGGCGATGTTGCCTTCCTTGGTGTAATCGGCCCACTCAGAGGTCTGAGCAATGGCAGGGTCGTACACCAGCTGACCCTGGAAGTGGCCACCCAGGGCCCGCATGGCAGCCGCAGAGATCACCCCTTCGGGGGCGGCGCCGATACCCATCAGGCAGTGGGTGCCCGTGCCGGCAAAACCGCAGGCAATGGCAGCCTGCACATCACCGTCGGAGATGGGCTGCACGCGGGCCCCGGTGGCCCGGATCTCGGCGATCAGATCCTTGTGGCGGGCTCGGTCCATCACCACGATGGTGAGCTCGCTGGCGGCCAGCCCCAGGCACTGGCTGAGGATCTGGATGTTTTCAGTGGCCGACTTGCGGATGTCCACCTTGCCCTTGGCGGCCGGGGGTGCCGCCAGCTTCTTCATGTAGAAGTCGGGGGCGTTGAACAGGCCACCGCGGTCGGAGGCCGCGAGCACGGCCATGGATCCCCGCTGGCTGTTGGCGCAGAGGTTGGTTCCCTCGCAGGGATCCACGGCGAAGTCCACGCCAGGGCCGGTGCCGCTGCCCACCTCTTCGCCGATGTAGAGCATCGGCGCCTCGTCGCGCTCGCCCTCACCGATCACGATGCGCCCCTGCATCTGAATCTGGCCCATGCGCTTGCGCATGGCTTCCACTGCAGCTGCGTCGGCTTCGTCCTTCTTGCCCAGGCCGGTCAGTTCGGCGGAGGCAATGGCGGCCTGTTCAACGACCTCGAGAATTTCCTGAATGAGGGTGCGATCCACGGTGATCCGGCTGGGGGGAGGGAGACTGGAGGCGCGGGAGCCGGGAGCACAGAATCCAGGGTTGGCTGGATGGCCCTCGGGGCCAGGCTGGACAAAGTCCTGTCGCTGCGCGGCCTCTCGGGCCTGAAGCGGGGTCACTGTATCAGCGCCGCATCAGCCGCTCCCGGCCCCGGCAGGCCGCGATCCCTGGGGGCTGACAGGCGAGCTGCCTAGAATCTTCACCTCCAAGCCCGAGCCATTCCCATGACCAGCAAGTCCCTGGTGGTGTCGCCGTCGATCCTCTCGGCCGACTTTTCGCGCCTGGGTGAGGACGTGCGTGCTGTGGATCAGGCCGGTGCCGACTGGATCCACGTGGATGTGATGGACGGCCGCTTTGTGCCCAACATCACCATTGGTCCCCTGATCGTGGAGGCCCTTCGGCCTGTCACCAGCAAACCGCTGGACGTTCATCTGATGATCGTGGAGCCCGAGAAGTACGTGGCCGACTTCGCCAGGGCGGGAGCCGACATCATCTCGGTGCAAGTGGAGGCCTGCCCTCACCTGCACAGGAACCTGGCCCAGATCAAGGATCTCGGCAAGATGGCCGGTGCCGTGCTCAACCCCAGCACCCCCCTCGACACCCTGGAGTACTGCCTGGAACTCTGCGACCTGGTGCTGGTGATGAGCGTGAACCCTGGCTTCGGCGGCCAGAGCTTCATCGAGAGCCAGGTGCAGAAGATCCGCGATCTGCGCCGCCTGTGCGACGAGAAGGGACTCGACCCCTGGATCGAAGTGGACGGCGGCATCAAGCCCGCCAATGCCTGGAAGGTGATCGAAGCGGGAGCCAACGCGATCGTGAGTGGCTCCGGCGTGTTCGGAGCCGCCGACTACGCCCAGGCGATTCAGGGGATCCGCAGCAGCCGCCGGCCTGAGCCGGCGCTGGTGTGAGCCCCGGCCCATCCGAAGCCGTTCAACGGCCTGACAACTGCCTGAATGCATCTGGGGAGCATCGCGCTCCCCTTGTTTGGTTTGAAAGGCTGTCTGCTCAGCTCTCGAAGAACCAGCCGTAGCTGTGCAGGCCGATGCCGAGCAGGTTCACACCGATGTAGCAGACGGCGATCACCACTAGGCCCACCGAGGCCACGATCGCCGGCCGGCGCCCCTGCCAGCCGCGAATCAGCCGGGTGTGGAGGTAGGCGGCATAGACCAGCCAGCAGATCAGGGCCCAGGTTTCCTTCGGGTCCCAGCTCCACCAGCTGCCCCAGGCCTCATTGGCCCACACAGCTCCGCTCACCAGGCCCACAGAAAGCAACAGAAAGCCCACCGTGATCGTGCGGTAGCTGAGGGAGTCGAGTTGCTCAGCCAGCGAGAGGTTCACGCTGCTCAGGTTCAGAGGAGCAGCCATCGCGCCAGGTCCGTCACTGGCCAGGGAGGCCTGGCGGAAGCCACCGCTGCCGATGGAGCTGCTGCGCAGCTCCACTTGCTGATCCCGGTCGGTGACCAACACGGCCACGGAGAGCAGCGAGCCCACCAGCAGGGCCGCATAGCTGAGCATGATCACGCTCACGTGCATCACCAGCCAGCTGGATCGCAGGGCCGGCACCAGGGGGGAGGCCGACTGCAGCCGGTCGGGCAGGGCGAAGCTGGCAAAGGCCACACAGCCGAGCGCCATGGGGGTGGCGGCGGCAGGCACCAGGGGGGAGGGCCAGGTGCGCTCCACCAGCAACTGGGTGAGGGTGCAGCCCCAGGCCAGGAAGCAGAGCGACTCGTAGAGATTGCTGATCGGGAAATGGCCGGAGTCGAGCCAGCGCAGCACCAGCTGGGCCGTGAGGCAGAGATTGGCGCTGGCCACCAGTACACGCACCCAGGGATTGGCCCTGCCGCCACTCACCGACCAGAAGGCCAGGGGCAACACCAGCAACAGCAACGCAAAGGCCGCCAGTCCCAGACCCAGAACCGGGTCACGCATCAGGTCAGTCAAGGGCTCAGCAACACCTCGGCCCAGTCTGCCGTGTGCCAGGCCCAAGCTGGGCGTTCAGCGGCTGGCCCGACGCAGCAGTACCAGGCCGATCAGCACGAAGATCAGCACCGGTGCCCAGGCCGTCATGAGCGGTGGCAGGGCCCCGTTCACCCCCATGGCACTGAAGCTGAAGGCCACCAGGTAATAGCTGAAGATCAACACCACACTCAGGCCGAAACCCTGGCTGCGGCTGCGCTTGGAATTGGGCCTGACGCCCAGGCTGCTGCCCAGCAGACCGAACACCAGGCACACGGCCGGGAAGGAGAACTTCTCGGCAATGCGCACGCGCATCTTGCGGGCTGCCTGGCGGTCGCCGGACTCGCGCAGCAGCCGTTCCGCCGTGCGTGCCTGGCCGATGGTCATGGTGTTGGCATCCGTGGGCAGTTCGGCGACCCGGATCGGTTGATTGCCCAGGGGGTAGAGATACCGATCAAACCGGGCGGAGGTGTTGGGGGCATCTTCACCATCGGCAACCACATAGACATGGCCGTTGATGAATTCCCACTGGGCCTCCTTCTCACTCCACCGGGCCTTCTCGGCGGTGAGCATCAAGCGCTGGCCTGCCCGGGAGAGATCGAGCAGCGTGACCTGTTCCATCACCCCCTCATTGAAACGCTGGGCATAGAAGAAATGGGTGAGTGCCCTCTCTTTGGTGCCATCCTCTGCAACGATCTGGCCGAAACGGGTGTAGGTGACGCGGTTCCTCTGTTCACCTGCCACGGCCCGGCCGATCGCCCGATTGAGGGTGGCCTTGGCCTGCACCAGGGTGTGCGGCACCAGGGCCTCGTTGAAGGAGAAGGTGAGCAGGGTCATCACCAGGGCCAGGCCCAGGGCTGGCACCACCATCCGCCAGGTGGGCACGCCCACGCTGCGCAGAGCGGTGAGTTCGCTGTTTCCCGTGAGCTTGCTGTAGGTGAGCAGGGTGGCCATCAACGTGGCCATCGGGAACGAGAGCACCAGGAACGAAGGCAGCTCCAGCAGCAGCACGCGGGCGGCCACATCCAGGGGCAAACCGGATTCAGCGATGCGGCGCACCAGCTCGAACACGGCGCCAACGGAGAGGGAGACCGCCGTGAAGGAGGCGATGCCGAACAGCAGAGGACCCAGCAGTTCGGAGAGCAACCAGCGATCCAGCAGCGGAACGCGAGTCCTGATCTGCCCAAGCGGCCTGAACCGGCGCATCAGGGCGTTCACAACCGGAAGCCCTCCCCGAGATAGTGGCGCCGCACCTGGGGATCATCCCCCACGGTGGTGGAGTCACCGGCCGCCAGAATCGCGCCCTGCGAAAGGATGTAGGCCCGGTCGGTGATGGCCAGGGTCTCGCGCACGTTGTGGTCGGTGATCAGGATTCCCATGCCGCGCTGGCGCAGCCCGGCGATCAGCTCCTGCAGATCGGCCACAGCGATGGGATCCACTCCGGCGAATGGCTCATCGAGCAGCAGGTAGCGGGGCCCGCGCGCTCCCACCGCCAGGGCGCGGGCCACTTCACAGCGTCGGCGCTCCCCACCGGAGAGCTGCTGGCCGCGACTGTGCTGGAAGGCCGTGAGGTGGAACTCCTCCACCAGGGAATCCAGCCTGCTGCGCCGCTGCGGCCGCTCGAGCCCACTCTGTTCCAGGGCAAGTTCCAGGTTCTGACGAACACTGAGCTGACGGAACACACTGGCCTCCTGGGGCAGGTAGCCGATTCCCAGTCGCGCCCGTTGGGGCATCGCGTACGCCTCGATGCTGTGCCCGTCCAGCAGCACCCGGCCGTGGTCGGGGCGGAGCAGGCCTGTGACCAGGCCGAAGGTGGTGGTCTTTCCAGCCCCGTTCGGACCGAGCAGTCCCACCACCTCACCGGGTTCGAGCTGGATGGACACGTGGTTCACGAGCACCCGGCCGCCGATGGCCAGCACGACGTCGTCGAGCGCAAGGCTCATGGCGTGGTGCGATCGGGCTTGTCAGCCGTCAGGGGAGCGATCGGAAAGCTGCTGAGCACCTGCTGGCCCGCAGTGGGTTCGGCCACCAATCGCTGCTGGTCCACCAGATAGGTGATGCGCTCAGCCCGCAGCGACGGGCCGTCGGCCTGGATCACATCCACGTCGCCACTGAGCACAACCCGACCCTCCCGGCTGAAGTACTGGGCCTGGCGGGCCGTGGCCACCAGGCGGCGGTCGGGATAGACGATGCGCACGTTGCCACTGGCCGTGACCACGCCGGTGAGATTGTCGGCCCGCTGGACGTCCGATTCGATCGACACCACCCCGGTGGTGGGCGTCACCACCTGAGGCTCGGCGTGGCCCACGCTGCCGGCGGCAAGGGTACACAGAGTGAGGCCGAGGACCAGTCCAGGAGAGCGGACGTGACGCAACAGGGCAGAGATGGGCTGGGCTCGGGGCATCGCTTCCAAATTTACAGAGAGCCCGGGGGTTGCACACGCCGGAGGGTGGGCGGGGGGAGCCGGTTGGTGTCCTCCTCCAGCTGCAGGGCCTGGAGCCACTCGGTGGCCTGGCCCCGCAGGGCCTGCAGATCCAGGCCAAGGGCCTGATCACCGCATCGGCGCAGGCGACCCAGACCCTCCCCGGTGAGGATCTGGGCGCCTCGCTGATTGCCCCGGCTGAGATGGAGCTGGCCCACGGCGATCTGCAGGATGCCCTGGAGTACGGGGCGCATCACCCCAGCGGTCTCATGCCAGAGCTCTTCGAGTCCATCGTGGCAGGCATACCACTCGCCGGCATTGAACTGGTCCACCGCAGCCCACAGGCGCGGGTCGCGGCTCAAGGCCCGTTCATCGGCGTCCTGGGAATCCAACACCAACCCGATCAGCAGCTGTTGGTGGATCTCAGCGCTTGGCCGGCTTCTTGGCGGGCAGCTTGCGCAGGCGGATGGAATCGGGAGTCACCTCCAGCATCTCGTCGGGACCGATGTACTCAAGGGCCCTCTCCAGGGTCATCTGCACCGGGGCCTGCAGGGTGTCGAGCTCTTCGGCACCGGCCGAGCGCATGTTGGTGAGCTGCTTGGTCTTGCAGACGTTGATCTCCAGATCCTGGGGCCTGTTGTTCTCTCCGATGATCATGCCCTTGTACACCTTGGTGCCGGGGGTGATGAAGAACTGGCCGCGATCCTCGGCGTTCTTCAGGGCGTAGAAGGTGGCGGTGCCCTCCTCAAAGGCGATCAGCACGCCGTTGCGGCGGGTGTCGAAGTCGCCCTGCATCGGCCGGTAATCGAGGAAGGAGTGGCTCATGATCCCCTCGCCGCGGGTGGCGCGGATGAACTCACCGCGGAAGCCGATCAGGCCCCTGGAGGGCACCACGAATTCCAACTGGGTGCGGCCGTCGTTGGTGTTCTCCATGTTCTGCATCTCGGCCTTGCGGATGCCGAGCTTCTCGATGCAGGCACCAACCGCCTCCTCGGGCACATCGAGCACCAGGGTTTCAAAGGGCTCGTGTGGGGTGCCGTCGATGGTGCGGAAGATCACCTGGGGCTGGCTCACCTGGAACTCGTAGCCCTCGCGGCGCATCGTTTCGATCAGGATGCCCAGGTGCAGCTCACCGCGGCCGCTCACCGCCCAGCGGTCGGGCGAATCGGTGTCTTCCACCCGCAGGGCCACGTTGGTGAGCAGTTCCCGCTGCAGGCGGTCGCGCACCTGGCGGCTGGTGACGAACTTGCCCTCCTTGCCGGCGAAGGGGGAGTCGTTGACGACGAAGGTCATCTGCAGGGTGGGCTCGTCCACCTTGATCAGGGGCAGGGCCTCGGGGTTGTCCGGACAGGCGATCGTCTCACCGATGTTCACCTCATCGAAACCGGCCACGGCCACCAGGTCACCGGCGCTGGCCTGCTCGATCTCCACCCGCTGCAGCCCCTGGAAACCCAGCAGCTTGCTGATGCGGCCGCGCTTGACGCTGCCGTCGTCGCGCAGCAGGGCGGCGGGCTGGCCGGCCCTGATCACACCGTTGTGGATGCGGCCGATCATGATCCGGCCCAGAAAATCGCTGTAATCCAGGGTGGTGACCTGGAGCTGCAGGGGCTTCTCGGGGTCGCCCACCGGCGGCGGCACATGGCGCAAGATGGCATCGAACAGCGGCTTCATCGTGTCGCTGTCGGTCTTCATGTCGGGCTTGGCGTAGCCGCCCATGCCGCTGCCGAACAGGTAGGGGAAGTCGCACTGATCGTCGTCGGCGCCCAGTTCCAGGAACAGGTCCAGCACCTTGTCGACGGCCACCTCGGGATCCACCCGGGCCCGGTCGATCTTGTTGACGAACACGATCGGGCGCAGACCCTTCTCCAGGGCCTTCTTGAGCACGAAGCGGGTCTGGGGCATCGGCCCCTCGTTGGCGTCCACGATCAGCAGACAGCCATCCACCATGCCGAGCACCCGCTCCACCTCACCACCGAAGTCGGCGTGACCGGGGGTGTCCACGATGTTGATGCGAATCCCCTCGTAGTCCACCGCGGTGTTCTTGGAGAGGATGGTGATGCCGCGCTCCCGCTCCAGGTCGTTGGAGTCCATCACGCAGGTGGGCACCGCCTCGTTGTCGCGGAAGATGCCCGACTGGGCCAGCAGCGCATCCACCAGGGTGGTCTTGCCGTGGTCAACGTGGGCAATGATCGCGATATTGCGAATCGGCGTGCCGGGATGGACGGCGCTCATAAACAATCCTGGATGGGAAAGGGGTGGTGGCTGGTGCAGCCAGGGGAACACGGAGGTCCGTGGGGTGTGGGCGGGATCGACAGCGAGGCAGCGGGCGGGGGCGATCCGGGCTGAAGGCAGGTGAATCTGGCCAGGCGAGCTGTCTCAGGCAAGCCTCAGGACAGGCCCCCCGATCGACAGCGCTGCCCGCACGGGGTGGGCACCCACTGAACCGTGATAGTTCAGCTTATCTCAGCCTGTCCCAGCTCTGGAACGATCGCCGCTGGACAGCTGGGGCTTGAGGCTGCCCCGGGTCACGCCGAGGCGACTGTCCAGCTGTTCGCGTTGCCAGAGCTCGCGGCCCGTGAGGCGACCCTGGAGCACCTCGAGATAGAGCCCCACGCGCCGGCGGGTCGTGCTGGCATCCTCGTCCAGCAGCTCCAGTCTGAGGTGGGTCACACCGTGCTCCAGCAGCAGGGGAATGGCCTCCGCCGCCGACTGGGCCCTGGCGTTGAACAGGGTGTTGCGGCAGCCCAGGTCAGCTCGCAGGGGATGGTCGGCCCCGGACCGGTCGCGCAACTGCACCACATGCTGCTCACAGGGGCGCCCGCAGTCGGTGTGGTCGTGGCCGTCGGAGAGAAAGGCGCAGAACAGGCAGTGCTCCATGTGGAAGAGGGGCATGTGCTGGTGCACCGTCACCTCCAGGCGACCCGCCGGCGAGCCCCGCAGCAGCGCCAGCAGCTGCGGTAGATCGAGGTCGTAGCTGGCGCAGACCCGCTCGAGCCGCCAGTGGTCGAGGAACCAGGCCAGGGAGAGGGGGTTGGCCACATTCAGGCTGAAATCCCCCACGCAGGGGGCCAGGCCGGTGAGTCGCTCCAGCTGGTCGGCATTGCGCACCAGATAGCCGTCGGCACGGCTGCGCAGCAGGGGCTCCAGGCTCCAGGCCTCATCGGGCCGGGTGATGCGGGGCCCGGCCAGCCACACCCCTCCGGGCCAGCAGCCCTGGCCGATGGCCACCGCCTCGCGCAACTGGCGCGGCTGGTCCAGATCGGCCACCACGCTGTGCAGGGGCAGATCGCGCAGGGCCCGCAGCTGCGCCAGATCGCGCACAAGCACCACCAGGCCTGGCCCCATGGGAGCAGGAGGGGGCGCGTTAGCAGTGAGCTGCTTGATCAGCAGGGGCAGAGCGGGGCCAGGTTCCCAGCCGGTCTTCGGAGCCGTGATGCCAGGGGCCAGGCCGCCACGCTCCCCAAGCAGGGCCAGCTGATCCACCAGCTGGCGGCGCAGGCGATTGAGTTCGGCCACGGGCAGAAACAGGCCATCCGCAAGCTGCAACTCCAGCTCCGCCAGCTCCCAGCCGGTGCCGCCCAGGCGGCCCAGTTGCGCCAGGAGGCGATCCCGGTCGAGACCGGCAGCCCGCGCCCGCTCCAGGGGCGTGGCACTGAGCACCTGCAGGTCCTGGAGTTGAGCAGCGGCGAGCGGGGGCGCGGCGAGCACCCTGATCCGCAGGGGCTCCCCCAAGCCACCCAGCACCTGGAGCGCCAGCGGACGGGCCCGCTCCGGGGTGTGCTGGCGGGCCAGGCGCTGCGCCTGGCGCTCCAGCGCCGGATCGCTGGTGAGCCAGCAGGGACCTCCCGGGGCGAGCTGGGCGAGGGGCACCCTGGCCGGACCGAGGCGCACGGCCTGCAGCCCAGGCCCGCGGCTGGCCACGGCCATCACCCGGCCTCCCACCTCCTGGGGAGGGGAGAGGGGATCACGGACGCGGGCCTCGAACACCAGGCCATCGCCGGGCTTGAGGACTTCCGGCGTACGCAGCACACACCAGCCACCAGGCTCCAGGGCCTCCAGCCTGCCGATCAACGGACCCCGCTTCTTGCTCCAGCGTCCGTGCACCAGCTGGCGATGGTCGATACCGGCAAGCCAGCCCGTGGAGAGGCCCCTGGAGAAACTGAGCTCCAGACTGCGCCGCTCACTGCTGGAGAGGACTTCGGCGGCGTGCCCCTCCTGCCAGTGATCGAGGCTGCGGCGGTAGGCATCGGTGACCACTGCCACATAGCTGGCCTCCTTGAGCCGGCCCTCGATCTTGAGGCTGGCGATCCCCAGCTCGGCCAGCTGGGGCACCAGCTCCCAGGCGGCCAGATCCTGGGGGGAGAGCAGATAGCGCTGATCGTCGAGATCCAGGGGTTGGCCGTCCACCAGGAGTTGGTAGGGCAAGCGGCATGCCTGGGCACATTCGCCGCGGTTGGCACTGCGCTGGCCGAGAGCCTCACTGGTGAGGCACTGGCCGGAGTAGGCCACGCACAGGGCACCGTGCACGAACACCTCCAGGGGCACCTTGAGCCCGCGCTCACCCAGCTGGCTCTGAATCCGTTGCAGATCGCGCAGGCTCAGCTCCCGGGCCAGCACCACCTGGCGGCAGCCGAGGGCCACGGCCTGGGCCACGCCGGCGGCACTGGTGATCGACATCTGGGTGGAGGCATGCAGCGGCAGGTCCGGTGCCAGAGCCGCCGCCAGGCGGGCCAGGCCGATGTCCTGGACGATCAGGGCGTCCACCCCGGCGGCGGCGGCGGCCAGGACCAGCTGGCCGGCCTGGTCCAGCTCGTCGCTGAACACAAGCACATTGAGGGTGAGATAGGCCTTCACGCCGCGCCGGTGCAGCCACTCGGCAATGGCGGGCAGCTCCCGCACCTGAAAATTGGCCGCGCGCATGCGCGCGTTGAAGCTCTCCACGCCGAAGTACACGGCATCGGCGCCGTTGGCGGCGGCGGCCCGCAGGGCCTCCCAGGTGCCGGCGGGAGCCAGCAGCTCGGGAGTGCGGGACCCCATCAACGGGCCAGACGCTGGGCCGGTTCGAACTGCCTGAGGGCCTCGGCGGTGCCCTCGAAGCGCCAGTGCCAGGGTTCGTAGTTCACCCCCTGGGGATTGCCGGCAGGGAAGGAGAGAACGAAGTGATGGCGCGCAGCGTTGGCCTGCAGCCAGCGGAAGGCGTCCGTGGCGGCGAAGCGTTCCGAGAGATTGGCCTGGGGCGCCCGGCCATCCCCGAGATCCACGGCATAGCCGGTGCTGTGTTCGGAAAACCCTGGGGGCGCGCTCACGCGGGAGCGCTGCAGGGCGCTCTGGTTGCGCTCGGATTTCACCTCAAAGAAGAGGTCTTTCTGCAGGGCGACGGGGCGGAAGGCACTCAGCACGGTGAGGCTGATGCCGTCCGCGGCGGCGGCCCGTTGCATGGCCAGCAAGGCAGAGGCAGCGTCCCGGTGCAGCGCCTGGCCGGGACTCACCTCCACCAGGTCGTCCCCGGAGGCCTCGGGATAGGGGAAGTGACCGAGCAGCCGGCCATCCGCGCTGAGCCGGGCATTCAGACCGTCCACAGGGGGCGGGGTGAGCCAGCGGCGAATCGGTGCGGGAAACACCAGCACCAGGCCGCCCCCGAGCAGCAGCGTGGCCAGGCCGACAAGGCCAACACGGCTGAGCAGCCCCGGGCGCGAGGGCAAGGCGGGGGTGGAGCGCTGGGCGATGGGGATGTCGTCATTGGCCCTGCGGCGGCCCCGTCCTCCCTGAAGGGCACGCAGAGCCCGACCACCGGTGGGCTCAGGCGGTGAAGGAAGGGATGCTGAACGGGAAGGGCGGCTGGCGATGGCGTTCGACCGGCTGGCAGACAACAGGCATGAAGATCCTAGGCGGCACGGCCGGATCGGGCCCCATTCGCCCGATCGGCAGTGTTAACTTCCAGCCACTTCTCAATCCGGGCGGAGCGTTCCTCGATGTTGCGTGTGGCAGTGGTGGGCGGCGGCCCCAGTGGCTCCTGCGCCGCTGAGGTGCTGGCCAAGGCAGGCATCCAGACCTGGATCTTTGAACGCAAGCTCGACAACGCCAAGCCCTGTGGTGGCGCCATTCCGCTCTGCATGGTGGCGGAGTTCGACCTGCCGGAGTCGATCATCGACCGCAAGGTCCGCAACATGCGGATGATCTCCCCTTCCAACCGGGAGGTGGACATTCACCTTGACAACGCCGATGAATACATCGGCATGTGCCGCCGGGAGGTGATGGATGCCTTCCTGCGCAATCGGGCCGCCGACCTGGGCGCCACCCTCGTGAACGGGCTGGTGACCAAGATCGACACCGGTGCCAACCGCCAGGGGCCCTACACCCTCACCTACTCGGACTACAGCGAGGGTGAGGCCACCGGCGTGAGCCAAACGCTCGAGGTGGATCTGATCATCGGCGCCGATGGGGCCAACAGCCGGGTGGCCAAGGCCATGGATGCCGGCGATTACAACGTGGCCATCGCCTTCCAGGAGCGCATCAAGCTGCCCCCGGAGGAGATGAAGTACTACGAAGACCTGGCGGAGATGTATGTGGGCACGGATGTCTCCCCAGATTTCTATGCCTGGGTGTTCCCCAAATACGACCATGTGGCCGTGGGCACCGGTACCATGCAGGAGAACCAGTCGCTGATCAAGAGTCTGCAGGTGGGCATCCGCGAGCGGGCCCGCAAGCGTCTTGTGAATGGCGAGGTGATCAAGGTGGAGGCCCACCCCATCCCCGAGCATCCCCGCCCCCGGCGCGTGGTGGGCCGCATGGCGCTAGTGGGTGATGCCGCGGGCTACGTGACCAAGAGCTCGGGCGAAGGGATCTATTTCGCCGCCAAGAGCGGCCGGATGTGCGCCGAGGAGATCGTGGCCGCCAGCCAGGGCGGCAAGCGGGTGCCCAGCGAGGCCGATCTCAAGAAGTACCTGAAGAAGTGGGATCGCCAGTACGGCGCCACCTACAAGGTGCTGGAGATTCTCCAGAATATTTTTTATCGCAACGACGCGGCCCGTGAAGCGTTCGTGGAGATGTGCGATGACAAGGACGTGCAGCGCCTCACCTTCGACAGCTATCTCTACAAGCGGGTGGTGGCGATGAACCCCTGGCAGCAGCTGAAGCTCACCTTCCTCACCCTCGGCGCCGTGCTGCGGGGCAACGCCCTGGCTCCCCAGACCTACAAGCCCGTGCCCAGCACGGTGCGCTCTGACGACGAGGTCAACGCCATGCTGGCCGTGAGCAGCATCAAGGGCGGCATCAACGCGTCCCGCGAGAAGAAGCAGGCCCTTGGCACTGTGCAAACCCCCACCCAAGCCGACTCCGCCCAGGAGATGGAGGAGCGGGAGCCGGCAGGGGTGGCCTGAGCCCTTCGGCGCCCAGGCCCGACTTCAGCCTGAGATTCTGCTGAAGTCGGCCAGCACGGACGCCTGGTTGGTGAGCAGGCCCAGCAGGTTGAGGCGGTTGGCCCGGATGGCCAGGTCCTCCGCCATCACCATCACGCTCTGGTCGCCGTCAAAGAAGGCAGCCAGCGTGGGCGCGGCGGCGGCCAGGCCATCCGCCAGACGGCCATAGCGATCCTCAGCGCTGCTGGTGGCCACAGGGGCCAGCTGCTCGAGCACCTGAAGCATGGCGTCCTCGCTGCCGGTTTCAAACAGCGCTGCGTTCACCACCCCCCCGGGCTCCAGCAGGCCTGGGGGCAGATCCCCCTTGCTGGCCAGGCGGGCGGCCCGGGTGACCACCGCCCGCACCGCCTCCAGGCGGCCGCTGGCACGCAGGTCGGCGAGCAGCGCGGCCCGTCCATGGGCGTCGGCAGGGTCGCGCAACAGGCGCTCCAGCGGCACCGAATCGCCTGCCACGGCCTGCACCAGATCCCCATCCATGCCCTGGTCCTCCAGCAGGCTCACCAGCCGCTGGCGCAACAGGTCGCCGAGGTCGTGGCTGAGCTGCTGGGGCTGGACAGCCAGCTGGGGCAGGGAGTCGGCCCAGTGGCCAGCGGCCCGCTGCAGCAGGGCCTGCAGATCCAGCCGCCAGCCCTTGCTCCACAGGATCTGGAGGATGCCGTTGCCAGCCCGCCGCAGGGCGTAAGGATCGGATGAGCCGCTGGGCCGCTCCCCCTTGGCATAGATGCTCAGCAGCAGCTCCAGCCGCTCAGCCAGGGCCAGCACCGCCCCCGCATCGGAGGCCGGCAGGGCATCGCCGGCGCCGCGGGGGAGGTAGTGCTCCAGCACGGCCAGGGCCACCGCGCGCGGTTCCCCCTCGGCCACCAGGTATTTGGCGCCCATCACCCCCTGCAGCTCAGGGAATTCGCCCACCATCTGGCTCACCAGATCGTGCTTGCAGAGATGGGCGGCGCGGCGGGCGTGGACGGCGTCGCCGGGACTGAGGGGCAACAGCTCCAGCAGGGCGTCGGTGAACCACTCCAGCCGGTCCACCCGGTCGCGCAGCGACCCGAGGCCGGCCGCAAACGTGACGCTGGCCAGCTGGTCGCGGCGATCGATGCTGGCCACGGCGCGGTCGGCCTGCAGGAAGAACACGGCATCGGCCAGCCGGGCCTTGAGCACCCGTTCATTGCCGCGCCGCACCGTGGCCTCGGCGGCAGCCAGGCCATTGCCGATGCAGAGAAAGTGGGGCTGCACGATGCCGCGGGCCTGGAGGGCCAGGGGGTCGGGGGCGGCCTGGCGGTGGATCAGGGGCACGTAGCGCTGGTGGGCACGCATCACGGTGCAGAGCACCTCTGCCGGCAGGTCGAGGTAGCGGTCGGCAATCGTGCCCTCCAGGGGCAGGGGGGCCTCCACCAGATCCACCAGTTCCTCGAACAGCTGCGGCGGCAGGTCAGGCTCGGCCTGATGGCGACTGGCCGCTGCGGCCACTGCAGCCCGAATCGTGCTGGCCCGGCTGGCCCGGTCCACCTCCACGCCCGCCGCCGCCAGGTCCTGGCGGTAGCTGGAGGCGGAATGGATCGGCACCTGCGCCGCCACCAGTCGGTGGCCACGGCTGAGGGCCTGGGCCTCCAGCGGCGGATCGCAGCTGGTGAGACGCACCGGCAGCACGCTGGCGTCGAGCAGGGCCACCAACCAGCGGATCGGCCGGGAGAAGCGGTAGTCGCCCTCCCCCCAGCGCATGAAGCGGCGGCCCTGCAGGGTCTCGATCCAGGCCGGCACCAACTCCGCCAGCAGGCTGGCCGTGTCACGCCCCCGCTCCACCACCAGGGCATACACGAACGGTCCCTTGGGCGTGTCGCGCACCTCCAGGGCCGCTGGATCCACGCCGCAGCGCCTGGCGAATCCCACCGCCGCCGGGCCGGGTGTGCCGTTCTGGAAGGCCTGGGCGGCAGGCGGCCCCTTGCGTTGCTCCTGGCGATCGGGCTGGCCGGCCGCCAGACCCTCCACCACCAGCGCCAGGCGGCGGGGGGTGCTGGTCACCTGGAGGGAGTCGAAGGGCAGGCGCAGCTGCTCCAGGTCGCGCCGTGCCTGCGTCTCCAGCTGGGGCAGGGCCAGGCGGGCGAAATCAGCCGGCAGCTCCTCAGTTCCGATCTCCAGCAGAAAGGTCGACACGCAGGCAGGCCATGGCAGTCGCCAACTCTATGGATTCATCCGCTCTCGCCTGTTGCGGAGATCGACGCCTGACCGCCGTCGGTCCCAGCCCGTTCGCTACGGTCGGGTGGTCCATGAAGCATGCGTGTGGCCGTGTCTGCCGGGGTGTCTGCCGGGGTATCTGCTGGCCCCACCAAGTTTGAGCAGTTGAAGGCGGGCAGCGGCCATCTACGCGAACCGCTGTACACCGAGCTGGGCAACGAGCTGCCCAATTTCAGTGAGAACGCGGTTCAGATTCTCAAGTTTCACGGCAGCTACCAACAGGACAATCGCGACAACCGCCAGAAGGGTCGCGAGAAGGACTGGCAGATGATGTTGCGGTTGCGCAGTCCCGGCGGGCGCATCTCCAGTGACCTGTTCCTGGCCATGGATGAGCTGGCCGACCGCCTGGGCAATGGCACGCTGCGGGTCACCACCCGCCAGGCCTTCCAGATGCACGGGGTGCGCAAGGAGAACCTCAAGGAGGTGATCGGCACGATCGTGCGCCATCTGGGCTCCACCCTGGCCGCCTGTGGCGACATCAACCGCAATGTGATGGCTCCGGCGGCCCCCTACGCCAAAGGGGGGTATCCGGCGGCCCGCCAGCTGGCGGATGACATCGCCGATCTGCTCTCGCCCCAGGCCGCCGAGGGCTCTTACCTGGACATGTGGGTGGACGGCGACCTGAGCTTCCGGATCAAACCCACAGCCCCCACCCGCCGGGTGAAGGAGCGCCAGCGCGAGGGTGCCGTGTTCAGCGGCGATGGCCAGGAGCCGCTCTATGGCGACACCTACATGCCACGCAAGTTCAAGGTGGCCGTCACCGTGCCCGGGGACAACTCCGTGGACCTGCTCACCCAGGACGTGGGCCTGGTGCTCTTCAGTGATCCCCAGGGCCGCCCCCAGGGCTGCAATGTGTACGTGGGCGGCGGCATGGGGCGGACCCACAACAAGGAGGAGACCTTCGCCCGCACAGCCGACCCCCTGGGCTACGTGGCCCAGGAACATGTGCGCGATCTGGTGCAGGCGATCGTGGCCCTGCAGCGCGACCACGGCGACCGCCAGCAGCGGCGGCATGCCCGGATGAAGTACCTCATTCACGACAGGGGTGTGGACTGGTTCCGCGATGAGCTGAAGGCGCGTTATTTCAGCCATCCGATCCGCAGCCTTCGGCCTGAACCCCCCCGCAAACTGGAGGACTACCTGGGCTGGCACCGCCAGAGCTCCGGGCTCTGGTTCGTGGGGCTCCCCCTGCTCTGCGGCCGCCTCAGCGGCGCCCAGAAACAGGGGCTGCGCGCACTGGTGAACACGTTCAAGCTGGAGCTGCGGCTCACCCCCAACCAGGACATCCTGCTCTGCAACATCGGCACCAGCCAGCGCGGCAGCCTGCGCCAGAAGCTGGCCGAGCTGGGCTGGGAGAAGCCCGAGCAGACCAGCCTGCTCAGCCGCCACGGCATCGCCTGTCCGGCCCTGCCCCTCTGCGGCCTGGCGGTCACCGAAGCCGAGCGCATCTTCCCGGCCGTGCTGGAACGGCTGGAGACCCTGCTTGAGCGACTGGACATCAGCAAGCCGGTGCTGGTGCGCATGACCGGCTGCCCGAATGGCTGCGCCCGTCCCTACATGGCCGAGATCGGCCTCGTGGGCAGTGGGGTGGATCAGTACCAGCTATGGCTGGGGGGCAGTGCCCAGCTCAGCCGACTGGCCGAGCCCTACCTGGAGAAGATGCCGCTGCAGGTGATGGAGGCCACCCTGGAGCCGCTGCTGCTGGCCTGGCGCCAGAGCGGCATGCGCAGGGGTTTCGGCGACTTTGTGGTGAGTAGCGGCCGCGAGGAGGTACAGCGCCTGCTGGCCGTGGCCTAAAACGTGCTGTCGATCCGGCCGTAGTGAGCCAGGGGAGCACCGCTCCGCCAGGCCCAGAGCTGATCGCCCCAGCTGAAGTGCCACCACTCATTGGGGTGCTGCACGAAGCCGGCCTCCTGCATCGCATCGCGCAGGGCCTGGCGATGGCCATGCCAGGTCTGAAAGATGCGCTGCTGCTGGGCATCAGCGCATACGGCGGCCCGCTCGCCGAAGTGATCGGGCTCGGAGACCGCACCGATCGCGTCGATCTCCGAGCCCATCTCCAGCAGTTCGTGCTCCCCCGTGTCCAGCAGCCGGGCCAGGGTGAGATCCACGGCGGCCCCGGTGCTGTGGGGCGGTGGAGCAGCTGGATCGGGATTGGGTGGTGCCCAGAACCGGCCCACATCGGCCACGGCCTGCTCTCGCGCCGCCGAAGGCTGGGCGGGATCGATGCCCCGCTGGTGGCACAGCTCGCCGATCGCGTGGTCCACCATGAAGGCCTGCACGGCCAGGGGGCGCCAGGCATCAAAGATTGCCAGGCACCAGTGGGGGTGCTGGCGCTGCAGGTGGGCCTGGGCCTGCACCAGCCGCCGGATCACCCCCTGGCGCAGGCGGAACGGGCAGGCCCCGGGGCCGTAGGGAGCCCCCAGGTGGGCATAGGGGTGGGGTTCGAGCCTCAGGAGCTCGGGCGGCAGGGGCAGCAGCGACTCACCCGGATCGGCAATCGGCCGGTCGTTCCAGGGGCGTCGCTGCATGGGCTTGACGTGCTTGCCACCAGTGTGCGGTTCAGCCGGAAACCACCGCAAGGGCCTAACCACCGCAAGGGCCTTCAGTTGAGCCGCACCGCCTCGCTGAGCTGCTGGCGCTGCTGCTGCTGCAGCCGGGCCAGCTCGGGGTGCCGCTGCAGCTGGGGATCGGCAGCGAGGATCTGCTCCGCCACCAGCCGGGCCCTCTCCAGCACTTCACCGTCGTCGCAGAGGCTGGCCAGGGCCAGATCGGGCAGGCCGCTCTGGCGGGTGCCCAGCACCTGGCCGGGGCCGCGCAGGCGCAGGTCCATCTCGGCGATCTCAAAGCCATCAGTGGAGCGCACCAGCACATCGAGCCGCTGGCGCGACTGGGAATTGCGACCCTCGTGGATCAGCAGGCAGTGGGAGGCGGCCGCCCCCCGGCCCACCCGGCCCCGCAGCTGGTGCAACTGGGCCAGACCGAAGCGCTCGGCATGCTCCACCACCATCACACTGGCCTCGGGCACATCCACCCCCACCTCCACCACCGTGGTGCTCACCAGCACCTGGGTGTGGCCGGCGGCAAAGGCCGTGATCGCCGCCTGCTTGCCGGCGCTGGCCATGCGGCCATGCAGCAGCCCCACCTGCAGGTCGGCGAACACCTCGCCGCTGAGCTGCTGGTGCACCTCCACCGCCGAGCGCAGGTCGCTGCTCTCCGATTCCTCCACCAGGGGCAGCACCACGTAGGCCCGCTGGCCCGCCGCCACCTCTTGGCGGATCAGCTCGTAGGCCTGGTGGCGCTCTCCCCCCGAGAGCAGGCGGGTGCGGATAGGGGTGCGGCCGGGGGGCAGTTCGTCGATCTGGCTCACATCGAGATCGCCATGCACCGAGAGGGCCAGGGTGCGGGGGATGGGCGTGGCTGTCATGGTGAGCAGGTGGGGCTGCAGGCCCTTGTGCAGCAGGCGATCCCGCTGGCGCACGCCAAAGCGGTGCTGCTCGTCCACCACCACCAGCCCCAGCCGGGCGAATTGCACCGGGTCCTCCAGCAGCGCATGGGTGCCTACCAGCAGCTGCAGCTGGCCGTTGGCCAGGTCGGTGAGCAGCTGGCGGCGGCGGCGCATCGGCGTGGAGCCCGTGAGCAGGGCACAGCTCACGGGCAGCTGGGGCAGCCAACGGCAGAGGGTGGCGTAGTGCTGCTCGGCCAGCACCTCGGTGGGGGCCATCAGGGCCCCCTGGCAGCCGCTGTCGAGGGCCAGCAGCAGGGCGGCGATCGCCACCACGGTCTTGCCGCTGCCCACATCCCCCTGCACCAGTCGGGCCATCGGCTGGGGCCGGGCCAGGTCGGCCCTGATCTCGGCCAGCACCCGCTGCTGGGCGCCGGTGAGCCCGAAGGGCAACAGCGCCAGGAAGCGGTCGAGCAGGGCGGCGGCGGCAGGAGCGAGGCTGGGTGCGGGCCGCTGGCGCAGCTCCCGGCGCCGCTGCAGCAGGCCGAGCTGCATCAGCAGAAACTCATCGAACACCAGGCGCTGGCGGCTGGCCTGGAGTTCGGCCTGGTTCCGCGGCTGGTGGATGCGCAGCAGGGCGGTGGCCCGCTCCAGCAGACCCTCCCGCTGGCGCAGACCCTCAGGCAGCGGGTCGGGGCAGCGGGCCACCAGGGGCAGCACAGCCTCCATCACCTGGCGCATGCGGTCGGCACCGAGGCCCTCGGTGAGGCCATACACGGGGATCAGCCGGCCGATCTCCCTGGAGCGCACCGGTGCCTGGGGGCTCTCCAGCACCTCGATCAGGGGATCCTGGAACTGGGGGCCATAGGCGCTCTCCTTCACCAGTCCGCTCACGGCCACCGTGGCCCCAGGGGGGAACTGGCGCTGCTGCAGCTTCAACCAGCCCGGGGTGGTGAAGCGGCGGCCGGCAAAGAAGCGGCTCACGCGCAGGCGGCCGGTGACATCGCCCAGCTGCAGCTCAAGAATGGCCAGCTGGGGATTGCGCGGACTGGTGAAGGCGTGGCTGCGGCGCACGGTGGCCACGATCGTGGCGGTGCGTCCCGGCTCCAGCCCACTGATGCGCACCAGGTTGGCGTAGTCGAGGTAGTCGCGCGGGTAGTAGCGCAGCAGGTCACGCACCACGAACAGCCCGAGCTGGGCCAGGCGGGCCGCGGTCTTCGGGCCGACCCCGCGCACCTCCCCAAGGGGCATCTCGAGGCGCAGGTGGCCGGCAGCAGGGATCGCCTCCGCATCGGTGGATTCGGCCGGCGCCAGTCGCAGCCGGGGTGGGGCGAGCGGACGCGCGGGCCGCTGCTGCTGGCGCCACTGGTGCAGCTGTTGACGGCACTGGGCCACCAGGGCCTGCCGCTGGCTGACGCTGAGCTGGTCGTAGGCCTCGAAACGGCTGGACAGCTGCCTGAAGCTGGCCGGCGCCGGCGCACCGGGCGGAGCCTCGCGCAGGGAGCGGGCCAGAAAACCACTGAACCGCTCGCGGCGACCCATCAGGTTGGTGCAACCCCGCTCGGCCTCGAGCTGCAGGGCCTGCTGCAGGGTTTTCAGCCAGGCTTCGTCGAGGCCTGGCTGGGATTCGGCGGCTGCGGGCGGGGATTGTCCTGGTGCCACAGCCGTTCTGCCTCGAGCCTCTGAAGTTGCCGCCGCAGGCGGCGCGTGCGCTCGGCCATTCTGCGTATCTGCTGGCGGTGCCGCTGCCAGCGGCTGCGGCAGCTGCGCAGTCTCGGTTGGTCGAGCTCCAGGTCGCTGAGCCGCAGCAACAGAGCCACACTGTCAAAGTCGCCGCCACTGTCCGGCGCCAGGGGCACCTGCAGGCGAAGCAGGTTGGCGGGGGCGGGCTGGGGCTCAAGCTGGCCCTGCAGGGCTGCCTGCAACAGGCTGGGGGGCAGGAGGCTGCGGCTGAGGCCGGAGCGCAGCAGTTCCACATTCAGGGCGTGTGAGAGGTTGCGCAGGCGGCGCACCAGGGCCCGCTCGAATCCCTCCAGCCACACCTGCAGGGCCAGGGGATCGGTAGGCAGGGCAGAGGAATCCCAGGGGGGGACAAGCCGGCCAGGGGCGGAGCCCTCCAGCAGGCTGTTCAGCAGGGCTTCCGCCTCCGGTCCAAGCAGGCCCTCCAGGGGATCGGCGGCCTCGGCCCCACCCTCTTCCTCCAGCAGATCTGCCTCGGCTTGGACAGGCGGCTCAGCTGCGGAGGGAATCAACCCCTGCCAGCGTTCCAGGTCGACGGGCAACCCCGCATTCAGACGGATCGATCCCGCCGGTTCAGGCACCACGCCCCTCTCGTCACTGCCCTCCTCTGGTTCCGGCGGCCGATCGGAGATCTCATCGCCAGCCTTGCGCAACTGGGCAAGCCACTCCCGCTGCCGCCGCTGCTGCTGCTGGAGCCGCTCCCGTCCGATCTGGCCTGCAAGCTGCACCAGTTGCTCCACCGTGAGCACGCTGCAACAGCGCTGCACAAGCTCGCCGATACGCCCGTGCAGCCCAGCCCTCTGCTCCGGGGAAAGCGCGCAGTAACGCTCGGGGTAAAAGCGGGTGGCCAGATGAAAACAGGCCTGCTGAACGCCGTTCAGCAGGCCCTCGCGCAACACCTGGAGGTAGAGCGCCAGGTCGCGATACAGCAGTGGATTACTGCCCTGCAGGTCGGCGTCAAAGGCCCTGAGCTGCCGACCCACATCCTCAATGTGGTCCACCAGGGCAGGAGGCAGATCGGGGCTGTGATCAGGCTGCACCGCCCATGGCGGCCACTTCGGCTGCGAAGTCCATCTTCTCCACTTCGATGCCCTCACCCAGGTTGAAACGCACGAAGCGACGCACCTGGATGTTCTCGCCCACCTTGCCAGCCACCTGCTTGACCATCTCGGCCACGCTCATGGAGCTGTCCTTGATGTAGGGCTGGTCCATCAGGGCCATCTCCTTGAGCCGCTTGCCGATGCGCCCGGCCACAATCTTCTCCTTCATCTCCTCCTTCTTGCCGGCGAGGTCGTCGCGGCCCATCTCGATCTGCTTCTCCCGTTCTGCCACGTCGGAGGGGATATCCTCCACGCGCACGAAGTCGACGGAGGGACAGGCGGCAACCTGCATCGCCACGTTGCGGATCAACTCCTGGAAGATCTCACCGCGGGCCACAAAGTCGGTCTCACAGTTCACCTCAACCAGCACACCGACGCGGGCACCGGTGTGGATATAGGAGCCGATGGCTCCCTCGGCGGCAGTGCGGCCCGCCTTCTTCTCGGCACTGGCGATGCCCTTCTGGCGCAGCCACTCGATCGCCTTGTCGGTGTCGCCGTTGGTCTCGGCAAGCGCCTTCTTGCAGTCCATCATCCCCGCGCCGGTCTTGTCGCGCAGGTCCTTGACGAGCTTCGCTGAAATCTCAGCCATGGGTCAGCAAACGGGAGGGGTGGGTTTGGTTGGAGTGGCGGGGTTGGGCCTCAGCCCTGGTCGGCCTGACCCTGGTCGCCGGCACCGTGGCGGCCTTCGTTGATGGCGTCCGCCAGGCGGCTGAGCACCAGGTGCACCGAGCGCACGGCGTCGTCGTTGCAGGGGATGGGCACGTCGCAGAGATCGGGATCACAGTTGGTGTCGAGCATCGACACCAGCGGAATATCCAGCTTGCGGGCCTCGAGCACGGCGTTGGTCTCACGGCGCTGGTCCACCAGCACCACGACGTCGGGCAGGCGGCGCATGTTCTTGAGGCCACCGAGGTACTTCTGCAGCCGGTCCAGTTCGCGGCGGAGCACGGCGGCTTCCTTCTTGGGGCGCATGGCGATCGCCCCGGAGCTCTCCATGCGCTCGAGGTCCTTGAGGCGCTCGATGCGGGCGCGCATGGTGGTCCAGTTGGTGAGCATGCCGCCCAACCAGCGCTGGTTCACATAGGAGGCACCGCAACGGGTGGCCTCCTGGGCGATCACCTCCGAGGCCTGCTTCTTGGTGCCCACAAACAGGAAACGCTTGCCGCTGCGGGCCGCGCTGCGGACCCACTTGTAAGCGTTGTTCATGCAGACGGCGGTCTGCACAAGATCGATGATGTGGACACCGTTGCGCGCGCAGTAGATGTAGCGCGACATCTTCGGATTCCAGCGGCGGGTCTGGTGCCCGAAGTGGGCACCCGCCTCCATCATTTCGGCGAGGGTGACAACAGCCATGGTGATCGGGTTTCGGGTTTGCCTCCACCTGCCAGGGATCGACCTGCCGCCCCGAGCAGGGCGCGGCACTCAGATCACCCGAAACGCGCAGGTGTGCGGTGTTAAGGGACCTTGAGACCTTATCAAACGATGCCGCCGGGCCCCTGGCGCCGCGCCAGCTGGAACAGGGTGTGCACGCCGACCCGGTTGAGCGGCAACCGCAGCAGCTCCATCGCCAGTGCGGGCTTGCCGCTCCGGATCAGCCAGCCCAGCAGGGGGCGCAGGCTGCGCACGTTGAGCAGGCCACCCAGGGTGAGCAGATTCCAGAGCAGCAGGTGCAGCCAGGTGTACTGAATGATGAACCGCACCCGCCAGCTGGGGTGCTTGCGGAAGAACACCAGGGCCATGCGGGCCCGCTCCTGCTCCACCTGAACCAACCGGGGAATCTGCTCGAGGCTGAGGGCCGGATGCCAGTGATAGCCCACGGCGGCAGGGCAACGCACCAGGCGCACCCCCAGGAGCCGTAGCCGCTCTCCCAGTTCCAGGTCCTCCCAGCCGTAGAGGTGAAAGGCGGTGTCGAACAGCCCGGCCCGCTCCAGCAGGGCCCGCTCGATCGCCACGTTGCCGGTGGCGAAGTACGCCCAGGAGAGGTCACGCAACTTGTGGCGCTCGCCCGTGGGATTGTGGAAATCAGCCGTGTTCACCACCGCCCCGTAGGTGAAGCTGAGCCGGTTGCCCCAGCGGCGCCAGTCCGCTTCCAGGCTGCGGGCGTGGCAAAGCAGGAAGTGGGGCCCCACCACCAGATCGCTGTCGATGAACACGATCACATCGCCGCGGGCAGCCTCCACGCCGCGGTTGCGCCCCTGGGCAGGCCCACCGTGTGCCTGCTGGATGAGGCGCAGATGGGGAAGCTCACATGCGGCGGTGGCGGCCTCCAGCCAGGTCACCGTGGCATCGGTGGAGCCGTCATCCACCACCACCACCTCGTAGTCCGCGAGCGGCGGCTCCAGGTGCTGGCGCTCCAGGGCCTGGAGGCACTGGCGCAGGATCGGCAGCCGGTTGTAGGTGGGGATGACAACGCTCAGGAACATCGCTTGGCGGGATCGGGAGCGCGAGCGGCCGGTGCCGGGACTGGGCCTGGGGTCGGAGCTGGATCAAAAAAAGGGGGACCCCGGAGGATCCCCAATCAGACACTGACGCAATGTCTGGACAGAGTCAGTCGGCGGCGCCACCGTTGTTGGCAGTGCCGGTCACGCCGTTGCCAGCACCTTCACCCCGCCCGTCGTTGCGCAGCTTGCGCTTCTTGAACTTGCGGGCATAGGCCCGGTTGCGCTCCTGCTTTTCCTTCTTCAGATTCCTGCGCTTTGCCATGCAGCGGCGTTCCAGTAGGGATGTCCAACTCTCACCATACCCAACTGCCCGTGCAGTCAGCCAGAAACGGGATCAGGGCTGGGCCACCAGCAGGCGGCCGTCCTCCATGCGCAGCAGGCGATCGGCCACATCGAGAATGCGTGGGTCGTGGGTCACCATCAGCACGGCACAGCCCTGCTCCTTGGCCAGACGCTGCAGCAGCTCCACCACCTCCCGGCCGGTGCGCGAGTCGAGGGCGGCCGTGGGTTCGTCGGCGAGCAGCAGCTGGGGCTCGGCCGCCAGGGCCCTGGCAATGGCCACCCGCTGTTTCTGGCCGCCGGAGAGATCGTGGGGCAGCTTGTGCAGCTGATCGGCCAGACCCACATCCCGCAGCCAGCGGCGCGCCCGGTCACGGCGGCCCCGGTACCCCAGGCCGCTCAGCAGGTCGGCACCCATCTGCACGTTTTGTTCAGCGCTGAGGCAGCGCAGCAGGTTGTGGCCCTGAAAGATCATGCCGATGCGGCGGCGCAGCCGCTGCCGGGTGCTGCGGTCGGCGCCGCAGAGCTCCACCCCGAGCACCCGCAGTGAGCCGCTCTGCACCTGGCGCAGGGCCCCCACCAGCGTGAGCAAAGTGGTCTTGCCACAGCCGGAGGGACCGGTGAGCAGCACCACCTCCCCGGGATCGATGCGCAGGTTCACCTCGCGCAGCACGTCCACCCGGGTGCCCCCCTGCCCGAAGCTGTGCACCAGGTTGTGGATCGCCACGCTGGCGCCCGCGGCGCCAGGGCTGGTGCCGGCCATCAGAAGATCTCCGCCGGGTCGGCGTCCGCCAGCCGGCGCATCGCCAGGGCGGCCGAGGCCATGCACATCACCAGAATCATCGCCAGCACCAGCCAGGCCCGCTGGGGATCCATGAACACCGGCAGGCGGGTGCCACTGCGCACCAGGGCGTAGAGCCCCAGCCCGGCCAGGTAGGCGGGCACGTAGCCCAGCACCGCCAGCAGCAGCCCCTCGCGGGCCACCACCCCGAGCAGCCGGGGCAGGGGGTAGCCCATCGCCATCAGGGTGGCGTATTCGGCCAGGTGATCACTCACATCGGAATAGAGAATCTGGTACACAATCACGCAGCCCACCACAAAACCCATCGCTGCCCCGAGGGTGAAGATGAAGCCGATGGCCGTGCTGGTGCGCCAGTAGGTCTTCTCGAACTCCTCGAACTGCTGCTTGGTGAGCACCTTCACGTCGGGGGGCAACAGCCGGCGCAGGCGCTCGGCCACCGCCAGGGGGTCGGCGGACGGGGCCAGCCGGATCAGCCCCAGTTCAATGCTGCCCGGCGGAGTCTGGGGCATGAGGCTGAGAAAGGTTTCCCGACTGGTGAGCAGGTTGCCGTCGGCGCCGAAGGAGGGCCCCATGGTCACCAGACCCACCACCCGCACCCGCGTACCGGCCACCTCCGTTTCCACCACCTCACCGGCCCGGAAGCGCTCGGCGACGGGCCCGAACTCCGGCCGCGACTGCTCGTCAAACAGCACCCGGCCCTTCTGGGTGAGCAGCCGGGCCTGCTCGCTGAGCTGGGGGTCTGTGAACAGGGGGTCGCCCGGCTCAAAGCCCAGGGTGAGGATCGAGCGGGTGGAGCGGGTGTCCGGGTTGCGCCAGAGGAGCAGATTCCAGTGCACCGGCGTGATGCCGCGCACCTCTGGATCGGCCATCGCCTGCACCAGCCGGCGGCGGGGAAAGGCGGCCATGCCGATCGAACTCATGGTGCGCGGGCTGATCAGCACCAGATCGGCAGCGAACTGGCGGTGCACCGTGACGCTGGCCTCGAACAGGCCATCGCGGAAGCCCAGCTGCATGAACATCAGGATCCCGGCAAAGGCGATGCCTGCCAGGGCCACCGCCAACCGCACCGGCTGGCGGGTCAGCAACAGCCAGGCCAGGGGAATCCGCCGGGACGGCCAGAGGCGGTCGAACATCAGGGCTGGAAGCGGGCGATCACCTTCAGGCCACTGAGGGCGCGCACCCGCTGGGCGGACTCCGGCTCGAGGCCCACCCGCACCTCCACGATGCGGGCATCGGCGTCCTGGGTGGGGTCGGTGGCCAGCACCTCCCGCTGGCGCACCTGGGGACTGATGCGCAGCACCTGGCCCTGCAGGTTGCCCTCAAACCCGCCGTGTTCGCTGGTGAGGGTCACGGCCTGGCCCGGCCGCACCCGGGCGATGTCGCTCTCATACACCTCCACCAGGGCCTCCATGCGGTGGCTGGCCCCCAGCTCCAGTACGCCCTGATCACCGGGGCGTTCGCCCTCGCGGGCATGCAGGCGCAGCACGGTGCCAGCGATCGGCGCCCGCAGGTCGGTGAGCTCCAGCTCCGCTTCCGTCTTGTCCAGCTCCGCCCTGGCCTCCAGTAGCTCACCCTGCAGCGCCAACAGCTCGGTTTCGCGGCCGTCAAGGTCGGCGCTGGCGATGGCGCCGCTGCGGGCCAGGCGCCGGTAGCGCTCGATATCCCGGCGCTGCAGGCTCAGCCGGGAGTCAAGGTTGCTGATCCGGGCCTGCAGGAGCCGCTGTTGGGCCAGCAGCGAGGGGGCTGTGTCGAACTGGGCCAGCAACTGGCCCGCCGTGACGCTCTGGCCTTCGCGCACCAGCAGGCGGGTGAGGCGTGGACTGCCGCCGATGCCGCTGATCGGCGCGGCCACACGGCGGATCTCACCGCGGGGATCGAGGCGGCCGAGGGCGGCCACGGCCTCGATCGGCCGGGGCTCGGGGGCGGCGGGTGGCGCACTGGCGGCGGGGGTGCGGGGCTGGAGCAGCAGGCGAGAGGCCCCCACACCGGCGAGCAGCAGCAGGACCGCTGCGCCGGCCAGCACCAGCGGCCTGGGCGCGCTCAAGGCCGCGGTGGATCGTCGAAGAGCAGCTCCTCGATGTAGCGGTCGGCCCAGGCGGGATCGAAGGCCTTCTCGAGCACCCGGCGGGTTTTGTCGTTTTGTTTCTGTTGCTTGCAATAGCGGAGCTGGCCCTGCCATCGCGCAACGGTAGTCGGATCGTCGGCAGCCGCGACAGGCACGCTGCGGCAAGCTGCGGCCAGAATCGCCAGGATTTCGCCCACTTCCTCCACGAACTGGCGGTCTTCGCCTGGCCCCGCCGGGCGCACGAAGCGCACGTGACGGGAGAAGATCGAGCCCCAGGGCGGCAGCTCGCGCGGCTGGCTGTAGCAGCGGGGGGGGCGGGCGGCGAGGGCGGCGTCGATGGCCTCCGGCAGCACGCCGCGCACCGGTGAGAGGTCCACGATCGCCGCCGAGACCCCGGCAGGCGTGGCCACGATGTCGGCGCCGAACACCGGCAGGTCGCAGCGGGGATCGGGAAACCACACGCAGTGGAGGATCTGCAGGCCGGCACCGAGGCGGGCCGTTTCCAGGTGCAGCTTGCGCAGGCCCCGGCACCGCCAGAGCTCGTTGCGGATGAACAGGTGCTCGCCGTCGAGGCTGCCGCTGATCGCCTCCAGGTCGGCGGCCACGGGCAACGGCTCCAGCTCCGGCAGGTCCCGCCAGGCCGCCCGGATCCGTTCCGCCAGCGCCTCCACCAGGGGATGGAGCTCCAGGGATTGGGCCTTCGGGGAACTCACCACAGCCGCGCCAGCCAGCAGAATGCGGATCTTGCCACGTCCTCCCCTCATTGCCCTTGGCCCCACCCCCGGCTCGCCTGCCCGGTCTGCAGGCCCCCGCCATCCGCCGGCTGGGTAACGGCGCCCAGGTGGTGACCCTGAACCTGGCCGATGCGCCGCTGGTGTGTGTGGACTTCTGGTGCCGGGCGGGAAGCCTGTTTGAAACCGCCGAGGAGAGCGGCATGGCCCACTTCCTCGAGCACATGGTGTTCAAGGGCAGTCGCCAGCTGGAGCCAGGGGAATTCGACTGGCGGATCGAGGCCCTGGGCGGCAGCAGCAATGCCGCCACTGGCTTCGATGACGTGCACTATCACGTGCTGATTCCGCCCGAGGCAGCGGCCGAGGCGGTGAGCCTGCTCCTCGACCTGGTGCTCGAGCCCCGGCTGGACGCCGAGGCCTTCGCCATGGAACGGCAGGTGGTGCTGGAGGAGCTGGCCCAGAGTGAGGACCAGCCCGACGAGGTGGCCCTGCAGCGGCTGCTCGGCGCCGGTTGCGGCACCCATGCCTACGGCCAGGCCATCCTCGGCCGGCGCGAGGCCCTGCTCAGCCACACCCCCGCCGCCATGGCCGCCTTCCAGCAGCGGCTCTACCGGGCGGAGCGCTGTGTGCTGAGCCTGGCCGGCCCCCTGGATCCCGAGCTGCCCCACAGCCGCGCCATCGCCGCGGCGATCGCTGCCAGCCCGCTGGCCCGGCTCGTGCAGGGCGGCGGCGATGCCCCCGTGCCAAGCCTGGCGGTGCGCCCGGGGGAACACCGCCTGGCCCTGCCGCGGCTGGAGTCGGCCCGGCTGCTGATGCTCTGGGCCCTGCCACCCGCCCACGACCTGCGCCTGGTGATGGGCGCCGACCTGCTCACCAGCCTGCTGGCGGAGGGGCGCCGCAGCCGGCTGGTGGACCGCCTGCGGGAGCAGCTGCGCCTGGTGGAGAGCATCGACCTGGATCTGCACGTGCTGGAGTGCGGCAGCCTGGCCCTGCTGGAGGCAATCGGCGATCCGCAGGATCTGCCGGCGATCCGCACGGAGGTGGAGGTGGCGCTGCGCCAGCTGGCGGAACTGCCGATCCCGGCGACGGAATGGCAACGCACCCAGCGGTTGGTGGCCAACGGCTATCGCTTCGCCCTGGAGTCGGCGGGCGGGGTGGCCGCCGCCCTGGCCAGCCAGCAGCTCTGGCAGCACCCCTGGAGCCTGGAGGAGCCCTTGCATGCCCTGGAGCAGTGGGACAGCGAGGCCCTGCAGCGCCTGTGCCTGCCCTGGCTGGCGCCGGAGCGGGCCTGCGTGCTGGAGGCGGTGCCCGCATGACCAGCCCCTGGAGAAGCGCCACCCTGCCGGGGGGCCTGCCCCTGGTGTCGATGGAACGGCCTGGGGCGGGCCTGCTGGCCGCCCGGCTGTGGATCCGCGGCGGCAGCAGTCACGACCCCCAGGGCCAGCGCGGCGCCATGCAACTGCTGGCCGGCACGATGACCCGCGGGGCCGGCCCGCTGGATGCCGATGCCCTGGCGGAACTGGTGGAGGGCCGGGGCGCCGCCCTGCGGGCGGAAGCCGGCGAAGACGCCCTGGTGATCAGCCTCAAGTGCGCCAGCAGCGACGCCGCCGATCTGCTGCCGCTGCTGCCGCTGATGGCCAGCGCCCCCACCCTGGAGCCGGCCCAGGTGGACCTGGAGCGGGACCTGAACCTGCAGAACCTGCAGCGCCAGCAGGAGGACCCCTTTCAGCTGGCCCACGATCGCCTGCGCCAGCAGCTCTATGGCCAGGGGCCCTACGGCCACGATCCCCTTGGAGTGGCGGAAGACCTGGAACGGCTGCAGGCGGCCCAGCTCCAGCCCCTGGTGGAGCGGCTGGGGCGTGAGGGGGCCGTGATGGTGCTCTGCGGTGATCTCGAGCAGGTACCCCTGGCGCCCTTGCAGGCCAGCCTGCAGGCCCACCCCGTGCGCACCAGGGCAACCCGCCGGCAGGAGGGCCCCGCTGCCGAGCCAGGCGAACGCCTGGGGGTGCAGGAACAGGACACCGAACAGCTGGTGCTGATGCTGGGCTGCGCCACCGTGCCCCTGGGCCACGGGGACGCCCTGGCCCTGCGCCTGCTGCAGGCCCACCTGGGGCTGGGAATGTCCAGTCGCCTGTTCGTGCTGCTGCGGGAGGAGCGGGGCCTGGCCTACGACGTGGGCGTGCACATGCCGGCCCGCTGCGGTGCCACCCCCTTCGTGTGGCACCTCTCCACCTCGGCGGAGCGGGCCGCAGAGGCCTGCGCCTGCGTTCTGGACGAATGGCAGCGGCTGCTGCAGGAACCCCTGAGCCAGCAGGACCTTGACCTGGCCCGGGCCAAGTTCCGAGGGCAGGATGCGATGGGCCGCCAGACCTGCGGCCAGCTGGCGGATCGCCAGGCCCTGGTGCTCGGCTACGGGCTCGGCGAAAACCATGTGGAGGAAACGCTCAGGCGGGCGGAGCAGGTGCAACCCGAGCAGCTGCTGGCGGCGGCGAGACGCTGGCTGGCCAGGCCCCATCTCAGCCTCTGCGGGCCCGCCGCCGCCCTGCAGGCAGCCGAGCGCGCCTGGCGACAGGGCCAGGTGGGGCTGGCGGATGGGTCAGTCTGAAATCGGGGAGCACTGATCGGCGGCCAGCAGAAAGGTTCCCCGCCGAAAGCGCACCGCCAGCTGGCCCAGGGCCCGCACTTCCACCACCTGCCCCTGTTCCTCCACGCCGATCAGATCCGGGGGCCGCAGCATGGGCATCGGGTCGGCCGTCTTGAGGTAGGCGGGCCGCTGCCGCAGCCGCACCACCGTGCCCAGGTCCAGGCCGGCGGTGCCTTCGGCAGCGGGGGGAGTGACCTCAGCGGATGGAGGATCGGGCTGCACGGGAGCTCAGGGGTGCACAGGATGGGCTGAAGGCTAGGAGGGCCTGGGGAGCTGACCTGGGGCGCCCCAGGCGGCAGACTGTCGCCAGCTTGAACCTGGGTTGTTGCGGGCGCTGGCCAACTGGAGTGGAGCCCTTGCCGGGCTGATGCTGATCCTGGTGGGGGGACTGATCCAGGCGGCTGTGCCCTGGCCGAGCGGCGGCGGGCAGTGGGAGGTGGCCCCGCTACCGATCACCCTGCAGGTGCCGGCCCTGCTGCTCACGGGCCTGGTGTGCGGCCCCCGCAGCGCCCTGTTGGCGGCGGTGGGTTACCTGAGCCTGGGGCTGTTCCAGCTGCCGGTGTTCCATGGCGGGGGGGGCAGTTCCTATCTGCTGGATCCCGGCTTCGGCTATCTGGCCGGCTTCCTGCCCGCTGGCTGGCTGGTGGGCAAGCTGGCCCGGCAAGCGGGCATGAATGATCCGCTGAATCTGGCGGCCAGTGCCGTGGTGGGCCTGGGGGTGATCCAGGTGTGCGGCTTGCTCAATCTGCTGCTGGGCAGCCTGGCGGGCCGCTGGAGCCAGCCCTTCCAGGAACTGCTGGTGCGCTATACCCTCGCTCCCCTGCCCTCCCTGCTGCTGCTCTGCTGTGCTGTGGCGGCCCTGGCCGCCGGGCTGCGCCGGCTGTTGTTTGTGCAAACCTGAAGGGCTGCCATGCCCCCTTCTCCTGCCATGTCTGCCCCCGCCAGTGCCGTGGCCGTGAGGCGTCGGGTGTGTTTCAGCACGGCGGCGCTGGTGGTGCTGGCCGACCAATTCAGCAAGGCGTGGGCCACCCGGGCCCTGCCCGGTGCCGGCAGCCAGCCACTGATCCCCGGCCTGATCGATCTCTACTACACCACCAACACGGGTGCGGCGTTCAGTCTGTTCACCGGGTCCACCCGGGTGCTGGGAGCGGTGAGCCTGCTGGTGGCCGTGGCCGTGACCTGGTGGATTCTCAACAGCGGCCGCCGCGGACTGCCGCTGAGCAGGGCGCTGGCCCTGGGCTTTCTGCTGGGCGGCGCCATCGGCAACGGCATCGATCGCTGGCGGCTGGGGGCGGTGATCGATTTCCTGGCCCTGGTGCCGGTGAACTTCCCGGTGTTCAACATCGCCGATGTGGCCATCAATCTGGCGGTGCTCGGCTTTCTGGTGGACGTGATCCAGCAGCAGCGGGCCAGCGATGGCTGAGGCCCTGCTGCTGCTGCACCTGCCGGGAGAGGGCTCGCGCCGGGTGGAGCTGCACAGCGGCGCCTACCGGCTTGGACGGGACAGCGACTGTGAGATCTGCCTGCCCCATCCCACCGTGAGCCGGCAGCACGGCCTGCTGGAGCGCCGCGGGCGCCACTGGCTGCTGCTGGACAACGGCTCCACCAATGGCCTCTGGTGGAACGGCCGCCGGGTGAAGGAGCTGCTGCTCAACGCAGGGGACACGGTGCGCTTCGGCCCCGACCATCTGGCCGGGGTACCGGAGCTGCAGTTCCACAGCCGCGAGCTCACCCGCCTGGAGCGGCTGGCGCGGCTCGGCAGCCTGGGGATGGCAGCGGTGGCCGCCATCGGCCTGGCCACCCTCACCCTGGGGACGCTGCAGCTGCCGATCCGCGGCAGCCTGGCGCCGGTGCGGGGCCCCCTGGCCCTCTACGACCGGGAGGGCAAGCCGATCGCCAGTGCCGAGGGCAAGCGTCACCGGGAGCTGGCGGAGCTGGATGCCTTTCCCAGGGTGCTGGTGGATGCCCTGCTGGCCAGCGAGGACAGCCGCTTCTGGTGGCATCCGGGGGTGGACCCGATCGGCACGGCCCGCGCCCTGCTCACCAACCTGCTGGGCGGGCGGGTGCTGGAGGGCGGCAGCACGCTCACCCAGCAGCTGGCCCGCAGCCTCTATCCCGACCAGGTGGGCCAGGGGGAGAGCCTGGGGCGCAAGTGGCGGGAACTGCTGGTGTCGCTCCAGCTGGAAGCGCGCTTCAGCAAGCGGGATCTGCTGCTCAGCTACCTGAACCGCGTGTACCTGGGGGCGGGCTGGGGATTCGAGGATGCCAGCCGCCACTACTTCGGCAAGTCGGCCGGCAAACTGGAGCTGCCGGAGGCGGCTCTGCTGGTTGGGCTGCTGCCCTCGCCCAACGGCTACGACCCCTGCTTCGACGCCCAGGCCGCCCTCGATGCCCGCAACCGGGTGCTGGCCAAGATGGTGGACACCGGTCGCATCTCCGCGGACGCGGGGCGCCGGGCCCGGCGCAGCCCGGTGCAGCTGAGTCCAGAAGCCTGCCGCGACCAGCAGCGGCGCCGCGGAGCGCCGTTCTACACCGACCAGGTGCGGCGCGATCTGCAGAGCCAGGTGGGGGACGAGGTGGCGGCCGAGGGCAACTTCCTGGTGGATACCCATCTCAACCCGCAGCTGCAGGCCACGGTGGAGCGGCTGCTGCGCCGGCGGATCAACAGCAGCAGCAGCCTGGGGGTGAGCGAGGGGGCGGTGGTGGTGCTCGACGCCCGCAACGGCGGCATCCTGGCGGTGGCCGGCGGTCGCGACTACAGCCAGAGCCAGTTCAACCGGGCCACCATGGCCCAGCGCCAGCCCGGCAGCACCTTCAAGCTCTTTCCCTATCTGGTGGCCCTGGAGCGGGGCATCAAGGTCACCGATCCGGTGGCCTGTGGGCAGCTCCGGTGGCGGGGGCAGACCTTCAGCAGCGACTGCGGGGGCACCCTCTCGCTGGTGAGTGCCTTTGCCCGCAGCAGCAACACCGCCGCCCTGCGCCTGGCCCAGCGGGTGGGTCTGGAGGCGGTGGTGCAGAAGGCCCGCGACCTGGGCATCGTCAGCCCCCTGGCCGCCGTGCCGGGGCTAGCCCTGGGGCAGAGCGAGGTGACGCTGCTGGAACTCACCGCCGCCTACGCGGCCGTGGCCAATGGCGGCACCTGGTACGCCCCCTCCACCATCCGCCAGGTGATTGACGGCGAAACCTGCCAGGAGGACGACCGGGCCCGTTGCCGCAAAGCCAGCGGGCCCACCGCCACGGCTGCCCCCGGACGGCGGGCGATGCAGCAGGCCACCGCCCGGAGCATGCAGGAACTGCTGCGCAGCGTGGTACGCGCCGGGACCGGCCAGGCCGCCTCGGTTGGGGGCCAGGAGGGTGGCAAGACAGGCACCACCAACGACAGCCGCGACCTGCTGTTCGTGGGCTACGACCCCAGAAAGCAGTGGGTGATGGGGATCTGGCTGGGCAACGACGACAACAGCCCCACCCGAGCCAGCAGCGCGCTGGCGGCGGGTCTGTGGGGCGAGATCATGCGCGCCAGCGGCTCCTAGAACTCCCTTCCCTTGAAGCAGCGCACCCGCCTCTGGCTTGCCCTCCTGCTGGCGCTCCTGGCCCTGCTGGTGGTGGGGATGGTGCTGCAGGCCTTCAACCAGCTGATCTGGCAGCTCAGCAGCGTGCTGCCCTACGGCATGGTGGGGCCGGTGGCCCTGCTGCTGGTGCTGGCGGCGGCCCTGTTGCTGGGCCAGCTGGCCTGGCCCTGGCTGCGCGACCTGGGGGCGGGGGGCTGGCTCGGGGATCGCAGGGGCCGCGAGGCCAGCCGGCCAGCGGTGCCACCCCCAGCAGCCGCCGCGACGCCGCCGCCCGCCAGCTGGCCGGCATCGACCAGACCCTGGAGCGCGTGCGCGACAGCGTGGCGCGGGAGGCCCTGCGCCAGCAGCAGCAGCGCATGGCCGCCGAGCTGGAGCGGGGTGACCTGGTGGTGGTGGTGTTCGGGGTGGGGTCAAGCGGTAAGACCTCCCTGATCCGCGCCCTGCTGCGGCAGCTGGTGGGCGCGGTGGGAGCGGCGATGGGCTCCACGGCCGGCAGTGAGCGCTACCGGCTGCGGCTGAAGGGGCTGGAGCGGGGCATCTGGCTGGTGGACACCCCCGGAATCCTTGAGGCGGGCGAGGACGGCACGGGCCGGGAACGCCTGGCCCGCCAGCATGCCGCCAGCGCCGACCTGCTGATCCTGGTGGTGGATGGCGATCTGCGGGCGGCCGAGACGGAGCTCTACCAGGCCCTGGCGGGGCTGGGCAAGCGGATGCTGCTGGTGCTGAACAAGTGCGACCTGCGCGGCGAGGCTGAGGAGGCCCGGCTGCTGCAGCTGCTGCGCCAGCGCACGGCCGGACTGCTGCAGCCCGCCGACGTGGTGCCGGCCAGCGCGGCGCCCCAGTCGATCCCCCAGCCCGGCGGGCGGCCCCTGCAGCCGCAGCCGGAGGTGGAGGCGCTGCTGGGCCGGATGGCCCGTGTGCTGCACGCCGATGGCGAGGAGCTGATCGCCGACAACCTGCTGCTGCAGTCGCGCCAGCTGGGCGAGGCCAGCCGCCGCCTGCTGGCCGAGCAGCGGCGCAGCGATGCTGAGACGATCGTGGACCGCTACATGTGGATCGGCGCCGGCGTCCTGGCGGCGACTCCCCTGCCGGGCCTGGATCTGCTGGGCGCCGCGGCGGTGAACGCCCAGATGGTGGTGGAGATCGCCCGGGTCTACGGCATCAGCCTCAGCCGCGCCAGCGCCCAGGAGCTGGCCGTGTCGGTGGGGCGCACCCTGGCTGCCCTCGGCCTGGTGAAGGGGGGTGTGGGCTTGCTGTCGGCGGCCCTGAGCGTGACTCTGCCGGCCCTGCTGGTGAGCCGGGCGCTGCAGGCGGTGAGCGCGGCCTGGCTCACCCGGGTGGCCGGGGGCAGCTTCATCACCTATTTCGAGCGTGACCAGGACTGGGGCGATGGCGGCATCCAGGAGGTGGTGCAACAGCACTACAACCTCGGCCGCCGCGATGGGGCCCTGCGACAGTTTCTGGAGGCCGCCTTCAGCCGGGTGGTGGAGCCCCTGCGGGCGCGGGAGCGGCAACTGCCGCCCCGGCCCCAGCGGGAGCGCTGAGCTGGCCGAGGGCCTCGGGGGGCGGGGGCTGCAGCGGCCCGCGGCTGTCGAGCACGGCGATCAGGATCAGGTAGAGCACGGCCACCAGCACGGAGATGGCACCGGTGACGATCGCCACCCAGCGCCCTCGGCGCTGCTCGGGCGGGGTGGGAGTGCTGGGGGGCGTGGGATCAGCCATGGTGCGTTCAGGCGGACGCGGCGGCCACGGGCAGGCCGGCTCCATCGACGCTGCCCGCCACCAGGGCCGCCAGGCGTTCCAGTTCCGCCCTGCCGGTGTTGGGATTGCCCAGCACGGCCTTGAGGTGGAAGCGGCCGGCGTAGAAGGGCCGCGACAGCATCAGCTGGGCATCGAGCAGGCGCTGGCGAGTGTGCTGGCTCCAGGCCTCGGCCTGGAGCGCACTGGCGTTGGCCGGGGTGAAGGCCAGCAGGTGCAGCGGACCGCCCACCAGCGCCAGACCGGGCTGCAGCTGCAGCAGCTGCTGCAGCTGCTGGCGACGGGCGATGGCCCCGTCGAGCAGCGCATCGATGCCCTCCAGGCCGAGCTGGCGCAGCCCCAGCCAGAGCTTGAGCACCTCGGCGGGACGGGTGCCCTGCAGACCGCTCTCACCGCCATGGCCGCCGCCCCAGCTGGGTTCCATGTAGGGCAGGCCGGTGGCGAAGCTGCGCTCCAGGGCCTGGGGATGGGCCAGCAACAGCAGTGAGGAGGTCTTGGTGATTCCCAGAAGTTTCTGGGGATTCACGGTGATCGAATCGGCCAGCTCGATGCCGGCCACCCGCCTGCGGTGCCGGTCGCTGAGGGCGAACACGGCACCGATGGCCCCATCCACATGCAGCCACACGCCGCGGTGCCGGCAGAGGGGTGCCAGCGCCTCAAGGGGGTCCACCGCCCCGCGCACCGTGGTGCCGGCCGTGGCAACCACGGCGATCACCGGCACGCCCTGGCGCTGCAGGCTGTCCAGCTGGTCCGCCAGGGCAGCGGGATCCATACCGCCAGCGGCGGTGGTGGGGATGGGCAGCAGGGCTGAGGCTGGCAGACCCATCACCGCCAGAGCCTTGCCGATCGACACGTGGGCGTCGGCGCTGGCCAGCACCACGGCCTCACCGTTGCAGGCGAGGCCGCGCTCGCGGCGGGCGGTGACCAGGGCCATGAGGTTGGAGAGGGTGCCGCCGCTCGCCGGCACACCGCCACTGCCGGCGGGCATGCCCAGGCGCTCGGCCAGCCAGGCCATCAGACTGCGCTCCAGGCGACTCAGGCTGGGGGAGAGCTCCTCGGCCAGCAGGTTGTTGTTGAGGCCGGCGCAGATCAGATCGCCCACGATCGAAGCGGCCAGGGGCGGCGGATCGAGGTGGGCCAGCGCACCGGGGTGACCGGGGTTGTAGGCGCCATCCATCACCAGCTCGAGATCGGCCAGCAACTGGTCGGCGGCGAGGCCCAGGGGCTGGGGCTCGATCGCCGGCATCAGGCTGATGCCCGGCAGCGGGGGCCGGCTGGTGGCTGACCCCAACCAGCGGCAGAGCCGCTCACTGGCCTGCTCCAGCAGCCGCAGCAGGGCATCGTCCAGCTGATCAGCGGAGGCGAAGGGCAGGGGCGGATTCGCCCGCTGGGCGGATGGCGCAGGAGCCAACGGCGGACGGAAACACCATTGCATTGTGGCCTGTGGCCTCGCCGGCCAGCGATCGGCTACAAGAACGGCATGGACAGCAGGCCCACGAGCCCCGATGCCCAGCTGCAGCTGTGGATGGAGCGCCTGCTGCGCCGGGCTGCCGCCGTCGGCGAGGGCGGCGAGATTCCGGTGGCCGCCGTCGTGCTCGATGGCCAGGGGCGCTGCGTGGGCTGGGGCAGCAACCGCCGCCACAGCCGCCAGGATCCCCTGGGCCACGCCGAGATCACGGCCCTGGCCCAGGCGGCGCGGGTGCTCGGCGACTGGCGGCTGAACGGCTGCACCCTGGTGGTGACCCTGGAGCCCTGCGGCATGTGCGCCGGAGCAGCAATCCAGGCCCGGGTGGGCCGGGTGGTGTTCGGCGCCGGCGATGCCAAGCGTGGGGCCCTGGGTGGTTGCCTGGATCTGGCCGGCCACCCCAGTGCTCACCACCACATGCAGGTGGTGGCCGGGGTGGCCGGCGCGGCGGCCAGCAGCCAGCTCGGGGAATGGTTCCGCAACCGCCGCCGGATCAGGAGCCTGCCGCCTGTTGAGCAGGCGAAGGGCCCGGACGGTTGAAGCCGCGGCAACGCACGGCCTGGTGATCACACGGCGGCAGCGGCGGGCCGGGCAGCGGTGGCGCGGAAGCTGGGCAGCTCGGTTTCGAACAGGTTGAGCAGCTTGTCCACGTTCTCGGCGCGGCTGTTGTAGCCCATCAGGCCGATGCGCCACACCTTGCCGGCGAGGGCACCGAGACCACCGCCCACCTCGATGCCGTGCTTGTTGAGCAGATGCAGGCAGAAGGCCTTGCCATCGACGCCTTCGGGGATGCGCACGGTGGTGAGGGTGGGCAGACGCAGGTGCTCGGGGGCGTGCAGTTGCAACCCAAGCCGCTCCAGGCCGGCCCAGAGCCGCTCGGCGTTGACCCGGTGGCGCTCCCAGGCGGACTCCAATCCCTCCTCAGCGAGCAGGCGCAGGGCCTCGCGCATGCCGAAGTTCATGTTCACCGGGGCGGTGTGGTGGTATACCCGGTCACTGCCCCAGTACCGGTTGAGCAGGGATACATCCAGATACCAGTTGGGCACCTTGTCGGGACGGGCGGCGAGCTTGGCCTCGGCCCGGGGGCCCATGGTGAACGGGCCCAGACCTGGGGGGCAGCTGAGACCCTTCTGGCTGCAGCTGTAGGCCATGTCCACCTTCCAGTCATCGAGGAAGAGGGGCACGGCACCGAGGGAGGTGACGGTATCGAGCAGCAGCAGGCAGTCGTGCTTGCGGCACAGATCCCCGATGCCCTCCATCGGCTGGCGGATGCCGGTGGAGGTTTCGGCATGCACCATCGCCAGGATGGTGGGCCTGTGGTGCTCCAGCGCGGCCTCGATCTCCTCCAGGCTGAAGGCCTCGCCCCAGGGGCGCTCGATGGTGACCACCTCGGCGCGGTAGCGACCGGCCATGTCGGCCAGACGCAGGCCGAAGTAGCCCTTCACGGCCACCAGCACCTTGTCGCCGGGCTCCACGGTGTTGGCCAGGGTGGCCTCCATGGCGGCGCTGCCGGTGCCACTCATGGGAATGGTGAGGCGGTTGTCGGTCTGCCAGACGTAGCGCAGCAGCTCCTGCACCTCGCCCATCAGGTCCACATAGAGAGGGTCGAGGTGACCGATCGGCGTGCGGCTGAGGGCCTGCAACACCATGGGATGGGCATTGGAGGGTCCTGGTCCGAGCAGCAGCCGATCCGGAGTGTTGATCGGCGCGATCGAGGAGCGGTGGGCGCTGTTGATGGGAGGCAGGGCGGACAAGGAGCCTGGGTCGGAGGGGAGATGGGACCTGAGCCTACGCAGCGGACCGCGCCGGCGGGACCGCTCAGCGGGCGCGCACGTCGGATGCCGCCAGACCGCGGCAGAGATGGTCAAAGGGTGCACGAACCACGGCATTGAGCAGGGCCGGATCGGCGTTGCCCTGTTCGGCCAGCAGCTCGCACACCACGTCGCCCAGCAGGGCGATGCTGCGCACGGTGGGGCCCGTGGGCACCCCGAGGCTCTTGTAGGTGTCGTCCAGGCCGTTCAACACCCGCTCATTGAGAATCGTGGTGTCGGCGGCGATCAGGGCGTAGCTGGCGTAGCGCAGGAAATAGTCCATATCCCGCAGGCAGGCCGACAGCCGGCGCGTGGTGTAGGCGTTGCCGCCGGGCAGAATCAGCTCGGGATCGGCCAGCCAGAGGCGCTGGGAGGCTTCCCGCACAATGGATGCGGCCTCGCGGTTGATCAGCTCCACGGCGGCGAGCCGCAGCTCCGACTCCGAGAGGTAGGTCTGGATGCGATCGATGGCCTCGCGATCGAGGTAGCGGCCCAGCTGGTCGTAGCGGCCGATCAGACCGGTGATGGCATCCCGCATGGTGTGGAGTTGGATCGCACAAGCCTGGTTGGGAACGTAGCACTCGCGATTGCTGAAAACCCAGGCCAGAGGTGGCTTCTGGCGGATCTGACAGAAACGGTTACGCAAACGCCCGCCGCCGCCAGCCAAGCCTTTTGTTACGGCTGATACAAAGCAGCCCCCGGTCGCTCCGTACGGTCCCGGCCATCCGCCATCGGGGCGGCCCATCTTCCGTTCTTCGCCATGGCCAAAACAGCCCAGGATGTCCTCCGTCAGATCCAGGATGAGGGCATCGAGCTGATCGACCTCAAATTCGTGGATCTCCACGGCAAGTGGCAGCACCTCACGGTCCACAAGGACCTGGTGGATGCCGATGCCTTCACGGAGGGTGTGGCGTTCGACGGCTCCTCAATCCGCGGCTGGAAGGCGATCAACGAGTCGGACATGGCGATGGTGCCCGACCCGAACACCGCCTGGATCGATCCCTTCTACAGCCATAAGACCCTCAGCCTGATCTGCTCGATTCAGGAGCCCCGCAGCGGCCAGCCCTACGGCCGCTGCCCGCGGGCCCTGGCGGTGAAGGCGCTCGCCTATCTGGCCGACACCGGCATCGCCGACACGGCCTACTTCGGACCGGAACCGGAGTTCTTCGTGTTCGACGACGTGCGCTACAGCTCCGGCAACGGCAGCAGCTTCTACAGCGTGGATTCGATCGAGGCGCCGTGGAACACCGCCCGGCTGGAGGAGGGCGGCAACCTGGCCAACAAGATTCAGCTGAAGGAGGGTTACTTCCCCGTCGCTCCCAACGACACCCTCCAGGACATGCGCACGGAGATGATCCTCACCATGGCGGCCCTGGGGGTGCCGATTGAAAAGCACCACCACGAGGTGGCCACGGCCCAGCACGAACTGGGCATGAAGTTCGCCGAGTTGATCAGCGCGGCCGACAACGTGATGATCTACAAATACGTGGTGCGCAACGTGGCGCGCAAGTACGGCAAGACCGCCACCTTCATGCCCAAACCGGTGTTCGCCGACAACGGCAGCGGCATGCACGTGCACCAGAGCCTCTGGAAGGGCGGCAATCCCCTGTTCTTCGGCGAGGGCACCTACGCCAACCTGTCGCAGACCGCCCGCTGGTACATCGGCGGGCTGCTCCGGCACGCCCCCAGCTTCCTGGCCTTCACCAACCCCACCACCAACAGCTACAAGCGCCTGGTGCCGGGCTTCGAGGCGCCGGTGAACCTGGTGTACTCCCAGGGCAACCGCTCGGCTGCCGTGCGCATCCCCCTCACCGGGCCCAACCCCAAGGCCAAGCGCCTGGAATTCCGCTCCGGCGATGCCCTCTGCAACCCCTACCTGGGCTTTGCGGCCATGCTGATGGCCGGCATCGACGGCATCAAGAACCAGATCGACCCGGGCGATGGCACCGACGTGGACCTGTTCGAGCTCTCCGCCGACGAACTGGCGCAGATCTCCACGGTGCCCGCCTCCCTGAACGGCTCCCTGGAGGCCCTCGATGCCGACAAGCACTACCTGATGGAGGGCGGGGTGTTCAGCGAAGACTTCATCGACAACTGGATCTCCATGAAGTACGAGGAGGTGCAGCAACTGCGCCAGCGGCCCCACCCCCACGAGTTCACCATGTACTACGACGCCTGAGCGGGTGATCTGTGCAACCCACGGCCCCTCTGCGGAGGGGCTTGTTGCTGGGCTGCTTCAACGCAGGGGAAACCACTCCAATCGCTCGGGGCTGCCGCCTGGCAGTTGGCGCGCCAGCTCCAGGGCCTTCACGCTCCCGTCCTGGCGATACCAGGGGTCCTGGCAGAGGCTGGAGAACGCCTGGCGGGCTTGCTCCAGGCTCTCAAAGCTGCCCACGGGCACAACCCCCCAGGCGTCGTGGGTGCGGATGGTGAAGGTCATCGCCGGCCGGTGCAGCCAGCCGACCCTAGAAAGCGCACCCAGGAGCCATCGCTTCCGGACTCACCCATCAGCCCCACTCAGGCGGTGGGCCGCAGCTGGGCCATGGCACTGTCGTGCAGGTGCTTCTCGTGGGCCTGGCGAACGGCCCAGGCCTGCTGCTGATGCACGGCATCACCGCTGGGGTTGGCGTCGTGATGGTGGGTGATCTGGGCCAGCACGGCCGCGTGCTGGCGACGATCACGCTGGTGGGCACTGGCCCAGGCCAGGAACTCGCGGGCCGGTCCCGGCTGGCGGGCGGCATTGGCCGGCAGGGGAACCCGCAGGGCGGGACTGCCTGCTGGGGTGTCAGGGGTCGGTGTCGGGTGGGTCATCACTCAGTTCCAAGACGGTCCCGCACCACCACTTTCAGACCGCTTCTGTAGCAGTTGCTACGGATCAGCCCTTCCTTCACAGCTCTTGATCTCGCGCCTGGAGGTGCGATCGGCTGAAATGGGCTCTCCCCACCGCTGCTCCATGGCTGATCAGCTCACCAAGCTGGCGTACCAGACCCTCCAGCAGGGCAAAGCGCTGTTCGGCATCACCCACAAGGAGGTGAGCAGCAAGCTGATGCAACTGCTGGCGCCCGAGGGCAGCCCACGCTTCGAGCCGGTGCCCGACCAGCTGCTGGCCGATCTGCGTCAGGCCATGCAGACCCTCCAGGAGCGGGACTGGCAGGAGGCGGAACAGGGGCTTTACCCGGCCTCGCTGCTGTTCGACGCCCCCTGGCTGGACTGGGCCAGCCGCTATCCCCTGGTGTGGCTGGACATGCCGGCCACCTGGAACCGGCGGCGCCAGCGCAACGTGCGGGATCTGCCCCGGGATGTGGACCAGCGCGCCTACCCCGACTACTACCTGCAGAACTTCCACCACCAGACCGACGGCTACCTCAGCGACCACTCCGCCTCCCTCTACGACCTGCAGGTGGAGATCCTCTTCAATGGCACCGCCGACCCGATGCGGCGGCGGGTGCTTGCTCCCCTGCTGCGCGGGCTGAAGGCCTTTGCGGATCGGGCCCCCGCCCAGATCCGCGTGCTGGATGTGGCCACCGGCACCGGCCGCACCCTGCGCCAGCTGCGCGCTGCCCTGCCCCATGCCCAGCTGGTGGGGCTGGATCTCTCCACGGCCTACCTGCGCCAGGCCAACCGCTGGCTGTCCGAACTGCCCGGCGAACTGCCCCAGCTGGTGCAGGGCAATGGCGAGGCGATGCCGTTCGCCGACGCCAGTGTGCAGGGGATCACCTGCGTGTTCCTGCTGCATGAGCTGCCCGGCGAGGCCCGCCAGAACGTGATCAACGCCTGCTACAGGCTGCTGGAACCCGGTGGCGTGCTGGTGCTGGCCGACTCCATCCAGCTGGCGGATTCACCCCAGTTCTCCACCGTGATGGACAACTTCCGTCGCGGCTTCCACGAGCCCTACTACCGCGACTACATCGGCGACGACATCGAGGCTCGCCTTGGCCAGGCCGGCTTCGAGGCGATCACCGCCGAAACCCACTTCATGACCCGGGTGTGGTCGGCGCGCAAGCGCGCCCTGGCCGATTAGGGCCGCAGCAGCCAGGCCAGCAGCAGGCCCAGCCCCCCCCAGCGCAGGCCGCGCCAGAATATCTGGCTGCCCCGGTCAGCCGGGGCCAGCTCCCTGGGCAGGGGATCGAGCAGGCGCTGGCTGAGGGCCAGGCGCTGGCCCTGCCGGCGTCCGGCCACGCCGCTGCAGCGGCGGGCCAGGGAGGCCTGGGTGAACAGGCCGTCCAGCAGGTGCAGCACCCGCACCGGGCGCTGGCGGGGAGAGGACGGCACGGAACCCAGCACACACAAGCACTCGCCAGGATGGGACCTCCCCCGCCCCAGCGTCCAGTGATGGCCCAGCCGGCTGCCCCCACAACCCCCTGGCCGCAGACGGCCCGGCCCCTGGCCGAGGAACTGCAGCGGCAGCTGACGATCGGCGACCGCGACTGGCACGCCCTCAAGCGCCAGCGGCCGCGGCGGGCCGCCGAGCAGCTGGCGGCCGCCCTCGTGCAGCTGCTCAGTGGTGACGACCCGTGTCAGAGCGCACCCACCGCGGCCCGCGAGCAGGCGATCGCCCTCACCGAACATGCCCTGCAGTGGCTGCGCGCTGAGATCAGCGACCCGGGCTGCCCCAGCCACGGCCGCTGAGGCGGACGCTGTTCAGGCCACTGCTTCGCCGCCGGCTCACGGCCAGCTGGAGACGGTTGCCGCGGGCACTCCAGCGCACGTCGTCGAAACAGTGGTGGATCAGGAACAGGCCCCGGCCCCCCTCGGCGTCGAGCCGCTCGGGCAGCTGGGCGCAACGGGCCGAGGCCGGCAGGCCCGGGCCCTCGTCCTGCACCTGCCACACCAGCCAGTTGGGGGTCTCGATCCGGCGGATGCGCAGGCACTTGTCCGGATCACCCCCATTGCCATGGCGCACGGCATTCACCAGGGCCTCCTGCAGACCCAGCTGCAACTGGGACTGCAGCTGCAGGCAGCGAACCGGTTCCAGCAACAACTCCAGCAGCGGGCTGAGTTGCAGGGTGGACGGGGTGATGAAATCCGACCAGCGCAGTGTCATCCAGGTGGATTTGCGACTGCCTGTTCGACCATAAACCGCAGACCTGCCCCGATCCCGCAGCGGGCTCAGGCGTTGATCCGTTGTTGCAGCGCCGGATGGCTGAGCAGGGCATCCATCAGCCGAACGCCCCGCAGCTGGTTCACCAGGGGCATGTGCCCTTCCGGCGCCTCGATCGACCACTGGAAGGAGCCGGGATAGCGGGTCCACTGGGAGCCGTTCTTCCAGCCGATCCGGGGCCAGAGCCGGTCCCAGCGGCCGTTGCAGGCCCGCAGCAGCCGGCCCTGCACCGAAAAGCCGAAGCGACCCCTGGAGAAACACACCCACAGCCGATCGAGACTGTCGAGATCGGCCGCCGCCATCGGCGGCACCTCGCTGTAATACACATAGCCCCGTCGTACTGCTTCGGCCCCGGCCAGCTCGCGCAGGATGGCGCTGGTGAGCCGGTCGGCCTGCTCGTACTGCTCCAGGGCGAGGGCCTGCTGCAGGGGGCCGTAATCCACCCCCTGGCCTGATGGGGTGGCCAGCCAGCCGGAGGGATAGCGGGCCAGGAACGCCTCGCGGTCCTCACCCTCGGGGGCCAGCAGCAGCTGGATCAGAAAACCGGCCGCCCAGTCGTCCCCTGTGGCATCGAGGCCCATCAGGTGGGCGCTGATCAGTGGGCGCAGGGCTTCGGCCTGCCGCTGGAGCTGGGGCAGGAGGCTGCGGCGCTGACGGGTGGAGGCGGCCTGAAAGCGTTCCAGCAGCGCTTCAGGGGTGGCGGGGGCAGTGACCGGAGGGCCGGAAAGCATGAAGAACCAGACCGCATTCGGCCAGCTTGGGCCCACTATGTCAGGCGGGAGCCACGGCCAGCAGGGGACCGGGCGGGGCTGCCGATGCCCGTGCAGCACCGGGAGCCGGGGCCGGCAGATGGCGATGTTGGGCCGGCCTAGGATCCCCTTTTAACCACTGCCATGGGTGCTGCCATTCAGTTCTTCCGAGGTGTGGACGAACCGGTTGTGCCCGACATCCGCCTCACCCGCTCCCGAGACGGCCGCACCGGCCAGGCGATGTTCGTGTTCGAGGAGCCCCAGGCCCTGGCCCCGGAAACCATGGGCGACATCACCGGCATGTTCATGGTGGATGAGGAGGGCGAACTGGTGACCCGCGAGGTGAAGGCCCGCTTCGTGAACGGCAAGGCCAGCGCCTTGGAGGCCACCTTCACCTGGAAGAGCAGCAGCGACTTCGAGCGCTTCATGCGCTTCGCCCAGCGCTATGCCGACAGCCACGACCTGGGCTTCTCCGGCAATGAAGACCAGGAGAGCGGCGGCGCCGAGGCGGAGTGAGCCGTTGAGCTTCGGACAGTGGCTGGGATTGCTGGCGCTGGTGGCGGCCCTGCTGCTGCTCTGGAGCCTGCGCGAGACCCTGATCCTGGTGTTCGCCGCCATCGTGCTGGCGATGGCCCTCTGCACCCTGGTGGGCATGGTGCGCCAGCGCCTGGGCTGTTCACGCGGCCTGGCGGTGCTGCTCTCGCTGCTGCTGGTGGTGCTGGTGGCGGCCGTGGTCGGCACCGCCGTGATTCCTCCGTTCGTGGAGCAGTTCGGTGAACTGATCAGCAAGATGCCCGCGGCGGCCACCACGCTGCTCGACCTGGTGCGCGGCTGGCTGCAATCCGCCAGCCAGATGCTCTACGGCGGCCCGGCCGCCGAACTGGGCTGGCTGCGCGATGGCCTGTTCCGCGCCGGTGAGCCTCCCAATCTCGGCGGCGGCGCCCTGCGCCTGCTGGGCGTGGCCGGCGGGCTGGGCAGCGGCCTGCTGCAGCTGCTGTTCGTGGTGGCGGTGGCCCTGATGGTCACCATTCAGCCCACCCATTACCGCGATGTGGCCATCCTGCTGGTGCCCTCGTTCTACCGGCGCCGCTTCGCGGCCGTACTCAGCCAGTGCGGCGAAGCCCTGAGTGCCTGGATGGTGGGAGTGCTGATCAGCTCCCTGGCCGTGGGCACCCTGGCGGCCATCGGCCTGTCGCTACTCGGGGTGAAGCTGGTGGCCGCCAATGCCGTGCTGGCAGGGGTGCTCAACGTGATCCCCAACGTGGGGCCCACCCTCAGCACCGTGTTTCCGATGTCGGTGGCCCTGCTCGAGTCGCCCTGGAAGTCGCTGGCGGTGCTGGTGCTCTACGTGGTGGTGCAGAACCTGGAGAGCTATCTGATCACCCCCTCGGTGATGCACCACCAGCTCAAGCTGCTGCCGGGCCTCACCCTCACCGCCCAGCTGGTGTTCACGCTGGTGTTCGGTCCGCTGGGGCTGCTGCTGGCCCTGCCGCTGGCGGTGTGCCTGCAGGTGATCGTGCGCGAGGTGGTGATCCACGACCTGCTCGATCCCTGGAAACGGCGGCGCAGCAGCCTGTGAACCGCAATCTGCTGGGGGCCCTGGCCCTGACCGTGATGGGGTTGCTGGCCTGGCAGTTGCGCTGGGTGCTGCTGATCCTGTTCGGGGCGGTGACCCTGGGGGTGGCCCTGGATGTGCCCACCACCCTGCTGATGCGGCGTTGCCGCCTGGGCCGACCGCTCGCCCTGCTGGTGGTGTTGGCCCTGCTGGTGGGCCTGGGGCTCGCCCTGGGGCAGGTGCTGGTGCCGGAGCTGGCCGAACAGGTGAACCAGTTGCGCCTGTTGGCGCCGGCGGTGGCCCAGCGGCTGGCCGAACTGGGCCGCAACGTGGACTGGTTGCCCAGGCTCAATGCCGAACTGGACAGCTTCGGCCGCTGGGAGCGCCTGCAGCCGATCGGCGGCCAGCTGCTCGGTCTGGCCGGCGGCGCCGCCAACACCACGGTTCAGCTGCTGCTGATGGCGCTGCTGGCCGTGCTGTTCTGCCTCGATCCCGCCAGTCACCGCCGGCTGCTGATCGCCCTCACCCCCAGCTTCTGGAGAGGGCGCATGGCCGCCCTGCTCGACCGCTGCCGCGAGGCCCTGGGCGGCTGGCTGGCGGGGATGACCCTCTCGGCCCTCACCGTGTTCCTGCTCACCTGGGCCGGGCTGGTGATTCTGCGGGTGCCCCTGGCTCTGCTGAGTGCCCTGCTCTGCGGCCTGCTCACCTTCGTGCCCACGGTCGGGCCCACCGCGGCCACCCTGCTGCCCCTGGCGGTGGCCCTGCTGGTTTCGCCGGCTCGGGTGCTGCAGGTGCTGGTGCTGCGGCTGATCCTGCAGAACGCGGAGGCCTTCCTGCTCACGCCCCTGCTGCTGCGGCGCACCGTGAACCTGCTGCCCACCGTGGCCCTGATGGCCCAGCTCAGCCTCGGGGCCCTGCTCGGCCTGCCGGGCGTGCTGCTGGCCCTGCCCCTGGTGGTGGTGCTCCAGGTGGTCTGCGAACAGGTGGTGGTGCGCGATGGGATGGACCGCTGGACCTGAAGGCTGGCCTCAGCCGCTCCGGTAGCGGCGCCACAGACTCGGCTGCAGCAACAGCACCAGCACGGCCAGCGGGTGGCTGCGCAGCAGATAGAAGCCGGCCGTGAACGTGGGACGGTCGAGCAGCAGGCGGAGGTCGTCGCGCAGATCCCAGAGGGCCAGAACCGCCAGCAGCAGCGGCAGGGCCGGCCAGGCTGGCGCTGCACCCCGACGCCGCGGGGCCAGTCCCCCTTGATCGCTGGGACTCATCGGCGGCTGAGCAGCGGCAACAGGGTTGGCGCCACGCTGATGCTCGACCAGGCACCCACCAGGATGCCGATGCTGAGGGCGACGGCAAACCAGAAGAGGGTGCTACCGCCGAACAGAATCAGGGCCACCAGGGGCAGGAGGGTGGTGAGGCTGGTGTAGAGGGAGCGGGTGAGGGTGGCCTGCACGGCGGCATCGGCCTGGTCGGCCAGGCTCTGGCCCTGGAGTGCGGCCCGCTTCTCCCTGATGCGGTCGAAGATCACCACCGTGTCGTTCACCGAATAGCCGGCAATGGTGAGCAGCGCCACGGCGAACAGGCTGTTCACCTCCACGCCGGCCAGCAGCCCGAGCCAGGCGAAGACGCCGCAGGTGATCAGCACGTCGTGGCCGAGGCAGAGCAGGGCCAGCGCCGCGTAGACGCGGTCGTAGCGGAAGCTGATGTAGAGGGCGATGCCCGCGAAACTCACCAGCAGGGACATCAGGCTGGAGCGCAGCAGCTGGGAGCCGAGGGTGGGACCGATGGTCTCGATCGACAGACCGCCCGGCACGGTGTCCCCGACCACAGGGCTCAGGGCCTCCACCAGGGCCTGACCCTGGGCGGGCGAGAGGGTGGGCAGTCGCAGCACCACCTGGGAGCCCCCATCGAGCAGCTGGGCCGCGACCCCCCGCAGGTCGGGGGCAGAGGAGCCCGGCTCGGCGGGCAGGTCCACCTGGCGGATGGCGGCCTCCAGCCCGGCCGGGGTGAGGGGGGCACAGGCGGGGTCGCAGCGGCGGCTGAGCTCAATCTGGGTGCCACCGGTGAAATCGAGGCCAGGCCGCAGGGGCGCGCGAATCGCCGGCGACAGCCAGGACGCCGCAATGCCGATCACGCTGAGCAGCAGGGCCAGGGCGGACAGCGTCCAGAGCAACCGCCGCTGGCGGTTGACCCGGAACTGGAGCTTGGAAACTGGGGAGAGCATCGGCTGGGCGTTCTCAGGCCGCCGTGGGCAGTTCGGCCCGGGGCAGGAAGTAGGTGGAGCGGCGCAGGGCCGGGTAACCCATCAACAGCCGCAGCAGGCTGCGGGTGCAGGTGAGCGCGCTGAACAGGCTGAGCACCACGCCGATGGCCAGGGTCACGGCAAAGCCCTTCACAAAGCCTGTGCCAAGGCTGAACAGGGCGATGCAACTGATCAGGGTGGTGAGCTGGCCATCGAGAATCGAGGAGAGGGCCAGGGAGAAGCCCGTATCGATCGAGCGGATCAGGGTGTTGCCCTGGCGCAGCTCATCCTTGATCCGCTCAAAGATGAGCACATTGGCGTCCACGGCCATGCCCAGAGAGAGGATGAAGCCGGCGATGCCGGGCAGGGTGAGGGTGACCGGAATCAGGGCGTAGACCGCCAGGTTGAACAGGCCATAGAGGCTGAGGGACACCACGGCCACCAGCCCCGCCAGGCGATAGGTGAGCAGCATGAACGCGGCCACCAGAACCAGGCCGGAGAGGGCCGCCACCAGGCTGGTGCGCACATTCTCCGCCCCGAGGGATGGGCCCACCGTGCGCACTTCCAGCACCTTGAGGGGCAGGGGCAGGGAGCCACCGCGCAGCTGCACTTCCAGTTCGCGCGATTCCTCGGCGGAGAAGTTGCCCGTGATGCTGGCCGAGCCCCCGGTGATCCCGGCCGCCCGGAACTCGGGCCCCACACTGGCCTCACTGATCGAGCGTCCATCGAGCACGATCCCCAGCAGCCGGGGGGTGCCGGCGATCGACTGGGTGAGCTTGGCAAAGGCCTCCCCACCCGCCCGGGTGAAGGAGAGGGTCACCTCCCAGCCCGCGCCGCTCTGCTGCTGCTGGCGGCCGGCGCTGGCCAGGTCCTTGCCGGTGAGGGCGGCCGGCTCGAACAGCTCCACGATGCGGCGGTTCACGGTCTCCAGGAGCAGCCGCAGCTGTTCAGTTTCATCGGCACCGGCGGGCACGGTCACGCCCTGTTCGCGCAGGGATGCGGAGAGCTGGTCGGCGCTGATGGGGGGCGGTTCCGGCGGCTGGCCGCCATCCGGGCTGGAGGGGTCTGAGCCAGCACGGCGTTCGCGCAGGGCGAGCACGGCCTGGGCCTGACGCTTGAGCCCGAGCAAGCTGCGCATCTGCTCCTCGGTGCCGCTCTTCTGGGCGCGGAATTCGAGCAGGGCGGTGGTGCCCAGCACCCGGGCAGCACGGCTGGGGTCCTGCTCGCCGGGAAGCTGCAGCACGAGCTGGTCGTTGCCCACGGTCTGGAGGGTGGACTCGGCCACCCCCAGGCCGTTGATGCGGCGGTCGAGCACCTCCTTCACCGCCTCCAGCTGCTCCTTGTCCACCCGGGTGATTGCGCCGGCGGGCTGCACCTGCAGGGTGAGCTGGCTGCCGCCGCGCAGGTCGAGACCCAGCTGCAGCGGGAACTGGGAGAGCAGGGCTCCGGCGGCGATCGCCAGCGCCAGGATCAGGGCGATCCACCCCTGTTGACGCGCCATCTCAGACCTGGCCTGCCTTGAGGGCCTTGGCGGCGGCCACGATCTGGTGGGGCTGGATGATGGTGAGGTTCTCCAGGGCCCCGTTGTAGGGGGTGGGGATGTCCTGGGAGGAGAGGCGCACGGGGCGGGCGTCCAGGTCGTCGAAACAGTGCTCGGTGATCAGGGCGAGCAGCTCGGCGCCGATGCCGCCGGTCTTCATGCACTCCTCCACCACGATCACCTTGTGGGTCTTGCGGATCGAGGCGGCGATGGTGGCCATGTCGAAGGGTTTGAGGCTGATCAGATCGATCAGCTCCACATCCACCCCCTCGGCCTCGAGCTGCTGCACCGCCTTGAGGCAGTGGTGACGCATGCGCGAGTAGGTGAGGATCGTCACGTCCTTGCCCTCGCGCACGATCTCCGCCTGGTCGAGGGCGCAGATGTAGTCGCCTGCCGGGATGTCCTCGCTGAGGTTGTAGAGCAGCACGTGCTCGAAGAAGAGCACCGGGTTGTTGTCGCGGATGGCGGCCTTCATCAGGCCCTTGGCGTTGGTGGGGGTGCTCACCGCCACGATCTTGATGCCGGGCACGGCGTGGAAGTAGGCCTCGAGGCGCTGGCTGTGCTCGGCGCCCAGCTGGCGGCCAACGCCGCCGGGGCCACGCACCACCGCCGGAATCGTGAAGTTGCCGCCGCTGGTGTAGCGCAGCATCCCCATGTTGTTGGAGATCTGGTTGAAGGCGAGCAGCAGGAAGCCCATGTTCATGCCCTCCACGATCGGCCGCAGGCCGGTCATGGCCGCGCCCACCGCCATGCCGGTGAAGGCGTTTTCAGCAATGGGGGTGTCGAGCACGCGCAGCTCGCCGTACTTCTCGTAGAGGTCCTTGGTGACCTTGTAGGAGCCGCCGTACTGGCCCACGTCCTCCCCCATCACGCACACGTGGGGATCGCGGGCCATCTCCTCGTCGATGGCTTCGCGAAGGGCGTTGAACAGCAGCGTTTCGGCCACGCGTTGGCTAAGCACCGGGTGGCGGCCAACCTATCTCAGCCGCCAGCCGCGAAGGTGCTCAGGATCAGCACCGAGAGCAGCATGCCCGGCAGCAGCAGGGTCACCAGCAGGCCCAGGTCGTGGACGGTCATCGCTCAGCCAGCGCACAGGAGAGAGATTAGGCAGCTTTGCCGTCGCTGTCGCCGGCCGGTGTGGGACCGGTCACCAGGCTGCGCACCAACACCAGGCTGAGCCCCAGGGCGATGAAGGCGAAGCTGAAGGTGGCCAGAAAGGCCATGCCCACGATCAGGGTTTTCAGAGCGGTGGCGATCGACTGGGCGATGGCCGAGGCGTAGTGGGGCGGATGGAGGGCGTAATACACGGCCAGCCGGCGGCTCAGGCCCAGGCACAGCCAGGCCAGCAGGCCGGCGGTGAGGGCGCCGGAGAGATAGCTGAGCGGCCCCTTGCGGCGCTGCGGCTCTGGGGCGGACGATGCCGGAGGGGATGCTGCCGGCTGAGGCGCAGCCACGGGTGGGGTGTTGGGTGTGGGATCAGTCACCCCTCCAGCATGACGCCCCCGGGGCGCAGGGCACAGGCCCAGCTGTGGAAGCCGGCGGCCGCCAGCTGCGCGGCCAGCTGCGCCTGGGCCGCCAGGGCCTGATCCAGATCGGCGAACAGGGCGAACAGGCTGGGGCCCGATCCGCTCATCGCCACCGCCAGGGGGCTCTCGAGGCTGCGCAGCAGGGCCAGGCCCTCAGCCACAGTGGAGACCTCGGGCTCCACCACGGCCTGGAGGTCGTTGCGGAGCGGCGGCAGGGCGCCCCCCTCGGCCAGGGCCCGCACCAGGGGGCCCTGGCGCAGGGCCTGGCGGCGCTGCTCGAACTCCGCTTCCGTGTGGAGATAGACGTCATCGCGCAGCTCGCGGCAGCGGCGGTAGGCCCAGGGGGTGCTGACGCTGGCGTCGGGGTGCTTGAGCAGCAGCACCGCCAGCGGCGCCGTCGGGGCCGGCAGCGGCTCCAGCCGCTCGCCCCGGCCGAAGCAGAGCTGGGTGCCGCCGGCCAGGCAGTAGGGCATGTCCGAGCCGAGCTCGGCGGCCAGCGCCTCCAGCTCGGCCGGGCTGTAGCCCAGGCCCCAGATCGTATTGAGACCGTGGAGCGCGGCGGCGCCATTGCTGGAGCCGCCCGCCAGGCCGGCGCCGATGGGGATGCGCTTGCGCAGGTGGATCTCGGCGCCCAGCTCGGGCAGGCCGGAGCGGGCGCGCAGCAGCTCGGCAGCCCGCACGATCAGGTTGCCGCCATCGGTGGGCAGGTGGGGATGGTCGCAGTGCAGGGCGATGCGGCCATCGGCGGTGGGGGCCAGGCGCAGCACGTCCACCAGCTCGATGGTCTGCATCACCATCGCCAGCTCGTGGAAGCCGTCGGGCCGCAGGCCGAGCACCTCCAGGTGCAGGTTGATCTTGGCCGGGGAGCAGACGCTGAGCTCAGCCATCGGTGGCCGGGGCGGCGGGGGCGCTGCGATTCAAGCCCGCCGCCAGGGCCACCCAGGCGGCCGGGGGCAGCTCCTGGGGCCGCTGCTCCAGGCTGAACCCGGCTGCGGCGGCCAGCTCGGCGAGGGCCTCGGGCGGCAGCAGGCCGGCCAGGGTGTTGCGCAGCATCTTGCGGCGGGCGGCGAAGCAGCGGCGCAGCAGCTGCTCCACGCGCCGCGCCACTGCCGGCTCCAGCCGCTGCTCCTCGGGCAGGGGATCGATGGCGATCACCTCCGACTGCACCTTCGGCGGCGGCTGGAAGCAGCGCGGCGGCACCGGGCACACCGTGCTGCAGCGGCCCAGCAGCTGCATGCGCACGCTCAGGGCGGAATAGGCGCTGCTGCCGGGCGCGCAGCGGATCCGTTCGCCCACCTCCTGCTGCACCAGCAGCACCAGGCGGCGGTAGGGGGGCGAGACGGGCCGGTCGAGCCGGCCCACCAGCCGCTCCAGCAGCGGGCCGGTGATGTTGTAGGGGATGTTGGCCACCACCTTCTGGGCCGGCGGCAGCGGCAGCTCCAGGGCATCGCCGGCCACCAGGGCAAAGCGGGGCTCGGCGGCGAAGCGTTGCCGCAGGCCCTGGAGCAGGTCGCGGTCGAGCTCCACCGCGGCCACGGCGGCGGCTGGGCTGGCCAGCAGCCGCGCGGTGAGGGCACCGCGGCCCGGGCCGATCTCCAGCAGCGTGTCGCCAGGCTCGATCGCCGCCGCCGCCACGATCCGCTCCAGCACAGCCTGGTCCACCAGCCAGTGCTGGCCGAAGCGCTTGCGGGCCCGGTGGGCGCTGAAGGTCATGGCGGGGTCGGCGGGGTTGAGGGGGGCCGGATGGCTCCAGATTGCCTGTGCCGCGCCCGCACGCCCTCAGAAGCCGGCCCGGATCCAGCGGACCGCCCCGCGCTGGGGCGGCAGGGGCACCAGGGCGTACACCAGCTGCACCGGGCGGCTGGCCTCGCCCGGGTGCTCGGCCAGCCAGCACAGCCAGGCCCGCTCCAGCCGCCGGCGCTTGCCGCGCTGCAGGGCAGCCACCCCCCAGCCGTCCACGCCGCTGCGCCGGCCCTTCACCTCCACCAGCAGCAGGCGGTCGGGCTTCTCCAGCAGCAGATCGAGCTCGCCCCAGCGGCAGTGCCAGTTGCGGGCCCGCAGCTGCCAGCCGCGGCTCTGCAGCAGCCGCAGGGCGCGCTGCTCGGCCCAGCCGCCGGCCACCCTCGGATGGGGCCTGGGCGCAGCAGATGGCTGACGGCTTGACTGGTGAACCATGGATCTGGCGTCGCCGCACACTGCCTAGGGTTGCCACCACACACCACCCGGCGCTGGCCGGAGGATGCGATGGCCACCCCCCTTCGGCTGCGGCGAACCCTGGCCGCCCTGCTGCTGCCGCTGCTGGCCCCCCTGCTGCTGCTGGTCGGGCTGGTGGGCCCGCTGGCCGCACCGGCAGCGGCGGCGGTGGACGTGGCCAAGCAGGTGCTGATCGGCGCCGACTACTCCGGCCAGGACCTGCGCGGCGCCACGTTCAACCTCACCAACCTGCGCGACGCCAACCTCTCCGGCGCCGACCTGCAGGGGGCCAGCCTGTTCGGCGCCAAGCTCCAGGACGCCGACCTGAGCAACACCAACCTGCGCGAGGCCACCCTGGATTCGGCGGTGTTCAACGGCACGAACCTCAGCAATGCGGTGCTGGAGGATGCCTTCGCCTTCAACACCCGCTTCGAGGGGGTGACGATCACGGGGGCCGACTTCACCAACGTGCCCCTGCGCGGCGATGCCCTCAAGGCGCTGTGCGCCGTGGCCGAGGGCACCAATCCGGTGACGGGCCGCGACACCCGCGCCACGCTGGGCTGCGGCTGAGATGGCCTTCGATCCCCGCAGCCTGGAGCGCCTGCGCGAGCTGGGCCGCAGCCTGCCCCAGCCGCTGCCGCCACCGCAGCCCAAGGCCCAGCCCAGCGCCCGGGCCCGGGCAGCCGAACCCCGCCACAAGGTGGAGACGGAAACCGACCCGGAGCAGCTGTTCCGCGAACTGATGCAGGCCAGTGCCGATGGCACCGTGCCGCCCCACCTGATGGAGAGGCTGCGCCAGGTGGAGGGCCAGCGCCGCCAGAGACCCGCGGCAGCCAGCGGTGGCAGCCCCGCGGATCCACAGCCTGAGACGCCCAGATCCAGGCGCCGCGACACCGCGATCGGCCGGCCCAACCCGAAACTGGCCGCCGACCATGGCGACCTCTACACCGCCTTTCAGCAGCTGCTGCTGGAGGACGAGGAACCGTGAGCTGCCGCCTGGGCCTGCTGCTGGGCCTGGCTCTTCTGCCCGGCCTGGCCGGAGCGGCCCGGGGCGCGCCCACGGAGAAAGAGTCGTTCATGCTGATGTTCGGCAAGGGCAACGGCGCCATGCGCCTGCTCTGCGCCCTGGAGCGCGACGGGCTGATCAGCGCGGCCATGCGGCAGCGCTACAGCGAGCGGCTGGAGCAGCTGGTGGGCGAGCCGACCGACAGCGAGGTCAATCGCCGCAACCTGCGGGTGGGCGTGGCCTTCGCCGCCGGCCGCCGCAGCCTCTGCCTGCCGCCACAACCGGCGGACGTTCGCTGACAACGAACGTAGACTGGCACTGGTTTCTGCTCGCCCATGACCATCCGCATCGGCATCAACGGCTTCGGCCGCATCGGTCGCCTCGCCTTCCGCCGCGCCTGCAGCGTCGCCGACGTGGAGGTGGTGGCGATCAACGACCTGATCGATGTGGAGTATCTGGCCTACATGCTCCGCTACGACTCCACCCACGGCCGTTTCGGTGGCGAGGTGGCGGTGGAGAACGGCCAGCTGGTGGTGAACGGCAAGCCGATCCGCATCAGCGCCGAGCGCGACCCGGGCAACCTCAAGTGGGGCGATGTGGGTGCGGACTACGTGCTGGAGAGCACGGGCTTCTTCCTCACCGATGAATCGGCCCGGGCCCACATCAGCGCCGGCGCCAGGCGGGTGGTGATGAGCGCCCCCTCCAAGGACGCCACGCCGATGTTCGTGATGGGCGTGAACCACACCACCTATGCCGGCCAGGAGATCGTCTCCAACGCCAGCTGCACCACCAACTGCCTGGCACCGATGGCCAAGGTGGTGCACGACAACTTCGGCATCGTGAGCGGGCTGATGACCACGGTGCACGCCACCACCGCCACCCAGAAAACGGTGGACGGCCCCTCGGTGAAGGACTGGCGCGGCGGCCGCGGCGCAGGCCAGAACATCATCCCCAGCTCCACCGGCGCCGCCAAGGCGGTGGGCAAGGTGATCCCCGAGTTGAACGGCAAGCTCACCGGCATGGCCTTCCGCGTACCCACCCCCGATGTGTCGGTGGTGGACCTCACCGTGAACCTGGCCAGGCCCGCCAGCTACGAGCAGATCAAGGCGGCGATGAAGGCCGCCAGCGAGGGGCCGATGGCCGGCATTCTCGGCTACACGGAAGACGAAGTGGTGAGTAACGACTTCCTCGGTGAGAGCTGCACCTCGGTGTTCGATGCCAAGGCCGGCATCGCCCTCACCGACACCTTCGTGAAGCTGGTGGCCTGGTATGACAACGAGTGGGGCTACAGCTGCAAGTGCATCGACCTGATCCGCCACATGGCCACGGTCAGCTGAAGGATGGGCTGGGTGGTGGCTGGATCGAGCGGCTGAGCACATCGGCCACCACCGCCTGGATCTGATTGCCGAGATCTTGCCGCGCCCATTCCTCCGAGATCAGTTCCGTTTGCTGCAGCACCAGTTCGATCGCGGCGGATTCCTGATCAGGCGGGTATTTGTAGCGCTTGAGCAAGGCCTTGATCATCGTGCGCAGGCGGGCGCGCACGTTTTCTTTGTATTGCCAGTCGATGCTGAGATTGCCGCGCAGTTTGACGGCCAGTTCGCGGGCCATGGACATCAACACGTCGTCGCCCATCAGCTCCTGGGCGGACTGGTTATGGGCCAGGGCGTCGTAGAAGGCGATTTCAGGCTCGGATAACCCCAGCGCCTTCGCCTTGTGGGCATCATCGCGGAACTGTTTGGCCATGGCGATCAGTTCCTCGATCACCTGGGCTGCCTCGGCCACCAACGATTCAGACAGCAACTGGCGCAACTGAAAGTCCACAGTCTTAGGGATACACAATCGCAAAGGGAAAGTCCTTGAGGAACAGTCGCCGAGTACTTTCCGACGCCGGCGTCCCAGTAAGAGGTTAAGCGAGAGCGCGAGCAGTGGTATCTTCAACGGCAGCAAGAAATCGATCGCCAAGCCCCAACTCCTTGTTGTTGTAGTAGCCAGCTTCCGTAAGAAGCTCACGTCTAGCAGGAGCAACAAAGCGTGCGCGCTTCACTGCAGAGTTCGATGAGCTTCAGCAAATACTTCTTCGGCCGAGCATGAAGGAATTTCGCCACGATCAAACGCATTGACACGCTCTTCAACCTCTTCCGACCAGGCGGCCTCAATTTCAGTAATTGATGTACGAAGTGACTCCAGCATGCTCTCAGCAAGGCTTGCCCGATCTTCCGCACTAAGAGCGAGTGCCTGCTCCTCAATGTTCTTCAACAAGGCAGCCATGGCCCTCAACCTAGGTGTATGGATCGCAATTCTACTCCGTTTTGAGCCGGTGTCGGGTTCCGCTAACTCATTATTGAATGGTTCCGACAACCACGGCAGCGGTCCTGCTGTCTTCCGTGAACCACGTTCAAGCATGGATACCTCGTTCAGCTGCCTCAGGCTGTTTTTCGAAACCATGTTCAACACGAACAGTGGTGATCAGACCCGGTAAGCACAAGCAGCGAGTGCCGCAAGTTCCGTAGGGAATCTCTGCACTACAGTGTCCATCAGCATCCTGCTCGCACATCAATGGGCCATTCATACTTTATACAAACCTAGTGTCAAGGTAGCAACAACCCAGGCCATCGAAGGCATCACAGGTCCACCACCGTCCCTCGCCGCCATTACGACAGGACCTCCTCCTGCCGCAATGGCTCGATGAGACACCCAGGGCACTGGAGATGGGCACTGCCCTTCCTCCATGGCCCCTTCCTGCCCCGCCCTGATCTCGCTGGTGCACCTGCAGCATCCGCGCCAGCACCACTGGTGGCTGGCCAACGATGGCTTTCCCCAGCGGATCGCTGACCTGCTCGGGGCGCCCCTGTGCGGTCACCACCGCCCCGCCCGCCAGCTCGATGAACTGCTGCAGGTGTTTGATCCCCTGCCGCCCCTGGGGTCGGCCGAGGCCAACCCCGCCGGCGTGCAGGCCAGCTACCGCTACCTGATCCAGCTGCGCCCCCATGGCGCCGCTCTCAGCTGCTGGCGCCGCTACCCCGAGGGCATCGGCTGGCAGCGCCGCTGCGGCCCCATGCCCCTGGCCCAGTTCGTGCGCCGCTTCAGCGCCCCTCAGCGTGCATCCAGCTGATCCAATCGGCCGAGATCTGCTGCGGACACACCGCCTCGCACTCCAGGTTGCTGCTGCAGCTGCCGAAGCCCTCGGCCGCCATCGCCGCCTGCATGGCGCCGGCGCGGCGGGCCCGCTCTGGCTGGCCCTGGGGCAGCTGGGCCAGGTGGGCCAGCTTGGCAGCCACGAACAGACTGGCCGAGGCATTGCGGCAGCTGGCCACGCAGGCGCCGCAGCCGATGCAGGTGGCCGTGTCGAACGCCGAGCGCGCCTGCTCCTGGCCCACCAGGATGGCGTTGGCCTCCGGTGCCTGGCCCGTGCTCACCGAGCAGTAGCCGCCGGCGATCAGCAGCCGGTCGAGGGCGCTGCGTTCCACCGCCAGGTCCTGGATCAAGGGGAACGCCCGGGCCCGCCAGGGCTCCAGGCTGAGGGTGGCGCCATCGGCAAATTGGCGCAGGTAGAGCTGGCACACGCTGGTGGCGGCCTGGGGCCCGTGGGCCTGGCCGTTCACCAGGAAGCCGCAGCTGCCGCAGATGCCCTCGCGGCAGTCGTGCTCGAAGCTCACCGGCCGCTCGCCGGCGGCGATCAGCTGCTCATTGAGCCGATCGAGCGCCTCCAGCAGCGACAGATCGGTGCTCACGTCCTCCAGCCGGTAGCGCTGGAAGCCGCCGGGGGCCTCGGGCGTCTCCTGGCGCCAGATGCGCAGGTTGAGGGAGATCGTGCGCGTCATCGGTAGCTGCGGGCGCTGGGAAGCAGGGCGGTGAAGCGCAGCGGTTCGCTGTGGCGGATCGGCTCGCGGCCCTGGCCCGCAAACTCCCAGGCGGCGATGTGGGCGAAGCGGGCGTCGTTGCGCTGGGCCTCGCCATCGGCGCTCTGGTGCTCCTCGCGGAAGTGGGCGCCGCAGCTCTCCTCGCGGGCCAGGGCGTCGCGCAGCATCAGCTGGGCCAACCCGAAGAAATCGCCCACCCGCAGGGCCTTCTCCAGCTCCGGGTTGGGGCCCTCAGCGCCGCCCGGCACCCGCAGCTCGGCGTGGAACGCCTGCTCCAGGGCCGCCACCTCCGCCAGGCCCGCCCGCAGGCCGCCAGCCGTGCGGCTGATGCCGCAGCGCTCGATCATCAGCGCCCCCAGTTCGCGGTGGAAGGCGTCCACCGGCCGGGTTCCCGGCACCGCCAGCAGGGCGTCGATGCGGGCCTGGGCGCGGGCCACGGCCTCACGGCAGGCCGGGTGATCGGCGCCGATCTCCGGGGTGGGGTGCCCCGACAGCCAGGCCGTCACCGTGGCCGGAGCAATGAAATAGCCGTCGGCCAGGCCCTGCATCAGGGCGCTGGCGCCGAGGCGATTGGCGCCGTGCTCGGAATAATTGGCCTCCCCCAGCACAAACAGCCCCGGAATCGAACTCATCAGTTGATAGTCCACCCACAGGCCCCCCATCGTGTAGTGGGGCGCCGGGTAGATGCGCAGCGGCACGGCGTAGGGATCGTCGCCGCTGATGCGCCCGTACATCTCCAGCAGGTTGCCGTAGCGCTGCTCGATCACCCCGCGCCCCTGCTCGGCGATGGCATCGCGCAGGTCGAGAAACACCGACCTCCCGCCCGGCCCCACCCCGTGGCCGGCGTTGCAGAGCTCACGGGCGCGGCGGGAGGCCAGGTCGCGGGGCGCCATGTTGCCGTAGCGGGGATAGAGGCGCTCGAGGAAGTAGTCGCGCTCGGCCTCGGGGATCTGCTCGGGGGGGCGATCGTCGCCGGCGATCGCCGGCAGCCAGATGCGGCCGTCGTTGCGCAGGCTCTCGCTCATCAGCGTGAGCTTGCTCTGGCCCGGATCGCCGCTGGGGATGCAGGTGGGGTGGATCTGGGTGAAGCAGGGATTGGCAAACAGCGCCCCCTGGCGGTGGGCGCGCCAGATCGCCGTGGCGTTCGACTTGAGGGCGTTGGTGGAGAGAAAAAACACATTGCTGTAGCCGCCCGTGGCCAGCAGCACCGCCTGGGCGGTGTGCACCTCCAGCGCACCGGTGAGCAGGTGGCGGGCCACCACGCCCCGGGCCACCCCATCCACCGTGACCAGTTCCAGCATGTCGCGGCGGGGCAGCAGGGTGATGCGGCCGGCCGCCACCTGGCGCAGCAGGGCGGCGGTGGCGCCGTAGAGCAGCTGCTGGCCGGTCTGGCCGCGGGCGTAGAAGGTGCGGCTCACCAGCGCCCCGCCGAAGCTGCGGCTGGCCAGGGTGCCGCCGTACTCACGCGCGAACGGCACCCCCTGGGCCACGCACTGGTCGATGATCCCGCCGCTCAGCTCGGCCAGGCGCATGCAGCCGGCCTCGCGGGCGCGGAAGTCGCCGCCGCGCAGGGTGTCGGCAAACAGGCGCTCGATGCTGTCGCCGTCGCCGGCGTAGTTCTTGGCGGCGTTGATGCCCCCCTGGGCCGCCACCGAGTGGGCCCGCCGCGGGCTGTCGTGATACGTGAGCACCGTCACCCGGTAGCCCTGCTCCGCCAGGGTGGCGGCCGCCGAGGCCCCGGCCAGCCCTGTGCCCACCACCAGCACCTGCAGCTGGCGCTTGCGCAGCGGGCTGATCAGCGGCAGCTCGGCCCTGGTGCGGCGCCAGGCGTCGGCGATCGGCCCGGCGGGCAGGCGCGGATCGGGCAGGCCGGCCATCAGGCTGCCCCCCCCGCCCACAGGGCAGGGGCCAGCTCCGGCAGCGCCAGGGCCAGGGTGACGGCCATGAAGCCAGCGCCGATCAGCAGCGCCAGCAGGCGAGCGGCGGCGCGGATGGCGGCAGCGTTGGCCGGCTGCAACAGCCCCAGGCTGCGGTGGGCCGCCTCGCCGCCATGGAACAGATGCAGGGCCAGCGCCAGGGCCGCCGCCAGGTAGAGCGCCAGGCTCCAGGGGCTGGCCAGCACCGCGGCCAACGCCGCCAGCTCAGCGCCCGCCGGCGGCCGGGGCCAGCGCAGCTGGGCCAGGTGCAGCGCCAGAAACAGCAGCAGCAGCAGCCCGCCGGCCACCTGGCTGCGGGCGGCCCAGGCCGCCAGGGGCGCCAGCGGACCCGTGCGGCGGCTGCGCAGCGGGGCCGTGTTGCCGGCGGCGCGGCGGTTGAGCGCGGCCCGCAGCAGGCTCAGGCCCAGGTGCGTCAGCGCCACCGCCAGCAGGGCCAGCTCGGCGGCCGGCAGCCAGGCGCTGCGGTGCAGGGCGGCGGCATAGGCCTCGAAGCGCTGCGGCGCCAGCGGCGCCAGGGCCACCCCCACCAGGTGCAGCAGCAGAAAGACCACCAGCAGCAGGCCGCTGGCGGCTGAAGCGGTGCGCAGCCAGGTGGCGCTGCCGGGCGGCCAGGCCTTGCCGTTGTGAGCCTGCGTCTGCACCCCGGGCGCCCAGCCGTGAATCCGCTGCCCATCGTATGGAGCGGGCCCGGGGATCGCCCAAGGCGGCGGCTCAGCGCGGCCGGGGCTCACAGCTGCGGGCGGCTGCCTGGCCCTGCTGCCAGCTGGCCCGCTCCCCCTTCACCCAGAAGCTCTGGTCGCCATCGCTGTAGCGGGCGCCACTGGCGCTCACGGTCTGGGGCAGGCGCGTCGCCCCCTCCCCCTCCAGCAACACCACGGCACTGGGGGTGCCGTTGAAGAAGAAGACGGTGATCTCACTGGCATCGAAGCGGCCCTTGCAGAGGTAGTCGGCCCTGAGGCCCGCCTCAGCCCAGGCCGCAGCGGGCAGCGCCGCCACCACGGCAGCCGCCAGGGCACCCGCTGCCGCCCCTGCCCTGAGCCTTCCGTTCGCGGTGCGGGTCGTGTTACGGGTCGTGTTGCGGGCTGTTGTATTGCGGGTTGCCATGCCAGCAGCCTCCACCGGAGCATCCACCAACCCAGCCTGGCAGGCGCCCGCCCGCCAGGCCGCTAGTACGGGCATACTGGTAGCGGTATCGGGGCGGCTGATGACGCTGGACGCGAGAGAGGGGCTGGAGCTCGTGCCCCGCTGCGAGCTGGAGGCGGCGCTGCTGGGCCGGGCCGATCCGCTGCGCCCACCCCGCTGCCAGCCCCTGCCCCTGGCAGGCACAGCAGTGGCGGCCGGCTTTCCCAGCCCCGCCGACGACTACATCGAGAGCCGCATCGACCTCAACGACGTGCTGATCCGCCACCCCAGCAGCACCTTCTTCCTGCGGGTGAGCGGCGACTCGATGCGTGATGCCGGCATCCTCGACGGCGACCTGCTGGTGGTGGACCGGGCGATCGAGCCCCGCGCCGGCCGGGTGGTGGTGGCCGTGCTCGACGGCGCCTTCACGCTCAAACACCTGAACCGCCACCAGGGCCGCTGGCGGCTGGAGGCCGCCCACCCCGACTACCCGCCCCTGGAGCTGGCCGATTGCGACGACGCCCGCATCTGGGGCGTGGCCATCCACGCCATCCACAGCCTCTGAGCCATGGATCGCCAGGCCACCGTGCTGATCGACGGCAACAACTTCTACGCCTCCTGCGAGGCGGTGGTGGATCCGGCGGTGATCGGCCGGCCCCTGGTGGTGCTCTCCAACAACGACGGCTGCATCGTGTCGCGCAGCGCCGAGGCCCGCGCCCTCGGCATTCCCATGGGCCAGCCCTACTTCCAGGTGCAGCGCCAGCTGCAGCGCCAGGGGGTGCTCGTGCGCAGCTCCAACTACGCCCTCTACGCCGACATGAGCCAGCGGCTGATGGCGGTGCTGGAGGAGTGGGTGGAGGCACTGGAGATCTACTCGATCGACGAGGCCTTCGGCCTGCTGCATCGGCCTGGCCCGGCCAGCAGCGGCACCATCAGCAACGGCGACCGGAGCAGCGGCGATCTCACGGCCTGGGGAGACGCCCTGCGCCGCGACGTGCGCCGCCGCCTGGGGCTGCCGGTGGCGGTGGGTATCGCCCCCACCAAGGTGCTGGCCAAGCTGGCCAACAAGTGGGCCAAAACGAGTCCGACAGGCGGTGGCGGCCGGCCGGAGGTGTTCGACCTGGGCGCCTGCCCGGCCGACCAGGCCGAGGCGGTGCTGGCCGCCACCGCCATTGAGGACGTGTGGGGGATCGGCCGGAAGCTCTCGCGCTGGTGCCGGCTGCGGGGCTGCGCCGACGCCCGCGCCCTGCGCGATCTGCCCACCGGCGAGCTGCGCCACCGCTGCGGCGTGGTGGGGGTGCGGCTGCAGCAGGAGCTGCGCGGCCACGCCTGCCTGCCCCTGGAGCTGGTGCCGCCGGCCAAGCGGGAAACCTGCGTGAGCCGCAGCTTCAGCCAGCCGGTGGCCAGCCTGGCCCAGCTGAAGGAGGCGGTGGCCACCTACACGAGCCGGGCGGCGGAGAAGCTGCGGCGCCAGGGCCAGCGGGCCGGTGCCCTCACCGTGTTCGTGCGCACCAGCCCGTTCAACGGCACCAGCTTCTACGCCAACGCCGCCACGGTGCGGCTGCCGGTGGCCAGCCAGGACACGGCGGTGCTGCTGGCCGCCGCCCTGCCCCTGGCCGAGGCCCTGTTCCGCCCCCACAAGCCCCTGCAGAAGGCCGGCGTGGTGCTGCAGCAGCTGGAGGACGAAGCCCTGCTGCAGCACCACCTGCTGGTGCCCCTGCCGCCGGAGCAGCAGCGGAGCCGAAGCGCCCTGCTGGCCACCGTGGACCGGCTCAACCGCCGCTACGGCAGCGGCACGGTGCAGTGGGCCGCCTGCGGCCTGGCCCGCCCCTGGGCCATGCGCCGCAGCCAGCTGTCACGGGCCGCCACCACCCGCCTGGCCGACATCCCGGTGGTGCGGGCCTAGTGCTGCTGATTGAGCACGGCGCGCGCTGGAAGGCCATAAAAAAGCGGACCCGTCCAGGACCCGCTCGATGACCAAAAACAGTCTATGAACTTCTGTAACGGAATCGTGACGCGACCGGTCAGCCGCTGGAGAGCAGCTGCAGGCAGCCGGAGCGCTGGCTGAGCAGCAGCACCAGCCGCTCACCCACCCCGACCAGGCCGGCCTGCAGGCGCAGCTGCTCCAGCGGCACCAGCGCCAGGCCGCAGGTTTCCACCAGCAGCAGCGGCAGGGTGGCGGCCGTGCCGTGCATCGCCTGCAGGTCGAGGGCCTGCTGCACCGCCCGGCTGCTGCGCTCCAGCCCCAGCCGCTCCACCAGCTCGGGCCAGAGGTGGTTCACCGGCGTGAAGCGGGCCAGATCCAGGCGCGGGCCCAGGTTGGGCTCAGCCATGACCCGCAGGTGGGGGCGCGGGGGGGAGATCGGCGAGGGCCGCCTCGATCATCGCCGCCGTGACCGGGATCGTCTCCAGCTCATCGGCGTTGTCGAGAAAGGCCTCAAACGAGGCATAGCGGCGGATGCAGGGGTCGGCGCCGGCGGTGGCGCAGGCCGCCTGCCAGTCGCCGTCGTCGGGACACACCAGGGCGTAGCCCTGCAGGGCCTCCTCCAGATCGCCGCCGTCGCTGATGCCATCGCCGTGCCAGAGCACCTCAAAGAAGCCCATGGCTCGCCAAAACCACGCATTCAAAAGAGACGTTAGGGCCAGACCCAAGCAGACAAAACCAGACGCACCGCGATGCGAATGGACCAGACCAGACCAACCAGCAGCAAGGGCACGAGCAGCAGCAGGAACAGCGCGCGAGCCGCTCACCACACGCCGAACAGGGGCGGGCCGACGTCGTCGAAGGGCTCCACCTTCCACTCAGGCGCAGGGCCGCCGGCCTTGGGGGGCCTGGGCGGACCGGAGAGGCTCTCGGGGGTGATGCCAGGGATGGGGGCTGGCCCACAGGGGCACTGGCAAGTGCCGTCGAGCCCGATGGTGCCCAGGGTGGGCTCGCCGCAGTTGCAGCCGCACTCCTGGGCACGAACGGGAGCCAGCACCGCCAGGGGTGCAGCAAGCAGCACCAGGGCCAGCGCCAGGCGGGCGGGGAAAGGCAAAAGAGCGCGGCCGGTAAACAGCAACGCTAAGTGCTCAGCGCTGACTGCTCAGAGCCAGGTGCTCAGGCCGCCGCGCCGAAGCCGGCGCAGCGCTGGGCATCGAGCTGGTGGAGATAGCGGCGCTCGCCGTAATAGAGCTCCTGGAACTGGAGGGCATCGGCGTTGAGCTCGGCGAACAGCGCCTCAATGCGGGCCTCCATGTCCCGGGCCACGGGCTCCAGGCCAGCGGCGGGGGGGCTGGCCGGAGTCGGGTTGGCCAGGTTCTGACTGGCCGGCGTTGGGTTGGCCGGCTGCAGCAGGCGGGCGATGCAGCGCTCCAGGGTTTCCAGCCGCTGGCCGCTCCAGGCATCGAGCAGGTGGCGGCAGCGCTTGAGGCACTTCTGCCGCTCCAGCACCGCCGTGGCGCCGCGCAGCTGCAGCAGCGGCTGGGCCAGCTGCAGGCGCTGCAGCTCCGAGGGCTCCAGCAACGGCGTCAGCCGGCCCAGCAGGGCGCTCTGCTCCACCACCAGCTGGTCGCCCAGCAGCCGGGGCAGATCAAGATCGGCCAGCTCATGGCCCGGATCCTGGCCGCGGGTGATCGCCTCCAGGCGCCCGGCACCCAGGTTGTCCTCCTCCAGGGCGCTGATCGCCCCCCACAGCTGGCGATGGTGGGCCAGGGCGAAGTCGTCCAGCTCCCGCTGACGCAGTTCGGCGCGGATCGCACCCCGCTGATCGGGGCAATGCAGGTAGAGGCGCAGCACCTCGGCCTCGGCCCGCTCGCGCAGGCCCGCCTCACCCGGCTGCTCCCACTTCTGGGAGCGGCCATGCCAGCGCTGGCCCTTCACCTGCTGGCGCAGGTCGTCCTCCAGCTGCAGGGCCAGCCGGGCCTGGCCGCCGGACAGGCGCTCGGCCACCTGCTGCAGGTAGCGGCTGCGCACGGCACTCTGGGGCAGCTTGCCCAGCAGGGCCACCAGGGCGGTGACGGCCTGCTGGAACTGGTCGGCCTTGCCCAGGTCACGGCCCAACAGCACCTGGTCGATCTGCCAGTCGAGAAACAGCGGGGCCCGATCGAGCAGGGCCCGGTAGTCACCGGCGCCGTGCTCCACCAAGAACTCGTCGGGATCCTTGCCGGACGGCAGATGCAGCACCCGCAGCTCCAGCTGTCCCTGCAGCGCCAGCTGCTCCACCTCGCCGATCGCCCGCTGGGCTGCCCGCACCCCGGCGCCGTCGGCGTCGAAGTTGAGCACCAGCCGGCGGCTGTCGGTGCAGCGGCAGAGCTGGGTGATCTGCTGGCTGCTCAGGGCCGTGCCCAGGGCTGCCACAGCGTTGGTGATGCCGGCGGCGTGCAGGGCGATCACGTCGAAGTAGCCCTCCACCACCACCGCCCGGTCGTCGCGGCGGATGGCGTCGGCGGCCCGGTCGAGACCGAACAGGTGCTTGCCCTTCTCAAACACCTCCGTTTCCGGCGAGTTGAGGTATTTGGGCTCAGCGCCGTCGAGGCTGCGGCCGCCGAAGCCGATCACCCGCCCCTGGCGGTCCTTGATCGGCACCATCACCCGGCCGCGGAAGCGGTCGTAGAAGCCATCCCCGCCCTTGCGCGGCACCACCAGGCCGGCGGCCTCCAGCAGTTCGGGGGCGAAGCCATGCACCTGGCGCAGGTGCTGCAGCAGGCCGTCCCAGCGGTCGGGGGCAAAGCCCAGCTCAAAGGCCTCCAGGGTGGTGTCGCTGAGGCGCCGCTGCTGGCGCAGGTAGGCCAGGGCAGCCTCGCCCTCCGGCGCCTGCAGCTGGCTGCGGAACCAGCCCGAGGCCAGGCTGAGCACCTTCTGCAGCTGCTCGCGGCGGGAGAGCTGCTTGCGCAGCCGCTCCTGCTGGGGCCCGTCGAGGGTCTCCACCGGCAGCTGGTACTTGCGCGCCAGCTCCAGCACCACGTCGCTGAAGCTCTGGCGCTGCAGCTCCATCAGGAACTTGATGGCGTTGCCGCCGGCGCCGCAGGAGAAGCAGTAATAGAACTGCTTGGCGGGCGATACCGTCATCGACGGCGACGTGTCGTCGTGGAAGGGGCAGATGCCCACGAACTCGCGCCCCTTCTTCTTGAGCACCACGTGCTCGCCCACCACGTCGACGATGTCGGCCCGCTCCTTGACGGCCTCGATCGTGCGGGGATGGAGGCGGGGCAGGCTCAAGGGCAAACCGCTGCTGGGCAGCTGACGGAGGGCAGAGGGACGGGCTGCGGCCCGGGGAGGGATTGATTCTGACGCCAGCGGCGCGATCCGCCAGCATGCCGGCCACTGCCACAGGAGCGATGACGGTGAGAAGACCGGTGCTGGCGATGGTGGCCAGCGCCCTGAGCTTCTCGCTGATGGGGGTGTGCGTGAAGCAGGTGGGCGGCCGCATTCCCGCCGCCGAGGTGGTGCTGGTGCGGGCCCTGGTGAGCGTGCTGCTCAGCTGGCTGCTGGTGCGGCGGGCGGGCATCAGCCCCTGGGGCCAGCGGCGCGGCCTGCTGATCGTGCGCGGGGCGATCGGCAGCGTGGCGCTGCTCTGCGTGTACATCGCCCTGGCCGAGTTGCCGCTGGCCTCCGCCACCGTGCTCCAGTACATGTATCCCACCTTCACGGCCCTGCTGGCCTGGCTGGTGCTGGGTGAGCGCATCGGCCGGCGGGTGCTGCTGGCGGTGCTGGTGGGCTGGACGGGGGTGCTTGTGGTGGCCCGGCCGGCCCAGCTGCCCACGGCATTCGGTGCCCTGAGCGGCGGAGGCGCCCTGGCCGGCCCGGCGGTGCTGATCGCCGTGGCCGGGGCCTTCTGCACCGCCCTGGCCTACGTGAGCGTGCGCTCCCTGGTGCGCAGCGAGCACCCGCTGGTGATCGTGTTCTATTTCCCGCTGGTGGCGGTGCCCCTGAGCCTGCCGCTGGTGCTGCTCAATCCGGTTTGGCCCACGCCGGTGGAGCTGCTCTGGCTGCTGGGGGTGGGGGTGTTCACCCAGCTGGGCCAGGTGTGTCTCACCTCCAGCCTGGCGGTCCTGCCGGCGGCACGGGCCACGGCGATCAGCTACGTGCAGGTGGCCTTCGCCGGCCTGTGGGGCTGGCTGCTGTTCGGCGAGGCGGTGGATGGCTGGACCGTGGCCGGGGCGGCGCTGGTGCTGGCCGCCACCCTGATCAGCCTCAGCCCGGGATCGGCAGGGGATCGGTGATCCAGGCCTGGGTGCTGCCGTCGGGGCTGCCGCTGGGCCGGGCCAGCCGCCAGCTCTCGCCGCGGGCGCCGCGCTGCAGATAGAGCTCGAACGGACTGTCCACCCGGATGCGATCCCCCGGCAGCCGCCAGTCGAAAGCGCCAGCCAGCCGCCAGCCCGGGGCCTCGCCGATGCGGATGGCCTGCTGCTCAGCCACCCGCACCCGGCTCACCTCGGGTGCACCGGCCGTCTCCAGCTCCAGGGCCTGGGCGATCGCCCCCTGGGTGAGCTGGATCTGCAGGGCCAGGGCCTGGAGCAGCACGCTGCGGGGCGGCTGGCCGCCGTTGCCGCAGGCGCCCAGGGGCAGCACCAGCAGCAGGGGCAGGGCCAGGGCCAGCAGCCGCCGGCCGAGGGCCGGCCACAGGCGGGCAGCGGGACACGGCTGGGCAGGGGTCCGCGGGGCGGGCAGCATGGGGGCATTCAGGCTGCACCCATGATCGGCTGGCTGCAAGGGGAACTGGCCGAGCCGTGGCAGCAGGACAAGCGCTGCGGGCTGCTGCTGGTGTGCCACGGCGTGGGCTACGAGGTGCAGGTGAGCCAGCGCCAGTGGCAGCAGCTGCCATCCCGCGGCAGCCCGCTCAGCCTGCACATCCACCAGGCGGTGCGCGAGGACGGCTGGACCCTCTATGGCTTCGCGGAGCGCCACGAGCGCGACCTGTTCCGCGAGCTGGTGGGGGTGAGCGGCGTGGGTCCGCAGATGGCCCTGGGCCTGCTGGGCTGCCTGGAGCCGGAGGCACTGGTGCAGGCGATCGTGCAGGCCGACCTGCGCCGGCTGTGCGCCGCCCCCGGGGTGGGCAAACGCACGGCCGAACGGCTGGCGGTGGAGCTGCGGGCGCGGCTGCAGCAGCGCTTCCTCGGCCAGCTGCTGGCCGCCGAGCAGGACGGCGAACCCCTGGCCGGCCCCGACCTGGCCCAGGGGCAGCGCGATGAGGTGCAGCTCACCCTCTCCGCCCTGGGCTACGAGGCCCTGGAGGTGCACCGGGCCCTGCGGGCGGTGGCCGCTGCGGGCGAGGACGCGGCCGGCTGGCAGGCGGACGACTGGATCCGCGAGTGCCTGCGCTGGCTGTCCCGCCAGGTGGCCTGACTCCGCCGCGTTATGGTGGCTGTTTGCTCCGCAGACACCCGGCAGGTTGACTCCCGGCCGCGTTTCGTCCTCCCCCACCTCCATGCCGCTCACCACCACCCAGAAGCAGGACCTGATCAACACCCACCAGACCCACGGCACGGATACCGGATCGGTGGAGGTGCAGGTGGCGATGCTGAGTGAGCGCATCAGCCAGCTCACCGGCCACCTGCAGCAGAACAAGCACGACTTCTCCTCCCGCCAGGGACTGCTGAAGATGATCGGCCGGCGCAAGCGCCTGCTCAGCTACCTCAAGGGTCTGAGCCAGGAGCGCTACAGCCAGCTGATCGCCAAGCTCGGCATCCGCGGCTGATTCGCGTTCCATGGCGGGCAAAGGCAACCGACCCAAGTCGAGCAAGCCAAAGTCCAGCAGCAGTGAGGCCAGCAAGGGTGTAGCCCAGCCGGCCAGGCCCGCTGGCCAGTCAGCGGCTCGTGCCCGTGGGCAGATGATTCCGGAGGCGGTGGCCAACCGCATGGCCCGGCGGGTCGCCATCGCAACCGGCATCCCCACCCTGATGGGCATGGGGGTGTTTGTGGGCAGCTACCTGCTGGTGAGTCGACAGATTGTGGACATCGCCCCCGGCCTCACCCTCACCGCTTCGGGGGGATGTTTTCTGTTGGGCCTGCTGGGGCTGAGCTATGGCGTGCTCTCCGCCAGCTGGGAACCCCAGCCGGGCAGCCTGCTGGGCGCTGAGCAGCTGGGCCTCAACATCAGCCGACTCCGGCAGTCGATGGCCGCGGCGCGTCAACGCCGCGAAGGCTGAGGCAAGGGGGTGCCGTTGTAGCCGCGGGCCATCCACACCTGATAGCGGCGCGTCTGCATGCCAGGCAGATGCACCTTGAGCTGGGGGCGCTGTTCAAGGCGATCAAACAGGCTGCGCAACGGTTCTGGATCGGTGTCCCGATGCAGGATCACCAGGGCATCGGCGCCAAGCCGCCCGGGCAGATCCTGGCGGGCCCAGATGTCGTACTGATTCATCCGGGCCTTGCCCAGCGCCACCGTGAACACCTCCCCGGGAGGCCGCTGCAGGCCGTGGGCCAGGGCTGCAGCCGTGGTGTAACGGTCGGTGATCACCACATCAGCGGCCGCCAACCGTTGGGGCTCCTGTCTCTGCAAGGACTGGACCATCTCCCGCCATCCCGTGAGCCGGCGCGTGGGCAGCCAGTCCGCCGACAAACCCAGGCGAATCCCATAGAAGGGGAGGAGGGCAGTGGCGAACAACAGGCCATTCAGGGCACTGCCAATCAGCAACCAGCGCCGATCGCGAAAGGAAGGGGGTTGCATGGCCCAGGCTTCAATCATCAGCAGGAGCCCGATCACCGCCAGAGGCATCGGCCAGTTGGCGTAGACATCCCGCCTGGTGGACACCAGCACACAGACCAGCACGAGCAGGCTGGCCAGCGCGGCCAGCAGCAGAGGATAGGGATCGCGGCGGCGCCAGGCGCCGGGTACCACGCGCCAGCCTGCAACAGCCAGCATCGGAGCGGTGAGAGGGCCCAGCATCAGCAACTGCGTGCCGATCAGCACCAGGGGACCAAACAGGACCTGGGCGGGATTGAACTGGGAACTGGCACCGAGGTGGCCAAGGTTGTGGGCCAGATTCACCCAGCCATGCCGTCCGTTCCACACCAGCATCGGCAGCAGGCCCGCCAAGGCCAGTCCCTGGCCGAACCAGAAGCTCCACTGGCGCAGCAGGGGCCTGGAAAAGACAAACCAGGGAGCCAGCAGCAGCAGGCTGACAGGCAGGAGCAGGGTGGTGTACTTCGCGCCCAGGCCAAGGCCTACGGCCAATCCATAGACCAGCCAGGCCCAGGTGGCTCCCCGGCGCACGGCAGAGGCCAGGGCCATCAGGGCGATGGCCCAACACACCAGAACGGGCGGATCCGTGGTCATCGCCAGACCAAGGCCAGCCAGCAGGGGCAACAGCTGGGCTACGGCGGCGACGGTGAAAGCATGCCAGGGACGCAGGCGAGCACGGCCGTAAAGATAGATCAACAGCACAAACAATCCACCCAATATCACTGCAGGAAGCCGCACACCCAGCTGGCCATAACCAAAGAAATGGGAGGAGACAGCAATCAGAAATGCCACAATTGGACCCTTGCTGTAATAAGCGATATCCAATCGCCGAGACCAATCCCAGTAGTACATTTCATCCGCGGACAGCTGCAGCTGATTGGTCAGCAGAAACAGCACCCGAAGTGCAAAGACAGCGCCCAACAGGAGCACGACGCAGCCATCAGCGGGGTGAAGCGCTGCCATAAAACCCGCACCTCGCACCATGCCCTCCTTCAACCGACTGGCTTGACCACTGACCTGATCAAGAGCTGGCGGGGAGGGTTCGCTTGCCATGGATGGGAAATTGTGAGGAGATTTCGCCGCAGGTTGACAGGCAGTCGCCCCCGGAACGTGCTCCGGATAGCGGGCAGAGTGTATTGCCTACTACAGCATCATGGCCGCAAGGGCAACATCAGTCTGTTGATACAAGTGCGAAACTTTAAATTATGTAGTTATTGAGGTGTAATGTGTATTCTGAAATCGCATCCTATGCAAAAGCCTCCTTCGCAAAGCAACGTATCCTGCCATTGGTGGCTACAATTCTGATTGGGTTAGGGGTTCTTGCCTTTGCCCTTGATGTTCCACTGGCCATGTGGCTGCAGGAGCACGAGCTGCCATCGGAACTACTGAAGCCGTTCAAGTTTGCCGAAATCGGCGGCCATGGCACCGGAGCTGCAATGGTTCTGTTCGCTGCGATCTACCTCGCTCGCAAGGGAGCCTCCACCACACACCGCAGGCAGCAACTGGCTCGATTGATCGCAGCAACCTACGTAGGTTCCTTGGTGGTGGATGGCCTAAAGCTAGTGATTCCCCGCGTGCGTCCCCGCTTTGCCGACTTCTCCGTAGGATTGAATACTCAGGACACCTTCGGCCGCCAATTGCTTGAACTCGGTGAGCACTCCAAGGCCGCACTGATGAGTTTCCCATCCGGTCACAGCGCGGTGGCAGCTGGGCTAGCAGCTGCTCTCTGCTGGTTGCATCCATCAGGTCGGTTGGTGTACCTAACACTTGCGGTCATGGCTTCGCTACAGAGAATCATTCACGGCTGGCATTATCTCAGCGATGTCCTGATCGGTGCTGGCATTGGCTTGCTGGGTGCTTACCTGACCCTTCATTATAAAACTGCCACAGTGAATCGAGGTCAAAGCGAATTTGATAACTCCTATGCCGGTTCCTGAAAGAGTCCAAAGGCGTTCTATTTGTCCGCAGGACTGCAAATACCCCCTGTTCTCCGTGCCAACGATCATCTTGGTGGTGGTGTTGGTGGTGGTGTTGGTGGTGGTGTGGGCAGCTGGCGTAACAAGAATGGATTGGGTGCTTCTTCACCTGATCGAATGGCCTTCCAAACAACCTCGCACAGATTTGCTGCTCTTGCTGCGCATTTGGGGCAGCCTTTGGACCTGGGCTCTGATTTCACTCGTGGTAAGACTGCAGCCAAAATCAATCGCTGACTTGATCGATGATCCAGCAACACGACAGTGGAAAACAATGCTGTTCACTCCAGCCATCGCAGGGGCGATCGCCGAGGGTTTGAAGTTGTTGATTCGAAGGGAGCGACCCTCCGAACTTGAGATCTACATCTTCAAGGCCTGGAGTGATCAAACCTGGAGCACGCAAGACCTCGGTCTGCCGAGTTCCCATGCAGCCGTAGCCTTCGCCGGCAGTGTGGCGATATCCCTGCTCTATCCGAAGCTCAAGGTGCCAGCCATGGTGATGGCCTTTGGCTGTGCCTACACCAGAGTGGCCAGTGGCTCCCATTTTCCCAGTGACGTCGTAGCGGGAGCAGCCGTTGGCCTGATCACCGGATTGGTTGTGGTTCGCCGTCCAGGCGGCCTGGTCTGGCAACCAGCCAAGCCATCAGGCCGCCAGCAGGGGTGAGCTGATCCGGGCCTTGAACTCGGCCGACCGGAGGGTGGTGAGTGCCGCGGCGGGGTCGGCCACGCAGAACTGGGGGCCAAGGCGCACAAAGCGGGCCTGATCCCCCTGGCGCACCAGGGCCACCACCGGTACCCGCGAGCCCACCTCGTCCTGGGGGGGGCGGTGGCGGTGCAGACACTCGCGCAAGCGGTGCTGCACGCCAATATCGGCGGCCTGCTCGGCGGGGATCTCCACCATCAGCAACTGGAGGTCGTCGATCGAGCGGCAGTCGTCCACGATCAGCTGCACCCGCTCATCGCGGCGGTCCACCGAGCCCCACACCAGCAGGCGGGCGTCCACCATCAGGTGGTCGGCCAGGCGGGCATAGGCCTTGGGAAACACCACCGCCTCGCAACTGCCGGTGAGATCTTCCAGCTGCAGCACCGCCATGCGATCGCCCTTGCGGGTGGTCACCTGGCGCAACTCCGGCACCATCACCACCGCGCTCACCTTGGACTTGTCGGCCTGCTCCTCGAGGGATCCCAGCGCCAGGGGGGAGAGCAGCTTCACCTTCGGCGCCAGCTGCTTGAGCGGATGGTCGGAGAGGTAGAAGCCCACCAGCTCCTTCTCCAGCCGCAGCTTCTCGGTGGGGGGATAGTCGGCCACGGCAGCTGCCTTGGGTGCCGTGGCCAGGGAACCAGCCCCCGCCGCCCCCGCCCCGGCAGTGCCAGGCTCCGGGCCACCGAGGCCGCCCAGCAGATCGAGCAGGTTGCCCTGGCCGCTGGCCCGGTCCTTGGCGCGGGAGCTGGCCCAGTCGAGCACCAGATCCAGGTCGGCCATCAGCTGGGCCCTGTTGGCCTTCGGCTCCAGGGCATCGAGGGCACCGGAGTGGATCAGTGCCTCTAGGGCGCGGCGGTTGAGCTGCTGGCCGGGGATGCGATCGCACAGATCAGCCAACGAGGCAAAGGGCCCATCGCTCTGGCGCACTTCAATCAGCTGGCGAATGGCCCCCTCACCCAGGTTGCGCACCGCCGAGAGGCCAAACAGGATGCGATCGCCCATGGGGGTGAAGTCGATGCCGGAGGCATTCACATCCGGCGGCATCACCTCGATGCCCATGGCATTGCAATTGGCGATATAGCGCTGCACCTTGGCCGAATCACCGGCATTCACGGTGAGCAGCGCCGCCATGTAAGCCACCGGGTAGTGGGCCTTGAGGTAGGCGGTCTGATAGGTCACCGCGCCATAGGCGGTGGAGTGGCTCTTGTTGAAGCAGTATTCGGCAAACAGCACCATCTGCTCGAACAGGCCCTCGGCGAGCTTCGCGTCAACACCCCGCTCCGTGGCGCCGTTCACAAAGATGCTCTGGTGCTTCTCCATCTCGCTCTTCTTCTTCTTGCCCATCGCCCGGCGCAACAGGTCGGCTTCCCCGAGCGAGTAGCCGGCCAGATCCTGGGCGATCTTCATGATCTGCTCCTGATACACCATGATCCCGTAGGTCTCCTTCAGGATCGGCTGCAGCTTCTCGTGGGCGAAGTCGATCGCCTCGCGGCCGTGCTTGCGGTTGATGAACTTGGGAATCAGGCCGGCATCCAGAGGACCGGGCCGATAGAGCGCCAGGATCGAAGAGATGTCCTCCAGGGATGAGGGCTTGAGGTCGCGCACGATCTGGCGCATCCCGCTGGATTCGAGCTGGAAGATTCCCTCCAGATCGCCGCGGGCCAGCAGCCCGTAGGTGCCGGGATCATCCAGGGGCAGGGCGTCGGGATCCACCATCTCACCGGTGCTCTCCTTCACCAGATCGATGGTTTTATCGATCATGGTGAGGTTCTTCAGGCCCAGGAAGTCCATCTTCAGCAGGCCCATCGACTCCACGTCTTCCATGAAGTACTGGGTGATCACCTGGCCGTCGTTGTTGCGCTGCAGCGGCACCACTTCATCCAGGGGATCAGCGGCGATCACCACACCAGCAGCATGCACACCAAAGGTCTTGTTGGTGCCCTCAATCCGCATGGCCATGTCCACCCAGCGCTTCACCTGGGGGTCGTTCTGGTATTTCTCGCGGAATTCGGGGGCCGGCGACTCCTCGCCGATCATCTCCTTGAGCTTGGCGGGCTTGCCGCGCACCACCGGGATCAACTTGGCGAGCCGGTCGGCGTCGCCATAGGGAATATCGAGCACGCGGGCCACATCCTTGAGCACCGCCTTTGAGGTCATGCGGTTGAAGGTGATGATCTGGGCCACCTTGTCCTCGCCGTAGCGGCGGGTGACGTAGTCGATCACCTCACCGCGGCGCTCGATGCAGAAGTCGGTGTCAATATCCGGCATCGACTTGCGCTCCGGATTGAGGAAGCGCTCAAACAGCAGGCCGTTGGTCACCGGGTCGATGTTGGTGATGCCCAGGGCATAGGCCACCAGCGAGCCGGCCGCCGAGCCCCGGCCCGGCCCCACCGGGATGCCGTTGTCGCGGGCAAAGCGGATGTAGTCCCACACCACCAGGAAGTAGGTGGGGAAGCCCATCTGCTCCATCACCTGCAGCTCGAAAGCGAGCCGCTCGCCGTAGGTGGCGTCAAAGGCCGCTCCCTCGGCCAGCCCCAGCCGCGCCCGCAGACCCTGCTCGCTCACCTCGCGCAGGTAGCTCACCGGCGTGTGCCCCTCCGGAATCGGGAAGCGGGGCATCTGGTAGCGGCCGAGGATGTCGTAGTCCTCCACCTTCTCGGCCACCCTGGCGGTGTTGGCCACGGCCCGCTCGATCACCTCGCGCTCCAGGTGATCGCCGAAGAGCTGCAGCATCTCAGCCTCGCTCTTGATGTATTCGGTGCCCGTGTAGCGCAGGCGCTTCTCATCGCTGATCAGCTTGCCGGTGAGCACACACAGCAGGGCGTCATGGGCCTCCACATCGCCCACACTCAGGTAGTGGGCATCGTTGGTGGCGACCAGCTCGATGCCCAGCTCCGCCCCGATCGCGGCGAGGCCGGTGTTGACGATCCGGTCTTCGACGCCGCCGTGGTCCTGGATCTCCAGGTAGAAATCGTCGCCGAACACCCGCTGATACCAGCGGGCCACGTCGCGGGCCGCATCGGGCCGGCCGCGCAGGATCGCCTGGGGGATCTCGCCGCCCAGGCAGGCGGTGGCCACGATCAGCCCCTCGCTGTGTTTCTCGAGGGTGGTCTTGTCGATGCAGGCGCGCGCGAAGATGCCGCGCCCGCGCATGCCGCGCAGGTGGCTGATGCTGGTGAGCTTCACCAGGTTGCGGTAACCCACCGCGTTCTTGGCCAGCACCACCAGGTGGTAGCGGCGCTCCTTCTTGGGGGGATTGGGGTCATCCAGCGAGCCGTTGATGACGTACATCTCATTGCCGATGATCGGCTTGATGCCCGCCTGCCTGCAGAGCTTGAGCAGCTCGATGGCGCCATACATGACGCCGTGGTCCGTGAGGGCCAGGGCCGGCATGCCCAGCTCCTTGGCCCGCTCCACCATCGCCGGCAGCTGACTGGCCCCATCCAGGAGGCTGTAGTCGCTGTGGTTGTGGAGGGGAACGAAGGCCACAGGTAGCGGCAACGGCGGCTTCACCTTAGGCGGAGCCCCCCAGATCTGGTGTCAGGGAACCAGGGCCGCCGCGGGCCTGGCGGCCATCACCTGGGCGGCCTGCTCGTAGTGGTGGGCCACCTGCAGCAGCCGCTCCTCCTGCAGCACCCCGGTGATCAGCTGCAGGCCGATCGGCAGGCCCTGCCGGTCGAAGCCGCAGGGCACGGAGATCGCCGGCAGACCCGCCATGTTGGCGGGAATGGTGAGCAGGTCGGCCAGGTACATGGCCAGGGGGTCGTCGGTGTGGGCACCGAAGCGGAAGGCGGTGGTGGGCGAGGTGGGGGTGAGCAGCACGTCCACCGTCTCGAAGGCCCGGTCGAAGTCGCGGCGGATCAGGGTGCGCACCTGCTGGGCCTTCCTGTAGTAGGCGTCCACGTAGCCGGCCGAGAGGGCATAGGTGCCGATCAGGATGCGGCGCTGCACCTCGTCGCCGAAGCCCTCGGCCCGGCTGCGGGCCGTCATCTCCGCCAGGCTGGCGGCCCCCTCGGCCCGGTAGCCGTATTTCACGCCGTCGTAGCGGGCCAGGTTGGCGGAGGCCTCCGAGGGCGCGATCACGTAGTAGGTGGCGATGCCGTCGTTGAAGCGGGGGCAGCTCACCTCCACCAGCTCGCAGCCGAGGGCCTGCAGCTGGTCTGCGGCGGCCAGCACCGAGGCCTTCACGGCAGGATCGAGCCCCTCGGCCTCCAGACATTCGCGCACGATGCCCACCCGCAGGCCGGCCACCGGCTGCTCCAGGGCGGCGCGGTAGTCGGGCACCGGCGCGGTGAGACAGGTGGAATCGCGGGGGTCGGCGCCGGCGATCACCTGCAGCAGCTCGGCCGCATCGGCCACCGAGGTGGTGAAGGGGCCCACCTGGTCGAGGGAGCTGGCGAAGGCCACCAGGCCCCAGCGACTCACCCGGCCGTAGGTGGGTTTGAGCCCCACCACACCACAGAAGCTGGCGGGCTGGCGGATCGAACCACCGGTGTCGGAGCCCAGGGAGGCGACGCACTCGCCGGCCGCCACGGCCGCCGAGCTGCCACCGGAGCTGCCGCCGGGCACCCGCCCGGGATCCCAGGGGTTGCGGCTGGGGCCGAAGGCCGAGGTCTCGGTGGAGCTGCCCATGGCGAACTCATCGAGATTGGTCTTGCCCAGCAACACGGCGCCGGCCTGCCACAGGCGCTCGGTGACCGTGCTCTCGTAGGGCGGCACGAAGGTCTCCAGCATGCGGCTGGAGCAGGTGGTGGGGATGCCCTGGGTGCAGAGGTTGTCCTTGATCGCCAGGGGAATGCCCGCCAGGGGCGGCAGCGTCTCGCCCGCAGCGCGGGCGGCATCGATGCGATCGGCATCGGCTCGGGCCCGCTCGGCAGTCACCTCCAGAAAGGCATGCACAGTGCCGTCCACGGCCTCGATGCGCGCGAGGTGCTGATCGGTGAGCTCGCGGGCCGACACCTCACCGCGCTGCAGCTTTCCGCGCCATTCGGCGATGCCCATCCACCCACTCACCAGGTGATGGCGACGCTATCAGCCAGGGCCCACCACGCCTGGGGCTGGGGGCACGGCTGCTCAGTCCACCTCGGTGAGGGGCTCAGCGCGGCGGGTGCGGAGCAACGCGTGCTCAAGACCCATGGGGGACTCCGCCTCGATGTCGCTCAGGAAGGCGGGCAGAGCCCGCTCCAGGGTGTTGCGTCGCACAAAGGGACCGAACCAGTAGGTGACTGCGGGGTTCTGGGTGCGCACCCGCGCCCACCAGGCCAGGCCCAGTCCGTTGGCGCAGCGGCGAACGGGCCAGAGCAGCGGATTCATGCAGCGGGAATGATCACACCCCCATTCTGCCCGCCCTGGGCAGGCTCAGCATGGAATCGCATCAGAGCTGCACGTCCGCGTTGAAACCGGCGGGCTGGGGCAGCTCGAAACCGAAGCCGATGCCTGGAGGGGGCGTGAACTTCTCCCGGGGCGGGGATTCAGCCTCGGGCGGGGATTCAGCCTCGGGCGCTGGTCCACCCAGGTCTTGCCCAGGCTGATCCTCGGCACACGGCTGAGGGCCAGGCTGAACAGCAGCCTCCGGCTCAGGCCCAGGTGCTGGTTGCCCTGGGGCCTCCTGAACCTGGTCCTGAAGAGGTTCAGCAGGGGGCATGGGGTCCTGTTCGACCTCCACCGGCGATGCAGCGGCAGGGGCGGCCGCATTGGGGAGCTGGGGCCGCACGATGCGCGGGGCCGGGTCGCCGCCGCGCAGCCCCTTCATCCAGCCCCGCCTGGCCACCTCATAGAGGAGCAGGGCCGTGGCCACCGAGGCATTGAGGCTGGGGGTGGCACCGCGCAGGGGGATGCTGATCAGCTGGTCGCAGTGCTTGCGGGTGAGCATCGAGAGGCCGTCGCTCTCCGAGCCGGTGACGATCACCAGCGGACCGTCGAGATCGGCCTGCTCCAGGCTCACGCTGCCCTCCGCCGCCAGGCCCACCACCCGATAGCCCTCCTGCTTGAGGCTGTCGAGGGCGCGGTTGAGATTCACCACCCGGGCCACGGGCAGATGCTCCAGGGCTCCGGCGGCCACCTTGGCCACCGAGCCGGTGAGCCCGGCGCTGCGGCGCTGGGGCAACACCAGCCCATGGGCGCCGAGGGCCTCGGCGCTGCGCGCGATCGCCCCCAGGTTGTGGGGATCGGTGATGCCGTCGAGCGCCATCAGCAGGGGCGGCTCCCCCAGCTCGCGGCAGCCCTCGATCAGGCTGGTGAGGTCGAGGGTGTCGGCGGCGGCGGCCTGGAGCACGATGCCCTGGTGCACGGCCCCGCCGGTGATCTGGCCAAGGCGGGCCCAGGTGACCTCCTCCACCAGCACCCCGGAGGCCTTGGCCTCCCGCAGCGACTGCAGGAAGGCGGGGCTGAAACGCATCTCGGCGGTGCACCAGATGCGGTGCACAGGCCGGCCGCTCTCCAGAGCCGCCTGGGCGGCATGGCGCCCCCAGATCAGATCGTTGGCTGGGCTCTCATCGGCATGGACCCCCTGGGGGAGTTCCTGCGGGGTGCGCGCCTCCACCACCACCGGCGGGCGGCTGAAACGCGAGGGCAACAGGCGGCGCGGCCGGCTGTCCTCCCGACGTGGGGCCGATCGCCCATAGCCGCCGCGCTCCCCCACCCCGCGCACCGGCTCGCGGCGGCTCTCCCGGCGGCCCCCGGCTGGCTGTCGCGGCTGCGGTCCCACTCCCGGCCGGCGGGCCGCTCGCGCTCGCTGCCCCGGTCGCGACCGGAGGAGCGGAAACGATCGCCCCGGTCGGCGGGCCGCCCCGGTCGGCGGAGCGGTCTCGGCCCGCGTCCCACTCCCTCCCCTTCTCGCGTTCGCGGGTCCGGTCCCGGTCACGGAACACACCGCTGGACGAGCCAGGGCGCGCTGGCTTGCGGCCCCCGGCTCCAGCCCACTTGTCGGGGCGGCGTTCAAATCGAGGGCTCATGGCGAAGGCTGGTTATGGATCGATCTCCTCCAAGTGATCTAGCAGTTCGACCAGCCGGGGGGGATCGTGCAGGAACAGCCAGCCGAGCAGGGCCTCGAAGCCGGTGGCCAGGCCGTAGGCGGCTGGGTCGCCATGGCGGGGCCCGCGGCCGGCCCGGTTGCGGCCGCGCCGCACCAGCTCGCGCTCCGTTTGGCTGAGCAGGCCATCGAGGCGCTCCAGGGCCCGGGCCTGGGCGTCAGCCCGCACGGCGGCCACCACCTGGCTGTGCAGGGCATGGGAGCGGGCGGGGGTGCGGCAGCGGCGCAGCCGCTGGTGCAGTTCCCAGACCGCATCCCCCAGCCAGGCCAGCTGCAGGGGGCCCAGGTCGCCGCTGGGCAGGGCAGGGGCGAGGGCGGCCAGCCAGGCGGTGTCGCGGCCGATGCCCTCAGGCGGCGAGGCTGGCAAGGGCGGTGTCGAGATCGGGCTGGAGATGGAGGAACTCCTCGAGCCGCACCAGCTTCACGGTCTGCACCACGCGGGCATTGCCCACCACCAGGAAGCGCTGGCCGTCGCCGTTGCACTGCTTGGCCAGCTGCACCAGGGCGCCCAGGCCCGAGGAGTCGATGAAGTCGATGTGGGAGAGATCGATCAGCAGGGGCTGACTGGCGTTGCGGTGGGCGGCGATGAACTCGCCGAACTGCTTGTCGGAGTAGGCGTCAAGCTGGCCCGTGAAGCGATAGAGCTGGCAGCGGGCCTGCTGCTCGAATCCCCCGCGCAGGGACACTGTGAGACGCTGCAGGTCGTTGATGGCTCTGGCCCCCATTGCGGATCTGCGGGGAGTGTAGGGATCGCAGCCAGGGCTGCAGCAGCTGGGGCGGAAATGGCCAGGATCAGTAAAAGTCTGTCAAAAGCGAAGCTGCGTCTGGGCGACCACACTTCAAAGTGAAGATCAGGAGCGCCGCTCGGCCATCAGGGCCGTGAAGCGGGCGAAGTGGTGATCGGCATCGTGGGGACCGGGGCTGGCCTCCGGGTGGTATTGCACCCCGAACACCGGCTGATCGGCCAGGGCCAGGGCCGCCACGGTGCGGTCGTTGAGGTTGAGGTGGGTGACCCGCACCCGCTCCGGCAGGGAATCGGCCTCCAGGGCGAAGCCGTGGTTCTGGCTGGTGATCTCCACCTGGCCGGGACTGCCGCAGGGGTGGTTGAGGCCCCGGTGGCCGTAGCCCAGCTTGAAGGTGGAGCCGCCCAGGGCCAGGCCGAGAATCTGGTGGCCCAGGCAGATGCCGAACAGGGGAAGGTCGGGCCGGGCGAGCAGCTGGCGGGCCAGGGCGATGCCCTCGCCCACGGCCGCCGGGTCACCGGGGCCATTGGAGAGGAACACCCCCTCCGGCTGGAGGGCCAGCACCTCCTCCAGCGTGGCCGAGGCGGGCAGCACGGACACCTGGCAGCCATGGGCCACCAGCCGGTCGAGGATGGCTCGCTTGATGCCGAAGTCGATCGCCACCACGCGGTAGGGGGCGTCGGGCGCGGGCTGCGGACGGGCGTCGAAGGCGGCACTGCAGGGCTGCTGCCAGGTGTAGGGCTCGCGGGTGCTCACCGCGGCAGCCAGGTTGAGACCTTCCATCGAGGGAGCCGAGCGCACCTGCTGCAGCAGGGCCTGGGGAGCGGTGCCATCGCTGCTGATCACCCCGTTGATCGCGCCGCCCTCGCGCAGATGGCGAACCAGGGCTCGGGTGTCGAGGCCGCGGATCCCCACCACCCCGTGGCGCTCCAGCCAGTGCTCCAACTGCTCCTCGGCCCGCCAGTTGCTGGCGGTGGGGGCAAGCTGGCGGGCGATCACGCCGCGCACGTGGGGCTGGTCGGCTTCCTGGTCGTCGGCATTGACGCCGGTGTTGCCCAGTTCGGGGTAGGTGAACGTCACGAGCTGGCCGGCATAGCTCGGATCGGTCATCACTTCCTGATAGCCCGTCATGCCGGTGTTGAACACCACCTCGCCGATGGCGGTGCCCCGGGCACCGAAGGCCTCGCCCCGCAGCACGGTGCCATCAGCCAGCACCAGCAGGGCAGGGGATGGGGACAGCGGCGTGGACAGCGGCACGGTCAAGGCTGCGGCACTCCTTCGATCATCCCCCAACGGGCGCTTGCAGGGCCGTGCGCAACTGCTCCAGGCGCGTCCAGGCCTGGCCGGCGGCGAGGGCGGCGGCGGCCCGCTCGTACCCGGCGGCGATGCTGTCCACCAGACCAGCAGACCAGAGCACCAGGGCTGTGTTGAGGCCCACCACGGCCGCCTGGGGGCGGCTGCCCCGGCCCTGCAGCACCGCCTCCAGGATCGCCTGGTTGGTGGCCAGGTCGCCGCCAGCCAGCGCGCTGTTCGGCGCCGGGGCGATGCCCAGGCTGGCGGGGTCGAGCTGCTCCTGGCGCACCGAGCCACCCTCCACAAGACGCAGCTGGCTGGGGCCGGCCAGGGAGGCCTCGTCGAGGCCTCCGCAGCCATGCACCACCACGGCCCGCCGCAGTCCCAGGCGGGCCAGGGCATCGGCCATCGGATCGAGCAGGTCAGGCCGGGCCACCCCGAGCACCTGGGCCTCCGGCCGCAGCGGATTCACCAGCGGACCGAGCAGGTTGAACACGGTGCGCACCCCGAGGCTGCGGCGCAGGGGGGCCAGACCCACCAGGGCGGGATGCCAGCCGGGGGCGAACAGAAACGTGACACCGGCACTGGAGAGGGCTGCCACCACCTGCTTCTGGGGGGCCTGCAAGTGCAGACCCAGCCCTTCCAGCACGTCAGCCGAGCCCACCCGGCCGCTGGCGCTGCGGTTGCCGTGCTTGGCCACGGAGGCACCGCAGGCGGCAGCCAGGAAGGCCACAGCAGTGGAGATGTTGAAGCTGTCGGCACCATCGCCGCCCGTGCCGCAGGTGTCCACCAGGGGCAGCTGGGGCCGGCCGGCCGGCTGGGGGCAGGCCTGGCGCAGCACCTGGGCCATCGCCGCCAGCTCCTCGCCGTTGACGCCCTTGGCGCGCAGGGCCGCCAGCAGGGCTCCGGTGAGCACCGGCGGGATCTCCTCATCCAGCCAGCCCTGCATCAGGCGGGTGGCCGCCTCGCTGCTGAGGGCCTCACCGGCCAGCAGGCGCTCCAGCAAGGCCGGCCAGCTGGGAGTCTGGGCATCTGCGGCCATGGCCACGCCTCCAAAAACCACGGGGTAGGGCCAATTCAACTCGGTGTCAGGGTCTGGCGAGCGGGCGCAACGCCGGTCGCGATCCAGGGCACAAAAAAGCCCGGGTGCGGAGCACACCGGGCCGGGTGATGGGGACTGCTCCACTATCCCCCGAAACGGCGCGCTTGGCGAGTTCACCGGAATCAGCCCTCCTGATCAGCGGTGTCGAAACCGGAGCCCACGGCCTCCTGGCCCGGGGCTGCGGGGTCCGCGGGGCCAGGGCGAAAGCCATGGGCCCAGATCGCCCGAGTGCGGCGGTGGAGCTCCTCACGGCTGAGGCCCCACAGGCGCAGCACCTTGGCGAGGTCCTCCTGCAGATCATGGGCACCGGGGAAACCCTCGTAGCGCATCAGCAGGCGGGCGGCGCTCACCAGGTGGGCATCTGCCGGGGTCTGGACCGCCAGCAGGCCGTCGACGACGTCGCGGTCGAGGGCGTGGAGGGGATGGCTCTGCTCGGATACGCCAGAGCCGGAGGGAGGCGAAGAGGGCGGCACGGGCGGGTGGGGTGATCCTTAGGTTGGGGCCATCTTCGGGCAGGTGGCGTGGCTGCGATTCGCACCGATCTGATCCGGCGCTACCTGCGGCCCCACCGGCGCACGGTGTTGCTGGGCATGGCGGCGCTGGTGGTGGTGAACCTGCTGAGCGTGGCCATCCCGCTGCTGGTGCGGCGGGTGATCGACGACCTCCAGGACGGCTTTGACCTGCAGGACGTGCTGCTGCAGGCCCTCCTGATCATGGTGCTGGCCACGGCGATGGGTGGCGTGCGGCTGCTCTCGCGGATGCTGGTGTTCGGCGTGGGCCGGCAGGTGGAGGCCGACCTCAAGCAGCGGATCTTCGACCACCTGCTGCTGCAGGAACCCGGCTGGGTGCAGACCACCGGCAGCGGCGAGGTGATCAGCCGGGCCACCAGCGATGTGGAGAACGTGCGCCGGCTGCTGGGCTTCGCCGTGCTCAGCCTCACCAACACCGCCCTGGCCTATGCGTTGACGCTGCCGGCCATGCTGATGATCGACCCCTGGCTCAGCCTGGCGGCCCTGGGGCTCTACCCGCTGATGCTGGTGACGGTGCGCCTGTTCGGCGGCCGGATGATGCGCCAGCAGCGGCGCCAGCAGGAGGCCCTCGGCCACCTCAGCGATCTGATCCAGGAGGATCTCTCGGGGATCAGTGCCATCAAGATCTATGGCCAGGAAGCCACGGAGCAGCAGGCCTTCGCCGGCCGCAACCGCATCTACCGCGATGCGGCCCTGGGGCTGGCCCGCACCCGCAGCACCCTGTTTCCCCTGTTGGAGGGGATCTCCTCGATCAGCCTGCTGCTGCTGTTGGCCCTGGGCAGCGGCCAGCTGGAGAGCGGCCGGCTGAGCATTGGCGACCTGGTGGCCCTGATCCTCTACGTGGAGCGGCTGGTGTTCCCCACCGCCCTGCTGGGCTTCACCCTCAACACCTTCCAGACCGGCCAGGTGAGCCTGGAGCGGGTGGAGCAGCTGTTGAAGCGCCGGCCATTGATCCAGTCGCCGGCCCAACCCCAGCCGCCAGCGCCCGCCAGCTGGGGCGGGCTGGAGGCCCGCGGCCTCACGGTGCGTTACCCCGGGGCAGCCCGACCGGCTCTGGTTGACGTGAGCTTCCGGGTGGAGCCCGGTGAACTGGTGGCGGTGGTGGGGCCGGTGGGCTGCGGCAAGACCACCCTGGCCCGGGCCCTGGGGCGGATGGTGGAGCTCGGCGAGGGGGAACTGTTCCTCGACGGGGTGGATGTGACCCGCCTGGAGCTGGAGCAGCTGCGCCGCCGGGTGGCCCTGGTGCCCCAGGAGGGCTACCTGTTCACCGCCAGCCTGGCCGACAACCTGCGCTACGGCGAGCCGGAGGCCAGCCAGAACCGCGTGGAAGAGGCGGCCGCCCAGGCCCGGCTGGAGGGCGACATCAAGGGCTTTCCCGACGGCTACGCCACCCTGGTGGGCGAGCGGGGCATCACCCTCAGCGGCGGCCAGCGCCAGCGCACGGCCCTGGGGCGCGCGCTGCTGGTGGATGCACCGGTGCTGGTGCTCGATGACGCCCTGGCCAGCGTGGACAACAGCACCGCCGCCGCGATCCTGGCCACGATCCGCGGACAGGGCAGCAGGGGCCGCACGGTGCTGATGATCAGCCACCAGCTCTCGGCGGCGGCCGCCTGCGACAGAGTGCTGGTGCTGGAGGACGGCCGGCTGGTGCAGCAGGGCCCCCACAGCGAACTGCTGGAGCAGCCCGGCACCTACCGGCGGCTGTGGGCGCGGGAGCAGGCCAGCGAGCAGCTGCAGGCGCCGGTGTAGCCCACAGGCCATCCTGCCGAACGGCCATCCTGCCGGACAGGCGTGCTGCCGAACAGGCGTGCTGCCGAACAGTTGTTGCGAAGGGCAGACAGGCCCCGCCGGCGGGGCTTAGGTGGAAGCACAGCCCGTCCATCCACCGCACTGTCTCCGCCATGGCCACCGACCAAGCAGCCGCCAGGTCCGTTGAGGGTGCCGCCGCCAGGGCCCTGCTGCCAGCCCAGGGCTTCAACCTGCGCTGCACCCTCACCTTCGGCGACATCTATGCCCAGATCCTGATCTGGATGGGGGTGATTTTCGCCAGCCTGGCGGCCGGGCTGGCGCTGATGGGCACCAGCAAGCCGATCGTGGCCCTGATGGGGGTGGGGCTGATCCTGGTGCTGTCGTTGCCGTTCCTGCTGTTCGCCTTCACCACCACCCTGCTGAACCACATCGCCCTCGATCCCCGCGGTGGGCCGGACGGCGGTGCGGCCTGACTAGGCTCGCGGCAACTGCACGACACCGGTGTTCGGACTGTTCCAGAGCCAGGGCCAGGCAGCAGCCGACAGCCCTGACAGCCAGGAGCTGCACGCGGTGCTGGGCACGCCGATCCGCCAGGCCCCCGCAGCCGGCCAGGCCGAGGTCCTGTTCGGCTGCGGCTGCTTCTGGGGGGCGGAGAAGGGCTTCTGGCGGCTGCCGGGGTGGTGACCACCGCCGTGGGCTACGCCGGCGGCCAGCGGGCCAACCCCAGCTACCAGCAGGTGTGCTCGGGCAGCACCGGCCACGCCGAGGTGGTGCGGGTGGTCTGGGACCAGAGCCGCATTCACTTCAGCGACCTGCTCAAGCTGTTCTGGGAATGCCACGACCCCACCCAGGGCAACCGCCAGGGCAACGACCGCGGCTCCCAGTACCGCTCGGCGATCTTTGTGAGCGATCCCCAGCAGCTGGAGCTGGCTGAGGCCAGCCGGGAGGCCTATCAGCAGTTGCTCAATGGCGCGGGCTACGGCCCGATCACCACCGAGATCGCCAGCGGGCGCAGCCTCTGGTACGCGGAGCCCTACCACCAGCAGTACCTGGCCAAACCGGGCAGCCGGCCCTATTGCTCCGCCCAGCCCAGCGGTCAGCGGCTGGGCGACTTCGCCGGGGCCAGCTACCAGCTCGACCCGCGGGTGTGGCAGCACTACGACTGGACCATCAGCCACTGCGTGCTGCGGGGCGAGAATGCACCCATTGCGATCTGACCCGTGGCGCCCGCACCGCTCCTGCTGGCCCTGAGCCTGCTGGCGCAGAGCTCCCCCTGGTGGGAGCAGTACGACAGCCGCGATTCGTTTGTGTGTCCGCGGCTCGGACGGGTGGTGCTGGAGCGCAACGACGCCCAGGCGTCCCTGATCGCCGGCGGCTACCGCAGCACCGGCTTTCGCGATGAGCGCCAGCTCAATGGCATCCGCTATCGCAATGAGCAGATGACGCTGATTCTGCGGGGCGACCTGCTCACCATCGAGCAGCGTCCCGGCCGGATCGACTGCACGCGCACGGAGCAGGCCTAGTGATCGTGCCCCCCACCCTGCCGCGGTTGCCAGCATGAATCCCCTGCCCGACCGGGTGCTGCTGATCGGCCTGATCGCCACCATCGGCCTGTGCTTCGCCCTGGTGTTCTGGACGGTGAAGCTCCAGCCGGGGCCCCAGCAGCAGCTGCAGTGGCGGGATGCCCCAGCCCCTGCCCCAGCCCCAGCCCAGAGGCCGGGTGAGCAGCTGCTGTGAGCAAGGTGGGGGGCGATCCCAGCGGCGAGACCAGTGGTGGGAGCCGCGATCTGGAGTCCCGCCAGCTCCATCCGCTGCCGCGGGGGCTGGTGGAGCTCTACGGGCTGCTGGCGGTGCTGGTGGTGCTGGTGCCGGAGTGGCTGGCCAGCGGGGCGCTGCAGGGCCTGACGGGCCAGCGGGCCGGTGAACTGCTGCCCCCCAGCAGCCAGGCCTGGCAGCGGCTGCCGGAACTGCGGCTGGCCAGCATGAGCCTGGCCGAACTGCGCCTGCTGGCGAAGAGCCTGCGGCTCTGGGGCTACGGCCGCCTGCGGCGCGAGCAGCTCAGCGGCCGGCTGCTGCGCCGCTTGCAGCGGGGCCAGCCCGGGCGCAAAGGGCTGTGATAGCTTGCCGTTGCCGACGCAAGCCGACGGCACAACCGGGGCGTAGCGCAGCTTGGTAGCGCACCACTTTGGGGTAGTGGGGGTCGTGGGTTCAAATCCCGCCGCTCCGATCCTTCAACCTCAGTCTCCACTGCAGCCCGCGGGAGTTCCTGCGGGTTCAGGTGTTGGCTCACGGATTGAGGCGTGTGATGACGCCAAAGCGCACCAGCCAGCGGTTCACCCGCCCTCGCAGCCGTGGTGGCACTTCCGTGATCAGCGCCCCCAGCTCCTGGGCCGCAATCCGGTGCATGGCGCGCACATCCACCCGCCAGAGGCCTTCCGCCTCCCGGATCAGCCGGGCCCAGGTGCGGCTCACCTGCCAACAGGAGAGGCTGTGGCGCAGCGGGTCGGATGGAAGTGGGGGATCGGCATGATGGTGAGCCAGGGCTCCCTCCAGACGCTCCCGCCAGCTTGAAGAGTGGGGAGCGCGGCGGATGAAGACAACCGGGGGAACTTCAGCAAGCCGAAGCAAAAGCGAACGTGCGATCTCAAGCCGCCTCAAGCGGCTGCACCGCAAACGGCAGGGCCGCCGCCTCCCGCTCGCTGAGGCGGCGGCTCCAGGCCCCCCGCACCGGCTCATTCCAGCGGAAGCCGGCCTGCTTGGCCTGCTGGCGCTCGCTGTAGGAGAGGCAGGCGCGGAACAGGCGCCGCGGCTCCAGGGCAGCGACCAGCAGTTGTTCGAGGTCGGCGCAGCGCTCCAGCACCTGGGCCAGGTAGATGCAGTCGGTGAGGGCCCGGTGGGCGGCCCACACCGGCACGCCATAGGCCAGGGCGAGATCGCGCACCGAGGGACTGGCGCGCAGATGGCGTTCCGCCGGCCAGCGGATGTCCTCCATCGAACAGATCCAGGGCTGGCTGATCGCCGGCAGGGGTCCGTGGCCAAACCACTGGCGATCGAAGGCGGCGTTGTGGGCCAGCACCGCATCGGCGGCGGCCAGCATCGCCTCAAAGCACTGCAGGCCCGCCTGCCAGGGCTGGGGCAACTGGGTGATCGCCGCGTCGATGCCGTTCACGTGGGCCGCGGGGTTGCTGGTGGCGGGCATCAGGAACGACACCTGGGCCAGCACCGCCCGCTCGGCCACGCGGAACAGGATCGCCCCCACCTCGATGCAATGGCCCTCCGCGGGCGAGAGGGCCGTGGTCTCGGTGTCGAGGATCAACAGGCTGGCTGGCCCCACGGAGCCCGGCTCAGCGGACTGCGGCTGGGTGTGGCTGGCGGCTTGAATCGGCGGCAGGCTGGGGGAGCTGGCGGCGGGCCTGACCCTCTCCGCTGCCGGGGCCACGTCTTTGGGCACCGCCGGGGCCAGTGGCGTCTGGGGCGGAGCTGACGCGGCAGGAGGGGCCGGCAGGCCGAACAGGTCGGGCTGCTGCCAGGGGACGCTGGGCTCGGCGGAGTTGGCCGTCACGGACTGCGCGTAGACCTCACCTCCCATCCTCCCAGGCCTGGCAAGCCGATTCCTAGGGTTGCTCCACGTTCATTCCCTGGCTGCATGGGCCTCAGCGCCGGCGACACCGCCCCCCTGATCGACCTGCCCGATCAGCATGGCCAGCAGCGGCGCAGCGACCAGCTCGCTGGCCGCGCCCTGGTGCTGTTCTTCTATCCCAAGGACGACACCCCGGGCTGCACGATGGAGGCCTGCGCCTTCCGTGACAGCTATGCCGAGCTGCAGGCCCTCGGTGCCGAGGTGTGGGGTGTGAGCGGCGACGATGCCGCCAGCCACCAGCGCTTCGCCCAGCGCCACAGCCTGCCCTTCCCCCTGCTCGTGGACCGGGGCAACGGCCTGCGCAGGGCCTTCGGCGTTCCCAGCGTGCTCGGCCTGCTGCCCGGCCGGGTCACCTATGTGATCGATGGCCAGGGGGTGATCCGCCACGTGTTCAACAACCTGCTCGACGGGCCGGCCCACAGGCGCGAGGCCCTGGCGGCGCTGCAGCAGCTGCAGCAGGGCTGAGCGCCATGGCCCGCTGGCGCCAACGGGGAGAGATCTGGGAGCTGGGCAGTGCCGCCGCCAACCCCGTGGGCAGCGTGGAATTCATCGGCGGCAGCTATCTGGCGGCCACACCCCAGCTCAGCTACCGGCGGCTGCTGGAGTCCCTGGCTGCGCGCGGCTGGCACGTGCTGGCCTGGAGCTATGTGCCGGGCTTCGACCACCAGAGCCAGGCCAACCAGGCCTGGCGGCAGTTCCGCGCCCTGCGCTCCGACGGCGCGCCGCCCCTGCGGCTCGGCCACAGCCTGGGCTGCAAGCTGCACCTGCTGGCGCCCGATGGTGGCCGCAGTGGCCGAGGCCTGGCGGCGCTGAGTTTCAACAACTTCTCCGCCGAGCGTTCCGTGCCCCTGCTGGCGGAGCTGGGTCAGCAGCTGAACTTCCGCAGCGAATTCAGCCCGTCGCCGGAGGAAACCCTGCGGCAGGTGGCCGGCAGTTACCGCCAACCGCGCAACCTGCTGGTGCGCTTCAACCGCGATGGGCTCGACCAGAGCGGCCGGCTGCTGGCCGCCCTGCGCCAGCGCCCTGAGGACAGCAGCACCGTGCTGGAGCTGCCGGGCGACCACCTCACCCCCGCCAGTGCCGGCCTGCGCCGCAACCTGCTGGGCGACTGGGCCGACGACCCGGCCCGCCAGCGCCAGATCGACGCCCTGGCCAATCAGATCACCAGCTGGAGCAGGGGTTGAGTCGCGACGAAACCCACACCGTTGGTTGACGGGCGCCCACCAGCCGCGCACCCTGCACGGGACAACATGTTCACCATGGACAACCTGATCACGGCCTTCACCGCCGCCTGGCAGCGCAGCTTCGACTACACCGGCCGCTCCAACCGCGGCGACTACTGGTGGTATGCCCTGGCCAACCTGATCATCAGCGTGGTGCTGCTGATCCTCAGCGCCGCCTCCGACTTCTTCGGCTGGATCTACTCCATCTGGGCCGTCGCCACGATCGTGCCCAGCCTGCCGGTCACCATTCGCCGGCTGCGCGATGCCGGCAAGCACTGGGCCTGGATCTTCATCGGCCTGATCCCGCTGCTGGGCAGCATCTGGCTGATCTGGCTGCTGGTGCAGCCCTCGGCAGCCAGCCTGGGCTGACCCTCACACCCGCAGCTGGTCGAGCACGGAGCGGTCCTCCAGGGTGGAGGTATCGCCGCTCACCGCCTGGCCGGACGCCAGGGAGCGCAGGATGCGGCGCATGATCTTGCCGCTGCGGGTCTTGGGCAGGGCGTCGCTGAACTTGATCAGGTCGGGCCGGGCGATCGGCCCGATCTCCTTGCCCACGTGGCTGCGCAGCTCCGCCATCAGGGCGTCATCGCCACTGCGGCCGGCCTCCAGGGTCACGAAGGCCACGATGCCCTCACCCTTGAGGTCGTCGGGGCGGCCCACCACGGCAGCCTCGGCCACGGCAGGGTGGCTCACCAGGGCACTCTCGATCTCCATCGTGCCCAGGCGATGGCCGCTCACGTTGATCACGTCATCGACCCGGCCCATCACCCAGAAGTAACCATCGGCGTCGCGGCGGGCGCCATCGCCGGCGAAATAGAGGTGGGAGCCATCGGCAGGCCGCACCTCCTCCCAGTAGCTGCGCCGGAAACGGTCGGGATCGCCGTGCACGGTGCGCATCATCCCCGGCCAGGGCCGGCGCACCGCCAGGTAGCCGCCGGCATCGGCAGGCTGCGACACGCCGTCATGGTCGACGATGTCGGCGGCGATGCCCGGCAGGGGCAGGGTGCAGGAGCCGGGCTTGGTGGGGGTGGCGCCGGGCAGGGGGCTGATCATCACGCCGCCGGTCTCGGTCTGCCACCAGGTGTCCACCACCGGGCAGCGGTCGCCGCCGATCACATCGCGATACCACATCCAGGCCTCAGGGTTGATCGGCTCGCCCACGGTGCCGAGGATGCGCAGGGAGCTCATGTCGTATTGGTCGGGTACCTCGCGGCCGCTCTTCATGAAGGCGCGGATCGCCGTGGGCGCCGTGTAGAAGATCGTGCAGCGGTGCTTCTGGATCACCTCCCAGAAAGCACCGGGCTTGCTGGGGCGGGGCGCGCCCTCATACATCACCGTGGTGGCGCCGTTGGAGAGCGGGCCATACACGATGTAGCTGTGGCCGGTGATCCAGCCCACATCGGCCGTGCACCAGTGAATGTCGTTGTCCTTGATGTCGAAGATCCACTGGAAGGTGAGGTGGGCCCAGAGGTTGTAGCCGGCGGTGGTGTGCACCACCCCCTTGGGCTTGCCGGTGGAGCCTGAGGTGTAGAGCACGAACAGGCGGTCTTCGCTGGCCATCGGTTCGGCCGGGCAGTCGGCGCTCTGGCCGTCCACCAGTGCGTGCCACCAGTGGTCGCGGCCGGCTGTCATGGATCCGGCACTGCCGTCGCCATCCCCGTCTGCAGCGCCAATCCGCCGCACCACCAGCACGGCCTCGACGCTGGGGGCGCCGCCCTTGGCGCTGAGGGCCTCGTCCACCGCCGGCTTGAGCGGCACGGGCTTGTCCTTGCGGAACCCGCCATCGGCGGTGATCACCGCCTTGGCCTGGCCGTCGATCAGCCGGTCGCGCAGGGCGTCGGCGGAGAAGCCGCCGAACACCACCGAGTGGGGGGCACCGATGCGGGCGCAGGCCAGCATGGCAATGGCGGCTTCGGGCACCATCGGCATGTAGAGGGCCACCAGATCCCCTTTGCCGATGCCCAGGGCCTTGAGGGCGTTGGCGGCTTTACACACCTCGGTGTGCAGCTGGCGGTAGGTGAAGGTGCGGGTGTCGCCGGGTTCGCCCTCCCAGATCAGGGCCGGCTTATCGGCGCGGGGGCCATCGAGGTGGCGATCGAGGCAGTTGAAGCTGAGGTTGGTGCGGCCGCCCTCGAACCAGCGGGCAAAGGGAGGATTGCTCCAGTCGAGCACGGTGTGGAAGGGCTCGAACCAGTGCAGCTCCTGGCGGGCCAGCGCGCCCCAGAAGCTGTCGGGGTCGGCCTCCGCCCGGGCGCAGAGCTCCCGGTAGGCCTCCATGGAGCCGATGCGGGCGCCTGCAGCCAGGGCGGCGGGAGGCGCGAACAGCCGCTGTTCCTGCAGCACCGACTCGATCGTGACCGTGGCGGCGGTTGCAGTGTCCGGGGTCACGGATTCCGGGGGCACGGATTCCGGCGTCAGGGCCTCGGACATGGCAGCTGCGGCAACAAGGGAGGTCGAGCCCATTCAAGCGGGGCAGGGGGGGCGTCGGCAGGGCCCCGGTCCCTGATCGCCGAGAATCGGGGCATGCCCATCCCCTCCGCCTGCCTGTTCGACCTGGACGGGTTGCTGCTGGATACCGAACCCCTCCACGCCCGGGCCTGGCACGAGGCTGCCGGCCGGTTCGGCTGTCCGCTCAGCCCGGCGCAGCTGCTGGCCCTGCGCGGCCGCCGCCGCCTGGACTGCGCCCGGCAGGTGCAGGCCTGGATCGCCGAACGGCAGGGCAGCGGCCCCGGCCAGGAGCAGCTGCTGGCGGTGCGCCAGCCGATCGCCGAGGCGATGCTGGTGCAGGCCGTGCCGATGGCCGGGGCCCGGGAACTGGTGGAGCACTGCGCGCGGGCCGGCATCCCCATGGCCCTGGCCACCAGCAGCGCCCGTGAGGCGGTGGCCCTCAAGGCCAGACCCCACCCCTGGCTCGAGCTGATCCAGGTGCGGGTGCACGGCGATGATCCGCAGCTGCGGGCGGGCAAGCCCGCCCCGGATGTGTTCCTGCTGGCGGCGGAGCGGCTCGGGGTGGCGGCCGACGGGCAGTGCTGGGCTTTTGAGGATTCCCCGGCGGGGGCCGCAGCGGCCCTGCGGGCCGGCTGCCGGGTGCTGGTGGTGCCGCCGCCCCAGCTGGGTGCCGGGGAGCTGGAGCAGCTGTTTCCTGGTATCGAGCCACCGCACCGCCTGCTTCCTTCGCTGGCGTGGGCTCTGGAGGAGCTGGGCGTTCCCTAGTTCAGCTCAGTAGAGCCGGCTGAGCACGAAATCTGCGAGACCGCGCAGGGCCCGGCTGGGCTCGCTGCTGGGCAGCCAGGCCAGGGAATCGGCGGCCTGGCGGGCGAACTGCTCGGCCAGGGCGCGGGAGCGGGGAATGGCCTCACAGCCGCGCACCAGCTCGAGGGCCTGCTGCAGATCGCCGTCCTGGCTGAACTCCCGCTCGATCAGACCGGCCAGGGCAGGGCGTTCCTCGAGGGCGTAGAGGGCAGGAGCCGTGAGGTAGCCCGAGGCCAGGTCGCTGGCGGCGGGCTTGCCCAGCTGCTGGTCGCTGCCGGTGAAGTCGAGGATGTCGTCCACCACCTGGAAGGCCAGCCCGAGCTGGCGGCCGAAGCGCTGGAGCTCATCGAGCTGGTGGGCGGGCAAGCCGGTGAGCACACCGGTGGCCCGGGCGCTGTTGGCAATCAGCGAGGCGGTTTTGCAGTAACTCTTCTCGAGGTAGGTCTCGAAGCTCTGGCCGGTGTCGTAGCGGAACAGGCCCTGCTTCACCTCGCCATCGGCCAAGTCCATGATCACCCGGCTGAGCAGCTTCACCACCTCCAGGTCGTCGAGGTTGGCCAGGTGCCAGCTGGCCTGGGCAAACAGAAAATCACCGGCCAGCACGGCCACCCGGTGGTTGAAGCGGCTGTGCACGGTGTCCACGCCCCGGCGGGTGGCGGCCTCGTCCACCACGTCGTCATGCACCAGAGATGCCGTATGGATCATCTCGGTGATCTCGGCCAGGCGTCGGTGGCGCGGCGTGAGCTCCCCATCGGGGGCAACGGCCCGGGAGAGCAGCAGCACGATGCCGGGCCGCAACCGCTTGCCACCGGCGGCGAACAGGTGCTCGGCGGCGGCCTGCAGAATCGGGTGGCCGGCGCCGATCAGGCTGCGCAGATCGGCCAACAGAGCATCGAGATCACCCTCCACAGGCTGGAGCAGCTCTGCAACCGTTGCCACAACACCTCCCTTGTGGCCAGATCCTAGAAGGCTCAAGCCGCCGACCGCAGATCCACCCAGCTCACCTCGGGGTGGTGGCCCAGCCAGCGCTGGGCGGCCGCCGCGAAACTGCTGGCGCAGCCGGTGACACACACCCGCGACCCCACCGCGGCAGATGCAACGGAGGTGAGCGGCTGTTCGGCCTCGGGGGAATCACCCAGGCTGGCCAGCAACGGCCCCAGGCGCTCCACAGCGGCCAGGGCCGGGTCCACCAGGCGGATGCCCGGCGGCAGCAGCTGTTTCAGCAGGGGCCGCAACAGGGGGTAGTGGGTGCAGCCCATCACCACCGTGTCCGCCTCGGCCTGGAGCAGCGGTTCCAGGTAGGTTTCGGCTGCAACGCGCAATTCGGCGCAGCCCAGGTCGCCGGCCTCAATCAGCGGCACGAACGCCGGACAGGCCACCTCCGTGACCCGGGCGGTGGGACGCACGGCATGCAGGGCACGGCGGTAGGCACCGCTGCTGGCGGTGGCCGGGGTGGCCAGCACCCCGACCCGGTCGCTGTCGATCACGGCCGCCACGCTGTCGATCAACCCCACCACCGGCACCCCCGCCTCAGCCACGGCCACGTCCAGGGCCAGGGCATTGGTGGTGTTGCAGGCCATCACCAGCACGTCCACCCCCTGCTGATGCAGCCAGCGCACCACCTCGCCGGCGATGGCCCGGATGTCCTCCACCGTGCGCGTGCCATAGGGCACCCGAGCCGTGTCCCCCAGGTAGAGACAGGGGGTGTGGGGATAGCTGGCCTGCACATGGCGCAGCACGGTGAGCCCCCCCAGGCCGCTGTCGAACAGTCCAACCCGCAGGTTCATCAGCGGCCTCCCAGAAAGTCGAGGATGCCGGCGGCGATGGCCAGGGCCATCGTGCGGCGGAAATTGGCGTTGCCCAGCCGCGGCGCGTCGATATCACCGGTGACGAAGCCCATCTCCAGCAACGCCGCCGGCATCACGGCGCGGCGGATCACAAAGAAGCGGCCGGGTTTCACACCCCGGTTGGGGGTGCCGGAGGACACGGCCATCATCCGGGCCTGCAGGGCTGAGGCCAGGGAGCGGGCGGGGGTGCCGGCACCATCGAAGAAGAAGGTTTCCACGCCGTTCACATCCGGTCTGGCCATGCTCAGGGCGTTGGCGTGGATGCTCACGAAGGCGGTGGCCCGGGCTCTGTTGGCCATCGCCACCCGTGGCGGCAGGTCCACGTCCACCTCGCTGGTGCGCGTCATCAGCACCTGCACCCCACGGGCCTGCAGCAGCCGGGCCACCTGCAGGCTCACATCCAGCACCACATCGGTTTCCCGCAGACCGCCGATGCCCACGGCGCCGGGGTCAGGCCCGCCGTGGCCCGGATCGATCACCACCAGAAACCGTCCCCGCGGCACCACCGGCAGACCATCGGCCGAAAGGGGCGCTGAGGCGGTGGGGAAGGGGGCCCGGGCCGTCCAGGTGCCACTGCTGCTGGTGCCCTCCAGCTCGCCCTCCCCCAGGGCGAGGGCCGGGGCGCGATCCAGGCCCTTGATCTCCATGCGCCAGCGGTCCCGGGCCGTGCCCACCAGGCGCAGGTCGGCGGGATTGAGCCGGGTGCCGGGCACGAACTCCATCACCAGGCGGGTGGTGCCGGCGTCGGGCCGGCCGATGCGCACCTCCTGGATCGAGCCGCTGCCGCGAATGGTGCGGCTGCGCCGGGGCGCGCCGGGCAAATCGATCCACACCCGTGGTCCCCGGCCGCCGGAGCCCGCCTCGTAGAACGCCTGCAGGGAAACGTTCGGGGTGGTGCGCAACTCGAGCTGCCCCTGGCGGTTGATCCGCCAGGCGGCCAGGCTGGAGGCCAGGGCCGGCAGGTCGGCCAGCAGCAGGGCCAAGAGCAGCAGCGCCCGGGACCCGCGGACTCCCCAGCTGCGAACACGCCGGAAGCCTGCCATCAGCGGACGGCGAACAGGGACGGACGGCAGTGCCGCAGGCTGGGCATCTGGGCCCGTACCCGCAGGGCATGGCCGGGATCCACCGGCGCCACCGCCAGCCCGGGAGCCACGCCGGCATCGGCCAGCACGGTGCCCCAGGGGTCGATCACCAGGGCATGGCCGTGGGTGTGGCGACGGCCGTAGTTCGCACCGGTCTGGGCCGGGGCCACCACGTAGGCCGTGTTTTCAATCGCCCGGGCCTGCAGCAGCACCTGCCAGTGATCCTTGCCGGTGAAGGCCGTGAAGGCGGCGGGCACCATCAGCACATCGGCCCCCTCGCGGGCCAGGTGGCGGTAGAGCTCCGGAAAGCGCACGTCGTAGCAGATGGAGAGCCCGATCCGGCCCAGCCCCGGCACAGCCACCACCGGCGGCAGATCCTGGCCCGGCTCCACCGTGGACGACTCCCGGTAGGTGATGCCGTCGGGGATGTCCACATCGAACAGATGGATTTTGTCGTAGCGGGCCAGCAGCTGGCCCTCGGTGCCCACCAGTTCGGCCCGGTTGCTGGTGAGTCCCTCACCGGCGGGCACGGGAAACCCCCCACCCAGCAGGGTCACCTGGTAGCGGCGGGCCATGGTCACCAGGAAGCGGCTGCAGCGCTCGGCCAGGGACGGGGCCAGCTCCAGCCGCAGGCTGTCTTCCCCCATGAAGGCGAAGTTCTCCGGCAGCCCCACCAGCTCGGCGCCGCGGCGGGCCGCCAGCTCGATCTGCTCCTCGGCGGCGGCGAAATTGGCATCCGGATCCGGCGTGCTGGTGAGTTGCACCGCTGCCGCCAGAAAACTGCTCACCCCGAATCCATCTGAACCGGGCCGAACTGTAGGGGACATGCCGGATCTGACCAGCTCAGGCCGCCCGCAGCACGCCGGGCTCAAACTGCTGGGGCACCACCTGCAGCGTGTCCACCGCACTGCAGCAGGCGAAGTCAGCATCGTGGTCGCCCAGGCCGATCAGCCGCTGGCCATGGCTGGCGGCCCGCAGACAGGTTTCCGGCTCGTGGTGCCACTGGTCCCAGAGGGCCATCGCCGCCAGCATTTCGTCGTTGCCGATGGTGACGCCGCGGTGGGGCGCCACGGCCTGCTCCAGGGCCGCCGAGGCCACCGCCCCCGCCGCCAGGCTGTCCTCGAGGGAGTAGGCACCCTCCCAGCCGCTGCCCACGATCCACACATGCTCGCAGCCCTGCTGCAGCAGGCGCCGGGCCACGGCACTGCGGTTGGGCAGACAGGCCGTGAGCAACAGCGGCACCGCCCGCACGGCCGCCAGGGAGCGGGTGCCGTTGGTGGTGCTCATGAAGATGCGCTTGCCGCCCACCACCTCAGGCGTCACCGCCAGGGGGGAATTGCCCAGATCAAAGCCCTCCAGCCGGCTGCCGCCGCGCTCCCCGGCCCGCAGCCGGCGCTCGGCCGGCCAGGCCTGGGCAGCGGCATTGAGGGCATCGAGGTCGGCGAAGGCCTCCACGGCCTCGGCCCCGTTCTCCAGGGCCCAGGCGATGGTGGTGGTGGCCCGCAGCACGTCGATCACCACCGCCGCATCGGGCCCGCCCTGCGCCACGGGGTGCAGGGGCGGCACGTTTTCAGACGTGTGGAAATAGTGGAGTTGCACGGCCGCAGCAGGCGGGTGGGGTGCGTCAGAGTACGCAGGCCATTGGGCACGGATGGCCAGGCCTTGCCAGAACGCTGGTTCGAGCCTGGTCACAAGCCTGCTCACAAGCTCCGTGCCACCCACCTCCATGACCGCGACCGTCGCCAGCCCGCGCAGCCGCCGCGACCTGCGCGGTTTTCTGCAGGTGCTGGAGGGGCGCGGCCAACTGCGCCGGATCACGGCGCCAGTGGATCCGGACCTGGAGCTGGCGGCGATCGCCGACCGGGTGCTGGCCGCCGGCGGACCGGCCCTGCTGTTTGAGAACGTGATCGGCTCAACCATGCCGGTGGCGATCAACCTGCTCGGCACCCAGGAGCGGGTGCTCTGGAGCATGGGAATGGAGCGGGCCGAGGAGCTGGAGGTGCTGGGGGAGCGGCTGGCCCTGCTGCAACAGCCCCGCCCGCCCAAGGGGCTCAAGGAAGCCGCCCGCTTTGGTGGGGTGCTCTGGGATGTGCTCAAGGCCAGGCCCGATCTGGACCTCACCCCCCCCTGCCGCCAGCAGGTGTTCAAGGGGGAGGCGGTGAACCTCGACGCCCTGCCGCTGCTGCGGCCCTGGCCGGGCGACGGGGGGCGGATCATCACCCTGGGCCTGGTGATCACCAAGGACCCGGAAACCGGCACCCCCAACGTGGGCGTGTACCGGCTGCAGCAGCAGGGCGTCAACACGATGACCGTGCACTGGCTGAGCGTGCGCGGCGGCGCCCGCCACCTGCGCAAGGCGGCGGCGCTGGGCAAGAAGCTGGAGATCGCCATCGCCATCGGCGTGCATCCGCTGCTGGTGATGGCGGCGGCCACGCCGATCCCGGTGCAGCTGAGCGAGTGGCTGTTCGCCGGGCTCTACGCCGGTGAAGGGGTGCGGCTGGCCAAGTGCAAGACCGTGAACCTGGAGGTGCCCAGCCACAGCGAGGTGGTGCTGGAGGGCACGATCACGCCGGGTGAGGAGCTGGCCGACGGCCCCTTCGGCGACCACATGGGCTTCTACGGCGGCGTCGAGGAGTCGCCTTTGGTGCGCATCCAGTGCGTCACCCAGCGGCGCGAGCCGATCTACTTCACCACCTTCAGCGGCCGGCCGCCCAAGGAGGACGCGATGCTGGCGATCGCCCTGAACCGGATCTACACGCCGATCCTGCGCCAGCAGATCCCCGAGATCGTGGATTTCTTCCTGCCGATGGAGGGGCTCAGCTACAAGCTGGCCGTGATCGCCATCGACAAGGCCTACCCGGGCCAGGCCAAGCGGGCGGCGATGGCCTTCTGGAGCGCCCTGCCCCAGTTCACCTACACCAAGTTCGTGGTGGTGGTGGACAAGAGCATCAACATCCGCGATCCGCGCCAGGTGATCTGGGCGATCAGCGCCCAGGTGGATCCGCAGCGGGATCTGTTCGTGCTGGAGGACACCCCCTTCGACACCCTCGATTTCGCCAGCGAGCGCCTGGGCCTGGGCGGCCGCCTGGCGATCGATGCCACCACCAAGATCGGGCCGGAAAAACGCCACCCCTGGGGCGAGCCGCTGCGCCGGCCTGCCGAGCTGGAGGCCCGCCTCGATGCGCGCTGGGCCGAGCTGGGCCTGGCCGACATCGGCGGCAGCGAACCGGATCCGGCCCTGTTCGGCTACACCCTGGAGCACGTGCTGGAGCGGCTGGCGGGGCAGGCGGCGGCCGGCTGAGGGCGATCCATGCTGTCGCGCCAGGCCAGCCACGCCCTCAAGGCCCTGCTGGAGCTGGCCGGTGTACCGGGGCAGTGGCGCTCCACCCAGCAGCTGGCCAACAGCCAGCAGCTGCCCGAGCCGATGCTGGAGCAGCTGCTGCTGCGGCTGCGCCGGGCCGGGCTGCTGCAGGCGCGGCGGGGACGGCATGGGGGCTACAGGCTGGCCCAGCCAGCGGCTGCGATCAGCCTGGCGGCGGTGCTGGCCGGCCTCGGGGAACGCGGCGGTGGGGGCGGGGACGGGGAGCCAGGCTGCACACCCGCCGACCAGGTGACGGCTGCCCTGCAGCGGCGGCTGGAGAGGGCCCGGGAGCAGGCCCTGGCCGCCCTCAGCCTGGAAGACCTGCTGTTCGACCTGCGCAGCGCCGAGGCCAGCGCCGACAGCGATGCCGGCCTGCTGCTGGGCTGAGGATCAGTCGCAACCCTGCACCGAAACCCGGTAGCTGAAACCGGTGGAGGCAGGCATCGTGGTGGCGCCGACGCGCACGTTCACCTGGTTGGTGCGCTTGCCTGGCACGGCCGGGAAAGGTCCGAAGCTCACCTCCTGGCCCGGTTCCAGGCTGCGGTTTTCATTCACCACCCGCAGATCGGTGTTGTCGGTGAAGCGCAGGAAAGCGGCGATCGGAAACACGCCCCGCTCGCTGGATGCAGACTGGAGAAAAATCCGGTAGCTGGCGAAGGTCCGGTCCACGGCGAAGTCGGTGTTCCAGTTGTTGCGGCGCACCAGCCCATCCGGACTGATCCGCTTGGTCACCACCGGCTCACCGCCGCCGCCGATGGGCATCAGAAAGCGACAGGACGCCAACCCTGCTCCGGCATCAACCACCAGGGCAGCGCCGGCCGCAGCCAGCAGCGGGCTGAAAAGGCGTGAATGAACCATCGATGCAGCCCTCGAAACGGCGTGGGAGCAGAGGGATCCTATGGCTGCGACTCGGCTTCGAACAGAACTGACAGGAAGCGTTCCGGAGCGTTGAGAAAGCTGCGGGTGAGCTGCACATGCTCGCAGTCCCTATAGGCGATCGGGCGGATGCCCTCGCCACTGAAGCTGTAGAGGGTGGCGCCTGGAAAGGCCAACAGGATCGGCGAATGGGTGGCGATGATGAACTGGCCGCAGCCGGGGGTGCTGAGGTCGTGGATCACCCGCAGGAAGGCGAGCTGGCGCTGGGGCGAGAGGGCCGCCTCCGGTTCATCGAGAAGGAAGAGTCCCCGGGAGAAGCGGTTGGTGAACAGCGCCAGAAACGACTCCCCGTGGGACTGGGCGTGGAGCGAGCGGCCCCCGTACGACTCCAGCGTGGAGACGCCATCGAGATAGGTGGCGACATTGAAAAAGCTCTCAGCCCGCAGATAGAAGCCCTCGCTCACCCTGGGCAGCCAGGCCAGCCGCAGGGCGCTGGCCAGGGCCGAGGGCTCGGCGTCGGCCGGGCGCTGGTGATCGCGGCTGCCGCCCTCGGGATTGAAGCCACAGCATTCGGCGATCGCCTGCAGCAGGGTGGACTTGCCGCTGCCGTTCTCGCCCACCAGAAAGGTGACCGGCGAGGGGAACGGCAGATCAATGCCCGCCTGGAGGGCCGGCACCGTGAAGGGGTACCGGGCAGCAGCCATGCGCTCCGGCCGGCTGCTGACGCGGCGGAGAAAGGGGGAGCGGCGCTGGACGCGGGAGGCCAGAGGTGGGGTCAGGAGCGGGCCAGACCATAGAAGCCTGTGGCGTACAGCACGGCCAGCAGCAAGTTGCGCAGCGATTCCCGGGTGAGCAGGAAGCGGGCCTGGCCTGCCTTGCGGTTGGTCTCCTGCTTCACCTGGGTACGGCGGTCCTGCAAGCGCTCGAAGGGATCGTCGGACTGGCCGGCAGGTGCAGGGGGCAGCCCGAGCCGCTGAAACGCCTGATCGAGACGCTCGGGAGGCAACTGCTTGAGCTGTTGCTGCAGCACGCCGAAGCGCTGATCAATCACCTGGCTCTCACCCACCTGCCGGGCATCGATCTGGCCGAGCGAGCCGGCGAACAGCACCAGCTGCCACACCGCCAGCAGCACCATGCCATAGAAGCCGAGCATGGCCATGAAGCGAAGGTCGCCATCCTTGGCCAGCGGTGGGCGGTCGGGCTTGTCGTTGTCCTCTTCGGAACCGCCCCGATCAGCTCGAACCAGCGATGCTGCAGGCCTGGCGTCACCCGCCGCCAGCCGGGCCTGAAGTTGCTCGCGCTGCTGCAGCGTCACGCCGAGGAAACCGAGGGCCAGGGCCAGCCAGGGCAACACGCACACATTGAGAATGGCGCTGGAGAACTGGTGTCCCCACACCTGCGAGCGCAGATTGAGGGGCAGGGCGGCGGTGATCACAAACAGAACGAACGCGATCATCAACACCCGGTAGGTGAGCCGAAGCACCTTCGTCTGGGTGGTGGTGATGCTCCCGAAGGTCACCAACATGGAGGGGTGCAGGGGCATGGAGAGAACAGGGGCAGGAAAGAAGGATGAGAAAAGAGCGGAGTCCGATCCCATTGATGGGTGGATGCTGGTGGGCACACCTCAGGCAAGGCTTCCAGGCCGGTGGAACATCAGAAATCGAGTATCGAAAACACTCGGCAGCCAGCCAATCGTAGGGATGTGTCAAGCAAGCGAGCAGCTCCGACAGCGACGAAACCGCGAGAAATCAATTGCGCAAATCGTCACTTCCAGGCCCGAACGCCTATGGCTCAGCCTCTTGCTGGCATGCGCTTGAACAGCGGCCTGCTGATGCCGACCGAGGAACCGGGATGTCAAGCATGCCCGCCCAGCCGGCAGGTTAGCGGGCTCCCAAGGGGGCCTGGAGTCGCTGACACCCGGGGATCGAACAAGATGAACAGGCATCCAAAAAAGCCCAACGGCAGGGGTTGCCGCTGGGCAATTTCGAATGCGGAGAACTGTGACCTGAAAGCCTGGCCAGGGGTACGGTCAGAGACCAGCGCCAGCCTTCTGTTTGCGCCGCAGCCGGCGGCTCCAGGCGAAGGCCGCACCGGCGCCGGCAATCGGCAGCGGACCGGGAACCTGGGTGGTGAAGAAACCGCCAACAGTGGAACCAGGGTCTGGAATCCCGCCAGGGCCGGCCGCAAAACTGATGATATTCGTGGCACTCGGATCGCCGGTCCCCACACTGTCGAGCTGGCCGGTGATGATGAAACTGGTGACCGAAGTCAAGCTGATCTCGTCAGGTGATGCTTTCCAACTACCGAAACCGCCAACGCCGGTGTTATTGAAGGCAAAGCTGATTTCCCGGAATGCGTTGAAAGGTGCAACTGGACCGTTGCTGGCCGCGTAGGAGAAGTTGGTAGTGGCTGATCCGAAGGGATTGGGATCACCCAAGGGGATAGGGGCACCACCCAGATCTCCACCCCAAATGGCAATGGGAGAAGAAGTGAAGGGGAAGCTATTGGCAGTGCCAGTAACCACGGCCCTCACATTGGAGAAGGAAACCTGTGACTGGCCGGAGGTAATGACCCCGATTCCAAACTGGGTTAGATCAAAGGGATCAGTACCAAGACCAGCAAAAAAACTGGTGACATCCAGTTCAAAGGTTCCACCAACGCCCAGGAAACCGCAGTTGGCACCCGAGCCCGCCGCGGCACTGCCGAAGGAGGAGTTGCCCGTGCACTGAACAACAGCCTGGGCTGGGGTGCTGAGAGCCAGCGCACCGATCGCGGAAGCCAGACTCCCCATCAACAAGCCGTTAAGCCGTTTCACTGAACAAACGCAAAAGTTGCGCCAAACCTACGGTGAAAGACGCGGTTGTGCCGCAGGTTGCGGCACCAACATGCGATTCGGTATCCACGGCTACTGGATTTCCGCTGATCTCCGCTGTTCAGTCAGGCCATCCCCATCATCCCCTTGAACACCGGCACCAACCCTGCGCCCCAGCCCCTGCTCGAGCGGCTCGCGCCAATGGAGCAGCTCCCCGAACTGGCAGCGGGCCGGCGCCGGTTGGTGGTGGTGATGGGCCAGCTGGGCGACTTCGACAGCCTGGAGTACGCCCAGGCCCTGGCGGCCTCACTGCCGCGGCTGAAAGCCGCCGGGATCGGCCTGCTGGCGATCGCCATCGGCAATGACGCCGGCGCCGAGCGCTTCTGTGCCTACACCGGCCTGCCCCGGCCCTGCCTGGCAGTGGATCGGGGCCCCGAGCTGCACCGGGCCCTGGGGCTCTACGCCGGCCTGCGGGCGGGCGGACCCTGGCCTTCGCTGCTGCTGATGTGCGCGGGCATCGGCTCCCCCGGCACCCTGGCTGAAGTGCTGCGCGGCTACAGCGGCGACCGCCAGGCGCCGCAACGGCTGCAATCCCCCCTGTTCGCGCTGCTGGGCAGTGGCTGCCAGCGTCCCTTCGAAGTGGCCAGCGTGCGCCTGGGCAACATGGTGGAGGTGCTGGGCCGCTGGCGCACCTATGTGCCCAGCGATGCCCACCTCACCCAGCGCGGTGGCACCTTCCTGCTCGATGGCGACAACCGCCTGCTGTACGAGCACCGAGACCGGGGGATCCTCGGCTTCTCGGAAACCATGGCCCGACCGCTCAGCTTCCTCGAGCCCTTCCTCGATCCTGAGGGATCGGGTCAGGCTGGGTCGGGCACGCAGGCATAAGTGGTGATGCTGGCGCGCCGTTGCCTGAACTCCGGCGCCTGCGGATCCGCCGGGCTCCACCACCAGCGGCCGTCGGTGTAGCTGGGGGCTCCGGCGTTGTTGGTGCGCGGCAGCTGCAGGCTGAGGCCGCGCCACTGCAGCACCACATAGGCCCCCGGCACGGTGCCGGCAACGCTGTTGGGGATGTCGGCGGCGTCCACGGCGCCCGCGTACACCTCGGCCAGCAGCGGATCGCCGTCGCACAGGTAGCGATCGCGCTGCAGGGGCCCCGGCCCGGCGGCCCCGGCGGGTACGGCCAGCAGCAGGCTGAGCAGCAGGGAAAGCAGCCAGGTCATCGGCATCGCCATGCACGGTCCATAGGATCGCCCCACCAGCGCCTTCTCTGCCCGTGGTTGTCACCACCGCCCAGCCCAGCCCCCTGCCGATCAGCGGCGGCGGCAGCCTGGGCGGCACGGTGCGGGTGCCGGGCGACAAGTCGATCTCCCACCGCGCCCTGCTGTTCGGGGCCATCGCCGAGGGCACCACCCGGATCGAGGGCCTGCTGCCCGCCGAAGACCCCCTCTCCACCGCCGCCTGCCTGCGGGCCATGGGGGTGGAGGTGTCGGCGATCCGCGCCGGTGAACCGGTGAGGGTGCAAGGGGTGGGGCTCGATGGCCTGCAGGAACCGGCCGACGTGCTCGACTGCGGCAACTCCGGCACCACCATGCGGTTGATGCTGGGGCTGCTGGCCGGCCGCACGGGCCGCCACTTCGTGCTCAGCGGCGACGCCTCCCTGCGGGGGCGGCCGATGCGGCGCGTGGGGGCGCCCCTGGGCCAGATGGGTGCCGTGATCCACGGCCGCAAGGACGGTAACTTCGCCCCCCTGGCGGTGCTGGGTCAGGGCCTGAGGGGCACCACGATCCGCACGCCGGTGGCCTCGGCCCAGGTGAAGAGCGCCATCCTGCTCGCCGGCCTCACCGCCGCGGGCCCCACCACCGTGATCGAGCCGGCCCAGAGCCGCGACCACAGCGAGCGCATGCTGCGGGCCTTCGGCGCCGAGCTGGCGGTGGGCGGGCCCGGGAACACCGAGGTCACCGTGGTGCCCGGCGCCAGCCTGCGGGGCCAGGGCGTGGTGGTGCCAGGTGACATCAGCTCGGCCGCCTTCTGGCTGGTGGCCGCCGCCATCACCCCCGGGGCCGATCTCACGGTGGAGAACGTGGGCCTCAACCCCAGCCGCACCGGCATCCTCGAGGTGCTGGAGCAGATGGGTGCACGGATCGAGGTGCTCCATGCCCGCGATGCGGCCGGCGAGCCGGTGGGCGATTTGCGGGTGCGCCATGGCCCCCTGCAGGCCTTTGAGATCGGCGGCGAGCTGATCCCCCGCCTGGTGGATGAGATCCCGGCGCTGGCGGTGGCGGCCTGCTGCGCCGCAGGCGTCAGCCGCATCCGCGATGCCGCCGAGCTGCGCGTCAAGGAAACCGACCGGCTGGCGGTGATGGCCCGCCAGCTCGGCGCCATGGGCGCCCGCATCGAGGAATTCGAAGACGGCATGGCCGTCACCGGCGTCACCGCCCTGCGGGGCGCCTGCGTGGACAGCGAGACCGACCACCGGGTGGCCATGAGCCTGGCGGTGGCGGCCCTGGTGGCCGAGGGTACCACCAGCCTGGCGCGCCCGGAGGCGGCGGCCGTGTCGTACCCGCGGTTCTGGGATGACCTGCAGCGCCTGCGGGGCTGAGGCCGGGCCCCTGCGGCCCCGCCTTGGCGCCGACGGCAGCTTCAGCCTCTGGAGTGAACGCTTCGGTGAGGGCTTCCACGGCGGCATCGGTGCCCTGAGCGAGGCCCGGGCCAAGTTCGTGCACCCAGCCCAGCTGGAGCGCTTCCCCCCCGGGCGGCGGCTGCGGGTGGTGGATGTGGGCTTCGGCCTGGGCACCAACAGCGCCGCCCTGCGCGAGGCCGCCGAAGACTGCGGCCTGGAGCTGGAGGTCTGGGGGCTGGAGTGCGACCCGCAACCCCTGCGCCAGGCCCTCGCCACTCCCACCTTCCGCAACCAGTGGCGGCAGCACACCGTGTGCTGGCTGGAAGGGCTTCTGGCCGGAGGTGGCCAGGGCAGTCGCGGTGGCGTGCTGCTCTGGGGCGATGCCCGCCTGCGGCTGCCGGAGCTGCTGGGCGCGCGGCACCTGGCCGGCCGCTGTGATCTGGTGCTGCTGGACGCCTTCTCCCCCCAGCGCTGCCCTGAACTCTGGAGCCATGAGTTCCTCGGCCAGCTGGCCCGCCTGCTCGAACCCCAGGCAAGGCTGCTCACCTACTGCTGTGCCGCCGCCGTGCGCCGCAGCCTGATGCAGGCCGGACTGCAGCTGGCCTCGATCCAGGCGCCGCGCGACCAGTCGCCCCGCAATGGCGACCTCTGGAGCTTCGGCACTGCCGCCAGCCCCACCGGCCTGCCGGGCGCGGCCACGGCGGGAGGCGGCCCCCTGCGGCCCCTCAGCGCCATGGAACGGGATCACCTGGACACCCGCGCCTCCGAGCCCTACCGCGACCCCAGCGGCCAGACCGACGCCACGGAGATCCTGGCGGCCCGCCGGCGGGCCCAGGCCGCGAGCAGCGCCTCCTCCACCAGCGCCTGGCGGCGCCGCTGGGGCCTGGAGCGGGGCACGTAGATTCCGCTCCAGCCGTTGCCTGGTCCATGCTCGCCGTTGCCGTGTTGGCTGCTGGAAAGGGCACCCGCATGAAGAGTGCCCTGCCCAAGGTGCTCCAGCCCCTGGCCGGCGCCACGCTGGTGGAGCGGGTGCTGGCCAGCTGCGAGCACCTCAGCCCCGAGCGGCGCCTGCTGATCGTCGGCCACCAGGCCGAGCGGGTGGAGCACTCCCTGGCCCACCAGCCCGGGCTGGAATTCGTGCTGCAGCATCCCCAGAACGGCACGGGCCATGCGGTGCAGCAGCTGCTGCAGCCCCTGGAGGACTTCAGCGGCGACCTGCTGGTGCTCAACGGCGACGTGCCCCTTCTGCGGCCGGACACCCTCGAGCAGCTGCTGGAGCAGCACCGCAGCAGTGGCGCCGCCGTGACCCTGCTCACTGCCCGCCTCGACGACCCCACCGGCTACGGCCGCGTGTTCGCCACTGACCGGGGCCTGGTGGAGCGAATCGTGGAACACCGCGACTGCAGCGGCGCCCAGCGCAGCAACACCCTGATCAACGCCGGCATCTACTGCTTCAGCTGGCCGAAGCTGGCGGCCGTGCTGCCCCAGCTCAGCGCCGACAACGACCAGGGCGAGCTCTACCTCACCGACACGGTGGCCATGCTCAGTCCGGCCATGCACCTGGAGGTGGCCGACGCCGATGAGATCAACGGCATCAACGACCGCCTGCAGCTGGCCCAGTGCGAGGCGGTGCTGCAGCAGCGGCTGCGGGAGCACTGGATGCGCGAGGGGGTGACCTTCACCGATCCGGCCAGCTGCACCCTCAGCGATGGCACCCGCTTCGGCCGCGACGTGGTGGTGGAGCCCCAGTGCCACTTCCGCGGGGCCGTGACCATCGGCGAGGGCTGCCGCATCGGCCCGGGCTGCCTGATCGAGCAGGCGCAGATCGGCGAGCGGGTGGCGATCGTGCAGTCGGTGGTGCGGGAAGCGGCGGTGGCGGCCGACTGCGCCATCGGCCCCTATGCCCACCTGCGGCCCGGGGCCGAGCTGGGCGAGGGCTGCCGGGTGGGCAACTTCGTGGAGGTGAAGAAGAGCAGCCTGGCGCCGGGTTGCAAGGTGAACCACCTCAGCTACATCGGCGACGCCGAGCTGGGCGCAAACGTGAATGTGGGCGCCGGCACGATCACCGCCAACTACGACGGCGTGAACAAGCACCGCACAGTAATCGGCGCCGGCAGCAAGACCGGCGCCAACTCGGTGCTGGTGGCACCGATCACCATCGGCGAGAACGTGACCGTAGGGGCCGGATCCACCCTCACCAAGGACGTGCCCAGCGGCGCCCTGGCCCTGGGCCGTGCACGCCAGCTGGTGCGGGAAGACTGGCGGGGCCAGGCCTAGACCAGGTCCTCCAGCAGCGGCAGCAGGCGCTCCAGAGCCACACCGCGGCTGGCCTTGAGCAACAGCACATCGCCGGGGGCCAGCCACTCCGCCAGCGGGGCGGCGGCCTGCTCGGGCGTGGCCACCACCGCCAGCCGGGGCAGGCCGCCGGCGGCTTCAGCCATCGCCACCGCCTCGGCCCCGGAGGCCACCACCACCAGGCCATCGAGCCCCCGCTCCCGGGCCCGCTCGGCCACCTGCCGGTGCAACGCCTCGCTCTGCTCCCCCAGTTCCAGCATCGTGCCCAGCACCGCGAAGCGCCGGCCGCCCTGACTCGCCAGCAGGTCGAGGGCGGCCAGCACCGCCTCCGGTGAGGCGTTGTAGGTCTCATCCAGCACGGTGAGTCCGCCCAGCTGCAGCCGCCGGTTGCGCCCGTCCGACACCGCCACCTCCAGGGCCTCCATGGCGCCCAGGGGCACTCCCAGCTCCCGCGCCACGGCGGCGGCCAGGAGCAGGTTGCGGGCGTTGTGGCGGCCATCGAGGGGGAGCCTCAGGCGCTGGTGCTCCAGATCCAGGCAACCAGCCGCGCCGTCGTAGCGGCCCACCAGGTCGGCCCCTTCCACGCCGGGCTCATCGGCCAGGGCAATGCGGCAGACGCGCCCCTGCCACACAGCCGCCACCGCCGCCTCCAGCAGGGGGTCGCCGGCGGGAATCACCAGCAGGCCATCCGGCTTGAGGCCCGTGGTGATCTCACACTTGGCCCGGCCGATGGCCTCGCGGCTGCCCAGGCGACCGATGTGGGCGGTGCCGATGTTGGTGATCACCGCCACGTCCGGCTCGGCACACAGGCTCAGCCGCTCGATCTCCCCCAGCCCGCGCATGCCCATCTCGATCACCAGGGCACGGTGCTCCTGGGTGGCCTTGAGCAGGGTGAGGGGCACGCCCACGTCATTGTTCTCATTGCCGGTGGAGGCCAGCACCGGCCCCAGTGGCCCCAGTGCCGCCCGGATCAGCTCGCGGGTGCTGGTCTTGCCGGCCGAGCCGGTCACCGCCACCAGCGGCAGCCCCAGCTGCCGCCGCCACTGCCGTGCCAGCTGCTGGTAGGCCAGCAGGGTGTCGTCCACCGCCCAGATGGCACAGCCGCTGGCGCCAGCCTGCTGGCACAGGCTCTCCAGGGCGGCGGGATCAACGCGATCGGGCTGCAGGAGAAGTGCCCGGCAGCCGGCCGCCACGGCGTCGGCCAGGAAGTGGTGGCCGTCAAACCGCTCGCCCACCAGCGGCACGAACAGGCTGCCGGGCGCCAGTGATCGGCTATCGGTGCTGATCGCGCCCAGCTGCGGCGCAGGGCTCTCGCTGGCATCCCCCACCAGGGGCGCACCCCAGAGCTGCTGCAGGCAGGTGAGATCAAGGGGCATGCGCAGACGACGGAGGAGCGAGCAGGATCATGCCTGAGCCCACCCGGGCGCTGCGCGCCAGCGGCGTTCCCTGGGAATCCAGCAGCCACAGGCGCCCCGAGCCCAGGAATTCAGCCCGCAGCTGCCACTGCTCCGCCAGCTCCTGGCGCTCGGCCGCCGGCAGCGCCTGCCAGCCAGTCGGATCCAGCACCAGCTCCAGATCCCCATCGGCTTCCCGCAGCCGCGCCGCCCCCAGCAGCCCTGCCCTCGGCTCGGCGGCAAAGGCCTGCAGCAGGGGGTCGGGCTCAGGGAGTTCAGCGTTCTCTGGGGGTTCCTCAGCCAGGGGTTCCTCAGCCAGGGGTTCCTGAGCGGGTGGGGGCTCGGCGAGCGGTTCGTCAACGGGGCGCTCCACAGCCCGGGACACCTCGGCGGCGGGAGCCTCAGGGAGCCTCTCACCAGGGGATGGACTGCCCAGGCTCCCCAGCCCCCAACCGGCCGCCACCAGCAGGCTGAGCAGCAAGGCCAGCAGCAGCGGCCAGAACCAGGCCGCCAGCGCCTGGGGCCAGAACACCGGCCGGGGCAGATCACCCTGGCGGTTGCGCCGCCACAGCTGCCACAGCCCCAGCCGCATGGAGGCCAGCACCGCCAGCAGGTCGCGGCGCAACAGGCCCCAGGGATTCACATACGGGGCGGGCAGATCCTCGCCGTCCGGCCGATCCCGCAGCTCAGCCACCAGGAACGATCAGCGCCGCTTGAGCAGCCCGGCCAGCCCGCGGCGGCTGGGGTCGGCGTCCTGCCCCTGGGAGAACTGCTCCACCGCCGCCGCCTCCGGTGTGGGCTCCTTCACGCCGCACACGTCGCGGTACATGGCGTCGTACTCCAGGGCCGAGCGCTCCCAGCTGAAGTCCACCGCCATCGCCCGCTTCTGCAGCTCGGCCCAGGCGGTGGGGTTGCGGTAGGCCTCCCAGGAGCGCACGATCGCCGTGTAGAAGTCGATCGGTTCGTAGCGATCGAAGCCGTAGCCGGTGCCGCGCCCGGCGGCCGGATCGTTGGGGGGCACGGTGTCCACCAGGCCGCCCACCATGCGCGCCACCGGGATCGAGCCGTAGCGCATCGCCAGCATCTGGCTGATGCCGCAGGGCTCGAAGCGGCTGGGCATCAGGAAGGCGTCGCTGCCCCCGTAGATCAGCCGGGAGAGGGCGTCGTCGTAGGTGAGGAACACCGCAAACCTGCCGGGATGGCGGGCGGCCATCTGCCAGAGGCCGGCCTCGTAGGTGCGGTCGCCGGTGCCCAGCACCACAATCTGGCTGTCGGTGTAGGCCAGCACCCGGTCGGCCACCTGCAGCAGCAGATCCACCCCTTTCTGGTCCACCAGCCGGCTCACCATGCCCATCAGGTAACTGCGGGGGGCCACCGTCAGCCCGAAACGCTCCTGCAGCTGGCGCTTGTTCTGCGCCCGTGGCCCGAGATCGTCGGCCGAGAACCGGGCCGGCAGCAAGGCATCAGTGGCCGGATTCCAGTCGTCCAGGTCGATGCCGTTGAGGATGCCGCGCAGCTTGCCGCTGATGAAATTGAGCAACCCCTCCAGCTTCTCGCCGTACTCCGCCGTGCGGATCTCCTGGGCATAGGTGGGCGACACCGCATTCACCCGGTCGGCATAGAGCAGGGCTGCCGCCATCGTGTGGTCGCCCTGCATGTACCAGGGGCACCAGGTGATGCGGTCGAGCTTCCAGCGCCAGGGGCCCTGGTACTTGAGGTTGTGGATGGTGAACACGGTGCTGATCTCCGGGTCCTGGTGCATCCACACCGGCAACATGCCGGTGTGCCAGTCGTGGCAGTGCAGCACCTGGGGTTTCCAGTGGTGCCAGCAGAACTCAGCGGTGGCACTGGCGAAGAAGGTGAAGCGCCAGTCCTCGTCATCGCCGCCGTAGATGCGCTCGGCATCGAACACCGGATGGCCCACCAGATACAGGGGCAGTCCGGTGGTGGGATGGCGGGCTTCGAACACGGCGAAGTCGTTGCCCATCGTGTGGCCCCGCCACACCGGCTCGGCCGGAATCGAGAGCCTCGACCACAGCCGGCCGTAGCCCGGCAGGATCACGCGCACGTCATGGCCGAGGCGGGCCAGGGCGGGAGGCAGAGAACCCACCACATCGCCCATGCCGCCCACCTTCACCAGGGGGGCGCACTCAGCCGCTGCGAACAGGATGCGCATCCCACCACTCACCAGGTGGGCGCAACTGTAAGGGCGATCTTCCCCCGCTCCTGCCGGGATCAGGGCAGCACGGTGACGGGGGTACCCAGCTGCACCAGCTCGAACAGCTCCTGCACGTGCTCGTCGAACAGCCGCACACAGCCATGGGACACGGCCTGCCCCACGCTGTCGCGGTTGGGGGTGCCGTGGAAGCCGGAGCTCACGCAGCCCTGCACCACCAGGTGCTCGCGGCCGTTGAAGCCGGAGCGGCCCAGGCAGTCGCGGTGGAAGCCGATCCAGCGGCTGCCCAGGGGATTGGTCGGCCCCGGCGGCACCGTCTCGCCGGTGGCCGGATGCTCCCAGCTGGGGTCGGCCACCCGCTCGATCACGGCAAAGCGGCCCACCGGCGTCTCCCAGCCGGGTCGGCCGACGGCCACCGGGAAGCTGCGCAGCTCCTGGCCGTTCTCCAGCACCCTGAGCAGGCGGTTGCGGCGATCGAGCACCAGTTCCCGCTGGGCTTGCGCCTGCTCCTGCAGCACAGCCACCTGCCCAGGGGCTGGCTCGGCAGCGCGGAACGGGGCGGGGCGGAAGGGCGCGGACATGCTGAGGCCATCGCCGAGCACGGAAGCTGCCGGCACAGGGGCGTCCGTGGAGAGGGGTTGCGGCAGGGATCCGGAGCCCTCTGCTGAGCTGGGAGCGGCCCGCAGCGCAGCCATGGGCAGCAGGCCCAGGGCCAGAGCGCCGCAGAGAACCGGAAGCAACCTGGGGGAACGCATCCTGAGGACGATCGGCCTTTGGGCCTGGCTGCACATCACATCCGCAGCTCAAGGTAGCCAGGGCTCGGCGGAGAAGTCGGGCGGACGCTTCTCCAGAAAGGCATTGCGGCCCTCCTGGCCCTCGGCCGTCCGGTAGAAGAGGTGGGTGGCCTGGCCGGCCAGCTCCTGGATCCCTGCCAGCCCGTCGGTTTCGGCATTGAAGGCCGCCTTCAGGCAGCGGATCGCCGTGGGGCTGTGCTGCAGCACCTCCCGCGCCCAGCGCACCCCTTCCTCCTGGAGCTGGTCAAGGGGCACCACCGCATTCACCAGCCCCATCGACAGGGCCTCATCCGCCCCGTACTGGCGGCAGAGAAACCAGATCTCCCGCGCCTTGCGCTGGCCCACCACCCGGGCCAGGTAGCCGGCGCCGAAGCCGCCATCGAAGCTGCCCACCCGAGGACCGGTCTGGCCGAAGCGGGCGTTGTCGGCCGCCAGGGAGAGATCGCAGAGCAGGTGCAGCACCTGGCCGCCGCCGATGGCGTAGCCCGCCACCAGGGCGATCACCACCTTGGGCAGGCTGCGGATCAGCCGCTGCAGATCCAGCACGTTGAGGCGGGGCAGGCCGTCCTCATCCACGTAGCCACCGTCGCCGCGCACGCTCTGGTCGCCGCCGGCGCAGAAGGCCCAGCCGCCATCGGCCGCCGGCCCGGCGCCGGTGAACAGCACCACGCCGATGCGGGGGTTGTCGCGCACCCGGGCGAAGGCGTCGCAGAGCTCGGACACGGTGCGGGGCCGGAAGGCGTTGCGCTTGTGCGGTCGGTTGATCGTGATCCGGGCGATGCCCTCCTCGCTCAGCTCCAGGCGGATGTCCTCGTAGGAGCCGGCGGGCTGCCAGGCGACGCTCATGGCGAATCGGCCAGGGAGCAGGCCATTCTGCGCAGGGCCAGTCGCCAGGCCGCGTCAGCGCGGCGGTCGGTGCGCAGCACCAGCAGGGCCAGGGGCTGCTCCAGCCCCCAGGCCACCCCTGCCTCCAGGCCCGCCCAGCTCTCCACCTGGCGGCTGGGCACCCCATGGGCGGCGGCCAGGGCGGCCTGATCCACCGCCTGGGGCATGGCGAACAGGCGCTCGAAGTCGGGCGGGAACGAATCCGGGGGGAGCGAGGAACCCTGCGGCCCCTGGTCCTGGGGCCGGATCGGCAGCTGCTCGAAGATGCCACCGCCGCCGTTGTCGATCAGCACCACCAGCAGGCGGCCACCGAGCTGCTGGCGCCACAGCCAGCCGTTGCTGTCGTGCAGCAGGGCCAGATCGCCGCTGAGCAGCACCGCCTGGCCGGCCGCCTCGGCCACGCCGCAGGCGATCGAGAGGGTGCCATCGATGCCCGACGCCCCGCGGCAGCCCAGCAGGCGCCGGGCCGGGCCGCGGCTGTCCGTGAACGTCTCCCAATCCCGAACCGGCGAGCTGTTGGCCAGCACCACCGGCACCCCCGCCGGCAGGAGACGGGCCAGGCGGCGGGCCAGGGCCGGTTCCCCCCAGGGCACACGCCGGCCGGCCGGGCTGGCCAGCAGCTGCTGGTCCAGCAGGGCCTGCAATCGCCGCTCCAGATCCAGCCAATGGTCGGCGAACAAGCGACAGACCCCGGCGGGGGAACCCTGCAGACACTCCGGCCCCAGCTGGGCCAGCCAGCCGGCCAGGCCGGCGGAGCACTGCGCGGCGCAGCGGCCCAGGGGGTCGAGCGGGCGGGGGTCCCCCTCCGTGATCAATAGCTGCGAACCACCGCAGGCCTCGAGCAGGTCCTGCAGGCGGCGGCTGGCCGGCAACGGTCCCAGACGCAGCACCTGCAGGCCCGGCAGGCAGGTGGCCAGGGACGGGGGCAACGCCGCGCCCACCAGGTCGTAGGCCGACACCAGGCGGAGCCCCCTGCAGCCGCGCAGCCCGCTGAGGCCATCGGCCAGCACCGGCCAGCCCGTGCGCGTCTGCCAGCGCTTCAGCGCCTGCACGAACCCCGGCCAGGCGCTGGGATGGCCGCGCCAGGGGCCCGCCACCACCAGGCCGGGCAGGTCGGGATCCAGGCCGGCCAGCCTCGTGCGTTGCGGGGGGGCGGGCTGATCCCCTGCCCAGCCCTCCTGGGCACAGCAGTCCTGTCGGGCATCCGCGGTGATGAAGGGCTGCCGGGCCGGGGAGCCAGGGACATGCAGCGGCTCGTCGAAGGGCAGGTTGAGATGCACGGGCCCGGGGGCCTGGCCGCGGGCGCCGCGGCAATGGGCAAGGGCGGTGGCGGCCAGGCCCACCAGGGACTGCGGCTCCATCACGGCCAGGCCCCGGCCATCCCCCTGGCCCAGCCAACGCGCCGAGGGCGCCAGAAAACACTCCTGGTTCACCGTCTGGTTGGCGCCGCAGCCCTTGAGCCGGGCCGGACGGTCGGCGCTGAGCAGCAGCAGCGGCAGCCCGCCATGGTCGGCCTCCACCGCCGCGGGCAGCAGGTTGGCCACCGCCGAGCCGGAGGTCGTGATCACGGCGGCCGGCTCGCCGCTGGCCAGGGCCAGCCCGAGGGCGAAGAACGCCGCCGAGCGCTCATCGATGGCGGTGTGGAGGCAGCCGCGCCCGCCAGCCACCAGCAGGCCCACGCCGCTGGCCAGGGGGCCGGAGCGGCTGCCGGGGCAGAGCACCCAGTGCTGCACGCCACCAGCGCTGAGCGCCGCCAGCAAGGCGAGGGCCGCATCCAGATTGCGGCCGGCCAGGGCGGGATCGGGGGTTGCCGGATCGGGGGGGGCTGGTGTGGATGGGGCCGGGGATGGGGCCAACGGCAAACCGGAGCGCTGCAAGATGGTTCTGCCATCCTCCTGTGCCCTTGTCCACGACCCCAAAGCCAGCGGAGGGCCTCTGGCGCCAGCTGCGCACCCTGCTGCTCTGGGTGCTGGTGGCCCTGGCGCTGCGCTGGGCCGTGATCGAACCCCGCTGGATCCCCTCGGGCTCGATGCTGCCCACCCTGCAACTGGAGGACCGGGTGCTGGTGGAGAAGCTGCGGGTGCGGCTGCACCGGCCCCTGCCCACCGGCACGGTGGTGGTGTTCCACCCGCCGCCGCAGCTGCAGGCGGCGGGTTACGGCGCCGAGACCGCTCTGATCAAGCGGCTGGTGGGGCTACCCGGCGATCGCATCGCCGTGCGCGACGGGCAGCTCTGGCGCAACGGCCAGGTTGTGCAGCCCGACTGGCGGGCCGAACCGATGACCTATGAACTGCCGCAGCTCACCGTGCCCCCGGGCGAGCTGCTGGTGCTGGGGGACAACCGCAATGCCAGCCTCGACTCGCACCTCTGGGGCACCCTGCCGGAGAGCGAGCTGATCGGCACGGCGGTGCTGCGCTACTGGCCCCTGAGCCGGTTCGGAGCGATTCGGTTCTCCCCAACGGCAGAACCGTCGGGAGCTGCAGGGTAACTCGACTAGGGTGCACAAGTGACGCAGAGCACACCGAGGCATGTTCAACCCGGAGTTCCTGACGAGCGACAACGAGTCGATCAGCGGCAATGCCCTGATCCAATACCTCCAGGATCAGTCCCCGGATGTGCTGCAACGGGTGGCCCGCTCAGCCAGCGGTGAGATTCAGGACATCATTCGCCACAACGTGCAGGGCCTGCTGGGCATGCTTCCCGGCGAGCACTTCGAGGTGAAGGTGCAGACCAACCGCGAAAATCTCGCCAGCCTGCTGGCCTCGGCCATGATGACCGGCTACTTCCTGCGGCAGATGGAACAGCGCATGGAGCTGGAGGCCAGCCTGATCGCCAGCGGCGGCACCGACGAGCTGGACGCCGATCCCGGCCCCCTGCGCCTCTGAGCTGGGGTCAGAGCTGGGGATCGCGGGGCACCAGCCCCAGACGCAGCAGCGTGTCATCCAGGCGGGCCAGGGTGGCCCAGCTGTCCCGCTCCGGTGCCCAGGGGCGGCTGCCCAGTTCACCCGCCAGAGCGGCCAGGCGGGCAGCGTCACAGGGCACCGGGGCCTCGTAGTGGGCGGGGATCAGCCAGCGCAGCTCGTGGAGCTGGGCCAGACGGCCGATCCAGTCCACCAGGGCGCCACGGCAGCGGGGAAACACCAGCCGCTCCAGCACAGGCGCCACCTGCAGACGGGGCTGGTCGCCTGGCACCAGCTCCCGGAAGGCCTCCTGCCAGTCGGGTTGCCAGCGAAAGGGGTACAGCCCGAAGTAAACCCGCGGCCGGCGCAGACCGGGGGCCATGGCCCGGGCCAGCACCTCTCCCCAGCCCGGCACCTCCAGGGGGGCCGGCCGCAGGTAGGACGCAAACAGCACCAGCCTCTGCCAGCCCTTGCGTCGAGACTCCGGCGTGTCCTCCAGGGGCTGGTCCCCCCGGTCACGGGCATGGAACAACAGCGGCGTGGGATCGGCGTCGAAGACGGCCGGCGGATCGGCGCCGATGGCCACCAGGGCATCGGTGAGCAGCAGGCTGCCGCTGGGCCGGTGCAGGCAGGCCACCTCCATGAACCGCCCCAGCCCCAGATCCAGGGGGCCGAGACCGCACCAGTCGAGTTCGTCGGTGTGGGGCAGTCCCTGCTCGAACAGCACCCGGGTGCGGCCGGCCGGGAATCCCAGCCAGCTGGACGGCAGGGGCAGGGGGAAACTCCACTGGCCGGGGGCCACCCACACCTCCGCGGTGGGGAAGGCCCGGGCCAGGGCAGGGGTGGGCAGCTTGTGCTCCAGGCCTGAGGCGGTGGGCAGCACGATCGTGCGCACGGGGCCATGGCACCGCTCCAGCTCAGCCAGGGCCGCCAGGAGCTCACCGGTGGGCGGCAGGGGGGCATAGAGCAGCAATCCCTGGCGCAGCCGCAGCACCGTCATGCGGATCGGCACCGCCACATAGAAGATGCCCTGCAGCTGCTCAAAGCCCCACACCTGGCCCGGGACCAGTTCCCGCACCAGCGTGCGGCGGCGTCCGTAGGGGTAGAGCGGCAGCAGGGGCCACCAGGGCCAGCGCTGCTGGCTGGGCCCAGCCGGGGTGGAGGGGGCGAGGGAGGACGGGCCGGAGGACAGCACGCGGAATCCAGGAAACGGTGGCTGGTGCTCAGCCCAGCAGCACCAGGCTGATGCTCATCACGGCCATGCCGGCCAGCACACCGCCGATCATCAGATAGTGGTGGGAGGCCAGGCGCTGGGCCGTGGGCAGGAGTTCATCGAAGCAGATGTAGATCATCACGCCGGCCACGCTGGCGAACACCAGCCCCAGCAGGATGTCGGTGAGCACGGCCCGCAGGAACACATAGCCCACCAGGGCTCCCAGCGGCTCGGCCATGCCCGAGGCCAGGGAGATCCAGAAGGCCTGACGCCGGCTGCCGGTGGCGTAGTAGATCGGCGCCGACACCGCCAGCCCCTCAGGGATGTTGTGGATGGCGATGGCGATGGCAATCCCGATGCCCAGGCGCGGGCTGGAGAGGGCGCCCAGAAAGGTGAGCAGCCCCTCCGGAAAGTTGTGGATGGCGATCGCCAGCGCTGAAAACAGGCCGGTGCGCATCAGATTGGCCCTGGCCTGCTGGTCGCGGGCTGCGATCGGGCCCGGCCCCTCCCGACTGGCCTGCAGGGCCGGGGAGAGAGCCGTTTCCGGGATCGGCAGCAGCCGATCGATCAGGGCGATTGCCCCCATGCCGGCGAACAGGGCCAGCACCGCCAGGCCATGACCGGACTGGTTGCCCAGCGGGCCACTGAGGATCTCCCGGGCCTTGGGCAGGATCTCCACAAATGACACATACAGCATCACTCCCGCCGAAAAACTGAGGGCGATGCTGAGCACGCGGGGACTGAATCCCCGGTTGAACAGGCCCAGCAGACTGCCGACGCCCGTGGACAGTCCGGCAGCCAGGGTGAGCAGAAAGGCGAACACAACCCGCGAATCCAGAAGCTGGGAGTCCGGCACTGGCACAGGTCAGCTCCCGTTCAACGGGGTTGATGATCGCAGGCGGTCCCGCGGGGGTTGGGATTCGGCCCATGGCGGTGCCCGTGAAAAACCCGCCACCATGCCTTCCAGGTCAGCCGATGGCCGGGGCCGAGAGCGCCACGGGCACGGCGGTGGTGGTGGCCAGATCCAGCGGGAAGTTGTGGGCGTTGCGCTCGTGCATGACTTCCATGCCCAGGTTGGCGCGGTTGAGCACATCGGCCCAGGTGGGCAACACCCGACCCTGGGCATCCAGGATCGACTGGTTGAAGTTGAAGCCGTTCAGGTTGAAGGCCATGGTGCTGATGCCCATGGACGTGAACCAGATCCCCACCACGGGCCAGGCACCGAGGAAGAAGTGCAGGCTGCGGCTGTTATTGAAGCTGGCGTATTGGAAGATCAGGCGGCCGAAGTAACCGTGGGCAGCCACGATGTTGTAGGTCTCTTCCTCCTGGCCGAACTTGTAGCCGTAGTTCTGGCTCTCGGTTTCGGTGGTTTCACGCACCAGGCTGGAGGTCACCAGCGAGCCGTGCATGGCCGAGAACAGGCTGCCGCCGAACACACCGGCCACCCCCAGCATGTGGAAGGGGTGCATCAGGATGTTGTGCTCAGCCTGGAACACCAGCATGAAGTTGAAGGTGCCGCTGATGCCGAGGGGCATGCCGTCGGAGAAGGAGCCCTGACCGAAGGGATACACCAGGAACACGGCAAAGGCCGCCGACAGCGGTGCGCTGTAGGCCACACAGATCCAGGGGCGCATGCCCAGGCGGTAGCTGAGCTCCCACTGGCGGCCCATGTAGGCCGAGATGCCGATCAGGAAGTGGAACACCACCAGCTGGTAGGGGCCGCCGTTATACAGCCACTCATCCAGGGAGGCCGCCTCCCAGATGGGGTAGAAGTGCAGGCCAATGGCGTTGCTGGAAGGAACAACGGCGCCGGAGATGATGTTGTTGCCGTAGATGAACGAGCCGGCAACGGGTTCGCGGATGCCGTCGATATCGACCGGGGGAGCGGCGATGAAGGCAATGATGAAGCAGATCGTGGCAGCCAGCAGGCAGGGGATCATCAACACGCCGAACCAGCCCACATAGAGGCGGTTGGTGGTGGAGGTGACCCACTGGCAGAACGTCTGCCAGTTGCTGCTCGTGCCGCTGCGGATGGCAGTGGTCATGGCACAGACCTCAACGTGGAAAGAGGTGAAAGCTGAAGGATGAGAACGGCCGCAGCGGGGGTTGACTCCGCTCACACCTCTGCCAGCCCAGGGGCAGACAGCCCCGGGGCAGACAGGCAGGGGACTACCTCAGGCTGCGGTTGATCAAACCTAATCACGCCCATCCTGATCAGCACTGGACGCAATCATTCGCCCAGTTGCGTTACAGCACTTCAAGCCGCCCCGTTACACACCTTCAGGTTGTCGTCAGGGCGCCCGGCTGGCTGGCCCGCGCCTGCTCGGCCAGCCACTGGCGGCCCTGGCGCAGAAACGCCGGCCAATCGAGCTTTTCGGCCTGTGCAGCCTGCGCCACCAGCAGGGGGGCCTCCCGGCGGATGCGCTCCAGGTCGGGTTCACCCACGCCCACCGAGCGGGCCAGGGTGTCGGCCATCGCCCGACCCACCACCCGGGTGAGATAGGCGGCGCTGAGGGCCTGCACCGCACTTCCCAGCAGCCAGGTGGGCCCGTGCCACTTCACCACGCCGGCCAGGGCCTGGCTGCTCCACTCCACCACCCCCAGGGAGAGGGCAGCCTGGGCCAGTTCCACCGCCGTGGCCTTGAGCTGGTCCGCCCCCCAGGGGCAGTCCCACAGCCGGGCCATCTCCTTCACCATCAACCCGTTGGCCACCGCCAGCACCAGCAGATCCAGGCTGGGCAGGGGGGCGGCCACCACCCCGGCGGCCACCAGCCACTGGGTGCGCTGCTGCAGCTGCTGGAACCGGCCCCGCCGCAGCCCCTCCAGTTCACCCTGCCAGCGGCCGTGCAGGGCCGCCAGGCAGCGCTGTTGCCGCTGGATGCGCAGGTCGGCGGCCTCCCCGGCCCAGCGGGCGCCCAGGCCGCGCACCTGGGAGCTCAGGGCGGGCAGGTCGTGCCAGCACAGCACGTCCAGCGCGGCAGCGGTGGGCAGCTGGGCCCGCAACGCGCCAGCCACGGCGGCGCTGGCATCCTGGCTGGGCACCTCCACCAGCAGCACGAGGGGCAGACCGGCGGGCACCGCCTGGATCCAGCGCAGGTCGGCCGCCAGCAGGGGCGGTTTCAGGGCATAGAGAAGGACGTCGCAGCTGGCAAAGGGCTCCGGCCAGCTCCATTGGTCGGTCGCCGGGGGCAGGGGGCGGCTCCAGTGCAGGCTGAGGGCGGCAGGGCCCCGCAGACTCGCCGCCAGCTGCTCCCGCCAGGAGGTGTCCTCCGGGCAGGCGCCCACCAGGCCCAGATGCAGGCCGGGCCGCTCGAGCTGGGTCCGCTGCCACGCGAGCTGGTCACTGCGGCGGGCGCTGGCGTCCCGGTCCGGATCCAGCTGCTCGAACTGCTGGTGCAGGCGCTCCAGCCGCTGCAGCCAACCCGCACTGGTGGTGTCGCCGAGCCGGGGGGAGCGACCGGCCGAGCGGGACCAACCCCTGAACAGCAGCAGTCCGGCGGTGGCCGTGGAGGCCGCCAGCAGGGGCACATGCAGCACCTGGCCGAGGCCCTCGAGCAGCACACCACCACCCACAGCAACGGCTGCCATCGGCAAGAGACGGCGAGCGAGCTGATCGGTGAGGGACGGGGTGGCTGGGCTGGTGCCGGCGCTGCTGGCGGGCTGCGGGGTGGTCAACGCCCTCGGTGCGATCCCCGTCTCTTTAGCTCAACACCCCCCATCCCGACCAGGCCCGGTGCCGATAGGTTGGCAGTGAAACAGTTGTCGATGCGCCGTGGTCAGGCCCGACCGCCGGCAGTCCGTGCAGAAGGTGCTGCTGCTGGCGCTGACGCTGAATGTGCTGCTCAGCCTGGTGAAGCTGGTGGTGGGACTGCTCAGCGGCTCCCTGGCGGTGCTGGCGGACGCCATGCACAGCGCCACCGATGGACTCTCGAGTGTGGTGGCCCTGCTGGCCAACCGGCTGGCCGACCCCCGGCCCGATCGCAATCACCCCTATGGACACCGCAAGGCGGAAGCCCTCGGCTCCCTGGTGATTGCCCTGTTCATCCTGGTGGCGGCCTGGGAAATCCTGCAGACCGCCGCACAGCGCCTGCTCGCCGGCCTGGAGCCCCTGCGGGTGAGCTGGGCGGAGCTCGGGCTGCTCCTGCTGGTGCTGACCTGCAACATCGCCCTGGCCGGTTACGAGCACTGGCAGGCCCGCCGCCTGGGCAGTTCCCTGCTGCGCGCCGATGCGGCCCACACCCGAAGTGACGTGGGCACCTCGGTGATGGTGCTGCTGGGACTGGCCGGGGCGCTGACCCTGGGGATCCCCTGGCTGGATGTGGCCCTCGCCCTGCCGCTCTGCGCGCTGATGCTGCGGGCCAGCTGGCAGGTGCTGCACCAGACCCTGCCCCAGCTGATCGACCAGATGGCGGTGGCCCCGGAGGCGATCCGGGATGTGGCCCTGGGGGTGCCCGGGGTGGTGAACTGCCACGCCGTCGCCAGCCGGGGGGTGGTGGGTGACCAGGTGTTCATCGAACTGCATCTGGTGGTGCGGCCAACCGATCTGGCAACCGCCCACCGAATCAGCCACCAGGTGGAGCAGCAGCTCGATGCTCGCTACGGGCCCCTGCGCTGCACGGTGCATCTCGAACCCCTGGACCATGCCCGCCCGACCCTGATCGCGGGGGCCGAGGATGGCTGAACCCAGCGGCCGTCAGGCTGAACCCAGAGGCCATCCGGTGGAGGCGAATTCGATCATCGCCTCCCTCACGCCCCGCCAGCGGCAGCTGTTGCGGGGTTGGCAGGCCGAGGTCACGGCTGCGGAGAACTGGACGGGTCATCTGCCCGTGGCGGTGCTGGAGCGCTGCTGGATGCGGCTGCGCCGGGTGCCGGTGGCCCAGCTGGCCTCCACCCTGCCGCCGGATGCCAGCGCCGAGGCACCCGAACTGGTGCGTTACCGCGACTGGCTGGCGCGGGGCCTGACCAGCTGGCAGGCCGAGTGCCTCTGCTGGCAGGAATTCGGCAGCGAGGCCTGTCAGCAGGCGCTGCGCCGCCACTGGCAGCAACGGGAGCAGGATCCGGGTGCCTGGACCCTCAACCGCTACCTCGAGCTGGTGTCCTGCTATCGCGCGCAACTCGACGGCCAGGCGGAACGGCGACTGCCGCTGCTGGTGCTGGGCAGGGCTGGAACCCGGGATCCACACCGGCTGCAGTGGTTGCGTGGAACCTGGCTGTCGATGCGGCACACTTGCGCCTGATTCCCAGGTTGCCGTCATGGCCGACGAGACGAGCACAACGCCACCCCAGGGCGCCCGCGGTGGTGGCAACCGCGAACCGGGTGGTTTCCGCATCCGCCTGAGCGACAACGAGATGCGCTCAGCCCGGGCCCTGCAGGAGGCGTTCCGCCTGCGCTCCACGGTGGCGGTGCTGGGGTTCTGCGTGCGCACCCTCGGCCAGATGCTGGAGGAGGGCAAGCTGGATGAGCTGGTGGAGCAGCAGCGTGCCCAGGCCGGCAACCGGGAGGGCGGCCGCCCCCCGCCGCGACGGCGGTGAGCGGCAGCACCGCGCTGCCGCGGAGCGGGCCCCCCGGGTGGATCCCTTCGCCAGGCCTTCCCGTCCCGCCCCGGCAGCCACCGCTGAGGCCGGCGAGCCCAGCCCTGCCGATCCGGCCCCCGAGGGAGCGGAGCAACCCAACGCGGCGTTCCCCGAGACCGGCGACACCACCCCTAGCGAGAGCTGAGCACAGGTCGATGAGCAAGCCCCGGGTTCTCTCCGGCGTCCAGCCCACCGGCGCCCTGCACCTGGGCAACTGGCTCGGGGCCATCCGCAACTGGGTCGACCTGCAGGACAGCCACGACACCTATTTCTGCGTGGTGGACCTGCACGCCATCACCGTGCCCCACCGGCCGGAGCAGCTGGCCGAGGACACCCTCACCACGGCGGCGCTTTACCTGGCCTGCGGCATCGACCCGCAGCGCTCCACCGTGTTCGTGCAGAGCCAGGTGAGCGCCCACAGCGAACTGGCCTGGCTGCTGAACTGCGTGACGCCGCTCAACTGGCTGGAGCGGATGATCCAGTTCAAGGAGAAGGCGATCAAGCAGGGCGACCAGGTGTCGGTGGGCCTGCTCGACTACCCGGTGCTGATGGCGGCCGACATCCTTCTCTATGACGCGGACCGGGTGCCGGTGGGGGAGGACCAGAAGCAGCACCTGGAGCTGGCCCGCGACATCGCCCAGCAGCGCATCAACGCCCGCTTCGGCCGCAGGGGGCCAGACGGCGAACCGGAGACGATCCTCAAGGTGCCCGAGCCCCTGATCCTCAGGGAGGGGGCCCGGGTGATGAGCCTCACCGACGGCAGCAGCAAGATGAGCAAGAGCGACCCCAACGAGGGCTCGCGCATCACCCTGCTCGACCCGCCCGAGCTGATCACCAGGAAGATCAAGCGCGCCAAGACCGACCCCACCCTGGGGCTGGAGTTCGGCAACCCGGAGCGGCCCGAGGCCGACAACCTGCTGGGGCTGTACGCCGTCCTCTCGGGGATCGGACGGGAAGCGGCGGCCCGGGAGTGCGCCCAGATGGGCTGGGGCCAGTTCAAGCCCCTGCTGGCGGAGGCCACCGTGGAGGCCCTGCGCCCCGTGCAGGAGCGCTACCGCGAACTGCGCCAGGACCCAGGCGCCCTCCTGGCGGTGCTGCGTGAGGGGCGGCAACGGGCAGCAGCGGTGGCCGAGACCACCCTCGGGCGGGTGCGGAATTGCCTTGGTTTCCTGACAGACGCTGCATGAACGCAGCCGATCGACGCCCCGCACGCCTTAACAATCTCTTCGGGATCGATCAGCTGCCCTGATGGTTGAGGCGCTCAGAGGCCAGGCACTCCTGCCCGGGGGCACTGGGTGAAAATACCCATTCCCCTGCTCCAGCACGGCCATCTCAGGCGGGACCCGGCATGAGCCAGCCAGCGCGAACACACGCTGTTGCATTTGTCCACCCCCCAGCGGCGGGGCTGGCCGGCGCCCGGCTCCAGGCAGCAGGGTCACAGCGCGTCACCGATCGCCCATCTGACTAGCCCGCTGATCACCCGCCTCACGGTTCTTGGCCTGAGTGCCGTGCTGCCGATCCCGATGGCAGCGACCGCCGTGTCCAGGCCGTCCTTCGCGCTGCGTCTGCCCGACCCCGCACCGGCCGTGAGCGTCCGCCGGGCCGGGCCGGGGCCTTACAGCCTCACTCCCGAACGCCGGGCCCTGCTGGACACGATCCGCTACGCGGAGGGCACCTGGACCGGCGGCAGGCCAGATGGTTACCGCATGCTGTACGGCGGCAGCCTGGTCCGGGCGCTCGACCGTCATCCCGAGATCGTGGTGCGTCGCCGCTACACCAGTGCCGCAGCCGGGGCCTACCAGTTCCTGCCGGACACCTGGCATGGGGTGGCCCGCCAGCTGGGACTCACCAGCTTCGAGCCCCACAACCAGGACCAGGCGGCCCTGCACCTGATCCAGCGCCGTGGCGCCCTCAACCTGTTCGACCGCCAGGGGCTGACGGTGGACGTGCTGGCCCGGCTCGCCCCCGAGTGGGCCTCACTGCCGGCCCATCACGGCGGCAGCTACTACGGCCAGCCGGTGAAACAGCGCCAGGAGCTGATCGGGTTCTACCAGTCCGCCCTGGTCCGCCACCGCAACGCCGGCTGAGCGGCGTTCAGCCCGGAAAGGCCGGAGGCTCCGGCCAGTGCAACTGGGGCAGGGGCACCTGCAGGGCCCGCAGTCGGGCCGACAACCCCCACAGCCGCATCACCAGCTGGTGCCAGGGGGCCAGGGTCTCCAGACTGAGGGCCACCGGCGAGCTGGTGGCGTTGCGCAGGGCCGAGGCGGCCGCCAGTTCGCGGCTGGCCGTCTCAATCTCCGCCCGCAACTGCTGGCGCTCAACCGCCGACATCACGGCGTCCGGGCAACAATCCAGCAGGGTGTCGCCCCGCTCAAACCAGACGCGGAAGTCGTCCAGCAACGAGCCCAGCAGGTGATTCAGCAGATCGGCCCCGGACTCCGGATGGCCAGGGGGTGGCACGGCACTCATCCCAGCAGCCTAGGAAGGGCTGCGTAGGATCGGATCTCCCTGTGCAGGTGTGCAAGCCCGTGTCCCCATCCGCCGCCGCGTCCAGCTCCGCTCCGGTCGCTTCGGTTGCCCAGGACACGGCAGAAACCACAGGCACACCGCAGGGCAATGGCCAGGTTGACGCCCCGGTCCACCTGCCCAGAACGAGCGAGAGCGAGCAGCTGCTGAAGATCCGCCACTCGATGAGCCACGTGATGGCCATGGCGGTGCAGAAGCTGTTTCCCCAGGCCCAGGTCACGATCGGCCCCTGGACCGAGAGTGGCTTCTACTACGACTTCGACAGCCCCGATCCCTTCAGCGAGGCCGACCTCAAGGCCATCAGGAAGGAGATGATCAAGATCATCAACCGGAAGCTGCCGCTCGAGCGCGTTGAGGTGAGCCGCGCTGAGGCTGAGCAGAGGATCAAGGCCCAGAACGAGCCCTACAAGCTGGAGATCCTGGCCGGGATCAGCGAGCCGATCACCCTCTACACCCTGGGTGAGGAGTGGTGGGACCTCTGCGCCGGCCCCCATGTGGCCAACACCAGCGAGCTCAACGCCAAGGCCTTCGAGCTGGAGAGCGTGGCGGGGGCCTACTGGCGCGGCGACGAGAACAACGCCCAGCTGCAGCGCATCTACGGCACCGCCTGGGAGACCGCGGAGCAACTGGCCGAATACAAGCGCCGCAAGGAAGAGGCGCTGCGCCGCGACCACCGCCGCCTGGGAACGGATCTGGATCTGTTCTCGATCGAGGACGAGGCCGGCGCCGGCCTGGTGTTCTGGCACCCCCGCGGCGCCCGCATGCGCCTGCTGATCGAGGACCTCTGGCGGGAGCTGCACTTCAAGGCCGGCTACGAGCTGCTCTACACCCCCCACGTGGCCGACATCAGCCTGTGGAAAACCTCCGGCCACCTCGACTTCTACAGCGAGTCGATGTTCGGACCGATGCAGGTGGATGAGCGGCAATACCAGCTCAAGCCGATGAACTGCCCGTTCCACGTGCTCACCTACGCCAGCAAGCTGCGCAGCTACCGCGAGCTGCCGATCCGCTGGGCCGAGCTGGGCACCGTGTATCGCTACGAGCGTCCCGGCGTGATGCACGGCCTGATGCGCGTGCGGGGCTTCACCCAGGACGACGCCCACGTGTTCTGCCTGCCCGAGCAGATCAGCGATGAGATCCTGCGCATCCTCGATCTCACCGAGCAGATCCTCAGCACCTTCGATTTCCGCAGCTACGAGATCAACCTCTCCACCCGGCCGGAGAAGTCGATCGGCGAAGACGGGGTGTGGGAGCTGGCCACCCAGGGCCTGATCGAGGCGCTGGATCGCAAGGGCTGGGCCTACAGGATCGATGCGGGCGGCGGTGCCTTCTACGGACCGAAGATCGACCTCAAGATCGAGGACGCCATCGGCCGGATGTGGCAGTGCTCCACGATCCAGCTCGACTTCAACCTGCCGGAGCGCTTCCAGCTGGAGTATGTGGCCGCCGATGGATCGCGCCAGAGGCCGATCATGATTCACCGCGCCATCTTCGGCTCGCTGGAGCGGTTCTTCGGGATCATGACCGAGAACTACGCCGGCGATTTCCCCTTCTGGCTGGCCCCCGAGCAGATCCGCCTGCTGCCGGTCACCGATGGGGTGCGACCCTATGCCGAAGAGCTGCTGGCCCAGCTCCAGGAGGCTGGCGTGCGGGCCACGATCGACCACTCCGGCGATCGCCTCGGCAAGCTGATCCGCAACGGCGAACAGATGAAGATTCCCGTGCTGGCGGTGATCGGCGCCAAGGAGGCAGACAGCGGCCAGGTGAGCCTGCGCAGCCGCCGCGACGGGGATCTGGGCAGCGTTTCGGCGGCCGACCTGGTGAGTGCCGCCCGCCAGGCCAACAGGGAGCGGGCCGCCGGCCTGCAGCCATGACCACCCTGCTGGCCGGCGACATCGGCGGCACCAAGACCCTGCTGGCCCTCTATACGCTTGCAGGCCAGCAGCTCGAACGGCTGGCTGAGGAGCGCTACAGCTCAGCGGACTGGGACGATCTCACCCCGATGGTGCGGCGGTTCCTCAGCACAGCTGGCCAGTCCCTGCCAGGCCGTGAGGCCCAGCCGGCGGCGGCCTGCTTCGCGGTGGCGGGGCCGGTGCAGGGGGGGCGGGCCCGGCTCACCAACCTGCCCTGGCTCCTCGACCAGACCGCCCTCGCCGCCGCCATCGGCATGGCCAGTGGCCGGGTGGAGCTGGTGAATGATTTCGCCGTGCTGATCTACGGGCTGCCACACCTGAAGCCGCAGCAGCAGGCTGTGGTGCGGTCAGGCTGTGGGGATCCTGACGGCACCCTGCTGGTGCTCGGTGCCGGCACCGGCCTGGGTGTGGCCTACGGCCTGCGCACCCCCCAGGGGCTGGTGGCCCTGGCCAGTGAGGCGGCCCATGCCGAATTTGCCCCGCGCAGCGAGGAGGAATGGCGGCTGAAGCGCTGGCTCCAGGCCGATCTGGGTGTGGAGCGCCTGTCGATCGAGCGGGTGGTGAGTGGCACCGGTTTGGGCCAGGTTGGACGCTGGCTGATGCAGGAACGTCACGCCGATGGCAGCCATCCCCTGCAGCGCAATCCGCCAGCAGACCTGCCCGCGGCAATGGCCGAGGCGGCAGCTGCCGGCGATGCCCTGGCCCGGGACGCGCTGGACCTGTGGCTTGGGGCCTATGGCAGCGTGGTGGGCGACCTGGCGCTCACCGGCCTCAGCAGGGGCGGCATCTGGCTGGCGGGAGGAACGGCCGGAAAGTTGCTGCGGGCCCTGGGCCAGGCCAGCTTTGCGCAGGCGTTCCTGGCCAAGGGGCGGCTGGCCCCCGTGCTGGAGAAGCTGCCGATCACGGCCATCACCGATCCGGCGATCGGCCTGTACAGCGCCGCCTGCAGGGCCCGCATGCTGCTGAAGGGATCAGCCGCCGCGCCCGCAAGCTGAGACACTGGCAGCAACAGGAGCAGTCGGATGGTGCGGCCCAAGGTTGGCCAGGGTGTTGTGGTTCACGTGCCGGCCACCACGGCCAACATCGGCCCGGGGTTCGACTGCCTCGGGGTGGCCCTCGACCTCGACAACGTGTTCGAACTCCGCTGCGTGGAGGGGGGCAGCCACCGCTTCGACCTGATCATCGAGGGCAGCGAAGGCGCCCACCTGCGCGGCGGTCCGGACAACCTGGTGTACCGCTCGGCCCAGCGGGTATGGAAGGAGGCGGGTGAGGAGCCGGTGGGCCTGGAGGCCCGGGTGCGCCTGGCCGTGCCGCCGGCCCGCGGCCTGGGCAGCAGCGCCACCGCCATCGTGGCCGGCCTGATGGGGGCCAATGCCCTGGTGGGTGAACCGCTCAGCAAGGAGAAACTGCTCGAGCTGGCGATCGACATCGAGGGCCATCCCGACAACGTGGTGCCATCCCTGGTGGGTGGTCTGTGCATGACGGCCAAGGCCGCTTCCCACCGCTGGCGGGTGGTGCGCTGTGAATGGTCGAGCGAGGTGGTGGCTGTGGTGGCGATCCCCGCCATCCGACTGGCCACCAGCGAGGCACGCCGGGCCATGCCCAAGGCGATTCCGGTGGCCGACGCGGTGATCAATCTCGGGGCTCTCACCCTGCTGCTGCAGGGATTGCGCAGCGGCAACGGCGATCTGATCAGCGATGGCATGCACGACCGCCTGCATGAGCCCTACCGCTGGGGATTGATCGTGGGGGGCACCAAGGTGCGCGATGCGGCGCTGGAGGCGGGAGCCTGGGGCTGCGTGATCAGTGGCGCAGGGCCGAGCCTGCTCGCCCTCTGCACGGCGGAGCGGGCCGAGGCCGTGGCTCGCACGATGCTGCTGGCCTGGCACAAGGCCGGGGTGGAAAGCCGCACCGAAGTTCTGCATGTGCAGCAGGAGGGCAGTCGCTGGCAGCCCCTGCCCGATCGCTGAAGCGCCCCGATCAAGTGGATCAGGGCCGATCGCGCAACGGATCTGCCGCAGGCAACTGATTCTCAGCAGTCGCAAATCAGGGCGATCGGCCTATGGGGATGCATAGACAGTGCAGCATCTGGCATCGTCGACCGAGCAAAGGTGCACGCTTTCAGGTGTGCTGAATAGGCTTTGCCTTCTCCCCTTTCAGCAATGCGCAATTCACGCAAGGCTTTTCTTTTCGTGGCGGCAGCCGCTGCCGCCGGCTCCAGCCTGATCGCTGCGCCTGGGCGCGCCGGTGAAACCGTCACCGACGAGGCCGCCTCCACCCTGGCCGCCCTGCCCAGCGCAGCCGCGACTCCCGCCGAGTCCCAGGACACCCTGATCAGCCAGTCCGTGATCGTGGACGAAGCCGTCGTCTACGAGCAGGGCACCGGCTTCTACGGCACCATCGGCATCGGCGGCACCTGGGCCAACGACATCACCGGCAACGTCAAACGTCGTAACCGGCCCAACCGCAGCGTCGAGCTGGAAACCGAAGGTGGTTTCGCCCTTGACGCCGGTGTCGGCTACGACTTCGGCCCGATTCGTGCCGAGCTCACCTACGTCTACAACCGCATCGGTGTGGACGACATCACCCGCCCCCGCAACTGGCGCTCCACCCGCACCAACGGTGGCAACCAGAACGGCATCATGGCGAGCGCCTACTGGGACATCAACACCGGTAGCCGCTGGACCCCCTACATCGGCGGCGGCATCGGCTGGATCAACCAGTCCATGGGCAACAACACCCTGGTGAAGAGCCGCAACGGCAACGTTGTGAACCGGATCAACACCGGCGATGGCAGCGATGACCTGTTCGGCTGGCAGGCCAAGGCCGGTGTGGCCTATGGCGTGAACTGGAACACCGACATCTACGCAGAAGCCGTGTACCAGGGCGCTGAGTCGTTCCGGGCCGGCCGCACCAACTGGAGCGCCCTCGACAACAACTGGGGCTTCAAGATCGGTGCCCGCTACCGCTTCGGTGGCCCGGTGGTGGAAGAAGTGGTGGAGGAGACCGTGATCACCCCTGCCCCCGCTCCTGCTCCCCGTCCCCAGCCCGCTCCCGCTCCGGTGTTCCAGCCCGAGCCCGCCCCGATCCGCGGCCTCTGGTGAGCCTCGGCTGATCAGCCGGGTTCTGGCGACCCATCCAGGGAGTGGCTTCGGCCACTCCTTTTTTGTTGGCCAGTCCCTGCCGCAGGGCCGGCACCGCAGGACGGCGGGCCATGGGTACAAATGCCCATCGGCCATGGGGTGACTGGTAACGTGGCCGCCGGGTCAGTCCATGGCGGTGCAGACCGCGCTGGCGTCAGCCCGCCCCACTCGCCACCCGTCCTGGAGCCCGATGGACGCCTCCCTGCCCAGCCAGGCCTTCCCCTGGCTCAGCCTGATCGTGCTGCTGCCGGCGGCCGTGGCCCTGGTGATGCCGCTGCTGCCCGGCGATGGCAGCGACCCGCGCCTGCCCCGCACCCTGGCCCTCGGCACCCTGGCCGTGGACCTGGGGCTGATGCTGGTGTGCTTCAGCCAGCACTTCAACGGCGCCAGCAGTGAGCTGCAGCTGGTGGAGCGGCTCAGCTGGGTGCCGGCCCTGGGCCTCGAATGGTCGCTGGCGGCCGATGGTCTCTCGGCGCCGCTGGTGGTGCTCTCCGGCCTGGTGACCCTGCTCTCGGTGGCCGCCAGCTGGAACATCGGCCGCAAGAGCCGGCTCTACTTCGCCCTGATGCTGGTGCAGGCCTCCGCCCAGTGCCTGGTGTTCCTCTCCCAGGACTTCCTGCTGTTCTTCCTGGCCTGGGAACTGGAGCTGGTGCCGGTGTACCTGCTGATCGCCATCTGGGGCGGCAAGCAGCGCCAGTACGCCGCCACCAAGTTCATCCTCTACACGGCCACCGCCTCGCTGCTGATCCTGGTGAGCGGCCTGGCCCTGGCCTTCAACGGCCCCTTCACCTTCAACCTGGCCGAGCTGGCCAGCCGCAGCCCCGGCGGCACCTTCGGCCTGCTCTGCTACCTGGGTTTCCTGGTGGGCTTTGGCGTGAAGCTGCCGATGTTCCCGCTGCACACCTGGCTGCCCGATGCCCACGGCGAGGCCAATGCGCCGGTGTCGATGCTGCTGGCCGGCGTGCTGCTGAAGATGGGCGGCTACGCCCTGCTGCGCTTCAACGTACAGATGTTGCCCGAGGCCCATCTCACCCTGGCGCCGGCCCTGGTGGTGCTGGGCATCGTCAACATCGTGTACGGCGCGCTCAACGCCTTCGCCCAGGACAACGTCAAGCGCAGGATCGCCTGCAGCTCGGTGAGCCACATGGGCTTCGTGCTGCTGGGCATCGGCGCCATCGATGCCCTGGGCATCAGCGGGGCGATGCTGCAGATGATCAGCCACGGCCTGATCGCGGCAGCGATGTTCTTCGTGACCGGGGTGTTCTACGAGCGCACCGAAACCCTGTCGATTCCCAACATGGGCGGGCTGGCCAAGGCCCTGCCGATCACCTTCGCCTTCTTCCTGGCCAGCTGCCTGGCCTCGCTGGCGCTGCCGGGGATGAGCGGCTTTGTGAGCGAGATCACCGTGTTCCTGGGCGTGACCGCCAACGACGGCTTCACCACGGGCTTCCGGGTGATCACGATCGTGCTGGCGGCCATCGGCCTGGTGCTCACCCCGGTGTACCTGCTCAGCCTCTGCCGGCGCGTGTTCTTCGGCCCCCGGATTCCGGCCCTGGCCAGCACCGGCGACATGCGGCCCCGGGAGCTGCTGATCGGCCTCACCCTGCTGGTGCCCACGCTGGTGATCGGCTTCTGGCCGCGGGTGGCCATCGACCTCTACGAGGCCAGCACCAATGCCCTCTCCACCCAGCTCCTGGCTGGGGTGAGCGTGGCGGCAGGTCGGTTCACCCCCTTCGCCTGAGCCACAGCACGGCCTGGACATGCCCTGGAATAGGCGGCAGTTGCAATGCCGGCCATGGCCGCCGCCTCCAGCCCTTCACCCCTGCTGCGGGGGCAGGGCCTTCCCCCGTTTGAGGCCATCACCGCCGCGCAGGTGGACACGGCCATCCCCGAGCTGCTGGAGCAGCTCAACGGCGAACTCAGCCAGGTGGAGGAGCAGCTGGAGCGCCGCCTGCGTGAGGCCGATGATGGCGGTATGCCCCTCACCTGGGCGGAGGTGATGGACCCCCTGCACCTGCTGGGCGAGCGGCTGCGCTGGAGCTGGGGGGTGGTGAGCCACCTCAATGGGGTGTGCAACACGCCCGAACTGCGCACGGCCCACCAGAACCAGCAGGGGGCGGTGGTGGCCTTCGGCAGCCGGGCCGGCCAGAGCGCCGTGATCTATCGGGCCCTGGGCCAGCTGCTGGAGCAGCGCCAGCAGCTCGATGCCACCCAGCTGCGCATCCTCGAGGCCGAGCGCCGCGACATGGAGCTGCGCGGCGTGGGCCTCAGCGGAGCAGAGCAGGAGGCCTTCAATGCCGCCACCGCCGAGCTGGCGAAGCTGGCCAGCGACTTCGGCAACCACGTGCTCGACGCCACCAACGGCTGGAGCCTCACCCTCACCAGCGAGGCGGAGCTGGCCGGCCTGCCCGAGAGCCTGCGCGAGCTGCTGGCCCAGGCCGCCCGCGATGCAGGCGACGAGGGCTGGCGCCTGGGGCTCGACATGCCCCGGGTGGTGCCCTTCCTCAAGTACAGCCAGCGCCGCGACCTGCGCGAAACGGTGTACCGGGCCCAGGTGGCCCGGGCCTCCAGCGGCGAGCTGGACAACGGGCCCCTGATCGAGCGCATCCTGACGCTGCGGGGCGAGCAGGCCCGGCGGCTGGGCCATGCCAGCTGGGCCGAGGTGAGCCTGGCCAGCAAGATGGCCGGCTCGGTGGCGGAGGTGGAGCAGCTGCTGGAGGAGCTGCGCGCGGCGGCCTATCCGGTGGCCGAGCGGGAGCTGGAGGAGCTGCGCGCCATCGCCCGCCGCCATGGCGCCCCGGAAGCCGCCGACCTCAAACCCTGGGATGTGGCCTACTGGGCCGAGAAGCTGCGCCAGGAGAGCTTCGAGCTCGACAGCGAGGCGCTGCGCCCCTGGTTCCCGCTGGAGCAGGTGCTGCAGGGGCTGTTCGGCCTCTGCCAGCGCCTGTTCGACATCCGCATCGTGAGCACCGATCCCGGCGAGGCCCCCACCTGGCACCCGGATGTGCGCTACTTCCGCGTGCTCGACGGCGCCAGCGGCGCCCCCCTTGCCGCCTTCTATCTGGATCCCTTCAGCCGGCCCGGCAGCAAGCGCGGCGGCGCCTGGATGGATGAGTGCCTGGGCCGCAGCACCAGCCGCGCCGGCGAGCCCGTGCTGCCGGTGGCCTACCTGATCTGCAACCAGAGCCCGCCGGTGGGCGACACCCCCAGCCTGATGACCTTCGAGGAGGTGGAGACCCTCTTCCACGAGTTCGGCCACGGCCTGCAGCACATGCTCACCACCGTGGAGCGGCCCCAGGCCGCGGGGATCAACAACGTGGAGTGGGATGCGGTGGAGCTGCCCAGCCAGTTCATGGAGAACTGGTGCTACGACCGCGCCACCCTGATGGGCATGGCCCGCCACTGGCAGAGCGGCGAGCCCCTGCCCGAGGCCGAGTACCAGAAGCTGCTGGCCGCCCGCACCTTCATGGGCGGCAGCGCCACCCTGCGCCAGGTGCACTTCGCCCTCACCGACCTGCGCCTGCACAGCGAGTGGAGCCCGGAGTGCAGCCAGAGCCCGGAGCAGCTGCGCCGCGAGATCGCCCGCACCACCACCGTGCTGGAGCCGATCCCCGAGGACGCCTTCCTCTGCGCCTTCAGCCACATCTTCGCCGGCGGCTACTCGGCCGGCTACTACTCCTACAAGTGGGCCGAGGTGCTCAGCGCCGACGCCTTCAGCGCCTTCGAGGAGGTGGGCCTCGATGTGGAAGACGAAGTGGTGGCCACCGGCCGCCGCTTCCGCGACACCGTGCTGTCGCTGGGCGGCAGCCGCTCACCGGCGGAGATCTTCGAGGCCTTCCGCGGCCGGCCGCCCAGCAGCGAGGCCCTGATTCGCCACTCGGGCCTGGTGGGCGCCTGATTTGAGGTGAAAGCCTGCGTTCAGGGCCGCAGCAGCTCGGCCACGATCGGCCCCAGGGCCGCCGGGCTGCTGATCAGCTGCTTGTGGTGCCACACCGGCAGCCGCTGGCGGCGGCCCAGCGGCAACACGCCGCTCCAGCTGGGGATCACCAGGGTGTCGGCCAGACACCAGAAGCTGCAGCAGTCCACATCGGCCAGGGCGGTGAGGTCGCCGTTGAGCTGGCGCAGCAGCGGGCTGCCCGGCCGCATGTCGGCGATGCTGGCCAGCCAGCGCCCCGGCCAGGGCGCGGCCACCAGGCTGCCCCGCTGGGGGCTGCCCACGCTGATCAGCCGGCGCACGCGACCGGCCCCGCCGGCGAGCTGGATCCAGCAGCGGCCCACCACGCCGCCCATCGAAAAACCCAGCAGATCCACCGGCTGATCCGGGCCGAAGCGCTGGTTCACCAGCCGCCCGAGCTGGGTGGCCAGCTCCAGCAGGGGCCGCTGGCCGAGGCCATGGGGCAGGTGGGGCACCAGCAGGGGCTGGCGACGGCCCTGGAGTTCCTCCTCCAGCCGGCGGAACAGGCGGGGGGTATCCCACAGGCCGTGCACCAGCACCAGGGGCGGGGATTGGGGGGTAGCCATCCGCCAAACAGGCCGACGGGCAACCTATGCCATCACCCGGGCCGGGAGGATGGAGGAATGGTCAACCCGTCCCAGGACCGCGGCGCCCCGACAGAGCCCAGCGGGCTGCAGGACCGCCCCAGCCCAGCCCTGCAGGAGATCGCCGAGGCCTTTGCCCTGCCCGCCGCCGTGACGGCGATCGAGCCCCTCGGCCAGGGCAATGTGAATGACACCTACCGGGTGAGCTGCGCCGCCCGGGCCGGGGCGTCTGCCCAGTTCGTGCTGCAGCGCCTGAACACCAGCGTGTTCGAGCGGCCGGAGTGGGTGATGGCCAACCTGGCCCGGCTGGGCGAGCACGCCGCCGGTCGGCCCTGGCCCCAGCCCGAGCGGCCGCGCCGCTGGGAACTCCCCCAGTTGCTGCCCACCCGGGACGGCGGCGAGGGGGATGCCGGTACCTGGCTGCGCCGCGGCGCCGACTGCTGGCGCATGCTCAGCTTCGTGGCGGACACCACCAGCCCGGACACCGTGCTCAGCGATGCCCACGCCGCCGAGGTGGGCCGGGCCCTGGGCGGGTTCCACCGGCTCGTGCACGACCTGCCCTGTGAGCAGCTGCACGACACCCTCGAGGGGTTCCACGTGACCCCGGGCTACCTGCACCACTACGACCAGCTGCTGGAGCAGGGGGCGGCAGGGGCCGGCACGGGCAGCGGCAAGCCAGAGGCGGAGAGCTGGTGCCACCGCTTCATCGCCGAGCGCCGAAACCTGGCGCCGGTGCTGGAGCAGGCGAGGGCCAGCGGGCAGCTGCAACCGCGGCCCATCCACGGCGACCCCAAGGTGAACAACGTGCTGCTCGACCGCCGCAGCGGCCAGGCCGTGGCACTCGTGGATCTGGACACGGTGAAGCCGGGCCTGCTGCACTACGACATCGGCGACGCCCTGCGCTCCGGCTGCAATCCGGCCGGGGAGGAGACCAGCGACCTGGCCAGCGTGCAGTTCGACCCCGGCCGCTGCCGGGCGATGCTGGCGGGCTACCTGGAGCTGGCCCGGCCGATCCTCAGTGCAGCCGATCTGGAGCTGATCCCCACAGCGGCGCGCCTGCTCAGCTTCGAGCTCGGCCTGCGCTTTTTCAGCGATCACCTGGCCGGCAACCGCTACTTCAGGTGCCGCCATCGCGGCCACAACCTGCAGCGGGCCCTGGTGCAGTTCACCCTCACCGAGCGGGTCGAGGCCCAGCAGGGTGAGCTGGAGGAGCTGGTGCGCGAACTCAGCGCCGGATGACCCACCAAGACACAGCGCACGACGCGGGATCTGAACCATCAGCAGGCGGGCAGCCTCCGGCCCGCCAGGCCTTCTCCCTGCTGCCCTTCGCTGCAGGGTCCGCCTGCCTCGCCGGCATCTGCGTCGAGGGCTGGCTGGAGCGGCGCGGGGAGCACCTCACCCTGGAGTTCCAGCTGACCTGCCATGCGGAGCACGGGGAGGACGCCATCCTCTGGCCGGCAGCCGTCACGCCGCCGCAGCGGTGCGACGGCCTCTGGGAGCACACCTGCCTCGAGTGGTTCGTGGCCCGGCCCCAGCAGGACGCCTACTGGGAGTTCAACCTCTGCCCCAACGGCAACTGGAACGTCTATGCCCTGGATGGCTACCGCCGCGGCCTGAAGCCCGATCCCCTCTACACCGCCCTGCCGCTGGTCGCCGGCGACGGCGGGGAGGGCAGCCGCTTCAGGGTCACCGCAGCCCTGCCCGCTCCTCTGGCGTCCGCCCAGCCCAAGGGCCTCGAACTGGCGGTGACGGCCGTGCTGGAGCAGCGCAGCGGAATGATCAGCTACTGGGCCCTGCACCACGGCGGAGCGGAGGCCGACTTCCACCGCCGTGATGGCTTTCGGCTGCGGATCTGAGGCGGATCAGGGGTTGGCTCCAAGGTGCCTCAGCAGCTGCGGCGCACCGCCACCATGCCGTTGAAGCCCGGCACAGGGGCGGCGCACTTGCGCAGCTCCAGCTGCAGCGGCAACGGCCCGCAGCGCTCGGCAATCAGGGTGAGGATCTGTTCGCTGTAGTGCTCCAGCGTGTGGCAGCGGATGGCGCGGGCCTGGTGCTGCAGGGCCGTGATCAGCTGGGCGTAGTCGAGGGTGTCGGCCAGCAGGTCGCTGCGGCCGGCGGGTTTGAGATCCACGCCCAGCTCCAGATCCAGCTCGAACCACTGGCCCTGCTCGCGCTCGACATCCAGCACCCCCACGTGGGCCCAGAGGCGCAGGCCCCGCACCACGATCCGATCGCCCCGGCCAGGAGGGGCCATCACAGCGGCAGGCTGCGGTGGCTGAACCGGCGCGCACCACTGGCGAAGTCGGCGGCGATGTGGCCCTCGCCGCGGAGGCGGTAGCGGTAGGTGACCAGCCCCTCCAGGCCCACCGGGCCCCGCGGCGGCAGGGTCTGGGTGGAGATGCCCACCTCGGCGCCGAAGCCGTAGCGGAAGCCATCGGCAAAGCGGGTGGAGCAGTTGAGGAACACGCCGGCGCTGTCCACCGACGCCAGAAAACGCTCAGCCGCCGCCGCATCAGTGGTGCAGATGGCATCGGTGTGGCGCGAGCCGTAGCGGCGGATGTGCTCCAGGGCCTCCTCCAGGCTGGCCACCACCTTCACCGCCAGGATCAGGTCGGCGTACTCCGTGCTCCAGTCGTCCTCGCTGGCCGGGTGGGGTACGCCGTGGGCCAGGGCCTCGGCGTCGCCGCGCAGCTCCACCCCCGCCGCCGCGAAGGCCTTGGCGGCCGCCGGCAGGAAGCTGGCGGCCACGGCGCGGTGCACCAGCAGGGTTTCGATCGCGTTGCAGGCGGCCGGGTACTGGGTCTTGGCATCGAGGGCCACCCGCAGGGCCTGGTCGAGGTCGGCGGCCTGATCCACATAGAGGTGGCAGACGCCATCGGCGTGGCCCAGCACCGGGATGCGGGTGTTCTCCTGGATGAAGCGCACCAGGGCATTGGAGCCGCGCGGAATGATCAGGTCCACCAGGCCGTCGAGCTTGAGCAGCGCCAGGCTCTCCTGGCGGCTGGTGAGCAGTTCCAGGGCCTGGGGGGCCACGGTGGTGGCGGCCAGGCCGGCCTGCAGGGCCTCCAGGATGGCGGCACAGCTGCGCACCGCCTCCCGGCCGCCCTTGAGGATGGCGCCATTGCCGGAGCGGATCGCCAGCGAGGCGATCTGCATCACGGCGTCGGGGCGGGCCTCGAAGATCACGCCCACCACCCCCAGGGGAACGGTGACCCTCTCCAGCACCAGCCCCGCATCCAGCTCGGTGTGCAGCTGGCGGCGGCCGATCGGATCCGCCAGGGCCGCCACCTGGCGCACCCCGGCGATCGCCCCATCGAGCTTGGCGGCGTCCAGTTTCAGCCGGGCCACCAGGGAGGCGGCCAGCCCCTCGGCGGCCGCGGCCTCCAGGTCGGCCTGGTTGGCCGCCAGGATCGCCTCGCGCCGGGTCTCCAGGGCAGCGGCCATCGCCTCCACGGCCCCGCGGCGCTGCTGATCGCTGCACTGGCCGAGGGCCATGGCACTGCGCCGCACCGCCGCCGCCCGCTGCAGCAGCTCGGGGCTGGGATCGGGAACGGCCGGGCTGGAGGAGTTCATGGAGGCCATCATCCCAAGTGGCTGTTCCACGCCCAAATGGCTGCCCCAGCCAGGAGGCGGCCGGCCCGCTCAGGCGCCGCCCAGCCGCTCCAGGGCCAGCCGGGCGGCGCCGAGGCGACCGGCGCCATTGCCGAGGGCACAGCGCTCAATGCGCAGCTCCTCCCGGCTCACCGCCAGCACCCGCTGCTCCACCTGCCGCCACAGCGCCGGCAGAAACAGGGGCGCAGCGGCGCTGAGGCCGCCGCCGAGCAGCACCAGCTCCGGCGTGAACAGGTAGAGCAGGGAGCTGATGCCGGTGCCCAGCAGCCGGCCGTAGGCCTCCCACACGGCCAGGGCCTCGGGCTCGCCGGCCTCAGCCCGGCGGCAGAGCTCCTGGGGCTCCAGCGGGCTGAGCCGGGCCAGGCCGGCGATGCTGCAGTAGCTCTCCAGGGAGCCGCGATTGCCGCTGTTGCATGGGGGGCCATCGGGCTGGATGCCGATCAGCCCCGGTTCGGCCGCCGCCCCTCCCCGGCCGATGAACAGCGCACCATCCAGCAGCACGGCCCCACCCACGCCGGTGCCGAGGGTGAGCAGCAGGGCGTCGCGGGCGCCGCGGGCGGCCCCATGCCAGCGCTCGCCCACCAGGGCGCAGTTGGCGTCATTGGCGCAGGTCACGCGCCGCTCCAGCAGCGGCTCCAGCCAGGCGGCCAGGGGCACATCGCGCCAGCCGGGCAGGTTGATGGCGATGCGGGCCACGCGGCCGTGGCGGTCGCTGGGTCCGGGATGGCCCACCCCCACCAGCGGCGCCAGGCGCTGGGGATCGAGCCGCTCCACCGCCTCGGCGATCGCCACCGTCACCGCCCCGGGCACGGCCGGCCGGGGAGTCGGCACCTCCAGGCCCTCCAGCAGGGTGCCGTCCTGGGCGAAGCGACCCAGCTTGATGGCGGTGCCGCCCAGGTCGACGCCGATCAACTGGCCATCGCCGGGGGAGGCCGGGGCGGAGGGGTCGGCGGTGGGGGATGGGGCCATCAGAAGCGGAAGAACACCTGCAGCTGGGTCTGCCAGTTGCCGTCCGTATCCACGGAACCCTGCAGGTTGAGCAGCTCTGAGGCCTTGTAGTTGAGGTTCACCTGGGGGGGCACATTGTCCACGTTGGGGGCGGACAGCAGGGACACGCTGAAGCGTTCGGTGAGATCGATCCCGGCCTCGGTGGCCAGCACCAGCTGCGGTGGCACACGGCCGGAGCGCCGCACGTCCGCACGGCTCACACCCTGGTTCACATAGGCGGGATAGATGGCCAGGCTGAGGCGCTGGCCAAAGGCATCGCCGAGGGTGCCAAGAAGGGGCGAGAGCAGCGACTGGCCCACCACCGTGGCCAGGGCCGTGCTGGCACCGGCACCGCCCACCACCCCCGCGAGGGTGTTGCCGCCGATCAGGGCCATCAGCCGGTCCTGGGGCAGGGGCGGGCTGCTGCGCAGGCTGATGTTGTCGGCGAGACGATCGGCCGGACCACTCACACTCAGGTACACCTGCACCAGGTTGAGCTGGTTGAGTGAGCTGAAGCCCTGGGTTTCCAGTTGGGTGGTGGAGGTGGTGAAGGGGGAGCCCCCTCCGGCGGGGTCGGCGCCCATGCCGGCCATGGTCAGGCTGTCGGACACCCGGGTGCGCAGCGTGATGTCGAGGAACGGCACCAGGCCCAGCGACGGGGTGAACACGGCCACGTTGGGCGAGTCGGGATCGAGGCTGAAGGTGGTGGTGAACAGCCCCAGCCGCCCCTGCTTGAGACGCACCACCCCCCGGGCCTGGATGGAAGGGTCAAACGGACCGTCGATCCGCAGGTTTCCCTCGGTCTGGAAGCTGGCCAGCCGCGGCACCCCCACACCCAGGTCGGGACCGAGGCTGAGCCTGAGGTTGTCGAAGCGCACCAGAGGCAGATTCGGCACCAGCGCCCGCAGCTGCTCGCTGGTCTCGCTCTCCACATCGGGGCCGTAGAGCACCAGGGGCTGCTGGAAGGTCCAGCGCTGCTCCGCCAGTTCCGCCACGCTGGTGGGGCTGCCGGGCCTGGCTTCCTCCCCATTGCCGAGGCTGCCGGGCTGCACGTTGATCGAGCCCTTGGAGAGGGCCAGATCACCGCTGATGCGCAGGCCCGCCAGGCTGCCGCCCACCTGCAGGTCGCCGTTGGTGACGGCATTGATGCGGGGGAAGCGGAAGGGCAGGGCCGCGAGGCGGAGGGAGAGCTGGGCGGGTTCGCCCTCGGCGGTGAGCTGGGGGCTCACCAGGCCCAGGCTGCCCACGCCACTGATCCGGCCCTTCGGCCCCACGGCGGCGCCGAACTCCTGGAGGATCAGCTTCTCGAAGTCGAACAACATGGTGGCCTGCAGATCGGTGACGCTCTGCCCCACCAGGTCCAGCTCACCGTCCTGGAGCCGCAGAAAGCCATTGGCGATCGGTCGCAGCAGGCTGCCGCGCACCAGCAGCTGCAGATCGGCACTGCCCTCCTTCCAGTCCACGGCGGGCTGGGCCAACCGGCTGAGAAAGATCAGACCGTCGTCCCGGCTGCTCAGGCGAAGCTCCACCCCATCGGCGGCGGGATCCAGGGGAATGCGACCGGCCAGGTCGATGCCACTGCCGGCGCCGGCCGCACGCAGGGCCAGATCCACCAGCATCGCCTCCCCTTCCAGGTTGACGCTGCCGCGCTCCAGGCTGAGGTCGGTCTCTGCGAAGCCCGCCCCCGCCAGGCCCAGATCCAGGTCCAGGCCCTGCTGCTGGCCAAGGCGATAGCGGCCGCTGGCCGCCAGGGTGCCCCGCAGCTCCTCGGGCACCGGCGTGAGCAGGGCCAGCAGGGCCAGGGGCAGACCCTCCACCGCCAGGCTGCCGCTGCCCTGCCGCAGCGGACCCTGAATCCGCACCTGCAGCGGCTGGGCGCTGAGGGCCAGGTCCCGGTCCTCGCCGGGCAGCCACACATGGCCCTGCAGATCGAGGTCGAGCCTGGAGTCCACCAGGCGGGGGCCGCTGAGATCGGCGTCAAAGTCGAAGCGGGCCGCCAGCCGCTCCAACCGCTCGGCGGCGGTGAGCGACTCGAGCTGGCTGCGCCGCTGCTGGGCCACCAGGGCATGGGCCCGGTTGAGAGCCGCCAGCTGGGCATCGACGCTGCCGGCGAAGGTGTCGATCAGCAGCGTGCCCAGATCCCCGGCCCGTCCGGGATCGCGGGCCACGCCGCCGTTCCAGGCCGGCCAGGCCTCGAGCAACTGGCGCACCAGCCCATCCTCCAGGGCCCTGCCGCTGAGGCGGGCCCGGTAGGCCCCCTGCCATCGACCACGCCAGTCAACGTCGAGCTCGCCGCCGGACTGGGGTTCCACCAGCCCGCGGGCCTGGTAGCGGCGATCGCGGTAGCTGCCCTCGAGCTGCAGGCGCCGGGCCACCACCCCCAGCACGCTGGCCTGCTCCAGCTCCACCTCGCCCTGGAAGGCCAGGGGCTGCAGGCCGAGGTTGCCCCGGCCGCTGAGCCTGCCTTCCAGGGGCTGGAAGCGGCCCATGGGTCCGAGGGCCAACCGCAGGCCATCCAGGGGCAGGGCATCCGCCGTCCATCGATAGGAACGGGGCGTGCCGGCCAGGCTGAGACGCCCCTGCTGCCGGCGCAGGTCGATCGCCACCGGCACCCAGCGGTTGTCGAGCCGGGCCTCCAGCAGCCCCTCGTCTCCCCTGGGCCGCAACGCCAGGCGGCCGCCGCCGGCCGCCTGGCCGAACCAGTCGCCCTGCCAGTCCTGCGCCAGCTGCAGGGGCCCCACCTCCAGGCGCTCCAGCAGCAGCCGGAAGTCGGGGGTGAGACCGGAGAGCGGCCCGCGGATCGTGCCCTCGGCGGTGAGGGTGCCAGCGAGCGTGGTGCCCAGAAGGGCGCTGAGACGATCCAGGGGATAGCCCCGCAGCTGGGCCTCCACCGCCAGGTCTCCCAGCTGCAGCCCCGCGGGGCCGCCCAGAGCGAGGGGCAACCGGCCACGGCCGCTCAGGTAGGGGCTGCTGAGCCGGTCAAGCAGCAGCGCCCGGTCCTGCCAGCGCAGCTGGGCGCGCCAGCCGTCCAGCAGCGGGTTGCTGGCCTGGGAGAGGCGGCTGATCAGGCGCGGCTGCCGCCAGCTGCCCGCCAGCTGCAGATCCCCCTGGATCACCGAGCCCAGCAGCTCGACGGGGGTGCCCGGCTCCAGCGGCAGGTCGGTGGGCTGCAGCTGCCAGTCGCCGGTGAGGGCCAGGTCGCGACCGATGCGGCCGCGGCCGCGCAGCCAGGACCTGCCGCTGCGCAGCTCCAGGGCCTGCACCTGCCACTGGGAGGGGCTCCAGGAGGTGAGCAGGGCCAGCTGGCCGGAGCGGTTGCCCCAGCGCCAGTCCGTGGAGGGCAGGCGCAGCTGGGTACCCCGACACTGCACGGGCAGCAACGGCACCTGCAGTGCCGGTTGGCCGGCTGGGCTCCAGCGCAGCTCGCGGCCGCGCAACTCCCCCTGGCAGTCCGGGCCCCCGTCTGCCCAGGCCAGCCGCAGGCGGCCATCGAGACGGCCCCGCAGCTGGCCGCTCAGGCGCCCTGGAGGAAGCAGGCCCCGGAACCAGGTGTTGAGGTCGAGATTGCGGCTGGTCAACTCGCCGCGCCAGTTGCCCTCGCTCCAGTTGCCTCCAGCCCGCAGGCGCAGAGGCAACGCTGCGTCCCCGGCCAGCCCGAGCTGCAGCTGGCCGCTGAGCAACTGGCGGTGGGGCTGCAGCGAGCCGCTGCTGAGCACCTGCAGCGCCAGGCCGGCAGGCTCCACCCGCACCGAGGCCGGCTGGCGCAGCCGCCAGCGCACATCCATCCGAGGGGGAGGCTGGCTGGGATCGGCCCGCCCCAGCCGCCAGTAGCGCCCCTCGTCGTTGGGACGCAGGTCCACGGCGACGCCCGCGAGACTGAGATTCAGCACCGGCAGCCGGCGCCGCAGGCTGCTGAGGGGATCGAGGCTCACGCCCAGGGCCGCCATGCGCACACTGGAGGGATCCCTGGGATCGGGCAGCAGCCGCGTGGGGCCCAGCTGCAGGCCGGACCAGCCCAGCCCCTGGTACGGCCCGAGCTGGAGCGGGTGCCCCAGGGCCGCACCCAGCTGGCGCTCCAACCTGGGCTGCAGGCGCGCGTAGACCCGCCGTGCCACCTGGTCGAAGGACAACACCCCGGCCACGGCAACGGCTGTGCAGCCGCCAGCCAGCAGCCAGGGGATCAGGGTGCGGGGGCGAATGGGAAGGCGGCAGGCGCGTGGGGCGCAATATAAAAGGCGTTTTCCAGCCGAGCCAGACACCATGAGCACCGACCCGATCCTGCTGGTGGCCGGGGAATGGCTGGGGGCGGCCAGCGGGGTGCTGGCCGTGGCCACGATCGCCGCTTACGCGCTGCGCTGGGGAGTGCGCTTCCGCCTGGTGGGCATCACCAGTTTCACCGCCCTGCTGGCCCTGTCCTGTCTGGCCTTCGCTGTGAGCTACCGACCGCGGGTGGTGGTGGACGGCGCCGTGAGCGTGCCGGTGGTGTTCGACAACGGCGCCGAACTGGTGGTGGCCGCCGCGCCAGCCGACCTGCCGGCGGCGGCCGCCGCCCCCACGGCCGAACAGGTGGCCCGCAACCTGCGGGGCAATGGGCGCCAGAGCGACGACGCCATGGTGCGGGTGCGGGTGCGGCGGGTGGAGACGGTGGCTCCAGGCCTCAGCCGGCCGGTGATCCTGGCCGAGGTGCGCCGGGATCTGGTGAGTGGTGAGATCAGCCTGCAGCCCTGATCGATGGACGGTTTCCAGGACCTGCCCGCCCACGCGCGGCGGGAGCGGGCGGCCCTGGAGCAGGCCGGCTGCCACGACTGGGCCGGCCTGGCCCGGCTGGAGGACCGGCAGCTGGCCGGGCTGGCCCTTGCCGGCAGCGCCAGCCTGCCCAGCCTGGTGCGCCTGCGGGGCCAGGCCCGGCTGGTGGTGGACCTGGATCTCCAGCCAGGCCAGGCGGCCCTGCTGCTCCATGCCGGCATCCCCGACCGGGGCAGCCTGGCCGCCGCTGACCCCCAGCAGCTCTGGCGCCAGACCGGCCGGCTGCAGCGCCGGCTCACCGGCGGGGCGGTACCACCTCCCGATCTGGCCCAGGTGCGGCGCTGGATTGCCCGGGCTCGCCGGGCCACAAACTGACCCAGGGCGGCGCCTGGCTGTCGCAGTTGAGTTCTGAAATAGGAACAGCTGACTCCGCGGCCATGGACAGCGCACGACGCCGACCCACTTCCAGACACCGCGTTGCGGGGGGCCTGCTTGTTGCCGCCGCCGTGGGCGTCACAGCGATGGCGATCCTGCCGGGTGCGCCCCTTCACCCGCAGCGGGTCCAGGCCCAGTCGAATCTGCTGGAGAGCGTGCGACGCGACCCCGCCCGGGCCAAGCGGCTGTGCCGGGAGCTGCGCCAGATGAATCAGCAGGGCATCTCCTACACGAGCAAGCAGGCCATCCGCCAGATCGCCAGCCAGGAAAACCTCAGCCTGATGGATGCGGAAGTGCTCACCACCTATGTGGTGGGGCTGCACTGTCCGGACGTGCGCTGAGTGGCCGCCGCCCACGGCAGGGATGGCTGGATGCGCTGCCGTGACGGCACGTGCCTGCTCAGTCGGATCTGGCAACCGGAGGGGGAGGGTTCCTGGCCGGTGCTGTTGATGCGCCAGCCCTATGGCCGGGCGATCGCATCCACGCCCACCCTGGCCCACCCCGGCTGGTGGGCCGAGCAGGGCTTTCTGGTGGTGGTGCAGGACGTGCGCGGGCAGGGGGAGTCGGAGGGGGAGTTCGGGGGCTTCGGCCAGGAGGCCAGCGACACGGCCGACACGGTGCGCTGGGCCCGCCGACTGCCCGGCAGCAATGGCCGAGTGGGCACCTACGGCTTTTCCTATCAGGGCTTCACCCAGCTGGTGGGCGACGGTGATACCTCCTGTGCCCGGAACGCCGGTGCTGGCGATGGCCTGCCGGACTGCCTGCCGGACTGCCTGCCGGACTGTCTGGCGGTGGCCATGGCCGGGCTGGATGAACGGCTGCACTGGGCCAGCATCGGCGGCGCCCACTGGTGGGCCCTGGGCCTGGGCTGGGGCCTGCAGCTGGCCGCCCTGCGCTGCCGCCGCCGGGGGGATGGCCAGGGCTGGCAGGCGATCCGCCGCAGCCTGAGCAGCGGCCGCTTCATCGATGAAGGCACGGAGCTGCTGGAGCGCCACGACCCCCAGGGCATGGCCCTGCGCTGGCTGCGCCAGGATCCGGCCCGGGCAGAGGAGTGGACCCGCCACGCCCCGGCCGCCGGCCTGTGGCGGCGCCCGCTGCTGCTGCTGGGCGGCTGGCACGATCCCCACCTGGAGGGGGTGCTGGACCTCTGGCGGCAGGCCCGTGCGGCTGGCGGAGAGCCCCTGCTGCGCATCGGCGCCTGGAGCCACCTCAACTGGCGGGAGGGGGCAGACCAGCTCCAGCTGGCGTTCTTCCGCCGCCATCTCCAGCGCGACGGCGTCGCCGCCGCGGAGGCCGGGCCTGGGCCCGTGGCCGCCGTTGCGGTGCAGGCCGAACGCACGGGCCAGTGGCACAGCCTGGGGCCTGCGGCGCCCGCGGCACCGGGCGGCTGGCCAACGTGGTGGTTGAGCTGCGCTGGTCAGGCCACGGCGGAAGGGGGCAGGCTGCTGCCGGATCCCGGAACGGCGGATGGGGGGCGCGCTCCGGTGCAGTGGCTGGTGCACGACCCCTGGAGACCGGTCCCCGGGCGCGGGGGCCATCTGGACCCCAACCCGGGCCCCTGCGAGCGGGCCGACCTGGATCAGCGCCGCGATGTGGCCTGCTTCACCTCGGCGCCGTGGCCGGAGGTCGCCCTTCCCGAAGGACTGCAGGGCCTGGTGGTGCGGCCCCAGCTGCGGCTGCGGGTGAGTGCCGATCAGCCGGGCTTCGACCTCTGTGCCGTGCTGTCCAGGGTCGCAGTCGATGGGCGTGTGGACCAGCTGGCGGTGGGCGTGGCGCGCCACCTGGGAGAGTCCTGTCTGGAGAGCCGCTGGCGGCAGGTGAGCCTGCAGCCGCTGCTGCTGGAGCTGGGGGCGGGCGAGCGGCTGCGCCTGTCCCTGGCGGCGGCGGCCTGGCCCCAGATTGCGGTGAATCCCGGCAGCGGCCGGCAGCCCCGGGGCGGCAGCGGCATCGAGCACCGGGTGATCAGCCTGCGCCTGGAGCTGGAGCAGGCCTGCCTGGTGCTCGAGCCGGCCCTGGGGGATGCGGGCGACGGACTGCTGGGGCAGACTGCCCCCAACTGACTCTCCTCCCTGATGGCACGCGCCGCCCTGTTGGCCCTTGGCCTGCTGAGCAGCCTCGGCCTCGGCCTCAGCCAGCCGCCAGCGAGCGTCGCCCAGACCCAGCCCGGCAGTGCACGACTCCAGCCGCAGCCGAACGGCGAGGCCCCGCGCAACACCCTCAGCGTGGAGCAGGCCCGGGCAGCGGCCAACCGCATCCTGGAGGCGATCAAGACCGGCGATCCCAACCTGCGTTACAGCCAGTTCTCCGATCAGCTCAAGGCGATCAGCAGCCCGACGATGGTGGCCGAGACCATGCGCCGGCAGCCGAAGCTGCTGAGCTGGACCCTGTTGAGCGTGCGCGGCGGCCTGCGCACCACCACGGTGGAAGCCGCCCTGCAGACCAGCGCCGGCACCCGCGACCTGTTCATGGTGCTCAACGACCAGGGACAACTGGACGGCTACCACCTCGATCTTGCCGACGAGAAGTCCACCACCGTGGCGGCGGACTTCGTGAAGGCGCTCAGCGGCGGCCACTTCATCACCGCCCGCAGTTTTCTCAGCCTGCCCCTGCAGCGGGAGCTCACAGCGGCGACGCTCCAGGCCAAATGGCAGCAGCTGCAGCGCTACACCGGCAACTTCATCCGGGTGGGCAAGGTGGTGGCCGCCGAATACAACGAGGACAGCCAGCTGGTGCTGGTGAACACCGAGTTCAACCGCACCACCGACACCCTGTTTGTGGTGCTGAACAGGGCCAACGAGATCATCAGTGTGGATTTTCCCCAGGATCCGATCCGGCCCCGGCCCGTCGCCGGCCCGCTTCCCTGATCAGGACGCCGGGAACGGACCTCAGCCCGCCTAAGCTCCGGCCATCACTGCCGAGCTGCGATGGCCGTCCCTTGTCTCGACTGGATGGTTGAGGACGCCCATCGCCTGGCGGATTGCCGCCACGATCACCCCTTCGCCGTCCTCGGCCCCCAGCCCCTCGACGACGGCCGCTGGGTGGTGCGGGTGTGGATGCCGGACGCCGAGAGCGTCGAGCTGCTCCAGGGAGGCGACAAGGGCGATGGGGGAGGAGCCCTGGGGATGGAAACCCCCCACCATCCCTGGGTGTTCGAGGCAAGTCTCGACCACAACCCCGGCAGCGGCTACCGGGTGCGGGTGCAGCGGGGGGGAATCACCCATGAGGCCCACGACCCCTGGGCCTTCCGCGAGGAGTGGATGGGGGAGCTCGATCGGCTGCTGTTCGCCGAGGGCAACCACCACCACATCTGGCGCAAGATGGGTGCCCACCTCACCACGCGTGACGGCGTCGCCGGGGTGATGTTCTGCCTGTGGGCGCCCAACGCCCGCAGCGCGGCCGTGCTGGGCCAGTTCAACGGCTGGGATGGGCGCCACCACCCGATGCAGAGCCGCTTCGGCGGCTGCTGGGAGCTGTTTGTGCCCGGCCTGCAGGCCGGCGAGATCTACAAATATGAAGTGCGGGCCCAGAACGGACACTGCTACGCGAAGGCCGACCCCTACGGCTTCCGCCATGAGGTGCGGCCGGCCAACGGCTCAATCGTGCAGCCCCTCGGTGGGGACTTCTCCTGGGCAGACGCCGCCTGGATGGCGGAGCGCGACAGCCGCAACCCCCTCGACCAGCCGGTCGCGGTGTATGAGCTGCATCTGGGCAGCTGGATGCACGCCGCCGCCGACCAGCCCTACATCGAGGCCGATGGCACGCCGCGCCCGCCCGTGCCCGCCGCCGATCTCAAGCCCGGCGCCCGCCTGCTCACCTACCCGGAACTGGCCGACCGCCTGATCCCCTATGTGAAGGCCCGGGGTTTCACCCACATCGAGCTGATGCCGATCTCGGAGCACCCCTTCGACGGCTCCTGGGGCTATCAGGTCACCGGCTGGTATGCCCCCACCAGCCGCTTCGGCACCCCCGATGAATTCCGAGCTTTTGTGGATCGCTGCCACGCCGAGGGCATCGGCGTGATCCTTGACTGGGTGCCGGGGCACTTCCCCAAGGACGCCCACGGCCTGGCCTTCTTCGATGGGGCCCACCTCTATGAGCACGCCGACCCGCGCATCGGCGAACACAAGGAGTGGGGCACCCTGATCTTCAACTACAGCCGCAACGAGGTGCGCAACTTCCTGGTGGCCAACCTCGTGTACTGGTTCGAGGAGTTCCATATCGATGGCATCCGCGTCGATGCGGTGGCCTCGATGCTCTACCGCGACTACCTGCGCCCCGACGGCGAATGGCTGGCCAACGAGCACGGCGGCCGCGAGAACACCGAGGCCGTGCATTTTCTGCAGCAGGCCAACCACGTGCTGTTCCAGCACTTCCCCGGCGCCCTCTCGATCGCCGAGGAATCCACCACCTGGCCGATGGTCACCCAGCCCACCCACATCGGTGGCCTCGGTTTCAACCTCAAGTGGAACATGGGCTGGATGCACGACATGCTCGATTACTTCGAGCTGGATCCCTGGTTCCGCCAGTTCCACCAGAACAATGTGACGTTCTCGATCTGGTACGCCTTCACCGAGAACTTCATGCTCGCCCTCAGCCACGATGAGGTGGTGCACGGCAAGAGCCACCTGCTGCACAAGATGCCCGGCGATGACTGGCAGAAGTTCGCCAATGTGCGGGCCCTGCTGGCCTACATGTGGACCCACCCCGGCAAGAAGACGATCTTCATGGGGATGGAGTTCGGCCAGCGGGCCGAGTGGAACGTGTGGGGCGACCTGCAGTGGGAGCTGCTCCAGCACGCACCGCATCAGGGCCTGCAGCACCTGGTCGACGATCTCAATACCTTCTACAAGTCGGAGCGGGCGCTCTGGGGCGACGACTTCAGCGAGTACGGCTTCCAGTGGATCGACTGCAATGACAACCGCCACTCGGTGATCAGCTTCATGCGCCGCGAGAGTGCCACCGGCCGCTGGCTGGTGGTGGTGGCCAACTTCACCCCCCAGAGTCACTCCCACTACCGGGTGGGCGTTCCGCTGGAGGGCTTCTACGAGGAGGTGTTCAACACCGATGCCGAGCGCTACGGCGGCAGCAACCTCGGCAACCTGGGCGGCAAGTTCACCGACCAGTGGTCCATTCATGGCTACGGCAACTCGCTCGATCTCTGCCTGCCACCGCTGAGCGTTCTGGTGTTCCGGCGCGATCCGATCCGCAGCCAGCCACCCAGCGGAGCAGGGCTGAACACACCCCCACTCACCACGCCCTGACGGCCCTCAGCTCGAACCCTCCGGTGGGACCGGGGCGTCCACCGGGGCGTCCTCCCCTGCCGGTGCGGTGAGGATGCCCCTCGCTTCAAAGCGCTTCCAGATCTCCAGCAGCAGGCCGGCTGTGATGCGCGAAGCCCTGAGCGGATCGGCGATGGTGTAGCTGAGGCCATAGCGGTTCATCTCCGGCCCGAACTCCACCAGCCGGGCGGTGGCCGGTGGCTGGAGCAGCACATCGGGCTCAGCCGCGGCGATCTCCACCAGCAGGGCAATGATCTGCACGGGTGGCCAGCTCGCGGCCGCCTGGATCTCCAGCCGGCAGCGACGGGTGCGGTCGCTGCGGGTGTAGGTGGTGGTGGTGTGGGTGAAGAAGGTCTGGTTGGGTACCACCAGTTCGGCGTTGTCGCTGCCGCGCCAGAGGGTGGCGGCCCGCAGCCCCAGGCGCCGCACCTCGCAGGCCTCACCCTCGTGCATCAGCACCTCACCGGGACGCACCGACCCCTCGAACAGCAGCCACAGGCCGGAGATGAAGTTGGAGAACACCTCCTTGATGCCGAAACCCAGACCCACCGAGAGGCCACCGGCCACGGCCAGCAGTCCGGTCTGGTTGATGCCCAGGGCATTGAAGGCCCACAGCACCCCGAGCGACACCAGCACGTAGCGGATCACCAGTTCCAGGGCCCGGCGGCCGCCATCGCCGAGCTGGAGACCGCGCTGGGCGAGCCAGCTCAACCAGGCCGCCGGCAGGGCTGAACCCATCACCACCAGATAGAGCAGGGCAGACACCCAGGCCAGTTGCCCCAGCTGAATCGAACTGCCCAGCCACACCCCCAGGGGCAGATCCGCCACCGTCTGCAGGCTGTCGAGGGCATCGAGGGCCACCAGCCCAACGCCCAGCAGAAACAGGGGGCGCAGGATGCGGCTCACCAGCACGCCATACAGCTCCGGCGGCAGCAGCCGCCCCAGGATCTGGGTCTCGAGCAGGCGCAACCCCAGCCAGGCCAGCAGCAGCTCCGCCACCAGCCACACCAGCCCCCAGCGCTGGCCCGCCAGGGCCAACCCCCAGCCGAGCAGGGCCAGGGCGGGCAGAAGCGGGATCCCCCAGGGCAGACGCCGCAAGCGCAGCGAACGGCGGCGCAGCGGCAGATAGGCCAGCACCAGCACGGCGATCGGCAGCAGCTGCAGCAGCACCGCGGGCCGGCTCAGCAGGGCGAACCAGGCCAGGGGTTCCAGGATGAAGCCGCTCATGGCCTGCCCTCCAGCTGCAACAGGGCCTCGGCCCCCTGCCGGGGGCTGAACACCCCGGTGACCACCTCATACACCAACTCCTCGATGCGGGGGAGCATGGCCTCCAGCCGGTCGGCTGAAAACGGCAGAGCGAGCACTTTGCGGTTGACCAGCACCTGCTGCTGGGCCTGGCCCAGGGCCGCCAGCCTTCCGGAGTCGGCAAAGGGGATCGACACCAGCCCGTTCACCGGCAGGGTGGACTGGTTGGAGAGGGTGATCTGGCGCTGCAGCATCGGATTGAGGGTGAGCAGCGCCAGCTCCTCCGCCAGCCGGCGCTGGCGGGGGGAGGAATCGCGGCCGAAGGCCCAACCCCGCACAGCCATGTACGGACTGGCCGGTCCTGCCGGTCCAGCGGGGAGGGCGCCCACCCCGAGTCGATCCCCCATCTTCTGTTCCAGGCTCAGGAGGTAGGGGCTGTAGCAGGGCACCCAGGCGAGGCGCCCGGCGATCAGACCGCTGAGCAGTTCATCCTGATCGCTGGCGACGTCCACCCGGCTCTGCAGGGCCGCCTGGCGCAACCATTCCAGCCAGGGTTCCAGGGATCTGGGGGTGGGCTGGGCCGTCACCATGCTGCCGCTGCCGGCCCCTGCGCCGCCGTAGAGCAAGGGCCCCACGGCATCAGTGGCACCGAAGGCGCCGACGGTCCACCACAGACCGATCGGATCGAGGGCCAGACCCATGGTGGCGCCGGAGGCCGCCAGGGCAAGCAGCTGGTCAACGGTCTGGGGCGGGGCACTGACACGCTCGCGGTCGTAGCAGGCCAGGGTCACCTCACTGGCCACCGGCAACGCCACCAGGGCGCCCCGATCGCGCACGTGCTCCAGGATCTGGGGCAGGATGCTCGCTTGCCGCCTGCGGAACGCAACGGTGGGGGGCACGGGATCGATCAGCCCCTTGCGATGCAGGGCGATGGCGCGTGAACTGCGCAGCAGCAGGAGATCGGGACCGAGGCCGCGGTGATGCCCCTGGCGCAGATGGTCCTCCAGCTGGTGTTCATGGACCACCTGCACGTGCAGGTCCACCGTGGGATGGAGGCGCCTGAAGGCCCTGATCACCGGCGCAGCAAGCTGCCTGCTGTCATCCAGGCCCATCCCCGAGAGGGTGGAGGAGGCCGGGACGAGATAGATGTGCAGCACCTCGCGGGACAGCTGCTGGCAGCCCTGCAGCAGCGCCAGCACCACCAACGACAGGGGAAGCGGGGCCAGGCACGGCCGACATCTGCGCAGCAGGCCAGGCAGGGGGAAAGGCAACCAGGACGCCCGGGGGGCTTCCATTCTTGCGCCGTTGCCCGCTGGCGCATCCGCAGGCACAAGGGCTGCTCTCGGCTAGGTTTCCGGATCGTCCCCACCCCCTCCATGGCCGAAACCGCTCCCCTGCTGCTGCGCGCCGCCCGAGGTGAGCAGGTGGAGCGGCCGCCGGTGTGGATGATGCGCCAGGCGGGCCGCTATATGAAGGTGTATCGCGACCTGCGCGACCGCCACCCTGGCTTCCGCGAGCGCTCGGAAATCCCCGATCTCTCCTTTGAGATCTCGATGCAGCCCTTCGAGGCCTTCAGGCCCGACGGCGTGATCCTCTTCTCCGACATCCTCACGCCGCTGCCGGGCATGGGGATCGACTTCGACATCGTCGAGAGCAAGGGCCCCCTGATCCAGGACCCGATCCGTTCCCTGGCCCAGGTGGAGGCGCTGCGCCCCCTGCAGCCGGCCGAATCCATGCCCTTCGTGGGCGAGGTGCTCACCCGTCTGCGCCAGGCCGTGGGCAACGAAGCCGCCGTGCTCGGTTTCGTGGGTGCCCCCTGGACCCTGGCCGCCTACGTGGTGGAGGGCAAGAGCTCCAAGAACTACGCGGTGATCAAGGCCATGGCCTTCCGCGAGCCCGAGCTGCTGCACAGGCTGCTCGACCACTTCGCCGAATCGATTGCCGCCTACCTGCGCTACCAGATCGATTCCGGCGCCCAGGTGGTGCAGATGTTCGACTCCTGGGCCGGCCAGCTCAGCCCGATCGACTACGACACCTTCGCCGCGCCCTACCAGAAGAAGGTGGTGGATCTGGTGAAGCAGACCCACCCCGACACCCCCTTCATCCTCTACATCTCCGGCAGCGCCGGCGTGATCGAGCGCATGGCGGCCACCGGCGTGGACATCGTGTCGCTCGACTGGACCGTGGACATGGCCGAGGGCCTGGCCCGCCTGCCCGAGCACGTGGGCGTGCAGGGCAACGTGGACCCCGGCCTGCTGTTCGGCACCCCCGAAGCCATCCAGGCCCGCATTGACGACACCGTGCGCAAGGCCCGCGGCCGCAAGCACATCCTCAACCTGGGCCACGGCATCCTGCCCGGCACCCCCGAGGAGAACGGCGCCTTCTTCTTCCAGGCCGGCAAGAGCGTGATGGATCGGCTCGGAGCGACGGCTTGAGCCAGCGGATCCTGATCACCGGGGCTTCGGGGTGCGTGGGTCAGCACATCGCCGCGCTGCTGCTGCGCGAGAGCGACGCCGAGCTGCTGCTGCTGCTGCGCGATCCAGCCAAACTCACCGCTGTGCCGGCCGATCACCCGCGCATCACCGTGCTGGTGGGCGATCTGCGGGATCTCGCCCCCCACGCCGGCGCCATCGCCAGCGCCACCCGCATCGTGCACACCGCCACCGCCTGGGGGGACCCGGAGCGCGCCATGGCCGTGAACGTGGTGGCGGTGAAGCAGCTGCTGGCGTTCACCAGCCCCGAGTGGCTGGAGCAGGTGCTCTACTTCTCCACGGCCTCGGTGCTGGATCGCCAGCTGCGGCTGCTGCCCGAGGCGGCCAGCGAGGGCACGGAATACATCCAGACCAAGGCGCTCTGCCTGCAGCAGCTGGAGGAGCACCCCCTGGCGGAACGAATCGTGGCCCTGTTCCCCACCCTGGTGTTCGGCGGCCGGGTGGATGGCAGCGGGCCCTTCCCCACCAGCTATCTCACCGCCGGCCTGGCCGAGGCCAGCCGCTGGCGCTGGCTGGCCAAGTGGCTGCGGGTGGACGCCAGCTTCCACTTCATTCACGCGGCCGACATCGCCCGGGTGTGCCTGCACCTGCTCTCGGCGCCCCAGGGCCCCAACCCCGAACCCGGCCAGGAGCGGGTGCGCCGGCTGGTGCTGGGCCAGCCGGCGGTGAGCGTGAACCACACCGTGCGGCGACTGCTGCGCTGGTGTGGGGGCTGGATGCCACCGGCGGGGGTGGCCATCACCCCCAGGCTGGTGGAGGCCCTGATCCGGCTGCTGCGGCTGGAGGTCACCGCCTGGGACCGCTTCTCGATCCGCCAGCGCCACTTCGTGCACGAGCCGATCAGCCCGCCGGAGCGCTTCGGGCTGGTGAGCCATGCCGCCACGCTGGAGGCGGTGTTCGCCGATGCCGGCCTGAAGCGCCGGCGGGGGCTCGCGCAGCGGATGTTGCAAATGTTTCGAAGCTGAGCAGCCTCAAGCACCTGGCGCCAGCAAACCACTAAGTTTTTCCAGACTGTGCTTTGAGCGCCTTCCATGCGCCGACTCCTCTCCCTGATCGCTCTCTGCCTGGCGCTGGTGCTGGGCGCCACCCCCAGCTACGCCGCTGACGTGGCCCACGGCGGCCAGATCTTCTCCGCCAACTGCGCGGCCTGCCACATGGGCGGTGGCAACGTGGTGAACGCCGAGCGCACCCTCAAGCAGGACGCCCTCGAGTCGTATCTCGCCAACTACAGCAGCGACCATGAGGCCGCCATCGCCTACCAGGTGACCAACGGCAAGAACGCCATGCCGGCCTTCGGCGGCAAGCTCAGCGAAGGCGACATCGCCGACGTGGCTGCCTACGTGGAAGACATGGCCGCCAAGGGCTGGGCCTGATCCAGCATTGCACCGGACGTTTGTCCACCATGCCCCGGCTGCGGCCGGGGCTTTTTCATGGGTGCAACCTGGAGCGCAGGCGATCCACAGCACACGGCAGCCTGGGCCGACCCGCTCAGGTCGGTGACTGGTCTTGCCTGCGAGCCGCCAGCACCGCCAGATAGAGCTCCTCGGGCACATCGCGGATGTCGTACTCGCTCGGCAACACGCCATGCACATGGCGATGCACCGCCAGCCAGCAGTTGCGCTCAGGATCGGCACTTGTGGCATCGAAGTCGCGCGAGGCTTCAGCAAGCTGCTGCACGAGCTCGGGGGAAGCCTGGTGAGGAGCGGCGGACGACGCATCCATGGGGGTCGATGGGGAGAGGGAGTGACGGGGCGGGCAGACTGGGCGGACGAGCGCGCCCGACCGGCATGATGCCCGCAACTCCAGCTGCCCTGTCGACCCTTATGAGCCTGGCGCTGCTGGCCACTCCAGCCCTGGCCCAGACGCGACCCGGCAATGGTTGCCCGCTGATCGTGCCCGTCAGCCAGGCGGAACTGCAGCCCCTGCGCATCCGCCGCGACCAGGTGGCGGGCAAGAACGCCAGGGGCTGTCTCTCACCCGCCGATGCGATCTACGGGCCGGACGGTTGCCCCCAGCGGCTCTGCGGCGGGAACGCCGGCGTGATTCAGCTGCCGCCGCCGCTGCCGTAGGCCACCTGGCACACGGCGTTGAGCAGCTGGGCCTGGTCGGCATTGCTGGGCACCTGGCCGTTGAGCAGGCCGTCCTGGCAGTTGGCGGCCCCCATCAGATCGGTGTTGCCCACGCCGTAGTTGAAGCTCACGCCGGCCGTGCCAACCGACTCGACGCTGCCGAAGTTGAGCTGGTAGCTGGTCTGCGGCACCACGATCACGGTGGACTGCTGGTTGGCCGCCTCGTTCACCAGGCCGGTGATCGCAGCGCCGGTGGCCAGGCCGGCCACGCCCCAGGCGGCGGCGCTGGCACCCCACCAGCCCCAGCCACCCCAGCCGCGATACCAGCCGGCATTCCAGGGCCGGGCACCCCAGTAGCCGCCATTGCGCCAGCCCTCGTGCCAGCCGCCGTAGCCGCGGTTGTAGAAGTTGTTATGAACATTGATGCGGTCGTTGTTGAAGCTGCCGCGCACCCCACCCCCGTACATCGGGTGATCGCCGGCGCGGCCGTTGTGGTAGCCACCGGCACGGCCACCGCCGTGAAAGCCGCCACCGCCACCGCCACGGGCCATCGCGGGCTGCACGGCCAGCGGACTCAGCAGCAGCAGGGCGGTGCACGCCAGTGCCGACCAACGACGGGACGGGCGCGCCAGCAAGGAGCGGGAATGGGAACGGGCCAGAGTCATGGAAACAAGCGGCGCAGAGGGCGCCCTCACATTGGTTTGATAGCCGAAGCGTCCATCGCTGCGGCGGCCAGGCATCAAACGCAACAATTCCAGCGCAAACTTCAGGCGCAAGAACCCGATCGATCAACCCCTGCCGGGGCCCCGCCTGGATGGGGGTTAACCGACTGCGGCGATCGGCCGTCCCACCCCCTGGGCGGAGGACCGACCCAATCCCGACGGCCCTCCCCTCTGCCGTGCCGGGTAAACGGCCATACGGTGCGAACAGCTGATCAAACCCGGGAGTCACCCTGATGCATCCCACCGCCGAACTGTTCACCGAAAAAGCCTGGGCCGCCGTGGTGGCCGCCCAGCAGCTGGCCCAGCAACGCCGCCAGCAGCAGATGGAGAGTGAGCACCTGTTCGCCGGGCTGCTGGCCCAGCAGGGTCTGGCCAGCCGCATCCTGGAGAAGGCCGGCGTGGATGTGGGCACCCTCAGCCAACGGCTCGAGGCCTTCATCGCCGGCCAGCCCTCCCTGAGCGCCCCGCCCGAGAACGTGTACCTGGGCAAGGGGCTCAACAGCGTGCTGGATCAGGCAGGCAGCCTCAAGGAGACCTACGGCGACAGCTACATCGCCATCGAGCATCTGCTGCTGGCGCTGGCGATCGATGATCGCTGCGGCAAGCAGCTGCTCAGCCAGGCCGGCACCAACGCCGACACACTCAAAGACGCCGTGCAGGCGATCCGTGGATCCCAGACCGTGACCGACCAGAACCCCGAAGGCACCTACGAATCGCTGGAGAAATACGGCCGCGATCTCACCAAGGCCGCCCGTGACGGCAAGCTCGATCCGGTGATCGGCCGCGACGAGGAGATCCGCCGCACGATCCAGATCCTCAGCCGCCGCACCAAGAACAACCCGGTACTGATCGGCGAACCCGGCGTCGGCAAGACGGCGATCGTGGAGGGCCTGGCCCAGCGGATCGTCAACGGCGATGTGCCGGAGGCGTTGCAGAACCGCCAGCTGGTGTCCCTCGACATGGGCGCCCTGATCGCCGGTGCCAAATACCGCGGTGAATTCGAGGAACGGCTCAAGGCCGTGCTCAAGGAGGTCACCGCCTCCGAGGGCCAGATCGTGCTGTTCATCGACGAGATCCACACCGTGGTGGGGGCCGGCGCCACCGGCGGCGCCATGGATGCCAGCAACCTGCTCAAGCCGATGCTGGCCCGCGGCGAGCTGCGCTGCATCGGCGCCACCACCCTCGACGAGCACCGCCAGCACATTGAAAAAGATCCCGCCCTGGAGCGCCGCTTCCAGCAGGTGTTCGTGGACCAGCCCACGGTGGAAGACACGATCTCGATCCTGCGCGGCCTCAAGGAGCGCTATGAGGTGCACCACGGCGTGCGCATCGCCGACAACGCCCTGGTGGCGGCCGCTGTGCTGAGCAGCCGCTACATCGCCGACCGCTTCCTGCCCGACAAGGCGATCGATCTGGTGGATGAATCGGCCGCCCGCCTGAAGATGGAGATCACCTCCAAGCCCGAGGAAATCGACGAGCTCGATCGCCGCATCCTGCAGCTGGAGATGGAGAAGCTCTCGCTGGGGCGCGAATCCGATGCCGCCAGCCGCGACCGGCTGGAGCGGCTGGAGAAGGAGCTGGCCGAGCTGCGCGAGCAGCAGAGCAGCCTCAATGCCCAGTGGCAGGCGGAGAAGGGCTCGATCGATGCCCTCAGCGCGATCAAAGAGGAAATCGAACAGGTGCAGCTGCAGGTGGAGCAGGCCAAGCGCAACTACGACCTCAACAAAGCCGCCGAACTGGAATACGGCACCCTGGCCACCCTGCACAAGCAGCTGGCGGCCAAGGAGGCCGAGCTCAACAGCGGCGCCGGCAAGGGGGGTGAAGGCAGCGAGAAGAGCCTGCTGCGCGAGGAGGTCACCGAAGACGACATCGCCGAGGTGATCGCCAAGTGGACCGGCATCCCGGTGGCCAAGCTGGTGCAGAGCGAGATGGAGAAGCTGCTCCACCTCGAAGACGAGCTGCACACCCGCGTGGTCGGCCAGGCCCAGGCGGTGACGGCCGTGGCCGATGCCATCCAGCGCTCCCGCGCCGGCCTCAGCGACCCCAACCGGCCGATCGCCAGCTTCCTGTTCCTCGGCCCCACCGGCGTGGGCAAGACCGAGCTCTCCAAGGCGCTCGCTTCCCAGCTGTTCGACAGCGAGGAGGCGATGGTGCGCATCGACATGAGCGAATACATGGAGAAGCACGCCGTGAGCCGGCTGATCGGCGCGCCTCCCGGTTATGTGGGCTATGAGGAGGGCGGCCAGCTCACCGAAGCGGTGCGGCGCCGGCCCTACGCCGTGATCCTGTTCGACGAGGTGGAGAAGGCCCACCCCGACGTGTTCAACGTGATGCTGCAGATCCTCGATGACGGCCGCGTCACCGATGGTCAGGGCCGCACGGTTGATTTCACCAACACGATCCTGATCCTCACCAGCAACATCGGCAGCGCCTCGATCCTCGATCTGGCCGGCGACCCCGCCCGCCACGGCGAGATGGAAGCGCGGGTGAATGAGGCCCTGCGGGCCCACTTCCGCCCGGAATTCCTCAACCGCCTGGATGAAACGATCATCTTCCACAGCCTCAGGCAGGAGGAACTGCGCCAGATCGTGGAGCTGCAGGTGCAGCGGCTGGCCCTGCGCCTCGAGGACAAGAAACTGGGGCTGCAGCTCAACGCCGATGCCCTCGACTGGCTGGCCGGCGTCGGCTACGACCCGGTGTACGGCGCCCGCCCGCTCAAGCGCGCCATCCAGCGCGAGCTGGAAACACCGATTGCCAAGGGGATCCTGGCCGGCCAGTTCAGCGGCGGCCACACGATCGCGGTGGATGTGCTCAACGAGCGGCTGCACTTCCAGCAGTTCGACCCAGCCCAGCTGCCGGTGCTGGTGTGAGCATGGTGGCCCCGGCGCGGCTCAGCGTGCCAGGGCCTCGCGGATGGCCGGGGTGTCGGCCCAGCTCCAGGGCCCCTCGCGCACCGGCGTGATGCCGAGCTCGGCCCGCAGCTCCTCGAGGTTCTGCTCAAAGCGGTCCTCCCAGAGCACCGGGAACAGGGGCTGGGCGGCCGCGCCCATCTCCAGGCCCTGGCTGATCATCCGCAGGGAATAGGCGGTGGTGCGGGCCTGTTCCGCCGGACTCTCCAGCTCATCGATCGGCGTGTCGGTTCGCAGCCAGCTCATCAGCAGGGCGATCAAATCGGTGAAGGCCAGGCCGGGATGGCTGAACTGGGCCACGCTGATGCTGATCACCCCCAGCTCGCCGAAGTTGTCGAGGCTGAATCCGCTCACGATGTGGTGAATATCGTGGGTGGCATACACCCGGTAATTGATGTAGTCGGCGTCTTCCTCCAGGTTGTTGTAGTAGGAGGGTTCGGGGAAGAAGTTGATGTCGTAGCCCATCGCCTGCAAGGCGGTGGCATAGGTGTGGCCCAGGCTGCCCCGCGGCATCGCCAACAACTGCTCACTGTTGTAGGGCCCGCAGAGGCGCCGCTCCTCGATCAGGGCCTGGCAGGCGGGATTGCGGGCCAGGCGCTTGCGGCAGTGCTGCATCGGCCGGGAGTCGCGCAGCCGGTGGGAGAGCAGAAACACGTTCTCCGCCGACTGGCCCGCCCCCAGGGCCAGATCCGCCAGTTCCAGGAACTGCTGCACGTTCTCGGCGGTGGCGATCTGATCGAGATAGCGAAAGCCCATACCAAATGCAATGGCCGCACCACGACCCTAACCAGCGCCACCACCATGAACACAACAGCTTCACCCTGGTCCCGGATCGAGGAGGAGGTTTGCCGCCGTGGTTCCAGATGCCGTGGTTCCAGATGCCGTGGTTCCAGATGCCGTGGTTCCAGATGCCGTGGTTCCAGATGCCGTGGTTCCAGATGAAGAGGAACTGTTGCAGAGGCTCAGAAGTTGCTGGCGATGCGACTGCCCAGCCTGATCTCCAGCACCAGCGTCAGCACCGCGGCCATCAACAGGCCCATGGCCAGCATGAACAGAACCGCCACCAGAGGCGAGAGATCAAACCGCGTCACCACCCCCACGAACAACAGCATCACCAGGCTGGCCACTGTGAGGAAACTGAGGGTGGCCAAGGTGATCGCGGCGATACTCAGACGCAGACGCCGGCGCTGCAGCTGCAGTTCGATCCGCAACGCAGGTGGAATTTCCGGGGCATGGCCCAGCAGGCGCTCCTGGGCGTCATGGTCACGGCGGTGCTGCAGAAGCCGATCCACCACACGGCTGAGGCGAGTGGTGAGCACTCCCAGCAAGCCGCTGATGCCGGCCAGCAGGAACACCGGTGACACGGACAACTGAATCGCCCGGGCCAGCGACTCCACGCCAGGTTCACAGCCCAGGCTCATGGATCCGACCTCAGAGCAGTTGCTCGATGCGGCGAGCCAGCTCCACATCCAAGCTGGAGAGGCCGCCGGTGTCGTGGGTGGTGAGGGCGATCGTCACCCGGTTCCACACGTTGCTCCACTCGGGATGATGGCCCAGGGCCTCGGCCGCCAGGGCCACCCGGGCCATGAAGCCGAAGGCAGCGGAGAAGTCTGCGAAGCGCAGCTCGCGCTGCAGCTTGCCGTTCTCCAGCTGCCAGCCTGGAAGTTCGGCCGGCAGGGCATTGATCTGCTCAGGCGTGAGGGGAATGGCGGCCATGGGGAAGGGGCGGCAGGTGCCTTCATGCGTTGCCTTCATGCTTACGCATGGCGCGATCAGGCAGGGGGTTCGCGGCCAGCAGCTGCCGGCCCCGGGCCACCAGCGCCGTGATCCTGGCCGGATCGGCCGCAGGTCGCTCGCCGCGCTCCACTGCCCTGTAGAGGTCGGCCACGGCCCAGGCGGCACTGGCCGGATCGGCCGCAAAGCGCGGAATCAGATGCAGGTGCAGATGGGGCGCTCCCTCGCCGAAGGCAATCGCGTACACGCGATCGCAACCGCTCAACTCCCGCACCAGTTGGCTGGCGGCCCGCACCGCCACACCCCAGCTGGCCGCCTCCTGATCCGTGAAGTCCAGCGGTCCACCCAGATGCCGGCGGGCATCCAGAAGCAGCCAACCTTCCACAGGGGCAGGCAGGGGGTGGTGGCGCAGCAGCCAGAGGTCGCTGCGGGCGATCTCCAACGCCGAGGCCAGGGCGACGTCACCGTGGAGGCGGCAGATTGAACAGGACGTTGGGTCCGTGGCCATGCCTACTCGCCGATCAGGTGCAGGCTGAGGCGGCGCTGACTGCCCAGCCGCCGGTGCTCCCAGAGATACACCGCCTGCCAGGTGCCCAGCAGCAACCGCCCGCGCTCGAAGCTCAGCTGCAGGCTGGTGGCGGTGAGGGCGGTGCGGATGTGGGCGGGCATGTCGTCGGGCCCCTCGTCGTCATGCAGGTAGGCGCGGCGCTCACCGCTGGGCACCAGCTCGTCTAGGAACGTGGCCAGGTCCTGCAGCACCCGCGGGTCGGCGTTCTCGTTCACCATGAGGCTGCAGCTGGTGTGCAGGCACACCAGGGTGGCCACCCCCTGGCGCAGGCCACTGGCGGCGATCTCGCTGTTGAGGGCGGCGGTGATGGCGATGAAACCGGCGCCGCTGGTGCTGAGGCTGAGCACCTGCAGGTGTTGGCGCAGCACAGACGAACCGCAGGCGATAGGCCTCACTAGCATCGCGCCAGTGCGGCTCCACGCCAGATGGCCAAGGACGGCGGCAGGCCGGATCTGGGCGCGCCCGATCTGATCGTGGTGGGCAGCGGCCTGGGCGGCCTCTGCGCCGGGGCGATCGCCGCCCGCCATGGCCTGGAGGTGCTGGTGTTGGAGGCCCACAGCCAGCCCGGCGGGGCCGCCCATGGCTTTGAACGCCGCGGCTTCCAATTCGAATCAGGTCCTTCGCTGTGGTCGGGGCTGGGCCGCTGGCCCAGCAGCAACCCGCTCACCCAGGTGCTCGCGGCGGTCGGCGAGACGCTGCCGGTGGCCACGTATCACGATTGGGGCCTGCTGCTGCCGGAGGGGCGGTTGCGGGTGGGGGTGGGTCTGGAGCCCTTCCTGGCGATGCTGCGGGAGCTGCGCGGCGGGGCCGTGGCCGACGAATGGGCCGCCTTCATGGCCTGGCTGGAGCCCAGCTGCCGGGCGGCCCGCTCCCTGCCGCTGCTGGCGCTGCGGCCCGGGCTGGGGCTGGCCAGCACCCTCGGCGGCCAGGCCCTGGGGCTGCTCAGCCAGGCCCCGAGGCTCGCGGCCCTGGGGGGCAGCTTCGGGCCGATGGCCCGGCGCCATCTGCGCGATCCCTTCCTGCTGCACTGGGTGGAGCTGCTCAGCTTTCTGATCTCCGGACTGCCGCTGGATCAGACCAGCGCGGCGGCGATGGCCACCCTGTTCGGCGAGTGGTTCGAACCCGGCGCCTGCCTCGACTATCCGATCGGCGGCAGCGCCGCCGTGGCTGCCGCCCTGGTGCGCGGCCTGGAGCGCCACGGCGGCCGACTGCGCACCGGCGCGGCGGTGGAACAGGTGCTGGTGGAGGGCGGCAGGGCCAGCGGCGTGCGGCTGGTGGGAGGGGAAACCATCCAGGCCCGCCGCGGCGTGATCGCCAACACCAGCCCCTGGGATCTGCTCAACCTGCTGCCCGCCGGCGTGGTGCCCGAGCGCTGGCGGCGCCAGCAGGCGGCCACCCCGGCCTGCGCCAGCTTCCTGCACTGGCACCTGGGCCTGAGAGGCGACAGCGATCTGGCCGATCTGCCGGTGCATCACGTGTGGGTGGGCGACTGGCAGCGGGGGATCACGGCCGAGCGCAACGTGGTGGTGCTGTCGATGCCATCACTGCTCGACCCAGCCATGGCGCCGACAGGGCACCAGGTGCTGCACGGCTACACGCCGGCCAACGAACCCTGGGAGCTGTGGCGGGATCTGGACCAGGGCAGCCCCGCCTACGCCGCCCTGAAGGCCGAGCGCTGCGGCATCTTTCAGCAGGTGCTCGATCCGCTGATCCCTGACTGGCGCGACCGACTGGTGCTGGAACTGCAGGGCACGCCGCTCACCCACCGCCAGTACCTGCGGGTGCACCAGGGCAGCTACGGCCCCGCCTGGCCGGCGGATCGGGGGCCGTTTCCCGGTGGCCAGACGCCGGTCGCCAACCTGGTGCTCTGCGGCGCCGGCAGCTTTCCGGGCATCGGTGTTCCGCCAGTGGCGGTGAGCGGGGCCATGGCCGCCCACCGCTTTGTGGCGGCCCGGCAGCAGCGCCAGCTGCTCGCCGAGCTACAGCTGGGGCTGGGTGGGCCGGCTGCCTCTGCCTAGCATCTCCAGAGACCACCGCCGCGCCATGCCTGTTGCTCGCCGTCTTCAGCAGCTGATCCAGCCCCTCACAACACCGCTGGTCGCCCGGGTAGGGCTGGCCGGCTGCGGCCTGGCCGCCCTGGTGCTGGCCACGGCCCAACCGGCCCTGGCCCAGCGGGTGGTGCCCAAGATCGGCTCGATCTGCCCCATGGGCTACGTGGATCTGTTCAACGGCACCTGCAGCACCCTGGGCCTGATGACCTACACCCTGCGCCCCACCGAAGGCGAGGCCTGCCTGGAGGGCTGGATGAACGTGGGCGGCGGCTACTGCCGCAAGAAGTGATGGCGGCCTGCACCCAGGTGTCCCAGGCCGAGCTCACCGTGCTCTACGACGGGGCCTGCCCGCTCTGCTGCCGCGAGGTGCGTCTGCTGCGCCGCCGCGACCAGCAGCACAACGGCAACAGCCCACGCCTGGCCTTCGTGGACATCGACGCCGCCGACTACGTGCCGGCCGACTACGCCGGCATCGACTACCGCCAGGCCATGGGCCGGATCCATGCGATCGGCTCCACTGGCGAAGTGGTGAGGGACCTGGCGGTGTTCCGACAGGCCTATGCCCTGGTGGGACTGGGCTGGCTGCTCGCCCCCAGTGGCTGGCCGCTGCTCAATCGCCTGGCCGATGCTCTCTATGGCCTCTGGGCCCTCTGGCGACTGCCGATCACAGGCCGGGGCAACCTGGAGCAGCTCTGCCAGCAGCGCTGCCGCCTGCCGGGTTGAAGGCGAAAGCCCTCAACACTCCAGGTCGAGCTGCAGCTGGCCGGGGGCTCCAACGTCCCGGCTGCGCCGGCGCCGGTGCGGGCCGGAACCCGTGGCCGGCAGCCCGGCGCGCCGGGAACCATGGCGCTGCTGGATGGCATCGGCCAGGGCCGCGAAGCCCAGCTCCTGGCGGCGGGCATGGATGCGCTCGCGCGCCTGGCGGGCCGCTTCGTCCGGCTCCACGATCGGTGCCGGATAGTCGCGGCCCAGCTGCCAGCCCAGCTGGCGCTGCAGCAGGGGATCGAGCAGCCAGGGCTGGTGCAGGAACACCGCCGGCAGGGGCGCCAGCTCCGGCAGCCAGCGGCGAATGAATTGGCCGTCGGGGTCGTGGTCGAGGCCCTGCTTGATCGGGTTGTAGATGCGCACGGTGTTGATGCCGGTGGTGCCGGACTGCATCTGGCACTGGCTCCAGTGGATGCCGGGCTCGTAGTCCACAAACCGCCGCGCCAGCACCAGGCCGGTGGCGCGCCAGGGCAGCCAGAGGTGGTAGCTCGCCACCGACATCACCATGGCGCGCATGCGGAAGTTGAGCCAGCCCGTGGCGGCCAGGGCGCGCATGCAGGCATCCACGAAGGGCAGGCCGGTGCGCCCCTCGCTCCAGGCGGCCAGCCGCTCGGCCTGGGGCAGGGCCAGCCAGTCGGCTTCGCCGTCGCGCAGGCCGGTGGTGAGCGGGTGCAGCTCGCGAAACTCCAGATCGGGCTGGCTCTCCAGTTTCTGAATGAAGTGGCAGTGCCAGTGCAGGCGCTCATCGAAGGCGCGGCGGCTGCGGCGCGGCATGGCCTGGGCCGAGCGGCAGGCCTGCACCACCTCCCGCAGCGACAGGCTGCCCCAGGCCAGGTGGGGCGAGAGGCGCGAGCAGCTGCGGAAGGCCGTGTTGGGGCTGGACAGTTCGCGCTGATAGGCCTGGCCCCGCTCCACCAGGAAACTCTCCAGCAGGGCCAGGCCGCGGCAGCGGCCGCCCCGCTGGCGCTGGGGGCAGGGGTCGGCGGCCAGGCCCAGCTCCGCCGCGGTGGGGAGGTGTCCCGGATCCACAGGGGGCAAGGGGTGCAGCGCCGTCGGGGGCGGGCTGGGGGGGTCGGCCATCTGCGACTCCCAACGCCGGGCCCAGCCGTCGCGGCTGGCCAGCCGGCGCACCACGCCGAACTGGGGCAGCTCACACCAGGGGATGCCATGGGCCCGGGCCCAGGCCGCCACCCGCCGGTCGCGGCCGTAGGTCCAGCCGTTGCCGGTTTCCTCGTGGCTCCACAGCCCGGCCACCCCCAGCTGGCGCCGGGCGCGCTCCAGCACGGCCACCACGTCCCCGCAGCGCACCACCAGGGGCTGGCCCAGGGCGGCCAGGGCCGCGCGCAACTCCTCGGCACACTCGGCGGCAAAGGCCCACTGGCGCGCCGAGGCGTCCGGCTGGCGCCACAACTCCGGCTCCACCACCAGCAGCGGCAGCACCGGCCCGCGGGCACTGGCCTGCAGCAGCGGCCGGTGGTCGCTCACCCGCAGGTCGCGCTTGAACCACACCACCTGCACGCCGTCCATCATCGCCCGCCAACGCGGTGCCCTCGCCAGTGCACCTGGAGCCATCCTGGCGCCATAGCATCTGGGCCATGGGTTTCCGCTTCCGCCGCTCCAGCCGTCTGGGCCCCGTGCGGCTCAACTTCAGCAAGAACGGGCTGAGCTCAATCAGCCTGGGCGGCCGTGGCGCATCCCTGAACATTCCGGTGAATCGCCGCGGCGGCACCCGCACCACCGTGGGCCTGCCCGGCACCGGCCTGAGCTGGAGCTGGGAGCAGGAGGGCCCCGCCCGCCAGCCCGCCGGCCCCGCGGAGGGGCTGCCCAACAGCCGCCGCCTGCGGCCAGGGCAGCTGGAGGCGTTCAAGCAGTCGGTGCTGGCCCTGCTCAACGGGCAGCTGTTCGGCAGCGGCTGCCTGGGCGAGGCGCTCTGGCAACAGGGGCTGGTGGGCAAGCTGCTGGGCGAGGCCCAGCTCGGTGGTCGCCTGCGGGAGCAGCTGGGGGTGATCGAAAGCCCCCAGGCACTGGAGCGTTATCTGCTGCGCGCCCAGAGCCAGGACGACACCAAACGCCGTGCCCAGCGCGCCGTGGCGGCGGTGCGCGAGGCCAGCCGCCTGGCGCGGGAGCGGGGCTGGCAGCCGGCTGCGGATTGATGCAGAGCCGCCACATCCTGATCACCGGTGCCAGTTCCGGCATCGGCCTGGCGGCTGCCCGGCAGCTGGCCAGGGCCGGCCACCGCCTCACCCTGCCCTGCCGCAGCCAGACCAGGGTCGACGCCCTGGCCGAGGTGATGGCCAAGGACGGGGGGATCGCCCAGGTGAGCTCACCCCTCGGCGATCTGGCCGACCTGGCCAGCGTGGAGACCCTGGCGGCCGGGCTGCTGCAGGACGGCAGACCGATCGACACCCTGGTGCTCAATGCCGGCCTGCAGTACAGCGGTGCCAGCGCACCGCGCTGGTCGCCCCAGGGCTTCGAGCTCACCCTGGCGGTGAACCACCTGGCCCACCAATCCCTGCTGCAGCGGCTGCTGCCCCTGGTGCTGGCCAGCCCCCGGCCCCGGGTGGTGGTCACCGCCTCGGAGGTGCACGACCCCACCACCCCCGGCGGCCGGGTGGGCCTGGCGGCGGGCGTCGGCACTCTGGAGGGACTGCGCCAGGGACCCGGGGCGGCGATGGTGAATGGCACAAGCCCCTTCAACGCCGAGAAGGCCTACAAGGACAGCAAGCTCTGCAACCTGCTGATGGCCCGCGCCCTGGCCAACCAGCACCGGCAACTTCCAGTGCTGGCCTGGAGCCCCGGCCTGGTGATTCCCCGCGGCGGCGGTGGTTTCTTTCGCTACAGCCGCGAGCACAATCCCCTCGGCCAGGCCCTGTTTGCTCTGCTGGCCCGCGACCTGCTGCGGCTCAGCGAAACCCCGGCCCGCGCCGGTGCCCTCCTGGCCGGCCTGGCCGCTGATCAGGCGCCGGCGACCGGGTTCAGCTACCGCAGCAATCGCCTGGTGGGCCCGGGCCAGCTGCGCTTCGAAGAGCGTGAACCCAGTGCCGAAGCCAGTGACGACGCCCTGGCCGCGCAACTCTGGCAGCTCAGTGCAGCATTGGTGGGCCTGCAGGCCGATCAGACCCTGAACCGCCACTGAGTCTGAATGGCCCGCCAATTCACCCACCCTGAGGGTGCGCTCCCCTGCCGATTGACAGGTCAGTGCCAGTCACGGTGACCCTCAGGTGTTAGCCGATACTCAACTGATCCAGCCGCAGCGGGATTGGGGCTTGCACTTAGATCTTCACTTGCTAAGGTGTAGGCAGATCTATATCTCACATCATGCTGACTGGTTCCGAACTCCTGGCCAAGGTCAAGGAGCTGGGAGATGCCTCCAAATCTGAACTGGTGCGCGAGTGCGGCTATGTGAGCACCAAGAAGGATGGCAGTGAGCGCCTCAACTTCACCGCCTTCTATGAAGCCCTGCTGGAGGCCAAAGGCCTCAGCCTGGGGAGCGAAGCATCGGCTCGCGGCAAGGGCGGGCGCAAGCTCAGCTATGTGGCCACCGTGCAGGGCAACGGCAACCTGCTGGTGGGGAAGGCCTACACGGCCATGCTGGGGCTCGAACCCGGCCATGAGTTCGAGATCAAGCTGGGCCGCAAGCAGATCAAGCTCATCCCAGTGGGCGGCAGCGAAGAGGAGGAGTGACGCGACCGACGTCGGCCGGCGAACCCCATCGACAGGCGTCCAGCTGCAGGCCACCCCTGGCGGGGGAAGAGACAGGCAGCTGGTTTAAATGAGGCTGGATTCAACGACGCTTTGAAAGCGTCAATGAAGCTGGTACAGCACGGAACCGCTCTCACTGATGGTCTGCCTCAAGAGCCCCTGGGCCGCCATCTCCTCCACCACCCGGCGGATCGTCTCTGAAGGCTCTCCGGTAGCCAGGATGAAGTGGGCCAGGGATGCGGGCTCATGCTCACAGCGCCTGAGAATCTGCTGTTCCAGTGTGAGCTCGGGCAGCGAAACACCCCTGGCCGGATTACTGCGCTCCACCAGTCCGGGAATCAGAAACAGGTCGATCAGCTGGGCCACGCCACAGAAACCGAAACTCAGCAGGTAGAGGGTTCCCACCAGCGTCTGTCCCAGGTAAAAGCGCTGCAGGCCGCACACCCCCAGCAGCGAAGCACACCACAGCAAGTAAGCCGTTCCCGTCTCCCGTCTGGCCATCCGACTCAGGCGACCGGCAAGGGTCAATAGTTTAGGAGTTTGTGGCCGATAGGAGCCGCCTCGATCTCTGCCTCTCGGGCAGCTCAGCCATTCGTCACTGCCGACTCGGCCGTCTGAGCAAGCTCGACCTGTTCAGCCACTGGTGCAGCCGCGTGCTCTGGGGCGTCAACGTTGGCTCGGGCCCCATCTCTCTCCTCCTGACGTTGACGTGTCGAAGCAGTGGAGGTGTCCAGGTCCATCTGCGTACCAGAAGACGGATCGAGAGCCTGAATCCGCCCTGTGCTTGCCGATGACGCCCCCCTGAGTGGTTCAGCTGCCGCCGCATTTGTTTGCAGAAACTGGATCACGGATATCCAGTGGCTGAGGGGTGGGCAGGCAGGCCCCATTCCGGTATAGCTGGCCTCATGCAGCAAGACTGCAGCAGCCCCGCCGTAGAGGCACATCGGGAGCAACCGCACTTCAATGTGCTGAATAAGGTGCTGCTATCAATCCTTTGACTGGGCAATGAGATCAGCAATGCTCCTGTTCGTGAGCATGATTCGACTTACAGCAGTTGCAAGCTGCGGCAGATGTTCGGTTGAGCTGCTGAATGGTGGCACTGAACGCTGTTTGGAACCTAAAACGTGAACGGGCAGTTTGCACTGTCCATTCTCACATCTCTGGAGATCATTCCATGTCTTCTCTGACTCTTCTGGCTGATCTGGACGCTGAGCGGGTGAATGGGGGCTGGGGCAAACCCCGTCGTCAGCCCAATGGCTACAAAACCCGCAAGCCCAGCTACAGCAGCAGCACCGTCAAGACGGCGCGAACCAACCTGGCACAGGGCAACGTGTCCAACAACCTGGCCCTGGGCCTCGGCATCGGCGGCCTCGGCTTCGCCAACGCCAGCAGCTTCCAGGAGAACGTGGCCTTCATCGCCACTGTGGCCTGAGCGCTGATTCATCAACGCAGACCCACCTCTTTTCTTTCAACATGACAAGTTTCACCCGTCTCGATGACCGGCAGTGCCAAGCCCTTTCCGGTGGCAGCGGCATGCGCCCCATCTACAAATCCAAGGGCTGCCGCCCGAAGCGTCTGTCTTACCACGTGTCTACCAAGCACGTGTCCAAGGCCTCGACCAATCTCGCCCAAGGCAACTATGCCTCCAACACTGCACTTGGTCTGGGGCATCTGGTCGGCTTTGCCAACGCCGAGTCGTTCCAGAGCAACGTTGCCAGCATCATCACCATGGCGGGTTGAGGACGTATGGAATTCATCACCGATACCCAGGCTGAATGCGTGCGAGGTGGGCGATTGTTCTCCATCACCGTGGCTCCAACCATCGTGGTGAGCAATGCCATCAGCACTGCCCTGCAGGGCAATGTTGGCAATGCCTTTGCCTTGACTGGCTTCGGCTCGTCTAATGCCGCTCTGGGCCAGCTCAACAGACTGCTGGGCTTCACTGCTTCAGCTGCCTGACAACCCTCGTGGCGCCGGCTGCTGTTGCGGCTGGCGCCTTTCTCGCCCTGCATCCTGTGCACCGCCTGATGGGCCTGGCATCTCGATCAGTTTTTGACTTCACATTCACGTTTGAAACCATGCAGGTTCTCTCCGATCTCCAGGCCGAACAGCTCACTGGCGGTCGCCGGGGCTGGATGATGCCCCGCTTTGGCCGGCGGCACCTCAGCCCTGGCCGTGGTGCTGGCCATAGTTCGGTGTTTGCCGGTGCCAGCGGCATGTTCTCTATTCAGTCGATCCTCAACATCGTGAATCAGATCAACGTGTCTATCAATATCGCCTTCGGTGGCGGCAGCATCCACAACAGCCAGCTGAATGCTCTCACGATCCAATCGACCATGTGAGCATCTGGGGTCCCTTCAGATTGATTGGCACCACCTAAAACTGGGCCATACATACTGGGCCAACTGATGCATTGGATCCCCTGGTTCATCGGGTCCACGGTCTCTCTTGCAATAGCAATTCCTCTGGTGATCGGTTCTTCTCTCCGGCGCCTGCCCTGGCGCTCCCTGTGGCGGCGGCTCCCAAACTGGTTTGGGCTTCCCCGGACCAATCCCTTCCCCTGCGTGCGCCAGCACAACGAGGAAGATTGTGGCGCTGCCTGCCTGGCCACGGTGTGTGCCCAGCACCGGGCCCAGGTTTCCCTGGGCTGGGTTCGCCATCTGGTGGGCACCTCCCGGGAGGGCACCACCCTGCTTGGGCTGAAGCGCGGGGCTGAAAAACTCGGCTTCCACGCCCAGGCCGCCAAGGCCGACCCCAATCTGCTCAATGACATTCAGGGCGTGCCGCTGCCGCTGGTGTGTCACTGGCAGGGCTGCCACTGGGTGGTGCTCCACGGCGAGCAGAACGGCGAGCTGCTGGTGGCCGATCCCGCCGTGGGGCTGCGGCGGCTGTCACACCAGGAGTTTCTGAGAGGCTGGTCCAACGGAGTGGTGCTGCTGCTGGAGCCGGATCCGACCCGCTTCCCGGTGAGCCACCACCAGAGCCAGCGCTGGCGCAGCGGCCAGGGGCTGGCGATTGTGCCCCGCTTGCTGCAGCCCTTCCGGGGCCTGTTGCTGCAGGCCTTCGGTCTGAACCTGGCCATCGGCGTCCTGGCCCTGGCCATGCCCCTGCTGATGCAGATCCTCACCGACGACGTGCTGGTGCGCGGCGACGGCGAGATGCTGCGCAGCCTGGCCATCGGCATCCTCCTGCTGTTCGTGTTCCGCGCCGTGCTCAACCTGCTGCAGGGGGTGCTGGTGGGCCATTTCGGCCAGAAACTGCAGCTGCAGATGGTGCTGCACTACGGCCAGCACCTGCTGCGCCTGCCCCTGAGCTATTTCGAAAGTCGGCGCAGCGGCGAGGTGGTGAGCCGCCTGGATGACATCCAGCACCTCAACGACCTGGTGGCCAATGTCACCCTGGGATTGCCGGGCCAGTTCTGCATAGCCCTGGTGTCCCTGATCTGGATGTGGCAGTACAGCGGCTCCCTCACCGTGGCTGCCCTGGCCGGTTACGGGCTCGTGGTGGCCACCCAGCTGGCCGTGCTGCCGGCGCTGCACCGCCGCACCCAGCAGTTGCTGGTGCAGTCGGCCCACAACCAGGGATTTCTGGTGGAGCTGTTCAGCGGCCAGGCCCTGCTCAAGACCACCCAGGCCACGCCCCAGGCGTGGCACGAATTTCAGCGCAACCAGGGACGGATCGCCCGCCAGGCCTGGGGTGTTGGCTTGCTGGATCTACAGACCAGCACCGCCACCGGCTTCCTGGGCCAGGCCATCGGCATCGGGCTGCTCTGGTACGGCAGCATGTTCGTGCTGCAGCAGCAACTGAGCATCGGCCAGCTGCTGGCCTTCAACGGCATGGGCGCCAATGTGCTCGGCTTCCTGGCTGGCCTGGGCGGAGTGAGCCAGGAGCTGATCACCTCCCGGGTGGTGATGGCCCGGCTGGACGATGCCCTGCAGCACCCTGTGGAGACCGACACGGCCAAGGGAACACAGCAGGCCCTGATCCCCGCCGATGCCGACATCGTGTGCGAGGAGGTGAGCTTCCACCACCCAGGACGCGCGGCCCTGCTCGACCATCTCAACCTGCGCATTCCCGGTGGGCAGACCACCGCTCTGATCGGGGAATCCGGGTGCGGCAAGAGCACCCTGAGCAAGATCATCGCCGGGCTGTACAACCTGGAGAGCGGCGCGATTCACTACGGCCCCTTCAGTGGCAAGGATCTCTGCCTGGAGAGCCTGCGCCAGCAGGTGGTGCTGCTGCCTCAGCAGGACACCTTTCTCAACCGCTCGATCCTCGAGAACTTCACCTTCGCCTATCCCCACCTGGGCTTTGCCGAGATCGTGGAGCTCTGCAGGCTCACCCTGGCCGACGAGTTCATCCGCGAACTGCCCGACAGTTACGGCACGGTGCTGGGGGAATTCGGCGCCAATCTCTCCGGCGGACAACGCCAGCGCCTGGCCCTGGCCAGGGCGCTGGCGGCGGACCCGCCGGTGCTGCTGCTGGATGAATCCACCTCCGCCCTGGATCCAGTGCTGGAAGCCCGGCTGATGGACCGGCTGCTCGAGCACCGCAAGGGCAAGACCACGATCCTGGTGAGCCATCGCCCCTCGGTGATCCTGCGGGCGGACTGGGTGGTGTTCATGGAAAAGGGAGCGGTTCGCCAGCAGAGCCATCCCCGCGACCTGCGCGACCACCGCCAGGTGTCCCCCTACCTGCATGCCGCCTGATGACACACCCGACAACAGCCAACACCCCTCCCGCCGGCAAGCTGAGCACAGCGGTGCTGCCGCCGTCCCTGATGGTGACAACGGCCGACGACTTCCTGCCCCAACCTGGGCCCTGGGCCTCCAGGCTGGGCCGCTGGTTGCTGGCCCTGATGCTGCTCGGAGGGGGCGCGCTCAGCGTCTGGCCGATGCGCGAAACCGTGCGGGCCGATGGGGCCGTGCGGCCCAGCGGCGAAAACTCCGTGGTGCAGAGCGAGCAGGGGGGCACCCTGCAACGGGTGCTCGTGCAACCCAACCAGAGCGTGCGCGCCGGCAGTCTGCTGGCGGAGTTCGACAACCGCTCCCTGCAGCTGGAGCGGCAGCAGCTGATGCAGGAGCAGGAAACCCTGCGCCGCCAGCTGTCCATGGCACGCGGTGAACAGCAATCCCTGGCCGCCCAGGCCCAGGCCCTGCGGGACGTGAACCGGTCACTCACCCAGGCCTCGCGCCAGGGCGTTGCCCAGGCCCGCACCACCCTGGACTACGAGCGCGGTGAGCTGGAGCGCTACCGCTCCCTGGCCGCCGAAGGGGCAGTGCCCCGCAGCGTGGTGGAGGAGCGCCAGGCCCGGCGGATCGTGACGGAATCGGAAGTGCTCAAGGCCCTGCAGGGGGTGGCCGAGCAGGAAGCCCGCGGCGTGAGTGAACTGGCGCGGCTGCGCCAGGCCGAATTTCAGGCGCGCTCGGCCGCCGATGAACTGCACAAGCAGGTGCTGCAGCGCCAGACGCGCCTCGGCCAGCTGGAGCGGGCAATCGCCCAGACCAGGGTTCTGGCGCCGATCGATGGCTCGGTGGTGAACACGGCCCTGCGCCATGCCGGCCAGGTGCTGCAGGCCGGTGAACCCCTGGCCGTGATCGCCCCGCAGACGGCCCCGCTGGACGTGCGCCTGCAGGTGCCGCCGGAATCGATCAGCCAGGTGAAACCGGGCCAGGCCGCCACGGTGCGGATCTCGGCCTGCCCCACCGCTGAGTTCGGCGTGCTGCCGGCCCGGGTGGAGAGTGTGGCCGCCGACGTGCAACCCCGCCAGGAGGACAAGCCGAGCAGCTACGCCGTGGTGCTGAGGCCCGAGCGGCGGGAACTGCAGGGGCGCAGCACGGCCTGCGCCCTGCGCCCGGGCATGGCGGTGGTGGCCGATGTGGTGACCCGGCGCAGCACGGTGCTGATGTTTCTGCTGAACAAACTGAGACTGGGCGGCTAAGCGGCAGGGCCGGGGCACTGCGGAGGCACAAAGGCGCAGTTGATCAAAACGACGCACGATCACGGTGAATCCAGCCAGAACGGGCTCCAGAGCCAGACCGCGGCGGGCAGGATCGACTCACCGTCGATGGATGCAACGTGATGGCCGAGGCCCATTCCGAACCCAGAAGCCTGCCCACCAACCGAGGAGGTCTGGTGTTCCGCAAACCCAGGCGGATCACGGTCACCGTGCCGGATCAGATCTACAGGACGCTGCTGGAGCGCAGCACCCGGGAAGGACGCTCCATCTCCAACCTGGCCGCCTATCTGCTGGAGCGGGCCGTGGCCGGCGAAAAACCGGCGGATGAGAGCGTCGCCGAGCGGCCGATTCCGCAGCCCGTACCAGTCGCGGCAGATCGAAGGCTGATCACCTGAATCGGCATCCCGGGCCAGGGCCTGTGCATACGGTGTGATTGACCACACCATCGCAGGACTGCGCCATGAATCTCACACGCTGGGAGCCCCTCAATGAGATTGAATCGCTCATGGATCGGCTGCTGAACTGGCAGCAGATTCGTCCCCAGACATCGCTGTCGATGATAGCCCAGAGCCCCAAGCTCGACATCATTGAGGGAGAGGAGGGTTACGTCTTCAAGGTGGATGTGCCCGGCATGGAAAAACAGGACCTGACGGTCTCCGTTGAGGGCAACATGCTCACGATCGCCGGCGAGCGCAAGCTCGAGCGCGAAGACAGCAAGCCCAAGTTCTACCGGGTGGAGCGCAGCTACGGACGCTTCAGCCGTTGTTTCTCCCTCCCCGACGACGCCGACGCCGGCTCCGTTCATGCCCACTGCGACAAAGGGGTCCTGACGGTGGAGGTCGCCCGCAAGGACGGCGTGGCTGCTGCCCAGCCCACGGCCATCCCCGTGGAGTGAGCCGATGAACACCCGCCATTGCCACACCTGCCACTACTGGGACACCTCGCAACGGCTGGAGCGCACCAGCTTCGGCGATCTGGCGCCCTGCACCCGGTCTGCCCCCAGCCACTACAGCCTGGCCAGTGTGCTGCTGCACTGGACCTCGCAGATGGTGCGACAGCCGACACGCGGCAATCATGCTGCTGAAACAGCTGGTGAACTGAAGATACCGATCGCGATCTGGGCTTATACCGCTGCACATCAGGCCTGTGGTGATTACCATCCCTGCGACCTGGAAGAAAATGCACGCCGCAACAAGCTGCGTGCAGCACCGATTGCCTGAGCCGAACTGCTGTGCTCATCTGTAGCGGAGCCGCCGCAGATTGCAGCAGAACAGATCTGATCACGCTGCAGCTCGATCAGGGAGCACCCTCATCCTGGAGCATGACATCGCCGCACAACAAGTCAGGATGTCCGACGCATTGGGTGACTATCTCAACTCCATCAGCCGGGTGCCCCTGCTCACCAGCGAAGAAGAACTCCATCTCGGTCGGCTCGTTCGGGAATGGCAAGATCACGAGGATGCACCGGCCGCTGTCGCCCGCAGAGGCAAGCGCGCACTGGATCGAATCGTGTCCGCCAATCTTCGATTGGTGGTGAGTGTGGTAACCCGCTACCGGCGACGTTTCGCGCACCTGGCCATCGAACCGATCGACCTGGTCCAGGCCGGCAATATCGGCCTGATTCGGGCAGTGGAGAAATTCGACCCCAAGCGGGGCTATCGCTTTTCCACCTTTGCTTACTGGTGGATCCGCCAGGCGGTGAGCCGGCACATCCAGGAAGTTCACCCCACCGTGCGCGTGCCGGTGGCGCTGGTGAACCTGATGAGCAAGATCGAGGGCCTCTGCGAAAGCAACGGCAAACCCCTGGCCGTGGACGATCTGTCCCGTCGCCTGGAGGAATCGCCGCGCCGGATTGAACTGGCCCTGTCGATCCGGCAACTGAACTGCCTGGTGTCCCTCGATCAGAGCCTGGGTTCAGCGGATGCCGGGGATCTCACGCTCCTGGATACGGTGACGGATGGTCACAGGCCCGAGGCCGACGAGGACTACGCCTGGCTGCATGGACACCTCCACCAGCTTTCAGACCTCGAGCTCAATGTTCTGCAGCAGCGCTACCGGGAAGGGAGGGGGCAATCCCTGATGCAACTGGCCAGCCAGATCGGCAAGACCCGCTACCAGGTGCAGGTGATTGAGCAGCGCGCACTCAAGAAGCTGCGCGCTGCTCTCACCCCCGCTCTCCATCCCTCACCGGGTTTCAGGTGAGGGTCAACGGTCGGGTTGCTGGGTCTGCAGCCGTGGTTTGAACGGCTGGTGACCGTTACCGGATGCAGGTGGCGCCAGCATCTGAGCAGGTGCTGGCGATCCCAGCCTGAATCCATCGTGTCGGAGGGCTTCCTCCAGGAGGAATGCACAGAGATTGGATACCGAGCGCCCCTCCTCCTCAGAGCGATTGAGCAGCGCTTCATGCACGTGATAGCTGAGAGTGATTGAAATGCGTCTGGGCTGGCGTTGCAACACATGCAGACGGTCGTTCATGGATGTTCTCCAGCGGTACAGGCAGTTGAAAATGCTGGCCGTAGCCTTCATAGCCACCTGCAGCGGTCGTCGATGAATACGCAAAATCTCTACGTCGCATCTGCAGCAACTAGCAGCAAGTGATGCGTATGATCGCTGATCTGCTGATCGATTCGGGCATTTTTTGCGGGATTCAAGTGACCATCAAAGCCATATCACGGGCACCGATATGGAGGCAGAAAGGCGGGCTTCAGGGATAAGGTTTCCAATCGCCAATGCAGCCATCATCGAAGTGCGAATCCCGCAAGTGCCAATCCCGCCCTGCTGATCAGAACCACTCCAGCTGCGCCTGCTCGCGGCTGTTCACGCGGGCCTCCGGGGTCTGGCGCTGGACCTCCAGGCGGATGGAGCGCTCCTGCTCGCCATCGGCGGCCACGGCCCGGACCGGGTAGGCCTGATCGCCATCGGCGAAAGGCACATGCAGGTGGAAGGTGCCGTCGGCCTGCAGCGGCACCTGGCGATCGCCGATGGTGAGGGTGGCGCTGGGTTCGGTGGCGCCGTAGACGATCAGTTCGGCGTCAGCCACCAGCCAGAACGAGCGGGCCCGGGCCAGGCCGGAGCCTGACGCGCTGCGGCCACTGGCCCAGACGCCGGCTCCTGAGGCCTGGGTCGGCTGGCCGCCGTTGTCCTCCAGGCCCTGGGTGTGGTCGTGAAAGGCTTCCGAACCCACCCGCAGGCGCCGGGGGCTGGCGGCCATCGCCTGCTGGTAGAAGCGCTCGTGATCCACGCCGCCGCTGCGCACCGGCACCGGCATTTCGGCCTGATGGGCTGGCACGGGGTCGATTGAAAAGGGTGCAAAGCCAGCGTTGAAGCCCGATGCGGGCGTGTCGGCCGGCACCCGGGCCACGGCCGAGAACGCCAGCGACAGCCAGCCCGAGCCTGCCAGGCGGTACCCCAGTTCCACCCGGTAGTCGCGATCGCTGAGCGGCACCGGCAGGTACCACGCAGTGGCGCCGTCATCCACCACCACCTCCTGCAGGGTGTGGGGGTGGCTGGCGCCGTCGCTCAGGCCGGTGACGTCCGCCAGCCGCAGGCAGAGCTGCTGGGCTCCGGCGGCCCTGGCACGCTGGCTGTCGGCGCCGCCCAGGTGCCAGAGCACCGAAGCCCACTGGGGATCCCGCGGCAGAACGCTCACCCAGCTGGGTGACTCGGGCGCGGGGGCCGGCATGGCAGCCGTGACTGGAGCATCGGCCTTCGCGTGCTCTGGTTGCAAACCGGGAGCCCCAGCCGGTGCCGGTGCCGGTTGAGCCTCTGAGCCCAGCAACTGCTGCAGGGCATCGAGCAACTGGGAGCGGCTCATGGCGCTGTAGGAGCCGCCCAGTCGACGCTGGCGAGCCAGTTCACGCAACTGGACCATCGTCCTGGATGCCAGGGAGAGCAGGGTCTGCTCGGCGACGCTCTGATCGACTGACATGGACGTAACCGGCTGCAATTGTGAAGAAATAATCCCGCAACAGGCTCAATCCCGGCCTTGTCTGTCAGGGGACACCCATTCCCCCACCCTGTTGGATCCGTTACCCACGCAGGGGCCGCCGGCCCATAGGGTTCGGGAAAGGGGGCATCTGCGGTGCCCCTCCCCAGCGTCCAGCTGGCCTCCTCGCAGCGAACGTCCTCCCGCCAGAACATCCTCCCGAAGATCCTGTGGAACGCTTCTTTCTGGAACTGGATCCGCCCGAGGAGGCCATGCGCAGCTGGCCCCATGTGGTGGTGGTGGGCGGTGGCTTCGCCGGCCTGAAGCTCTGCCATGGCCTGGCCCGCCAGCCGGTGCGGGTGACGCTGATCGACAAGCGCAACTTCAACCTGTTTCAGCCGCTGCTGTACCAGGTGGCGTCCGGCCTGGTGTCGGAGGCGGACGTGGCCTCGCCACTGCGGCAGATGGTGGGCAGCGCGCCCAACATCCAGATCCTGCTGGGGGAGGTCACCGACATCCTCCCGGAGGAGCGCCAGCTGGTGTTCAACGGCCAGCACTTCAGCTACGACCAGCTGGTGCTGGCCAGCGGATCCGGCAGCAGCTACTTCGGCCGGGAGGAGTGGCGGCCCCTGGCTCCGCCGATGAAGATCCTTGAGCACGCCGACGAGATCCGCCGGCGGTTGCTGATGGCCCTGGAGGAGGCCGAGCAGACCTGCGATCCCGTGCAGCGGGCCTTCCTGCAGACCGTGGTGGTGGTGGGGGCCGGTCCGGCCGGGTGTGAGCTGGCCGGCTCGCTGATCGAACTGATGCACCGCGCCGTGCAGCGCGACTTCAAACAGCTGCGCCGGCAGGACTGCCGCGTGGTGTTGGTGGACCTGGTGGACCGGGTGCTGCCCACGATGGCGGAACCCCTGGCCGCCGCCGCCGCCGCCCACCTGGAAGGCGCTGGCGTGGAGCTCCAGCTCGGCCTCAGGGTGGAAGGGATCGCCCCGGGGCGCGTGAGCCTCAGCGGCTCCACAGGCACGCAGCAACTGGAGGCGGCCACCATCTGCTGGACCGCCGGGGTGCGCGCCTCCCGCCTGGGCCGCCTGCTCAGCGAGCGCACCGGCTGCAGCGTGGACCGGGGCGGCCGCCTGGTGGTGGAACCGGACTTCTCCATCCCAGGCCATCCGGAGATCCGCGCGGTGGGCGACCTCTGCTGCTACAGCCACACCGCCGACGGCACCCCACTGCCTGGCATGGCAGGCCCGGCGGTGCAGGCCGGCGGTTGGGTGGCCCGCGACATCGTGGCCCGCCAGCGGAGCGACACGCTGGAGCCCTTCCGCTGGCTGGATCTGGGCAGCATGGCGGTGATCGGACCCTGGTACGCCGTGGCCGACCTGCGCGGGCTGCACCTCACGGGGCTGGCCGGCTGGCTGGTGTGGGCCCTGGCCCACCTGGCCTTCATTCCCGACACCGAAAACCGGATCGCCCTGTTCAGCAAGTGGATGTGGCAGATCGCCACCCGCCAGCGCACCGCCCTGCTGATCACCGGCCGACCCGACCAGCACCTGGGGGTGGATGTGGGCCTGTTCCGGGCCGAGCGACCTGCAGCCCCAGCGGTCGGCGAGGCCGCCTGAATCAGGCGTCGCCGGGGTGACCGATCGGGTCGAGGGTGATCTGCCTGCGGCCCAGTTTGATCTCGAACTGGTCGCCGGGCTGGAGACCGAGCTGGGCGGTGTAGGCGCTGCCCACCATCAGGTTGCCGTTGAACTGCACCTTGGTGAAGTAGCTGAGTTTGCGACCGGCCTGGCCCCGCCCCCGGCCGGCGCCACCGAGATCCATGCCCTTGGCCTCGAGGAGCGCCTCATAGAAGGCGGTGAAATTGAGACGCTCGGTGCCGTCCTTCTTACTGCTCACATAGCCGCAGGCCTTGACCAGTTCTGACTTGGAGGCATCGCCGAGTTCCTTGACCCTGGCAAGCAGGTCGGGGCCGGTGAGCATTGCTTTCAACTCGAAATGGTTATGACAACAACTTAACCTCCCTGTCCAGCCGCCAGCATGGCGAAAGTGTTGCCTGTATTCGCTTTTGCAGCGCTGGCGGGGTGACATCACAGCGGGAGAGAGGCCCATCTGCAGCAGGCGGAACCTCCCACGGGTCATCTGGAACCAGCATCCGGCCGGCGTCGGCGTGGCTAGGAACCGGCCGGATTGAGGCCCCGCTTGATCAGATCGGCGTTGTGGCGCAGCAGTTCGATGTAGCTCGGAGCCAGGCCATCGAGGCCCGAGAGCGAGTCGGTGAACAGCGTGCCGCCGAAACGCGCCCCGGCCTTGCGGGCCACCTGCCGTTGCTGACGATCGGCAAAGGTGCTCTCACAGAACACGGCGGGAAGTCGGCGCTGGCGCACCTCGGCGGCGATGGCATCGAGGCGGGCGGGCTCCACCTGGGGATGGGCCTGGGACGGCCAGAGATAGATCTGCTCCAGCTTGTAGTCGCCCGCGAGGTAGGCGAGGGAGCCCTCACAACTGATCAGCACCCGCTGGGCGGCGGGAATCGGCTGCAGGCGTTGCCGCAGTTGCTGATCCAGCCTGACCAGATCGGCGCGAAAGCGGGCCGCACAGGATTGGTAGGTGCTGGCGTTAGCGGGGTCGAGGGCGATGAAGGCATCGCGGATGTTGTCCACATAGGTGAGGGCCTGGCGGGGGGACATCCAGGCGTGGGGATCGGGCCTGCCCGCCCGCGGACCCGTGGGAATGGCCAGGGGCCGGACCCCAGCCGTCACATCGGCGGTGGGCAAGGCGGGCCGACCCTCCAGCAGGGGAGCGAGCCAGGGCTGCAGGCCCAGGCCGTGCACCAGCACGAGATCGGCCTGGCCGAGCCAGATGCGCTCCCTCTCTCCCGGCCGATGGGCATGGATCTCCTCACCCGGTGCCAGCAGCGATTCCACCTGCAGCCGGCCACAGGCCACGGCCTCCGCCATGGAACGCACCACCGTGAAGCCGGTGAGCACCAACGGCCGGCCATCGCGCTTGAGTGGGGTCGCGGGTTGGGCGCCGAGCTGACGCCAGGGCTGGGAAGGCAAAGCCGCGCAGCCCGCGAGCAACGCTGCCAGCAGCGGGACATGGGCCAACCTGTGGATCAGGCCTCGCACCGGTCATGGGCCAATGGACGCGAGGATTCTGGCGGTTGTTCCATGGTCCCGGGCAGAGGTCCCGGGCAGACGGTGGGTCGATCGGCTACCAGCTGCTGGTGCGGTACAGACAGTGCCCCTGCGGTCGTGGGGACGGATGGGCGTGAGCCTGGGCTGGAATGCCCTCTGCGGTGGCCTGCTGATAGTGATGAAGCCCACCCTCTGTCAGCTCGGGGTGCAGCAGGGAAGCCCAGGCCATGCTTTCCAGGGCGATCAGATCCGCCGGGTGCAGTGGTACGTGGAGGGATGCAGGGTGAAGCGGGGCTATGGCCATGACGACGACGTTCTTTTTTCAGGCTACGCCGCCCCCTGCCCCGCCTGTCCTCCCGGCATCGAGGCATCAAAAAGCTCCCGGTGACCAGCACACGGGAGCAGGACATCCGCTGAACCGAACGGCGTAGTGCCGCTCAGATCACTCCTCCTCGGCGGAACCGGCGGGGATCAGCTTGATCTGCTTGCGGCCCAGCTTGATCTCAAACTCATCACCCGGCCTCAGATCAAGCATGGCCGTGTAGGCCTTGCCCACCAGCAGGTTGCCGTTGCCCTGCACGGTGGCCACGTAGCTGAGCTTGCGGCCGCCCTTGCCGCGACCTGCCCCATCGTTACCCAGGCTGAGACCCTTGGCCTCCAGCAGGGCTTCGTAGAAGGCGGTGAAGTTGAGGCGCTCACTGCCATCCTTCTTGGTGCTCACATAGCCGCACTCGCGCACCAGTTCAGACTTGGAGGCGTCTCCCAGCTCCTTGACCTTGGCCAGCAGTTCAGATCCGGTGAGCATTTTTTCGAGCTCGACTTCCCGTAGATCTTAGACGATCGTTGGCCATTGAAAAGCCATCGCTTCCAAGCCGATCCCCGGCCATGGTGTAGCTGAACCCCCCCAACAACCCGCGAGCAGCCTCCACGCGAGAGCGCACAGGCCGATCCGCGGGGCTGCTGCTGCTGGCCAGGGCTGGGTGCATCAGAGACAGCCGCATCGCTGCCAGGCCGCATCCCCAGCGGCGCCAGGTTGAGCTGTGTGCTCCCCCACACCTTGGGGCGTTGATGCTGGCCAGCGGCTCACAGGTACTGCAGGGTTGAGACAACGGCTGTGCTCAACGGGCAGCCCAAGCCAATCCCCACCATGAGCGACGCCAGGCAAGCCATCACCCCCCAACCTCTGGTGCCCGATCACCTGGGCTCAGGCTCCAGTGAGGAGAGCCGTGCAGGAACCGTGAACCCAGCACTGCGGGACGAGCTGCACTACCGCCAGCTGGAGCGCACCTATTACCAATCCAGGCAATACGCCGCCATGGTGGAGCGTTATCCACTGCTGCGCAGCAGCATCGCCGCCTGCCGTTCCATGGCCTTGATCAGCGATGCCCCACCGCAGGCTGCCAGGGTGGCTGCGCTTCTGCACTGGGAGCGCAGCCATGGTGAAGCCTGAGCGCGGATTCCCGGCCAGGGCCGAAACACCAGCTGGATCTCTCTAGAACGGCAGCATCAGCACCGCCTGAGATGGCCGAGGCCGCAGCGATTGCCCATCCCGTGCGTCTCGCCGGACTCTGGGGCGCCTGGTTGCTGGTGATGTTGTTCCACGTGGAGCTGGGCCTGATGCCGCTCTTCCACGGGCTCTCCGTGGAGATCAAGAGCCAGGTGGCGCCAGGCCGGCTGCCGCGGTTGTTCCTGGCGATGCTCTTCTACTTCCTGCTGCCGGTGGCCGCCCTGCTGGTGGCGGTGCACGCGATCGCCGATCCAGGCGGCTGGAGTGCCAGCGTCCCCTGGCGTGCCGCCATGTTCTGGTTCAGCCTGATCTACACGGTGAGCAATGTGATCCACCTGATCGCCGATATCCGCATCCCCGATTCCCGCTCCGATCAGGTGTTGTTGATGACGGCCCTCACCCTGGTGGGCCTGCTGATCAACCAGCAGGCCCTGGCGTGGTGGCAGAGCTGAGCAGCCTGGGCTGGATCCTGGCGGGCGGGCTGCTGATGAGCATGGTGGCGATGGTGGGAGCACTCACCCTGCTGCTGCCGGCCAGGGCATTGCAGCGGCTGCTGATGCCACTGGTGTCGCTGGCGGCGGGTTCGCTGCTGGGGGGAGCTCTGTTTCACATGCTGCCGGAGGGGATGGGCGCGATCGGCGCCCGCGCCGGCAGTCCCTATGTGGCCGCTGGTTTCAGCGCCTTCCTGGCCCTGGAACTGTTTCTGCAGTGGCATCATTCCCACCGCAATCCCGCGGCGGGTGGACCCTCCGGCCCAGGGCCTGAACGACGACCACTGGCCGTTCTCATCCTGCTCGGCGATGCCCTGCACAACTTCATCGGCGGGCTGGGAATCGCCAGCACCTTTGTGCTGAATCCTGCGGCGGGGGTGGCGGCCTGGTGTGCGGCCCTGGCCCATGAAATCCCCCAGGAACTGGGCGACTTCGGGATCCTGCTGCACAGCGGCTGGACGCCGCGGGCGGCCCTCCGCTGGAATTTCATCTCCGCCCTCACCTTTCCCCTGGGGGCCCTGTTGGCCTGGCTGCTGGCCCAGTCACTCTCGGTGGCGGGCCTGGCGCTGTTTGCCAGCGGCAACTTTCTCTACATCGCCGCCTCCGACCTGGTTCCGGAGATCAAGTCCAGCAGCAGCCTTCGCTCCGGCGCGATCCGCTTCGGCTGGTTCAGCGCCGGCCTGCTGCTGATGCTGGTGCTGGCGCGGTGCGTCCCGGTTCCCGCCTGAGCGGCCGGGGTGTGGGGGATACAACAAGAGGTTGCCAGCGCTGGATGCGGCGCCGATGGTGAAGGGCAGGGGAAAACTCCATGCTGTTTCAGATCCGCCATGCCCTGCGCTACGCCTATGCGCGGGGTGTGTTCCTCGAGCCCACCATCCTGCGGCTCACCCCCCGCAGCGACCCTGCCCAGCAGGTGATCCACCACGTGCTGACCGTCACTCCGCAAGCGAGCGGCAGCTCCCGGGTGCTGGAGGCCAACGGCGGCGAAGCGGTGATCCTGTGGTTCGACGCCCTGCAGGATTCCCTCAGCATCGAGGTGGACCTGGTGGTGCGCACCCTGCGCGTCAACCCCTTCGACTGGATCGTGACCGCCCCGGCGGCCCGGCGCCTGCCGGCCACCTATCCCACCAGCGAATCCCGCTCGCTGGCCCCCTGCCTGGCGGGCAGCGAGCCGATTGCCGGGTCGGTGGGCCGCTGGGCGGCGGATCTGGCGGCGGAGGTGGGGGGCAGCACCACCCGGTTTCTCAGCCATCTGGCCGACACCATCCACCATGGCTTCCACCACATCGGCCGGCCGGACGGCGAGCCGCTGGCCGCCGACGACACCCTGGCCAGCCGCACCGGCGCCTGCCGCGACACCGCCATGCTCTACGTGCAGGCCTGCCGCAGCCTGGGGCTGGCGGCCCGCTTCGTGAGCGGCTACTCGATGCACCACCCCGAGGAGGTGAGCGAACACGAACTGCACGCCTGGGCCGAGGTGTACCTGCCGGGCGGTGGCTGGCGGGGTTACGACCCCAGCCTGGGCCTGGCCGTGGCCGACGGCCACGTGGTGCTCACCGCCGCCCCCGACCACCAGCTGGCGGCACCGGTGAGCGGCAGCTACCGGGGCACGGGGGTGGACTCCTCCATGCACTACGCGGTGGAGGTGCGCAGCGCCGAGAGCCTGGAGGCGCTTCAGGCTCTCGAGCGGGACCGTCCCCTGCAGCTGCCGGCAGCGGAGGCATGGCTCAGGGGCTGAACCTGCAGCCTGTGCTCACCCGGCCCAGAGCATGGCTTCTGCGCCTGCATGGAACCCACAGGTCTGCAGCTCGGGCAGGCGCGGCTGGCCATTGAGCTGGCCATTGAACTGCTGCTCCTGCACCAGCACGCCGGCGTTGAAGACCCTCCCCCCACCCCGCCGCCCGGGCCGTCCGGATTTTCCTAACGTCAGGACTGCCCAAAAGGCCGTCACCCCGGCAATGACCACCGTCGACTGGCTCTGGCTGCTGCATCCCGCCCTGGCCGTGGCCCTGGTGTACCCCCTGCTTGGCACCACCGTGCAGCTGGCCCTGCAGACCCGCCGCCGCCGTCTCAACCAGAGCAAGGGCCCCGTGACCGTGGCAGCCGAGCACACCACCCTGGGCCGCTGGCTCACGGCGGCGGTGGTGACAATCCAGCTGATCGCCTATGCGGTGGTGATCCTCACCGCCCAGCCCAGCCAGCTGAATCCGGCCCGCTCCGGCCTGCTGCTGCTGGTGCTGGCCGGCAGCGTGCTCGCCCTGGTGTCCCTCTGGCGGGTCCGACAGGCCGCCTATCGGGCCAGTTTCGCCCTGCTCTGCTGGATCGGCGTGATCGGTCTGGGGATGCAGCCCGAGGTGTGGCGCCTGAGCGACAACCCCCTCGATCCGGCCTTCTGGCAGTCGCACTTCTGGGGGGGCATGGGGCTCACCGGCCTGCTGCTCTTTTCCCTCGCCGCCCAGCCCGAGATTCAGCGCCAGCTGCGCTGGCGGCGGCTGCACCTCAGCGCCAATGCCCTGGCGGCGCTGATCTTCATCACCCAGGGCATCACCGGCCCCCGCGACCTGCTGGAGATCCCCCTGAGCTGGCAGAAACCCACCATCTGGGGCTGCAACTTCGAGCAGCGGGTGTGCCCGCCGTTCGCCCCGCCCCCGGCAGCCGCCCCCCAGCCGCCCAGCTGATGCGCCTCCCCTGGGCCGTGCTGCTGCTGGCCCTGCTCACGGCCCGCTACCTGCACTGGCGGGTCACAGCCACCCTCAACCTGGACACGCCCCTGGCGGCCAGCCTGAGCGTGCTGTTGCTGCTGGCCGAACTCTGGCTCCTGGCCCATGGCTTCCTGCAGCTCCTGTTCAGCCTGGCGCCGGAGGCCGGCGGCACTCCGGACAGGGAAGCGGGCGGTGATCAGGCCCATCCCGGGGCCCTGCCCTGGGTGGATGTGCTGGTGCCCAGCTACGGCGAACCGCTGGAGGTGGTGGAGCGCTGCCTGCGCGGCTGCCGCTCGCTCAGCTACCCCCACGCGCGGGTGTGGCTGCTCGATGACGCAGGCCGCTCCGAACTGGCAGCACTGGCCGGGCGGCTGGGTTGCCTCTACAGCAGCCGCGAACAGCGCGACCACGCCAAGGCCGGCAATCTCAACCATGTGCTGCCCCGGCTGGAGGGGGAGCTGATCGCCGTGTTCGATGCGGACGTGGTGCCCGTGCAGCCGTTTCTGGAGCGGACGGTACCCCCCTTCGACGATCCGCAGGTGGGGCTGGTGCAGACACCCCAGACCTACATGAATGCCGACCCGGTGATCCGCAACCTGGGGCTGGAGCGCTGGCTCATGGCGGACGAGGAGAGCTTCTACCGCTGGATCGAGCCGGTGCGCCAGCGGCTGGGGGCGGTGGTCTGTGCCGGCACCTCGTTCGTGGTGCGGCGGCAGGCGCTGCTGGCGGTGGGAGGCTTCGAGACGGGCACCCCGTCGGAAGATCTCGCCACCGGCATCCGGCTCACGGCCGCCGGCTGGCGCCTGCTGTTCCTGCCCGAGAAGCTCAGTGCCGGCCTCGCCCCGCTCACCCTGGCGGCCCTGGCCCGCCAGCGCTGCCGCTGGGCCAGCGGCACCCTGCACACCCTGCGCACCGGCGCCAACCCGCTGCGGATCCCGGGCCTGAATCCCCTGCAGCGGCTGGCTTTTCTTGAGGGCATCCTGCACTGGCTGAACGTGCTGCCCCAGCTGGTGCTGGTGCTGATGCCCCTGAGCCTGGGGGTGCTGGGGGTGGCGCCCCTGCGGGTGAGCGGCGCGGGGCTGCTCACGATGGCCCTGCCGCTGGTGCTGGCCCAGCTGCTGCTGGCCCGCTGGTTCAGCGCCCACAGCCGCACCGCCCTGATGCCGGAGCTCTACCGCTGGGTGGTGCTGGTGCCGCTCACCTGGACCGTGGTCTCCACCCTGCTGGGGCGGACGCAGCCATTCCGGGTCACGCCGAAAGACCTGCCCAGCCGCCGGGGCAGCGGGGCGGAACAGCGCTTGCTGCTGCCCCTGCTGGGGCTGCTCAGCCTGCAGGGCATGGCTCTGCTGAACCTGGTGCCCCTGGTGCGGGGCACGGCCCGGATCAGCCTGGCGCCGGTCTCGGCGAGCACTCTGGCGGTGGGCATGAGCTGGGCCCTGCTCAATGCCCTGCTGCTGCTGGCAGCCCTGCGTTGCTGCCGCGACCGTCCCCGCAGCAGCGCCACCCCCTGGCTGGCCTGGCGCCAGCCGGTGCTGCTGAACGGCCAACCGGCCGAACTCAGCGCCATCAGCGAGGAGGGCCTGGAGCTGCGGCTGGGGGGCGATCCCGCAGCCCGGCCCTGGGAGCCGGAGGGCACGGAGCTCCAGCTCAGCCTGGCCCACCGCAACTGGCCCGTGCGGGTCGCCGCCCGCTCCGGCTCACGCCTGGGCTGCGCCTGGGGCACGTTGGATGAACACCAGCAACGGCGGCTGCATCAGCTGCTCTACCAGCGCAGCGGTCAGTGGCCCCGCCGCCGGGCACCCGCCGAGCCGCTGGCCCTGGCGGCCACCGTGCTGCGACTGCTGCGGCCGATGCCCCCGGAGACCTGGTTTCAGCGCAGCCTGATGCCGGTTCTGGGGCCGAGCGGCACTGATCAACCAAGCCGTATGGGCCTGATCAGAGTGGGCTCAGCATCCCCTTGCGATCGGCCATGTTCCTGAAAATCCGCCACGACGACGACACCAGCCTGGTGGAGGTGCTCAGCCTGCAGCAGCTGTTTGACCCCTTCGCCGCCAGCGTGCAGGGCCGGCTGCATGCGGGTGAGGAACTCCAGGATCCGGCCGCCCTCAACAAGGCGGAACTGATCTTTCCCTCGGGCGAGCCCCTGCCCCGCTGCTGGCTGGATCCGCACTACGGCTCCTGAGCGCTGGCCATGGGCCGCACCAGCAGCTTGTCCACCCGGTTGCCGTCCATGTCCACCACCTCGAAGCAATAGCCCTGCCACTCCAGTTGATCGGCTTCCCGCGGAATGCGCTCGAGGCGATGCATCACAAAGCCAGCCAGGGTGTGGTAGCTGCCCTGGGCATCCGCCCCGAAGATGTCACGGCCGATCAGATCGGTGAAGGCATCGAGGTCCAGCCCGCCATCCACAAGCCACGATCCATCCTCCCGGGTGGCGATCTGGGGCTTGTCCTGCTCCTCCACGGAGGGAAGGTCGCCCACGATCCCCTCCATCAGGTTGTTGAGGGTGACCAGACCCTCCACCCCGCCGAATTCATCGCTCACAAGGGCAATGTGCACCCCCGTGCGCTTGAACTGCTCGAGCACGGCCAGGGCCCTGGCGGTTTCGGCCACATGGAGCGGTGGCTGCACCAGCTGGCGCAGGTCCACCGGGCCGCCGGCGATCCTGGCTGCCAGCAGGTTGCGCACGCTCACCACGCCGAGGCATTGGTCGAGGCTGCCGTCGCCCACGGGAAAACGGCTGTGGGGGCTGGCCAGCGCCGCCTGCAGGCTCTGCTCCAGGGGATCCTCCAGATCCAGCCAGCGGATGGCCGTGCGCGGCGTCATCAGGCTCTTGATCGTGCGATCACCGAGGCGCAGCACCCGTTGCACCATGTCGTGTTCCGCCGCCTCGAACACGCCCGTGTCCGCCCCCTGGCGGATCATCGCCCTGATCTCGTCCTCGGTGATGGTGGGCTCGCCGCTGCCGCTCACCCCCAGCAGCGCCAGGAAGGCATCGGTGGAGCTGCTCAGCAGATGCACCAGGGGGGCGCTGCCGCGGGAGATGGCGGCCATCAGGGGGGCCATGGCACAGGCCAGGCGCTCCGGGTTGGCCAGGGCCAGACGCTTGGGCACCAGCTCGCCGATCACCACCGAGAGAAAGGTGATTCCAGCCACCACCAGGGCGAAACTGAGGGCTTCGCTGTAGCCCGCCAGCACGGGCAACCGGCTGAACAGCCCATCCAGCCGATCGGCGATGGTGGCGCCACCGACGGCACCGGTGAGGATGCCGATCAGGGTGATGCCGATCTGCACAGTGGAGAGGAACTGGTTGGGCGATTCCGCCAGCCGCAGGGCCACCCGGGCCGAGCGCCGTCCCTGCTGGGCGAACTGCTCCAGTCGGTGACGGCGGGCGGAAACGATCGCCAGTTCCGTGCCGGAGAACAGACCATTGGCCAGGATCAACACCAAGATGATGAGAATGTCCTGCAGCAACGGAATGGGCATGTTCGAGGTCTGCCCACGATAGGAGAACGTTTCTCCTGCATTCCTGAGCCGCCTGCTTGCCGCACAGGTTGGCCCAATCGCCTGGGCGTCTCACGGCGCGCTTTCCCAGTCCCCTGGCTCAGGCGCGCTGCCTGTGTTCACGCCAGGCCAGCATCTGCCAGACCAGAAAGATCAACACCGCCGGCGCTACAACAACCAGGGCAATAAGGCGGAACTCATCAGAGAGATCGGGCACCACGTTGAGAAGAAGCTGCTCCATCAGATAGGCCGCGTAGAGGAACAGGAGCAACCCGCCCTCCTGGCGTGTGATCACCCCACCGGTCCAGAAGATCGGCAGGCAGGCCAGGGTGGTGAGCACCATGATCGGCAGATCGCGCTGGATCATCACCGCATCCACGCCCAGGCCGCGACCTCCGGAAACGGTGGCACACAGGCCCAGAATCAGCAGCTGGTTGAGCAGATTGCTGCCGATCACGTTGCCGATCGCCAGATCCGCCTTGCCCCGATAGGCCGCCACCACGGAGGTGATCAGCTCCGGCATCGAGGTGCCCGCCGACACAATCGTGAGCCCGATCACGGTGGTGCTCACCCCCAGCGCCAGGGCCGCGCTGGTGGCGCCCTGCACGAGCAGCTGGGAGCCGCCCACCAGCAACCCCAGGCCGGCCGCCAGCTTGAGGGCGGCCACCGGAGGGGATGCGGCCCCATCCGTGTCGATCTCGTTGCCCTCCTCCTCGGGATTCTCCCGGGCGGTGCGCAGCTCCCACAGCACAGTCATCACCAGCACCAGGAGCAGGGCTGCGCCCGACTGCCAGGTGACCCGGCCGCTGGAGGCCATCCCCCACACCACCATCGACACGCCCAGCAGCAGGGGCACATCCCGCCGCACCAGGCGGCTCAGCACCCGCAGGGGCACCACCAGGGCACAGAGCCCCAGCACCACGAGCACATTGAAGATGTTGCTCCCCACCACGTTGCTCACCGCCAGGTTGTCCGCGCCAGCCAGGCCGACGTTGCCCTGAATCGTGGAGATCAGGCTCACGAACAGCTCAGGCGCGCTGGTGCCGAGCGACACCACCGTGAGGCCGATCACGATCTGGGGGATGCCGAACATCAGCGAGAGGGCCACGGACCCGGCCACAAACAGCTCTCCACCGCCGAACAGCAGGGCGATGCCGACCAGGATCTGGAGGGCACTGACAAGAGAAGGCGCCATGGACACGGGCCGCACTGGTGCGCAAGTCTGAAGCCCCAGCCATCCGGCGCCTGGCGGCGGTCCTGGAGCTGGCACCCGTCCCGGCCAGCTGGCTTGGCTGGATGCTGCCCGTGCCCCTGCAGGTGGTGCTGGCCGACGCCGCCCGCAGTCAGCGGTGTTCGATCAGGTCGCTGGCGGGATAGCGCACCTTGGCCAGGGTGGCGTACTTGTCGTCGGCGGCGCGGTAACCGCAGGCGCACACCACCCGGCTGCGGTAGGGGCTGCCCTCGAGGCCGAGGATGCGGTCGTACTCGGCCGGCGAGAAGCCCTCGATCGGGCAGGTGTCAATGCCGAGCAGGGCGGCGGAGGTCATCAGGTTGCCCAGGGCGATGTAGAGCTGGTTGCTGGCCCAGCGCTCGATCTCGGCGGCTCGGGGGCCATCGATCAGGTCCACCTGGATCATCTGGCGGTAGGTGTCCAGGCTGGAGAGCTCCTGGCCGCGGGCAGCGGCTGTTGCGGCCACGAAGCGGTCGGCATCGGCGGCGGTGATCGTGCGCTGGGCCAGCAGCACCACCAGGTGGGAGCAGTCGGTGATCTGGCTCTGGTTCCAGGAGTGGGGGCGCAGCTCCTGGCGCAGGGCCGGATCGTCGATCACCAGGAACTTCCACGGCTGCAGCCCGTAGGAGGAAGGGCTGAGCACCAGGCAGTCCTCCAAGGCCTGCCACTGAGCGGCGGGGATTCGGCGACTGGCATCAAAAGTCTTGGTGGCGTAGCGCCAGCGCTGGGCGGCGAGCAGCTCCTGAACCGCGATCGGCATCGAGAGGGAACACAACGGCTGCCCAGTCAACCGGATGGCCAGGGCAGGAGTCAGTCGCGGGAGTGTCCCAATCGGTGGTGTATGGTTGCTCTGATTCAACGATCACTCTCCAGCAGGTTTTCTTCCAGGCGGCGGGCACCAAGGGTTTCACAATCCGGCTTTTCTCCACTCGGCCAGCAACTTTCTTCAGGGCATTCAACGAATCGCGTTCATAAGTTCGTTCATTTCATGACCATTTACGTGGGCAACCTCTCCTTCGATGCCGAAGTGGAGGACCTTCAGCAACTGTTCGCCGAGTACGGCTCGGTGCGCAAGTGCACCCTCCCCCTCGACCGGGAAACCGGCCGCAAGCGCGGCTTCGCCTTCATCGAAATGGCGGAAGCCAACGATGAAACCAAGGCCATCGACGACCTCCAGGACGTCGAGTGGATGGGCCGGATGATCCGGGTGAACAAGGCCGAGCCCCGTCCGGCCTCCGGCGGCGGTGGCGGTCGCTGGTAACCCCTTACCGTTGCACCAAAGCCGCCCCTCCCGGGCGGCTTTTTTGATGGGGCTGGCACGCTCACCCAGGCCGTTACAAGCCGTTACAATGTCAGCACCGGTTCGCTTTCGAGCGGCTGGATCCTTGCCCCGCTTCCCGGCGGGGGTTCTGCACTGATCACCATGCAAACCGACTACACCGCCGCCATCGCCGGCGTCACCGCCCTGGTGATCGTGCTCACGGCCATGACGGTGTTCGTGCTCAGCCGCCCCAGCGACCTGGCACCCCGCTCGCCGCGCTGATCGGCGCCAGTGCCCCCTCTGGCCAGGCTTGCTTGGGCTCAGCACCTGGCCGGTGACTGCAGGAGTGTTGCGGAACGGTGAACTGCTGGAGAGCATCAAGGTGGGCGGTAAGGGGCAGGTGGTGCCTGCCATCGGCTATGGATGAACCATCACCCAGCTGCCCTGCCAGCCCTTGGCCATGATCCGCTCCCGCGCCGCCGTTGCCTGGGCCCCAGGTGAGCCCCTGGAGGTCACCGAGATCGAGGTGGCGCCGCCCCGGGCCGGGGAGGTGCTGCTGCGGGTGGTTGCCACCGGCGTGTGCCACACCGACGCCTACACCCTCTCGGGCGCCGATCCGGAGGGCCTGTTCCCGGCCGTGCTCGGCCATGAGGGCGGCGCCATCGTGGAGGAGGTGGGGCCCGGCGTGACCTCCGTGGCCGTGGGCGACCACGTGATCCCCCTCTACACGCCGGAATGCGGCACCTGCAAGTTCTGCCGCTCCGGCAGGACCAACCTCTGCCAGGCGATCCGCACCACCCAGGGCCAGGGGGTGATGCCCGATGGCACCAGCCGCTTCTCCAAAGGCGGCCGGATGCTGCACCACTACATGGGCACCTCCACCTTCTCGGAGTACACCGTGCTGCCCGAGATCGCCGTGGCCAGGATCAACCGGGAGGCGCCCCTGGAGAAGGTGTGCCTGCTGGGCTGCGGCGTGACCACCGGCATCGGCGCCGTGCGCAACACCGCCAAGGTGGAGCCGGGCAGCACTGTGGCGGTGTTCGGCCTGGGGGGCATCGGCCTGGCGGTGGTGATCGGCGCGGTGATGGCCGGGGCGTCACGGATCATCGGCATCGATGTGAACCCGGAGAAATTCGCCATCGCCCGCCAGCTGGGCGCCACCGACTGCATCAATCCGCGCGACTTCGACGCGCCGATCCAGCAGGTGATCATCGACCTCACCGATGGCGGCGTGGATTACTCCTTTGAATGCATCGGCAACGTGGAGGTGATGCGCGCCGCCCTGGAGAGCTGCCACAAGGGCTGGGGCGAATCCACGATCATCGGCGTGGCCGGCGCAGGCCAGGAGATCAGCACCAGGCCCTTCCAGCTGGTGACCGGTCGGGTGTGGCGCGGTTCGGCCTTCGGCGGTGTGCGCGGCCGCAGCGAACTGCCGGGCTTCGTGGAGAAGTTCCAGCAGGGCCTGATCCCCCTCGACACCTTCATCACCCACACAATGGGGCTCGAGCAGATCAACCACGCCTTTGCGCTGATGCACGAGGGCAAGAGCATCCGCTCGGTGATCCATTTCTGATCGCTGCTGATCGCTGCTGATCGCCCCCTTGTTCGTTCCACCGCAAGCCCGGCCTCACACCATGGAGCTGCTCACGGAATCCCGCTGCTTCGGCGGCCTCAACCGCCGCTACCGCTTCCGTTCCGAAGCCCTGGCGGGCGACACCACGGTGGGCGTGTTCCTGCCGCCCCAGGCCCTGGAGGGCCAGCCGGTGCCCGCGCTGTACTGGCTATCGGGCCTCACCTGCACGGACGAGAACTTCCTGCAGAAGGCGGGCGCCCAGCGGCTGGCCGCCGCGCTGGGGCTGGCCCTGGTGGCCCCGGACACCAGCCCCCGCGGCGCCGACGTACCGGGCGACCCGGAGGGAAGCTGGGACTTCGGCCACGGCGCCGGCTTCTACGTGGATGCCAGCGAGGCGCCCTGGAGCCGCCACTACCGGATGCAGAGCTACGTGGCCGTGGAGCTGCCGGAGCTGCTGGAGGCCCAGCTGCCCCTGGATCCCACCCGGCGCGGCATCAGCGGCCACTCGATGGGGGGCCATGGCGCCCTGGTCACGGCGATGCGCCATCCGGGACGCTACCGCTCGGTGTCGGCCTTCGCACCGATCGCCAACCCCACGCGCTGCCCCTGGGGCCGCAAGGCGTTCGGCTATCTGCTCGGCGGCGACGGCCAGGGCTGGCAGGCCTGGGATGCCAGCGCCCTGCTGGCCGCCGGCCGGGGGCCCCAGGGCCCCGATGGCGAGCTGCTGTTCGTGCTGGTGGACCAGGGCAGCGCCGACGACTTCCTGGAGACCCAGCTGCACCCCCATGCCCTGGAAGCAGCCGCCGCTGCCAGTGGCCATCCCCTGCTGCTGCGCCGCCAGCCGGGCTACGACCACAGCTATTTCTTCGTAGCCAGCTTCATCGACGACCATCTGCGCCACCACGCCGCCGGTGCCCGGATCAACCCGGCCGCCGAAACCTGAGGCCGGCGAGCTGCAGGCTGGGCCCGAACAGATAGCCGTCCATGCTGCTGCAGCGCACGGGGCGGTGCTGGCATCCGGCCCCGTGGGCGTGGGTGGAGAGATCGCCCTGCTTGCCAGGGCACAGCGGCCACTCCAGCCCGCACACGATCTCCACTCCTTCACAGCGGAAAGCGGTGAGAATCACTGGAAAGATCGGAGCCGGCTCACCAGCCAGCTGCAGCCAACCATCCATCGGCCAGGCGTCACTCCAGGGGCCGATCTCCGCCCAGGCAGCGCGATAGCGCTGCCACAGCCGCTCCAGGGCATCCAGATCCTGGGGCATCCCAACCGGCCGGGGGCGACTGCTGGTTGTGTTGAAAACTGGTGACCGGTACTGCATGGCCTGATCCTCCGTGCTTACAACAAGAACAACCACCACAACGACCGCAAAACCATTAACCGGGGCAATCACTCACCGGGGCAAAGCATGCACCCATACCCCAAATCAGGTGCCACTCAAAAGAGTCACGAGCGATCGCAGATCATTGCTTGTTACATCCTATCGATCATTGTCACAACCCTATCGACCCCGTGATGACGCTGGGGTTCGCGTGTCGGATGCGCATCGTTTCTTCATCCCTGGTGATTCAATCCAGGGCTGAGATCGCACAGCATGGGTCACGGTGTGTGTCCGCCACCGGACAGCACTGACTGCGCTGCCTACGGTCCGAAAAGCACCTCAAAGCGAACCCGCACCGCCATGACCGAACTCGGCACGTGCCCCTTCCACCACGGCGCCGCCCCGATGGCGGTGGCGGGCCGCGGACCCTCGCCGCGCGACTGGTGGCCCCAGCAGCTCAACCTGGCGATCCTGCGCCAGCACTGCCCGGCCTCCAATCCCCTGGGGCCCCAGTTCGACTACGCCGAGGCCTTCCGCCAGCTCGACTACCACGCCCTCAAGCGCGACCTGATCGCCCTGATGACCGACTCCCAGGAGTGGTGGCCGGCCGACTGGGGCCACTACGGCGGCCTGTTCATCCGCATGGCCTGGCACAGCGCCGGCACCTACCGCACCGCCGATGGGCGCGGCGGCGGCGGCACCGGCAACCAGCGCTTTGCGCCGATCAACAGCTGGCCCGACAACGGCAACCTCGACAAGGCCCGCCGGCTGCTGTGGCCGATCAAGCAGAAGTACGGCAACCAGATCTCCTGGGCCGACCTGATGATCCTGGCCGGCAACGCCGCCCTCGAATCGATGGGGCTGCGCACCTTCGGCTTCGGCGGCGGCCGCGCTGACATCTGGCAGCCCGAGGAAGACATCTACTGGGGCAACGAGACCACCTGGCTGGGCGATGAGCGCTACAGCGGCGATCGCCAGCTGGAGAACCCACTGGCGGCGGTGCAGATGGGCCTGATCTACGTGAACCCCGAGGGCCCCAATGGCGTGCCCGATCCGGTGGCCTCCGGCCGCGACGTGCGCGAGACCTTCGCGCGCATGGCGATGAACGACGAGGAAACCGTGGCGCTCACCGCCGGCGGCCACACCTTCGGCAAGGCCCATGGCGCCGGCAGCGCCGAGCTGGTGGGTCCGCCGCCGGAGGGGGCGCCGCTGGAGGCGATGAGCCTGGGCTGGGCCAACCTCCACGGCAGCGGCAAGGGGGCCGATGCCACCACCAGCGGCATCGAGGGCGCCTGGAAACCCAACCCCACCCGCTGGGACATGGGCTACTTCGACATGCTGTTCGGCTACGAGTGGGAGCTGATCAAGAGCCCTGCCGGCGCCTGGCAGTGGCAGGCGAAGGACTGCCGCGAGGAGCACCTGATCCCCGACGCCCACATCCCCGGGCTCAAGCACCCGCCGATGATGACCACGGCGGATCTGTCGCTGCGCTTCGATCCGATCTACGAGCCGATCTCGCGCCACTTCCACCAGCACCCGGAGGCCTTCGCCGACGCCTTCGCCCGCGCCTGGTTCAAGCTCACCCACCGCGACATGGGGCCCAAAGCCCTCTACCTCGGCCCCGAAGTGCCCGCTGAGGAGCTGATCTGGCAAGACCCGATCCCGGCGGTGAACCATCCCCTGGTGGACGGGGCCGCCATCGCCGACCTCAAGGCGCGGGTGGCCGCCTCCGGGCTCAGCGTGGCGGAGCTGGTGAGCACCGCCTGGGCCTCGGCCTCCAGCTACCGCGGCTCCGACAAGCGTGGCGGCGCCAACGGCGCCCGGGTGCGCCTGGCGCCCCAGAAGGATTGGGCCGTGAACCAGCCCGAGCAGCTGCAGCGGATGCTGGGCGTGCTGGAGGGCATCCAGCAGGCGTTCAATGCCTCCCGCAGCGATGGGGTGCGGGTGTCGTTGGCGGATCTGATCGTGCTGGCCGGTGGCGTGGGGGTGGAGCAGGCCGCCGCCGCCGCCGGCCAGCCGCTGGAGGTGCCCTTCAGCCCGGGCCGGATGGATGCAAACCAGGAGCACACCGATGCCACCTCATTTGCGGTGATGGAGCCCCAGGCCGATGGCTTCCGCAACTGGCAGAAGGGGCCGATGAGCGTGAGCGCCGAGCACCTGCTGATCGACCGCGCCCAGCTGCTGGGGCTGAGCGCCCCGGAAATGACCGTGCTGGTGGGGGGCCTGCGGGTGCTGGGGGCCAACACCGATGCCAGCCCCCATGGGGTGTTCACCGAGCGGCCGGGGGTGCTGAGCACCGACTTCTTCGTGAACCTGCTCGACATGGCCACCACCTGGAGCCCGGTCGATGAGAGCGGCGAGCTGTTTGAGGGCCGCGACCGCAGCAGCGGTGCCCTGCGCTGGAGCGGCACCCGGGTGGATCTGGTGTTCGGCTCCAACTCCCAGCTGCGGGCCATCGCCGAGGTGTATGCCCAGAGCGACGGCGCCGCGCGCTTTGTGTGCGACTTCGTGAGCGCCTGGGTGAAGGTGATGGAGGCCGACCGCTTCGACAGTCATTGAGGGTGGAGTTCCGTGCGCGATGAACTCGCGTTAGCTCGTTTAATTCACAGGCAAGCTAGCCTCCACTCTCTTTTGAAGAGGGCCATAGACGGCCTTATTCGACTCAGCTTCGACGACCGGAGCGCTCTTGAAGTCGAAGATCGACTGGCCTGCGAAAACAAGGCCGGGGATCACGAAGAAAACACCAAGAATGTACCCGGGTACAACCAGAGGGGAACGCCTGGCGCCATCGGCCAAAGCCTGAGCTGATCGCATCGGCAACCGATACAGGGGAGGAATCGCAGCGAAGAGTGCCACCCCCAAGCCATTGTAGAGAAAGTGAACGATGGCCACTTGAAGGGCAACGATTTGATAGGGCCCGGTAATCGCTGTGGCCGACATCAGCGCTGTGATCGGCGTACCAATATTGGCACCCAGAGTGAATGGATAGACTTGCGCCAGGGTAAAGATCCCTGCACCAGCCATGGGCACAATCAGAACCGTCGTGAGGGTTGATGACTGGACAATCAACGTGGTGATCAAACCAGACAACATGGCCAACGCCTTATTTCTGCCAATGGCTGCGTTGAAGAGACGGTGAGCCCGGCCAGTGACAACCTGGGCCAACAGCTGATTAAGGCCATAAATCACCCCCAGCACAGCCGCAATGCCAACCAAAATCATGACCACACCATCAACACCACCAGGCAAGAGACGAATCAGGTCGCGAATTTGATTGATCAGTGGTCGCGTCAGTGCACGGATGAAGTCAAATTGAGAGACGGATACGTCCTCTGAGCCCTGAAATAACCGTGCCAGCAAACCCGACATCAGCTCCAGCGGGTGGAACAACAACTCCAACGGCAGGAAGATTAAAATCGTAAACAGATTAAAAAAATCATGAACGGTTGCAGCTGAGAAAGAACGATTGAACGCTTCGCCATCATTCACACTTCCCATGGCGGCCAAGGTATTGGTAACAGTTGTACCCATGTTGGAGCCCATGATCATCGGGATGGCGATGGCAATCGGCAATCCGCCCCCCACCAGGCCAACAATCACTGAAGTCACGGCACTGGATGATTGCACCAAAGCGGTTGCCAAAACGCCCAGGATCACTGCCACCAAAGGATTATTGGCAAACTCAAAGATTGCCTCTGCACCATCGGAGCCACCGGAAATAGCTCTGAAGCCTTGGCTGAGAACCCCAACCGCCACCATCAGAAGATACACCAACAAAACAATGGCTAGCCATTGCAACCAATTTGATCGGCCTGGATCATGCAAGCTCTGTTCGCTGGTTGCATGCATAGACATTGGTCTGCACGAAAAGACTATCTTTATTTAGCCAGTCGGCCAGGGACTAAGGTTAAGATTCAAGACCAGTCTTAGATCTCCGCAGTATCCGGGAATTCATAAGCTCCGCTATCACGGCAACACCTCTTCTCAATCCATCCCCAACCACAACCCCCCAATGTGTTGACGGGCTGACCGTGGCAGGTCCGTCCAGGGGAGGGCCGATGATGGGCTGATTCGATGCAGTGAACGGATGGCAGCGCCGGCAGCAGCGCCAAGAGACAAGCAAGACATCCTGATTCTGGCAATTGTGGCCGGCTATGCAGTGGCGTTCATCCTTACAGGCGTCGCCTGGGCTGATCACAAAACAGTCCTCAATGGCATTACCGCCATCCTCAGCTCGCGCGATACTCTGCTAACCGATTATTTTGGAATTGCCGGTATTGGCGCCAGTCTTGTGCATACGGGCATCCTCACGTTGCTGGCTTGCGCAACCTACTACCAAACGCAAGCTCGGATCACAGGTGCGTCGCTGGCCTGTCTCTTCCTGTTGCTGGGCTTTGGTTTGTTTGGCAAGAACTTGTTGAATGTATGGTTCATCGTGATAGGGGTATGGAGCTACGCACGCTATCGAAGAGAACCTTTCAGAGATCATATCAATACTGCGTTCTTTGGCGCCGCCTTGGCTCCTGTGGTCACCGAGATCATGTTCAGTTCCACGCTATCCGCCTCCTTTCGGGTGCCGCTTGCACTGGTGGTGGGTCTGGTGATCAGCTTTAGCCTCCCAGCAGTGGCAGCCCATCTCTTCCAAGCCCATCAAGGCTATTCGCTGTACAACGTGGGCTTCTGCGCCGGTGTGATCGGCATCCTGGTTGTGGCGATCCTCACCTCCTATGGGCTCGTACCTGAACCCGTCTTCATCTGGACAAGTGGTGACAACCTGCGCATGGGCAGCATGATGGGCTTGATGTTCAGCTCACTGATGACGCTGGGCCTGGGCCTGGACAGGCGAGCCATGGCGAAATTGGGCACACTCCGGCGCTGCACCGGCCAAGCACCCAGCGATTTCATCGCCCTGGCCGGACTGGGTGCCACACTGGTGAACATCGGGCTGATCGGGTTAATCGCCCTCGTTTATATTCTGGCTATCGGCGGTGATGTCAATGGACCTGTGATGGCAGGATGTCTTTCAGTGGCAGGTTTTGGCGCCTTCGGCAAGCACCCCTTCAACATCACACCTGTGATGCTCGGTGTGGTGCTGGGTTCCCTGGGCAAGCCATGGGGGCTCAATGATCCAGCGATTCAGCTGGCGGCACTGTTCTCAACCAATCTGGCCCCAATCGCTGGACAGTTCGGCTGGCGTTGGGGAACAGTGGCCGGCTTCATTCATTCATCTGTGGCGCTGTCGGTGGTGGGCGTGCACGGAGGGCTCAATCTCTATAACAACGGTTTTGCCGCTGGGCTGGTGGCCTGCGTGCTGGTGCCAGTGATCCGCTCCATGAAGGAAGGCGGCAGCGGCAGAGAAGAGTCCTGAACGCCGTTGCGCTGCCCCAAGCGTTCAGGCACTGAGCAGGGGCTCGGCCGCGTGGGCCATCAGGTTCCGAGCCACGTCCAAGGCCCTCGGGCAGAAGCTTCGGGCACTGCAGATATCACTTCAACAAGTATCGCCAAACACAAAGCCTTGGTAGCCCGCGCAGGGATAGGCCTGTGTTCGCAGCAGCAGGCAATGCTCTGTCTTGGGTACCACACCGCAACCGGTGTCACAGGCGACCGCAGCACAGACGGAGCAGCGCTGCAATGGACAGTTGTGGGTTGAACCCATCAATGTTGACTGTGTATTGGATCAGATCACCAATGATCTGATGGACCAGCTCAAGCAGCAGATTGCTGCCCTGCTGCAGGAGGCGCAGAGCAGGATCGAACAGCTGCAATCGGAGCTCCAGACGGAACAGAAGCGCCGCCTCGCCGCTGAGCAGCAGCTGGAGACCCTGCAAGGGGAGTTGGCGCTCGAGCGGCAGCTGTGCGCTGCAGCCCAGGCGGATGTGGCGCAGATTCACAGCGCGATTGCCGAACAGCTGGAGATTGCCGAGGCTGAGCACGAAGCCGAACAGGCCGCTCAGGCTGAGCAACAACGCCACTGGGTCGAGCAGATCGATGATCTGAAGGCCGAGCGGGACGTCCTCCAGGACGAACTGAGACAGGAGAGGTTCTGGCGTGAACAGCTCCAGAAGCGGATCGAAGCTCTCCGCCTCGCAGCGCTGAACTTGTTCGGAGGAGAACTGGTAAGGCCGCCGGCCCCCGGTGCCATGGCCGTTCCCAACTCCGTGGACGCGCTTCTGGTGACAGCGGGGCAGACCGGGAGGAAGTACTCCATACCGAACTGACCGCTACCGAGAGGATTCCGTTCACTCAGGCCAGGATCGGGAAGCAGCCCTGCAGGCCTGTGACCAGAATCTGCACCACCACGGCGGTGATCAACAGACCCATCAGCCGCTGGAGCACCTGCTCCAGGGAGTCGCCCAGCCATCCCCGCAACTGCGGCGTGGCTAGCAAGAAGAGGTAAAAAGCCAGAGCCATCACCCCAATGATCAGGCTCACCAGCAGTCGGCCCCCCCCAAGAGGCGGGGGCCTCTGCCACCACGGCGGCATCATGGGCGATTGCGCTGGCGGGCAGGGGCAGGTTCCCATCACCAAGTGCAGACGAGAACCACTCCGTAGGTGAGAGCCACCACGCGGCTGATCCGGCGCAGCCGTTCCCGGCTCCCCGCTCCGGCCTGGCCCACCACGCTGAGCTGGCCCACGGTGAGCGCGGCCACGTTCATGGCGTTCGGCCGGGGAGACCCATGGCCTGAGCCCCGTAATGGCGCGTCATGTCGGCCTGCATGTGCCAGGCGCTCAGCAGGGTTTTGGCGATACGGCGCAGCTCGGCCGGATCATCACAGGCGTCAATGGCCCGGGTCTGGGTTTCCAGCGTGAACCGGCGGCTGAGGGAAAGGTCGAAATCAGTGCTGGCCACCGCAATGCTCCAAACACTACAAAACGTAACAAGAGTGACACTGTTGCCGTAGGCGGGTTCAGAAGCTGAGGTGGGTCTGGCCGGCGAAGCGGCCGGCGTAGCGCTCGCTGCCCTCCAGCTTCTGGAACACGAACTGGCAGATCGGCAGCCCCGGAGCCACGGCCAGGGGCGCCGGGCCGAAATTGCTCATCTCCAGCACCTGCTGGCTGTCGATGCCGGGCCCCATGAACGGGGCGCTGATGTGCACCATCAGGCCGAGGCGGGCAAAGCGGCTGCGACCCTCCAGCCAGCCACAGATCCCGGGCCCGAGGGTGAGCCGCTCGCGGGTGATGCCCAGCACGGTTTCGCCGGGCATGATCAGGATGCTGCCCCCCTGTTCCACCTCGATCTTGTCGGTGAAGGCGCGGTAGTCGGTGTCGTCGCCCACCTCGATCACCTGGTGCACCTTGCGGAACACGCGAAAGGTGCTGGCCAGGGTGAGATCCACGGAGGCTGGCCCAACCCGTTCCGCGCAGAACGGGGAGATGGTGATGGCCCCCTCGGCAATGGCGGCGAGGATGGCCTGTTTGCCGAGAACGGACATGGTGCGGCATACCGGGCTGAAACCGTAGTCGGCAGCCAGCACGACCAGGCCCACCCCAGTTCCGGCCCGGCGCAGGACGCGGGCCGCCGGATCCTGGGGGAAGACGTGACCCAGGTCGCTACACCACCAACCCAAGGATCTGTCCCCCAATCGCCATCACCTCCTCCAGTTGGGAGTGGAGCCCACGTTCAGGCAGGCAGCACGATCTGGTGCAGGCCCACAAAGTCACTCGCCAGCGCAGGGTCGCCGTCTTCCAGCAGCATGGCGATCACCTCTTGGAGGTTGGCCTGCAGTTCATCGAGGGTCTCGCCCTGGCTGTGAGCACCCGGGAATCCCGGAACGTGGCCAACGAGCAGACCGGTTTCTGTACAGCGCTCGATCACGGCAGGGAAGGAACGCCCAGCCCTATCTGGTTTGTGTGCGCTCACCGTAGACATTCCCTCTGGACTGGCTGATGGGGAGGGGAAGGGCATGGAGACACTCTCTACAAGCCGCCCACGCAGAGCTCCAGGCTGCCGATGAGTGCTTCGATCGAGCAGCCCAGCTGGCTGGCCACATCCTTGAGGATCTGCCGCAAGGTGCCGACCCTCAGGGGCTTGTGGGCAGGAATGGTGAGGTGCTACTGCGGCGCCGCAGGCGCACGGCCAGGAGCTGGCCGTTGACGTCCCGCGGAATCCTCACGGCGCCAGCAGTTCCTGCCGCAGGTGATGGAGGCGGATCAGGGGCGGCGCCTCGCCGATGCCTACCCGGTGACGCCGGGCGATGAAGGCGATGAACGTCATGGGATCGATTGATCAGTTCATGTCTTCTCCCAGATGCTCTCCAGCTCAAGCACCAATCCCGGCAACATGTCGCCGCCCTCCAGACGCAGGGCGTTCTCCAGCCGCTGCGGTGCCGTTGGCACGCCGGCTTCGGGGCGGGCCGGCCAGATCTCCACGGCCCGCTGCTCCGGGAACAGCAGCCAACCCAGCTGGGCCCCATTGGCTTGGTAGACCTCCATCTTGCGGCGCAGGGCATCGGCGCCGCGGGGGCCTGCGTCGCTGGCACTGGCCAGCTCGATCACCAGATCGGGGCAGAGGGGTGGGAACGTGCGGCGTTGCTCAGGAGTGAGCGCCTGCCAGCGCTCCCGGCGCACCACGGCGGCATCAGGGCTGAGCACTGAACCATCAGCGAGGCGAAAGCCGGTGGAGCTGTCGAACACCTCCCAGCATCCCCTCAGATCAGCCAAGGACTGGAGCCGAGTCAGCAGGCGTGTGTTGCGGCGACCGGTCTCGCCTCCGGTAGGGGTCATCGTGATCAGCTGGCCATCGGCAGCGAGTTCCAGCACTGCGTCAGGGTTGGCCTCGCACACCTGCGCGAACTGCTCCGGGGACAGCCGCAGATCGTGCGGCAGCAGCAAGGGCGCCAAGCCGGAAACGGCAGCTTCGGGCGCGGCTGGAGCGGCAGCAGGTGGAGCGAACGTCATCTCCCCTGGGTGGCGGATCCTCAGCTTAAGCCGGCTCACGCCGCCGAACGTTTGTTCAAGCGCGGCCAGCCGCCGCCCTCCCGGCGGAACAGCAAGGCGTCGTCGTCGAGGGCGTCGCGATCCAGGTTCACCTTCAACGGCATCACCCGCTGCGAGAAGGGCAGCTACGCCCTGGTGGGCGGCGAGGAGCTGAGCGACGCCGAGCGCGACCAGCTGCTGGCGCTGTGCCGCCAGCGCCTGGGTGCTTTCCGCGATGACGCCGATCAGCGGCTCGATCAAAGTCCGGGTGTTCACCCGCGCCAGGGGCCGCTGCGAGTGCTGCGGCGCCGGCTGTTGCTCAGCAGACTCCGCACCAGCGGGCCCTGGAGGTGGACCACATCGTGCCCAGCAACCAGGGCGGCACAGGCGACCTCAGCAACCTGCAGGCCCTGTGCTTTCGCTGCAATGCCGGCAAGCGCGAGACGGGCTGTGTGTTCTACGCGCTGGAGGGCAGCGGCCGGGTGCTGCTGGAAAACGAGCTGAGGATCAGAGCCTGACAACCAATGCCTTCCGACTCAACTCAATGAGGACGTGACTTTCGAACAGGTGGATCAGCTCCGGCAGAGCACGAAGCAGCAACGCAGTGAGATCCGGATTGAAGACAACACGTTGATCACGATCCGCGATGGCGGAAATCACCTGATCGGAGCTGCGATTGCCTGCTGGTAGATCAAGGGTATGCTGAACATCGCATCCCAATACCTCCAGAGGCCGAACGAGAGATCGAGGCAGCTGGGCATCCAGCAGGATTCTCATGCAGAGAGAAGTTCAATGCGCTGAACTCGTGAAAGCTGAGTTGCGTACTCCAGCACTGCTGTGATGTCGCCAGACTCAAGATCAGGGTAATCGGCAAGAATTTCCGACGCACTCATTCCTGCAGACAGCAATTCAAGTATCATCTCCACGGGATAACGCAAACCGCGGATCGTTGGCTTCCCGTGACAGATCTCAGGATCGATGGTGATGCGACCAAGCTGGTCTGTCATGGCGGTTCCCTGGCTTTTCCAGCCTAAGCGGCACAGAGGCTCATGACGATCAGCTGGATTTGGCGCTGACATGGGGGTCCTTGGTGGGTCTCCCCTTACAAGTTCCACCCGCGTCACACCCCACACCAGCCCTCTCCTCCCAGGCCAGGATCCCCCCATGCCCCCGCCCCCCTCCGCCACCTACGAGCGCCTGCGGCACTACATCGCCGAACGCATGCGCATGAGCCACATCTACCAACCGCTGATGCTCGTGGAGCTGCTCGGGCGCCGCAGCCCGGCCCCGGCGCAGGACGTGGCCCGCCGGATCCTGGGCGAGGACGTGACCCAGATCGAGTACTACACCGAGCGCGTGAAGCGGATGGTGGGCAAGGTGCTCACCGGTAACGGCATCACCCGCTGCGAGCGGGGCACCTACGCCCTGGTGGGCGGCGAGGAGCTGAGCGACGCCGAGCGCGACCAGCTGCTGGAGGTCTGCCGCCAGCGCCTCGATGCCTTCCGCGGGCTACGCGCACAGAATGTCACCGACAGGGTCAGGAACCGTGAAGTGGCTTGACCCCAAAAGGTTGATCAGGCAGGCCAGGGCGTCTGATCACGCCATTGGCAAAGTCTTCTTCAGTGAGCTCCGGGATCTCTTCATATTCCTCGGGCTGAATCTCATGCGCATCAACGCGCTCTAGATCAGAGTGGATCTCCCGATGAGCGGAGGTGCGGGAGAAAACGACGTTGTTCTCGGTCATTTGCCTTACGCATGGAGATGATGTGCTTGATGCCGTTGCGCTCCGTATAGACCACGATCACAGCGCGACCTCGAAGCAATCCAAAACAAACGATCCTCTCCTCACCATAGTCTCTCCTGCGATCGGGGGCTTGGATGGTGGGACCAGCACAAACGCTCTCCGCATCGAGAAAGTCGAGGCCGCGCTCCTCAAGGGTGCGCAGCCGCTTGCGCGGATCAAAGCGGATCCTCATGCGGGGTGGCTTGGGCCGGGCAGGCAGCGTGACCAGTCAGAGCGGATCAGCATGGCTATGAGGAAAGGTTGCAAGGGACAAGTTCCACCCGCGTCACACCCCGCACCAGCCCTGGCTTGACGGCGCCAGGATCCCCCCATGCCCCCGCCCCCCTCCGCCACCTACCAGCGCCTGCGGCTCTACATCGCCGAACGCATGCGCATGAGCCACATCTACCAACCGCTCATGCTGATGGAGCTCCTCGGCCGCCGCAGCCCGGCCCCAGCGCAGGACGTGGCCCGCCGGATCCTGGGGGAGGACGTGACCCAAATCGATTACTACACAGAGCGCGTCAAGCGCATGGTGGGCAAGGTGCTCACGGGCAACGGCATCACCCGCTGTGAGCAGGGCACCTACGCCCTGGTGGGCGGCGACGAGCTGAGCGACGCCGAGCGCGACCAGCTGCTGCAGCTCTGCCGCCAGCGCCTCGATGCCTTCCGAGAGCAACGGGGCGAGGGGGTGTTTGCCCACCGCAGCCGCCACCGCACCCCGATCAGCGGCTCGATCAAATACCGGGTGCTCACCCGCGCCCGAGGCCGCTGCGAGTGCTGCGGCGCCCATGAGCACCAGAGGGCCCTGGAGGTGGACCACATCGTGCCGAAGAACCACGGCGGCTCCGACGACCTCAGCAACCTGCAGGCCCTCTGCTTCCGCTGCAACGCCGGCAAGCGCGACACCGACTCCACCGACTTCCGCGGCCTGCAGGCCAGCTACGCCAGGCGCGAGGCAGGCTGTGTGTTCTGCGCTCTGGAGGGCAGCGGCCGGGTGCTGCTGGAGAACGAACTGGCGCTCTGCATCGCCGATGCCTACCCGGTGACGCCGGGCCACAGCCTGGTGATCCCCCGACGCCATGTGGCCGACGGGCTTGCGCTGCACCAGCCGGAGTGGAACGCGGTGGTGGAGCTGCTGAAGCAGCGGCGGGAGCAGCTCAGCGCTGCGGACACCACGATCAGCGGCTGGAATGTGGGGTTGAACTCAGGCGAGGCGGCGGGGCAGACGGTGTTTCATGCGCACTGGCATCTGATTCCGAGGCGGGAGGGGGATTGCGAGGAGCCTCGGGGTGGGGTGCGGGGGGTGATTGGTGAGAAGCAGGGATATTGATTGCGCTCTAACGCTCAAGATCAGCGGCGGGCCAGAATGGCAAGCTTGATACCAGATCCTGATATCCCGACCGCTGCATTCTGATGTTCGGCGGGTGTCCGAGATAAGATCTTAAGTTGCCGTGGCAGGAAGCCAGGGTAGAGGCCTACACACACCGCAGTACGAGCCGGGCTGAGGCAGAGTGGAGTTCTTCAAGTTGCTCATTCCACAATTCTAATCTGATCAGTTCGGAACGCATATCGGGATAGCGCTGGTCGCTGTGTAATACTGTTGCACTGGTTGCAGAGTAATCAGAGCTGGGCTGACACTCATGTAGCAGACCACGAAGATGCGACAGGAGTACGTTCCGCCGGCGCGTGGTCTGCTGCTCGGTGTAGCGCTCAAGCTTCTCCACCGCTTGAGAAAGCGATGATTGGATCGCCTCGCCTATTTCAAAGCGTACCTTGACCACACGTTCTGAGTCATTTAGATCAAGGACCTCTAAGGTTGCTCTACCCTTTCCTGAAGCCGGACGCAGTTGGTAAAGGCGGAACGTCAGATGATCCGCTGGGTCGTCGATGTACGGATTGACGATCGGCTCAACCCCGACGTCATGGCCGCTCTTGGCACCATTGCAGCGCTTGCATGAGGGAAGAAGGTTTTCCCATTCAACGACTTGCTGAGCGTACAAACTTTTGCAGAAAAAGTGCTCAACTTCAACGTATTTACTCTCCTCTGATAAACGACATTCACAGTAGGCGCACTTGCCATAACTAGTCCGAAGAAGAGCCCCTTTCAAGTCATCAAAGTTCCAGACCGAGGTGCCATTGGCAATATACTGTGCGGTTAAGTCTGTGACTCGGCTCGGTGCAAGACAGAGGGGAGTAAAAATTCGTTCAAGCCTAATCATATTCGACCGGCGTGATGGAGTTAAGCTGTAGGCGAAGCAACTTGCGGATGTGATTCTCCGGATGTAATGAACGATCAAGTTCACCGAAGACTTCCTCCGCCTTTGTGTAGTTGTCCTCAGCTACTGCTTGAGAAAAAGCATCCAGAAGATCACGTAGCACCTCCGTCCGTGTGTCGTGCATACCCATCACGTCTGTAAGTACCTCATCAAGAGTCCAGCCCTTGAATCCAAGTGGAGTTTTAGGAAGCGGACGCAAAGCTACCGTCCGATCGCGAAACTCCAGTGCGATGATTTGATTCGGCTCCGCCGCTTGGATGATGTGAGGACTGTGTGTGGTTACTATGAATTGGATCATAGGAAAGATTCTTGTAAGCACTCCTGCGATACGAGCTTGCCATTCCGGATGCAGATGCAATTCCAATTCGTCAATCAAGACAACACCTGCAAAATCCTCGACCCGGCTAGGAACTCCTGTAAATCGGAACTCCACTTCCTTGATGATTCCGAACAGTATGGACAAACACGACTTGAAGCCAGAAGAGAGATATTCGTAGTAGATATTTCCTGCAGGAGTAGATACAAGAATTTCATTTGTTGTCGCATCTACATGCGAAAAAGTGTAATCCGGATTCAACTCGGCAAAGCAGCGCTTCGCAAGTGCGAAGTTGGCAAGCTTCTCAGGCGTTAACGCTCGTTCGTGCGCTGAGTATAAATATCGGTTTACGAACCAATTCTTTACGTCATCAAGGATGACCCCCGTCTTTGCCTCCTGATAGAGGTTCCTTTGATTCTTTTCGGTATCGCGACTGACCGAATTAAGCGGTGTGTAAACAAACGTACGAGTCGTCTTCAGCGACAGTAGGAAAGGTGACCAGTCGTGCTTTCCAGATATTTGTGCGCGCTGTGAGGGCTCGAACTCTGCGAAGCCGTAAGCAACCTCGGTGCACAGGTCCTCATGTTCCACAGTAGCCGTGACTGTGCTGCGTTCGTGTCCAACATGGCGCTTCAAGATCGATGTTTCTCCAGCAGCAAAACAGTGCGCCACAGATTCCAATACCGTGGTTTTGCCAATACCATTTGGCCCACACAGGATGTTCATGCTGGGGTCGAAGAGTATTCGGAGGTACTCAATGCCGCCGACTGCTGTGATCTCGATTGTCTCTATTTTCACGGGATACACCTCACAGCTTGTGGCAATGCCATAGCGAGAATTGGGAAGGCTGCTGTCGGCAACAGTAGGATAAGTACGCGCAAGAGTTCAGAATAACCGCAGAGCAGCTTGACTCGGCGACATGGGGGGACTCCACCGAACGCTCAAGATCAGAAGCGGGCGGCAAGCTCGGCAAAGCCAGATACTTATGCTCCCGTCTTCTGAATCTTGATGTTATGCGGTGTCTTCTTGAAGCACAGTATGCCATCAAGCCATACCGGTCAGCCGAGGCAACGTACCAGTGCTTCTCTGGAAGCTAGCTGTAACCTCATCTTGTGGACAGGCTACAACATTACGACGAGTAAAGCACGTTCTCTGCTTTTCTATTAGGATATGAGAGTACTAACTCGCTTTCGCCCCTCCCCAAGGCCAGTAACAACGGCCACATCTAGACAGGGTAACCCAACTGTCACTCGCACCACTTGACAATTCGCCAAGGCATGCGAGAAAACTCACTGATCTTTACCAAGAGCTAGCCATGCGTACAACCCAAGCCGAGTTTGAGCGGATCGCTCGTCGTGTGATCTCTTTCATCGAAGATAAGCATGCGCCTGTGCCTCTAAATGAAATAGAGCAGTTTTTCGCTCATGAGAAACTATCAATCTCAGTGGGCAGAGTTATCTTGCAGTTGCTTGCGGATCGAAAGCTGTATTTAACCGAAGACAGGAAGGTTATGGTAGCCAGTCAGCAGATGGCATTGGCTTGATTTCTCCAAGTGACGCCATCACGAGAACAACGGCAGAGTGAAGAGTCTGTATTCGAAAGAACTCCTTTTGAGGTCGATCGGGATAGAGTACTTTACTCCTATGAATTTAGACGCTTAGCAGGAGTCACGCAAGCCGCAAACGCTTCTGAAGGGCCAAACTTGCACAATCGTTTGACACATAGCCTTAAGGTTGCCCAGGTTGGACGCAGATTAGCCCAATATCTTAAGTTGCGCTTTCCTGTCGAGGTTGATCAATGTGGTGGTCTTGATGTTGATGTTGTCGAGTGCGCGTGCTTGGCTCATGACCTAGGCCACCCACCTTTTGGCCACGCAGCCGAAGATGTATTAAATCGGTGCCTTGAAGCCATTGACCCCGACCTGGGATTTGAGGGAAATGCTCAGTCGTTCAGAGTTGTCATAAATAGGTCCATTAGGCGGACAAGCAGTGATGGTCTGAATTTAACTTCTGCTACGCTTAACGCGATTCTCAAGTATCCTTGGGCCCAGGCAGACGAAAAGGGCAAGTTGAAACACAAATGGGGATATTATCCAGAAGAGACTGAAGCATTCAAGTTTGCTCGAATGCATGTTCCTGATAGCCGCAAGAATTCTCAGACTCTTGAGGCAGCAGCCATGGATTTGGCTGATGACATTGCCTATTCCGTGCATGATGTAGATGACTTCTACCGAACTGGGATGATTCCACTTGATCAACTGATCAGTGGAACTGAAGCCCGAATCCACTTTTTGGAATGGGTTTGTTGCCATCCAAAGGCTGATGCGTTGGGCATTTCACGCTTAGATATAAGCACTAAGGGCAATGAATATTTTGAAAGTTTGAAAGCCGCCGTTTCGCTTAGAGCGCCATTTGCCAATACCCGTGAGCAGCTACAAGATCTCCATACGCTAACTTCCAGCCATATAACACGGTTCCTAGGCTGCCACAAAGAGCTTCCTGCCATTGAACTTGACCCAGCTGCTGATACCCAGATTGTTCGCCCTCAATGGCTCAGTTTCGAAATTATGATCTTAAAACTGCTAATGCAGCGATATGTCTATCAGGACAACAGCCTGCTTGCGCAACAACATGGACATAAGCGATTAATCGAAGAAGTCTTTCACACTTTGGTGGAATCAATAATGGTCCATGGCAGTGATGGAATGGTGCCAAGAAGATTTGAGCTTGAAGCACAAGAAGCAAAAGGAGAGAAGCTACTCGCTGGTCGACTTGCAGCGGATATCGTCTGCTCCATGGACGAGCCGCAGATTCTAATGCTCTATCAGAGACTTTTAGGTATACGGCCCGGAATTCTTGCGGAACGGCTCATCCACTAGTATTGAAATGTGTATTAGTTATTGGCCTTAGTCCTCCTGCTTGCTCAATTAGGATCGGGTTAGGTATATCTAATGCAGGGCCAATATTTTCTTGAGGAGCATAGGAAGGATAGATGCCTGGATAGCCGCATAACTCTTTATTGGACGGTTCCGTGAACCAGGGCTGTTGCCTCTAGGCCTTCCGTGAACCAAGCAGGGGTGCTATCCGGTTGGTTTGGAGAATCCAGTGCTGGCATGGCCTCGAGGCTATATGTGCCTACCCATAGCTCTGGTTCACGGGTCTGTGAACCACCTGTTCAGATTGCTACACAAGGTCTGCAGGGCTGCGCACTCCGAGTGGGCCGCGGTTGAGCACATGGGTATAGATCATGGTGGTGCTCACATCCTTGTGGCCCAGGAGCTCCTGGATGGTGCGGATGTCCTGTCCCCGTTCCAGTAGGTGTGTTGCAAAGGAGTGGCGGAACGTATGGCAACTGGCGGCCTTGCTCACTCCGGCTTCCATCACGGCGTGTTTCACCGCCTTCTGCACCACGCTTGGATCCAGATGATGGCGGCCTTGGGCACCTGATTCCCTGTCGTGCCAGCGATGCTGCTGGGGGAACACCCATTGCCAGCCCCATTCCCGGCTGGCGTTTGGGACTTTCCGCGCCAGTGCGTAGGGCATTACCACGCTTCCCCACCCAGCGGCCAGGTCGCCATGGTGCAGGCTGCGCACCCTCAGCAGGTGCTCCTGCAGAGCCGGCACCAGGCTCTGGGGCAGCAGGGTGAGCCTGGCGCATGCGGTGAAATCGGAGAAAGCGGCGCAGCCACTGCTCGTAGGTCTTCACCGTGCGGCGGGCGTAATGGCGGGTTTGCAGCAGTTCGCGATAGCGCTGGATCAGACCGGGTGGCTTGCTTTCTACAGCCATGGCATCAAAAGGAGGGGAATGCCCTACAGAGTTGCCCAACGGATTTGCTACGAATGGTGCAGCGTCCTGCCGGTGCCCCAGCCATGCCTCCGCAGGATCTCTCTCCCGGCCTATACGACCACCCCCTCAGCGCTGCAGTTCATCAGGCCCTGGCTGGCAGCGAGGACTCCCTGCACCAGCTCCAACCCCTCGACCCCGCCGAAGCCCCACAGCGTCTGGCCCGCTACCTCCAACAACTGAGCGAGACCGCCCTGGCCTCGTTGCCGGAAGCCCAGCGTCAGCAACAGCAGTTGGCCCTGGTGAACCAGATCGTGGCCCTGCTCCAGCAGCAAGCACCCAACGCCATCAGCTCGGGCGACCAGCTCCACCCCAGCGCGCGGCTTTTGCAGGAGCTGCGAGCCGCGCCCCTCCTGCCCAATGAGCCACCGCTGGTCCGCCCCCTGATCCCCCTGGCCGACGGCACCCTGCTGATCAATGCCCCCAGTGAGCCCAGCATCGGTCTAGCCCTGCAGGCGGAATGCCCGTCAGCCGATCGCATCGACCTCCTCTGCGCTTTCATCAAGTGGAGCGGGCTGCGCCTGCTGCAGGAGTCGCTGGCGGCGCACCTGGCGGCCGGCCGGCCCTTGCGGGTGCTCACCACCGTGTACATGGGCGCCACCGACCGCAAGGCGCTCGACTGGCTGGTGGAGCGCGGTGCCCAGCTGCGCGTCAGCACCGACACGCGCCGCACCCGCCTCCATGCCAAGGCCTGGCTGTTCCACCGCGCCAGCGGCACCAGCACGGCCTACATCGGCTCGTCGAACCTCTCCTCCGCGGCCCTGGTGGACGGGCTGGAGTGGAACGTACGCCTGGCGGCCCTGGAAACGCCGGCGATGCTGGCCAAGTTCCAGTCCACCTTCGATGCCTACTGGGAGGAGGGCGAGTTCGAGCCCTACGCCGCCACCCCAGACGAGCAGGCCCGCATCGACCACCACCTCGCCCGCGCCCGGGGCGAGGACGACGCCAGCGGCAGCGCCGCGCCGGTGTGGTTCGACCTGCGGCCCTACGCCTACCAGCGCGAGATGCTCGACGCCCTGGCGGCCGAGCGGTCGCTCCACCAGCGCTGGCGCAACCTCGTGGTGGCCGCCACCGGCACCGGCAAGACCGTGCTCGCCGCATTCGATGTGGCCCGGTTGCATGCCGACTTCCCCGAGCAGTTCCCCTCGCCCGAGCCGCCGCCGCTGCTGCTGATCGCCCACCGCAAGGAGATCCTGCTGCAGGCCCTGGCCACCTTCCGCCAGGTGCTGCGCGATCCCTCCTTCGGCGAGCTCTATGTGGATGGCGAGCTGCCGCGCCAATGGCGGCACGTGTTCGCCTCCGTGCAGTCGCTTGCCCAGCGCGAACTGGCCGAGATCCCCGCTGATCGCTTCGCGGTGGTGATCGTGGATGAGTTCCACCACGCCGCCGCGAGCAGCTACCGGCGCTGGCTCGATCACCTGCGCCCCCAGCTGCTGCTCGGCCTCACCGCCACGCCCGAGCGGGCCGACGGACTCGACATCCTCCACTGGTTCGGCGGCCGCATCGCCGCCGAGCTGCGTCTTTGGACCGCCCTCGATCAGGGCCTGCTCGCCCCCTTCCACTACTTCGCCGTGGCCGACGCCACCGACCTGTCCGCCCTGGAATGGCGCCGCGGCGGTTACGTGCCCGCCGAGCTCAGCAGCCTCTACACCGGCGACCACCGCCGCGTGGCGCTGATCCTCAGCGAGCTGGAGAAGGCCGTGGCCGAGCCGCTGCGCATGCGTGCCCTCGGCTTCTGCGTGAGCGTGGAGCACGCCCGCTTCATGGCCGAGCGCTTCCGCGTCGCCGGCTTTGCCGCCGAGGCCCTTGATGCCTCCACTCCCGCCGACGAACGTCGCGACGCCCTGCGCCGCCTGCAGGCCGGCAAACTGCAGATCCTCTTCGCCGTCGACCTCCTCAACGAAGGGCTCGACATCCCCGCCATCGACACCGTGCTGCTGCTGCGTCCCACCGAGAGCGCGGTGGTGTTCCTGCAGCAGCTGGGTCGGGGCTTGCGCCTCTCGCCCGACACCGGCAAGAGCTGCCTCACCGTTTTGGATTTCATCGGCCAGCAGCACCGCCGCTTCCGCTTCGACCTGCGCTACCGAGCCCTGCTCGGCTGCAGTCGCCGTCAGCTGCAGGACCATCTCGCGGCGGGGTTCCCGTTCCTGCCGCCCGGTTGCCGGCTGGTGCTCGATCGGGTGGCGAGCGAGCGGGTGCTTTCCAATCTGCGCCAGTGCCTGCCCGCGCGCCGCCCCCAGCTGCTGCAGCAGCTGCGCGCCCTGGCCGCTGAGGGGGTGATCGGCCCCGCCAGCGGCCTGGCCGATTGGCTCGACGCCCTGGCCATGGAGCCGGCCGACTTCTACGGCATCCGCGGCGCCTCCTTCACCGCCCTGCGGCGCGAGCTGGGCTGGCTCAGAGATGCGCCCCACCCGGAGGAAGAGCGCCTCAGCCGCGCCATCGGCTCCGCGCTGCTGCATGGCGACGATCCCGATCGCCTGCGCCGCCTCGCCGCCGCCCTGAGCGCTCCCGCCCCGCCGGAACTGCAGGCCCTGGGCGAACGCGAGCGGCGTGCGTGGTTGATGCTCACCGTCCAGCTGTTCGGCACCGGCCGCCAGTGGCGACCACTGGAGCACGCCCTGGCCGTGCTCTGGCAGGCCGGCGCCTGGCGCCAGGAACTGCGCCAGCTGCTGGAGCTGCTGGCTGCCCGTGCCGATCACCGCCTCCACCCCCTGCCCTGGGCGCTGCCGGTGCCGCTGCGGGTGCATGGCCACTACAGCCGCGCCGAAATCGAAGCCGCCTTTGGCGTGCTCACCGATCACGCCCCCTGGATCCACCGCGAGGGCGTGCTCTGGCACGAACCCAGCCGGTGCGACCTGCTGTTCGTCACCCTCAGGAAGAGCGAAGCCCTCTTCTCCCCCACCACCCGCTACCGCGACCTGGCCCTCGGGCCTTCGCTGTTCCACTGGGAGAGTCAGAGCACCACCACAGCTGCTTCCGCCACCGGGCAGCGGTATGTCCACCACGAGGCCCGTGGGTCGCGGGTGTTGCTGTTTGTGCGGGAGCAGCGCAAGCAGGGCACGGTCACCGAGCCGTTCGTGTGCCTGGGGTTCGCGCGCTACGAGAGCCATGAAGGCGAACGGCCGATGGCGATTCGCTGGCGGCTGGAGCGGCAGATCCCGGCGGGGTGGTTAACGGTGATGGGGTTGGCGGTTTGAAGGGGGCATCCGGCGAAGATCCGGTGAAGCGATCACTCCCGACAGCTGGCCAGCGTCTTCCCGCCTAAAATGAATGGAACTTCACTTGGGGCTGACTTGATGAAAGGAGAGCTGACCGCTGTGATTGAACCTGCCCCAGAGGGTGGCTTCTGGGCGATCTGCCTGGAGATACCAGGCGCTAACGGACAGGGTGAATCCATTGCAGAAGCCAAAGAAGACTTGCAGGCAGCGATAGAGCTTATTCTTGAGGATCGTGAAGCTGATATCTGTCGCGGACTTCCTCCAGATGCCGTGCGGATGCCCCTGCAGATTGGATGAAACGCCGCGATCTGGAGCGACGGCTTCGCATGGCTGGCTGCCTCCTGAAAAGAGAAGGTGCCTCCCATTCCATCTGGATTAATCCTGCCACTGGAGTGAAGGAAGCCATTCCCAGGCACAACGAGATCAAGGAACCCCTGGCTCGGAAGATCCTCGCCAACCTCGGCGCGAATTAAGACTTCCGCCGACCAGGGCTCAGCCATGCAGCACCACGCCGTGGTCGAGCGCTTCGCGCACGACCGGATCTCCCCCCCGGTAGCGCACCTCAACCTCTTCCGGCCGCCGTACCAGCAGATCCAGCGGGAATCGCACCGGACAGAGACGGCGCATTTCCCGGATCTTGGCCAGGTGGCGCCCCTCAAAGGGCATCACCACCAGGATGTCGGCATCAGAATCCCAGCGTCCCTCCCCACGGGCCAAAGACCCGAACAGGATCACCTTCTCGGGGGCGTAACACTCCACCAGCTGCCGCGTGAAAGCACGCAGCGCCTCGCGGGTCACCAGAGGGGCTGGGCTTGTGGTCATGGAGCCTCATCATCGCGAATACCTGGAGAACAGGCCAGGACGCCGCTGCGCGAGGCGTTGGCGCTGCTCTGGGCCGGTGGGCCCCTGGCGCGAGGAGCTGCGTCAGCTGCTGGAGCTCCTGTGCGCCCGTGCCGATCACCGCCTCCACCCCCTGCCCTGGGCGCTGCCGATGCCACTGCGTAGGCGTGCTCTGGCACGAACCCAGCCGGTGCGACCTGCTGTTCATCACCCTCAGCAAGAGCGAAGCCCTCTTCTCCCCCACCACCCGCTACCGCGACCTGGCCCTCGGGCCGTCCCTCTTCCACTGGGAGAGCCAGAGCACCACCACAGCTGCTTCCGCCACTGGGCAGCGGTATGTCCATCACGAGGCGCGTGGCTCACGGGTGCTGCTGTTTGTGCGGGAGCAGCGAAAGCAGGGTGCTTTCACCGAGCCGTTCCGCTGCCTGGGGTTCGCGCGGTATGAGAGCCATGTGGGGGAGCGGATCTGGTTTGTCCGAGAGTGGCGATTCGCTGGCGGCTGGAGCGGGAGATTCCGGCGGCGTGGATGCCCGGCTGTTGCTTGGCATAGCGGCGGGGTTGGCGGTTTGAATCAGTCAGGCAGCAGCCGCTAGCGTGTTCCCATGGCTGAATCCCGCATCACCCACAACCCGGCCCAGTGCGGCGGCAAACCCTGCATCCGAGGGATGCGGATCCGCGTGAGCGATGTGCTTGATCTCTATGCCGCTGGCCTCACACCTGATCAGATCCTCAGCGAGCTTCCTGATCTTGAGCCGGAAGATCTGCAGGCGGCTCTGAGCTATGCCGCTCATGAGCTGAATCATCCTGTATTGGTGGCGTGATTCTCTGGCTTGATGCACAGTTATCGCCCGCTCTGGCGAATTGGATCACTGAGCAATTCACCCCGATCCAGGCGCTGCCTGTACGAGAACTGGGCCTCCGCAATGCCGATGACCGGGAGATCTTTGCGCAGGCCCGATCAGCAGGAGCCGTGGTGATGACGAAAGATCGCGACTTTCTGCATCTCCTCTTCGAGCAGGGTCCCCCTCCCCAAGTGATCTGGCTCCGCGTGGGGAACAGTTCCAACCAGGCACTTCAAGCTGTGCTTTAACGAACCCTTGAGCAGGCGTTGGCCAGCCTTCGTGATGGTGAGCCCTGGGTGGAAGTGCGCTCGTCTGTCTGATGCCTGATCCAGCGGTCTGGCCGATTGGCTCGACGCCCTGGCCATGGACCCGGCCGACTTCTACGGCATCCGCGGCGTGAGCTTCACCGGCCTGCGCCGCGAGCTGGGCTGGCTCAGCGATGCGCCCCACCCGGAGGAAGAGCGCCTCAGCCGCGCCATCGGCTCCGCGCTGCTGCATGGCGACGATCCCGATCGCCTGCGCGCCCTCGCCGCCGGAGCTGCACACCCTGGGCGAACGCGAGCGGCGTGCGTGGTTGATGCTCACCGTCCAGCTGTTTGGCGCCAGGAACTGCGCCAGCTGCTGGAGCTGCTGGCTGCCCGCGCCGATCACCGCCTCCACCCCCTGCCCTGGGCGCTGCCGGTGCCGCTGCGTGGGCGTGCTCTAGCACGAACCCAGCCAGTGCGACCTGCTGTTCGTCACCCTCAGGAAGAGCGAAGCCCTCTTCTCCCCCACCACCCGCTACCGCGACCTGGCTGTCGGCATCTCTGGGCTTGGCGCGCTACGGATCACGCTGCATAAAGAATCTGCTTGTCAGCCTCGATCGAAGCCTTGATATAGGGATTGCGAACCGCGTCTGCCATCACAAGGTCAACTGGGGCCGGGAGTTGCTGGCGAAGCTCATTCAGCAGACTGAAATACGACTTGTAGAGAGCCCCCGAATCGCAGGGCTGGAATTCCACCAGCAGGTCGATATCGCTCACTCCTGGCTGGTAGTGAGAGCCCACAACAGAACCGAAGGCATGCAGGCGAGCCACCTGATGGCGGCGGCAGGCCTCGATGATTGCCTTACGTTGATAGGGGGTCAGTGCGATTGCCATGGCCCCATTCTGACCTGCCTTGACCAAGGCGGCCGGATTCGCTGTTGTCTCCGGAGAACGTGGCGGGGCTGCGCGACGTCTGCATCAGCTTCGCAGCCGGGCAGGGCACGGTCACCCAGCCGTTCGTGTGCCTGGGGTTTGCGCGCTACGAAAGCCATGAGAGCGAGCGGATCTGGTTTGTTCAAGAGTGGCGATCCCCTGGCGCCTGGAGCGGCAGATCCCGGCGGTCTGGCTGCCTGGCTGTTGTGTGGCACACAAGCTGTTGTGTGGCACACCAGCTGTTCTGTGGCTAACGGCGGGGTTGGCGGTTTGCGGGGGGAAGTCAGCATTCCTCGTAGGCCTCAAGAAATACTTCCCTGCTGATTTCCGATTGTCTGAGAATCAACCTCAACGTCGACCCCTTGATCAACCGATGGTTGGGCATGGTGAGGGGCGTACGCGTGCCATCCTCATTCGTCCGCGCCAGGGCGAAGTGATTTCCTTCTCGGACCAGCTCAAATCCCAGCCGCTGCAAAGCCCGCAACACGCGATCCCGAGGCGCGTCGACTGGAAACTTTGGCATCAGCCGGCCAGTACCGTTTCCGCCAGAAAGACCTCCTGCACAGGATCATCCTGATCCAGTGAATCAGGGCCGAATGCATCGCGGTGGAAAGCGATCGCCGAGCGCACATCCGCCAGCGCTTCCTCGTAGGTGTCACCCTGGCCCACAACCACTCCATGGATGCCCAAGGGGTAAGCCACATACCCATCGGCGTGGCGCTCCACAACAACCTTCAGCCGTTGGGATGTCATCGCTGCCTGCACCTTCTGGTGTGATCGACTCTAGGCGTGGCGGGCCGCAAAGCGCCTCCTCGCCACCGCCGCCGCCACTGACGCCGCCCTGGGCGCAGCCGCTGCCGCTGCGGGTGCATGGCCGCACTTGTCGCGAAGAGGTCCGCGCCGAAGTGCTCGCTGGCTTCGCTGCCGTCAACGACCGCGGCGCCCCCCGTAGCCACCGCGAGGGCGTGCTCTGGCACCAGCCCACCGCTGTGGGGCATTCACGGGCCTGCTGTTCATCACCCTGCTCAAAAGCGAAGCCCTCGTCTCCCCCACCACCCGCTACCGCGACCTCGCCCTCGGCCCCGGGCTGTTTCACTGGGAAAGCCAGAGCACCACCACCGCCGCCTCGCCCACCGGCCAGCACACCATCCACCATGCCGCGCGGGGTTCACAGTTGCTGCTGTGCGTGGGCGAGCGCGCCATGGCGCGGAGGAGTCTCTGTGGCGGCTGGAGCGGGAGATCCCGGCGGCGTGGTTACCAGGCTGTTGCTTGGCATAGCGGCGGGGTTGGCGGTTTGAGGGGGGCAGACTGGATCAAAGGACTTCGCCGCAGCCATGAGCTACCGCATCCGCCTGCTTGAGACCGAGGAAGGCTGGGCCGTGAGCTGCCTGGATCTGCCCGGCTGCCATTCCCAGGGCAACAGCCGCGAAGAAGCCCTCGCCAACATCCGCGAGGCCATCGCCCTCTGGCTGGAGGTGGAGGCCGAGGAGGCTGGCGTGAAGAGCGTGGAAACGCTTGAACTGGCGTTGTAATGCCCCGGCTGCCGGGAATCAGCCAGAAGCAGGCCGTGCGAGTGTTCCAGAAGCTCGGCTACCGCGTCGTACGGGAATCAGGCCACCTGATCATGAGCAATGGCACCATGCGTCTCGTGATTCCGCGGCATGACCCGATCAATGCCATCACCATGGGCGCCATCGCCCGGGATGCAGGGCTGACGCCGGAGCAGTTCCGCCAGCTGCTCTGACGGCTTCCACCGGGCAGCGCACCATCCACCACGCGAGTCGCGGGTGCTGCTGTTTGTGCGGTATCAGAGCCATGAGGGCGAGCGGATCTGGTTTGTCACAGAGTGGCGATCCGCTGGCGGCTGGAACGGGCGATTCCGGCGGCGTGGCTGCACGGCTGTTGTGTCGCACACCGGCTGTTGTGTCGCACACCGGCTGTTGTGTCGCACACCGGCTGTTGTGTCGCACACCAGCTGTTGCTTGGCGTAGCGGCGGGGTTGGCGGCTTGAGGGGGGCAGTTCAACTGTCTTCTGGAAGCGTCCTCAGCCATCCAGAAAGCCGCTGCCTCAGCTCGTTGGTGATGCCAACAGCACAGGCAGCGTCGTCAGCCTGGGCCTCCATCCCCGGGTAGCGAAACATCACGCCTCCCTGCGTGATCCGGGTCAGATCAGAAGGATCAGCTTGCCAATCCGGCATCAAGATCCCGAGTTGCCTGGAGAGTTCCTGAAGATCATGGATTTTCTGCACAGACTCCCCATGGGCAATCAGGGCTGCCTTGAAGTATTTCTCCAGGCACTGCTGAGCATGAAAAACCACGGCATCTTCATGCCCTGGCTGGCGATGCAACAACTCCATGGCCCGCCAATCACCCCTCGGCTTTGCTGATCCACTCATCAACAACAGGATTGCGCTCAGCCATACAGCACCACACCGTGGTCGAGTGCTTCACGGATGAAAGGGTCTCCCCAGCGGTAGCGCCTGGGTATGTCCTCAGGACGCCAAAGCAGCATGTCCAGAGGGAACTCGGGTTGGCAGACGTTGCGGATTTCCAGGATCTTGTCCAGTGCTCTTCCCTCGAAGGGCATCACCACCAACACATCGGCATCCGATTCCACACCGGCTGTTCCTCGTGCCATCGAGCCGATCAGAATCACCTGCTCCGGGGCGAACGCCACCACCAGGCGATCGGTGAAGGCCTTGAGAGCCTCTTGCGTAACGAACGGAGCCATGGCCATTGCACCATCATCGCCGGCCCTGCCAGGGTCATCACCTTCGGCCAGGCCCACCGCCGCTTCCATTTCGACCTGCGCTTCCGCGCCCTGCTCGGCTGCAGGAGCAGCTCACGCACGGGTTCCCGTTCCTGCCGCCTGGCTGCCGGCTGGTGCTCGATCGGGTGGCCAGCGAGCGGGTGCTTTCAAGTTTGCGCCAGTGCCTGCCCAGCCGCCGCCCTCAGCTGCTGCAGGAGCTGGGCTGGCTCAGCAACCAGTCGATCTCGGCCTGGGTGATCACACCAGAGCTGAGGCTCTCCAGAAACAGTGCGCCAGCGGTCATCGCTTTGTAACGAAGTTGTTACATCCTGGCGTCTGGGCGGGCCTTTGGCGAGGCCCAGGGCCCGCATCTATCGCCCGCAAGCCCGGCCACCACAGGGCTGGCCTGGGCCTGGCCGGATGGCCTCGGCGCTTCACACTCCTTAATGAATCTTGCCATGATTTCTGAAAGCAATCCCCCCACACCCCATGTCCACGTCATCCCTGCTTGAGCTGTTCGGTGGCTTCATGGCCGCCTGTGTGGCCCTCTGGTTCGTGGCGATGAACAGGTTCGTCGGGATGGACAGGCCCGCCTCAAGGTCTGCTCCCCTGACTGGGCTCACGGCAGTCGCACCAGCCGTGCGCGCCTATCTGCAGCGCCCAGGCCTGCTGGCTTCCGTGGGTCTGCTACTGCTGCGCCTGAGCATCGGCGGGCTGATGATTCACCACGGCCAGGAAAAACTCGCCGATCCCCAGCAGTTCGCCAACACCTATGTGGCCTCGCTGCACCTGCCCTTCCCGCTGTTCTTCGCCTACGCTGCCGGCTTCTCGGAGTTGATCGGCAGCTGGCTGGTGATCCTCGGCCTGCTCACTCCCCTCGGCGCCCTGGCCCTCACCGGCACGATGCTGGTGGCGGCCTATCAGCACATCTCCACCGCCGGCTTCAACATCTACGTGCTCGAGCTGGTGCTCCTCTATCTGGGCGGCAGCCTCGCCCTGCTGTGCAACGGCCCCGGTCGCTTCTCCTTTGACGCCGGCATCGCGCCGGTGTTGCTCGACGACCTCACTGATGCCCGCACCTCGGTGGCTGTCTCCACGCAGGGTGCTGGCGAGCTGCAGGCTGTTCCAGTGACCGTCAACACCAACCCAGGCGGGTGAGCCATGGATGCCTGGTTGCTGGCTTCCCACCTGCCGATCGGCGAACGCAATCGCAGCCTTGCTGGCAAGAACCCGACGTCTGAGCGCGGATCACAGCAACCGGCTTTCCAGCCAAACTGCTGCACCGGGTCTGCTTCCAACGGCGCCACGCCGATGGCGTGCCACAACGATGGGGGCTCCGCTGGATCGTTGCCATCGCAGTGCGCAGGGCCCTGGAGATCGTCTGCGGGCATGGAGTCAAGCAGCTCCGCACCCCCGATGCCGTGCGTCCAGATGTCGATCCGTGTTTCAAGTGGACAGGAAAACAGCCAATCTTCAAAGGGAAAGATCACCTTCTCATGGAAGAACGCATCCGCTCCAACACAGCGAAGAATCACCATTTGATTGCTGGCATTGCGGTAGTGATGGGTGCCATGACCGACCTCAAGCATTTCCCTTGATCATCCCCGGCATCAGATCCAGGACCTCCAGGCATTTCAGCAGCGCCATCCCGATGAGGCCGTGGCGCCATCACCCTTTGAGGTGTTCTGTGACCTCAACCCCTCGGACGTGAACTGCCGCGTCTATGACGACTGAGAACTGGACGCTGCCGCCGAGCCGATCAGCCGGGCAAAAGGGCGTAGCGCGTGTTCAGTTCCGTGCTGGCTCCGGGAGCGAGTTCGATCTTGCGATCGCCGCTCAGCAGCGCCTGGCGCGGACCGCTCCAGGGTTCGATGCACACCATCGGCCGGGGCGGTTCGGTCCAGAGCACCACCAGATCGAAGGGATGCGTCAGCTGCAGGAGCAGCTCACGCAGGGGTTCCCCTTCCTGCCGCCGGGCTGCCGGCTGGTGCTCGATCGGGTGGCCAGCGAGCGGGTGCTTTCAAGTTTGCGCCAGTGCCTGCCCGCGCGCCGGCTGCTGGAGGAGCTGCGCGCCCTGGCCGCTGAGGGCACGATCGACCTCGCCAGCGGCCTGGCCGAGTGGCTCGACGTCCTGGCCATGGACCCGGCCGACTTCTACGGCATCCGCGGCGTCTCCTTCACCGCCCTGCGCCGCGAGCTGGGCTGGCTCGGCGATGCGCCCCACCCGGAGGAAGAGCGCCTCAGCCGCGCCATCACCGCCGGCCTCCTCCACCTCGACGACCCCGACCGTCTGCGATCCACTGCCGCCTCCCTCTCCGCCGCCGCACCCACCGGCCCCGAGGCCCTGGGCGAACGCGAGCGGCGCCAGTGGGCCATGCTCTTCGCCCAGCTGCTGGGAACGGGCCGCCACTGGTTGCCGCTGGGCGAGGCGTTGGCGCTGCTCTGGGCCGTGGGTCCCTGACGCGAGGAGCTGCGCCAGCTGCTGGAGCTCCTCGCCGATCGCGCCGATCACCGCCTCCACCCGTTGCCCTGGGCGCTGCCGGTGCCGCTGCGCGTCCATAGCCGCACTTGTCGCGAAGAGGGCCGCGCCGAAGTGCTCGCCGCCTTTGCCGCCGTCGACGAGCGCGGCGCCCCCCGCAGCCACCGCTAGGGCGTGCTCTGGCACCAGCCCACCGCCACCGATCTGCTGTTCATCACCCTGCGCAAAAGCGAAGCCCTCTTCTCCCCCACCACCCGGGTCGACGGGCGCGCTGGCGGTGTCACCGAACCGTTTCGCTGTCTGGGCTTTGCCAGCTACGAGAGCCATGAGGGCGAGCGGATCTGGTTCGTCCAAGAGTGGCGATCCGCTGGCGGCTGGAGCGGGAGATCCCGGTGGGGTGGACGCCAGGCTGTTGCTTGGCATAGCGACGGAGTTGGCGGTTTGAGGGGGAGACATACGGCGAAGATCCGGTGAAGCGATCACTCCTGGCTGCTGGCCAGCGATAGCCATGCCCAGGTTTTTCAGTTCAGCGAGAGTGAGTCCTGATCAAACAGTTGGCGTCCTGAGGTTGAGGAGGGACCAGATGGGTCCGATCAACCTCCAAGGCTCAGCCGACACTCTGTGCACCAGCCCGCCTTATGGAAAGGCGAAATGAGGGGTTGTTCATGAGCTGGTGGCAAGGCAGATACAGACGCAGGTGTGCTTCTACGGCGTGGTGCTGCCAGGATGGGAGGCGCCATTGGTGATCATGATGGGCTGAAGAGCAGTGGTTGAACAAGTCTTGCGCAATCCTCCGTGCCGTCCCAGCATTGGCGGTGGATCCCATCCATGTACTGCAAAAAACAGTTCTACGTAAGGCGCATTGCCGTCTCAACAGTAGCAGCTTTCGCTGTCGATAACGACGCAGTACGGCGTGTTTGAATACCCGAGAGCACCCCGCTCATCATCCATACGGCTAAGTGTAGATCATTGCTCGTCTGATAATATGTAGCAATGGATCAGAAAAGACTTCTCGCCAAGGCCATCCTCGCCAAGGTCCCCTGCTCTCCCGGCAGGATTGGATGGGCGTCGTCCGTTAACCCAGCGTTAGTTTATAGCCAGAGAAGACGCCTTCTGCAAGAGGAGTTTGACGATCTCTTCCTGAGAACAACGAGTAACAGTTATCTGTATAATACTATCGGCTTGAAATCCATCGTGTGCGATGAGAATCGCATGCCGCTGCTGCAGCACTCACTCATTCATGACGTTCATCGAGATCGTGTAAAGGCGTCGCATGTGCTGAATCAGCGTATAAAACAGCACCTCAAAAAAAGTACTCGTCACCCGCTGATCACTTTGCACGATCGAATCTGCTATCCGTTGTGCAATGAAGGATCTGGGACTTGGGGACATTGGATTGGCCATAATCTACCCAGAGCACTTATCTTTCTGGATGCTCATCCAGATGGCCTCGTCATTGTACCCAAATCCTATTTTGGCAGGCGCTCGTCTTTCGGCGCTGTGCTTGCAAAATATATCTCAAAAGATAGTATTTATCAGGCGCCTGAGAATACAGTGATCAGTATTCGGCATTGTGCCTCGGTTGACTTGCCCTACGCAAAGGGAGTATTCCATCCTCTGATGGTTGAATACATCAAAAAGCTTCGCCTTAATCGTAGTGGCCAAGTCCAGTCGAATCACTATATAAAGAGAGCAGGGCGGCGTCGCTCAATTGTGAATAACAGTGAGCTCGAGTATGCATTACAAGATTTTAACATCCGTCCGGTTGCTCTCGATCTAGGCGATGTTGATCATCAGCTCGAGCTATGGGCATCGTCTGGCTTGGTCATGGGAGTCCTTGGCAGTGATCTGGTTAACATGGCACTTGGCAGCCCTGAGGCCATCTGTGCCATTACACCCCACTGGTTCGGGGATGTCTTCTTTTATGGGCTTGCTTCAGCTTTGGGGATCATCTGGAATGAATACTATGGAGGAGTCATCCACGAAGAGCACCGACCTCTCCACTCTTCAACGTTTAATCTAGATATCAATGAATTCTGTGTTTTCTTGAACTATGCACTGATTGGCTCCTCCTGAGAAGGGGCAGCGGTCGCCAGGGGCTAGCGCCTTGCGGAAGAACGAGTGATCGCTGCCCGGCTAGCCAGTCCGAATGATCACAGCAAGCCACGTTCTCCTCACCGTCTGTGGAGAGGATGCGGATGGTGTGGCCTTCGGAGGAGTGGTGCAGCTGAATGGCTTTGGTTTGCCTTTCAAGTTGTCGCCACCGTTCGAAGGTGGTAGGGTGTGATCGGAGATCAGCCGTCGTTGACGGAGCCCTGCAACTCCTCCACCCACATCCCCCGCCGTTGGCGGACAGCAACCATGAACTTCAAAGAGCTTGTCGACAATGTCGCCAGCGAAACCGAGCTGCCTGCTGGTCAGGTCCGCAAGGTGGGCCTGGCAATCCTGAAACAGTTTGCTGGTTTGATCGACTCCCAGACCAATTTTGTTTCGCCAGTACTGACGGTTACTGCTTACACCAAGGCTGTCAAGCCTGAGGCGGAGGGTAAGCCTGGCCAGCCAGAGCGTAAGCTGGCCCGTATGGCTCTTCGTCCGGAGAAGCCTTCCGCCTCCGATTGAAGACTTTGCTACTCCAGTCTGCCCTCCATGAAGACCGGTTTCTCCTTTGGTGAGCTGGGTCAACCTGGAGGGTAATTTTTTTTGCTTTTTTCTGCAATAAAAAACCCCGCATTCGCGGGGCTTGTGATTTGTTGATAACTCGATCAAGACTTTCAACCGAGCTGGGATGTCTTGCGACGTAGGCGACGGCTGAAGCCGAAGGCTGCACCTGCACCCAGAAGAGGGAGGGGTCCAGGTACTGGAGTGACGGTGAAAGTAATCGTGTCATCAGCCGTATAGGGATCAGTTCCGGTTCGTGGAGCCAGTGTCCAGGTGCCGATCAGACCACTTGATGAAGCAAGACCGAAGTCAGCCAACGTTGACCCTTCAAAGTCAGCGGAGAAGCTGAATGGATCACCTGAGCTGTAAGACGTTGCAATCTGGATCCGTGGTGAGGTGGCTGCAGCCCCAACACCGCCGCCGAAGAAATTAAAGGGCGTGTTGGAAAGTGAGAAACCAGTGGCAAGCTGATTGGTGGTCATGCTGCCAGCAAAGCTGCTAGGACCTAGAAGGCGATACTGGAAGAATTCTCCGGTGAAAGGACCGGAGCTGAGGTTTGCGGTGCTTGGATTGATACCAGGAGCTGGGAAGCCTCCCGAAATCGGGCTGCCAACAGGCGTCCCTCCAAAACTCTGTGGAAGGTCGAGGGATCCAGAGGCGGTGATTGTGACCCGGTCGGCAAATTCCTCAATATTGAAGGAAACAAGGGCGTTTGCCGGCTGGGCGGTGCCGATCACGATCGCACCAAGGCCTGCTCCGCAAAGAAGCAAGGTGCGCATCTTGGACGCGGAACTAGGCAGCATGGTTGATGTGCATGTGCCGCAACCATAGCAGATGATCCGTCGCTGTGGGAAGGGGAGGGGTCAGGTTTTGATCTCCACACCAAGGAGGGCTGTGGTGCAAGGCCGATGAAGGGCGGTGCCCAGCCAGCTCCCGTCCTCAACACTGGCACGGAGCCGGCATGGACTCCATGGGTGAAGGGGTGACGCTGACGGCTGCGGCCTTCCTGGGAGGGGCTGGCTCACGCCGTGGTTCGGGGTGCCCCTGTGGTTCAGCTGCACGGATGAAGGGGCAAGAGCGGCCTACCCCGCCAGCTGCTTCACCGGGTCGGATTCCAGCAGGGCCACGCCGATGGTCTGCCAGAGCGAGGGCGCCTCCGCCGGGTCGTCGGCCTTGGCGGAGGCAGGCACCTGGAGATCATCCGCGCAGATGGAATCGAGGATCTCCGCACCACCGAGGCCATGGGTCCAGATGTCCACCCGGCAATCCGGCGGGCAGGCAAAGAACCACTCCTCAAAGGGAAAAATCCCTTTTTCATGAAAGAAAGCGTTCGCCCCCACACAGCGGAGAATCACCATCTGGCAGAGGGCATTGCGATAGTGATGGGTGGTCATGGCAGATCATCACTTTGTTGATGTTGATCCTCGCCGTCAGGACCCTTGGCGATTGGTCTCCCTTGACACCGGGCTGGCAGTTGTCCCCTGATGGGGGTATCCCCATGGGTGAGCACCGCTACATTCAACCACCCAGACCAGCGCCCAGGGGACGCGTCACCATGGCCAGCATTGCCGCTCAGCTCGAGACCTACCGAACCTCCCTGGCCGAGGCCCGTGCCAAGGGGGATGCAGCGATCGCGCGCAAGCTGCAGCAGCAGATCGAGGAGCTGGAGGCCTTTCAGCAGCGCCACCCCGATGAGGCCGTGGCGCCCTCACCCTTTGAGGTGTTCTGTGATCTCAACCCCTCGGACGTGAACTGCCGGGTGTATGACGACTGAAGCGCTGTTTTTTGGCGGTGGGCCCTGAATTGCCCCCAGATGGGGGGATCCCAGAGCCGGCCCCCTGCAGGAAGCTTGCCTTCGCCGCCACAGCTTTCGCCATGAGCCCTGCCGTTTCTGCGCCTGCGCTGACGATTGGCCAGCTGGAAGCGAGCTTTCCTCTTTATTGCAAGGCGTTGCGGATCCTGATTCGCGAGCGGAAATCGTTGCAACAGATTCAGAGGAGCGTCTGCTGGGATCGTCTCAGCTGCCTCCATCACTGCCTGCCGCGTGAGTACAAGGATCCACAGCAGCTCTATCATCTCCTCAAGCGTGAGATCAATGTATGAAACGTGTTTTAGCGGTGATTCTGGGCGGCGGAGCTGGCAACACGCCTGCAACCGCTCACCCACACCCGCGCCAAACCCGCCGTGCCATTGGGGGGCAAATATCGGCTGATTGACATCCCGATCAGCAACTGCATCAATTCCGGGATCTATAAGATCTACGCCCTCACCCAGTTCAACAGCCAATCACTGAACCGGCATATCAGTCGCACCTACAACCTCTCCTCCGGCTTCGACGGCGGTTTTGTTGAGGTGCTGGCAGCCCAGCAAACCCCCGACAGCCCCAGTTGGTTTCAGGGCACGGCCGATGCGGTGCGCCAATACCGTGAGCTCTTTGCCGCCTGGGATGTGGATCAGGTGCTGATCCTCTCGGGCGATCAGCTCTACCGGATGGATTACGCGGGCTTTGTGGCTGCGCACCGGGCCAGTGGTGCCGCACTCACGGTGGCGGCGCTGCCCGTGGATCCTCAGGCGGCCCAGGGCTTCGGCCTGATGCGCACCGACCCATGCGGACGCATCCAGGAATTCCGGGAGAAGCCCAGGGGTGAAGCTCTGGAGGCGATGCGGGTGGACACGGCGGCGTTGGGCCTGGCAGCCAGCGAAGCCGAGCGGCGGCCATTCCTGGCATCGATGGGCATCTATGTGTTTGAGCGGGATGTGCTGTTCCAGCTGCTGGCGACCCACCCGCAGGCTACGGACTTCGGCCAGGAGATCATCCCCGCCGCATTGGCCGATGGCCAGCACCTGCAGAGCTATCTATTTGACGACTACTAGGAAGATATCGGCACGACCAAAGCCTTCTACGATGTCAATCTTGCCCTTGCCGATGAGGATCCTGCTTTCAGTTTCTATGATGAGAAAGCTCCCATCTATACCCGCTCCTGCTACCTGCCGCCCAGCCAGCTGAACAAAGCTGACGAGCGCCGTTCGGTGATCAGCGAGGGCTGCCAGCTCGATTGGTGCCTGATCGAGCACTGCGTGCTGGGCCTGCGCTTGCGGGTGGAGCACGATGTGGTGCTCAAGGACAGCCTGGTGATGGGTGCCGATCGCTATGAATCAGCCGACGAACGGGCGGCCGTGCGGGCCAGCGGTGGCGTGCCCCTGGGTATCGGCCCACGAACGCGCATCAGCAACGCCATTCTCGATAAGAACGTGCGGATCGGAGCCGATGTGCAGATCATCAACAAGGATCATGTGCAGGAGGCCGATCGGCAGGCCATTGGCTTCACCATCCACAATGGCATTGTGGTGATCGAGAAAAACGCCACCATCACCGATCACAGCGTGATCTAGCCGCCGAGCCGATCAGCCGGGGAGCAGGGCATAGCGTGTGTTCAGCTCCGTGCTGGCTCCGGCCGCGAGCTCGATTTTGCGGTCGCCGCTCAGCAGCGCCTGGCGCGGGCCGCTCCAGGGTTCGATGCACACCATCGGCCGGGGCGGCTCGGTCCAGAGCACCACAAGATCGAAGGGATGGCTGAGCTGCAGTTCCAGCGTGACGCCGGCCGCCTCATCCACCAGCCGCACCGGCCCGGTGGGCCGCACCAGCAGATCGATGCCCTGGCTGAGGCGTTCCATCTGTTCCGCCGTGGCCGCCGGCGCCATGGTGAGGTGGTTGAGGCACTCGGGCGGCAGCCCCTCGAAGCGCACACCGTCCAGGCTGGAGAGGTTGAAATACGGGTGCAGCCCGAAGCTGAAGGGCATCGGATCCCCGCTGCGGTTGCTCACCGTGGTGCTGATCTCGAGGGCGCCGGGTGCCAGCCGCACCTCCATGTGCAGCAGGAACTGGAAGGGATAGGCCTGCAGGGTTTCCGCCGTTTCGCTCAGTTCCAGGGCCACGCCACGGCCATCCGCCAGGGGCTCCATCCGCCAGGGGAGGTTGCGGGCGAAGCCGTGCTGGCCGATGGTGAAGGTGCCCTGGGGCAGGGGCAGCTGGTTGTCCGGCAGGCCGCCGGTGATCGGAAACAGCACTGGGAAGCCCCCCCGCACCGACTGGGCAGGGTCGAGGAAGCGCTCCAGGTCGAGATACACCAGCTCCCGGCCGCCGCAGCGCCAGCCGCTGATCAGGCCGCCGCGCTCGGGCACCAGCCGCAGCAGATCACCGCTGGCCGGATCGCTGAACTCCCAGTGGGGATAAGGGGCGGTCCGCTGCGTGAGGGGCATGGCGGGCGAGGGGTTTGGGGTGCATCCACTCTGCTGCCTTCCTGGTGCATCACGACGAACAGCTGTAGTGCGACACGCCGCCGGCGTGGAAGAACTCCCGGGGCTTGAGCCGGACGTAGCGCGCGGCCAGCTCCGCAGCAGGCGCCTCGTAGGGCCGGCTGAACAGCGCCTGCAGCTCCCTGATCAGGGTGGTATCCCCCTGGGCCGCCTGCTCGTAGGCCGGGGCGACAAGCCACTCCCGCCAGGTGATCGCCGGGTTCACCGCTTTCATCGCGGCAGCTGTGGCGCGCGGGTCGCCCTGGGCCGTGATCGCCGCACCCCAGCGCTGCAGCCAGCGGCTCCATTGGCCGTCGAGCTCCTCGGAACTCGGCAGGTAGAAGCTCTGCTTGAGGGCAGAGAGCTGCTCGGAGATCGCAGCAGCTGGGTTGGCGGCCAGCTCCGACAGCCGGCGGAAGGCGATGGTGGTGTCGGCCCGGGAGCTCGCCAGCAGCTGCAGCAGCTCCTGCACCAGTTCAGGGTCGTAGCTGGTGAGGCCGAGCTTGGCGGCCCACATCCCCTCCAGCGCCGCGGCCATCGCGCCGGCGAAGCCGTCCTGGATCCCATCGAGTTGGGCCAGGGCGTCCGGGTTGTCCTGCAGCAGCGGCCGCAGCGATGTCACGGCCATCCCGTAGTTCACCTCGGCCGCCGCCGGCTGGTTGAAGAAGCAGAAGTGCTCGCCGCCGCCGGTCCAGGGCTGGAAGCGCGGATCAAACAGCTCGCAGAAGCCGAAGGGCCCGTAGTCGAGCGTGAAGCCACCGGCGGCGCAGTTGTCGCTGTTGAAGTTGCCCTGGCAGTAGCCCACCCGCATCCAGTGGGCCACCAGGGCCGTGAGCCGGCCGCGGAACAGGCGCGCCAGCTCCAGCACCTGCTCCGAAAAGGGCAGGGCGGCATCGATCTCGGCGCGGTAATGGCGCGCGATCAGGTGGGCCGTGATCTGTTGCAGTTCGCGCAGGGCAGCGGGGTGGGCGTTGCTGCGCGCCCGCCGGGCGAACAGCTCCAGCTGCCCCACCCGCAGAAACGACGGCGCCACCCGGGTGGTGATCGCCGCCGGGTTGGTCACCATCACATCGGGCTCAAACGCGCGCGAGCCGGGCGCATACCAGGGCCGCCGCACGCCTTCGGCCCGCGACACGTAGAGCGTCAGCGAGCGGGAGGTGGGCACCCCCAGGGCATGCATCAACTCCTGGGCTAGAAACTCCCGCACGCTGGAGCGCAGCACGGCCCGGCCATCGGCGCCGCGGCAGTAGGGGGTGGGGCCGCCGCCCTTGAGCTGAAACTCCCAGCGCCGGCCTTCAAACACCCCCTCAAACACCGAGATCGCCCGGCCATCGCCGTAGCCGTTACCGGTGCCGAACGGGCACTGCTGGATGTACTCCGTGCCGTAGATCGAGAGGGCGTAGCCGGTGGCCCAGCCATGGGGGCGCATCGGGCCTGTGGCCACGCTGATGTCGCCGGAGAACAGCCGCCGGAACTGCGCGTCGTGGGCCAGCGCCTCACTCAGGCCCAGTTCAGCGAACAGGGCCTGGCTGTGGGCCACCAGCTCCGGATCGGGCAGCGGCGTGGGCAGCACCGGCACATAGTGGCCCGAGAACACCTGGCGGGGCCGGTGGTCGCGGCCGTCGGCACTGGCCTGGGGATCCGGCTGCAGCCCATCGAGCAGCGAGTAGTCGGCCCTCTGGGCAAACGCCGCGAAGGTGGTTGCCTGAATTGCGGTGGGCACTGGGGTGGGCATGGGCTGGGAGGTTCATCCTGGCGAATCCGGCAGCGCCTGGGCCGGCGCGACACCGATGACCTTCTCCGGGATGCGGTGACCGTCGATACGTCAACACACCGCACGGGGTTCGTAAACTTTCTTCAGGTTTACCCACCTCCTCCCCATGACCGAAACCACCCCCTCCCCCCGCTTCGGTTTCGTGGCCTTCGCCGAAACCTGGAACGGCCGCCTGGCCATGCTCGGCTTCGTGATCGGCCTCGGCACCGAACTGCTCACCGGCCAGGGAATCCTGGGCCAGCTGGGTCTGGGCTGATGGCGGAGGCCGGACCGCTGCGGTTTCTGCTCGCTCCGGCCAACCACCTCACCGCCGAGCGGCTCAGCACCGCCGATCTGGCGATCGTGCAAGGCCAGGGCGTGTCCAGCGCCTTTGCCCTGCGCATTGTTGTGAGCCACGACCTCGGCGGCCGTTTTCAGCGGGTGTGCGATGCCACCACTCCCCGCTTTGAGCCTGAAAGGCTCTGGCTGGGGGTTTACCAACCCTCACCCGAGCGGCCCCACCTCTGGCAGCTACGCGACCGCTTCCCCCTCAGCCAGGCCCGCAACGAGAGCTGCTGGTTTTATCCCACCCACGACGGCCACTACCTCAGCTGGCAGCGGGACTTGCAGGTGAGCCTGGCTCCTGGCCAGATCGCCGAGCCGACACCGCAAGCCGCAGCAGCAGCGGTTGAGGGCTACAGCCGTGAGGCCATTGCCCTGCTCTGGAGCCTGCTCGCTGACGACACCAGCCTCACCTGTGTGGGGCTCACCTACGGCGGCCGCCGCATCGACTGGCCCCTGAGCCACAGCCAGTGGGCGCCATCGGCCAGCTGGTGCACCTTCTCGGTGGACAGCGACCGCGAGCGGCCCCTGATCGTGCACAGCAGGCGGGAGGTGTGCGCAAGCCCGGCCAGCCCAGCTCAGCCATCAACCGCCTGAAGCCCCATACCACTGGCGGTACCACTGCTCCATCTGGGCGATCTCCTGGCTCTGCACCTTCACCATCTCGGCCTGCAGCTCCCGCAGCTCGCGGCGCTGGGTGTGCCACTGAGCATGGGAGGCCATCATCACGCCCATGCGGTGATGGGGAACCATCTGCTCGATGAAGGCGCGGTCGAAATCAGGTGCGGTCCTCAGCGCTTCCAGGCTGGTGCCCATCCCGGGCATGCCACCACCCGGGCCCATGCGCCCGGCCCGGCCCCAGCGAGGGCCCATGCCATAGCCCCTGCCAGGGCCACGGCCGCCGGCGGGCCAGGCCGGCACATCAGCGCCGTACCACTGGCGATACCAGCGCCGCATCTGATCGTTTTCCGCTGTCTGGCTGGCTTTGATCTGCTTCGCCAGGGCACGGATCTGCGGCCGCTGGGAGCGGGTGCGGGCCAGCTCTGCCATGGCGATGGCCCCATCGTGGTGCGGAATCATCATCACGATGAAGCGCTGATCCACCGATTGCAGGCCCAGTGGACAGGAGGCCGGCTGGGGCTGGGGCTGCGGTGCAGCCTGGCCCTCGGCCACGGCCAGCGGTGCAGCGATCCCCAGCCCGGCGCTGATCAGCGCAGCCCAGCACAGCCGCTCCCCATGGATGCCACCCATCCGCCCTCTCCCCGGCACACCATCGAACCCAGCCTGAGGGGGCTTGGCGGCCTGAACCCACCCCTGCGGCACGAACACCCCTGAGCTGCAGCAGCCAGGGCATGGCGCGACAGGAAGGCGCCCCGTGGGGGGCGCCTTAGCACCGGTTGCGGAGCGTGGCCTTGGCATCTGGGGCCCGGTCCGGTCGGGTGTCTTGGGTTGTAGGCATCACCTGCCTGGAACCTGGCAGGCAAGGACTGGGATCACGTCTCGGAGAAGAGATGCTCGGAGCTTGACCTTCTCAGCTGTGATCCAGACCCGGGTTATGCAGCCCGGGGATTCAACAGGCGGGGAACAGAACTGGCATATGGCTCACCGCTGCACTGCGATGGCATTCGCGCCATGCCATCGCCCTTTCGGTTCGACTCACGCATTTCGGGCGCACCTCCTGGACGCGCACCGGCTCGGGTGATCCCTGGCCGGACTCTCTTGGAAGGCAAGGCTCGGGTTGGCTCCCGGTCCTTCCCTCAATTTCAATGTAGAACTCCCCCACAGCCCACGGTGGCCCGGGGCGGTACCTGTTCCCGTACCTCCTCTGGGACGGAAAGCATCCCGGCCAGGGGGGCGGCGGCTGAATCAGGCGACCTGCCGCCCCAGGGCCTCGTCCTGTGCCACACACACCTGCAGCGGGGCAAACAGGAACGTCTCCGCGTCGATCCGATGCACCTGGGCGCCGATGGCTTCCATGCCACCGCAGGCGAAGTCGATCAGCCGCTGGGCCTCACCATCGCAGGTTTCGGCCGTGTGGAGCACGACGGCACGGTTCGCGCGCACGCTGCGGATGATCTGCTCGGCATCCCGCAGCTCTCGCGAGCGGAAAACCAGGAGTTCCTGCCCGCCGGCAGCCATCGGACTGTCCATGGCCCCACCTTGGGCGACCTCCGCAGAATTGCGCAATCCCTTGCATGTTTTCTTCCGATCCCGAGGGAGGCGCGGGCCTCACACGTCTGAGCCATCGGGCCCCTGGGTGTTGGGCAGGTGGCCGGTCTTCACCCAGATCGTGCAGCCCTCCTCACTCCACGGGCGGTGCACGCTGCCGGCTGGATTGCGCAGCCAGCTGCCGGCCGGATAGGTGCCGTGCTCGTCCTGAAACACGCCATCCAGCACGACGATCTCCTCGCCGCCGGGGTGTCCATGGGGCTGAAACACCGTGCCCGGCGCCCAGCGCACCATCGCCACGTGCTCCGAGCCAAAGGCGTGCAGCGGCAGCACCTCCAGGCCGCGCACCAGCCCCGGCAGCCAGGCGGCGCTGGTGGTGTCGATCACCTGCCGCTGCTGATCGGCCGGGTGCATCTGGTGCAGCTTCACCAGGATCGTGCAGCCCTGCTCGCTGAAGGGCGCGTGGCTGGAGCCGATGGGATTGCGCAGGTAAGTGCCGGCTGGGAAATCGCCGTGTTCATCCGAGAAGGTGCCCGCCAGCACCAGGATCTCCTCGCCGCCCCCATGGACGTGGCGCCCGAAGCAACTCCCCGGGGCGTAGCGCACGATCGAGGTGGCCCGGGCCACTTCGCCCCCACGGCGATCGAGCATCCGCCGCTCCACCCCAGCCATCGGCGATGGCGTCCAGTCCAGGGCGTTGCTGTCGAGCACGGCGCGCTGGCTGAGGTCGGCATGGAGTTCCATGGCGCCGATTCTGCTCAGCCCAGCGGCAGTGGTGTGTGCAGCGCCATGCTGAGCCCATCGGTTCCGTCTGCCCATGCCTGCCGCAGGCTCTGCCTTCGCCCAGCTCCACCGGCACCTGCACCACACCCGCCTGCTGGGCTCGATCAGCAGCGCCCTCTACTACGACCAGAACACGGTGATGCCGGCCGCCGGGGCCGCCTGGCGCGGCGACCAGCTGGCCCTGCTGGCCGGGCAGTTGCACGAGCGCCAGAGCAGTGCGGAATACGCCGAGCTGGTGGGGGCAGCCGAGGCCGAGCTGGGCGCCGATGCGCCGCCCGAGCGGCGCCGCAACCTGGAGCTGCTGCGGCTCGAGCTCAGGCGCCAGCGCTGCCTCGATCCCGATCTGGTGGCGGCTCTTGCCAAAGCCCAGTCGCGCGGCAATGCCGTCTGGCAGGACGCCCGCGCTCGCAACGATTTCAGTGCCTTCGCCCCAGCCCTCCGGGAGCTGATCAACCTGCGCCGCCGGCAGGCGAGCCAGCTCGCCGCTGCCGAGCCGGTGGCCCGCAGCGCCTGGGAAATCCTGGCCCAGCCGTTTGAGCCCGACATCAGCAAGGCGCGGCTGGCGGAGCTGTTCGCGCCGCTCAAGGCGGAGCTCCCTGCACTGCTGGAGCAAGCGGCACGTGCCTCGGCCGCGGATCCGAACGCAACCGCCGGCCCGGCCGCCGACCTGCCCGAGGCCCTGCAGGAGCGGTTCTGCGCCGAGCTTCTCGACAGCTGGGGGTACGACCCGCAGCGCTGCCAGCGCGCCCGCTCGGCCCACCCCTTCTCCTGCACCGTCGGCCCCCAGGACTTCCGCATCACCACCCGCGTGGTGCCCGGCCAACCGCTCTCCGCCTTCCTGGCCACGGCCCATGAATGGGGCCACTCCCTGTATGAGCAGGGCCTGCCCCGCAGCGATGACCACTACTTCCCATGGCCCCTGGGGGAAGCCACCTCGATGGGGGTGCACGAGAGCCAGAGCCTGTTCTGGGAGTGCCGCGTGGCCCGCAGCCGCGCCTTCGCCGAGCGCTGGCAGCCGCACTTCTGCGCCGCCCTGGGCGGCGGGCCGTCGAGCGATCCCTGGGGCGACACCCTCGGCTTCTGGCGTGCCCTCAACCCCCTGCGGCCCGGTCTGATCCGCGTCGAGGCCGACGAGCTCAGCTACTGCCTCCACATCGTGCTGCGCTACGAGCTGGAGCTGGCCCTGCTCGAACAGGAGATGCCCGTCGAAGAGCTGCCGGGTCAGTGGAATCAGCGCATGCAGGAGCTGCTCGGCATCCGGCCGGCGACGGACACCGAGGGCTGCCTCCAGGACATCCACTGGGCCGAGGGCCTGTTCGGCTACTTCCCCTCCTATGCCCTGGGCCACCTGATCAGCGCCCAGATCTCCGAGACTCTGGAACAGCAGCTCGGTCCGATCGAGCACCTGATCAGCGGCGGCGAGGAGGCCAGGCTCCGGGATTGGCTGGGAGCCACCGTCTGGCCCCTGGGCCGGAGGGTGAACGGGGAGGAGCTGGTGGAGCGGGTGTCGGGCCATGCGCTCAGCGCCCAGCCCTTTCTCGCCTACCTGCGGGCCAAGGTGTCGGAGCTGACGGCCGGGCCGCTTGGAACGGCCCGGATCCCTGCATAGGATGCGCGGCGCTGCAACCGCTCCCCCATGGCGAACATCAACCAAGCTCCCAGCCGCACGATGGCCAACCTGCTGCACGTGCTGCCCGCTTTTGCCGACGAAGCGGAGCTGCGGTTGAACACGATCGTGGAGCTCAACAGCAACACCATCAACAAGTACGAGCTGATCACCGAAACCGGCCATCTCAAGCTCGACCGGGTGGGCTACTCCTCCCTGGCCTACCCCTTCGCCTATGGCTGCATTCCCCGCACCTGGGATGAGGACGGCGACCCGCTGGACATCGAGATCGTGGGCGTGACCGAACCCCTCGTGCCCGGCTCCCTGGTGGAGGCCCGCATCATCGGCATCATGAAATTCGACGACGGCGGCGAGGTGGACGACAAGGTGATCGCCGTGCTGGCCGACGACAAGCGCATGGACCACATCACCAGCTACACCGATCTGGGTGACCACTGGCTCAAGGAAACCCAGTACTACTGGGAGCACTACAAGGACCTCAAGAAGCCCGGCACCTGCCGCGTGAATGGCTTCTTCGACGCCGCCGAGGCGGTGAGGGTGATCAGGGAGTGCGAGACCCGCTACAACAGCGAGATCGCTCCGAAGCTGGTCGACTGAAGCCGCTGCTTCAGCGCGCCAGAGCCCCTCGTCAGCCCGCCAGTTCCGCTCCAGCCATGCTCCAGCTCCCCACTCCGCTCCCCTCCGGCTCCCTGCGCGCCGTCCACGGACACGCCAGCCACCGCTGCCTGAGCCACCGCCCCCTGCGCAGCAGTGGTGCCGTTGCCGTGCTGGGGCTGCTGGCGACCCTGGGCTGCGCTCTGGCACCCGGTGCGAGCCTGGCCGAGACCCAGGCGCCTGCGGCAGACGCCAGCTCCACCAGCACAGCCAGCTCCACCAGCACAGCCATGGTTGCCCCCCCGCCGCCGGAGCCACCGGTGGTGCGGGAGATCCTCTTGGAGCTGGGCAAGCGCCAGATCAGCCTGATCGAGGGCAGCCAGGTGATCGGCCGCTGGCCCGTGGCCATCGGGGACCCCAGCACCCCCACCCCGGTGGGCCGCTTCACCATCGAGAACATGGTGGTGAATCCGGTGTACCAGAGCACCTCCAGCGGCAAGATCAACGCCACCCGGGGACCCCAGGCCCCCCTGGGCGACCGCTGGATCGGCTTCAAGCAGAGCGGCGTGAACCAGTACGGCATCCATGGCACCCCCGATGCCTGGGCCTGGACCGTCACCTCCCGGGCGGCGGTCTCCAACGGTTGCGTGCGCATGCTCACGCCCCACGTGCGCGAGCTGTTCTCCAAGGTGCAGCTCGGCACTCCGGTGATCGTCAAGCCCTAGGGCATGCAGCCTGTCGGCCCAACCCGGAAGACATCCTTCAGATCCACCACGCCGGCTCTGTCTTTTGGGGCCAGGCCCCCTACCCTCTGCACTACTGACGTTTGTTCTGCATGGCTGGGTATCACCCGCTAGGCGACCCTGGTGGTGCCCATTCCGCCCCTGTCACAACGGCGGTGTCCACGGCGGTGCCCAGCACCGTGTTGAAGTGGTGCGGTAACGGTGAGTTGTCTGCGCTGGATCTGGAGCGGATCGTGCAGCGTCTCAGGCAGGTCGACCCCATGGCCAGTTCCCTCCAGCCCAGCCATTTCACCGCGATCCAACTGGATCAGAGCTGCTGAGCAGCCGCGAGAGGTTCCTTCAGCGAGGGAATCAGCTGGGAGGCCAGCGCCCTGGCCAGGCCATCCCGGCTGGCGATACCCCGCAGCCTTTCCAGTGGCAGTCCCCGGCGCGGCGGCCCCAGGGGCAGCACCGATCCCGGCCCCGCCTCCAGCTCGAACACCGGCAGCTGCCGCAGGCCGCTGGGGCGCAGCTGGTCCTCCAGCTGGGCCAGGGAGGCCTGCAAGGGCAGCCACACCAGCTCTGAGCGCTGGCACGCCCCCAGAGCCAGAGGCACTGGGCTGCTGGCGACCGTGAGGGCCCGCTGCAGGTCGGGCAGGGTCACCAGTCCCACCACCTGCTCGCCGTCGCTCACCAGCAGGCAATGGCCCTGGGCCGCCACCAGCTGCTCCAGCGCCGCGATCGCCGGCAGCTCCCGGGGCAGCACCAGCGGTGCCTCCGGCTCCAGAGCCTCGCCCACCGGCACGGCGGCCAGCTGGCGGCGGCGGCACTCCTCCGTGGTGTCCGGCCCCAGCAGGCCGGGATCACTGAGGCCCTGCCAGCGCTCCACCAGGGCGGCGCTCAGGCCAGCGGCGGCCATCAACGGCAGCACGATGCGGATGTCGCGGGTGAGCTCGAACAGCAGCAGCAGGGCGGTGAGTGGCGCCCGGGCGCTGCCGGCCAGCACGGCGGCCATCCCCACCATCGCGTAAGCCGGCGGCTCCGCCACCGGCAGCTGCAGGCCGCCGGCCCCCAGCAGCTGGCCGTAGCAGTTGCCCAGCACGGCCCCGAGCACCAGGGCCGGGGCGAAGCCGCCCCCCACAAACCCGGAGGCACTGCTGATGCCGGTGGCCAGCAGTTTGGCGCCCAGCAGCAGCAGCAGGGCCAGCACGGGAATCCCCCCCTCCACCCCCAGCAGGGCCTCGATCGTGTCGTAGCCCACGCCCAGCACCTGGGGAAAGGCGAGTGCCAGCAGGCCCACGCTCAGGCCCCCGGCGGCGGTGGCCAGGCCGGGGGGCAGGGCCCGCAGCCAGCGCTGCAGCCCTGCGCTCCGGCCCAGGGCAAGGGTCTGCAGCAGCAGCCAGGACATGCCACTGGCCAGCACCCCCAGACCCAGATAGAGGGGCAGCTCCAGGGGCGAGCGCACCGCATAGGCCGGCAGCCGCAGGATCGGTTCATCGCCCAGCAGCAGCTGGGTCACCAGCGCTGAGGCCACCGAGGCCACCAGCACGGCCCGCAGGCTGGGGCGTCCCTGGATGGCGCTGTAGCTGCCCTCAAAGGCAAAGAACACCCCGGCGATCGGCGCCTTGAAGCCCGCCGCCAGTCCGGCTGCCACCCCGGCCGCCACCAGGGCTTTCTGGCTCTGGGGCGGCAGGCGGCCCCGCTGGGCCAGCCACAGGCCGAGGTTGCCACCGCTCTCCACGCTCGGACCCTCCGGGCCGAGGGAGGCGCCGCTGCCCAGACTGAGGGAGGCGCTGATCAACCGCAGCCACGGCAGGCGCGGGGCGGCCGGGGCCGAGCCATCGGCCATGGCCATCAGGCTGGGCAGACCCGGCCCCAGCTCCGGTCCGTAGCGGCGCAGCACCCCCACCGCCAGGCCACCGAGGGTGGGCACCACCAGCACCGGCCAGAGCTGCAACCAGTCGGGCAGGGCCGGGGTGGGCAGGGGGGGCGGCTCCGCCACCACCGGCGGGGGCGGCAGATAGCCCAGCCCCCCCAGGCCGATCCGCAGCAGGGCACTGAGTGGCGTGCTCTCGTCGACCGGCGGCGGCGGGAGAGGGAGTGGCGGCGCAGGCAGCGTCAGCGGGTCGGCCTGCAGCGGATTGTTGCCGCCGATCGAGAGCAGGGCCTCAACGCCCGGGCCGAACAGGCCGCTGTTGACCAGCCCCACCAGCTCGTGAAAGGCCACCACGGCCAGCCCGGTGCTGATGCCCACCAGGGCAGCCCAGGCCAGCAACCCCCACTGGAAGGGGCTGGCGCCGACCTCAGGCCTCGGGTCGGACGCTGGCAAAGATCTCCTCCAGGATCTCCCCGGCTCCCTGCTCCCGCAGCGTGTGGGCCAGGGTGACGCCGATCGCCTCGGGGTCGGTCTGCGGGCCACGGGCCTCGTCGCGGATCAGGCGCACCCCGTCGAGGCTGGCCACCATGCCGGTGAGCACCAGTTCAGCGCTGTCGCCCTCGCCCTCGAAACGGGTGTTCACGCCGATGGGCACCTGACAGCCCCCCTCCAGCTCCCGCAGAAAAGCACGCTCGGCCAGGCAGCGGCGGGCCGTGGGGGTGTGCTCCAGCACCTTGATCTGCTCCAGCACGGCGGCATCGCCGTCGCGGCACTCGATGCCCAGGGCCCCCTGGCCCACCGCATGCAGGGAGATCGACGGATCGATCAGCTCGTGGATGCGATCCCCCAGGCCCAGGCGGCCCAGGCCGGCGGCGGCCAGGATCAGGCAGTCGTACTCGCCCGCATCGAGTTTCTCCAGACGGGTGATCACGTTGCCGCGCACGTCCTTGAACACCAGATGGGGGAAGTGGTGGCGCAGCTGGGCCAGGCGGCGCAGGGAGCTGGTGCCCACCACGGAGCCCGCAGGCAGGGTGGCCAGGGTCTTGTCGGTGTGCTTCTGGTGCACCACCAGGGCATCGGCCGGGTCCTCCCGCTCGGTGATGCAGCCCAGCATCAGGCCCTCGGGCAGGTTGGTGGGCAGGTCCTTGAGGCTGTGGACGGCGATATCGGCCCGGTCCACCAGCATCTGGGCCTCCAGTTCCTTGGTGAACAGGCCCTTGTCGCCGATCTTGGCCAGGGCCACATCGAGGATCTTGTCGCCCTGGGTGGCCATCGCCTCGATGCTGATCTCCAGGCCGGGGTGGGCCCTGGCCAGTTCATCGCGCACCCAGTGGGTCTGCACCATGGCCAGCTGGCTGCGGCGGGAGGCGATGCGCATCGAGTGGGCCATCAGGGGCAGATCACAGCCCGCCAGATTACGGGCCGAAGAAATCCAGGGGCAATGGGCCCCAGGTGTCCTCCGCATCGGGATCGGCCGGGCTGTGGCCGGTGATCAGCAGGCCCTCGCCCAGGCCGGATTCGCGGCGCACCAGAAAGCGCCGGGTGGTCTGGTTGCCCTTGAGAAACACCGGCCCCTCAATCGCTTCGAGGGCCTCACAGGCCGGATCCAGCTCCAGGGCCGTCCAGCCCTGGGCCCTCTCCAGCTGGCGCAGGCAGCTGAGCGCCGCGGCGGCCGAAGGGGCCATCACCCCCACCGTGAACCAGTCGCAGCGAGCCAGCAGGGGCAGAAGTTCGGCCCGTAGCGCCGCTCTCGCCGGGCCATTGAGATCCCCAGGGGCGCTGCGCAGGCCCCGCAGGGCCGCCAGGCCGCCGCTCATTGGCTGAACGCCTTCACTTGATGTACTCCTTGAGCACGCCGTTGCGGTTGGGGTGGCGCAGCTTGCGCAGGGCCTTGGCCTCGATCTGGCGGATGCGCTCGCGGGTCACATCGAAGATCTGGCCGATCTCCTCGAGGGTCTTCATGCGGCCGTCGTCGAGGCCGTAACGCAGGCGCAGCACGTCGCGCTCGCGGGGGCTGAGGGTGGCCAGCACCCCTTCCAGGTCTTCCCGCAGCAGATTCTTGGCCACGTCCTGCTCGGGGTTCTCAATATCAGCTTCGATGAAGTCGCCCAGGCGGGAGTCTTCTTCCTTGCCGATCGGCGTTTCCAGGGAGATCGGCAGCTGGGCACTCTTGGCGATGAAGCGCAGCTTTTCGATCGTCATCTCCATCGACTCGGCGATCTCCTCCTCGGTGGGCTTGCGGCCGAACTCCTGGGAGAGGGTCTTGGTGGTCTTCTTGATGCGGGAGATGGTCTCGTAGAGGTGCACCGGCAGGCGGATGGTGCGGCTCTGATCGGCGATGGCGCGGGTGATCGCCTGGCGGATCCACCAGGTGGCGTAGGTGGAGAACTTGTAGCCCTTCTCGTGATCGAATTTCTCGGCGGCGCGGATCAGGCCGAGGCTCCCTTCCTGAATCAGGTCCTGGAAGCTCAGGCCCCGGTTCATGTATTTCTTGGCGATCGACACCACCAGGCGCAGGTTGGACTGCACCATCTTTTCCTTGGCCCTGCGGCCGAGCATCAGCCGCCGGCGGAACTTGATCGTGGGCATGTCCAGCAGGGCGGCCCACTCCTTGGTGTCCGGCAGGCGGCCGTTGTCGGACTCAAACTGGGAGGCGATCTCCTCGAGCTGCAGCAGATCGGCGATCTTGCGGGCCAGCTCGATCTCCTCATCGGGCCGCAGCAGGCGGATGCGGCCGATCTCCTGCAGGTACACCCGGATCGAGTCCTCGGTGTACACCCCCTTGGGCCCCACCTTGATGCTGGCCAGGGCCTTGGCTGCCTTGTCGTCCACCTTGGCGGTGGTGGTCGCACCGCTCTCGGTCGGCTGGGCGGCGGCGGCCAGCAGCTGGTCGGCGGCCTGATCGAGATCCGGCCCGGCGGCAGCCGTGGCGCCGGCCTTGGTCTTGGCGGTCTTGGCGCCGCTGGTCTTGGCCGGGGTCTTGGCCTTGGGGGCGGTCTTCGTGGGGGCCGACTTGCTGGCGGTGGCCTTGGCCTTGGCCGCCTTGGCGGCTGCGGCCTTGGCAGGGGGGGCGACCTTGATCTCCTCGCCGGTCGCCGTGGCCACCATCAGGATCTCAACAGCGGGTGTGACTTTGGCGGCGGCAGGGCTCATCAGGGGATCGGCAGACAACGCGGAGGGGGGAAGAGCAGACACCTCAGGGGCGGGCTGAGGCATCAGACGGGACATTCGAGCGGGGTGTGGAGCGCTGGAATCGGGGTTTCACCTGGCAGGGACAGTCGGCGGTCGCAGGGGGGACGGATGGCGCCTGGTCAAGCCATCGCCAACAGGTCCAGGACTCCGTTGGGGAACCCTGGAAGAACCAGGCGACGCCGGAAGCCGATGACGGGAGCCGTCAACGAACCGCACGCCGGCCCCGGGAAGGGGCTTGGAGGCAGTTCAGATGTCGGAACGGGCCATGGGCTGGGTCGGCCCCGGGTGCGAGCAAGCCATCAGGGCATCTCACCGGCAAACCGGGCGATGAACGAGGGCAGGGAACCTGAAATCCATCAGAGCCGTGCCTCAGACTGAAAGGCCTGGAGCAGGGAGGCTGGTGATCCGGCCCTGGCCAGGGAAGGGGCAGAGCAGGATTGGACAAATCAGGACCGGAGATTGATGGAGGCAGGTGGATTGGGTGGCCGGAGCCGTAACAGGGTTGACAGGGGTGGTCGCAGACCGGAGGGCGTCATGTGGGCAGGTGCCGAAACGGACCACCCAGGGCTCTCTCTTCAGGTCTTCCCTCTGGACGGAACTCTGTCCGGTTCCGACGGCTGCAGGATTGCAGCCCAACAGTCACATCCTATGAAGGTTGGGTGGGCTTTGCAAGTGTGAGTGCTCCCGGCTGGGTTCAGATCTGGCTCGAGGCCGGCCGGGAAGGGCAGGTCTTCACCTACGCCAACCCCCAGAGCCTGCCCCTGGCCATCGGTGATCTGGTGCAGGTGAGGCTCCAGGGCCGGCGCCACGGCGGCCTGGTGGTGGAGCTGCTGGACGCCCCACCCGCCGCGCTGGGGCTGCGGCCGCTGCAGCCCGTGGAGCTGCGGCTGCAGCCGGCCGCCGTGGACGCCGAGTGGCAGAACCTGATCACTGCCGTGGCCCGCCAGTGCCACACCAGCGTGTTCCGCACCCTCAAGAGCGCCCTGCCGGCCGGCTGGCTGGGGCAGAGGCGCCAGTCCTCTCCAGCCCGGGAGCGTCCGCAGTGGCTGGTGCGCGCCGCCTGCGCTGATCTCCCCTCCCGGCTGAGCGAGGGGCAGCGGGCGCTGCTCCTGCACCTGCAGGCGGCACCGGCACCGGTGCCCCTGCGGCAGTTGTGCGGCGCCGCCGGCTTCAGCCGCTCCACCGTGGCCAGCCTCGAACGCCGGCAGCTGGTGGTGCGTGAACAGGGCCCCATCTCCAGGGAGGCTGCCCTGCCAGGGACTGCTCAGCCCGGGGCCCCGCCGCAGCGCAGCCTCACCGCTGCCCAGCGGGATGCCCTGGCCGGCATCGAGGCCGCACCGGCGGGCAGTGCCCTGCTGCTCTGGGGCGTGACCGGCGCGGGCAAGACCGAGGTGTATCTCCAGGCCGCGGCGCGCTGCCTGGGCGCCGGGCGCAGTGCTCTGCTGCTGGCACCGGAGATCGGCCTGATCCCCCAGCTGCTCGACCGCTGCCGCGAGCGCTTTGGCGCTGAGGTGGTGGAGTTCCACAGCGGCATGGCCGACGGCGCCCGGGTGGCCAGCTGGCGGCGCTGCCTGGACGGCCAGCCGCTGCTGGCCGTGGGCACCCGCTCAGCCATCTTTCTGCCCCTCACCCGGCTGGGGCTGGTCGTGCTCGACGAGGAGCACGACAGCTCCTACAAGCAGGAGAGCCCCATGCCCTGCTACCACGCCCGCGATGTGGCCCGGCTGCGGGCCCGGCTCAGCGGCGCCCGGCTGGTGCTGGGCAGTGCCACCCCCGCGCTGGAAACCTGGCTCAGCTGCCAGGGGGAGGAGCCCTCCACCCAATTGCTGCGCCTGCCCGAGCGGATCGGCCAGCGGCCCCTGCCACCGGTGCGCCTGGTGGACATGCGCCAGGAACTGGCGGAGGGGCACCGGCGCCTGCTGAGCCGGCCGCTCACAGAGCGCCTGCAGCGGCTCGGGGAGCGGCAGGAGCAGGCGGTGGTGCTGGTGCCCCGCCGGGGCTATCACGCCTTCCTCAGCTGCCGCAGCTGCGGTGAGGTGGTGCTCTGCCCCCACTGCGATGTGGCCCTCACCGTGCACCGCTCCGCGGGCCGGGAGTGGCTGCGCTGCCATTGGTGTGACCACCGCGCCGAGCTGGCCGACCGCTGCGGCCACTGCGGCTCCACGGCCTTCAAGCCCTTCGGGGCGGGCACCCAGCGGGTGATCGACCAGCTGGCCCAGGAACTGGAGGGCCTGCGGGTGCTGCGCTTCGACCGCGACACCACCCGCGGCCGCGACGGCCATCGCCGCCTGCTGGAACGCTTTGCCGCCGGCGATGCCGACGTGCTGGTGGGCACCCAGATGCTGGCCAAGGGCATGGACCTGCCCCGGGTGACCCTGGCCGCCGTGCTCGCCGCCGACGGCCTGCTGCACCGGCCCGACCTGCGGGCCGGCGAGCAGTGCCTGCAGCTGTTGCTGCAGCTGGCGGGCAGGGCCGGCCGCGGCGAGCGCCCCGGCGAGGTGCTGGTGCAGACCTACAGCCCCGACCATCCGGTGATCCAGCACCTGGTGGATGGCCGCTACGACCGCTTCCTCGCCGAGGAGGCCCAGCTGCGTCGGCAGGGCGACCTGGTGCCCTTCAGCCGGGCCTGCCTGTTGCGCTTCAGCGGCACCTCCGCCAGTGGCACGGCCACCAGTGCCGCCGCCATCGCCGAGCAGATCAGGCCGGCCGTGGCAGCGGCCGGCTGGTGGCTGATCGGCCCCGCCCCCGCCCCCGTGGCCCGGGTGGCGGGCCGCAGCCGCTGGCAGCTGCTGCTGCACGGGCCCGCAGGCAGCCCCCTGCCCCTGCCCCAGGAAGCCGAACTGCGCCGGGCACTGCCGGCCCAGGTGGGCCTGGCCATCGACCCCGACCCGCTCACCCTCTGAACGGCCGCCCGCCGGCTGGCGGGTTCAGGCCGGCAGCTGGGGCCAGCCAAAGCCCAGCCGCTGGCGCAGGCTGGCCAGGACAAGCACCATGGCCAGCAACAGGGCCACTGCCACGGCCCCCAGTCCGAGGGGGCTCCAGCGCCAGCAGTGCAGCTGCAGCCGGTTGACGCTCCCGGGCCGAAGGCGCCAGCGCACGCCGGCCTGCACGCCCCCCTCCAGGGGCTGCACCGCCTCGGGGCTGGCCAGGCCCACGGCCCGCAGGCGGAGGGGCTGCAGATCCACGCTGGCCGCCAGACCCGGCAGTGCCTCAACGGCACGCAGATCCAGCTCCAGGTCCAGCTCCTGGCGCACCCCCACCAGCCAGTTGCGCTCCTGCCAGCGCAGGGCCGGCCCAGGGATCTCCGCGCCGGCCAGCCTGCCGGCTTCCTGCAGGCTCTCTGCCAGCAACGCCAGGGTGGCGTTGGCCGGCTGCATCGGCCCCGCCAGCCGCTCGTGGCCAGGGCCGGCCGCTGCGGGCCGCAGTCCCAGCTGGCGCAGCGCGGCGCTGAACTGCCGCTGCCAGCCGCTGGCTGGATGGCCCGGCGGCGGGCTGAGCTCCTCCACCAGCTGCAGACGGCCGGGGGCGCCGAAGTGCAGCTCGGCGCGGATCTGCACGCAGCCCCCAGCAGCAGGCCGAGCAGCAGCAGCGAGAGCACCAGCGCGGCAAAGCCCAGCGGGGCGCGCGTGGGGCCCACGGGCGGCGCCGGCGGCGGCGGCGCGCTCTGGCGGGCCCTTCGGCTGCGGGCGATCTGCTGCAGCCGCCCCGCCAGCGGCTCGGCTTCACCCAGCTCCGGCAGGGTGAGCGACCAGTGCCGCGGCCGCTCCAGGGCCGGGGCCTCCAGCACCGTGAGCAGGTCGCGGGCCTGGGCGCGCAGGGTGGGATCGGCGCAGCGCTTCACCTGCCGGCAGCAGGCCATGGCCCGCACGCTGTTGCCCTGGCCCATCAGGGCCGTGGCCAGCAGCAGTTGCAGCTGGGCACCGGTGATCGTTGCCGGAGGATAGGTGGCGATCAGGGGCTCCAGCTGGGCCAGCACCCGGCCGTAATCCCCCCGCTCCAGGGCCAGGCGGGCCATGGCCAGGGGATCGGGAGTCGGGGCCATCTCAGCGGGCACGGGCCGGCCTCAGGGCTGCAGTTGCCGGTCGCTGCCCACCACCATCGTGCCGATGCCGGCATCGGTGAACACCTCCAGCAGCAGGGCATGGGGCACCCGGCCGTCCACGATGTGGGCCGCTCCCACCCCCTGGGCCAGGGCACGGATGCAGCACTCGGTCTTCGGAGTCATGCCCCCGTTCACCATCCCCTCGGCGATCAGCTGGCGGGCGCCACTGAGGCTCACCTGGCGGACCAGGGAGGCGGGGTCCTGCCGGTCGCGCAGGATACCGGCGGTGTCCGTGAGCAGGATCAGTTTCTCGGCCTGCAGGGCCGCCGCCAGCTCCCCGGCCACCGTGTCGGCGTTGATGTTGTGGGCCTGGCCCTCCCGGTCGGCGGCCACGCTGGAGATCACCGGGATGTAGCCGGCATCCAGCAGGGGAAACAGCACCGCCGGGTCCACCTCCTGCACCTCGCCCACCAGCCCGTGGTCCCCCTCGCCGTAGGTGCGGGCCCGCACCAGGGCGCCATCGCTGCCGCACAGGCCCACGGCCCGGCCGCCCACGCGGTTGATGCCGTTCACGATGTGCTTGTTCACCCTCCCCACCAGCACCATCTCCACCACGTCCATGGTTTCGGGAGTGGTCACCCGCAGGCCGTCGCGGAACTGGGGGGCGATGTTCAGCCGGCCCAGCCAGTCGTTGATCTCCGGCCCGCCGCCATGCACCACCACCGGCCGCACCCCCACCGAGGCCAGCAGCACCAGGTCGCGATACACCGCGTCGCGCAGCTCGGCCTTCACCATCGCCGCCCCGCCATACTTCACCACCACCCGGCGGCCGGAGAACCGCTGGATGTAGGGCAGGGCCTCACTGAGCACCGAGACCCGCAGGGCGTCGGTGTGGCTGATGGCGGGGTCTTGGCTCACGGCATCTGGGCTGAGGGTGGGCGACGCGGCTGTGGGGTTCAGGCCTCGGCAGCGGCCTGGGCCGTCTCGGGCACCAGGGAGAGGCGCAGGTGGGCAGCGTCCACCTGGTCGAGATCTGCCACCAGGCCTGGCCCGAAGAAACGGCCCAGACGGTCCTGCCGTTCCTGCCAGAGACTGAACGGTACCCCCCCCGTGGCGAACAGCAGGCGGATGCCATAGGCACCGTTGCAGTCGAGCTCCTCGACGCTCTCCAGCTGGGGTGGGTTGTCCTCATCCCAGAGCTTGAGCACCTCCAGGGAGCTCTCCAGGTGGGCCTTCTGGCCATAGCGCCAGCGCAGCACATCGGCCACGAGTTTGCGCAGGGGCTCGCTCTCGGGCCGCTCGCGCAGGGTGCGCAGGGCCGGTGCCGGCGTCAGCCGCCGGGCCGGTGCCAGCTCGGACGATTTCAGGGCCAGACCGCCCAGCAGGATCGGGATGCCATAGAAGATCGTGGGCAGACTGAGATTGGGATTGCCGGTGGCATAGCCGATCCAGCCGATCACGGAGAGGACGGCTCCGGCCACGGTGACCAGACTCCCGGGAGAAAAAAGTGCTTGCATACGGGCCATCTTCCTGTATTCCCATGGCCGACGCGCCCAACCCGGCGGAGCCTGCGGCGGAGGCGGCCGGCCAGGAGCAGGCCGGAGCTTCCCCCGACCCCAACACCTGCTCCACCGCCGAGCTGCTGGAGCTGCTGCAGGCCGATCGGCTCTGGTTGCTGCGCCAGCTCGACGGCGGTGCCTGGCCGGACTGGCGGCTGGACCTGGCGGCGCTGGAGCGGGAGCTGGGCGAACTGCTCGACCGGCTCGGCGCCGGCTGAGCAGCCGCTCAGAAGGGGATGTCGTCGTCGTCCGGCAGGTCGGGCACCAGCGGTGAGGCGTTCCAGCTGGGCTGGGCGGCAGCGGCAGCCGCCGGAGCTGGGGCGGCTGCCCTGCGGGCCGGCTGGGGGGCGGACTGGGCCGGAGCCGGGGTTCGGGTGGTTGCCGAGACGGGGGCCGGAGCCGCGGGGGAGCCGCCGGCCGAACCCAGGGGATGGAGGCGGGCCAGGGTGAACTCGGCCCGCTTTTCCTTCACCCCGTCCTGGCGGGTCACGGTGGACATGCGCAGCCGCCCCTCCAGCACCAGTCTCTGGCCGGGCTGGACGCGGTTCTGCAGGTCCTGGGCCAGATTGCCCCAGCCCACCACCTTGAGCTGGCCCGGCGGATCGTCCGGCCGCAGGCCGTCGATCTGTACCAGCATCTCGGCCACGGGGGTTTGATTGTCCTGGGTGTAGCGCACCTGGGGCGCCTCCAGCACATCCACTTCCAGCAGACAGTGGTTCATACCGGTCCCATGCAATCGTGGCAGCCATCCTGATGCACTGCGGCCCCGGCGACCACCACCCGGCCCGGCGCCTGTGGCTGTTCAGCGGCACCGGCGACGGCCCGCCCCTGGCCCGGGCCGTGCTGGAGCAGGGCTGGCAGCTGCGGGTGAGCGTGGTCACGGCGGACGCGGCCCGCGCCTACCCCGCCCATCCCCGCCTCGAGCTGCAGGTGGGGGCCCTGGGCGGCAGCGAGCCGCTGCAGCGGGCCCTGGAGGCTGCCGGCCTGGAGGGGCGCCCCTTCCGCGCTGTGATCGACGCCGCCCACCCCTTTGCCGAGGCGATCCACCGGCAGCTGGAGCAGGGTTGTGGCCGTGCCGGCGTGCCCCTGCTGCGCCTGGTGCGCGCTGGAACGGCGGGCCGCGAGCCCCCTGGCGGGGTGCACTGGCTGGAGCAGCTGGCGGATCTGGCCGCCGCCGACCTGGCCGGCAGGCGGCTGCTGCTGGCGATCGGCGCCCGCCAGCTGGCCGAGGCCGTGGCGGTCACGGCCGGGGCCCTGCACCACGCCCGGGTGCTGCCCCGGCCCGGGGCCCTGCAGCAGGCCCTCCGGGCCGGGGTGGCGGCGGAGCGGCTGGCCTGCCTGCAGCCCCTGGCGCAGGCGGATGCCGTGGAGGCTGCCCTGGTGCGGCGCTGGCGGATCGAGGCGATCGTGGCGCGCCAGTCCGGCCCCCCCACCGAGACCCTCTGGCGCCGGGTGGCGGAGAGCCAGGGCTGCCGGCTGCTGCTGCTGCGCCAGCCACCACCGGGCAGGGCCCGATCCACGGCGCCGCGCACGGGCACCCTGGCGGAACTGGAGCGGCTGCTGGCAGCCTGGAGCGTCGCGTCACCGGCCTGAATGTCCCTGCCCGAAAGCGGCACCCTGCCGGCCGCCCTGCTGCTGGCCCTCACCACCGAAGCCACCCCAGCGCGGGCTGAGGCGCTGGCCGAGGCGCTGCTGGCCAGGCGCCTGGCCGCCTGTGTGGCGCTTCTGCCCATGCGCTCCCTCTACCACTGGCAGGGAAAAGTGGAGCGCAGCGAGGAGGTGCAGCTGCTGATCAAGTCCCACCCCAGCCGCCTGGCGGAGCTGGAGGCGGCGGTGCACCAGCTGCACAGCTACGCCACGCCCGAGTGGATCCACTGGCAGGCCACCTGCAGCGCGGGCTACGGCAGCTGGCTGGCCGCCAGCTGCGGTCTCAGCCCAGGTGGCGCTGCACCAACTCCACCAGATTGACCTGGGGGCGGGGCCCCAGCTGGGTCACCACCTGGCCGGCGCACAGGGAGCCCAGCTGGCCGCAGTGCTCAACCGGCAGGCCCTGGGTCCAGCCGTGCAGGAAACCGGCGGCATAGAGGTCGCCGGCGCCGGTGGTGTCCACCAGCTGCCCCAGGCTGAAGGGGGCGACGCTGTGGAGGGTGCCGTCGGCCAGCACCACCGACCCCCGCTCACTGCGGGTGAGGGCGGCGACGCGGCAGCGGCCCCGCACCTGCTCAAGGGCCTCCTCAAAGCTGGTGGTGGCGTACAGGGAGGTGATCTCCATCTCGTTGGCGAAGAGGATGTCCACATGGCCATCCACCAGCTCCTGGAAGCTGTCGCGGTGGCGCTCCACGCAGAAGGCATCGGAGAGGCTCAGGGCCACCTCACCGCCATGGGCCCTGGCCACCTCGGCGGCGGCGATGAAGGCCCGCTTGGCGGCCTCGCTGTCCCAGAGGTACCCCTCCAGGTAGAGCACCTTGGCCTGGGCCACCAGCTCCAGGTCGAGGTCGGCGGGATCGAGGCCCACCGAGGCGCCCAGGTAGGTGCACATCGTGCGCTGGGCATCCGGGGTGACCAGGATCAGGCAGCGGGCCGTGGAGGGGCCGGTTGTGGCCGCCGGCGTGTCGAAGCGGGTGCCGACGGCGCGGATGTCGTGGCTGAAGATCGCCCCGAGCTGGTCGTCGCGCACCCGGCCGATGAAGCCGGCCCGCCCCCCCAGCTGGGCGATGCCCGCCAGGGTGTTGGCCGCCGATCCGCCGGAGGTCTCCAGGCCGGCGCCCACGCTGGCGTAAAGCCGCTCGGCCTGCTGCTCATCCACCAGGGCCATGGTGCCCTTGGTGAGGCCGTGACCGGCCAGGAAGGCGTCGTCCGACTGCACCAGCACATCGACGATGGCGTTGCCGATGCCGACGACATCCAGGCTCTTGACGGTCATGGGGAAGGGGGTTGGGGTGGAGCGCTGCCGGCGGAAGCGCGGGGGGGATGCCGAGGGCTCAGGCGCTGAGCAGGGCCCGTTTCGGGCCGTGAATGGGATCTTCCACCACGATGGTCTGGTCGCGGTCGGCGCCGAGCGACACGATGGCGATCGGCACCTCCATCAGCTCCGCCAGGAAGCGCAGGTAGCTCATGGCGGTGGGGGGCAGATCCTCCAGGCTGCGGCAGTCGGCGGTGGAGGTCTGCCAGCCGGGCAGGGTCTCGAAGATCGGCTGGCAGCGGGCGAAGTCCTCGGCGCTGCTGGGGAAGTGCTCGATCCGCTGGCCGTCGAGCTCGTAGGCCACGCACACCTGGATCTCATCGAGCTCGTCGAGCACGTCGAGCTTGGTGATCGCCAGGCAGTCGAGACCGTTCACCTCCACCGCGTAGCGACCGATCACCCCGTCGAACCAGCCGCAGCGGCGGCGGCGGCCGGTGGTGGTGCCGTATTCGCCGCCCCGGTCGCAGAGGTGGTCGTTGAGGCTGCCCTCCAGTTCGGTGGGGAAGGGGCCCTCACCCACCCGGGTGGTGTAGGCCTTGGCCACGCCGATCACCCGGTCGATCAGGGTGGGGCCCACGCCGGCACCGATGCAGGCGCCGCCGCTCACCGGATTGGACGAGGTGACATACGGATAGGTGCCGTGGTCGAGATCCAGGAGGGTGCCCTGGGCCCCCTCGAACAGGATGTTCTTGCGGGCCCGGGCCGCGCTGTGGATGGCGCGGGTGCAGTCCACCACGTGGGGGGCCAGGCGCTGCCCGTAGGCCACGTACTCGGCCACCACCGCCTCGAAGTCGAGGGGCTCCAGGCCGTAGAGCTTCTGCAGGATCTCGTTCTTCTCAGCCAGCACCCCGGCCAGGCGATCGCGCAGCCGAGTCTCATCGAGGATGTCGATCACCCGGATGCCGTTGCGCTCCGACTTGTCGGCGTAGGTGGGGCCGATGCCCCGGCCGGTGGTGCCGATGCGGCGGTCGCCGCGGCGCTGCTCCATCGCCTGGTCCAGCAGGCGGTGATAGGGCATGGTCACGTGGGCGGTGGAGGCCAGCTGCAGGCCTGCCACATCAATCCCCAGCTCCAGCAGCATGTCCAGCTCCCCGAGCATCACCCCGGGATCCACAACGGTGCCGGAGCCGATCAGGCAGGCCGTGTCGGGATAGAGGATGCCGGAGGGGATCAGGTGCAGCTTCAACACCTGGTTGTTCACCACGATCGTGTGGCCGGCATTCACTCCGCCCTGGTAGCGCACCACCACGTCGGCGGAGCGGCTGAGGAGATCGGTGATCTTGCCCTTGCCCTCGTCACCCCACTGCGCACCGATGACGACGACGTTGGCCAAGGAGACGGCGGCCCGAAGCCGCGTTGAAGCACAATCAGGGAGCCTCTCAGACCGGGGGCCCTTTCGTAAAGGGCCAGCCCAGCTGGCCATGGGGGGCCCTCTCAGCTGCCGCGAACCACAGTCCGCTCAGCCTTCTGCAGTTCCTTGCTGAGGCGCTCGCGCAGGGCGTCCGGCAAGGGACGATTCGGATAGTTGGCGTAGTGGCCCGCCAGCGAATTGAGGGCGGTCTGCATGGTGGTGAAGGACGCCAGGCCATTCACCGAAGCGCGCGGGCGATAGCGGGCCACATAGTCATTGATCAGGCTGCGGGCCTGGGTTTCGGCGTCTCCCCGGCCGGGATCATCCGCCGGCAGGGCGATCGTGGCCAGCAGCGAGTCGGCCACCGCCACGGTGTCGTCCACGTAGTTGCCGGTGAGCCCGCCCGCCGCGTTGCTGCAGGCGCCCAGCAGGAGGCAAAGGGCCAGCGCCAGGGCCGGGAGCGCCCGGAGGGTGCCGCGCCACCAGCGCGCCAGGACGCGAAACGGCTCGAGCACCGTGTCGAGGGGCGAGGGCATCGGGGTACGGGCAGGGGGCCCCAATCCTAGGCAGTGCCCTGGGGCCGGCCCCCTAGGCGAGGCCGCGGCGCTGCTGCTCGATCCGGGGCAGGAGCAGCTGCAGAACGGCCCCTGCCTCCACGGTCTCGGGCTCTCCGCCCTGGCGGTTCACCAGCTCAACCCGTCCCTCGGAAGCGGCCCGCCCCACCACGATCCGCCAGGGAATGCCCAGCAGGTCGCCATCCTTGAACTTCACGCCGGCGCGCTCGGGGCGGTCGTCCAGCAGCACGTCCACCCGGGCGCTCTGCAGCTCGGCGTAGAGCTGCTCCGCCAGGCTGGCCTGCTGGGCGTCGCTGGTGTTGGCCGGCACCACCAGCACCTCGAAGGGGGCGATCGCCAGGGGCCAGCGGATGCCGTTGGCATCGTGGTGCTGCTCCACGGCGGCCTGGGCCAACCGGGACACGCCGATGCCATAACAGCCCATCCAGAACGGCTGGAGCTCGCCGCTCTCGCTGGTGAAGCAGGCCTCCATGGCCGTGGAGTACTTGCGGCCCAGCTGGAAGATGTGGCCCACCTCGATGCCGCGGTTGCTCTCCAGCCGCTGACTGGGATCGTGCAGGCAGCGGTCGCCGGCCTGGGCGTTGCGCAGATCCACCACCGCCTCGGCGGCGGGGTCAAGGGCCAGCCCGCTCCAGCTGGCGCCCACCCGGTGGGCATCAACCCGGTTGGCCCCGCACACAAAGGCCCCCAGGGCGATGGCGGTGGGATCGAACAGGCGCAGGAAGCTGCGCTGCAGCCGGGGCTCCGCCTGCTCGTGCGTCGCCAACCCCTGCTTGCCGAGCACGGCATCGTCCAGATCGGGCCCCAGGTAGCCCAGGGGCAGCGCCGCCAGATCCAGCTCCAGGCCCTCGCTGCGCAGCAGCTCCGGGGTGAGCGGATCCACGCTGAGCAGGGCACCGTGCGCATCGCCGAGGCGGCCCACCACGGCGTTGGCCAGCTTCACCCCGTTCAGCTCCTGATCGCCGCGCAGGCTCACCAGCAGCGGTTGCCGGAGGCCGTCCTCGAAGCGGGCCAGCAGCAGCAACACCTTCACCAGCTGGCTGGCCTGGAAGCCGTGGGCGTTACACAGGGCCTCGATCGTGGTCTGCCCCGGGGTGGCCAGCTCCTCGCCGCGGCCGCCCTGGCGCACACCTCCGGGCAACGGCGTCGCCTCCTCTGGCAGGGAGACAGCCCGCTCCTGGTTGGCGGCATAGCGGCCGTCGGCACTGGCCAGGATCAGGTCTTCACCGGCATCCGCCGTCACCATGAACTCTTGGCTGGCGGAGCCGCCGATGGCACCGCTGTCGGCCTCCACGGCCACGGCCCGCAGGCCGCAGCGGGCAAAGATCCGCCGGTAGGCCTGGTCCATCGCCGCATAGGTGCGGCGCAGGCAGTCCTCGTCGGCGTGGAAGGAGTAGGCGTCCTTCATGATGAATTCCCGTCCCCGCATCAGGCCGAAGCGAGGACGGATCTCATCGCGGAATTTGGTCTGAATCTGATAGAGATTCACTGGCAGCTGGCGGTAGGAGCGCAGCAGATCGGCCGCCAGGGTGGTGATCACCTCCTCGTGGGTGGGGCCGAGCCCCAGCTCCCGGCCCTGCCGGTCCTCCAGGTGAAACATGATCCCCTCGCCCGCCGTATAGCCGGCCCAGCGGCCGCTGCGCTGCCACAGTTCGGCGGGCTGGAGCTGGGGCAGGAGTGTTTCCAGGGCCCCGGCCCGATCCATTTCCTCCCGCACCACCTGGGACACCTTGCGCAGCACCCGCCACATCAGGGGCAGGTAGGCGTAGATCCCGGGGGAGAGGCGGCGGATGAAGCCCGCCCGGAGCAGCAGCTTGTGGGAAGGGATCTCGGCCTCTGCCGGATCGTCCCTCAGCGTCACCAGCATCAGGCGGGAGACGCGCATGGCGGCAGCAGGCGGGGGGATCGCGGAAGCTACCACTGGCCCGGCGCAGGCTTCGGCACTCCGGCCCCACATCCCAATGGTGTCCCCGAAGCTGGCGCGGCCAGGTAGCGGGGCGAACGTTAACTGTGGATACCTTCTGCTAGATTGGTTAAATCTAGTCTGTCCAAAACGAGACCCATGCTTTCCGGTCCAGGCAGTTCGGTCAACCTGGGTTGGAACGAGCAGGGCAGCCAGGCCACGGCAGGGAGCCCGCAAGGGCGGCTCAGGGGTGGTGAGCCCGGCGATCTGGATGTGCTCGAGCGCTTCAATCCTCAGGATGGCGTCGATGCTGACCACTCCCGGCCGGCCTCCCATCGGCGCGATGCCTCTCTCCCCCAGCTGGTGCCGGGCGGGGCAGAGGCGGCCGCAGGCCCTGCCGATTCCCCGTCCCATCCCGCCGAAGCGCTGATCGGCATCGACGACGTGCAGAAGGCCCTCAACCGCTCCCGGGCCTCGGTGTACCGCTACACCAACACCGATCCACGCAACCTCAATCCCCCCTTCAATCCCCGCCGGCTCAACCCCGAATACCGCAGCGACCAGAAGGATCCGCTGCTGTTTCACCCCAATGAGGTGGCGCGCTTTGCCAGGGACGTGCTGCGGATCAAGGAGGTGACGGTGGAGGTCCTCAACTCCCCGTCCACGGCCACCCAGCAACTACTGGGGTCCATTCTCGATGAACTGCGGGCCATCCGTCAGCGCCTCGATCGCCTGGATTCCCAGCCGGGCCTGCGCAATGAAACCGCCAGCCGCTTTGATCAGCATTCCCGACCTGCCGCCTGAGTGCGGTCCACAGCCGTTGGGTTGCTGACGCGGCAGCTCCGAGCCAATGCGGCTCCCCGCACCTGTCAAGCTGCGGCCGAAGGTGGCAAAATCAAATCCATTCTGATCCTGCCGGGCCACCCGGCTGCTGGCACCCATCCCCTGGAGCGAGCCCTGAGAGCTGGCTCCAACGTTTCGGGAACCGTGCCCTCTCTATGAACACCCCAACCACCAGCAGGGAGCAGGCCGATCAGGCCGACCAGGAGACAGGAGAGAACCCTGAGGATCCCTACAGTCCGGGGCTCCAACCCCTGGCTGCCATCTTCGGCGTGCTGATCGGCATCCTCACCATCACCATTCCCCTGGTCGCAGTTGTGGCCGGCCGCCCCTCCTCCTCTGGTTCCGCCATCCTGCATGGATCTCCGTCACCTGCCGGCATCCCCAGCGCCAGGGCTGGTGAATCTGGTGGTGGAGATCCCGGCGGGCTGCCGCAATAAATACGAATACAATGCCGAGGCCGGTGTGATGGCCCTCGACCGCATCCTGCACTCCTCGGTGCGTTACCCCTTCGACTACGGGTTCGTTCCCAACACCCTGGCCGAGGACGGTGCCCCGCTCGATGCCATGGTGATCATGGAGGAGCCCACCTTCGCCGGTTGCCTGATCCGGGCCCGGCCGATCGGCATCCTCGACATGGTGGACAGCGGAGCCCACGACGGCAAATTGATCTGCGTTCCCGAGGCGAGCCAGCTGCACAGGAGCATTCACTCGATCCGCCAGATCGCCAGCAACCAGCTGGAGGAGGTGGCTGAGTTCTTCCGCACCTACAAGAGCATGGAGGGGCGGGTCACCGAGATCAGCGGCTGGTTGGATGCCGAGGCGGTGCCCGACCTGCTGGAGCGCTGCGTGGCCGCGGCTCAGGCCGACCGCTGAATCAGGAAACCCTCCACGTCGAGGGCCTGAAACACCCGGGCAGGATCGCCGAAACCGGCCGCATTCAGCAGGGCCGTGAGCCGGGAGAGGCCGATCGGGTGCAGGCCGTGGGTGTGGGCGGCGAGCTGGTCATCGTGTTCGCCCAGTCCACTGGCCCGTTGAAAGCCGAGCCAGGCCTCCTGCACCTGGGCCTGCAGCGGCGAGCGTTCCGGCGCCATCAGGTCCACCAGCAGCAGTTGGGCACCCGGCTCCAGGCTGCGGGCCAGGGCGCTGAGGAAGGTGAGCTTGGTGCCGTCGTCGGGCAGGGATTGCAGCACCAGCACCGAGAGGGCGCCGGCAAACCGCTCACCGCCCGCCAGGTCCTCCACCCGGGCCTGGCGCCATTGGATCGCAGCCGCCGGGGCTGGACCGAGGCGGGCCCGGGCCGCCGCCAGCATGGCCGCCGAGGGGTCGAGGGCGGTCACCTGCCAGTCCGGTCGCTGGGCGCGGGCCTCCACCAGTTCGGCGCCCGTGCCGCAGCCGGCCACCAGCACCGGCGCCCCCGGCCGGGAAGCGCAGGGGGAGGCCGCCAGCAGGGCCACCCCCAGCCTGGCCAGGCTGGCGTAGCCCGGGATCAGATGCTGGGCCGCCAGGTCGAAATCCCCTTCCTGCAGCACGTCCTCGCAACAACTGGACGCGATGCTAGGCAGGCGGACCCCGGTGGGCCTAAGTTTGGCGGCGCGTTCACCTCCCGTCCAACCGTGCCCACCATCCGTTTTGAACAGGAAGGCCAGCAGGTGGGATGCATCGAGGGGGCCAATCTGCGCAAAGCCGCCCTCGACGCGGGCATCAATCCCTACAAGGGCCTCAACAACTTCAACAACTGCGGCGGCCTGGGCCAGTGCGGCACCTGTGTGATGGAGGTGGTGGAGGGGATGCAGAACCTCTCGCCCCGCTCTGACGTGGAGAAGGTGTACCTGGCTGATCGCCCCGCCAACTACCGCCTCAGCTGCCGAACCAGCGTGAATGGTGACGTGACGGTGCGCACCAGGCCCGATTCCGGGGTGGGCCAGGGTTCCAACAGCCTCCTGGGCGCCCTGAAATCCCTGGTGGGCCGCTGAACGCGCGCCAGACCCGCGTGAAGCTCTACAGCTATCCCCGCTGCTCCACCTGCCGCAAGGCGATCGCCTGGCTCCAATCCCGGGGGCATGGCCTGGCTGGCAATCCCCCGCAGGTCGAGCTGATCGACATCAGCGTGCAGCCCCCCTCGCCAGGGGAGTTGCAGCGGGCACTCGCCCAGCTGGGGCGCAAGCGGCTGCTCAACACCAGTGGCCAGAGCTATCGCGCCCTGGGGGCTGCCACGGTTCAGGCCATGGATGACGCCAGCCTGCTCGAGACTCTTGCCGGTGACGGCAAGCTGATCAAGCGGCCCTTCCTGATCCTCGATGACGGCCGCACGGTCACCGGCTTCCAGCAGGCCGAGTGGGAGGGGCTGTTCAGCTGAGCGTCGTGCCCGGCGCGGCACCGTCCGATTCAGCGCCCTTCCGATTCAGCTTCCTGCTGATCCCTGGCACTGGCCATCAGCAGGTCGAGTTCCTGGATCAGCGCCTCGATGCTGGAGCGGTTGATCTGGCTGAGATAGGTGCCCTTCACCCCCTCGATCAGGGCGCACACCAGGTCCTGGGAGCGCTGCAGCGCCGTGCCGGTCTCCAGGGCCAGGGCCAGTTCCTCCCAGAAGCGGTCAATGCACTGGCGCAGCAGCTGCAGCTGGCGGTCGTCGCGCTGGGCCAGCCGTTGTCCCGAGCGCCGCGACAGGTCGAGCAGGCTCTCGACCATGCCGCCGGCCAGCTGGCGGCTGATACCCGACTCCACCTGCAGCAGCGGCCTGAGCTGGCGCAGGGGCGGGGGCACCACGGAGCGCTCCAGGCTCTGGCGCAGGGTGTAGTCGAGCAGGCCCTGCAGTTCCGGCGCCAGCCGGGGGGCCACCTGGGTGAGCAGCAGGGGCGCCCAGATGCGCACCAGTTCCACCAGCTCCCGCTCATCCTCGGAACGCACCACGCTCTGGTGGCTGCGCAGGGCCCGCAACCGCTGGGGCAGGCGCGGGGCTCGCACCAGGCCCTGCAGGCCATCCAGCAGCTGCAGGGCCAGCACCTCGAACAGCTCCAGGGCGAGCAGGGCCACCACACCCCGGCTCACCACCGCCCGCAGGGGTTCGAGATTCACCAGGCGGGAGGCCTGCAGCCGCTCCACCACCGGCACCAGCCGCAGCCAGCGCCAGAAGGGCAGCAGCAGCGGCAGGTCGAACCAGCGGCGCAACAGGGCATCCCGCCAGCTCAGCCCCGGCAGCCGCCGCCGCAGCCGCACCACCCGCTGCAGGATGTCCAGGACGAACACCCACTGGAACAGCAGCAGGTCGAGGCGCCAGGCGTGGTCGGTGGGTCTGGCGTTCTCATCGATGGAGCGCCAGTAGTTGGTCTCCACCAGCGGCAGCACCTGCTTCCGCCAGAAGCGGCGCTCCTCACGCCAGGGGCGGGCCGCCAGCCACGGCTCACTGAGCAGCACCTGGGCGGCCTGCTTGGCGGAATCCCGGTTGGCGCGCTGACGCAACCGGTTCTTCACCTTCTCCAGGGTGGCGCTCTGCCCCGAGGCCAGGAAGGGATTGCCGTCGATCATCTGCTCGGTGAGCTCCACCTGCCGGGCCAGCAGGGGCCTGACGCTGGCGCTGGTGGCGGGCTCGGCCAGCAGCGCCTGGTCGAGCCGCTCAAACCGGTCGAGGTAGGCCTGGGTCTCCCGGTGGGGCTCGATCCCCTTCATCGGGTCGACCCAGGGGGTGACATCGGGCAGAAAGGGCAGCGGCACCACCAGCGGCACCGAGGGGATCGGGTGCAGGTTGCGCTGCAGCCAGAACGTGCGCAGGGGCACATAGGTGAGGTCGAAGGCCACCCACAGCAGATTCACGCTGGCCCACACCGCCACGAAGCGGTCCCAGATGCGCTGGCCGCGATCGGGCTGGCCGGTGGGGCTGGGCGTGAGCCAGCGGGGGCGTGCCATGGGCCAGGCGGGCGCAGGGGCACGCCTAATCTGCCCCGGGACCGTTCCGATGCAGCCATTGAGTGACCACAACCAAGCCGCGGACCAGGGAGGGGAAAGTCCCTGGGCCTTCTGGCGCAGCGTGGCCATCACCCTGGTGGTGGCGTTGGGAATCCGCCAGTTTCTGGTTGAGGCGCGCTACATCCCCTCAGGTTCGATGCTCCCCGGGCTCCAGATCCAGGACCGCCTGCTGGTGGAGAAACTCACCTACCGCCGCCGGGCTCCCCGCCGGGGAGAGATCGTGGTGTTCCACTCCCCGCACCACTTCGACCCGGTGCTGGCCAGCAGCACGTCCCGCAATCCCCTCCGCTGCGCCCTGGTGAACCTGCCGGTGCTGGGCAACCTGCCCGGCCTGGCCAGTCCGGCCTGTGATGCCTACATCAAACGGGTGGTGGCCCTGCCCGGTGAGCGGGTGGTGGTCGACCCCAAGGGGCAGGTCACAATCGACGGCCAGCCCCTGAACGAGCCCTGGGTGCGCAATCTCTGCCCGGTGGATCCCCAGGGCATGGGTCCCTGCCGCACCATCAATGCCGTGGTGCCCCCGGGCCATGTGCTGGCCCTGGGAGACAACCGCGCCAACAGCTGGGATGGCCGTTTCTGGCCGGGGGGGCCGTTCCTGCCCCAGCGCGAGATCATCGGCCGGGCCTTCTGGCGCTTCTTCCCGTTCAATCAGACGGGCAGCCTGGTGCCGGCAGATGCCAGGACTCAGGAGCCGTGAGCCCCGTGGCGCGCACCTGGCCCCGCACCGCCGCCCCCAGCAGGGGCTGATTGGCGGCCCGGGAGAGGCTGTCCCGGGCGGTCCAGCTGGCGGTGGCCTCCGGGTCGAACAGCAGCCAGCGGCGGCTGCCGCTCTGCAGGCCCTCGCTCGCCTCGCCGAGCAGGGCGGCCGGGCCCCAGCACAGCACCTGCCAGAGCTCGGCGGCACTCCAGCCGTGGCCCCCCACCAGCTCCCGCCACAGGCAGGGCAGCACCAGGCCACCGGGGGCACCATGGCCGGCCAGCCCTGGGCGGCGCTGGTCCACAGGCAGCAACTGCTCCTCCGGATCCAGGGCCAGGTGGTGGGTGGCCACAGCGGTGATCAGTCCCCGGCGCAGGCCCTCGATCAAAGCCAGCCGGTCGCTGGGAGCTCCCAGGGAGGGCCGCACATGCCAGCCCTCGGCCGTGGGATGGAGGCTGGCGGCATCGGCCACCAGATGCCACCAGCTCACCGTGGCCGGCGGTGGCGATGCGGCCGCGGCCAACAGCTCCACCGCCGCCGCCGTGGAGAGATTCATCAGCACCAGCTGCCGCTCCGGCCTGGCTGCGGCCAGCGTGAGCAGGCTCTGGAGCGGCAGGGTCTCGCTCAGTGGGGGGTCGAGGGGCCAGCCGGCGCGCAGGGCCGCCACCCCCTCGCGCACGAAGCCGCCGCCGCTGAGCTCCTCCTGCCGGGGAGCCACCAGCAGGGGGCGCTGGCCCATCTCACCCAGCAGCAGCCCCCGTTCCAGCAGCGCCAGCGGCGGCAGCTGGGCAGCGCAGGCCAGCCCGATGGCGCCGGCTTCCAGCTGCTCGCGGTGCAGGGCCAGCTCCCCGTCGCCACCATCGAGGCTGAAGCTGCCCCAGAGGCGCAGGCGCAGCGGCTCGGGCCACGCCATCCCCTGGAGGCGCTCCGGTCGGTCACGCCAGGGCAGGGCCCAGGGCAGCAGGGCCACCGTGCCGTAGCCGCCCGCGGCGGCGGCCGCCGCCAGGCTCGCCAGGTTTTCCTCCTGTCCGTGCCAGGGGTGCTCCAGCACGCAATGGGGATCCACCAGCGGTGGCGCCAGCAGCCAGCCCCGGGCCTCGGTGGCGGCCAGCCCCCGGGCCTCGGCCCTGGCGGCCACGCCCTCGCCCCAGAGCTCCAGGCGTCCCTGGCCGTCGATCAGGGCATCGCTGCGAACGGCGGGCGCGCCGGGCGCTGCCAGCAGGTCCACCTGGTGCAGCCACAGGGGAGCCGCCATCGCTCTAGAGGGCGCCCGCGGCGGTGCGGTCGAGCACACCGCCCAGATGGGCCGTGAGATTCATGGCCGCCACCACCGCCGTGCCGCCGCTGCCCTGGGGGTAGTCGATCACGGTCACGCCACCATTGCCCTGCTTGATCGTCCAGATGTCGGCGGGGCTGAGCCCGAGCAGGGCGCAGAGGATGGTCTTGTTCACGGCATCGTGGGCCACCACCAGGGCCGTCTCCTCGGCGTCGAGGCTGGCGGCGATGGTCTGCCAGGTGCTGAGGGAGCGCTGCCACACGTCGTGGATGGTTTCGCCCTCGGGCATCTGCACGGATTCGGGCGCCCGTTTCCAGTCGGCCAGCAGCTGGGGCCAGCCCTCGCCGATCTCCCGCTCCAGCCGGCCCTCCCACAGGCCGTGGCCGATCTCCACCAGGCCGCTGGTGCTGGTGAGGGGCACGCCGGGGTGACTGGCCAGGATGGCCTCGGCCGTCTGGCGGGGCCGGGCCATGGAGCTGGTGTAGGCGCGGTGAATCGGCACGGGTGCCAGGAAGGCGCCCGCCGCCTCGGCCTGGGCCCGACCATTGGCGTTGAGCGGAATGTCGATCTGTCCCTGGAAGCGGCCCTGGCGGTTCCAGTCGGTTTCCCCGTGACGCACGAGCAGCAGGCGGGACCCCTTCCCCTTGGCGGGCAGGGGGGATCCCAGATGGGCGGTGCTGTTGAGGGATTCCAGCTGCAGCTGCACGCCCCCGTCGTCCTGGCGGCTGAGGTTGAGCACCGACACCGAGGCGTTGTCCAGACGCAGCCGGCGGAAGCCCTCGCCGTTCAGCCCGAGCAGCGCCAGCACCAGGCAGCGCAGGATGGCGTTGTGGCCGATGACCAGCACGGTGGCATCTGCGCCGTCCAGGGCATCACCGTGGCGGTTCAGCAGCAGCTGCCGGAAGGTGCCGGCCTGCTCGAGCAACTCGGCCAGCGGGTTGTAGCGCCGGCCATCGGCCCGCTCCAGTTCCAGGCTGTGGGGGGCCTGGCGCCACAGCGCTTCCTGCTGGGGAAAGCGCTGGCGCAGCTCGTCGCGGCGCAGGCCGCTCCAGGGCTCCAGGTCGATTTCCAGCAGCTGGTCGCTGAACTGGGGCTCGATGGCCTGGCCGTGGCTGCTGAGCAGGTGGCGGCAGGTGTCGGCGGCCCGGCGCAGGGGGGAGCTGTACACCGCCTGAAGGGGCAGGTCGGCCAGCGCCCGGCCGGTGGCGAGGGCCTGGTCAACCCCCTCGGCGGTGAGTGCGCTGAGGTCGTCACGGCCCTGGATGCGGTGCTCGACGTTGAAGCTGCTGAGCCCGTGGCGGACCAGCACAATCCGGAGTGACACGGATCCAGGGCTGCGCTGCAGCATCGTATGGGAGCGTCGCCAGCCAGTCCTTGACCCAGACCCCTCCCCGGTCGCCGGCTCGCATCCCGGCCCGGCCAGCTGGCTGGCAGGTGCTGCTCGCCCTGCTCAGCCTGGCCCTGAGCGTGCTGCTCTGGGTGAGTGGCCTGCTGGAGAGCCTGGAGCGGCCCTCGGTGAATCCGGCCCTGTCGGTTCGCCAGCTGCAACTGGAGCTGCTGGCCGCTCCCGCCCTGCCCGATGGTCTGCGCGGCCTGCTGATCGGCTCCGGGGTGCCAGCCGAGCTGGCGGAACAGCTCCGGGAGCAGCGGGCGCAGGAGTCCGGACCGGGCACTCCCGATCAGTTGCTGCAGCAGCTGCTGCTGCAACGGCTTGGGGGGAACGACCCGCCCGGCAGCCCAGCCCTGCTGGAGCAGCTCTCCGCCCAGGTTCCACCCGAGCAGCGAGCCCTGCTGGGCTGGCTGCCGGAGGGGCGGCAGGGGAGCGGCGACGGGCCCTCCGGGGCGGAGCTGGCCGCCCAGCTGGGGACCTGGACGCCTGGCCTCTCGCCCCTCACCCGCCAGTTGCTCTGCGATGCCCTGGGTGGCCCGCAGGTGGCCGGATTGCCGGCCTGCCGCCTGAAGCAGGCCCAGCGCCAGGCCGCCCTGCGCCTGCTGGGGGTGAGCTGGCTGCCCGGCGCCCTGGTGCTGGCTGGCCTGGTGCTGCTGCTGCGCGAACTGTGGCTGGCCTGGCGCCGGCGGCTTGTGCTGCCCCCCATGCAGGGGCCGCTGCTCAACCTGGTGGACGTGACGCTGCTGATCGCGGGTGGGTTTGTGGTGCTGGGCGAGCTGGGGGTGCCCCTGCTGCTGGCCCCCCTCAGCGGGCGGTTGCTGGCTCCACTGGCGGACCAGCCCCTGCGCCAGCAGAGCCTGCAGGTGGTGCTGCTCTACACGGGACTGATGCTGCCCCCCCTGGCGATCCTTGCCCGGCAGCTGGGGGGGATCGCCACCACTCCCCCGGCTGGTGGCTGGCTGCAATGGCAGTGGCAGCCCCTGGCCAGTGCCCTGGCACGGGCCTTTGCCGGTCTGCTGATGGTGCTGCCGCTGGTGGCGGTGAGCGGCTGGCTGATCGACCGGCTGGTGGGAGATCCCGGTGGCAGCAATCCGCTGCTGGAGCTGGTGCTGCAGGCCCGTGATCCCTGGGCGCTGGCCGGATTCGGCTTCACCGCCGTGGTGCTGGCTCCCCTGTTTGAGGAGACCCTGTTCCGGGGGGTGCTGCTGCCGGTGCTGGGGCTGCGTTGGGGGGCGATCCCCGGACTGCTGGCCAGCGCCCTCACCTTCGCCATGGCCCACCTGAGCCTGGGGGAACTGGCTCCCCTGCTGGTTCTGGGCCTGGGGCTCGGCTGGTTGCGCCTGCGCAGCGGCCGGCTGGCCCCCTGCGTGCTGATGCATGCTCTCTGGAATGGCCTCACCTTCACCAACCTGGTGCTCCTCGCCGGCTAGTCGGGGCTGTCAGGGACCTCCAGCCAAACGGGCCCATGCCCCTTGCTGGGAGGCGGCCTGAGTGGTTGACTTGCGGGATACGGATCTGAGTTCTTGGTCGCCTCGAACCTGCCTCGCCGCATCTCCCCCAGCGAAGCCCTGGGCGTTGTCGGGCGGGGCGTGGCCAGGACAGCCCGCAGTCGCCCGCTGTCCCTGATCCAGGGCTCACTCTCCAGCCGGCAGGCCGCCCGTCGCTCCCCCCTGCTGGCGGGTCTTCACAAGGCCGCCGACGGCACCCTGGCGGGCCTGGGCCTGTGCATGCTCGCCCTGAGCGGCCTCACACTGCACTGGCAGAACCACTGGGGACACAGTTTCCAGCAACTGGAATCGGCCCAGGTGCTCGAGCACCGTCTGCAGGAGTCGGCGGCACTGCTGGAGCAGCACTATCTCTCAGCCGTGCGCAAGCCGGGCTGGCTGGTTCCCACCAGCAGCGAAAAGCTGATCTATCTGCCCCGCCCCAAGGCGGGCTTGCCCCAGGGCGGCACGGAGGGCAAGCTGCGTCTCCCCATCCGGCTCACCGATCTCCAGGTCTTCGCTTTCAACCCCCTGGCCAGACCCCCGCACCAGTCTCCGTCCGGGTATTGAGGCACCATGGCTCAGGCGGCTCCCCTGCGTACCGGTTTGCGTGCTCCCACTCCGCGGCGCTCCAGGGTGGTGGCCATCCAGCCGCTCCCCGCGCATCGCCTGATTGCCGTCTACCTGCTCCTCTGTCTGGGGCTGGCGGGCCTGGCGGTGCGCCTGGCCTGGCTGCAGGTGATCGACACGGCCAACCTCCAGTCCAGGGCCAGGGCGATCCAGACCCAGTCCAGTGCGCCCCTGGGCAAGCGCCGCACCATCGTCGACCGCACCGGCCGTCTGGTGGCCCTCGATGAGCAGCGGTTCATCCTCTGGGCCCACCCCCGTTACTTCAACTTTCCTGGCGACGATCCCCAGAAAGTGCGCAAGCCGGACGACGTTGCCGCCCGGCTCTCCACCGTGCTGGCGGTGCCCAGCGACACCCTGCTGCAGACGATGGCCGGCCGGCCCAGCGGGGTGAAGCTCCGCTCGGACATCGATCCGGAAACGGCGGCGCGGATCCGCCAGCTGGGGATCAGCGGCCTCGACCTGGAGGCCTATCCCCAGCGGATCTATCCCCAGGGCTCCCTGTTCGCCAATGTGGTGGGCTTCCTCAACCTGGAGCGGGCCCCCCAGGCCGGCCTGGAGCAGAGCCGCGACCGCGATCTGCAGCGCCAGGAATCCACCGTCACCATGCGCCGTGGCGCCGATGGCACCCCCCTGCCGGAGGGGCTGACCGCCGGGGCGCTCTACGGCGATGACCTGCGCCTGCAGCTCACCCTGGATGCCCGCCTGCAGCAGGTGGCCCAGCAGGCCCTGGCCAACCAGGTGAAGAAGTGGAGCGCCAAGCGGGCCGCCGCCCTGGTGATGGATGTGCGCAACGGCGAGATGCTCGCCCTCGCCTCCTATCCCACCTACGACCCCAACCAGTTCTGGAAATTCAACCCCGGACTGTTCCGGGAGTGGTCGGTTCAGGATCTCTATGAGCCCGGGTCCACCTTCAAGCCGATCAACCTGGCGATCGCCCTGCAGGAGAAGGCGATCGAGCCTGAAGGCAAGGTGTACGACAGCGGCCAGCTGAGCATCGGCGGCTGGCCGATCTTCAACGCCAACCGCAAGGGCAATGGCCTGATCGACTTCGCCACCGTGCTCGAGGTGTCCAGCAACGTGGGCATGGTGAATGCCATGGCCCAGGTGAAGCGTGAGCGCTTCTGGCACTGGCTGAACACGATCGGCATCGACACCCGGCCGGATACCGACCTGCCCGGTGCGGTGGCCGGTCAGCTCAAATCACGCTCCCTGTTCACCGGGCACGCCATTGAGCCGGCCGTGGCTGCCTTTGGCCAGGGCTTCTCCCTCACGCCGCTGAAGCTGCTCCAGCTGCACGCCATGCTGGCCAACGGCGGTCGGCTGGTCAGTCCCCACATCACCCGCGGCCTGCGCTCCGGCGATGCCCTGGCCGGTACCCCCACGGCGGCGGGTCGGCAACTGCTGGATCCGGCGGTCACCCGCACCGTGATGGGCTGGATGGAGCAGGCCGTGGCCCGCAGCGACAGTCTCGGCATCAAGGTGCCCGGCTACCGCATCGGCGGCAAGACCGGCACGGCCCAGAAGGCCGATCGGGGTGTCTACATCCCCGGAGCGCTGATCACCAGCTTCGTGGGCCACCTTCCCATCGAGGATCCCCGCTACGTGGTGCTCGTGGTGGTGGACGAGCCCAAGGGCGGGAACACCTACGGCTCCACCGTGGCGGCGCCGGTGGCCCGCCAGATCATCGATGCGCTGCTGGTGCTGGAGAAGATCCCGCCCTCCAGGCCGGAGGAACTGGCGGGCCCCAGATCCTGAGGGGTTTTCTCAGCATCCCCGTGTGGTCATTCCCGCAAGCCCCGCCGCTGAGATCCTGTTGCTCACGGGATCCTGGCTAGCGTTGGTCCATCCGGCGCATCCCGCAGCCGACACTCCCTGCCAACCATGGCCAATCTGCTCGATCAGCTCGCCGCGATGACCGTGGTGGTCGCCGACACCGGCGACATCGAAGCGATCCGCCAGTTCACGCCTCGGGATGCCACCACCAATCCCTCGCTGATCCTGGCTGCCGCCCAGATTCCCACCTACCAGGACCTGATCGATCGCTCCCTGCGGGAGTCCCGCCAGGTGGTGGGCCCGGATGCGGGCGTCGATGCGGTGGTGCTGGAGGCCCTCGATGAAATCTGTGTGACCTTCGGCAAGGAGATCCTCAAGATCGTGCCGGGCCGGGTCTCCACCGAGGTGGACGCCCGCCTCAGTTACGACACCGAGGCCACGATCGCCAAGGCCCGCAAACTGATCGGCCTGTACAACGACGCTGGCATCAGCAACGACCGGGTATTGATCAAGATCGCCTCCACCTGGGAGGGCATCCGCGCTGCAGAACAACTGGAAAAAGAAGGGATCCATTGCAATCTCACCCTGCTGTTCTCGTTCGCCCAGGCCGTGGCCTGTGCCGAGGCAGGTGTGACCCTGATCTCTCCGTTTGTGGGCAGGATCCTGGACTGGTACAAGAAGTCCACGGGCCGGGCGTCCTACCCGGGGGCCGAGGATCCAGGCGTGGTCTCCGTGAGCCAGATCTTCAACTACTACAAGACCTACGGCTACAAGACCGAGGTGATGGGGGCGAGTTTCCGCAACGCCGACGAAATCATCGAGCTGGCCGGCTGCGATCTGCTCACCATCTCTCCAGCCCTGCTGGACGAGCTGCGCAGCACCGATGGCGAACTGGAGCGCAGGCTCAACCCCTTCGACCCGGCCCCCACGGAGGCCCAGATCCATCTGGATGAGCCCTCCTTCCGCGCCATGCTGGCCGACGACCGCATGGCCACCGAGAAGCTGGATGAGGGCATCCGCGGCTTCTGCAAGGCGATCGAGACGCTGGAGGCCCAGCTGGCCCATCGGCTGGCGGAGCTGGAGGGCGGGGCGGCCTTCGGCCACGCCGTGCAGGAGATCTTCCTGCTCAACGACCTCGATGGCGACGGTTGCATCACCCGCGAGGAGTGGCTGGGCAGCGATGCCGTCTTCGATGCCCTCGACACCGACAAGGACGGTCGGCTCGCGCCCGAGGATGTGCGCGGCGGCCTGGGGGCTGCCCTGGCCCTGGCCCGGCCGGTGTGATCGCCGGCGACGGCCTTAATCCGCTCTTCAACTGGATGGTTAATGGTGGGTAGATTCCCTGCGGTTTTTCAGACGCTGTGAACGCTCTCGACACCATGCGCGCCCTTGCCAGCAACGGTGAGGTGATGACCGTGGAACCCGGTGAAATCATCTTCCACTCCGGTGATCCCGGCGACTGCATGTTCGGCCTGCTCGAGGGACAGGTGCAGCTCAGCTGGAATGGCGAGGAAGGCCATGAGTTGATCAACGCCGGGGACGTCTTCGGTGCCGGCGCCCTGGTGACCAGCGAACACCGCCGCTACGGCAACGCCAAGGCGGTGAGCCCCTGCCGGCTGCTGGTGATGAACCGCGAGAAGTTCCTGTTTGCGGTGCAGGAATCGCCGATGTTCGCCATCGAACTGCTCGGGTCGATCGACCAGCGCCTGCGGCAGCTCAAGGACTGCACCAAGATCTAGCCGCGCTGAAACAACAGCCGGCGGATGGCGCGCTGGGCGATGTCGCCATAGCCCATCTCGCCGGAGAGGATCTGGGCAATCCGCTGGGGCGCGGTGGGTCGCTTGATGCCCAGCTGATAGCCCACCCGCGGCACCCGGTAGAACACCTGGGCGATCCGCCGGCCCCAGGCCATCGATTCCCCCCATTGCTGGCGCATGGCTGTGCTGTACCCGGCCAGGGCATCGCCATCGCCGTTGAGCCAGCAGTGGATCGCTTCGGCCGCCCGGCAGCCGCTCAACAGGGCCGGGCGCAGTCCCTCGGCGAGGAACGGGTCGCAGAGGGACGCGGCATCGCCGGCCACCACGATGCCGTCGCCATGCAGGGGATGGTGGCCGTCCCACACCCGCAGGCGACCCTGGCAGCGCTCGGCGTTGGCGGCCGGGAACCCCAGGCTGGGAAGCAACCGGTTGAGCACAGCGTCAGCTTCCTGCAGGGCAGCCGCCTCCTCCAGGGGGCGGCCAATGAAGTGACCCAGCCCGATGCTGTAGCCCCCGTGGCGGGGAAAGGCCCAGCAGAAGCCCTGGGGCACCAGCCCGAAGCCGAAATGGGCCGTGGCCGCATCCTGCACCGCAGCCTCCACCTCGACAGACACGGTGGTGGCATAGCGCGGCTGGCGGGGGCCCAGGCCCAGGGGGGCGGCGTGGCGGGAGCCGGAGCCATCGGCCAGCACCACCGCCCGGGCCCGCAGCTGGCGGGGCTGGCCGTGGCCCTCGCTGGCGCACACCTCCAGACACCAGTGGTCGGAAGCCTGCTGAATCCGCTCCACGCGCACCCCTGGCTCAAAGCCCGCTCCCGCGGCCAGGGCCTGCTCCACCAGAAAGGCATCGAGGCGCGAGCGGCGCACGATCCAGAAGGGGGAGCTGCCCGGCAGCTCGGCGATCACCGGATCCTCCAGGTCCCAGGTGAAGCGCACCCGCTCGATCACCGCCTCCACCACCGGGCTGAGGTCGAAGGGAAACCACTGCTGCACGGAGGCGGCCATGCCGCCGCCGCAGGGTTTATGGCGGGGAAAGGGGGCCTGGTCGAGCACCAGCACCGCGTGCCCCAGGGCAGCCAGATGGCAGGCTGCGGCACCGCCGGCGGCGCCGCCACCCACCACGATCACATCCAGGAGATCGGGGGCCGGGCTGCTCAAACCTTGAGGATCTCTGCCTCCTTCTCGGCCAGGTGCTTGTCGATCTCGGCGATGTAGCGATCGGTGAGCTTCTGCACCTTCTCCTGTTCGTCGCGGCTCTGGTCCTCGGAGAGGTCCCCCTCCTTTTCCTGTTTCTTGATCCGATCGATGCCGTCGCGGCGGTTGTTGCGCAGAGCCACCTTGCCCTCTTCGGCATATTTGGCGGCGATCTTGCAGAGCTCCTTGCGGCGGTCCTCGGTGAGCGGCGGGATGTTGATGCGGATCACCTTGCCATCGTTGTTGCAGGTGAGGCCCAGGTCGCTCATGGCGATCGCCTTCTCGATCAGCCCCATGGCGCCCTGGTCGAAGGGCTGGATCTGGATGGTCTGCGAATCGGGCGTGGACAGACTGGCCAGGGACCTGAGGGGTGTCTCGGCCCCGTAGTACTCGACGCTGATCTTGTCGAGCAGGGAGGGGTTGGCCCGCCCGGTGCGGATGGTGTTGAAGTTGCGCAGGGCGGCGTCCACCGACTTGCGCATCGCGGCTTCCAGATCCATGGGGCTTGATCTCAGGGGTGAATGCGGGTGCCGATCGGCTCACCGCGCACGGCCCGACCGATGTTGCCGGGGCCGAACAGATCAAACACCACGATGGGGATGCCGTTGTCCTTGCAGAGGGCAATGGCGGCGCCGTCCATCACCTCCAGCTCACCGCTCAGCACCTCCAGGAAGGAGAGGCTCTCGAAGCGGCGGGCGTCGGCGTGCTTGGCGGGATCCCTGTCGTAGACGCCGTCCACCTTGGTGGCCTTGAACACCACGTCAGCGTTGATCTCCGCCGCCCGCAGGGCGGCGGTGGTGTCGGTGGTGAAGAAGGGGTTGCCGGTGCCGGCGGCGAAGATCACCACCCGGCCTTTTTCCATGTGGCGGATCGCTTTGCGCCGGATGTAGGGCTCGGCCACCTCCTGCATCGAGATCGCGCTCTGCACCCGGGTCGGCACCCCGGCCCGCTCCAGCCCGTCCTGCAGGGTGATGGCATTCATCACCGTGGCCAGCATGCCCACGTAGTCGGCGGTGGCCCGGTCCATGCCGGCGGCGCTGCCCTTGAGGCCGCGGAAGATGTTGCCGCCGCCCACCACGATCGCCAGCTGGGTGCCGTCGGCCACACAGGCGGCCACATCACTGGCGATCGACTGCACGATCGCTGGATCGATCCCGTAGCCCTGCTCGCCCATCAGCGCTTCGCCGCTGAGCTTGAGGAGCACGCGCTTGAAACCCATCGACCCCGTTGATTTGCGGCACCGTAGCAATGGGCCGGTCTGCGTTCCCGGCTTGCCTGGCAGCACCGCGGGAGCTTGACTGCGGCAGCAGCCCGGTTGCCGTGGATCCCTGGTCGCCTGGAGCGGTTCAGCCACCTGGGCCGATGGTGCTGCGCCTCACCCTCTCGGCCCTCGATCAGGCCAGGGCTGACGCGGCGATCTGGCGCCACCCGGAGGTACACCGGGCGGTGCTGATCAGTGGTGTCACCGCCCTGGTGACGGCCTTCACCCCGATCCGCAGGGACCTGGCAGGCGGGGACTGCTCAGGCCGGTCGTCTCCCCTCTAGAACTCAATTCCCCGCTGGGCCTTCACCCCCTGCTCGCGGAAAGGGTGGCGCACCAGCTTCATCTCGGTGACCAGGTCGGCGCGCTCCAGCAGCGCCGGCGGCGCGCCACGGCCGGTGAGGGCCACGTGGGTGAGCGCGGGCCGCAGGGCCAGCCCCTCGACCACCTGCTCCACTGCCAGATAGCCGAGCTTGAGGGCCACGTTCACCTCGTCGAGCACCACCAGCTTGCGGCTGGCGTCGGCCAGGTAGGAGCAGGAGCGCTCCCAGGCCTGCTGCACCAGCAGCCGGTCGCGGTCGCGGTCCTGGGTTTCCCAGGTGAAGCCCTCGCCCAGCGCGTGCCAGGCCAGGGAATCGCCGAACAGCTCCAGCGCCCTGGCCTCGCCCGGCTGCCAGCCGCCCTTGATGAACTGCACCACCGCCACGCTCTCGCCGTGGCCCAGGGTGCGCAGCACCAGCCCCAGGGCCGCGGTGGTCTTGCCCTTGCCGTCGCCGGTGAACACCAGCACCAGCCCCTTCTCCAGGTTGCGCTCGCCCACCCGCTGGCGCTGCACCTCCTGGCGGCGGGCCATGCGCCTGCGGTAGGCCTCCTGGTCGCGCTCGGGCGCCAGCTCGCCGCCGGGGCCCAGCTCGGCGGCCACCTGATCCAGATCCACATCCAGATCCACCCGGTCGAGATCGGTCTCGATCCGGGGCATGGCGATCGGAGCCCTGGTCTGGTCCGGGAATGCCGCTGATTCGCTCAAGGGTGCCGCAGGCATGGAACCGGCGCAGTTTGGCGGGCTCAGGCCACCCGCTGCCGCGCCAGGGCCGCGTCCACCGCCTGCTGCTGGTCGCGCCGGGTGATCCAGTGGTGATAGGTGCGGGTGTGGATCGCCACCGAGTGGCCCATCATCCGCGCCGCCACCGTGTCGGGCAGGCCCACGTGGATCGTGCGCACCGCCCAGGCGTGGCGCAGGTCGTAGGGGGTGATCGGCAGGGCGTAGCGCCTGAACTGCTCGGCCACCCGCCGCCCCGCCTGCTGCAGGGTGGTGCGGCCCAGGTCGGTCCGCACGGGAGGCAACAGCCGCGGATCGCGCCCCAGCCGCTCCAGTTCAAAGCGCTCCACCCACTCGGGCTGGAACGGCCACACCTGGTGCTCGCCCGTCTTGCTGGTGGGCAGCACCCGGATCACCCGGTCGCCCCCAGGCGCCAGGGCCGAGAGGTCGCAGAAGAACACCTCGTGGTTGCGCAGGCCGTAGGTGGCCATCAGGCCATAGGCCAGCCGCCAGGCGGGGTTGGGGATCAGCTCCACGAGCTCGAGGATCTGACGGTCGCTGGGCAGCTGGCGGAACTGGGCCCGGTGCAGGCCGTAGCCCATGGCCCGCTGGCGCCAGTCGCCGGGGAGCTCCAGCGTCAGGTGCCCGGCCAGGGCCGCCAGCACGGTGCCGCACTGCTGCCGGCTGCGGCTGCCGGGGGGATAGCTCTCCAGCACCTGCTCGAGCAGCGGTGTGCTCACCTGGCGATCGTCGGCGTCGCGCCCTGCCTGGGCCAGCCGCCGCAGGTAGGGGCGGTAGGCGGCCGTCCAGGTGGTGCGGCTGCCGGCGGGATTGGGGCTGCGGGCCGGATCGGCCTTGAAGGCCTGCTCAAAGGCCTGCAGTTGCTCCTCCAGGGGGCTGCTGGGCGTCGGCCTGGGGCTGGCGCTGGGCGCGGGGGCGGCAGGGGGCGTTCGGGCCGGCCGGCCCCAGCGCTGCCAGTCGAACTGCTGGCGCTGCAGCTCCGCCAGCACCTGGCGCAGCTGCCGGGCAGCCTCCGCCAGGCCGGCCTCGCTGGCTGGCACCCCCAGACTGATGCGCTGCACCGCCGAGCCGCCGCTGCCCTGGCGCCGGGGCAGGGGACCGCGCAACCCCAGGCGTTCGCCGCGGCGCTCGATGCGCAGACCCACGCCGGCACTGGCCAGGCCTGCGTTGTGGGCGGCCAGCAACGGATCGAGCGGGTGACCACTTGAACCGGGACCGGAGCTGGTGGCGGTGGAGCTGGATAGGGCAGAGCTTGAATCCGTGGCGGCCCCAGCAGCGATGGCGGCCCGAACTTATCGATCGCCCACCGGGGCTGTCGAGGGTGGGGTGTCCAGGGGACACAGCTGGGCCAGGGTTCCCAGCGTTACGCTCGGAGCCATGCGCCGCTGGGGACGAAGGCATGGCCAAAGTTGGCGTGCTGCTGCTGAATCTGGGAGGTCCGGAGCGGATTCAGGACGTGGGTCCGTTCCTCTACAACCTGTTCTCTGATCCCGAGATCATTCGGCTGCCCAATCCGGCCCTGCAGAAGCCCCTGGCCTGGTTGATCAGCAGCCTGCGGGCCGGCAAGTCGCAGCAGGCCTACCGCTCGATCGGCGGCGGTTCTCCGCTGCGGCGCATCACCGAGCAGCAGGCCCGGGAGCTGCAGAGCACCCTGCGCCAGCGGGGCATCGAGGCCACCAGCTACGTGGCCATGCGCTACTGGCACCCGTTCACCGAATCGGCGGTGGGTGACATCAAGGCCGACGACGTGGACGAGGTGGTGGTGCTGCCGCTCTATCCCCACTTCTCGATCAGCACCAGCGGCTCCAGCTTCCGCGAGCTGCAGCGCCTGCGCCAGGCCGACCCGGCCTTCGCCCGGCTGCCGATCCGCTGCATCCGCAGCTACTACGACGACCCCGGCTACATCGGTGCCATGGCCGGGCTGATCGCCAGCGAGATCCAGGCCTGCCCCGACCCCTCCACGGCCCACGTGTTCTTCAGCGCCCACGGCGTGCCCAGGAGCTACGTGGAGGAGGCCGGCGACCCTTACCAGAGTGAGATCGAGGCCTGTGCGCGCCTGATCATGGAGCGGCTGGAGCAGGATCTCGGCCACGCCAACCCCTACACCCTCGCCTACCAGAGCCGGGTGGGGCCGGTGGAGTGGCTGCGGCCCTACACCGACGACGCCCTGCACGACCTGGGCGCCCAGGGGGTGAAAGATCTGGTGGTGGTGCCGATCAGCTTCGTGAGCGAGCACATCGAGACGCTCGAGGAGATCGACATCGAGTACCGCGAGATCGCCACCGAAGCGGGCATCACCAACTTCCGGCGCGTGCCGGCCCTCGACACCACCCCCGCTTTCATCGAGGGCCTGGCCCACCTGGTGCAGCAGGCCCTCGAGGGCCCCGAGGTGAACCTCGATCAGGCGGCGGCCCTGAACACCAAGGTGAAGCTCTATCCCCAGGACAAGTGGGCCTGGGGCTGGAACAACAGCTCTGAAGTGTGGAACGGCCGCCTGGCGATGGTGGGCTTCTCCGCCTTCCTGCTGGAACTGGTGAGCGGCCGGGGCCCCCTCCATGCGCTGGGCCTGCTCTGAGGGATCCCTCCGCCGGCGCGCGGCTGGCATGGCGGCGGCGGCGGCCCTCGCCCTGGTGGCCTCAGGCGGCCCGGGTTCCCCTGCCGCCCGGGGCAGCAGCGGCAGCGTGTGGCGGCTGGGCGTGTTCCCCGTGGTGAACTTCGCCGGCTACACCAGCCACTTCGGCACCCGCACCGGCCCCTGGGGCCGGATGGAACCCCACTACGGCCTGGACATCGCCGCGCCCCTGGGCTCGCCGATCCGCAACTGGTGGGGCGGCGTGGTGCAGAGCGTGATCAACGACGGCACCTGCGGACTGGGCCTGGTGATCCGCTCCGGGGAATACGAACACATCTACTGCCACCTGTCGGGGTCGGTGCAGGGCGGGGTGTATCGCAGCGGGCCGGTGCAGGTGCGCCAGGGACAGGCGGTGCGCATGGGCGCACTGATCGGCCATGTGGGGGTGACCGGCCGCAGCACCGGCCCGCACCTGCACTGGGGCATGCGCTTTCGCGGCAACTGGATCGATCCGGCCCTGGTGCTGCGGGAGATGGCCCGGGCCCGGCGGACCGCCGGCCATGCCCCAACAGCGCCTCCAGCACCTAGGGTTGCCCTATCCCGTTAACCGGCTGCAGCCGTGACGCTTACGCCCCTCACCTCTGCGGAGACCAGCCCAGCAGAACAGTCCGCAGTTCAGGGGGTGTCCGACGGGGGCCAACCCCAGCGGGTGAGCGGCGGTTACGCCCTGATGGACGCCCTGCGCCGCCATGGCGTGAAGCACATCTTCGGCTACCCCGGCGGCGCGATCCTGCCCATCTACGACGAGCTGCACAAGGCTGAATCGCGCGGCTGGCTGAAGCACATCCTGGTGCGCCACGAGCAGGGCGGCACCCACGCCGCCGACGCCTATGCCCGCGCCACCGGCCAGGTGGGGGTGTGCTTCGGCACCTCGGGCCCCGGTGCCACCAACCTGGTCACCGGCATCGCCACCGCCCACATGGACTCGGTGCCGATGGTGGTGATCACCGGCCAGGTGCCCCGTGCCGCCATCGGCACCGACGCCTTCCAGGAAACCGACATCTTCGGCATCACCCTGCCGATCGTGAAGCACTCCTGGGTGGTGCGCGACCCGCGCGACATCGGCCGGATTGTGGCCGAGGCTTTCCTGATTGCCGCCAGCGGCCGCCCGGGGCCGGTGCTGATCGACGTGCCCAAGGACGTAGGGGTGGAGCAGTTCGACTATGTGCCGGTGGAGCCGGGCACGGCCATCCCCAAGGGATTCCGCCAGCCCCCCAGCCCCCAGCCCGAGGCGATCGAGGCCTCCCTGGCCCTGATCCGCGATGCCCACCGTCCCCTGCTCTACGTGGGCGGCGGGGCGATCAGCAGCGGTGCCCACGTCCAGGTGCGCCAGTTGGCCGAGCGCTTCCAGATCCCGGTCACCACCACCCTGATGGGCAAGGGCGCCTTCGATGAGCAGCACCCCCTGGCGGTGGGCATGCTGGGCATGCACGGCACCGCCTACGCCAATTTCGCCGTCACCGAGTGCGACCTGCTGATCGCCGTGGGCGCCCGCTTCGACGACCGGGTCACCGGCCGACTGGATGGCTTCGCGCCGCGGGCCCAGGTGATCCATATCGACATCGACGCTGCCGAGGTGGGCAAGACCCGGCTGCCGGACGTGCCGGTGGTGGGCGATGTGCAGCAGGCGTTGCGGGCCCTGCTGGCTGCCTCCCAGGGGCTGGGCGGCGATGGCCGCACCAGCACCTGGCTGGAGCGGATCGCCGCGTGGAAACAGCACTATCCCCTGGTGGTGCCTCAGCCCGTCGGTGAGATCGCCCCCCAGGAGGTGGTGCTGGCCCTGCAGGAGCTGGCCCCCGATGCCTACTACACCACCGATGTGGGCCAGCACCAGATGTGGGCCGCCCAGTACCTGCACAACGGCCCGCGCCACTGGATCAGTTCCGCCGGCCTGGGCACGATGGGGTTCGGCATGCCCGCGGCGATGGGCGTGCAGACGGCCTTTCCCGATCAGCAGGTGATCTGCGTGGCGGGGGATGCCTCGATCCTGATGAACATCCAGGAGCTGGGCACCCTGGCCCAGTACCACCTGCCGGTGAAGGTGGTGGTGCTCAACAACGGCTGGCAGGGCATGGTGCGCCAGTGGCAGGAGAGCTTCTACGACGAGCGCTACTCCGCCTCGGACATGACCGATGGCATGCCGAACTTCGAGGCCCTGGCCGAGGCCTTCGGCGTGCGCGGCATCCGCATCACCGAGCGCAGCCAGCTGCACCAGCAATTGCAGCAGGCCCTCGATCACCCCGGGCCGGTGTTCATCGACGTGCAGGTACGGCGCAACGAGAACTGTTACCCGATGGTGCCCCCCGGCGCCAGCAACGCCCAGATGGTGGGCCTGCCCAGCCATCCCGAACTGGCGATCGCCACCACCCGCCAGTGCAACAGCTGCGGCACCAGCACCGAGAGCGCCCACCACTTCTGCCCCAGCTGCGGCGCCAAGCTCTGATGGGTCGCACCTGCTGGCTGACCCGGCTCAGCCCTGCCCTGCTCGTCGCCGTGGTGGTGCAGCTGATGGTTCTGGTGCTGCTGGTGGTGCCGGCCAGCGGTGCTGCGGCCGAGCTGCGCCAGGTGCGCACGGGCACCGTGCTGCAGGTGGGCGACAGCAATCGCAGCTACAGCGTGCGCCTGGCCTGCATCACCGTGGCTGAGGACCAGGAGCAGGAGGCGGTGCGCTGGCTGCGGCAGGCCGTGGCCCGCGGCAGCCGCCTGAACCTGCGGCCCATGGGGCAACAGGAGGGCCAGTTGCTGGCCAGGGTCACCAGCCTGCCCCGTGGTCAACGCCCCGGCCAGGATCTGGGGGCCGGACTCGTGGCGGCCGGTCTCGCCACGCCGTTGGCCGCGGAAGCTGCCGATCCTGCCTGCCGGACCCTGGCCTGAATGAGCCTCAATCGCACCGCCAAGGGCATCGTGCTGGTGCCCTCCCTGCTGCTGGGGGGGGCCTTTCTGGCGGCGGGGGTGTGGAGTGATGGTCCGGCTGCGGCCAACCGCGGCCTTGCCCTCAGCCTGGGCGGCCTGTTGATGGCCGCCGGCCTGCTGGCCCAGCTGCTGCCCGAAGGCAGCAGCCAGGACGATCAGCCCGGCTGATCAGCCCGGGTTGATCAGCGGCGCGGCTGCTGGGGCTGGGATTTGGCGGCCTTCTCCACCTCACTCAACACGCCGTCGACGAATGTCTTATCGGCAGCGGTGAGCCGGTCGTAGCAGCCCTGCTTCACGCGGGCCACGATCTGGATGATGGTGCCGTTGGCGATCTGTTCGTTGGCCAGCTTGCCGGCGCCGGCCACTTGGGAGCCATAGCGGTTGGTCACCAGGAAGGTGATGGCCTTGGCACTGGCAATCACCGATTTCTCCACCGGCAGCTTCTCGTTCACGGCCAGCTCACAGGAATTCACTGCAGCGGTGAGGGCCAGGTCATTCATCAGCTCCATCGACGCCGGCTTGGCCGCGGCAGCTGGGGCCTGGGCCCGGGCTGGTGCAATCGCCACAGTGGTGGCCAGCGGAACCGTGGCCAGTGCAGCTGCAGTGGCTGAGATCCAGGCGGGGGAGAAACGCAACACGAAACCCGGAGGACAAGGAGGTGACACACCACTGTGCCACCAAAACAGGGGCGCTCCCAGTGCTTCATGCCGTTCACAGTTCCGGCCTTTCTGCGCGGCCAGCGCCAGAGTTCTGGTGGCTGCTCCGCTCCCATGGGATCCGATCGCGTCTCGGTTGCAGGCCCCCAGCCTGAGGGTCATGCCTCCCCGGCCGCTTCGGGGGGGGCCTTCGCCCTGGTGGTGCCCTTCGCCCAGGTGGGTCTGGACGCCATCCCCGAGGTGGGCGGCAAGAACGCCTCCCTGGGCGAGATGATCCGCGAACTGGGCGCTCAGGGGGTACGGGTGCCCGATGGCTTCGCCACCACCGCCGGGGCCTACCGCCACTTCATCGCCAGCAATGGCCTGGAAGAGCGGCTCCATGCCCTGCTCGACGGCCTGGACAGCCACGACATCGCCGCCCTGCAGGCCGCCGGGGCTGCCGCCCGCTCCCTGCTCCTGCACGCCCCCCTGCCCGGGGATCTGCAGGAGGCGATCGTGACGGCCTACCGCCAGCTGGCGGCAGGCAGCGGCCAGGCCGGTGCGCACGCCGGTGAACTGGCCGTGGCGGTGCGCTCCAGCGCCACCGCCGAAGATCTCCCCGACGCCTCCTTCGCCGGCCAGCAGGAGACCTTCCTGAATGTGCGGGGGGAGGCGGCCCTGCTGGCGGCCTGCCGCCGTTGCCTGGCCTCCCTGTTCACCGACCGGGCCATCTCCTACCGCCAGCTCAACGGCTTCGACCACTTCGAGGTGGCCCTCTCGATCGGTGTGCAGCGCATGGTGCGGGCCGACCTGGCCGCCTCCGGGGTGATGTTCAGCATCGACACCGAGACCGGCTTCCGCGATGCGGTGCTGCTCACGGCCGCTTACGGCCTGGGGGAGAACGTGGTGCAGGGCACGGTGAACCCCGATGAGTATCTGATCTTCAAACCCACCCTGGAGCAGGGTTTTACGCCGATCCTGCAGCGGCGGCTGGGCTCCAAGGCGATCCGGATGGTGTACGCCGATGCTGATGCCGATCCCAGGGCCGCCGCCGGCGGAGCTGTGCCGGGCAGCGGCGCCACCCGCAATGTGCCCGTGCCGGAGCAGGAGCAGCGCCGCTTCGCCATCGGCGACGCCGAGGCCCTGCAGCTGGCCCGCTGGGCCTGCACGATCGAGCGCCATTACAGCGCCCGGCGGGGCACCCCCACGCCGATGGACATCGAGTGGGCCAAGGACGGGCACACGGGCGAGCTGTTCATCCTCCAGGCCCGGCCGGAGACGGTGGAGTCGCGCCGCTCGGCCACGGTGCTGCGCCGCTGGCACCTGGAGGCCGGCCCCGGAGGCGGCGGTGCCGAGGTGCTCTGCCGCGGCCGGGCGATCGGGGCGTCGGTGAGCAGCGGGCCGGCCCGGGTGATCCGCGATCCCTCTGAGATCCAGCGCTTCCAGCCCGGTGACCTGCTGGTCACCGGGCGCACCGACCCCGACTGGGAGCCGATCCTCAAGCGGGCCAGTGGGGTGATCACCAACCAGGGGGGGCGCACCTGCCACGCGGCGATCATCGCCCGCGAGATGGGCATCACGGCCATCGTCGGCTGCGGTGACGCCACCGAGGTGATCAGCGATGGCGAGCCGATCACCGTGAGCTGCTGCGAGGGCGACGAGGGCCGGGTGTACCGCGGCGCGCTGCCCTTCCGGGTGGAAGAGCAGGAGCTGGGGGATCTGCCGGCCACCCGCACCCGGATCCTGATGAACGTGGGCAACCCGGAGGAGGCCTTCAAGCTGGCGGCGATCCCCTGCGACGGCGTGGGCCTGGCCCGCCTGGAATTCATCATCGCCAACCACATCCGCGTGCACCCCCTGGCCCTGCTGGAGCCGGAGCGGGTGCGGGATCCGGCCGAACGCCACGCCATCGCCGCACTGGTGGCGGGCTACGGGGAGCCGGCGGAGTACTACGTGGATCTGCTCTCCCAGGGCATGGCCCGCATCGCCGCCGCCTTTTTCCCCCGGCCGGTGATCCTGCGCTTCTCCGACTTCAAGAGCAACGAATACGCCCGCCTGCTGGGCGGCGCCGCCTTTGAGCCGAACGAGGAGAATCCGATGATCGGCTGGCGCGGCGCCTCCCGCTACTCCGCCCCCGCCTTCCGGGCCGCCTTCGCCCTGGAGTGCCAGGCCCTGCTGCGGGTGCGGGAGCGGATGGGGCTCAGCAACGTGATTCCGATGGTGCCCTTCTGCCGCACCCCCGAGGAGGGCGACCGGGTGCTTGCCACGATGGCCCAGCAAGGGCTGGTGCGCGGCCGGAACGGCCTGGAGGTGTACGTGATGTGCGAGCTGCCCAGCAACGTGATCAGCGCCGAGGCCTTCGCCGAGCGCTTCGATGGCTTCTCGATCGGCTCCAACGACCTCACCCAGCTCACCCTGGGGCTCGACCGCGATTCCGCCCTGGTGGCCGACCTGTTCGACGAGCGCGACGCCAGCGTCAAGGCGATGATCACCATGGCGATCGCCACGGCCAGGCGCTGCGGCCGCAAGATCGGCATCTGCGGCCAGGCCCCCAGCGACCACCCCGAATTCGCCCGCTTCCTGGTGGAGCAGGGGATCGACTCAATCAGCCTCAACCCCGATGCCGTGATCCCCACCCGCCTGGCGGTGGCGCAGCTGGAGGCGGAGCTGGCCCGAGGTGGCCAGGCCGCATCCTGAGGCCGCCGTCACTCCTGCCGGGGGGCGCGCTCCAGGCGGACGTGCAGCGGGGGGGGCTGCACCAGCTGAATGGTGGCGGAGGCGATCCGCGCCCGGTCGCCGGCGCGCTCGAACGCATCGAGGATGCGTTGGTAGAGGAGGTTCTTGGTGGAGCGCCGGGCCTTGACGTCCACCACGTAGCGCAGGGTGAACTCCATCCAGTTGTCGGTGAGCACCAGGGTGACCTGGGGTTCCACACCGGCGTTCTCCAGCAGGTACTTGCGCACCATCTGGCCCCAGGCCGTGCGCACCTGGGCGGTGAAGGGGCCTGCGGCGATCTCCGCTCCGATGCTCTCCAGAATGCAGCGCACAAGCTGGTGATCACTGCCGTACTGCACCGGCAGGCGCAACTCGTCCCAGAGGAAGGGAAAGTCACCGGAGTAATTGAACACCGGCTGCTTGAACACGAAGCTGTTGGCGATGCGCACGATCCGGCCGTTGTAGAGGTCGGAATCCACCCACTCGCCGAGCTCCATCAGGGTGGTGCGCAGGATGCCGATGTCGATCACATCCCCCTTGATGCCGCCCACCTGCACCCGATCGCCTGGGCGGTAGAAGCCGCCGAAGGAGATGGCGATCCAACCGGCCACACTGCCGATCACCTCCTGGAGTGCGAAGGCAATGCCGGCACCGGCCACACCGATGGCCACGGTGAGACCACCGAGGCGGTCCTTGAAGATCACCGTGATCGCCACCAACGCCAGGAAGTAGCCGCTGAAGGCCACGAGCTTGCGGGCGTAGTAGCGGGTGTCCGAATCCCGCAGGGAGCGCCCCAGCCAGGCCTGACTCAGCCGGATCACCAGGGAGGCCGCCACCATCACTGCGGCTGCGGCGATCAGCTTGGTGATCAGGGGATCGCCCATCCATGCCGGCGGGGAGGGAACGGGAACGGCCATGGCAGGAGGCGATCGCTCGACGGTCAGGGGGAAGGGGCGAGCCTGTAGGCCTGTCCGGGGATCGGGTCGATGAAGCGCGGGGGTGGCCGCTCGTCGGTTTGCTCGGTTTCAACCAGGGCCGCCGCTTCTTCGGCTCCGCCCTGCTGGCGGAGAGCGCGGGTGAGCAGGCCTGCGAAGCGCACATCGCCGCCGGCGGTGCTCGCCAGCACCGCCGAGGGGCGGAAGCGCTCGAGCAGCCGGGGCAGCACCTCGCGGCCGCGCACGAACGGGCCGGCCAGCGGCAGCGACAGATCCACCACCGGGGTGATCACGGCATCCAGGGGTTCGGCCGGCAGGTCGGGATCGAGGAATCCATGGGGCTCGAGATAGAGGCTGCCGGCCGGGTGGTCGAGGCGATAGCCGTTTTCCACCTGGGGAACGGGCGCTCCTGCCGTCGCCCGGATGCGCAGCGCTCCCGCCAGGTGGGTCTGGCCCGGGGCCAGCGCCGTCACTTGCTGGAAGCCCAGCTGCCGGGCCCGGGCGGCGGCGCTGGCGGAGCCCACCACCGGCAGCGCCGGATCGAGCAGGGCCAGGCTGGGGGGGTGGCAGTGGTCCGGGAGCCCCTGGGTGAGCAGCAGCAGCTGGAGGTTGGCGGGCACGGGCCAGGGATGGGGCAGGCTGCCGCTGAAGAACCACCGTCCCGGCGGGAACACCAGCTCGTCGCACAGCCATGGGTCAACCAGCACCCGGAACCCCTCGAAGTCGAGCAGCCAGCCGTTGGCGCCGAAGTAGGTGGCGGTGATCATCGGGCCAGCGCGCAGACGTTCCCCGGCCGGGGCAATCCGCAGCGGGCCTCGCCGGGCCTTCGGCGATCGGCGCGCAGCTGCCAGAAGAGCAGGGCAAGGCTCAGGCCGCGGGCGGTGCTCACCACCGCCAGGGCGAGGCACAGCGGGCAGTGGGTGAGGGACATCGCGCCCTGCAGACCGGAGGAACCACACCCTGGCAGAGCCAGGGCGCCCGTGGCGGCTGCTGAAATGAATGCATCGCCGGAGATGCTGCCGTGCTGCGCCTGAGCGAGCTGAAACTGCCCCTCGACCACAGCGACGCCGATCTCACGGCGGCCATCTGCCGCCGCCTGCGGCTGCAGCCGGAACAGCTGCGTGGCCAGCGGCTGGTGAAGCGCAGCGTCGATGCCCGCCGGCAGCGGCCGATCCGGCTGGTGTACAGCCTCGACCTGGAGCTGGCCCTCTCGCCCGCCGCCGAGGCGCGGCTGCTGGAGCGCTTCCGGGGTGATCCCCATCTGCGCCCCACCCCGGATGAGCGCTACCGGCCGCTGGCTTCACTGGGCGACTGGCATGGCCCGCGGCCGGTGGTGATCGGCGCCGGACCCTGCGGCTATTTCGCCGCCCTGCTGCTGGCCCAGATGGGACTGCGCCCCCTGCTGCTGGAGCGCGGCCAGCCGGTGAAGCAGCGCACGGCCGACACGTTCGGCTTCTGGCGGGGGGAGCGCCCGTTCAACCCCGAATCCAACGCCCAGTTCGGGGAGGGAGGGGCCGGCACCTTCTCCGATGGCAAGCTCTACAGCCAGGTGAGTGAGCCCCGCCCCTATGGGCGCAAGGTGCTCGAAGAGCTGGTGAATGCCGGCGCCAACCCGGAGATCCTCACCCTGCACCGTCCCCACATCGGCACGTTCAAGCTGGCCACGGTGGTGCGGGGATTGCGGGCCCGGATCGAGGCCCTGGGCGGCGAGGTGCGCTTCGGCGCCCGGGTCACCGGCCTGGAGCTGGCACCGCACAGCAGGAGGCTGCGGGGCGTGCACTTGGCCGACGGCGGCACGATCCCGGCCGAAGCGGTGGTGCTGGCTGTGGGCCACAGTGCCCGTGACACCTTCGCGTGGCTGCACAGCCAGGCCGTGGCCATGGCGGCCAAGCCCTTCGCCATGGGCGTGCGTATCGAACATCCCCAGCCACTGATCGACCGGGCCCGCTGGGGCGAGGCGGCGGGACACCCCCGGCTGGGGGCAGCTGAGTACAAGCTGGTGCACCACTGCCGGGAGCCGGCCAACCTGGGCCGGGACGTGTACAGCTTCTGCATGTGCCCCGGGGGCCTGGTGGTGGGGGCCACCTCGGAAGCCGGCGCCGTGGTGACCAACGGCATGAGCCAGCACTCCCGCAACGAGCGCAATGCCAACAGCGGCCTCGTGGTGAACGTGACCCTGGCCGATCTGGAGCCCTATGGCCGCGCTGCGGGAGATCCGCTGGCCGGGGTGGCCTTTCAACGCCACTGGGAGCAGCAGGCCTTTGCGGCCGGTGGCGGCAGCCTGCGGGCTCCGGCCCAGAGGGTCGCGGACTTCCTCGCCGGGCGCCCCCATGGGGAGCGTGCCACTGCCGCGGACAGCCCGCTGGAGCCGATGGCCGTGCAGCCCTCGTATCAGCCGGGGGTGGTGTTCACCGACCTGGAACCCTGCCTGCCCGCATTCGTGACCTCAGCCCTGCGTGAGGCTCTGCCCCACTTCAATCAGAACCTGCCGGGATTCTGTGAGCACGATGCGGTGCTCACCGGGGTGGAGACCCGCACGTCCTCTCCCCTGCGGGTGCTGAGATCCCCGGATTCCCTGCAATCGACCAATACGCCTGGGCTCTATCCGGCGGGGGAAGGGGCCGGCTTTGCCGGGGGCATCCTCTCTGCTGCCATCGACGGCATCAAAGTGGCGGAACAACTGGGCCTGGCGCTGCTCCGCCAGCAGGGCTGAACGAACCGGACGGGCCCGTTCAGCCCTGGAGGGCCGGCAGGCTGCTCCTCACTCCTCGTCGTCCTCGGCTGTGCCGAGGGGCACGAGCTTGATCTGCTTGCGACCGAGTTTGATCTCGAACTCATCGCCGGGCTGCAGCCCCAGCTGGGCGGTGTAGGCCTTGCCCACCATCAGGTTGCCGTTGAATTGCACCTTGGTGAAGAAGCCCAGCTTGCGGCCTCCCTTGCCGCTTTTGGCGGGAGTACCCAGATCCACGCCCTTGGCATTGAGCAGGGCTTCGTAGAAGGCGGTGAAGTTCAACCGCTCCGAGCCGTCCTTTTTGTAAGAGACATACCCGCAGGCCCGAACGAGATCGGATTTGGATGCGTCAGAGAGCTCTTTGACCTTGGCAAGCAGGTCTGCGCCAGTGAGCATGAAATGAACTATGCAACAAATGCATTATTACAGGCTTTCCTGGCCATCTGCAAGGAAGGCAGAGAGTCTGGGCTTCGGAATCGGCGATTTTCAGTGCTCTGCTGCGCCCACCACTCTGGTGGCTTTGCCCTCAGTTCTGAGCCACGATTCCGCTCCACTGCACTGCCTTGATGCCATCTCGGCGCCAGGAGTGGAAAAGGTCAGGTTCGGCCACCGTGCAGAGGGGGCAGCTGGCGATCCGCTCCGGGTTGATACCCAGCAGCTCCAGTTGAATGCGTGCGGCCTGGCGAATGTCCAGGCGATCCTTCTGCGGCTCCGCATCCACGGCCAGCGCCCGGCCTGCACGCAGGAGTTCGAGCTCCTGGCTGAGGGATTGCTCCGGCGGGCTCCCCAGGGGTGCTTCCCTCAGCAGGGGAGTGAGGCTGGCGGCCAGCTCACAGCTCACGCTGTGGTGCACCTGGTAGTTGGCACCGCTGACGGCGGGGCCAAGGGCCACCAGCAGATCGGCCGCTGCGCTGCCATCGGCCACCAGAGCGGCCACCGCCTCCGCCAGGATGCCGCTGGCCACGCCGCGCCAGCCGGCATGGCAGGCCGCCGCCGCCCCCCGCACGGGATCCGCCAGCAGAACGGGCGTGCAGTCGGCGCCGCACACCCAGAGGCTCTGGCCACCGGCGTCGCTGCGCAGGCCATCGGCATCCGGCCAGGGCGGGGCGACGGCTTGCCGCGCCGGCAGCACCCTGTTGCCGTGCACCTGGCGGGTGCGATGCACACTCACACCGGCGCTCAGGTAGCCGGCCAGGTCCTCGGGGCCTCGCCCCTGCCACTGGCGGGTGAAGAAGCCGTGCTCGAAGCCCGCCAACAGGTCGGCCTGCAGGTAGTAGCCCCCGTAACAGCCCACCCAGGTCCAGCCCGGCAGGGAGTTGAAGCCGCTGTCGGGGCGGTTGAACGGGAAATCAACGGCTTCGCTCATCGGCGCGGGATCAGGGATCAGGGATCAGGGATCAGGGATCAGGGATCAGGCAGATCCTGCAGCAGCCAGAAGCCCTCGAAGCTCTGATCGCTCTCCTGGGCCTGCACGGCCAGGAACTGCAGGCCGTCCGCCTGCTCACGGGCCAGGGCGAAGGCCTGCCGCGCCGCGTCGGCCTCCTCCTCGGCAAGGGTCCCCAGGGACCAGCGGTCCTCCAGCCCCGCCTCCAGCACCAGCAGGCGGCCGTCGATCTCCAGGCGCACCGGCTCAAGCCCCGCCAGCCAGCCGGCGATCGCCAGGGCCCTGCCCGCTCCGAACAGCCGGATGCCGGGCACCGTGGCTTCGGGATCCACACCGGCTGGCAGGGGCACCAGGCCCTGGAAACTGCTCTGCCACTGGCCCGCACTGCTGAGGGCGGCCACGGGCAGGCTGGCCCAGCTCCAGCGGTTGCCCCGGGCCGCCTCGGGCAGGGGCACCGGCACGGGACGGATGGCGGCGGGCGCGGGGGCCAGGGGACCCACCATGTAGCCCTCCTGGGTCGGATACACCTCCCGCTGGCGCTGCTGCAGCCAGCTCACCAGGGCGTAGGTGCGGCGGCTGGCCACCAGCTCCATGCCCAGACCCTCGGCGGCCCGCTGCACCATCGTGCGCATCGAGGCCCGCCAGCAGCGCAGGCGCCTTGGTGGCGCGAACCCGGCTTCCCCGCTGGCCGCGAGGGCCTGTTCCAGGGCCTCGCGCAGCCAGATGGAGTTCACGCTGCCGGCCGGGCAGCTGCGAACCCACTGAAAGGATTCACCCCGCACCCGGCCCTCACTGTCCACCTCCGGAGTGGAGCAGATCAACAGTTCCCAGCGCTTCTTGCCATCGCCGTCGAGGATGGGTCTGGAGTAATAGTCCAGTTCCCAGTCGGGTCCGATGGCCGTGCCGCCGCCGGTGGAGCTGGTGGCGGAGCTGGTCATCCGGCCTGCTGCTCCTGCTGGCGCAGCAGCGAGCGGGCCCGGTTGGCCCGGTCCTCCGCTTCGTCCATCACCTTCTGCCTGTCGATCAACAGTTCGCCGGGCTGGCCCTCCAGCAGGGCGGTGTTCAAGGCGATCCGCCCGCGGCCGGGATCCAGGTCGGTGATCAGGGCGCGCACCCGGTCGCCCTGATCAAACACCTCGCGCAGCTCACGCAACTGGCCGCCGCTGATGCTGCTCTGGTGCAACAGGCCGCTGATGCCGCCCAGATCCACAAAGAAGCCGTAGGGCTTCACCGACACCACCACGCCCTCCACCAGCTGGCCCACCTCCAGTTCGGAGAAACGGGCCGCAGTGGCGGCCCGTTTCTCCGAGAGCACGAGCTTGCGGGTTTCGGGGTTCACCTCCAGGAAGGTGACGCCGAGGGTCCTGCCCACCAGGGCCTCGTGGTTCTCGCCCTCCAGGAGCTGGGAGCGGGGGATGAAGCCGCGCAGGCCCTCCAGATCACAGGTCACGCCGCCGCGGTTGAAGCCGTTCACCTTCACCTGCACCACCTTGCCCTCCTTCTCCAGGCCGCGCACCTTCTCCCAGCTGTGGCGCAGGGCCAGGGCCCGGGCGCTCACCGTCACCATGCCGTCCGCGTTCTGCTCGCGCGTGACCAGCACCTCCACTTCGGTGCCCCTGGGGAAGCGCTCCTTGAGGTTGGTGATCACACCCAGGGCGGCTTCCTTCTTGGGCATGAAGCCGGGGGCCTTGCCGCCGATGTCCACGTACAGGCCGTCACTCTCCAGGCCGATCACCGTGCCGGTGACCACCTCCCCGGTGGTGCCCACGAAGTCCTGCTCATCGAGGGCGGCCAGGAAGGCGTCGGCGTCGAAGTCAAAGTCGTCCACGCTGCGGCTCACCACCGCGGCCTTGGGCTGGGCAGCGGCCTGGGGCTGGGCAGCGGCCTGGGGCGGGCGGGATGGGGAGCGGCCGCCGGAGCGCCCCGGATCGGGACCCAGCAGGTCGGCCATGGTGAGGCCTGCCATCTCGCCCAGGTCGAACAGCTCGTCATCGCTGCGCGCCGGAGCAGCAGAGGCAGCCTGGGGAGCGCGTACCTGGGAGGCCGGTGGGGAGGCCGGTGGGGAGGCCGGTGCCTGGGGAGACGGCGTCACAGGGGGGCCGGCCGGCTGGTCCGTTTCAGCCCCGTTGCGCGGCTCGTCCTTCTTGATCATCAGCACCTGGGGCGGCCGGCGCTGCGGCGGCGTGGGCTGGGGGCGAGGCGTGCCGGGAGGAACGGGCCGCCCCGAGGAGGCTGACCCCTGGGACGTGGGCGTGGGCTTGCCGGATCCGGCCATCTCCGCGGGGACTGACAGCCGCACACTGTAGGCAGCCGAACCGAAGGCGATGTCGCCCGAACGCCATCTCACCCACCTCTCCTGGACCCAGGTGCGGGAGCTGGCAGCCCGCGAGGGCAGCACGGTGGTGTGGCCCTGGGGAGCCGTGGAGCAGCATGGGCCGCACCTGCCGCTGGGCACGGACGCCCTGTTCGCCGAGCGGGTGCTGGAGGCGGTGCTCCAGGCCCTGCCCCCCGAACGGCCGATCTGGAGGCTGCCGGCCCAGATGCTCGGCTTTTCCCCTGAGCACCTCAGCTTTCCAGGCACCCTCAGCCTGCCCGCCCCCCTGGTGCTGGAGCTGGTGAGCACGGTGGGGCAGCAGCTGGCGCGGGCAGGGTTCCAGCGGCTGGTGCTGTTCAACGCCCATGGCGGCCAGATCGCCCTGCTGCAGGCCGCGGCGCGCCAGCTGCACGAGCGGGTTCCGGCGCTGGGGGTGCTGCCCTGCTTTCTCTGGAGCGGACCGGAGGGGGTGGCGGAGCTGATCCCCGAACCGGAGCGCCACCAGGGGCTCCATGCCGGGCTGGCTGAAACCAGCCTGATGCTCCACCTGGCCCCGGAGCAGGTGGGGCCGCAGCGGCCCAGGGACGGGGTGCTGCCGTCGGGTCCCCCGCAGGGCTGGGACCTGGAGGGCGCCGTGCCGGACGCCTGGCTCACCGCCGAGCTGAGCGCCAGTGGCGTGATCGGCTCGGCCGCCGGCGCCGATGCCGCCCTGGGGGCCGCCCTGTTTGCGCGGCTGGTGGCCGGCTGGACCTCCCGCTTCAACAGCTTGCTGGGCAGCGACTGGCCGCCCCGGGGTCGCCATGGATCTGCGCTGGAGCGGGATCCAGCTGAAAGCCGGTGATGCTGGTTACAGTCGGCGCATCTGATCTCAATCTGCGGCCGTCATGGTGTCCGTGACCACCCCTTCGCAGCCCAGCTCTGCAGTCACTGCTGCGGCCCCTGGAACCAGCCCGGAGGCTGCCCTGCCCGACTTTTCCAGCGCCACTTACAAGGATGCCTACAGCCGCATCAACGCCATCGTGATCGAGGGCGAACAGGAGGCCCACGACAACTACATCGCCATCGGCTCCCTGCTGCCCGACCAGGCTGAGGAGCTGGGCAAGCTTGCTCGCATGGAGCTCAAGCACATGAAAGGTTTCACGGCCTGTGCCAGGAACCTGGAGGTCACCGCTGACATGCCCTTCGCCAAGGAGTTCTTCGCTCCTCTGCACAACAATTTCCAGGCCGCCCTTGCCGAGGGCAAGGTGACCACCTGCCTGCTGATCCAGGCGATCCTGATCGAAGCGTTTGCGATCTCTGCATACCACATCTATATCCCTGTGGCCGATCCCTTCGCCCGCAAGATCACGGAGGGTGTCGTCAAGGACGAATACACCCACCTCAATTACGGCCAGGAGTGGCTCAAGGCCAATCTCGATACGGTGCGCGACGAGCTGATCGAGGCCAACAGGGTGAATCTGCCCCTGGTGCGACGCATGCTCGACCAGGTGGCCGATGACGCGGCGGTCCTGCAGATGGATCAGGAGGACCTGATGGCTGATTTCCTCAGCTCCTACCAGGAAGCCCTGATGGACATCGGCTTCACCGGCCGGGAGATCGCCCGCATGGCGGCCGCTGCCCTGGTGGGTTGAACGGTTCGACCCAGGCCCTCACCTGGAGCGATGCCCGCAGGGCGTGGGGTCATCCGATCAGCCGATGCACCTTGGCAGGATGTAGCGTCGGCCACATTCCCAGGATGTGCCCATGTTTGGCCTGATCGGTCACTCCACCAGCTTCGAGGAGGCCCGCGTCAAGGCCCGATCACTCGGCTACGACGATTTCGCCGACGGTGACCTGGACATGTGGTGTGCGGCTCCCCCCCAGCTTGTGGAGCGCATCCAGGTCACCGGTCTCACCGGCATGACAATCGAGGGGGCCTACATCGATTCGGTGTTCGTACCGGAGATGCTGCGCCGCTTCAAAACGGCCAAGCGCAAGGTGCTCAAGGCCATGGAACTGGCCCAGAAGACCGGCATCAACATCACGGCCCTGGGCGGGTTCACCTCCATCATCTTTGAGGACATGAACCTGCTGCGGGAGGAACGGGTGAGCGCGGTGGAGCTCGACTGGCAGCGCTTCACCACCGGCAACACCCACACGGCCTGGGTGATCTGTCAGCAGGTGGAGGCCAGCGCCCCCCGGCTGGGCATCGACCTTTCGCGGGCCAGGGTGGCGGTGGTGGGGGCCAGTGGCGACATCGGCAGTGCCGTGTGCCGCTGGCTGCAGCGCCGCGGGGTGGGCGAACTGCTGCTGGTGGCCCGCAGGCCCCAGCCCCTGATCGATCTGCAGCAGAGCCTGGGTGAAGGAACGATCCTGGCCCTCGATGAAGCCCTGCCCCAGGCCGATGTGGTGGTGTGGGTGGCCAGCCTGCCCCAGAGCCTGCAGATCGACACCGCCAGCCTGCGCCGTCCCTGCCTGATGATCGATGGCGGCTATCCCAAGAACCTCGACAGCAAGGCATCGGCCCCCGGTGTTCATGTGCTCAAGGGCGGCATCGTGGAGTTCTGGCAGGACATCGGCTGGCAGATGATGGAGGTGGCCGAGATGGCGAAACCCCAGCGCCAGATGTTTGCCTGTTTCGCTGAGGCGATGTTGCTTGACTTTGAGGAGATCCACACCAACTTCAGCTGGGGCCGCAACAACATCAGCCTGGAGGCCATGGACCTGATCGGCGCCGCCTCCCTTCGCCATGGTTTCCGGGCCCTGGAGCTCGACCCCGCTTCGCTGCCCGCGCCCAGCCTGGCCACGGCCTGATCCTCCGCCCATCCCTTCCCCCTCCCCCACGCCCCACCCCGCCATGGCCCGTCGCGCCCTGCTGGACTTCGAGAAGCCTCTGGTGGAGCTGGAGGAGCAGATCGAGCAGATCCGCCAGCTGGCCCGCGATTCCGAAGTGGATGTGAGTCAGCAGCTGCTGCAGCTGGAGACCCTCGCCACCCGGCGCCGGCACGAGATCTTCGCGGCCCTCACCCCGGCCCAGAAGATCCAGGTGGCCCGCCACCCGCAGCGGCCCAGCACCCTCGACTACATCCAGGTGATCTGCGATGGCTTCATCGAACTGCACGGCGACCGCTGCGGCTCGGATGACCAGGCGCTGGTGGGTGGCATCGGCCGCATCGGCGACCGGGGAGTGGTGCTGATCGGTCACCAGAAGGGGCGCGACACCAAGGAGAACGTGGCCCGCAACTTCGGCATGGCCTCCCCTGGTGGCTACCGCAAGGCCATGCGCCTGATGGACCATGCCGATCGCTTCCGGCTGCCCATCCTGAGCTTCATCGACACGCCCGGGGCCTACGCCGGCGTGCTCGCCGAGGAGCAGGGACAGGGGGAGGCGATCGCCGTGAACCTGCGCGAGATGTTCCGCCTGCGGGTGCCGATCCTGGCCACCGTGATCGGCGAGGGCGGCTCCGGCGGGGCGCTGGGGATCGGTGTGGCCGACCGACTGCTGATGTTCGAGCACAGCGTCTACACCGTGGCCAGCCCCGAAGCCTGTGCCTCGATCCTCTGGCGGGATGCCGCCAAGGCGCCTGTGGCGGCCGAGGCCCTCAAGATCACGGGCGCGGACCTGCTCCAGCTGGGAGTGGTGGACGCGGTTCTGCCCGAACCCTCGGGTGGCAACCACTGGGCGCCGCTCCAGGCGGCCGAAACGCTCAAGGCGGCATTGCTGGAGCAGCTGGATTTGCTGGAGCAGCTCAGCCCCGAACAGCTGAAGGAGCAGCGCTATGCGAAATTCCGGCGCATGGGCCGTGTTCTGGAAGGGGCGCCCCCAGAGACGATGCAGACTTCTTAAGGTTTCCCGGGATCAGTTGTCTTCGGATGCTCACCCGGCCGTTCTCACCGTGCTCGCTTGCCTTCTGTACTGATCACTGGCGCATCCCGCGGCATCGGCGCGGCGGCTGCCCGCCGCTTCGCCGCCGCCGGTTTCGGGCTGCAGCTGCTCGCCCGTCCTTCCGACGGTTTTGACCAGCTCGTGCACGAGCTGAAGGCTGAGGGCCATGCCGTGGAACGGCAACACCTCGACCTGGCTGATCCCGGGGCCATTGCCCCGGCCCTCGACGCCCTGGCGGACCGGGTCCCAGCTCCCGATGTGCTGATCAACAACGCCGGCATGGCCTACACCGGCAGCCTGGCCGAGATGCCCCTGCACCACTGGCAGTCGCTGCTCCAACTCAACCTCACGGCCGTGTTCCAGCTCTGCCAGGCCCTGCTGCCCCGCCTGCGCGCCCGGGGGGGCGGGCACATCATCAACGTGAGCAGCCATGCGGCCCATCAGGCCTTCCCCGACTGGGGGGCCTACTGCGTCAGCAAGGCCGCCCTGGCCTCGCTCAGCCGCTGCCTGGCCGTGGAGGAGCGCGCCCATGGGATCCGGGTCAGCACGCTGACCCTCGGTGCGGTAAATACGCCCCTCTGGGATAGCGAAACGGTCGCCAGTTCGTTCGATCGGCATGCCATGCTTTCTGCTGGGCGGGCCGCCGATGCCCTGCTGTACCTAGCCCAACAGCCCGCCACTCAGGTGGTGGAAGATCTCACCCTCATGCCCGCCGCTGGCGCGCTCTGAGCCTCTCCATGACCTCCACTCTGTCTTCTGGCTTCACCCCTGCCAGCGGTTCCGCTGCCATCGCTCCCGAAGCCGGGCCCCTGCCCGTGAGCCTGCGCATTCGCCAGCGCCTCGACGAGGCCGGCGTGCCCTATTTCGCCAACGACAACATCGCCGAACAGCTGCTTGAGGGTGAACTCGAGCAGCTGGAGATCGAAGTTGCCGGCAAGGTGCGTGAGCTGCTGCGCAGCCTGGTGATCGACATCGACAACGACCACAACACGGAGGAGACAGCCGAGCGGGTTGCGCGGATGTACCTGCACGAGGTGTTCAAGGGTCGCTATCACCACCAGCCCAAGATCGCCAGTTTCCCCAACGTGAAGCAACTGGATGAGATCTACACGGTGGGGCCGATTTCAGTGCGTTCGGCCTGCTCTCATCACCTGGTGCCGATCCTGGGCAATTGCTGGATCGGGATCAAGCCCGGTCAACGGGTGATCGGCCTCTCCAAGTTCTCGCGGGTGGCTGACTGGGTGTTCTCCAGGCCCCACATCCAGGAGGAGGCGGTGATGATCCTGGCCGACGAGATCGAACGGCTGTGCCAGCCCGAGGGTCTGGCTGTTCTGGTCAAGGCCCAGCACTACTGCATGAAGTGGCGCGGCGTGAAGGAACCGCAGACCAGCATGGTGAACTCCGTGGTGCGGGGTGCCTTCCGCAAGGACGCCAGCCTCAAGGCTGAGTTCTTCGAGCTGGTGAAGCAGCAGGAGTCGATGCTCTCGACCTGAGCCGCTCAGACCACCTGTGCCGGACAGGCCACTGGGGTGTGACCTGTCCGGTGTCCTTCAGGGGCCCGGACGCACCGGCCCCACCGGGGGAGTGGCCTGTCGCCGGGCCCCGGGGCCGTCGTCTCCCACCACCACCAGCATCACCTGGCTGCCCAGGTCAAGGGCGCTGAGCCGGTAACTGGGGCCCTGGGCCGATTCGATCCAGATCCAGTGGGAGCCTCCAGGGCTGAGCCGGTACCAGTGGAAGGCCGTGGGAGGCAGGTTGGCCAGCTGATCGGCCTCCAGGCTGGCCTGCAGCAGGCTGCCCTCCAGCGCCTCGCCGCTCAGCACCAGGTTCTGGAGGCCATCGATCTGCTGTTGCACAGCCGATTCCTGCGCCAGGGTGGCGCCGATCTGGCCGCGCAGGGCCCGGATCTGGGCCTGGGGATCGGCGCTCACTCCCGGCACACAGGACAGTTGCCCGTCCACCAGGGAGCAGCCCACCAGGTCCTGGCCCCGGCCTGCCAGCGGCAGCATCCCGAGCACACTGGCCAGCAGCAGGGACAGCAGGCGGGGATTTGGCATGGCCACAGAGCTCTGGTGATGGCCAACCTAGGCTCGGCCACTGGCGCGCACAGCCCCCAGCAGGGCACGCACCTGGTCCAGATCCTTGTCTCCCGGCGCCCGCTCCACACCGCTGGAGGCATCGAGGCCCGTGGGGCTGAGCTGCCCCAGCAGCGCCGCCGCCCGGCTGGCCGTGATCCCGCCCGCCAGCCACCAGGGCAGGGCCGGCCGCCAGTCCCGCAGCCATTCCAGCGGGATGCGATGGCCCGTGCCCCCCAGCTGGTCCGGCACCCAGGCGTCGAGCAGCACGGCATCCACTGAGCCGGCGTAGGCATCCACCCGGGATCGGTCGGCGGGCTGGCGCAGCCGGATCGCCTTCCACACCGCGCAGCCGAAACGCCGCCGCAGCTCCAGGCACCGCTCCGGGCTCTCGCTGCCATGCAGCTGAATCACCCCGTGGCCCTGGCTGGGCTCCAGCGGCGCAAGCTCGTGGTCGCCTGGATCGGCGCACACCAGCACACCCAGGCAGCTGGGCGAGGCCGCCCGCATCGCCGCGAACAGGTCCGGCCGCTGGGCGGGGGCGAGCCAGCGGGGGGATTGCGGCACGGCGATCACGCCGATGGCATCCACGCCCAGGCCGGCGATGGCCGCCGCCTGGGCGGGCTGGCGCAATCCGCAGATCTTCAGCAAGGGTGCAGACACGGCTGATCGGCGCGACGGAGGGGTTTCTAGGATCCGGGGAGTGAGGGCCGCATCGCCGGCTGAACCGGGAGAGCGGCTAGTGGGTGAGGGCTGGCAACTGCTGAAGATCAGGGGGATCCCGCTGCGCATCCATCCCAGCTGGTTCCTGATCCTGGCCCTGGCCACCATGGCCTTCCACCAGCACTACCGCATCCAGCTGGCCGGCGATGGCCTCCAGCTCATCGCCACCCCGTGGCTGTGGGGCCTGGCCCTGATCACGGCGATGCTGCTGTTCCTCTCGGTGGTGCTGCACGAGCTGGGCCACTCCCTGGTGGCGCTCAGCCAGGGGGTGAAGGTGAAGAGCATCACCCTGTTCATGCTCGGGGGCGTGGCCAGCGTGGAGCGGGAGTGCAGTACGGCCATCGGTTCCCTGCTGGTGGCCGCGGCAGGCCCGGCCGTGAGTCTGGTGCTGGGTCTTTCCCTGCTGGCCGGCAGCCATGGCGCCACCCATCTGGCCCCCTGGCTGGGCGTGATGGTCACCGAACTCGGCACCCTCAACCTCGTGCTGGCCCTGTTCAACCTGCTGCCGGGGCTGCCCCTGGACGGCGGCCTGATCGTGAAGGCGCTGGTGTGGCAGGTGAGCGGCAGCCAACGCCGGGGTGTGGAGGTGGCCAATGCCTCGGGACGCCTGCTGGCCTTTGCGGCGATCGGTCTGGGGGCCTGGCTGCTGCTGCGCGGCGCCGGCATGGGCGGCGCCTGGCTGATGCTGCTGGGCTGGTTCGGCCTGGGGGCCGTGCGCAACCAGCAGCAGATGCTGCAACTGCAGAGCGCCCTCTCCAGTCTCAAGGTGAAGGATGCGGCGCGGAAGCGTTTCCGGGTGCTGGAGGCCAACGCCAGCCTGCGCCAGCTCAGTGAGCTGCGCCTCAGCGAGGCCAGCCCCGTCGGTCTGGCCGACTGGCTGCTGGTGTGCGACCGCGGCCGCTGGCAGGGGGTGATCGACGATCGCACCCTCCAGCAGCTGCCGGTGCAGCGCTGGGACAGCGACCGGGTCGTGGATCACCTCGAACCGCTGAGCAGCCTGCCTGCCATCAGTGCCGAAGCACCGCTCTGGCAGGCCGTGCAGGACCTGGAGGAGCGCAACTGCTCCCGGCTGCTGGTGCTGAGCCCGGCCGGACTGCCCTCCGGCACCCTGGAGCGCCCCGAGCTGGGCGAGGCGGTGCTGGGCAAGCTGGGCGTGAAGCTGCCCGAACCGCTGCTGCAGGCCGCCCGCCGCCAGGGCACCTATCCCCTGGGTCTGGCCCTGCCCCAGGTGGTGCGCGCCATGGTGGCCTCGGGGGAACTCTCCGTCACCCCCAGTCGGTAGCGGTCCAGTCCGGCCGCGATCTCCGCCAGTTCCGCAGCCCGCAGGGGCCCTTCCCGGACCGGCGGCAGGGGCAGGAAGCGGGCGGCCGCATCGAGGAGCAGCCGCTCCAGCTCCGCCCCGCGGGCCGGCAGCGGGGCGAGCGCCGGGGCGGGGGCAGCGAACAGGTCCCGCCAGAGCTGCCGATCCACCGCCAGCTGGATCGAGCCGTGTTGCAGCAGCCGCCCAGCGCGCCAGAACTGGGCACTGCCGATGCGCTTGGTGCCATCGGCGTGCACCAGGTCGGCGGCGGTGCTGCTGGCAAAACAGTTGCTGCCGGCAAGGGAGGCGGGTGCGCTGCCGAAGGCGAGCGGCTGGCCCAGCTGCTCAAACGCCCGCTGCAGCCAGAGGCAGGCCTGGCGGTAGGCCTGCTGGCGGTCGCCGGGGGGCTGGGGCCACACCAGGGCGTAGGTGAGGTCGCCGCCGTGCAGCACGGCCTGGCCGCCGCTGGGGCGGCGCACCAGCTCCACGCGACCAGCCGCAGCCAGAGTTTTCCAGTGATCCGGGATCCTCCGCTGGTGCAAGCCCAGCGAGAGGGTGGGCCGCTGCCAGTGGTAGAGCCGCAGGGCGGGTCCCTCCTGGGCCAGCAGCCAGTGGTCGATCGCCATCTGCCAGGCACCGCCCAGCCGGCAGGAGGGCAGCAGGCGCGTGTTCAGGGATGCTGAGGCGTCATCCATGGCTGCAGCCCGATGCCTGCCCTGCACCAACTGCTTCCCGTTCTACCGCTGGGACTGTTGGCCGGGGTGCTCTCCGGCCTGCTGGGCATCGGTGGCGGGCTGGTGTTCTCGCCGCTGCTGCTGCTGCTGGGTCTGGAGCCCCACCAGGCCCTGGCCACCAGCACCCTGGCGATCGTGCCCACCACCCTGGCGGGCAGCGCAGTACACCTGCGCAATGGCAACCTGCCCCGGCGGCAGGGACTGGTGCTGGCCACCGCCGCCGCCGGCTGCGCGATCGGCTTCAGCCAGCTGGGTGGCCTGTTGGCGGGCAGCGCGCTGCTGCTGCTGCAGGCGCTGCTCTATGGCGTGCTGGCCATCACGCTCCGGCCCCGCTCCCAGCTGCAGACCGGTGCCGCGGTCAGTCCCCCGCCCTGGCCCGCCCTGGCCGGGGTGGGCAGTGTGGCCGGCCTCACCAGCGGACTGCTGGGGGTGGGGGGCGGCCTGCTGATGGTGCCGCTGCTGGTGCGGGGGTTGGCCATGGACGTCCACAGCGCCGTGCGGCTGAGCACCCTGGCGGTGCTGGCCTCCTCCCTGGCCGCCAGCGTCGCCTTCGTGGACGCAGGCCGGGGCGAGGCGCTGCTCGGCCTGGTGCTGGGGGGAACCGCAGCGCTTGGGGCCCGCTGGGCGGCCGCCCGCCTGCACCGGCTGGGGGAGGCCCAGCTGGTGTGGCTGCTGCGGGCACTCACCCTGTTGGTGGCCTGCGACAGCGGCCGGCGAGCACTCCAGGCCCTGGTGCCCGCAACGCTGGCCGGCTGAGCAGCCGCAGGCCCTCAGTCGAGGCTGTCCCAGAAGGCCGTATCCACCTCCAGCCCCAGCACGGCGGCCATCTGGGTGAGGGTCTGGCGGCAGTTCAGGCCGTGATTCCGGGCCCAGTCATCGAGCAGAAACAGACGGTGGGTGAGCCAGAGCTCCAGGGCTTCCGGCGCGTAGCGCAGCCCCTCGTTGCGGCTGAAGCCGTGGGGCAGCAGCATGGCCACGTGGCGACTGAGCTGGCCGGAGGCCCGATCCAGCACCAGGGGCAGCCAGGGATGGCGGGCGTCGGCCCGCAGGCTCCACAGCCGCACCTCCGGCACTTCCGAGAGCTCGCGCGGATCGTCATCGGCCCGGGGCCAGTGGAACTGCAGCTCCAGCCGGGCACCGGCCTGGAGCAGGGAGGCCGGAGGAAGCGCGGCCCAGCCGTCCAGGGGGCCCAGATCCAGGGCCTGGATCTGGGCCTGTGAGATCGACACGGCGGCCGGCGGCTCGGCGATGGGCGTCAAGAGCTGTGACAGCAAGGGCGTTGAAGCTGGACCGTAGCCAGCCCAGGCCGAACAATGGTGGCGACGTGCCTCCAGTTTTTCCGATGGTTTCCGCCCTCAGCCAGGCCCAGGTGCTGATCGCTCTGGTGGTGGCCGCCCACGCCGGCGTGCTGGCTGTGCGCCTCTGCTTCAGCCTCTACAAGGCCTGACCGGCCCCGGGCCGCCTCTGAGCCCTTGGCAGTGCGCCGGATTCCCGCTAAAAGCGATGCATCGTTGAGCAGCAGGCGCCTTGAGGCAATCCTCCAGGACAACAGCCAGATCGGCAGCCAGAGCGCGCTCGGTCTCTGCCACCCGATCACGCTCGGTGCTCCAGTCCGTTGCCGCGCCGGCCGGAGCGGATCCCTTCTCACCCCCCTCACACCAGGGGGAATCGACCGCGTCTTCCGGCCGGCCCCGCCGCTCCACCCCCGCCGCCCGCGCCACCCTGCTGGAGGCCGGAGCGGCCGTGAGTCTGTCGAGCGAGCGCCGGGATCTCCACTGCAGCGTGATCGGGCTCACCGTGAAGCTCGGCCTGGTGCTGATGGCCGGCGTGAGCCTGGTCAGGCTGGCCGGTGCCTATCAGGAACGCATGGACCGCCAGGGGGAACTGGCGGCGGTGTTGCAGCTGGAACAGGCCAAACTGGCCAAGGCACGTGATCGCTTTGACGCCCTGTTCGGCGTGGATGGAGAGCAGCGGCTGATTCGCGAGCAGAACCAGTGGATCGCCCCCAACCGCCTGCGGGTGGTGTGGAAACCCACCGCGCCAGCGCAGCCCACCCCGGCGCCGACCGCCGCCGGGCCCCAGGCCGATGCCGCCGGAGCGAATGCCCAGCCCTGAGGTGTCTGTCTGTTGAGCAGGGGGATCGGCCGCTGGTGCTGCTCGCCAGCCGGTCCTTAGGTTGGGCCGCAGCTGAACTCCCCCCCGCTCCATGGCCGAGACTGCAACTCCGGGCACGGTTCTGATCACCGGCACCACCTCGGGCGTGGGCCTCAATGCCACCCGGGCCCTCGTGGAGCGGGGCTGGACCGTGATCACCGCCAACCGCGATCCGGTGAAGGCCGGTGCTGCGGCTGACGCCCTCACCATTCCCCGGGAGCGGCTCCACCACCTGCGCATCGATCTCGGCGACCTGGACAGCGTGCGCAGTGGCGTGGAAACCCTGATGGCCTCCGTGGGCCAGGGGCTGGACGCCGTGGTGGTGAACGCGGCTGTCTACAAGCCACGGCTGAAGCAGCCGGAGCGCTCACCCCAGGGCTATGAGATCTCGATGGCCACCAACCATCTGGGCCATTTCCTGCTGATCCAGATGCTGCTGCCCGAGCTGGAGCGGTCGCAGCACCCCTCCAGGCGGGTGGTGATCCTCGGCACGGTGACGGCCAACTCCAAGGAGCTGGGCGGCAAGATTCCCATCCCCGCCCCCGCTGATCTGGGTGACCTCAGCGGTTTCGCCGCCGGTTTCAAGGCCCCGGTGGCCATGGCCAACAGCAAGCCCTTCAAGCCCGGCAAGGCCTACAAGGACAGCAAGCTCTGCAACATGATCACCACCCAGGAGCTGCACCGGCGGCTGCACCAGTCCACCGGAATCGTGTTCAGTTCCCTCTACCCGGGCTGCGTGGCCGACACGCCCCTGTTCCGCAACACCCCCAGGTTGTTCCAGACGATCTTTCCGTGGTTCCAGAAGAACATCACCGGCGGCTATGTGAGCCAGGCCCTGGCGGGAGAACGGGTGGCCCAGGTGGTGTCCGACCCCGAGTTCGCCGTGTCCGGTGTGCACTGGAGCTGGGGCAACCGCCAGAGCAAGAACGGCAGGCAGTTCAGCCAGGAGCTCTCCGATCAGGCCAGCAACCCGGACACAGCCGCCAAGGTGTGGGATTACTCCCTGCAGCTGGTGGGGCTGGGCTGATCGGGCGCAGGGCCGGGATCAGAGGCGACGACGGAAGCCGTCCTGGAACGACGGTGCTCCCTCCTCCGCCTTGCCCAGCTTCCACACGTTGCGGCTGATCCGACGGGCCCGCAGGCCGCCCCGGTCCACCACGGCGCCACCGGGGCGTGCACCCAGCAGCACGGTCACCTCGGCTGTGCTCAGCGGGGCACCGGTCCTGAGGGCCAGATCGGTGAGCTCCAGGCGCTGGCGCAGGGCTGTGAGGTCGGCACTGCCGGCCTCATCCCCTTCCGACCACACCCAGGCCGATTCAGTGCCGGCAGCGCCGCCGATGTTGCGCATCAGCCCCAGGCCGATCAGGGCCAGAGCCTGCTCGGGCTTGATGCCCTGGGCCGTCGCCTCAGCCAGCCAGTCGGCCATGGCCGCAGGGCCCGCGCCGTCATGGCCGCCCTGGGGTTCGGCCCCCTGGGGAAGGGGGTCGGCGGTGCGCGGCTTGCTGGCCATGGCGGAACTGCGACTGGGCGGACGGTACCGGCTTCTGCCGGCCCGGCAAGGGCGGGGGGGGGCCGTTGGCGCGGGTTAAGATCCGGCATCCCTGGTCTGGGGGTGTTTGAGCCATGTCCGTGCCCCGGGCCAAACCTGCGCTCGAGGGCGGGCAATCCCTCCAGGTGGCCCCTTCAGGTGGCTCTGCCCTGGGGGCTCCTCCGGTTCCAGATGCTCGGGCCCCGTCCCAGTGGGACCCTCGGGCCATCACCGCCTGAACACCCTCCCGAGCTCCGCCCAGCAACGCCAGCCCAACAGATTCTCTGCCGGTGCTGGCCTGAGCTGAAGGCCCCCCTTCACCCGCCACTTCTTGCCCTCCACCCGCCGCCCACGAGAGGACCGAACGGTGCCAGTCCGGGTGGGTTCGGCTGCGCGCTCCCTGCCTGGCGGTTCCCTGCCGCGAACCGGGCCGGCCATCACCGGCACGGTGGTGGACAGCCTGGCCGGTGAGCCGGAGCGCGATGGCGCCAGCTGTGTGATCACCACCGACAGTGAGGGGGCGCGGCTGACGCGGCTCAACAGCCACGTGGAGTCGATCGAGCTGCGCACCTACGTGTTCCTCGACTCCCTGCAACCCCAGCTCGCCGCCTACATGGGCACGGTGAGCCAGGGCTTCCTGCCGATCCCCGGCGATGCCTGCCTGTGGCTGGAGGTGTCGCCCGGCATGGCGGTGCACCGGGTCACCGACATCGCCCTCAAGGCCAGCACCGTGCGCCTGGGCCAGATGATCGTGGAGCGGGCCTTCGGCTCCCTGGCGCTCTATCACCGCGACCAGAGCAATGTGCTCCACTCCGGCGATGTGGTGCTCGAGGCGATCGGCAACCGCAAGGAACAGCGCAGTCCGGCCGATGTGACCTGGACCGAGATCATCCGCGCCATCACCCCCGACCACGCGGTGCTGATCAACCGCCAGAACCGCCGCGGCTCGATGATCCAGGCGGGCATGAGCATGTTCATCCTGGAGACGGAACCGGCCGGCTATGTGTTGATCGCCGCCAACGAGGCCGAGAAGGCCAGCAACATCACCGTGGTGGATGTGAAGGCCGTGGGGGCCTTCGGCCGCCTCACCCTGGCCGGTCGGGAGGGGGATGTGGAGGAGGCCGCCGCCGCGGCGATGCGGGCCATCCACCACATCAACGCCACCGCGGGCGCCTGAAGCGGAGGGCCCGGGCCCTGCGTCCGCCTAGTGGGTGATGCCAAGCAGGGCACGGAAACCGGGCGCCAGCTCCCGGGCTGCCTTGGCGCGGCTGCCGAGCCGCTGGCGCAGGTGATCGCCCATGCGGGCGTAGCTGCAGCCCGCCTCGCGCACATGGAAGATCGGGTCATAGCCCGCCCCGCTGCCCTCCGGGGCCGTGAGGATCACCCCCTGGCACACCCCCTGCGACTCCAGCCGGGTGCGGCCGCTGGGGTCGGCCAGGGCCATGGCGCTCACGAAGCGGGCACTGCGGTAGGGCGTGTCGCCCATCTCCCGCAGCAGGCGGGCGATGCGCTCCGGATCGCTCGCCGCGTAGCGGGCGGAATAGATCCCCGGGGCCCCTGCCAGGGCATCCACCTCCAGGCCGGAATCATCGGCCAGGGCCCAGTGGCCCGTGAGGTTGGCCACCTCCTCCGCCTTCAGGCGAGCATTTTCGCCATAGCTGTTGCCCGTCTCCTCGATCTCCAGGCCCTCAGGCTGCTGGCGCACCTCGAGGTCCACGGCGGCCAGCATGGCGCCGATCTCGGCCACCTTGTGGCGGTTGCCGCTGGCGATCACCAGAACTGGCACGGTTCCATCCCGAGTTGGGGCATTGTGTCGCAGGGCCCTGACCAAGCATTGCCTAACGAATTGTGTTGCGCTGATCAGCTGCGCTTATCTGTTTTTGAGAAAACGGTGATGGTGCCGACAGTCCAAATGGCTTGACGGGGGGGCGCACGGCGCAAGAAGGTGACACGCGAACCCCACCCCCCTCCATCAGGAGCAGGACATGGCTAACGAAACCATGGGCATCGCCCTCGGCATGATCGAGACCCGCGGTCTGGTGCCGGCCATTGAAGCGGCCGACGCCATGACCAAGGCCGCCGAGGTGCGCCTGATCGCTCGCGAGTTCGTCGGCGGCGGCTACGTCACCGTGATGGTGCGTGGCGAGACCGGCGCTGTGAACGCCGCGGTGCGCGCTGGTGCCGATGCCTGCGAGCGCGTGGGCGACGGCCTGGTGGCTGCCCACATCATTGCTCGCCCCCACCGCGAAGTGGAGCCTGCCCTGGGTGGTAGCGCCGGTTTCGTCGGTTCCAAGGACTGAGACGCCTGACGCCTGAGGCGTGAAGCCAGGGCGATCGGCGCCATTCCCCCCTTTCCCGACCCAACCGGAGAATCTCCATGAGCAAGAAGTACGACGCCGGGGTCAAGGAGTACCGCGACACGTATTGGACTCCTGATTACGTCCCCCTCGACACCGACCTGCTGGCCTGCTTCAAGTGCACCGGCCAGGAGGGTGTGCCCAAGGAAGAAGTCGCCGCTGCCGTGGCAGCTGAATCCTCCACCGGCACCTGGTCCACCGTGTGGTCCGAGCTCCTCACCGACCTCGACTTCTACAAGGGCCGCTGCTACCGCATCGAAGACGTTCCTGGCGACAAGGAATCCTTCTATGCCTTCATCGCCTACCCCCTCGACCTGTTCGAGGAGGGCTCCATCACCAACGTGCTGACCTCCCTGGTCGGCAACGTGTTCGGTTTCAAGGCCCTGCGCCACCTGCGCCTGGAAGACATCCGCTTCCCGATGGCCTTCATCAAGACCTGCATGGGCCCGCCGAACGGCATCGTCGTTGAGCGCGACCGGATGAACAAGTACGGCCGCCCTCTCCTGGGTTGCACCATCAAGCCGAAGCTCGGCCTGAGCGGTAAGAACTACGGCCGGGTGGTGTATGAGTGCCTGCGCGGTGGTCTCGACTTCACCAAGGACGACGAGAACATCAACTCCCAGCCCTTCCAGCGCTGGCAGAACCGCTTCGAGTTCGTGGCTGAAGCGGTCAAGCTGGCCGAACAGGAAACCGGCGAGAAGAAGGGGCACTACCTCAACTGCACCGCCGCCACTCCCGAGGAGATGTACGAGCGGGCCGAGTTCGCCAAGGAACTCGGGCAGCCGATCATCATGCACGACTACATCACCGGTGGCTTCACGGCCAACACCGGTCTGGCGAAGTGGTGCCGCAAGAACGGCATGCTGCTGCACATCCACCGCGCCATGCACGCGGTGATCGACCGTCACCCCAAGCACGGCATCCACTTCCGGGTGCTGGCCAAGTGCCTGCGCCTCTCCGGTGGTGACCAGCTCCACACCGGCACCGTGGTGGGCAAGCTCGAGGGCGACCGCCAGTCGACCCTGGGCTACATCGACCAGCTGCGCGAGTCCTTCGTGCCGGAAGACCGCAGCCGCGGCAACTTCTTCGACCAGGACTGGGGTTCCATGGGCGGCGTGTTCGCCGTGGCCTCCGGCGGTATCCACGTGTGGCACATGCCGGCCCTGGTGAGCATCTTCGGCGACGACTCCGTGCTCCAGTTCGGTGGTGGTACCCACGGTCACCCCTGGGGTTCGGCTGCCGGTGCTGCCGCCAACCGCGTGGCCCTCGAGGCCTGCGTCAAGGCCCGCAACGCCGGTCGCGAGATCGAGCGTGAAGGTCGCGACATCCTTCTGGAGGCTGCCAAGCACAGCCCCGAGCTGGCGATCGCCCTCGAGACCTGGAAGGAGATCAAGTTCGAGTTCGACACCGTCGACAAGCTCGACGTCAACTGAGACGACTCAGCTGGGGGGAGGTTCTGATCCACGGCGATCAGATCTCCCTTTCAGGAGCTGAACAGGTTCATTCATTCCATCCATCTCAAGGATCCCCATGCCCTTCAAGAGCACCGTGGGTGACTACCAAACAGTCGCCACCCTGGAGACCTTCGGCTTCCTCCCGCCGATGACCCAGGACGAGATCTACGACCAGATCGCCTACATCATTGCCCAGGGTTGGAGCCCGCTCGTTGAGCACGTCCATCCCAGCCGTTCCATGGCCACCTATTGGTCGTTCTGGAAGCTGCCCTTCTTCGGTGAGAAGGATCTCAGCGTGATCGTGAACGAGCTCGAGGCCTGCCACCGGGCCTACCCCGACCACCACGTGCGCCTGGTGGGCTACGACGCCTACACCCAGAGCCAGGGTGCGTGCTTCGTGGTGTTCGAGGGCCGCTGAACCTCAGCCTCCGGCGCGGTTCTGCGATCACATGCGTGATCATCCGGGGTCCTGATCTGCATCAGGACCCCCATACCAACACGATTCCATTCGACGGGCGGACATGGCCAGCACATCCAGTCGGGAAGCAGCGCTTGAGCGTCGCAAGGCCCTGACCACAGGCGGCAAGAAGGCCGCAGGTCGCTTCACCTCTGGTGCCAGCCGCGTCCGGACGGCTGAGGATGCCCGTCCGACCCGCACCGAGGCGGCCCCAGCGCGAGCGGCGGCGGCCGACACACCGGCAACGGCCTCGCCTGCCCGTTCCACCGCAGCTGCCCCGGTTGTTTCAGGGTTCAGCAGCTCCGCCCCATCCCGCCACAGTGGTGGCCGGCGCGTGAGCAATCCCAGCCGCGATCTGGTATTGGCCCGCCGGGAAGCCCTCAGCCGCAGCGGCAAACGCGCCAGCACCAGCAAGGACCGCAGCCGCGCTGAGGTTGTTGCCGAGCGTCCTGCCGCTGGGGCGCCCCGCACGGGGGGCCAGTGCAAGTGCCAGGAGCGCAACCACGAGGCCCCGGCAGCAGCTTCCGGACGCTCAGCCACCCTGAGTCTCTCCAGCCCCTCCCGCACCAGCGGCGGTGGTGAACGCCGCACCAGCCGCAGGGCCAGTGCCCTGTACAACCCCAGCCGGGCCCTGGTGCTGGCCCGCCGTGAGGCGCTCTCCAAGCGCGGCAAGTCGGCGGCCATGCCCAGCTCGAGCACGACGGCTTCCGTCGCCCGCCAGGGCAACCCCGACCTCAGCACCCGGGAGCTGGCCCAGAAGGTGCGTGAACTCAAGAGCAAGGTGGGCAGTGCAGGCCATGCCCGCAGTGGCGGCACCCGGCCCACCGGCCCCAACCGCCACGGTGCCCTCCAGGCCATGGCCGCCGATGCCCACTGGAAGGTGGGGGTGAGCCAGACCACCGCCGGTCAGGTGGTCACCGGAACCCAGGCCAACCGCTCGGTGAAGACCACCGGCAACGAGGCGGCCACCTGCCGGCCGATCACCGGCACCGAGTATCTCGGCGCTGAAGTGTTCCAGACCTTCTGCCAGGCCGATGCCCCTACCCGCCAGCCCGCCAAGGTTCGGGTGACGGCCACCAGCCACGGCAACCGGGTCACCGGCAACGAGGTGGGCCGCTCCGAGAAGGTCACCGGCGATGAACCCGGCACCTGCAAGCTGGTGACCGGCACCGAGTACGTCTCCGCCAACCAGGCCAGCAGCTACTGCGGCGTGGTGCCGACCACCCCGCGCAAGGTGGGGGCCAGCCAGACCGCGGCCGGCCTGCCCGTCTCCGGCGTGATGGTGGGCCGCTCCGAGAAAGTCACCGGTGACGAGCCGGGTTCGGGCCTGCAGCTCACCGGCGACCAGTACCTAGGGGCCGAGCCGCCTGCGCCAGGTCGGGCTCCCACCAAGGTGGCCACCCTGCACACCCTGCGCGGCACCGGCATCACCGGCACCCACGTGGGCCGCAGTGGCCAGGTCACCGGAGATGAGCCGGGGTCCTGCCGGATCATCACCGGCGATGAGTACATCGGCACCCAGCAGTACGAACAGTTCTGCGGCGCCCGACCCGCGCCTGAACCGGCCAAGGTGGGCTTCAGTGTCACCAACCGCGCCCAGGTGGTGAGTGGCACCCGCACCGGCCGCAGCGGCAGGGTCACCGGTGATGAGGCCGGCACCTGCAAGGCCGTGACCGGCACCCCCTACGCCGGGTTGGAGCAGGCCTCCGACTACTGCCCCACCCCCCAGGTGCGCAGCATCCGCGAACGCACCCCCGTGCGCGGCAGCAACCGCATGAGCGGCATCCAGCCCGGCATCGGCGGTGTGATGACCGGCGCTGAGCGGGGCGCCTGTGAGGACGTGACCGGCACCCCGTACGTGGGGGCCGACCAGCAGATCCAGGCCTGCGGTGCCGCCGCCGTGGGTGATGCCGACTTCCCCCAGCCCCTGGAGGGCAGCAAGCCCTGGCAGCAGTTCAGCGTGCAGTCGCCCGCCCGCGTCGCCCAGCAGGCCCGGGAGCGCAGTGGTGGCGTCACCGGCACCAGCTATGAGCAGGGCAGCCGCATCACCGGACCCTTTGACATGGCCGGCGGCAAGGTCACCGGCACCGAGCAGTTCCGCTTCGATCGCCGCGGCACCCAGCTCGCCCGCGGACCCGTGCAGACAGCTCCCGTCTCCGCGGATGAGGATGCCAGGCCCGTGAGCCGCGTCACCGGCGAGGGCATCTCAGCCGGCCTGAAAATCACCGGTGACGACTGGGACCGCGGCGAGCGCGTCACCGGCACCGAGGGGGCGTCGGCCCGCCGACGCAACCCCAGCCGTCCCGGTCCGATGACGGCCATGCCCGGCTCAGCCATGCCTGCCGTGCAGCCCAAGCGCAATGCCTCGGTGCCCGAGCCCGTGAGCCGGGTCACCGGCTCCAGTGGCAACACCCAGGCCGGATCCCTGATCACCGTGTCCGGCGGAGCCCGGGGCTGATCCGGCATGCCCCGTCGTCCGGCCTCCGCAGAGCGACCCCAGGCGCCGACGGCCCCCCGCCGCCGCCCGGGGCTGCCCACCCCTGATCGAGCTGGTGCCCAGGCTGTCCCTGCCCAGGACAGTCCGCCAATCCTGCGCGGCACCCGTGCCCGGGCCGCGATGCAGCAGGCCCGCAGCCTCACGCCCATGGCAGCGGCCCTGCCCACCCGTCAGCCCAGGCCGCGACGCCCGGAGCTGGGCTCCAGCATGGTGGAGCGCACTCCCCGCAGGGGCCCCGCAGCCAGCCATCCGCTCACGGATGCGGCCAGCAACGCCGCCCTTGAGGCCTACAACCAGTCGGTGAAGCACCGCTTCGACCGGATCGTTCCGGTGCTCAAGCGCATCTCAGCCCTGCAGCACGATGATGATTTCGTGGAGCAGGCCCTGCGGCTCGCCCGCGAGGAGCTGGGCTACGACCTGCCCCTGCCGATCCTGGAGACGGCCTGGGTGAGTCAGCTCGACATGCGCAGCCTGTTCGCCTGGTGTGTGTTCGAGGCCTACGAGCAGACCAGCATCGAGTTCTTCAGCACCGATCCCCTGGCGGGCAGGCCCGGATCCAGCGCCGCCCAGGAGTTCGAGGGCTTCCTGCTGGCCTGCGGTTTCCACCTGCTCGATGTCACCCCCTGCGCCGATGGCAGGCTGGCCCACGCCATCGCCTATGCCCTGCGCATCCCCTACGGCTCCGTGCGCCGCCGCCCCCATGCCGGCGCCCTGTTCGATGTGGAGAACACGGTGAATCGCTGGGTGCGCACCGAGCACCAGCGCTACCGGGAGGGGGTCCCCAACCCCGCCCACGCGGACACCCGCTACCTGAAGGTGGTGATGTACCACTTCAGTTCCCTCGATCCCACCCACCAGGGCTGTGCCGCCCACGGCAGTGATGACGCGCTGGCCGCGAGCTGCGGCATGGAGCGCCTGCGCCAGTTCCAGCAGGCCGTGGAGAACAGCTTCTGCTGCGGTGCCTCGGTGGACCTGCTGCTGCTGGGGCTGGACACCGACACCGACGCCATCCGCGTGCATGTGCCCGGCCTGGATGGCAGCACCCGTCTGGACAGCTGGCTGGATGCCCAGGATGTCTATGCCGCCACCCAGCACCTCTCCGCCGAGGAGGGCCGCCGCACGATCACGTCGATGGTGCAGGCCGCGGCGCCGTCAGCTCCCGATCCCGGTCTGGTGAAGCTGGTGAGCCGGCTGCTGGAGCACAACATCTCCCAGATCGACTACGTACGCCAGCGCCATCAGGGTCATTACGGCGAAGAGGGCCATGCCGAACGCTTCATCGGTGTGGGCATCGGCTTCAAGGAGATTCACCTGCGCAACCTCACCTACTTCGCCCACCTCGACACCCTCGAGGAAGGCGCAGCCGATCTGGATGTGGGCGTGAAGATCTTCAAGGGTCTGAATGTGTCGCGCGGTCTGCCGATTCCGGTGGTGCTGCGCTTCGATTACCACGGTCAGGTGCCGGGGGCGCGGGAGCGGGCCCTGCGCCATGCCGAACGGGTGCTGGAAGCCATCCGCAACCGCTACAGCGAGCTCTGCCAGCAGGGCTTGCTGCACGCCCTGATCAGTCTGCGCGACCGGGATTCCCACGTGCCGGCGGAGACCGTAGCTTCGACGATCACCTTTGCAACCGAGGGAGGCCACTGAGATGTTGATCTGCAAGGTGGTGAAGCCCCTGGTGTCCACCAACCGCATCCCCGATTTCGAGCACAAGCACCTGCAGGTGGTGCTCGATGGCAGCACCCAGAAGGTGGCCGTGGATGCCGTGGGGGCGATCCCCGGCGACTGGGTGATCTGCGTGGGCAGTTCGGCAGCCCGCGAAGCGGCCGGCAGCAAGTCGTATCCCAGTGATCTCACGATCGTGGGCATCATCGACCACTGGGATCCCGAGGCGGCCAAGGACGAGGCTGCCCGGATCGCCGCGGGGGGCCAGTGATGGAAATCATGCAGGTGGTGGGATCCCTGGTGTGCACCCAGCGCGTCGGCGGGCTCGACCACTCCAACCTGCGGGTGCTGCGCACCTCCAAGGGCAAGCTCAACGTGGCCGTCGATCCGGTCGGGGCTTCCCCCGGCAACTGGGTGTTCACCGCCAGTGGTTCGGCGGCCCGCTGGGCCTGCCCCAACCCTGACGTGTACACCGACCTGACGATCGGCGGGATCATCGATTTCTGGGAGCCCGATGGCTGACTGACCTCCCAGCCCGACTCAGCTCCACCGCCTCCCTCCCTTTCCTGAACGCCATGGCCAGCTCCAGCACTTCCGCCGGCTCCACCCCCAGCCCCTCGCCCTCCACCCCTGCCAGCAGCGGCACCACGGCCAACGCCGCGGCGTCCAGTGCCGCCAGGCCCGTCACCGCCACGCCCGTGGCCAGCAGCGGCGCGGCCAGCAAGGCCCTGCCGGCCAGCAGCAGCGCCAGCAGCCGCAGTTCCAGCCGCAGCACCACCACCCGCCGCTCCAGTGCCGTCAGCCCCAGCCGCCGGCCGGTGGCCACGGCCACCAGCAGCCGCGGCCGCAGCAGCAGCGCCGCCAGTGGTGCCAGCGGGCGCGGCAGCGCCGGAGCTGGCCGCCGGGGCGGAGCGGTGGCCAGCTCCACCCCCAGCACCCCCGAGCGACCCAGCAGGGGCATTGCCCTCGGCATGATCGAAACCCGCGGTCTGGTGCCGGCCATCGAGGCGGCCGACGCCATGACCAAGGCCGCCGAGGTCACCATGGTGGCCCGGGAATTCGTGGGCGGCGGCTACGTGACCGTGCTGGTGCGCGGCGAGACCGGGGCCGTGAACGCGGCGGTGCGCGCCGGCGCGGATGCCTGTGAGCGGGTGGGCGACGGCCTGGTGGCGGCCCACATCATTGCCCGTCCCCACAGCGAAGTGGAGCCAGCCCTGCTGAACAGCGGCGTCAGCCGCCGTCTCTGATGCCCATGGACGCCGTGCATCCGCGCGTCCTGGGGTATCTGGGCCGGGCCCTCAGCCTGGAACTCACGGCCGTGCAGCAGTACATGACCCAGGCTGCCCTGACGGAAGCCTGGGGGGATGGCGAGGCGGCCCGGCGTTTCCGCCAGGAGATGCAGGAGGAGATGGGCCATGCCGAGACCCTGGTGCGGCACATGCTCACCCTGGGGGTGGCCCCGGCAGCGTCCCAGCTGCGCCCCGCCGGCCACGGTTCCGATCTGGCCAGCCTGCTGCGTCACGACCTGGCCCTGGAGGACGACCTGGTGAATCTCTATGCCGAGGCCAGCCGTTTCTGCCTGCACAACGGCGACACTGGCAACCAGCAGCTGTTTCAGCACCTGCTCGACGACGAGCAACACCATGCCGACGAGCTCGCGGCCTGGCTGCGGAGCCTGCGGGGAGCGGCCGGGTCGCCGCTCGATCGGGCCAGCTTCTGAGCTGACCTCAACAGCCCCTCCGATCACCCCTCCCCCCGCCTTCGCGCCCGCCCGTCGTCTCCGCCCTGTCGTTGTTCCTTCGGTGCCTTTGGCCGCTCACCTACCCCTGTCACTCCAGCTGGCCTGGCTGCTGCCGATGTACGGCTTCAGCGGCATGGTGCTGGTGCTGCCCTGGGCGGCCGGCTGGTTCCCCCGCAACGGCCAGAGGCCTGCGGCTTACCTCACGATTCTGTTCACCGTGCTGGCCGTGCTGCACGGCAGCGTGGCCCTCTGGGATGTGTGGCAGGACGGCCCCCACCACCTGAGCGTGGCCTGGTTCCGCGCCGCCGACCTCGACCTGCGCATCGGCTTCGACCTCTCGCTCACCAGCCTGGCGGCCCTGGAGCTGGTGACCGTGATGAGCCTGATCGCCCAGGTGTTCGCCCTCGGGTACTTCGACAAGGAGTGGTCGCTGGCGCGCTTCTACGGCCTGCTCGGTTTCTTCGAGGGTGCCCTGTGTGGCGTGGTGCTGAGCAGCAACCTCTTCTTCTGCTACTTCCTGCTGGAGATGCTCACGCTCTCCACCTACCTGCTGGTGGGCTTCTGGTATGCCCAGCCCCTGGTGGTGACGGCGGCCCGGGATGCCTTCTTCACCAAGCGGGTGGGGGATGTGCTGCTGCTGATGAGCGTGGTGGCCCTGGCCGGCTGGTCGGACTCGATGGAGTTCACCGATCTCTACAGCTGGGCCGCTGCCGCCCGTGACCAGCAGCTGATCTCCCCCCTGGCCGGCACCCTGCTCGGACTCGGGCTGATCGCCGGGCCGATGGGCAAGTGCGCCCAGTTCCCCATGCACCTGTGGCTGGACGAGGCGATGGAGGGCCCCAATCCGGCCTCGATCCTGCGCAATTCGGTGGTGGTCACCGCCGGGGCCCTGGTGCTGATGAAACTGATGCCCCTGCTGCAGCTGTCGCTGGTGGCCACCGACGTGCTGCTGGCGGTGGGCAGCATCAGCGCCGTGGCCGGCGCCCTGGTGGCCCTGGCCCAGGTGGACCTCAAGCGGGCCTTCTCCTACTCCACCACCTCCTATCTGGGCCTGGTGTTCGTGGCCATTGCCCTGCAGCAGCCAGGCATCGCCCTGTTGCTGCTGCTCAGCCATGGCCTGGCCAAGGCCCTGCTGTTCATGAGCGTGGGCAGCGTGATCGCCAACACCAACTGCCAGGACCTCAGCGAGCTCAGCGGCATCGGCCGGCGCATGCCGGCCACCCTCAGCGCCTACCTGGTGGCGGCGGCCGGCCTGGTGGGGCTGTTCCCCCTGGGCTGCTACTGGTGCTTCGGCCAGGCTGTGAACGCCCTGTTTGACGGCTCACCTGTGTTTGCCGGGGTGTTTCTGCTCACCAACCTGCTCACGGCCGCCAACCTCACCCGGGTGTTCCGCAGCGTGTTCCTGGGGGCGCCGCTGCCCAAGACCCGCCGCTGCCCCGAGTCGAACTGGCTGATGGTGCTGCCGATGGTGAGCCTCACGGTGCTCGTGCTGCTCACGCCCCTGCTGATGCAGCGCATCGACCCGATTCCCGGCATCAACGCCTTCCCCCTGGCCGTGGCGCTGGGGGTGAGCGTCAGCGGAGCCCTGGGGGTGCTGCTTGGCGTGGGGATGCCCCTCGACCAGCTGCGCTCCCGCTCGCGGGTGCAGACCCTTCGCAGCCTGCAGGACCTGCTGGCCTTCGACTTCTACACCGACCGCATCTACCGGGCCACGATCGTGGCCCTGGTGGCCAACCTGGCCAGGCTCACCAACTGGCTGGACCAGAGGCTGGTGAACGGACTGGTGAACGGCATCGGCCGGGCTTCGCTGCAGAGTGCCGAGAGCCTCAAGCTGGGGGTGAGCGGCCAGATGCAGACCTACGTGCTCACCGTGATTGTGGCGATCGTGCTCTCGCTCACCGCCCTCAGCTGGTTCAGCGGCGCGGAGGTGCTGCCATGAACGCCGCTGCCCTCGCCTCCCTGCCCCTGCTTTCGCTGCTGATCGCCGTGCCCCTGCTGGGGGCCTTGCTGATGCTGCTCTGGCCGGGGGAACCCAGTCCGAACCGCCTGCGGGGCGGCGCGATGGTCACGCTGCTGCTGCAGCTGCTGGTGAGCGGGCTGGTGCTGCTGCTGTTCGATCCCCACCAGGCCGGCCTGCAGCTGCAGGAGCGCCAGGCCTGGCTGCCTGGCATCGGCCTCAACTACTGGCTGGGGGTGGATGGCCTGTCGCTGCCCCTGGTGCTGATCAACGGCGCCCTCACCCTGGTGTCGGTGGTGTGCACGCGGGAGCTCAGCCGCCGCCCGCGCCTCTATTTCGCCCTGCTGCTGCTGATCAGTGCCGCCGTGAACGGCGCCTTCCTGGCCGACAACCTGCTGCTGTTCTTCCTGTTCTACGAACTGGAGCTGATCCCCCTGTGGCTGCTGATCTCGATCTGGGGCGGCACCGACCGGGCCTATGCCGCCACCAAGTTCCTGATCTTCACCGCCGTCTCCGGCATGTTGATCCTGGGGGCCTTCCTGGGGCTGGCCCTGTTCACCGGCACGGTGGACTTCAGCCTCACCCCGGTGACCAGCGAGCGGCTGGCCATGGGCAGCCAGCTGCTGCTGCTCGGCGCCCTGCTGGTGGGCTTCGGCATCAAGATGCCGCTGGTGCCCTTCCACACCTGGCTGCCCGATGCCCACACCCAGGCCTCCACACCGGTGTCGGTGCTGCTGGCCGGGGTGCTGCTCAAGCTGGGCACCTATGGCCTGCTGCGCTTCGGCCTGGGCCTGTTCCCCGAGGCCTGGGCCCGGCTCGCGCCGGCCCTGGCGATCTGGGCTGCCATATCGGTGCTGTTCGGGTCCCTGGCGGCCATCGCCCAGCGGGACATGAAGCGGATGGTGGCCTACAGCTCCGTGGGCCACATGGGCACCATCCTGTTGGCGGGGGCCGCCACCAGTCCGGTGGCCCTGCTGGGGGCCGAGTTCCAGATGGTGAGCCACGGCCTGATTTCCGCCCTGCTGTTCCTGCTGGTGGGGATCGTGTATCGCAGGACCGGCAGCCGCAACCTGGACGTGCTCCACGGCCTGCTCAACCCCCAGCGGGGGCTGCCGCTCACGGGCAGCCTGATGGTGCTGGGGGTGATGGCCAGCGCCGGGCTGCCGGGCATGGCCGGCTTCATCTCGGAGTTTCTGGTGTTCCGGGGCAGCCTGCAGCCCTTCCCCCTGGCCACCCTGCTCAGCATCGTGGGATCGGGGCTCACGGCGGTGTATTTCCTGCTGCTGGTGAACCGGGCCTTCTTCGGACGGCTGGCGGTCACCCCCCACATCGACCCGCCGCGTGACCGGCGCCTGGACGTGCAGCTCCCCAGCGTGGCCCCGCGCGAAACCCTGCCGGCCCTCGCCCTGGCGATTGCCGTGGTGGGGCTGGGGCTGCTGCCGGCTCCCCTGGGCCGGATCAGTGAGGCCACCACCACCGCCATGGCCCAGCTGCCGCTGCTGCTGGCCAGCGGCAGCACGGCGGGGGGACTCGGCTGATGCCGGTGAATCCCACCGATCTGGTGCGCTCCGGGCCCATGCCGCCGGCCGAGGAGCTGGCCGCCACCCTGCTGGCCGGCGAAACCCTGCTGCGGGACAGTCCCCAGCACCTGCTGGAGGTGGTGGCGGTGCTGGAGAGCTACGGCGAGGTGCTCGATGCCTACAGCAACAACCTGATCTATCAGGCGGAGGAGCAGTTCCTCAATCCGTTTCCCATTTTCAAGTATTTCGACGGCGACCTCAATCTTGCTCGCCTGTGGCGCCATCTCAACCACGACCGCATCAACTTCGAGTACGCCGAGTACTGCATGAAGTCGATGCTCTGGCATGGCACCGGCGGGCTGGATGCCTATCTCGATTCTCCCGAGTTCGCCGCCGGCTGCGCTGCGATCATTGCCGCCAAGCGCCGCCGCGATCCGCTGATGGCCCTGCTCCATCCCCTGGCCCCCAGCTTTCTGCCGGAGTTGATCCGCACCGCCGCCACGGTGCATGCCCTCGGGCAGTTCTGGCGGGTGATGAGTGACCTGTTCCTCGACCTGGCCCGGGCCGAGCGCCAGGGGGAGGTGGGCTCGATTGCTGCCGTGGTGGAGTTCATCAAACAGGGCCTGGTGGCGGCAGTGGCCAACCCGATCCACTACCGGGTGACGGTGGGCGGCGAGCAGTTCTGGGTGCTGCCGCCGGAGGCGGGGCTCACCTTCCTGGTGGATGTGGCCCTGCCCTACGTGGAGGCGGTGTTCCTGCGGGGCACACCTTTCTTCGGCACGGTGAGCTTCAACGCCCAGGCCCAGCAGATCTCACCCGACCAGGGCAACTTTGCCTACGGCGCGCTCTACGCCGACCCCCTGCCCACGATGGGGGCCGGCATTCCCCCCAGCCTGCTGATGCAGGACATGTACCGCCACCTGCCCGAGTCCCTGCACCGCTGGTATGACCAGTGCGGCCGAGGTGAAGGTGATGTGCACGTGAAGATCTGCCGCAGCTTCCAGAAAGCCATGTTCTGCGTCACCAACGCCACCATCGCCGGCACCATGCCCCATCCGCTCGACAGCCCCGATCCCCGGCAGCAGGCCGCCAACCGCGCCCATGCCCTGGCCTGGGCCGAGCGCCTCAGCCGGGGCCGCACGGATTGTCTGGAAGCCTGAGGACCTAGGTTCAAGCCCATGGAGCAGCCCTGGACCCCCCGCCCGAAAGCGGACCAGCCGGAGTGGCTGGAACGCCGCTTCGAATTCGGCGATTACGCCAGCACCCGCGACTTTCTGGAGCGGCTCAACGACCTCTGCGAGGCCGAGCAGCGCTTCCCGGACATCAGCTTCGGTCGAACCTATGTGAACCTCACCCTGCGCAGCGAGACCGACGGCACAGCGGTGGGAGATGCTGAGCGCGGTCTTGCCGCCGCCATCGATGCCCTCCTCTGATCCGGCCAGGTCCTCCGATCCGGCCAGGTCCGCCCAGGCCGAGTTGCCCCCGGATGCCCAGGTTGATCTGCGGGCGGCCTACGAGGGCGCCGGGGTGCAGGAGCTGCTCGACCAGCTCGATCGCGAGCTGATCGGCCTCAGGCCGGTGAAGGCGCGCATCCGCGAGATCGCCGCCCTGCTGGTGGTGAACCGGGCCCGCCGGCAGGTGGGACTGGAAACGGCGCCGCCCAGCCTGCACATGTCGTTCACGGGCCGGCCCGGCACCGGCAAGACCACGGTGGCCGAACGGATGAGCAGGATCCTGCACGGCCTGGGTTACGTGCGCAAGGGCCATGTGGTGACCGCCACCCGCGACGATCTGGTGGGACAGTACATCGGCCATACAGCCCCCAAGACCCGCGAGATGCTCAAGAAGGCGATGGGGGGGGTGCTGTTCATCGATGAGGCCTATTACCTCTACCGGCCGGAGAACGAGCGCGACTACGGCGCCGAGGCGATCGAGATCCTGCTGCAAGTGATGGAGAACAACCGCGACGACCTGGTGGTGATCTTCGCCGGTTACAAGGAGCGGATGGATGTGTTCTATCAGAGCAATCCGGGTCTGTCGTCCAGGGTGGCCAACCACATCGACTTTCCCGACTACAGCGCCGACGAACTGTTGCTGATCGCCGGCCTGATCCTGGCCCAGGAGAACTACCGCTTCAGCGAGGAGGCGCGCGCCGCCTTCGCCGACTACATCCAGCGCCGCATGCAGCTGCCGTTCTTCGCCAACGCCCGCTCGATCCGCAACGCCATCGACAGGGCGCGGATGCGCCAGGCCAACCGCCTGTTCAGTGGCACCGGCCGGCTGGTGAGCAAGACCGATCTGATGACCCTGGAGGCGGAGGACATCACCGCCAGCCGGGTGTTTCAGGGGGAGGTGGAAGGCCTAGATCCGGCCCGCCCGCTCAGCCAGGCCTGGGCAGAGGTCCGGACGTAGGGTTCAGGTGTCTTTCCGATCCGTTCACTCCACATGCTGCGTCCCTTATCGATGCTCATCACGTCACCCAAAGCCCTGGCGGTGGGTCTGGCTGCAGCTGCCCTGCAGCTGGCCGTTCCCGCCACCGTGAAGGCGGAAACCTGCGTGTTTCTCAACCCGATCGGCGGTGACGGCACCTCGCCGATCGTGGCCAAGACCGTGGGCCGCAGCAAGCTGATCGGCCAGACCAACTGGTGGACCGACTTCATCGTGGACCGGCCCTACAACACCTACAAGTTCTTCTTCACCGCCAACTCCTCCGACCCGAAGGCCCAGTACCCGGTGGAGGGCTTCATGAAGTTCTCCGATAACACCGATCTGCAGCTGTTCAACGTGACGATGAGCCCCCCCATCGGCACCGGCAAGATGTTCGGCCCCTACCAGCAGGTGCCCGGCAAGCAGATCAGCCAGATCAGCTTCAAGGTGGGTGCCAGCAACGATCCGGGCGCCCTCGGCTTCAGCTACCGCATCTCGGTGCAGGGCTGCAACTGAGTCCTAGCGGCGCTTGCGCGAGTCGATCTGCAGCAGGTCGCGCACCTGCTGCACCTGGCGCGCCAGGGCTGGATCGCTGCCCAGCTTCTTTTCGGTCTGCTCCACGGCGTACATCACCGTGGAGTGGTCCTTGCCGCCGAACACCTCGCCGATGCGCGGCAGGGAGAGGTCGGTGCTCTGGCGCATCAGGTACATGCCCACCTGGCGGGCCTGGCTCACGGCCCGCTTGCGGCTGGCACTGCGCATCTCGTCGGCTCCGACGCCGAACACCTCGGCAACCTTGTCCACCACCTGGTCCGGCTTCACCTCAATGGTGCTGCCGGCCGGATCGAGCATCGGCGCCACCGATTCCACCGTCATCGGCAGGCCGGTGATCGAGGCGAAGGCCACGGCCCGGGTGAGGGCGCCCTCCAGCTCACGGATGTTGGAGGCGAAGCGCCCGGCGATGAACTGGATCAGATCCCGGGGCAGGCTCATCTGTTCCTGCTCGGCCTTCTTGTGCAGGATCGCCATGCGGGTTTCCAGGTCTGGGGCCTGGATGTCGGCGATCAGGCCCATGGAGAAACGGGAGATCAGTCGCTCCTGCAGGCGGGGGATCTGGCTGGGGGGCCGGTCGGAGGCGATCACGATCTGGCGGCCCGCCTCGTGCAGGGCGTTGAAGGTGTGAAAGAACTCCTCCTGGGTGTACTCCTTGCCCTCGATGAACTGGATGTCATCCACCAGGATCAGGTCGGCGGCGCGGTAGCGATCGCGGAAGGCCTGCATGCCGTCCTTGCGGATCGCCTGGATCAGGTCGTTGGTGAAGGTTTCGGTGCTCACGTAGAACACCCGCGCCGCCGGATCGATCTCCAGCCGGTAGTGGCCGATCGCCTGCATCAGATGGGTCTTGCCCAGGCCCACGCCGCCGCAGATGAACAGCGGGTTGAACTCCCGCCCCGGGGCTTCCGCCACCGCCAGGGCAGCCGCGTGGGCCATGCGGCTGTTGGGCCCCACCACGAAGCGGTTGAACACGTAGCGGGGATTGAGGCCGCTGCCGGGCTGGCGGGCCAGCGGCTGGGCGGCCACGTCACCGGTGGCGGCGACCGGCGGACGGCCCACGCCGTTGCCGCTGGGCACGGGCGCCGGTGCCGCCGCGCCGGCCAGGCCGGTGCCGCCGCCCGCCAGCAGGCCGTCGTCGCCGGCGGGGGTGGAGACCGCCACGCTCACCGGTTGGCCGGCGATCTCGGTGGCCACAGCCTCAATGGTGCCCAGGTAGTTCTTGCGCAGCCAGCCGCAGGCGAAGCTGTTGGGGGCCTCCAGCCGCAGCTGGCGCCCGTCGAAGCCGAGGCAGCGGGCGGGCCGGATCCAGGTTTCGAAGGTGGGTTTGCTGAGGTTGGCCTGCAGTGCCGTCTGGATCTGGTGCCACAGCTGATTGGCCTCCTGCAGCACCGCTTGCCCTCCGCGTGGCTGCTGAATCTACGTGGGGCAGATCCGCCAGGCAGTCTTTAATGAAGCGGATTTCCACCTGGCCCCAGCCCGAGCCGTTGCCGTCCATGTCCCGCGTCGTTCCGCTTCCTGCCTTGCCGCTGGCCGGTCTGCTGGCCTCCCTGGCCCTGGTCACGGGCTGCAACGGCCCGATTCCGGGCCTGCCCCAGCTGCCGGGCCGCTCCGGCGCCGATCCCGTGCGCATCAGCGATGCGGTGCCCGCTCCGCCCCTGCCCGGCAGCAACAACACGATCGTGGACGCCGTGGACAAGGTGGGCCCCTCGGTGGTGCGGATCGACACCACCAAGCGGGTGATCAACCCCCTGGGCGGGCTGTTCGGCCGGGGGCCGACAATCCAGCAGCAGCAGGGGCAGGGCTCAGGCTTCATCACCCGCTCCGATGGGGTGATCCTCACCAACGCCCACGTGGTGGATGGGGCCAGCGACGTGACCGTGACCCTGCCCGATGGCCGCAGCTACAGCGGCAAGGTGCTCGGCGCCGACCCGCTCACCGATGTGGCCGTGGTGAAGGTGGTGGCCAGCAAGCTGCCGGTGGCGCCGCTGGGGGACTCGGCCCGGGTGCGGCCGGGTGAGTGGGCGATCGCCATCGGCAATCCCCTCGGCCTCGACAACACCGTGACGGCGGGCATCATCAGCGCCATCCAGCGCACCAATGCCGTGGGCGAGGGCCAGCGGGTGCCGTACATCCAGACCGACGCCGCGGTGAACCCCGGCAACAGCGGCGGCCCGCTGATCAACGACCGCGGCCAGGTGATCGGCATCAACACCGCCATCCGCCAGGCCCCCGGTGCGGGCCTGAGCTTTGCCGTGCCGATCAACGTGGCCCGCCAGATCGCCGCCCAGATCCTGGAGCGGGGCTATGCCAGCCATCCCTACATCGGCGTGCGCCTGCAGGCGATCACGCCGCAGCTGGCCAGGGAGATCAACGCCAGCACCGATGAGTGCAACCTGCCGGAGGTGAACGGCGTGGTGGTGGTGGATGTGATGGCCAACAGCCCGGCGGCCAAGGGGGGGCTCAAACCCTGTGACCTGATCGAGAAGGTGGGTGCCAAGGCCGTGACGAATCCCTCCGAGGTGCAGCTGGCGGTGGATCAGGCCGAGGTGGGAGAACCCCTGGACGTGGTGGTGCGCCGCGGCACCCGCAGCAGCACCCTCACGCTCAAGCCGGCGGAACTGCCCCGTCAGGGTTGATCGATGGGTGCCTGGCGCACCCTGGTGGTGATGGCCCGCTGGCCGGTGAGCGGCCGCTGCAAGAGCCGGCTTGCGGCCGAGCTGGGCCCGGCCCGGGCGGCCGCCATCCAGGCACGGCTCACCGCCCACACCCTGGCAGTGGCCCGTGAAGCCCGCTCCCACCTGCCCTTTGAACTGGTGCTCGCCGGTTCCGGGGTGGGCAATCGTGCCCTGCGGCGCTGGGGGGCCGTGCTGGGTTGCGACCGGGTGGTGTGCCAGGGCAGTGGCGGCCTGGGCCTGCGCCTGCAGCGTGTGGTGCGCTCCGGCGTGCGGCGCGGTGCCGGGCGGCTGGTGGTGATCGGCAGTGACCTGCCCGACCTGCGCAGTGCTGATCTGCACCAGGCCTTCGCCGCCCTCGAGCGGAACGAGCTGGTGCTGGGGCCGGCCCAGGATGGGGGCTACTGGCTGATCGGCCTGCGGCGCAGCCGGCCGGAGCTGTTCTGCGGCATCGGCTGGGGCGGGGACGGGGTGCTGCGCCAGACCGAGGCGGCCGCAGCCGGCCTGGGGCTGGCGGTGCACCGGCTTGCGTGGCACGGCGATCTGGACCGCCCCGGCGACCTGGCCCGCTGGCGCTGAGCAATGGCCTCCCCCGCCCTGAGCGTGGTGATCGCGGCCCGCGATGAGGCCCGGCAGCTGCCGGGCCTGCTCAGCCAGCTGGCGGCAGCCCCCCAGCTGGTGCGGGAGGTGTGGCTGGTGGATGGCGGCAGCCGCGACGGCACGCCCCGGCTGGCGTCCCTGGCTGGTGCCCGGGTGCTCCACAGCCCGGCAGGGCGGGGCCGGCAGCTGGCGCTCGGGGCGTGCCAGGCCAGGGGGCCCTGGTTGCTGCTGCTCCACGCCGATGTGCGACTGCCGGCCGGCTGGGCCGAGCGGCTGGCGGCGGTGCTCGCCAGCGACCGCAGCGGCGCGCGGGCCTGGTACTTCCAGCTGGCGATCGCCGCCCGCTCCCCCGCCCTGCGGCTGGTGGAGGGGCGGTGCGCCTGCGCAGCCGCTGGCGCCAGCAGCCCTACGGCGATCAGGGTTTGCTGCTTCCCCTGGCGCTCTACCGGGCGGTGGGTGGGATCCGGCCCCTGCCGCTGATGGAGGATCTCGATCTGGTGCTGCGGCTGGCACGGCAGGCCCGGCTGTGCAGCCTGGGGCTGGCCCTGCGGGTGGACGGCCGGCGCTGGCGTCGGCAGGGCGTGTGGCGCACCAGCTGGAGCAACCTGCAGTTGCGGCGGGCCTGGCGCCGCGGCGTACCGGCCGAACGGCTGGCCCAGCGCTACTACGGCAGCTCCTGAATCCGCTGCCGCTCAGGGGGCATACCAGAAGGCACAGCGGCGCTGGCCGGGTTCCAGGTCCCAGCCCTGGCCGGCGTAGAAGCCCACCACACCGGGGTCGGCGAACAGGCTCACCCGCTCCACCTCCATCTGGCGCAGCTGGTCGAGCACATAGGCCATCAGCGCCTTGCCCAGCCCGCTTCCCTGGTAGTGGGGATGCACCGCCACATCCCAGACGGTGGCCTCCACCACCCCGTCGCCGGTGCAGCGGGCGAAGCCCACCAGCTTGGGCAGCCAGGGGTCGTGGCGCCACAGGCCCACCCGCAGCAGGCTGTGCTCCAGGGCCTTGCGCACCCGGCGCAGGGGGCGGCGGCTCCAGCCCACCGCATCACAGAGCTGCTCCAGTTCCACCAGATCGATCGGTCGCTCACTGCTCAGCACCAGCTGCACGGGACTGTCCGGCACCGGACAGCAGCGGTGGCGATCCCCGTAGAGATCCGTGAGCAGCGCGTCGGTGGTCACACGCAAGGCATTGGGGGAATGGCACGATCCTGCCTGATGGCAGCTGCAACCGGCGCTCAGAGTGCCGCCAGCCCTCGCTCCTGCAGCTCCGCCAGCCGGGCGTAGAGGCCGCCGGCCTGGCGCAACTGGCGGTGGTTGCCCTGTTCCACCAGCTGGCCCCGGCGCAACACCAGGATGCGGTCGGCGGCCTCCACCGTGGCCAGGCGGTGGGCGATCACGATCGCCGTGCGCTGGTGTAGCAGTCGGTCGAGGTCGCGCTGCAGGGTGGCCTCGGTGGAGGGATCCATGAAGGCCGTGGCCTCGTCCATCACCAGCACGGTGGGGTTGCGCATCGCCACCCGGGCCACAGCCAGCAACTGGCGCTCGCCGGAGGAGAGGTTGCCGCCACGCTCGCGCAGCTCGGTGGCCAGGCCGTCGGGCAGGCGGGCCAGCAGGGGCGCCAGGCCCAGTTCCGTCGCCAGCTGGCGCAGCCGGTCGCTGGGGATGTCGGCATCGAGGCGCAGGTTGTCGGCCACGCTGCCGCTGAACAGGAAGGTGTCCTGCAGCACCACCCCCAGGCGCTGGCGCAGGCTCGCCTGGGGCAGGTCGCGGATGTCGATGCCATCCAGCAGGATCCGGCCGGCCTGGGGTTCGTAGAGCCGGCAGAGCAGGCGGATCACCGTGGTCTTGCCGGAGCCGGTGGGACCGACCAGGGCGACGTGCTCGCCAGGGCTGATCCGGAAGGAGAGGTCGCTGAGGATCGGCTCGTCGGGCCGGTAGGCGAAGCTCACGTGCTCGAACACCACCTCACCGGCGGGCTCCAAGGCTGCCTCCCCAGCCAGGGTGGAGACGGCCACGGGGGGGCGCGGGCGCGCGCGAGGCGTGCCCAGCAAGGCCGCGGGTCGGTCCCGGATCTCGACGCTCTCCTCGAGCAGTTCGCCGATCCGCTCCACGGCCGTGAGCCCGCCCTGGATCTGGGTGAAGCGCTCCGCCAGCTGGCGCAGGGGATCGAACAGGCGCTGGGAGAACAGGATGAAGGTGGTGAGCGTGCCCAGGCCCAGAAGGCCGCGGGTCACCATCGTGCCGCCCAGGGCCAGAACGGCGGCCACCGCCACCAGCGCCACCCACTCGATCATCGCCGAGATGGCGCTGTCGTAGAGGATCGTGCCGGTGACGGCGCGGCGGTAGCGATCGGCGGTGACGGCGAAGCGCTCGCTGTTTTCCCGTTCGCGCCGGAACATCTGCACCACCTCCAGCCCCTGCAGGTTCTCCTGCAGGTCGGCGTTCAGCTGGCTGAGCTCCTCGCGCACCCGGTAGTTGGCGCGCCGGTAGCGGCGCTGCAGCCAGAGCATGCCGAACACCACCGGCACCTGGGCGGCGAGCAGCAGCAGGCCCAGCCGCCACTCGATGCTGAGCATGGTGATGGCGATCACCAACAGGGTGACCAGGTCGGCCAGCACCCCCACCGCGCCGCTGCCGAACACCTCGGCCAGGGCATCGACGTCGCTGGTGAGACGGGTGAGCAGCTTGCCCACCGGCGTGCGGTCGTGGAAGCGCAGCGACAGGGCCATCGCGTGGGCGAACAGGTCGTCGCGGATGCGGGCGGTGAGGCGCTGGCCCACGGCCTGCACGTTGTAGCTCTGCATCCCCTGCAGGGCCAGCCGCACCAGCACGGCCGCCAGCAGGGCCAGCACCAGCAGGTGCAGGGCCTGGCCCGTGGGCAGGCCCTGCAGCCAGGCCAGGGTGGGCTCGCCGCGCAGCACGGAGATCGCCTGGCCCACCAGCAGGGGCTGGATGGCGCCGGCGCCGGCCAGGGGCACCAGCAGCACCAGGCTGAGCAGCAGGCGGCGGCGGTCCTCGGCCAGGTAGGGCAGCAGGCGGCGCAGGCGCTGGCGGTCGAGCGTCGCCATCAGCGGCTCCGGGCCGGAACGGTGCAGGCCGCCAGCCGGTCCACGATCGCCTGCAGGGCGCCGTTGTCCAGGCGCAGGGAGAGGGGGTGGCCCACCAGGCGGGCGGTGGAGTGGAACAGGTCTTCGATGGCCACCAGGCCGTTCTCCTCCAGGGTGCGGCCGGTGGCCACCAGGTCCACGATCGCCTCGCTCATGCCGGTGATCGGGCCCAGTTCCACCGATCCGGCCAGGTGGATCAGCTCCACCGGCAAGTCGAGGGCTTCGAAGTAGGCCTCGGCGCAGCGGGTGAACTTGCTGGCCACACGGCAGTGGGCGGGCAGGTCGGCGGCGCGGCGGTAGGGGCTGCTGGCCTTGACGGCCACGCTCATGCGGCAGCCGCCGAAGCCCAGGTTGAGCAGCTGGGCCACGGGCAGCTGGTGCTCGCGCAGCACGTCGTAGCCCACCACCCCCAGCTGGGCCTGGCCGTAGGCCACGTACACCGGCACATCGGCATTGCGCACCAGCAGGGCCCGGGCGCTGCCGCAGGTGCTGGGCACCATCAGCTGGCGGTTGTCGGGATCGAGCACGGCGCCGAAATCCAGCCCCGCCGCCGCAAAGCGGCGCACGCTGTCCTTGAGCAGGGCCCCCTTGGCCAGGGCCACGGTGATGGGCGCTGCAGACGGGATCATGGGGTTGTGCCGCAAAGCGGACTTTAACGATGGCTCACGCCCCAGCTGAACCCGCACCGGTGCACCCCCCGGCGCGGGCGCCCCAGTCCACCCCCAAGCCCCTGGAGCTCTGGCTGATCCCGGTGCTGCGCGACAACTACGTGGTGGTGCTGCAGCGGGGCCAGCGGGCAGTGGTGGTGGATCCGGCCGTGGCCGAACCGGTGGCGGCGGCCCTGCAGGAGCGGGGCCTGGAGCTGGAGGCGATCCTGCAGACCCACCACCACAGCGACCACATCGGCGGCAGCCCCGGCCTGCTGCGCCTCTGGCCGCAGGCGGCGGTGGTGGCCGCGGCCGATGACCGGGAGCGCATCCCCTTCCAGACCGTGGGCGTGGATGACGGCGACTGGATCTCGGTGCTGGATGAGCCGGTGGAGGTGCTGGCGGTGCCGGGCCACACCCGCGCCCATCTGGCCTACTGGTTGCCCGCCAGCAATCACCTGCTCTGCGGCGACACCCTGTTCGTGGGGGGCTGCGGCCGACTGTTCGAGGGCACGCCGGAGCAGATGCATGCCTCGCTGCAGCGCCTGGCGGCCCTGCCGGAGGCCACCCAGGTGTGGTGCGCCCATGAGTACACCGAGGCCAACCTCCGCTGGGCGGTGGCCGAGGCCCCCGGCGATGGGGCGATCGCAGCCCGGCTGGCGGAGGTGCGCCGCCTGCGGGCCGCGGGTCAGGCCACGGTGCCGAGCAGCATCGGCCTGGAGCGGCGCACCAACCTGTTTCTGCGGGCCGGCAGCGCCGCCGAACTGGCTCGGTTGCGCCGCAGCAAGGACCAGTGGTGAGAGGCTGCCCAGCCCAGGGGCAGGGCTGCGGGGGGGCCATAAGCTCGGCCCCGGACGATTTTTGTTGCACCCCAGCGCCTCCGGCATGAGCACCTCCCGCGAACCCGACTCCGTTTCCGAAGCGGTGGTCACCGCCGCGGCGCCCGCCCCGGTGGGTCCCTACAACCAGGCGGTGAAGGCCGCCGGGCTGCTGTTCTGCTCCGGCCAGATCGCCCTCGACCCCGCCACCGGCGCGATGGTGGGCGAGGGCGACGTGGAGGCGGAGACCCGCCAGGTGCTGGCCAACCTGGAGGCGGTGCTGCGCCAGGCCGGCGTGGGCCCGGCCCAGGTGGTGCGCACCACCGTGTTTCTGGCCGACCTGGCCGATTTCGCCAAAGTGAACGCGATCTACGCGGAAACCTTTGCCACCGCCGTGGCGCCGGCCCGGGCCTGCGTGGAGGTGGCCGCTTTGCCCAAGGGCGCAAGGGTGGAGATCGACTGCATCGCCGTGTTGGCCGGCTGAGCGGGCTGGCTCAGAGCTGGTCCATGCGGCAACTCATCATGCCCGCCGCCTGGGTGTCCGAGCAGCTCAGCTGGGCCAGGATCTGCTGCAGGTCGAGCGCGGAGAGCTCCCCGTCCCCCAGTGTCAGCAAAGAAGTCCGCTCGGTCTGCGCCGATGGCCTGCCTACCGCCGAGCTTCCCAAGCACCTCACCGCCAGCAAGTGGGCCCGATGCGCCGCCATCAAAGGCGACTCGCAGGTGCCCGTTCCCACCGCCGCCTGGAGCTGGAACCCCAGCGAACAGTTCGCCACCCCCAACGGCGCTGCCTGCTTCAACACAGGCGGCAGCACCTCCTATGCCCATGGCGGCATCAGCCTGCAGGAGTGCCTCACCCCCGTGTTGGTGGTCTCTGGTGGATCGAGTAGCGCCCCCGCAGCGGCCATCACCGAGATCAGCTGGAAAGGTCTGCGCTGCAACCTGGAAGTGAGCGGAGGAACGGCAGGCATGACGGCCGACTTACGCCGCGAAGCCGCTGGCGGCCCCTCAGTGGCCACCACGGCCAAACCGGTCAACGATGGCGGTGCCCGCCTGCTGGTGGAAGATGACGAGCTCGAAGGAGCAGCGGTGGTGGGAGGAGAGGCATGAGCGCCGAAATCGGGCCTAATGTGGTCGCATCAGCGGAGTCGGTCGTGTCAGAAGTAGTCGCAAGCCAGGTTTCGGTACGGGATCTCAAGACCCACCTCTCCGAATGGCTCGGCCGGGTTCAGGCCGGTGAGGAGGTGGAGATCACCTCACACCGCAAACCGATTGCCCGCATCACGGCTGTGAAGCCAGCTGCACCAGCTCCAGCGAGCCCGCTGCAGCAGGCGATCGATGCCGGCGTGCTCAGCTGGAATGGTCAGAACCCTGTGATTCCACCACCGGTCAAGCTGAATGATGGTGGTCCACTGATGAGCGACATTGTGATCGAGGATCGTGGTTAGACACTGTGTTCCTTTTCTGTGATACCTCTGCGCTTCTCAAGCTGTTCATCGATGAACAGGACAGCGGGAGCATGATCAAGGCGCGCTCCTCTTCAGAAGGAATCGCGGTTTGCAGAATCACCTGGGCCGAGTCGATGGCAGCATTCGCCCAGCGCACTCGCTTCAAGGGTGCAAATCAAGCTGGATTGGCGCAGGCCAGATCCATGTTTGAGCAGGCCTGGCCTGGCTTTGCGATCGCCGATGTCACACAGTCCCTGGTCGAAAAAGCTGGGGTCTTCTCCGAGGCCTTCGCCCTGCGTGGCTACGACAGCGTGCAGCTTGCAGCCGCCCATCAGTTGCATGAGCAGTTTGAGCTTCCGCTCACCTTCGCCTGCTTCGACCGCCGACTCAATCAGGCCGCCAAGCTCTTGAAACTGGAGGTGCTTCCGTGACAGATATGGCCACGATCACCGACGAGATGGACCATCTCGATCAGCTCGGGGCCAAGGCCTTCGATGGCTTCCTGGTTCGCAAGGACCTGGTGCGCAAAGACTCCCGCCAATACCCGGTGCCCACCTACGTGGTGGAGTTCCTGCTGGGCCGCTACTGCGCCAGCACCGATCCCGCCGAGATCGAAGAAGGCCTGCAGATCGTTGAGAAGCAGCTAGGGGGCGCACCGTGCGCACCGGAGAAGAGTAGCTGTTCAAGGCCCGCTCCCGTGATCAGGGCAGCGTCAAGATTGGTTCTGCTTCTTCAGGTCACACTCAGGCTGACTACTAAGACGGCTATCCAGAGGTTCAGGTGCGGGGTTTAGACGCTCAGGCGCGGTGGTCCTTCAGACAGCCTCCGATGTCTGGCTACGTGACTAAGGGAGGGGACGCTGTCCCCTCCCAAGCGGTGTGGAGCTCTGCTTAAGGAGTCCACTTGCCTTGGAGATCCCGGATGACTGGAACGCACCAAAGAACTCTGGCGGTTTTTCCTGGAGTTGACTTCAGGCAATGAACCCCGGCCATCAGTTTTCCATCGTTTCGCCATCGGTATAAAGTTGCCTTGGAGATTTGCAGCTCCTTTGTGGCTTCCTTTATGCAGGTCCAAGGACCGTTCGAGACGTTCTTAGACGCCATGGGCATGAAGGGATAAAGATGGGTTAATAACAGCAACAATCAAGTTACTTGAGATTCCCCATATCCCGACGCTACTTGCCTGGCGAACTAGATCTGATCCGCCGAGCGGTCTAGTGCATCGAAGGCGCTGTGCCTCTGCACCGGCTCAAGATGGGCATGGCGTCCGGGGTTGCGGATGCCAAGTGTAATCAACATAGCAAGTTTGAGACAGCTGCGACAGGGGATGTGCTGCACCTTTGCAGCGGTTACGAACCGCGGCTCCGCTCTCTCAGGAGTCGCCCTTTTTCCAGGGCGCTGTCAATCGTGTCGGCATCGCTCCAGGTGCCGTACACCCGTTGATGGGTATCGACCGAATGACCCATCAACGCAGCGGCGAACCGTGGCGCCAGGCCGTAGTCCAGGTGAGCGCGTAGAGCCCAGCCATGGCGAAAGCCATAGAGCGTGATGCCTGCCTTGGCCAGTGGGGCCCATGCTTCCTGCCGGCACAGGTAGCGCCGGGCTGCATCAGCCACGCCGCCTCCAAACGGAGGCATGGGCTCGCAAGCTGCAAGGCGTTCACGCAGGCTCCAATCGCGCTCCCATTCCGGATGCAGTGCCCTGAGCTGCCGCGGCTGTGTGGTGCCGCCACCGGAGCGCTTCCGGTACGTGCACCACAGAGTGTCATCGCCGCGCGATTGGAGATGGAGCACCTCCACTGGACGGAGTCCATAAGCCGCCAGCAGCTGCAAGACAAACACCCAGCGCTGGCCAGGCGCATCGTTCGGCAGTGCCTCAAGCAGTTCCAGAATCTGCCCATCCTTGAGAGGGTGGGTCGGCTCTTTGGTCTCCACCGCCTCACCCACGTACCGGCGCAGGCTTGAGGGAGGGGTCCAGCGATCGGCAGGAAGTTTGTCTTCGTCGCAGGCCCAGCGCAGCATCGCTGCCACGTGCTGCACGGCGATCTGGCGGCGTCGTGCGCCAGGTGGCCAGCGCTCGCCAACGGCTGTCAGAAGGTCCTTGGCATTGCTGGAACCCTCTGCCACCTCGGCGAGGCGCTTCGCTGTCGCGGCGTAGTCCACGCGCCAAGTGCTCGGCTTGATGGCCCCTGAGCGTTGTTTGAAGTCCCCGAAGCTTCTCCACACGTCCAGCAGCTCGATGCCTGCGGTGCTGCCGCCGGAGGGCGGCGCTGGGGTGTTCCCTCTGATCTGCTTGAGCGCGTCACTCAGGGAGTGACCTGCCGCCGCCGTTCTGGCGATGTGCTCAACGGCGTCCTGAATCGAGCGTGCCTGGGCTGGCAGCCACGGAAAAGGCAGCACGGCTGTTTGCCTGGATCCATCCTTGAATCGCACGTCCAGCTTGGTCTTCCCCCGCTGCTGGCCAATGCGCCAGGCCGGGCCGATGTTCTGGCGGAGCTGGGAGCGCAGGCCCAGAACCCAGTCGGCAGTGTCAGCCATCGGTGAGTGACCGGCGAGTGACGGATGAGTGACGAGATGAGTGACGAGATGAGCCTAGCGGGGTCCAACAGGCCCAACCTGATCCATGCCCCAAAAGGCTTGCGGGGACTGGAACTTTGTTGGGGCCTATGATCTCAGTAAGCGGGGCGTGGCGCAGCTTGGTAGCGCGGGTGCTTTGGGAGCACTAGGTCGCAGGTTCGAATCCTGTCGCCCCGATTCAGTGATACCAAGGGGTCTCGGCGATGCCGGGGCCCTTTTCCTTTGGGTGGTTGAGGCGGTTGAGCGCAAAATGAGCGCAAAACCTGGGGGTTGAAATTTCCTGGGTAGCCAGAATTGGCGCTCCGGCCCAGCAGCGCCATGGCCACGCGACTGATCATTTCCGACAACCGCGACGACCCCGGCAACCCGCTGGTGCTGGACGGTGAGGCGATCGAGGGGGCTGCCAGCGACCCTGCGGCGATCGGCAAGCTGATGGTGGATCAGGTGTGGGCAGAGGGCACCGACCCCACTGGCGGCGCGCTGTATTACGAGCGCAGCAGCAATGAGCACCGGCGCCTCCAGGCCTTCGAGACCGGCTACGAGGATCTGATGACCGGCGGCTGGGTGCGGGTGCTGGTCACGCCGGAGCAGCTGGAGCGGGAGCGCGCTGGCATGAAGCAGGCCACCAAGCAGAGCTTGGTGAGCCAGCACGGCACCCACAGGGGCGTGCTGCTGGTGGAGTTTCTGGATGTGGCCTGGAGCTGAGGCAGGCAGGGTACGGCTTTCTGCCGTATCGTTGATACAGTCCCTGATGGGTGCCGTGGCTGTCGATGAACGCCTCGACCTCAAGCTCAGCGCTGCTGACAAGCAGCTGCTGGCCCAGGGTGCTGCCATTGAAGGCCTGAGCATGGCGGCTTTTGTGCGGCTGGCCGCCAGGCAGCGCGCCGCAGAGGCCGTCCAGCGGGAGCAGCAGCTCGCCCTGTCGCAGCGCGACTTCGCGGCGTTTCAGGCCGCCATCAGCCAACCGTTTGCGCCCAACCCAGCACTGCAGGAGGCGCTGGAGCAGGCCCGCACCTGCGTGAGCCGTGTTTGACGAGCAGCAGCTCGACCCTGCCCGGCACAACCGCAAGGCCTTCTCCTGCGGGGTCGCGGCCCTGGATCGCTTCCTGCAGCAGCAGGCCCACCAGAACATGCGCCGCGGGGTGAGCCAGACCTTTGTGCTGGTGCCAGCCAAGGCACCAGCAGAGATCGCTGGGTTTTACACCCTGGCTCCAGCAGAAGTCCGCCTGGCCGATCTGCAACCGGCGGATGCCAAACCGCTGCCTCCCTATCCGGTCCCCGGCTACCGGATGGGGCGCCTGGCTAGGGATCAACGCTGGCAAGGCCAGGGCATTGGCCCCCTGCTGCTGGGCCTGGCCGTGCAGCGCTGTCTCGATGCCAAGCGCTCTGTTGGTGGCTACGCGCTGATCGTGGACGCCAAGGACGCAACCGCCAAGGCGTTCTACGAGCGCCATGGCTTCCGCAGGTTTCAGGACACGCCTCAGAGCCTCTATCTGCCCCTGGGCGCCTGATCCCACCCCGGCAGCGGGGGCGTGATGGTGTCACACGGCGCAAGGGCTGCGGTGCCGCCGCTGCTCCATGCCGGGGGTGATGGGTTGGGGTGCTGGGAGCCGATCAAGCAGCTCGCGCGGCTGCGCGGCCGGTGATTGAAGAAGATCGAGCGTGATCAAGTAGCCGGGCTTGATATTGATTGAAGCGAGGCAGTCCTGGATGGCGCTGATTGCCGCAGAGCCATTGCAGCACGGCCGGTCCGACTGCCTTTTGGTGAATCCGTACTGATAGAATAAGGGCTGCGCCAAAGGCCCCGAGCCCATCGCCGGCGGCAACCTCATTCCCTGGTCTCGCCATCACTGCCGCGTAGTTCGGAGCGGCTGCGATGCCTCGATCAGTTGTCCTTTCGGCAACTGAATCCATGGCTTTATGTAGTCCATCGAGGCCGGAGATTGTTCCGGCTCGCTCCCTGGTGATCGCCGCCGGTGGCGGTCGGGATCTGGCCTGGCCCCATCAGCGCATTGCAGCTGAGCTGCTCGCCCGCAGTGGCGGCCGGCTGGTGCATCTGCTGCTCCATGGCGGGGCCCGCGGGGCCGATGCCGCCATTGGCCGAGCTGCCCATCAGCTGGGCTGGTCCTCCGTGGTGATGCCAGCCCGATGGGAGCGCCACGGCCGTGCCGCCGGGCCGATCCGCAACCGGGAGCTGCTCCAGCAGGCCATTGCCCGCGCAGAAGCCCACACCTCCCTCACCTGCCTGGCCTCGGTGCTGGTGGTGGCGTTCCCCGGCGGTCCCGGCACCGCCTCGCTGGTGCAGCAGGCCCGGCGCATGGCCTCCCGCTCGCCGGTGCCGATCGCCGTGGTGGAGGTCAGCCCATCGGCCGGGCTGTGGGCCGTACCCCCGGCAGAGCTTCCTCCCGGTGCCTGAGGCCCAGGGCCCCGGTCCCCATTCGTCTTTCCCGTCTTCCTTCACCCCCTCACAGCCATGGCTGTCCTGACTCCCATCCCCGCAGCTCCAGCTGCCCTGTCACCTGCTCCAGCTGCCCCGGTGCCTGATCACCCCAGCGGCTCCGGCCCCTCCTGCTCAATCCAGCGATCCGGCTCCCTCTGGCAGCTGGGCATCGAGGCCCAGGAGCTCACCACCGCCATCGGCCAGCTCGCCGAGCGGCTGGAAACCGACGACACCGATGTACGCCAGCAGGCCCTGTCCGAGCTCGAGGCCGCTCTGCTGGCTGATGAAGGCAACAAGGCGGCTATCGCCGCAAAGGCGGATGCCACCTGCTGGGTAATCGAGCACCTGCGCGGCCAGGCCTCCTACCGCCAGCAGCAGGCCAAGCGTCTCACCGCCCTGGCCACCGCTGACAACAGCCGCGCCGATGCCCTGGAGGACTCGCTCGTGCTGGTGCTCACTCGCCTGCAGCCCAAGGCCACCCGCTTCAGCTTCCCTAACCACGAACTCACCTCCCGCAAGTCCCAGGCCGTCGAAATCGACGACGAGGAGGGCCTCGATCCCCAGTGGCTCACCGCCACCACCACCACCAAACCCGACAAGGCCGCCATCAAGGAAGCGATCAAAGCCGGCCAGCAGATCCCCGGCGCCCAGCTCCTCTCCCGCCGCACCTGGCGCATCACCTGAGGGGGGGCAGAGCCCCCTTTCACACGGGCCTGTTGCAGAAGCGGGCCCGCGTCATTCCCCCCAGAGCCCACACAGCCACCGAATCACCCCAACCCCAGAACCATGGATCTCTCCAGCTACGCCAGCTCCACCGCCACAACCACACCCACCACCCCTCGGCCCAAGGGGCATCTCTGGTCAACCCGGCTGGGCAGCTGGGTGGTTCCGATCACCCGCAAGGGCAGCCGCCGGCCCTCGCCGAATCACATCTTCTGCAGCGAGCCGCCCTGCTGGCTGTTGATCGAACCGCTGGACCCGGAAGCCGCCGCGCTGCCAAGCGCACCTCACGGTGCGACCAGCTGAGCCGCTCTCTGCCAATCCCTGCCATCCCGCCTCACCTCCGCCACCCCATCCCATCCCATCGCCGCCATGACCTGCACCTTCTCCGCCGAGCAGATCACTGCCCTCTCTGCTCCCCTCGATCGCGCCAAAGTGCGCCAGAGGCGCCAGGGCCGCAGTCAGGTGAGCTACCTGGAGGGATGGCAGGTGATCGCCGAGGCCAATCGGATCTTTGGCTTTGACGGCTGGCAGCGTGAAACCGTCGCCCTGCGCTGCGTCCACCAGGCCGAGCGGCTGATCGGAGAAGAGCAGCGCCCCGGCTGGGGCGTCACCTACACCGCCCGGGTGCGCATCAGCGTCAGCGCCAGCACCGCCGGCCAGCCAGCCTTGATCCGTGAGGGCTGCGGCGCCGGCCACGGCATCGACACCGACCTGGGCCAGGCCCATGAATCCGCTCTCAAGGAAGCCGAAACCGATGCCATGAAGCGGGCCTTGATGACCTTTGGGAATGCCTTCGGCTTGGCGCTCTACGACAAGCAGCAGCGCGAGGTCACAAGCGGGGCCCCTGGTGGGGGAGATCGCTCCAGCAGCGGCCAGGCCAGCCGGCCCAGGGCAACGCCACTGCGGGTGGTGCCCCCGGCGCCAACTCCAGCCACAGCCAAGCCCCCCAAAATCGAACACCAGGCCCAGGCCGCGGCGACACCGAAAACTGAGCCACCCTCAGCGCTGCCAACTGCGGCAGCCCCGCCACCAGCAGACGATCCGGGTCTGGCGCCCCTTGATCAGGCCACGATCCGCCAGCTGCACGCCACCATCCGCGGCCTGCCCGCTCCTTTGCTGGAGGGGTTCCGCAAGGCCTTCCGCAAGCGCTTCCAGGTGCCGGCCGACGCCCCCTCGATCGCCGATCGCATCTGCCAGCGGCGGCACCACGACTGGATCGAGACATTTCTGGTGTCGCACCGATAGGTGCGCCTGCCAAGCCAGCACCGATAGGTGCGTTCAACAAAGCAGCACCATCCCGTGGGGCAAGCAACCGTTCAAAAGTCGGCCAGGATGGGGCCATGAGCACGCAACCCGAACTTGGCTGGGCTGGCTGCACGGCGGTGGAGCGCGATCCCCAGCGCGTCAGTGGAGCCTGGGTGTTCCGCGGCACGCGAATCCCGGTGGCTGCTCTGTTCGAGAACCTGGAAGACGGCATCTCCCTGGCTGAATTTGTCGAGCTTTTCCCTGGAGTGACGCAGGAGCAAGCCCGCTTGGTGCTGGAGCATGCCGCCCGGAGTACGGCCGCTGCCGTGGCCTGAGTGCGGATCCTGTTTGACCAGGGAACGCCGGTTCCCCTTCGCCGCGCGCTGGACGGCCACGTCGTGGCCACGGCCTATGAGCTGGGCTGGTCCACCGTCACCAACGGGGAGCTGATCCGACTTGCGGAGCAGGAGGGCTATGAGCTCCTGATCACCACCGACACGAACCTCCGCTACCAGCAGAACCTGCGGCAGCGCAGCATCGCAATCCTGGTGCTGACCACCACCAGCTGGCCCCGGATTCGCCAGTTCTCCGTTGAAATCCAGGCCGCGATCGCCGCCATCAAAGAGGGCAACTACCGGGAGATCCCCATTCCCTGAGCCTCAGCGCTGCAGGAGCCAGCGCAGCAGCGACAGGCCAATGATCAGCCCGATGCCGGTGTTCCAGATCCAGGAGGGGCGCTTGGCCAATCGCTGCACCCAGGCCGGCAGGCGATCGCGCCACTGCTCCATCGCCAGCACCGCAAGGAGCAACAGGGCCAGGGGGATGCCGATCACCAGCACGAGATCACGGAACATCAGCACCTCACCTCGGCTCTAACCGTATTCAGATCAAGGCAACCAGGGCTTTTGTTCTTAGCCTTGGCCCATGGCCTTCCCCCGCATCAGCCACGATCCCGCCGTGATGGGCGGCAAGCCCTGCATCCGCGGGCTGCGCATCACGGTGGGCACGCTCGTGGGGTTGATCGCCAGCGGCAGCAGCCGCGAGCGGATCCTGCAGGCCTACCCGCAACTGGAAGCGGCTGACATCGATGAGGCCTTGGCGTACGCCGCCTGGCGCATGGAAGAGCGAGAAGAGGCGCTGGTCCTGAGCTGATGGCCAGGCTTCTGGTCGACATGGCTGTTTCAACGCAACAGCCTCTCGACCGAATGGATTCCTCTGTTGCGGGCCGCCGGCCATGAAGCGGTGCATTGGTCGGAGGTCGGCGATCCAAGGGCGCCGGATACGGTCCTGATGCAGTGGGCGATCGCCAACGGCTACGCCGTCTTCACGCACGACCTGGACTTCGGCACGATGCTGGCCCTCAGCGGTGCCGATGGGCCGAGCGTGCTGCAGGTGCGTTGCCTCAACGTGCTGCCCGAGGTGATCGGCACGCTGGTGCTGGCGCTGCTCAAGACCTATGGCGCTGAGATCGAGCAAGGGGCGCTGGTGGTCGCCGATGAACGCCGGCAGCGGGTGCGCATCCTGCCCCTGAAGCGGACGAGCTGAGCAGGCCAGACCAAGACAACCGTGCTAGTACAGGTGTACGCACTGAGCCAATCATGGGTAGCCCGCTCCCCCGCCCTGCAGCACTGAATGCCCGCCTCGACACCCCCGTTGAGAAGTGGCCCTACCTCGATGAGGGCACCCTGCAGAAGACCCGCAGCCGCAAGGTCTGCATGACCTGCCACTGGTTCAGGCACCACGCCGGAATGAACTGCATCCCGGTGCTCACTTGCCAGCTGCACCAAGGCCTGATCGCCCACGGCGAGCACCTCACCAGCCGCTGCCAGGGTTGGACCGACGAGATGACCCGCCAGCAGGGCTGGGCGCCGGAGGTGGCCTGAGCAGCCCATGCACCCCAGCGCTGTCACCGGCAAGCGGCCGCCGCTCTCCCCCCAGCAGGGCTGGCTCAGCGATGGTCGCCAGGTTCTGCACTTCAACCCGGTTTGCTACAGCCGTTACTCCCAGGCCCTGGAGCTCACCAGCGGCGAACTGATCCCCGGCCAGGTGCCGCTGCTCAAGTGCCGCAAGGAGATCACCCGCGAGGAAGCGATCAAGCTCTGGGCCGAGAAGCGGAAGGCGGGTTGGCAGGTCTGCCCGCCCCAGTGGACGCCGCCAGCAGAGGTCAAGCCACCGGCCAGGAATTGCTGATGGTGAGCAGGAGCGGATCTTTGAGCGCTTCTACCGCAGCGATTCCAGCCGGTCGCGCCAATCCGGCGGCACGGGGTTTGGGCTGCCGATTGCCCAGGCCATCGCCCGGCGTTATCGGAGCCGGATCACCCTGCAGAGCACCCCTGGCTGCGGCAGCACGTTTTTGCTTCAGCTGCCTGCACTGGCCTGAACCGGCCTTCCGCCGCAGCGTTGCCAGGTCATGAGCAGTCCGTTGAGCTCGTTGTGGAGGGATTGCAAATCGGCGATCCGCTGCTCGATCTCGCCGGCTTTGGCGCGGATCGTGGCCTGCAGGTTGTCGCAGGTGCACACCCCCGAGCGGCGCGCCTCCAGCACGGCTGTGATGGTGGGCAAAGGGATGTCGAGGGCGCGCAGGGTGCGGATGAGGGCCAGCTCGCCATACACCGATGCATCAAACAGGCGATATCGCCCCTCGCTGCGTGCCGAGGGCTGCAACAGGCCCTGGTCGCAGTAGAAGCGGATCGTCTTTACCGAAACGCCTGAGCGCGTAGCCACCGCACCGATCTTTTCGAGTTCCTGGGCAGGACATTCCGTCAGCTGTCGCGGAGCCACTTGACTCTCCTCCAAGGGGAGACCTCACTGTAAGAACACTGATCACCCGCTCTTCATGCGCTCGTTCGCCGCATCGCTCGTGTTGGCAGGCATCTGGGTCGCCCCGGCCCTGGCCCAGGGTGATCCCCACCAGCACCACAACCACCACCAGCACCAGCACCAGCACCAGCACCATCAGGGTGCCCCCGCTGCCGCTCCCCAGGGCCAGGGGCACGGCAGCCATGCCAGCCACAGCCATGAGGTCGGCCCGGCCGGCGCCACCTACGACCTGCGCTGGCTCGACGCGATGGTGCAGCACCACACCGGCGCGTTGCGGATGAGCGAATTTGTATTCAACATCGGCTCCCCAGGGGTGGGTGCCCTGGCCAACGGCATCTGGCGGGAGCAGGCCCGCGAGATCAAGGCCATGGGCCAGTGGCGCAAGGCCTGGTATCCAGAGGCGCCGGTCTATCCCGTGGCCTTCAAATCCGGCGGCGATCCCAACAGCATGGCCGGCCTGGAGCGCATGAGCGCGGCCCAGATCCAGGCGATGCAGATGATGGGCTCCACCCCCACCAAAGACAACCGGGTGGTGTGGTTTCTCGAAGGAATGATCGCGCACCACGGCGGCGCCTTGGAGATGGCCCACGACGCCCTCAGCAAGAGCACCAATCCGACGGTGCGTCGGTTGGCGCGGGAGATCATCGTGGCCCAGCGTGCCGAAATCATCGAGCTGCGCCGCATGCTGCGCCTGGAGGGATTGAGCAAGCCGGAGTACAGCAAATACGACGCACTCTTTCGGTTCTGACTCTTGTTGGCCTTGCCGTTATGCCGTTGACGACTTCTTTTTCCATGGCCAGCCGAATGACCCTGATCGCCCTGGCGCTGGCAGCAATGCCGCTGGCTAGCCACGCCCACCCCAAAGGGCTGTATGACACCCAGCAGCAAGCGGAGCAGCGGGCCAAGGAGCTCGGCTGTTCGGGCACCCACCAGAACAACGGCAAGTGGATGCCCTGCAGCAACGAGGCCACCCTGCACCAGCACCTGCGTCACCACTGAACCGCCATGGCTTTCCTGCCCAGAACCCGCTGGCGTCAGCTGCACCGCTGGGTGGTGCCGATCGCAGCGGCACCGCTACTGCTCACCGCTGCCACCGGCTCGCTCTACAGCCTGTTGCTGGAGCAAGGTATCGATGCCTTCTGGTTGATCAAGATTCACTCCGGCCGCTTTGGTCCGCTGAATCTGCAGCCCTACTACTCAGGGCTGCTGGGGCTGTTCACGCTGGTGGTGATCGGCTCTGGCCTGGCCCTGCTGCTTGCAGGCCGCAGGGCCAAGGCCTGAGTGCGGATTAGCGACCGGCGAGCATCACCGCGCCCATGGCGGCCATGATCAGGTTCTCCGCAAAGCTCACCACGCCAAGAGGTGTTTTGGAGTTACCGCCCACGCAGGCGCAATTGAGCGCCAGGTGATCAATGAACACGGCCTTGCCCACCGACACCATGCCCATGGCACCGAGCAGAACGGCCACGGCGCCCACCAGCTGGGCGGCGTCGGTGGGCTCGGGTTGGAGCAGCACCCCGAGGCCCACCAGCAGCTCGATCCCGGGGTAGAGGCGACCCCAGGGCCGCCAACGCTGGCTGAGCAGGTCGTACTTGCGGAAGCTGGTGGCGAATGCCTGCACATCCATCAGCTTGAGCATGGCCAGCAGGCAGATGGCGAACCCCATGAAGCCGCCCACCCCGGCTGCCAGCACCAGGGCCATCAGGCCGGCGGTGAGGAACACAGCTACCACAGGCGCGTAGGAGATCTCAGCAGATTCAGGCCGTACGCCCAGCCGCCCTGCCAGATCGCTGTACCCACCGATCCGCTCATCCCCCGCGAAGACCTGCGGCGTGGTGGCCACTCCATGGGCAGCCTTGAAGGCTTCCACCTGCTCGGCGCTGGTGAGGCGATGGTCCTCAAAGGAGATGTGCCGTTCCTGCAGCAGCCGCATCGCCCGCAAACCCCAGGGGCAGACATGGTCCGGCAGATCCATCCGGTACAGCCGGACGGCATGAAGAGTGGAAGAGGCCATGGCGGTCGGGAACAACGGGGGATCTCTCCAGTGTGAAGTCTCTAGTTGCTGGAGAGTCAAGCTGCTCCTGGATGGGCGGTTCGCAAGGAGATCACCCGCAAGGAGGCGATCAAGCTCTGGGCCGAGAAGCGGAGGGCTGGTTGGCAGGTCTGCCCGCCCCAGTGGACGCCGCCACCGGCTTTGCTACCCCGTTGATGCTCTCTGGCGCGCAGATCGCCCAGCGCAACAGGAGAGCGAGGAAGGGAAGTCTGCCGGCAGGGCACTGGCGATCACGTCACCCGGCCTGCCCCAGCACCTGCACCGCGCAAGGGCTGAACGCGAGTCGCTGCGCGCCCCTTGCGCGGCGCTGGCGGCGCCGGGGCGCAACGGCGGTGTCGTTCGCCAGCACAGCCATGGCCGCCACCCTCCTTTCCCTCCCGCTCCAGCCCGTTCGCCCAGCTGCTGTGCGGCACTGCCCGATCCGCATCATCTCGGTGCACCTGCTGGATGCCGCAGGCCAGCTGCTGCGGGTGCTCTTCCTCGATCGCGAGGGCCATATCACCGCCCAGCCGCACTTTGTGCCCAGAGCAGAGGCCCTGATCCTTGCGGCCAATCAGCAGCGGGTGCTCGGCGCCCAGGCCCGGGTGCAGGTGCTCTGAGGCACCGTCCCGCTCCAGGGCAGCAGGCCCGGCAGTCAGTGCCGGGCCGCAAATCCCCGCGGCAGCGCCACCGGGTCCATGCAAGGTATGCAGGAACTGCATGAAAGATCGACTCAGGCAGAGTCGATCCATGCCCCGACGTGTTCACGCCGCCAGAGCCTTGGCTGTCGCACTGGCCCTGCTGCCGATAGCCATCGCCCAGGCGCCGGCCGGTGCCAGTCCTGGGGCCACAGTGATCTCCGTTGGCGATGGCGACACCATCCGGGTGCGGATGAACGGGAAGCCAATCACCGTGCGGCTGGCCTGCATCGATGCACCGGAGACGGCCCAGCAGCCCTATGGCCAGCAGGCCCGCAGTTACCTGCAGCAGCGGCTGCCGCTCGGCAGCACGGTGAAGCTCGCGCAGAAGACAACCGATCGCTACGGCCGCCTGGTGGCGGAGGTGTTCAACGGCATCAACATCAACCTGGCGATGGTGGAAGACGGCCAGGCTTTTGTGTACCGCCAGTACCTGAGCGGCTGCGACGCCAAGGAGTACCTGGACGCTGAATTTCGGGCCAGCCGGCGCCGGTACGGGGTCTGGCAGGTGGAGGGCGGCATCACCCGGCCCTGGGACTTCCGCAAGAGCCGCAGCGCCGCGGTGATCCCCGATGGGACCACCCCTGGCGGCCGCCGCTACAGCTGCAAGGAGATCGGCTGCTATGCCCGTGCCCAGGAGTTGCTGCGCCAGGGGCACACCTACCTCGACAGCAACAGAGACGGGGAAGCCTGCGAATCGCTGCGGCGATGAACTGCTCATGCAGAGCGCGATCCGCAGCTACCGCCTCAAGCGAGTACGAGCAAGTCGGGAAGTTCCCCACAGAAGTGAAGTGTGAAGGCTCTTCCCAGAAGCGGAACACTCCTTACCCTGAAGCCGAAATCAGCGATCAATCCATGCTCACCGGATCAGACCTGCTGGCCAAGGTCAAGGAACTCGGAGATGTCTCCAAGTCCGATCTGGTGCGCAGCTGCGGCTATCTGAGCACCAAGAAGGACGGCACTGAACGCCTCAACTTCACCGCCTTCTACGAGGCCCTACTGGAGGCCAAGGGGCTGAGCTTTGGTGAGGGCGGCAAAGGCCGGGGCAAGGGTGGCCGCAGCCTCAGCTACGTGACCAAGGTGCAGTTCAACGGCAACCTGATGGTCGGCAAGGCCTACACCGCCCAGCTTGATCTCAAGCCCGGCGAGGAGTTCGAGATCAAGCTCGGCCGCAAGCAGATCAAGCTCATCCCCCTGGGCAGCGCCGACGACGAGGAGTGATCAGCTCCTCGGTTGAGCTGATGGCCGGTCTTCACGAGAAGCCACCGATCACCAACACAACCAGCTGGCGGAGTTGCTGCAACTCGGCGGGAGTGACGCAGCAGTCGGTGGCATCTGTGATGCGCGTCTTGGCCACACAGGTCAGGTTCTGGGGCAGCAGATAGCTCACCTTTCTGCAGCCGTTGGTGCTGCTGGGTTGGAGCACGACAGTCAGGTCGGCCATTGCCAACGCGCGGTCACCAGTCATCGGCACCACCAGGACTGTTGGATAGGCAGGGTCAAACAGCTCGCAGTCCTGCACCACGACAGCTGGCCGCAGTTTGTTGGGCTCCGGAGGCTGAGGGTCCTGCCCAGGCTCGTTTGGATCCTTGCGCCAATCAACCGTGATGATCTGCCCGGCCCTCAGGTCCACGCCTGTCTTTAGTGGTCGAGGGGTTCAGGCGTGGCCCAGTCGGCCATGAACGCACGGGCCTCCGCATCGGTGGCGATGTGCTCCGCCACGGCTTTGCTCTGGGAGCGAATCCGCGCCCGCAGAGCATCCATGGCGCTCAGCGAGCTGCTCACCTGCACGATGCGTCGTCCTCCGCGCTGCCGTCTGCGCACGGAGAAGGGAGCCTCGGGCTGTTCAGTGGCGTGATCGGCAGGGGGCATGGCGGCAGCGCCCCGTGCTGGCTGCATGAAGCGACCTTCCAACGTTAAGCGCCATCCCCCGTAACGGCTCAGCGTCGCTGACCCAACGCCAGCACCTCCAGCGCCTGGCCCTGCTGCTCCTGCCGCAGGGCCTCCGGTGCCTCGATGCGCAGGGCGCTGCCATGGGAGAAGAGCCAGCGGCGTAGGGCGATGCCGCGGGCCAGGATCCAGGGCGGCAGGTCAATCTCCAGCGGATGGGGATGGCTGTCGCCGATCGGGTTCGGGGTCAGCACCCGGACCAGGGCCGGATGCACCCAGTCCGCTGTGGTGCCCTGGGCCGCAGCCGTGAGCTCCGCTTGCTTGGCCGGCCGTTCCAGCCGGATCTGATCGAGGGGAAAGGGAACCTGCCCCTGGCGAATCGCGGCGTAGGCCTCGCTCTTGCAGGAGCAGCGCAGGGTCTGCAGCTGGCGGCGCCGCTGCTCGGCGCTGGCCTGGCAGAGCCCATCCTGAGCCTGCAGGTCATCGCCCAGCTCGATGCCGCCGCAGTGATGCAGCAGTCGCTGCAGGCGGCTGATCGCCAGCTGGTGCTCGCTGGCGTTGCGGCGGCCGCGGGCCTCGGCCTGCAGGAACACCAGCCGCTCCAGCCGCTCGCATTGCAGCAGCCCATGGGGCCGGCCGATGGCATCGGCCTCCCAGGCCAGGTGCCACAGCCCACCGGAGAAGACCAGCTGCAGCGGCCAGATCCGCACCTCTTCTCCCCTGCCCTGCTCATGGGAGGCCCCCAGGCGCAGCAGGCGCACGCGCCGGTGCTCCAGGATCGCCGTCTCGATCTGTTCGGCCTGGCCTGGTTCCGCCAGCGTGCCCCGCTGCAGGCTCTCCGCACCGGGATGGGCGCCATCAAGAACGGTGCGCAGCGGCGGTGCGGCGGTCACCTCGATGCCGCCCCAGGCCAGACGTTCCTCCAGCTCACGCAGCAGATCCAGCGCTGTCGGATCTCCCAGCCGCTGGGCCACGTGCTGCACCACCCCGTGGATCTCCACCAGCCGCGGCGCAGACAGCAGGGCGGTGCCGAGGCAATAGCCATGGCGCGGGTTGTCGTGGTGCGGCCGAAAGCCATAGGGGGTGAGCGTCTTCTCGATGTCCTTGCGCAGCGTCGCCAGCTCACCGGGGCCATGGCCGCCAGGGATCTCAGCCAGGCGCTCCAGCAGGTGGCGCTGCATCGCCATCGCCCCCGGACCGTCGGCCGGCCGGTCAAAGGGCGTCTGCAGCAGATGGCGCAGCAGGGTCATCACCCGCACGAACACCGCCGCATCAGCCATTGGCGGATGGCCGCCATGGACGCCGCCGCTGCGGGGAGCCTGATCGCCACCAAAAGCCTCCAGCAGCGGCAGATGTTGGATGGCTGTGGTCACGGCGGTGGCGGAGAAGAACCCCTGGCCTTCCAGCCAGGCCAGATCGCGGCGCACGGCGTCGGCATCGCCGTAGCAGACCCCATGGAGCTTGCGCAGCAGCGCTGCCGCCCGTTCGGCCAGATCACTCCCGGGCAACGCTGAGACGAGTGTTTCCAGGGCCTCGCGGCTGCCCTGGTCGGTCGTCGCCAGATCGGGATGATCGGCCAGCAGCTTGAGCAGGTAGAGCAGCCGCTCGAGATCCAGAAGGCGGGAATGGCCGTGCAGCTGCAGCTGCTGCTGACGGTTGCAGGCGGCGCTGATGCGGCGGTTAAGGCGGGAGAGCTCACTGCGCAGGAAGCCGCTGAGATCGCCCTGATGGGTGGGTTGCACCGCCACCACCGAGGCAAAGCCCTCCGCCCGCCCCGGCCCAAAGGCCTCATCCGCCAGGCTGGCGGCCATGCGCCGGATCACCGGCGTGGGCACGGGTCGCTCCCGCTTGGCGTTCCAGCGCAGGCACGTGCTCAGTGGTGTGAAGAGCCACCAGCCGATCCACTCCACCGGCCGCGGCAGCGCCAGGTGCTGGGTGATCGCCAGCCGCCAGGGTCGCTCGGCGTGGGTGGCATCCACGATCACCGGCATGCCGGCCGCCACCGCACCGATCAGCCGCTCATGCAGCCGCTGTTGGATCGACGGCCAGGGGCCCTGCACCGCCGGATCGCCGAACACCTCAGCGCGGATCGCATCGGTGGAGAGCACCACCGCCGGTTGCCCCTCAGGCCCTGCAAGCAAAGGGGCGAGGGCCAGGGCGGTGGTGGTCTTGCCGCTGGCGGGCGGGCCGATCAGCAGGTGACAGCGCAGAGGCTCCATTCCTGCAGGGTGCAGGCGCTGGCGGCCGGCGGCAACAGCCACCAACCAACTGGAGCAGCCAGCTCAGTGCTGGCAGGGGGTTTCAGCGGGCTGGGTTCTTCGCGGGGGGGAGGGTGGACGGGGCATGGAAAGGAGCAAGGCTGATTGCCCCGTTCCGCTGCCGCGCTGCTGTGCCCTTCCAGCGTTCTGCTGCCGTTGTGCCGCGTAGCGGTCGATGGCGCAAGGCCTACAGGCCACCCGACATGTTGCTGAACCTGCACGTGCTCGATCTGATGGAGGTGAGCGGCAGCCAGATGCGTGCCGCCAGCGCCCTGTCGATGCACCAGACCACGGTGAGCCGCAGCTACTGGGATCTGGCCGAGCAGTTCCGTCTCCAGCCCGAGCGCGGGCCCCGCAAGGTGTGCCGCTGGGGGTTGAGCACCAGCCTGCGTTTCCTGCGGCTGGCCAGTCGCGCCCATCGCCTGGAGGACGGCCGGCTGCGGCTGGCCACCGATGCGCTGCATCAGGTGCTGCTCGATGGGCTGCCCGGGGTGTTGCAGGTGCCGCCCTGCTTCCACCCCGCCGGCGACTGGGCAACGCTGGTGGCCCAAGGGGTGATCGACGGGGCGATCGTCTCCTCCCTCTGCCATGACCAGCAGCTGGCAAGCGGAGAACTGCCGCACTGGCCGGGGGTGCAGGTGCAGCCGCTGGGAACGTTGCCTGTGCAGCTGGTGGCCCATCAGCGCTGGGCCGACGTATGGGAGGAGCACGTGGCGCTCCCCGCTGCCCAGGTCATGCCGCTGCTGCATGGGCAGCTGGAACCCTGCATCGACAACCTGGAGCGTGCCTCGCGGGCCTGGCAGGACCCGCAGGCCTGGCTGGAGCAATTGCACCTGCGGCCCGTGGCGGTGCCGATCTCACCGGCCCTAGCCCCCAGGAGCTGGTGGCAGGAGCAGGGTCTGGTGCCGGTGGCCCAGCAGCTGAGCCTGCAGGAGCAGTTGTGGCTGCTGCTGCCGGAGGATCTGCAGGCCCCCGCAGCAGGGAAGGCAACGCTGCGGGTGATCAAGCGCCGGGCTTTCCGGGCAGTGGCCCGGGGGGATGGGGCTCTGCTGGAGGCGCCGGGGTTTGCTGTGGCAGCCGATGGAGAGCGGGGCAGTGTCTGCCAATCCAGCGAGCAGCTGCCGCCAGGATTCGTGCACACAGGCCTGGTAGACGAATGATCGGCTGGCTGCAACAGCAGAGAGACCAAGAAGTATGCGAAAGATGCATAGTCATGACCGCTAATGATCGGCTGCTGTTCTGGTGCTGCAGAAAGGCGTCTGAGCGGTGCAGACTGACAGCAGCGGCGGCCAGTTCCCGATGCCAAGCCAGCAGCGGGAGAACGTCTCTGGATGGGGCGAGCGCTAACCCATGGGAGTGACTCGGACTCAACCCCTCCCCCGGCTGAAACCAGGAGCCGTGGTGCGTTGCCGCACCCGCCGCTACCTGGTGGAAGACGTACAGCCGCCCATGCACCGCAAGCTGCCGGAGGGTGGCGATCGGATCGTGACCCTGGCCTGCATGGAGGACGACGCCATCGGCCAGCGGCTGACGGTGTTCCTGGGAAGCGAGGTGGACTTCGAGCCCCTGGCCGACAGCAGCTGGGAGGCCGTGACCCAGCGCGGCTTCGATCAGCCGCGCCAGTTCTCGGCCTACCTCAACACCCTGCGCTGGAACTGCGTCACCGCAACCGACGCCGAGCTGTTCCAGGCCCCGTACCGGGCCGGCATCGATGTGAAGGCCTACCAGCTCGAACCCCTGCGCAAGGCCCTACAGATGCCGAGGGTCGGCCTGTTCATCGCCGATGACGTGGGCCTGGGCAAGACGATCGAAGCGGGGCTGATCCTGCGGGAGATGCTGCTGCGCCAGCGCATCCGCCGGGTAGTGATCAGCAGTCCGCCGTCGGTGCTGCGGCAGTGGCAGGAGGAGATGGCCAATCGCTTTGGCCTGGCGTTCACGGTGATGGACCGGGCCTATGTGGCCAAGGTGCGGCAAGAGCGGGGCTACGGCACCAACCCCTGGAGCACGGGCAGCCGCTTCCTGATCTCCCATGCCCTGCTGCGCAACAGCGACTACGCCACACCGCTGATGACCTGGTTGGATCAGGGCCGGGACGATGAGGAGCAGTCGGCGCTGCCGAGCCTGCTGATCCTCGATGAGGCGCACAACGCCGCGCCAGCCAGCAACAGCCTGCGCTATGCGATCGACTCAGGCCTCACTCGCAGCCTGCGGGATCTGGCTCCGCGATTTGAGCACCGGTTGTTTCTGAGCGCCACGCCCCACAACGGCCACAGCAACAGCTTCACGGCATTGCTGGAGCTGCTCGACCCGGCCCGCTTCACGCGGGGGGTGCCGTTTGATCCGGCGGATCTGGAGACGGTCCTGGTTCGCCGTCTCAAGGACGACCTGCGCATCGCCCTGAATGAGGCCTTCCCGGAACGGATCGTCGAACCGCTGCGCATCCCGAAGGGTTCCTTACCGCCAGATACGCCGGAGCTGGAGCTCTCGCGGCTTCTGCAGCGCTACCGCAAGCAGCGCGAGGATCGCCTTCTGGCCGAGGGGGCGAGCAAGCGGGCGATCAACGCCGATCGGCTGGTGATCACCAACCTGCAGAAGCGCTTGCTCAGTTCGGTGGAGGCCTTCGCCCGCACCCTGGCGGTGCATCAACGCAGCCTGACGGCCAGGCAGCAGAGCGAGCGCCAGAGCCGCCTGGAACTGCTGGAGGGGGGCATCAGCGCCGACAGCGAGCTGGCCGAACTAGGTGATGAGGAGGTGCTCAACCTTGAGGAGGCGCAGACCCGGGCGGCCCTGCGCCAGACCCTCGATGCCGACCAGAGCGATCAGCTGCTGCTGGAGTCCATGGCCAAGATCGCCAACTCCCACCGCCACAGGCCCGATCCCCGCGTCGAGAAGCTGGCGGACTGGATGAAGCAGCACCTCTGCCCGGGCCTGGGCAGAGCCGACCTTCAGTGGCAGCCCACCCGGCTGCTGATCTTCACCGACTACGTCGACACCAAGCGATATCTGGAGCGGCAGCTGCAGGAGTTGCTGGGCGATGAAGAGGCAGATCGGCGGGTGGCGAGCTTTAGCGGTGGCATGAGCGAAGACAACCGCGAGCGGCTCAAGGCCCGCTTCAACGCCGACCCTGATCAGGAACCGCTGCGGATCCTGATTGCCACCGATGCCGCCCGGGAAGGGGTGAACCTGCAGAACCATTGCAAGCACCTGATCCACTTCGATATCCCCTGGAACCCGAGCAAGCTGGAGCAGCGCAACGGCCGCATCGACCGCAAGCTGCAGCAGGCCCCGCAGGTGTGGTGCCACTACTTCTTGCTGGAGGACCGCCCGGAGGACCGGGTGATGGAGGTGCTGATCGAGAAGACCGAGGTGATCCGCAAGGAGCTGGGCTCGCTGTCGCCGTTGGTGCAGCAGCAGGTGGAAGAGGCGCTGGAGGGGGGCATCGATCTGGATCGGCTCGATGTTGTGCAGCAGCGCCTGGAGGGCATGGATTCCCCCGTGAGTGATCGCGGCGCCCTGCTGCAGCGCAGCCGCGAGGAGCTGGAGGCCACCCGCCACCGGCAACTGGAGCAGCAGCAGGACACCCTGCGCCGCCTGCTGACCAAATCAAAGCAATGGCTGGCCTTTGAGCACGATCCGTTCCGCCAGGCGCTGAACGTGTCGCTGGAGCTGCTCGGTGTGAGCGGATTGGAGCCCCACACCGATGAGCGGGGCCAACCCTGCTGGCGGCTGGCCAACCCCGAAGCGCTGGTGAGCCAGACCCGCGACAGCAGCTGGGACACCACCCTCGACAGCCTTCGTGGCGTGAAGCCGGCCAAGGCGTTCCTGAGCGACTGGCGCAGCGACAACCCGGTGCGGCCGGTGATTTTCTCCGACCCGGGCCGGCTCAGCGCCGAAGCGGTGCACCTGCACCTCGAGCACCGACTGGTGCAGCGGCTGCTGAGCCGTTTCCTGGCCCAGGGCTTCCTGCATCACGAGCTCAAGCGCGCCTGTGTGGTGCCCTGCCGTGATCCGCAGCCGCGGCTGATTGTGCTGGGCCGCCTGTCACTGTTCGGCGAGGGTGCGGCCCGACTGCATGACGAACTGATCACGGTGATGGCCGACTGGCACCCCGGCGATGACCGACCGCAGGCCCTGCAGCCGATAGGAAGCGAACAGCGTCAGCAGGTCTGGGAACTGCTGCAGAGGGCTCTCAAGGAGGCTGCCGCAGGCACGTTTCCCGAATTGGACACCAGCCATCTGCAGAGCGGCGCCGATGCCGATGTGTCGGCCCTGCTGCCCCAGCTCCAGCAGGAGGCAGAGCGGGCACGGGAGGCTGCCACCGAACTGTTGCAGGAGCGAGGACGCCTGGAAGCCGAAGCCCTCAAAACCGTGCTGCGCAACCAACGCCAACGCATCCGTGACACCGTGCGCCAGCGCAGCCAGGAGATCGCGAGGCTGGATCGCAAGGCCGCCAAGGCCGATGCCACACCGCTGATCACCGGCCTGGCCGATGTCGTGAAGATCCCTGAGCTGGACCCCGCCTCGATGAGCGAACGGGAGCGGCGCCAGCTGGCCTCCGACCAGAAGCACTGGCAACGCCGGCTGGAAACGATCGACACCGAGCTGGCCAGCGAGCCCAAGCGGATTGAGGCCAGCTACCGGGTGGTGACCTACCGCCTGGAGCCTGCAGGGCTGGTGTACCTCTGGCCGATCAGCGGATAGGCCATGAAGCGTTCCGCCTCTCCGCCATGGACACCCCGCTACGGCTATGGCGATGTGCTGGTGGGCGACCTGTGCGCGGTGGCGGATGCCCGGGCGAGGGTGGAGCTCCTGCCCCTACCGGCGGATGAAAGCCTGCGTTTGCGCCATTCGGCTTATCAACGCAGCACTCGCATCGAGGGAAATCCTCTCGACGACCAGGCGGTGCGCGTGGCGATCGCCGCGGGGCAGGCTGCCCCGTGGACTTCTACGAAGGCCGCCATGACCCCGATCACACCCCCTGGCTGCGTTTTTTCTGCAGGGTGATCCGCCAGGCCGCGGTTGATCTGGCCACTCGAGCGGAAGGCCTGCAGGCCCGGCAGGAGCGGCCAGATCCCCATCCCTGGGAAGGGCTGGATCGCCGCAGCCAGCAGCTGCTGACGCGCTTGCGCGTCCGGGTAGCCGCCGGTGAGGCGGAGGCTGGCCAGTTCAGGCCCAGGGACCCGGAGGAGTGGTTTGCCGTCTCGTCGACAACGGCGCAGGACTGGCTGCGTGATTGGCAGGATCAGGGGCTGCTGGAACCAGCCAGGCCCGGCCAGTGGATCCGCGGCTGGCAACTGCGGCAGCCCTGGCTGGCGTGGGTGATAGGCCAACCGCAAAGGGAGGAATAAGCCAAGAGAATCGGCCGATTTTTCGTTCCTCTCGGCGACGACGGCCAGTGCTGATCAGCCTTGAGGCCGAAAAATAAGACAAGTCAGTGACGGGCCTTAACCCCGATCTCCGGCCTGCAGGCCCTTCCGTGCAATCGGGATGCTGCGCGTCAGAGTTTACCCTCGCTGATCAGCAGATCGAGTTGACTTCTGAACTGAAGCTTGAGGTCTTCGATGCTGGTGCATTCGGTGGGATAGTGGCCGAACTCCTTGAGCTTTGCTTTAAAGTCCCACAGCGAGGTCAGGGCTTTGCGCATACTCTCGTCAGCAATAACAGCGGGTTGCAGGAAGTAGGTGTAGATCGATGGCCTTCCGGACGCCTTGAATTTCTGGTAGGCGACATTGAATTCTTCTTCCGTGAAGGTGCCAGTCTTGGTTTTGAATAAGCTCAAGAAAATGTCGCAGTTGCGTACGGCTTTGTTGTATTCCTCTTGCAAGCGGTCCTCGCTCATGGCATCGAGGAAGTTTTCCCAGCGGATGACTTCCAGGTAAAAACCTAATTGGCGGAGGCGGTCGTTCTGCTGGCGAACATACAAATCAAAAACGTCTCGTTCGGCGCGGAGTTCAGATGAGGAAGCCAGGAAGATCTTGATGGTTTTCGGCTCTGGGCTGCTTGCTTCTGGCTGGTTTGGAGCTTTGCTGGCCTCGTTGGCCCAGGCCGGCATCCTGTCGAAGCGCAGACCATCAAGCAACTCAAGAATATTCACATCTTCGCAGCTTGCGCGGCATTCAATCGACAGCTTTTTGCCCTCTGCTTTTCGCTTCAGCAGAAGCTGTTCCTCATAGCGCTCCGGCGTGGTGGATTGGCGGCACTGGGGGCAGAGGCAGGGCACCAGCTTGCGCAGCTTGCCTTGCAGCCCCTCAAACGTGGCATTGAGGGCATCGAGATCACTGGCGATCACATCCCGGAGCGGCTTGCATTCCGGCCCGCGGGCGCGCAGTTCGATCTCCTGGCCGGATGGCGAGGCAAGCGTAGCCAGGAGCTGGGTGTCGCCCCGCTCGAAGAGGGCTCCAGCGGCCCAACAGAGATCGGGCTGCAGCACGAAGCGATGCATGCGCACCATCAGGCGGCTGATCAGGCCCTTGGGCAGAAAGTCGTACTGATAGGTGAGCACCAGATCGTCCGCCTGCGCCCAGTTAGCAAAAGCCTCTGGAGCGGAGGGAGAGAGGAGCTGGGGCGTCAGCCAGGTGTCTTCTTTTTGGTCTGGGAGCTTGTAGCAGAGTTCAAATCTTTCCATCAAAGCGAGCAGCTCTGGATGCATCTCCGCATAAGTGGAATCGGCCCAGATGCGTGCACAATCCTGGCGGTTGAAATAGCCCCGGCGGGCCTTTGTGGGTTCGTCATCCAATACCTTGAACACCGCCTCCGTAGCCCAAGTGTTTTGCAGGATCACATAACGGCTGAGCAGCGGATCCTCCTGAAAGTGCAGAAACACGCCGAGATCATGGAGATAGCGGCTGAGCTTCAGAGCTTTGTCGCGATCGGCGGGCAGATGCTTGGCGTAGAGCTGGAGATAGTGGGCCTGGGTGATGTGGGGATTGGCTTGTTTGAGCTCATCGATCTCCAAACGTATCTGCAGCCACTGGGCGGGCACCGCCTCACCCACATGAGGCAGCTGTTGCACTTGATAGCGGATCGCCTTTGCCAAGCCGGCTGTTGAATGACCATCTTCCAGGTTGCCTGCGTGCACCTCTTTCACATTGGGGAAGCGGCCCTTGATGCCGGCCTCGTCGATGCTCTTGCTGCGGCCTGCTTTTTCATTCTGGAAGATCAGCACAGGGCTGGCTTCGCTTAGCGTTTCAATCATCTCCAGCCAATACTTAAAGCCTTCATCGTGAACGCTCTTATTGTTGCTTCGGGTGTCGTCTACCAGGATATACAGGGAGCGTTTTGTGAGAAAGAATTGATGGGTGGCGTGATAGATCTGCTGGCCACCAAAGTCCCAGATATTGAGCCGAAAGGGTTGGTCCGCTTGTCCGTTGAATTCATGGCGATGGATGTCAATCCCCTTGGTGGTTGCCTCCTCCGCTGGTAAGGGCAGTTCGGGCTGATAGAGGCGGCGCAACAGGCTGGTTTTGCCGGCCCGGCCTTCACCGAGAATCAACACCTTGGCTTCGTAGAGATGGTCCTCCCCCTGCGCTTCGATTTCGCGCAGATAGTTGAGCACTGCCTCCTGGCCCTGCTGTACGATTTCCGGTGGTGGGTGCACCAGGGGACAACCATAAACGTTGAGGCCATAACTTCTATCCCATTGGACTTGCATTCCAGCTTCCAATAAAGGCTTAAGCGGTGCGAGGTCTTGAACCTTGTTATTCTTTAGGTTAAGATGCCTTAATTTTGTCAGACAGGAAAAGGGATTGAGGTCACCAATTTGGTTTCCCTCCAGGTTGAGGGTGGTGAGCTGGGTGAGGGCCACCAGCGAGGCGGCTCCCTGATCACCAATCTGATTGCCCTTCAGGTCAAGAGAGGTAAGTTGCTTAAGGCCCGCCAGTGAAGCCGCTCCTTCTTCACCAATCTTGTTCCCCTCCAGGTTGAGGGTGGTGAGCTGGGTGAGGGCCACCAGCGAGGCGGCTCCCTGATCACCGATCTGATTGCCCTTCAGGCCAAGAGAGGTGAGTTGCTTAAGACCCGCCAGTGAAGCCGCTCCTTCTTCACCAATCTTGTTCCCCTCCAGGTTGAGGGTGGTGAGCTGGGTGAGGGCCGCCAGCGAAGCCGCTCCTTCTTCACCAATCTTGTTCCCCTCCAGGTTGAGGGTGGTGAGCTGGGTGAGGGCCACCAGCGAGGCGGCTCCCTGATCACCGATCTGATTGCCCTTCAGGTCAAGAGAGGTGAGTTGCTTAAGACCCGCCAGTGAAGCCGCTCCTTCTTCACCAATCTTGTTCCCCTCCAGGTTGAGGGTGGTGAGCTGGGTGAGGGCCGCCAGCGAAGCCGCTCCTTCTTCACCAATCTTGTTCCCCTTCAGGTTGAGGGTGGTGAGCTGGGTGAGGGCCACCAGCGAGGCGGCTCCCTGATCACCGATCTGATTGCCCTTCAGGTCAAGAGAGGTGAGTTGCTTAAGGCCCGCCAGTGAAGCCGCTCCTTCTTCACCAATCTTGTTCCCCTCCAGGTTGAGGGTGGTGAGCTGGGTGAGGGCCGCCAGAGAGGCGGCTCCCTGATCACCGATCTGATTACCCTTCAGGTCAAGAGAGGTGAGTTGCTTAAGACCCGCCAGTGAAGCCGCTCCTTCTTCACCAATCTTGTTCCCCTCCAGGTTGAGGGTGGTGAGCTGGGTGAGGGCCGCCAGAGAGGCGGCTCCCTGATCACCGATACCATTCGGATAGGTCAGAGGTTCAATTTGAAGGTTGAGTTGCAAATTAAGGTAGGTGAGCTGGGTGAGGTCCGCCAATGAAGCCACTCCTTTTTCGGTAATATTGTTCCCTTGAAGGTTGAGGTATGTGAGCTGCTTGAGGCCCGCCAGTGATGCCGCTCCATTGTCACCGATACCATACGATTCACTAAAAGGCCCTAATCCTAAATCAAGGTAGGTGAGCTGGGTGAGGTCCGCCAATGAAGCCACTCCCTTTTCGCTAATATTGTTCCCTTCAAGGTTGAGGTGTGTGAGCTGCTTGAGGCCGGCCAGTGATGCCACTCCATTGTCACCTATGCCATACGATTCACTAAACCAATAGAGGCCCAAATCAAGGGAAGTGAGTTGGGCAAGAGACGCCAGGGAGGCCGCCCCTTCAGCACCTATCTTATTTCCCCACAGGTTTAGAGAGGTGAGCTGCTTAATACCCGCCAGCGAGGCCGCTCCCACTTCGCCAATACCATTCCATTCGTCAAACCAATCCAATTGCAAATTAAGGGATTTGAGCTGCGTGATGCCCGCTAGCGAGGCCGCTCCATCAGGTCCAATCTTGTTAAATCCTAGGTCAAGTACCTTAAGCTGGGTGAGCAACAGCAAGAAGGCTACTCCCTTATCGCTAATCGTATTGGATTGCAGCTTCAGGATGCTGAGTTTGTTGAGGCCTGCGAGGGATTCCATTCCCGCATCACCGATCTTGGTGCTCCCCAAGTCGAGGTAGGTGAGTTGGGTAAGGGCCGCCAAGGATGCTGCTCCCGCAGCACCAATTTCGTTGCCCCTTAGATTAAGGTAGGTGAGCTGGGTGAGGCTAGCCAAGCGCTGTGCCAGATCTCTCACGTTCTCCTGCAGGTGGTAAACCACAGGAGCTTGCTTGAGGCCGTCTGTCCATTCAGCAGATTTGGCTCTAAATTGGACATCAGGCCCCAATAAAATGAGATCGGTGGCGCCCTGTTCCTTCAGCTCAACGACCAAGCTGTCAAGATCCGCTGTGGAAAGCGTTTGTACGTGAGGTGTGGCTGCCATCAGCACGATCAGGGGTGAAGCAAGCTCTGTGCATGTTCACCGTTGATTCGCTTCCGCTCTAGCGCGCGATTTGCTCGAGTTAATTGCACGCCCCACAGGCTACGAATGGTTGATGGCATGGTACCCAGAAGATCAATCAATGCCGCGCCCAAGGCTTTAAGGCGGCTGTTCATACAGCAGCGGACACCAGACTGTGCATAACGAGACAACCACCCGCTCTCAGCTCGTTTCCGCCAGCGGATCTGGAGCGGCATGCTGGACTCCAAGCACTGGCCTGACGGTAGCCATCCGGGGATCCCCAGCCCACCCCACCCCTGACCCATGCCCCGCCGCCCCCCCAAAACCGACCCCGAGCTGCAGGCCCACAAGGAATGGCTGGGCTACCTGCAGCCGCGCGGCCTGGTGGTGGCGCCAGCGGCGATGTGGGAGGCGGGCTGGGTGCTGGAGCAGAGCGGCAAGGAGCTGCTGGAGCGACAGGAACAGTTCCGCGAGGCCCTCCAGCCCCTGGGCCCGGACGAAGACGACGAGGACGATCAGCCCCGCGGCTTCCGCCAGCTGGAGGCGTTGCTGGTGGAGCAGCTCAGCTGGGACGCCGACGCCCTGCAGCGCGATGAGTCCACCCTGCAGACCTGGAGCCGTGAGCTGCCGGAGCTGGGCGAAACCCTCCAACCCAGCGCCGTGGTTCGCGGCTTCGGGGGCGACGACAAAACCCAGCTGCTGATCCAGGAGCTCCCGGAGCCGGAGGAGGGCCTGCTCCCCCCAGGCGACCCCGTGGACTTCGACCGCCGCCAGGCCAGCGGCGACCAGGGCTGGCGGGCCTCCCCCCAGGAGCGCTTCGAGCGGCTGCTGCGGGAAACCGAGGTGCAGTTGGGGCTGCTGTTCAACGGCAGCCAGTTGCGGCTGGTGGTGGCGCCCAAGGGCGAAAGCTCGGGCCACCTCACCTTCAATCTGGCTGAACTGGCTCAGGTGAGCGGCCGGGCGATGTTCGCGGGGCTGCGGCTGCTGCTAGGGCGCGAGGCGGTGCTCGATGCCAGCCCGGGGTTGCGGCTGGTGGATGTGATCGAGGCAAGCCGCAACTACCAGGCGGTGGTGAGCGAGGAGCTGGCCGATCAGGTGCTGGCGGGGCTGTGGCAGCTGCTGCGCGGCTTCCAGCGGGCGGATCAGCTCACCTCAGCCCAGGGGGCATTGCTGCCAGGCAAGATCCGCCTGAGCGAGCTGGCGGAACACGATCCCCAGGCGATCTACGGCGGTCTGATCACCGTGATGCTGCGGCTGGTGTTCCTGCTCTACGCGGAAGACACCGACCTGATGCCCAACGAGCCGGTGTTCGAGCAGAACTACAAGCTCACCACCCTGCTGGCGCAGCTGCAGCGCGACGCCGCTCACTACCCCGACACGATGGAGCAGCGCTACGGGGCCTGGAGCGGCATCTGCAGCCTGTTCAAGCTGGTCAATGTGGGCGGCGGCCCCAATGCCGACTACCTGCCAGCGCGCAAGGGCCAGCTGTTTGATCCGGCGCCCTATCCGTGGCTGGAAACGCCCTGGATCAGCGATGCGGTGGTGCTGGCGGTGCTCAGCAACCTGTTGGTCGTGAAGGGGGAGCGGATCAACTACCGCGCCCTCGACGTGCGCCAGATCGGCTCGGTGTACGAGGGGATCATGGATTTCGCGGTGGCCCGCATCGTCGGCCCCTGCATCGGGCTGCGCAGCAGGGCCCAGGGCGGCAAGAAGCCGTTCACCACCGCCATCGATCTGGCCGAGCTGCTGGCGTTGCCGGGCGGCAAGCGCAAGGCCTGGCTCGAGGAGCAGGCGCAGACGGATCTGCCAGCTAAAGCAGCCACCGCCCTGAAGGAGGCCCGCAGCGAGCAGGAACTGGTGGCGGCGCTGGCCCCCCGGATCGATCGGCGCCTGTTCGATGGCGTGCAGGCGGCGGGCAGCCTTGTGTTTCAGCCCACCGAGGAACGGCGCCGCAGCGGCAGCCATTACACGCCGGCCCAGCTCACCCACCTCACCGTGGCCGATGCCCTGCGGCCCTGGCTGGAACGACACGGCCACCGGCCGACGCCGGAGCAGATCCTGGCGCTGCGGATCTGCGATCCGGCCATGGGCTCAGGCGCCTTTCTGGTGGAGCTGTGCCGGTTCCTGGCGGAGCTGTTGCTCAAGGCCTGGGGCAAAGACCTGCCGGAAGAGCTGCTGCCCGGCGGCAATGCCTACGGCGAAGAGCCGCTGATCGTGGCCCGCCGCCTGGTGGCGCAGCGCTGCCTCTACGGGGTGGACAAGAACCCGTTTGCGGTGAACCTGGCCCGGCTCAGCCTCTGGCTGGTGACGCTCAGCAAGCACCTGCCCTTCACCTTTGTGGATCACGCCCTCAAGCAGGGCGATTCACTGGTGGGCGTGAGCCTGGAGCGGATCGAGGAAGCCACGGCCGCGATCCAGCTGGGTATCTTCGATGGTCCGCCCCGCAGCACCCTGCAGAACCTGGCCAAGGCGAGGGAAGCGGTGTTTTCGGTGGATAGCCGCAGCGATGCCGACGCCGAACGCAAGCAGGTGGCCCTGGAGGAGCAACTGCAGACCAGCGACACGATCCGCCAGGTGGGCGACCTGCTGGTGGCGGCCTTCTTCCAGGGCGGCAACGCCAAGGCCCGCGCCAATCTGCAGGAGGAGACAATCCGCGAACTCAACAAGGGGATGAGTGCGGAACAGATCAAGACGATCCGCACCGAGCTGGCGGCGGGACCCAAGGGAATCCGGCCGTTCCACTGGGAGCTGGAGTTTCCCGAGGTGTTTCAGAACGGACGCGGTGGCTTCGATGCCTTTGTGGGCAATCCGCCGTTTGCCGGCAAGAACACCATCGCCGAAGGCAGCCCGGCCGGCTTCCTGGATTGGCTGAAGCAGCTGCACCCAGAGAGCCACGGCAACGCCGATCTGGTCGCCCACTTCTTCCGCCGCTGCTTTGATCTGCTGCGCCCCGATGGGGCGATGGGCCTGATCGCCACCAACACCATCGCCCAGGGCGACACCCGCAGCACCGGCCTGCGCTGGATCTGCACCCATGGCGGCACGATCGTGGCGGCCCGCAAGCGCTACCGCTGGCCGGGGGTAGCAGCCGTGGTGGTGAGCATCGTGCATGTGCTCAAAGGCGCCTATTCCGGCGCAAGAACGCTCGATGGCCGCCGCGTGGAGCAGATCACAGCCTTCCTGTTCGACAAGGGCGGCCATGAGGATCCCAAGCCCCTGAAGGCCAATGCGGGCAAGAGCTTTGTAGGCAGCTACGTGCTGGGCATGGGCTTCACCTTCGACGACTCCGGTGAGGCCGACGACGACACGCCGGGCATTCCTTCCCCAATCGCCACGATGGAGCGGCTAATTGCGGAGAACCCGAAGAACGCCGAGGTGATCTTCCCCTACATCGGCGGCAAGGAGGTGAACGACAGTCCCACCCATGCCCATCACCGCTATGTGATCAACTTTGGGGATCGGAGTGAGGAGGAGTGTCGGCGGGAGTGGCCGGAGTTATTGGAGATTGTTGAGCGCAAGGTTAAGCCTGATCGCATGACGAACAACCGGGACGGGTACCGCCGGTATTGGTGGCAGTATGCCGAGAAACGTGGAGAACTAGCATCCGCGATCTTGGGACTTCAGCGAGTGATTGTCACGGGCGCGGCAGCAACACAATACCTGTCCTTCCCGTTCGTCCAGGTGGGGCAGGTTTACAGTCACAAGCTGATCGTATTCCCTTGGGATCAATCCTGCCAGCTCGCCTGCCTGCTTTCCCGTATCCATATGGTGTTTGCAGGCTTCTTCAGCGGAACACTTGAAGACAGGCTTACATATAACCCTTCTGATTGTTTTGAAACTTTCCCCTTCCCAACGGCTCTCTTCGATTCCGCCGAAGCCGCTTCTGCTCAGGCTCCCCACCGCCAAGCATTGGAGTCGATCGGCGAGCGCTACAACCAGTTCCGCGCCGAGCTGATGGTGGGCAACAACGAAGGCCTCACCAGCACCTACAACCGCTTCCACGATCCCGCCGAAACCAGCGAGGGCATCCTGGAGCTGCGCCGCCTCCACGATGAAATGGATCAGGCGGTGCTTGCCGCCTACGGCTGGAGCGATGCCCTCCCCATGGGTTCAGACACCACCCCCAGCTCCAGCCCCTGCGGCTTCGGCCTCGACTACCTCGACACCGAGGATGACGCCCTGCTGCCCCCCGATCTTCAGGAGCGCATATCCAGCGGCGACCTCTTCTTCCCCACCGCCACAGAAGCCTGCAGCTTCCAGGCCCAGCTCCGCCGCTACGGCGCCGTGAAAGCCGGCAAGAAACTCCCTTGGCGCCACCGCTGGCCCGATGCCCTCCGCGATGACGTGCTGGCGCGACTGTTGGCGCTCAACGCCGAGCGCTATGCGGAGGAGGAGGCAAGGGGGCTGCACAGCAAGGGTGGGAAGAGGGGGAAATGCGAGGTTAAGCGGATGCCCCAGGCGTCTCCGATATGGACAGCACATAGCGAAACAGCCAAACAGATGGGATTAGAGTTATGACCAATATTCCAATACAGCCTCTACTCTAAATTCACAACGGTCTACCATGCTGCTTAGACCATATTGTGCACGCATTCGTACAGGATAGACCATAAGGTATTGATAAGCCTAAAAGTCCCAGAAATTGGCCGCAATCACCTGTCATAGCGGCAGCTACTGCGCCCGCTGTGTAGAACGTTAACATGTGCTTGGCGGATTCGCGAAACACGCCTAAGATTAATTGTATCCGGTGAAGCCTAATGCCAAGCCGCTTTTCAAGTCTTCCCTGCAAACAGGCTCAGTTGTTCACGTAACTGCAAAACCTAAAAAACATTTGGCCAAGGAGCAATTTCAATGACAATTGAAGATGTAAAGAACAAATTCAAGGATGAGTACGCGCGGTACGGGCTAGTAGTGGTCGATGAGCACCCGGATGAATTGTTTTTTCGAACCAGAAGTGGAATTCAGGTAAAAGCTTCCTCTGAAGACTTGAACACTTACCTTGAATTCACGGAAAGACAGCCTGATTTTGAGAATATTCCGTTTGAGACGTGCCTCTGTAGTTCCAGTCACTATGAACAACTGGTTAGCAGTCCAAACCGCTACTCCTCCCTTAGTTTCTGGCGTGGTGACAGGCTTCAGTTTGGCAACACCGCAACAGATCAAATTACAGTCGAAATTGGCGAAGCAAGCTCTGATTTTAAGAACTCATTTCGTTTTCACGAGTTTGTTGTAAGGAGAACGCTGGATCGATTGCGCTTTAACCGTGGCCGTGACAATCAGACGCTCAGTGACCTTCTGTATGCACCATTGACAATTCGTGTTGTAGGCCTAAGCGAGTCGTCGCCCGAGACCGCGTCGAAAAAAGCGCTGGAGCTAATAGAAGGGTGCTTGTTTAACTTGGCTTATCTTAAAGGAACAACTCTTGTGCTCGAGGAAGAGCTGCCTAGGAATAAGACCCAAGGAGGAAGCTTTCAGTTCGAAGAAAACGATTTCGGAAAAGAGCTGCCTCTGCCTAAAACTACAGTCAATAAGGATGTTGCAAGATTCTACCAACGTGGAATGGCGGCCGAGGATCCAGTTCATCAGTTCTTGTCCTTCTACCAAGTTCTCGAGTATTTCTTTCTTGCCGTTTCCGATGAAGACCTTTATCGCAAGATCGCCTTATTGGTGAACGATCCATTGTTTACAACGAAGTCTAAGCATCTCGACAAGGTCATTCAGGCGACGCTCAATCATAAGCGAGAGTCTGACGAGACCGAGATGCTTAGAATGGTGATAAGAAAAAACGTAGAAGAATTAGAACTCGTAGCTTTTATCAAGGCTTACGAGGGCCATCTGGGTGAATTCTTGTACACCAAGAAGCGAAAGTTATTCGGCGAGGAAAGCCAGATTAATATTGATGCTAAAGGGCATGTGATTGGAGGCGTCTCTAAGCGCATAAAGATAATCCGAAACGCCCTGGTTCATTCCTCCGATCGCCACAAGCGCCAAGAAAACTTTGTCCCAACACGCAACGCCGAAATGAAGATTCGCAAGGAAGTGCCGCTTCTCAAGTACTTAGCAGAAAAGGTGGTTATTGCATCGGGATCCTGATTCTCCGTTCTGTTGGCCAAGCATGGGCTTGTGCGGTGCGAGTTAATGGCCTGAAAAGCCATTCCTTTGACGACAATTATCTGATTCGAGTTGTATTAACTTTTCACGTGTAGCGAATGGCTCTTGGTCGCGAATTCTCAGTTCGGATCATCTTTTCCTTCTTCAAATCCCCCTATAAGCAACCTCAGCAACTCTTCAGCTCTTTCGCGCGCCCCTCTGATTCCTCGATCATCGGAAGCCATGGCGTCGATCAGCTTCTCACGCAGGCTGTCATCACCCCAGAGGGTTTTCAGCCCGTCTGCTGTTTCATCACTAGCCAGCCTTCCGCAATCGATTCCCAGCAGCCAGGCTCCGGTCTTCTCTTCATCTCCTCCAAGTTCTAGGTAGCGATCAAAAGCCTGGTCGGGATCTGTCATCCGATCGAAGTTACCGGCTCCCCCATAGCTGCGCATCAGTGTCTGCAGATCCACCGCATCCTTGTTATCCCGCAGTCGCCGATCACCCCAGGCGAACAGTTTCAGGATCGTGAGCCCAGCTAGCGATGCCACTTTCACTTGCAGGCCCTCCTCCAGCTCCACCAGCTGCGCGGAGCCCAGCGCTTCCTCAAAGCCGGAGACCGTCATGTACACATCCATCTCCGGTGGCCAGAGCAAGGCTTTCCGGTTCACTTGCAGATCTTCCCCGAAAGGCACCAGGTCGATCGTGGTGCCTGCACCATCACCCTCTGCCTTGAACGTGAGCCGTTGCTTCTGGCTGGGATCGTCAACAAAGCCATGCTCTCGAACCAGGTGCGCCTGCAACTGCTCAAAGGCCTCCCAGCTGGCCAGAGCCACCGCGAAATCCACATCCTTGGTGGCGCGCCTCACCCTCTGGCCATAAACGTGCACCAGCAGCAGATCCCGGGCAGCGGCTCCCACCAGTAGGGGCTCCACTCCCTGAGACTGAGCGCCGGCCTGTACGGCCGCGATTACTCGCAGCACGCCGGGTTCAAGGGGCAGCTGAAGCTTCAACACCATGGATCCAGCTGCGGCGCAGCTCCAGGGCCGCCTCGATGTTGCGGGAGTCAAGGCTGGCCTGCAAGTCAGCGATCACCAGAGGCATCGGCACCGTGGCGCCATTCAGGCCCAGCCGCTCATTGCTCCAGAAGGCCTCCACCACCTCCACATCACCCACCGGATCACTGCGCAGACCCTGGCTGCGAATCAACTGAGCCAGGCCCAGCCGCATCGCTTCCGGTTGCAGATACAGCTGCGACTGCTGTGGCTTGAGCACCGTTCCCAGCAGCGCCGCTGCTACTTCGCCGCCCCACTGGCCGCCGTAGTCGACCGGGTTCACCTCCTTCCACCACTGGCCCTGGCCAGGCGAGCGGAAACGGAAGCTGCGCAGCTTCGGGCGCAGCGCTATGGGGTACTGCGTGGTCCACTCCTCCAGCAGAGGCTGCCAGCGCGGCACATTCCAGCCCTTGCCCCAGCCGATCCGGAGCAGCAGACCCCGCTGCTCCAGATCACCGAGTACCGCCGGCACACTGCCCAGCGACACGCCGGCGGCTTCGCGCAACACCGCACTGGTGGCCTTGAGCAATCCTGGCTTGCTCAGCAGGGCAAACACCAGCTTCAGGCCCGTGGCAGTGCCCGCACGCCCGGTTGCACGGCGCACCGCAGCTCTCTGGCCAGACTGGCTTTGCCGCTGGCCCGTCACCAGGATCAACATGCCCGGTTCGCGCAGATAGGCGTTGCCCATGCCGTCCAGAAAAGGCAGCTCCAGCTCTCGGCACTGCCGTGCGAGATCACCCTTCAGGCTGGCGGCCACCAGCAGTGCGGGTTCGTTGCTGGCAGTGATCTCGGCCTTGAGGGCTCCGAGGGCCTCGGCCTGGTCCACCTTGCGCACCAGAGGCCGGTAGAGCCTGGGAGGTCGCCCCGCGTGGGTGGTGATGGCCAGACGACCCAGCCCAGTGGCCGATTCTCCGCAAGGATCGGGGACGAGCTCCGCAGCCAGCCCCGTGCCAGCCTGAAACCTGTCCGCCGCCTGAGCCAGCAACCGCTCCTGCCAGGCGCCGGCCGCATCCGTTGGTCCGTCTGGCTTTTTCACGAATCCAACCGCGGCCATTTTCGTGAAAATTCTAGGCCGAGCTGCTGCCCTGTCCAGTAGACACTTTTTCAGTTCAAAGCAATTTTCACTAAGCCTGAAACTTGCGGGTTCGTGAAAAAGGTTGAAGGTTGCAGGGTCCAGCTTGCACCTTGCAGGCTGCCGGTTCAACTCTGGAGGTTCAACCTTGCAGGTTCCAGGTTGGGGAGGGGCTGGCCACAATGCGCCCATGGCCACCTCCGCCCAGATCCGCCAGCAGCTTGTCGATGCCCTGCAGCTCGACCTGATCGGCCCCGGCTGGGACGACGTGGCACGGCGCCATGAACGGCTGCCCCAGCCCCCGTCGATCTGGTACACCACGGGCTTTCTGGTGCCCAATACCTTCCAGGAGGAGGCGGGCCGCTCGCCGGAAGGTGACGCCCCCAGCTATGCCGATCAGGGCGGGGAAGAGCCCAGCAACGATGCCTCCATCCGCCAGGAGGAGCGCGAGGGCGATGACGACGCCACGGGAAGCCAGGAGGAGAGCAGCAGCAAACGCAACTGGTTCCCCTCCTCCGCTGGGCTGAGCCTGATCGTGGAGCAGGGCTCCGAGATCGAGGTCACCGTCACCTGGGGCGACTACGAACCGCCCGAAAAGGGCTCAGACGACAAATGCTGGAGCCGCACGCCCAAACGAGAGGTGCGCACTCTCACCATCGATCGGCGGGGGCCAAGCCCCGATATTCCCCTGGAGCCGAACCCAGACGGCCTCTGCTTGCGCTGGATCGCCCGTCGAGCCCCCCGCAAGCTCGGTTATCCCGCCGACCAGTTCTCCGTGTCGGTGTTCCTGCTCAACAAGCGGGCCCAGAGCGGCGGCAAGCAGATCCGATTCCGCGATCCGGTCTCGGCCTTCCAGGTGCAGCTGCGGCTCCACTGTCCGCAAGGCTTCCCCCCCCGGCGTGACGCCCTGCTGCAGGCCAACAAGGACGGCGATGAGCGGTTGGCTGCTCTGCAGTACCGCCGCGACCTCTGCTTCGCGACGGGACACAACGTGGCGGTGCTCACGGACCCTGCGGATGTCGTCGCCGTGGGCAATGAAAGGCGCTGCACCACGCTCACCACCACCTGGCTACCGGCGGCCTCGGTGCTCCGTGTGCGTCCCGAGCCCCCGCCGGGCATTCAGGTGCCGCTGCCGATGGTGGAGCTGGCGGACCTGGCTAGGAGCGAGCGGGTGATCGATCGCCTGCTGCCGATGGTGCAGGCCTACCGCAGCTGGATCGCCGAGCAGCCGCGAGAAGCCGTAAGCGAGCCGGAGCAGATCGCCACCGCCAGCCACCTCGGCGGGCTGGCCAATGAATGCGCCAACCGCATCGAGGCCGGCATCCGCTCCCTCGCCGATCCCCTGGTGCGCGAGGCCTTCCGCACCATGAATCTGGTGATGGACCAGGCCCAGCGTCAGCGCACGGCGTTCAACAGCAAGGTGCGGCCCGAGCAGCTGGGCGATCTGCCCAACACCAAGGCCCCGAAGTGGCGCTTTTTCCAGCTGGCCTTCGTGCTGATGAACCTGCCGGGCCTGGCGGAACCAGACACCCCGGAAGGACGCGCCCAACGGGAGATCGTGGAGCTGCTCTTCTTCCCCACCGGTGGCGGCAAAACCGAGGCCTATCTGGGCCTCTCGGCCTTCACGCTGGTGTTGCGGCGCCTGCGCAACCCCGGCATCAGCGGCGCCGGCCTCACGGTGCTGATGCGCTACACCCTGCGCCTGCTCACCCTTGATCAGCTCGGCCGTGCCGCCACGGTGATCTGCGCCCTGGAGCTCGAACGCCAGCGCCGCATCCGAGAAGACCAGCCCCACAAGCTGGGCGATTGGCCGTTTGAGATCGGCATGTGGGTGGGCAAGGGCGCCACCCCCAACAAGCTCGGCGGCCCCAACGACCCCGACCCCAAGAGCACCTACAACGTGCTCAACCGCTGGAAGAAGAAAGGCACCGACCGGCCGATCCCGATCGAAACCTGCCCCTGGTGCAACCGCCCGCTGCAGCCCCAGGGCTTCGACCTCCTGCCCAAACGGGCCCCCGATCGGCTGGTGATCCACTGCCGGACGGTGCCCAACCCCACCAAGGCCGATGCTCTCAGCGAGCGTGATTTCGCCCATATCGGCCCCTGCCCCTTCGATCAGCAAACGGCCCTGCCGATCCTGGCGGTGGATGAACAGATCTACCGGCGCCTGCCCTGCTTCCTGATCGCCACCGTCGACAAGTTCGCGGCCCTGCCTTGGGTCGGCAAGACCTCCGCCCTGTTCGGCAACGTGTCCACCTACCAGTTGGAGCGTGGCGCCTCTGCCGTGCAGCCGGAGCCGGCCGGCTTCTGGGGAGCTGCCGAATCCGAGGGCGGCTCCCACCAGCTGGAGGCAGGCCGCCTGCCGCCGCCGGAGCTGATCATCCAGGACGAACTGCATCTGATCAGCGGCCCCCTCGGCACCCTGGCCGGTCTCTACGAGACCACCATCGAGCGGCTGATGCGGCCCGATCCCGATAGCCCACCGCCCAAGATCATTGCCTCCACGGCCACGGTGCGCCGCGCCGGCGCCCAGATCCAGGCCCTGTTCGCGCGCCGGCAATCGCGCGTGTTTCCGCCGCCAGGGCCAGAGCGCTACGACAACTTCTTCTCCCACACCGAACCCGATCCCGATCAGGCCCGCCTCTATGTGGGCCTCTGCGCCCCGGGCCGCAATCTCAAAGGCGTGCTGCTGCGCTCCTACCTGGCCCTGATGGCAGCATCCCAGAAGGCTTGGAACGAGCACAAGGGCCTGGGGGCCGCCAACCCGGCCGATCCCTACATGACCCTGCTGGGCTACTTCTCCAGCCTCAAGGAGCTTGGTGTGACCCGCAGCATCCTGGAAGACGAGCTCAGCGCCCAGCTACCTGATTTCGCGGACAACCGGGCGATCGAGGGTGCGGAGAATCCCTTTGCCAGCCGGGGCCGGCCGGAGGCGCCAGAAGAACTCACCTCCAGGGTCAACACAGCCGAGATCAGCCGCACCAAGGAGCTGCTCTCACGGCCCTACGCCGATCGCGACCACCTCGATGTGGCGTTGGCCACCAACATGATCTCGGTGGGTCTCGACATCTCCCGCCTCGGCCTGATGGTGGTGCTCAACCAACCCAAGACCGCCGCTGAATACATCCAGGCCACCAGCCGCGTCGGCCGGCAGCTCGACAACGACCCCGCTCGCAACAAGCCCGGCCTGGTGCTGGTGCTGCTCAACCCCAACCGCCCGCGCGACCGCTCCCACTACGAGCTGTTCCCCTACTGGCATCAGACCTTCTACCGGCATGTGGAAGCCACCAGCTGCACGCCCTTCGCCAGCCGGGCTCTCGATCGCGGCCTGCCTGGCGTGGTGGTGGCAATGGCCCGCCACCTGCACCCGTCGCTCACTCCCCCCTCTGGAGCGATGGCCGCCGACGCCCTGCAGCAGGTGCAGGACACGATTGCCGAAACCATCCGCCAGCGCTGCGAGGATGCCGGTGCAGCCGATGAGGCCCTGGGCGAGCATCAGCCCCAGATGGTGGCCGCCCAGGCACGGGGCCTGCTGCAGGAATGGTGGAAGCTCACCCAGGCCCGTGAATCCACCTTCCAGTACTGGTCCCATGAACCAGGCGGCAAGGGCGGCGGGCTGCTGCACACCCCGCTCGATGAAGATCAGCGCTTCCAGAGTGAAGGGTTCCAGCACTTCAGCACCAACTGGAGCCTGCGCGACGTGGAGCCAGTCGCGCCGATTCGCCTGGTGAACTTCGGCCAGCAGTTCGACGACGAGGAGGACTGAGCCCATGCCTGCCCCCAGGTCCCGTTCACGCCGCAGCATCCCCCCGATCGGGGAGGCCCGCCAGAGCCAGGTGCTGCAGCTTTATGGCCCCGGCGCCATGGTCGACCTGCCCGGCTATGCCGTGGTGATCGGTGGCCTGGATTACTGGAACACCAAGGGCAGCAAGCCGATCGACGAGCCGCGGCTGTTGCAGCTGGTGCGCGCCGCCACCGGCGTGGGGCACGTGGAGCTGCGCACGCCTCCACGCGCTGGTGAAACCTTCACCCAGCCCGGCGGCTCGATCAAGGCCCTGCGCTTCCCGCAGTGGTCCCTCGCCCAGAAGGTCACGGAGCGCTTTGTCGACGGCCGCCCGTTCCGGGCTCGGCCGTTGGTGCACTACCGAGATGGCTGCGTCGACGATTGGAAGTGGTTCAAGGACGACGACGGCAGCAAGGTTCCCCTCGTGCCGATCCGCTTCGTGATGGCCTGCCCCCACGGCCATCTCAGCGACATCCCCTGGCGGGACTTCTGTTTCCGGGAGTTGAACTGCAGTAACCGCGAGCGGCTCTATCTGTTGGAGGCAGGCACCGGCAACGACTTCACCCAGATCTACGTGCAGTCGGAGAGCGGCGTGCACCGCAAGCTGGCCGATGCCTATGTCACCGAGCTCAATCCCCTGTTTTCCTGCCAGGGCCGCACCCCCTGGCTGGGCCCGGGCAGCCGCGATCCCGAGCCCTGCCGTTCGATCAACAGCAAGGGGGAGGAGGAGAAGACCAAGAACCGGTTGTTGGTGCGTTCAGCCACCAATGCCTATTACACCGAAACCCTCTCGGTGATCTCCCTGCCGGACGACCGCAACTCACTGGCCAGGCGTGTCGCCGAGCAGTACGACAACCTCAAGCTGCTGGCCGATGAAGCCCAGGTCACCCTTGCCCTGGCCGCCTTCCCACCCGTCAAGGCAGCCTTCGAGGGAGTTTCGGCCGCTGAGCTCTGGGCGGCAATCCAGGCGCACCGCGGCCAAGCCAGTGCCCCAGCCGCCGAACCCAAGGACGAAGAGCTGGCGGTGCTCACCGGATCAATGGAGGGCGTATCGGATCCTTCGGAAGACAGCCTCTTCCATGCCGATCCCTGGCAGCCCAGCGCAGCGCCGGAGTGGTACCGCAAGGCCATCCGGCGGGTGCTGCTAATCCACCGGCTGCGGGAGGTGCAGGCCCTGGTGGGCTTCACCCGCTTCACGCCGCGCACCAGCAGCCTGGGAGGGCTACCAATCCAAACCGCCAAGGCCAACCGCCGCGCTGCCCTGGCCAGCAATCTGAGTTGGGTGCCGGCCAGCGAGAACAAGGGGGAGGGCCTGTTTCTCGAGTTCGAGCCAGCCACGATCGAGGCCTGGATCGCCAGTGCACCCGTGCAGCAGCGCTGCAGCCAGTTCATCGCTGCCTTCGAGCACGACTGGTTGCAATCGCGAGGCCTCACCACAACAGACTTCCCCTTCCCAGGGCCTGCCTACTTGCTGCTCCACAGCCTCAGCCACCTGCTGATCACCGAGATGGCCCTCGACTGCGGCTACGGAGCCAGCTCGATCCGTGAGCGGATCTATGCCCGGCCTCTCGACCCCACCCAGCAGGGCACCAACCGCTACGGCATCCTGCTGTTCACCAGCTCTTCCGGGTCGGAGGGCACCCTGGGGGGCCTGGTGGAAGCCGGCAGGCGGCTCGATCGCTACCTGGAGAAGGCCTTTGAGCGAGCCCTGCTCTGCAGCAACGATCCCTTCTGCGCCGAGCATGACCCCAACCATCCGTTCGACATCAGGCCCACCCATGGCGCTGCCTGCCACGGCTGTGAGCTGATCGCCGAAACCTCCTGCGAACGCCGCAACGAGTTCCTCGATCGGGCGCTGGTCAGCCGCACAGTGTCCTTTCACAGCGACGAGCCCGATCCCTCCTTCTGGTCGTGGCTGCAGCCATGAATCGGCCCGCCCTGTCTCTGCCATCGCGAACCCTGCAGGCGGTGGCGCAGGGAATGCGGCAGTTGCATTGCACACCTTCTAGCTGGGCCGATCTGCTGGAGTCCTTTGGCGCCGGAGTAAGAGCGCAACTCGAACCCATGCTCGTGGAACTCACCCGTGAGGGAGCCCACCCCCGCTTGATCGCGACCCTGCTGGAGGAGCTGGCGTGTGCACGCGGGGAGCTGGAGCAGGAGCGCGAGTGCTGGTCGTTCGTCTGGTCAGGGCCCAAGCCCCTCCACAACAACGTCAGTGACACCTGGGCCACGATCACTCGAATGATCGACGAGGCCCAGAGCAACCTGCTGATCTCCACCCACAACATCGGTCTTTCCAGAGAAATCCGCCAACTCTGCGAACACCTGGCTCGGCGGCTGGCCAGCGGCAGCCTGCAGGAGGTGCAGCTGTTCTTTCACCCCAAGCAGATCGAAAACAAGCTGGGACCTGATCCCTTACCACAGATCACTGAGTGGTTTAATCGCAACGTATGGCCCTGGAATCCCAAACCCTTGGCCTACGTCGATCGCCGTCTGGTGGAACGCTCCCAGGATGGCTGCTATCAGCACGCCAAGGCTGTGATCGTGGACTCGGGCACTCCAAAGGCCAAGGCGCTGATCACCAGCGCAAACTTCAGCGAAACCGCCCAACGGCACAGCTACGAGGCTGGCTGCCTGCTCACGGCTCCATGGCAGGTGGATCGAATCTCCCAGCATTTCCAGTCGTTGGTCGGCCAGCGACATTTCGTGCAGCTACCTCTGTGATGCAAGGAGCGGCCAGTCCTTGATGAATGAAGGCGTGGAGTTTGACGAGCACGCCACCCGGCCTGCCCCACCTAACGCACCGCGCAAGGCCAGATGCAAGGCGCCACACTGCTCTCCGCAAGGCAGTTGCCGGCTTGCCGGCTTCTACGGGTGCTGTGCCTCAATCACCAAACCGCCAGGCATCTGTGAGACAAGGGGCACATTTTCTCCTACACCCCTGCGGGCGGGCGCTTTGAACTTTCCTTGCCGTAAGCACTCGCCTCCGGCTTTCTGGTGTCGGTGCCAGCAAGTTGGGCTTGGGCTGCATGGCAAGAGCTGGTGCACTGCCAGCCACTGCAAGCACCATGGCCGCCCCAACTGTCCAGGCCCAGGCGATCCCGACCTACACCGAGTTGCTTGCCCAGCAGGCCACCAGTCGTCTGGCCTTCGGGCGGATGCTGCTCAACTGGCGGCGCCGCAACGGCTGGAGCCAGTACACGGCTTTCACCTGGGCCGAGGCGATCGGAGAGCCCAAGCTGGTGATCTCCTACGGCAACCTCTCGGTGATCGAGCAGGGCAAGGCTGGGGAGCTGCGCCAGCGGGCCTTCTGGCAGCTGTGGGAATTGAACCGCCGCATCGCCGGCCGCGACTGGGGGCGGTTCGGGGATGGGGAACTGCGCCAGAAGCTGGAAGCCGCTATCCCCCTCGGTGATGCCGAGAGCCCCGTCTGGGGGCCACTGGAGTTCTGGGCCTGTTACGGCGGCCTCCGGCCGGTGCCGGAGGACTTCGCTTTGTCCCCGGCGCCAGTGATCGGTCCGCGGCAGGCCACCCTGCTCAGCAACCGCTGGCGCCAGCAGCTGCGCAGCCTGATCGAGTCGCACAACCTCGATCCAGCCACGGCCCTCGCTGCCCTGATGCAGCTGGCGGGGGAGGAGCACCGCAAGGGCTTCTATGCCGTGCTCACCGGCTTTCGCGCTTACAGCCCCCAGGAGCTCAGCACCCTCTGGCTCCATGGCGATCGCTACAGGCCCCAGCAGTGGTTGGAGCAATGGATCGCCTCCCTCCCCAGGGAGCGGGTGGACACCGCAGGGTCCTCAGCGCAACGGCTCACGGCATCGGCCTGACGGTTCGACTGGGCAGGCTCTGGGCCGGGCCTCTGCAGCATCGCCAGTAGGGGAGGGGGTTGGCCACCAGGCCGGCGCACACCCACCGCATCCCTCGGCCAGTCCTCACGCCGCGTCAAGGATCGGGCCATGCGCCCTTCTGCGTCGGGCGTCCTTGCCACAGCGCTGCGGCCGGCCGGTGGGGGTGGGGTTCTCCGCCGTCCCCCGATGGCTTCCCCGCTTTTCCCCTCACGCCGCAAGCAGCAGTCCCCAGCTCCCAGCCGCTCTGCTCTGCGTGCCCGCAATGCCCTGGTGCTGGAGCACCTGCCCCTGGCTGATGCCATCGCTTCCGCCACTGCCCGGCGCCTGTTCCCGCTGGTGGAGCGGGAGGATCTGATCCAGGTGGCCAGAGAAGCCCTGGTTCGCTCCGCTCCCCGCTGCAGAGCCGGTGAGCCCGCAGAGCCCTATCTGCGCCGCTGCATCACCGGGGCCCTGCAGCACCACCTCCGCGATCGGGTGCGGCTGGTGCGCATCTCCCGCCGGGAGCACGAGAAGGGCACCTGCCCGCTCGGCCACATCAGCCTCGATGCCACAGCCGATGGCGAGCCCTGCCTGCTCGATCAGCTGGCAGCACCAGAAGTCGAGCCGGCCATCAGCGAGGCCATGAATGGCCTGGCGCTGGAGCAGCTAGTGGAGCAGCTGCCGGCAGCCCAGGCCACGGCCCTGCGGCTCACCGTCCTCGAGGGCCTCTCACTCCGGCAGGCCGCCTCACGGCTGGAGATCAGCTGCATGTCCGTGCAGCGGGCCCAGAAGAAAGCCATCGCAGCTCTGCGCCAGCAGCTCGCAGGTGGGGGCTGAGGCCCCTTCTCTCAGCTCTGCTCGAACACCAGGGTGGAGAGCGGCCACCAGCCGCTACCGCCCTCGTCGTACGCCAGCTCCAGCAGCGGATCGGTGTCGCTGAATTCGGTCGCCAGGTTCAGCACGGTGGCGCCGGTCTCAGGGCTGATCCGATCGCGCCAGCAGCGCGAGCCAATCGCCGGCAGGGGTGTCGTGGTGTCAGTCATGGTTCAGGGGCTCACCATCACCCGGTTGCCAGCGCCGCTGTTGCTCACTGCCGCGAACTGACTGCACTGGGGTGACCAGCAGATCGACCGCCAGCCGGTACTGGCTGGGGTGCTGCGCAAGGTCCAGCTGATGCCATCGGCGCTGGTCATGATCCGGTTGCCGCTGCCGCTGGTGCTCACCGCCACCAACTGTGTCCTGCCCGCCAGGCTGCTGTACTGCGTGCCCGTGATATTGGGACCAGTTTTCGCTTTCGCCTGACATGTCTGAGGCGAAGCTGAGATTCAGGCCTCGTTAAGCAGGCTCAGCGCCTCCATCACCTGGAGGCGGATGCCGCCCAGTCGGGTCCAGGCCCGCACCGCATCCGCTCTGCTCCGGTAGGGGCGCCAGTCGTCCTCAGCGATGCGGCGCTGGAAATGGGCCGCCACCCGCCGCGCAACGGCGACATCGCTTCGCCTGGCCAATCGCAGCGTTGTCCCCTCGATCACCACTTCAGCAGGCATGGCGTCGGGGAGAGATCAGGAACTTGCCAGGACCCATTCTCTGCCCTTGTCAGCCCCTACTCAGGCCAGGATCGGGAAACAGCCCTTCAGTCCGTTCACCAGAATCTGAATCGCCACCGCAGTGATCAACAGCCCCATCAAGCGCTGCAGCACCCGTTCGCGGGTCTTACCCAGCCAGCCACGCAGCCGCGGCGTGAACTGCAGGAAAAGGTAGAGCCCCATAGCCATGGCGCCGATCACCAGGCTCACCAGCAGTCGCCCGGTCCAGGTGTCGGGAGCTTCCGCAACCACCAGTGAGATCGTGCCGGGGCCTGCCATCAACGGCACCCCGATCGGCACAATCGCCGCTGCCGGATCATCAGCCAAGCCACTTCCCAGCAGCGCCGGCCGCCCCTCCAGCAACCTCAACCCCAACGGCAGCAGGATCAGGCCACCAGCAACCCGGAAGGCCGGCAGGCTGATCCCGAATAACCCAAGCAGGCCAGATCCCCACCAGCAGGCCACCAACAGCACAGCCAGGTAGGTGAGCACCGCCAGACGACTGATCCGCCGCAGGCGGGAATCGCTGCCGGCGCCAGCCTGGCCCACAACGCTGAGCAACCCCACCGGGTCACTCAGCGCCAGCAGACCCACCGCCAGCGTGGACAGGCTCATGGCGATGGCGGTGTGATGCCCAGCGCCTGGGCGCCAAAGTGCCGCGTCATGTCGGTCTGCAGATGCCAGGCCGTCAGCAATGTTTTGGCGATGCGCCTGAGCTCGGCCACGTCATTGCAGGCATCGATGGCTCTGGCCTGGGTCTCAACAACGAATTGACGACTGAGATCTTGATCCAGCATGATTCCGATGCACTGTTGCAAAACGTTAAGCGGTGGACAAGTGAGGCGCGGCCGGTTTCCCGCACGGTTCCATACACCTGTGTTGCTGGCTTCGCTCACACCAGCGGGCTACCAGAGAGCTGCAGCCGCCTGGGCTGGCGCGTTCACCGGCAACGTGGACACCAACAGCTCAGGACAAAGATTTTGCGATTGGAGGATGGCAGACAAATTGAGTTGATCCTCCAAAAGGCAGGCATGCCCACTATCCGGAAGCTGAACGATTGTGGCGTTTGGAAGAAAGCCTGCCAATCGCTTCGCTTCGCGTTGGGAAGGCAGGAGTCGATCCGCTTCTGAAGCCAGGATTAAAACAGGCTGACGAACGCGATCAAGGGGCAGATCCTCTAGGCGGAACTGTTTGAGCAATGTCAATCTCCAGGCAGCGCTTTGCGGCTTCACAGCCTGCATGGCAGCTAGCAGCTGAAGCCGTGTTGGCCTGCTGACCCGATGGGATGCAATCAGAAGATTGCACAGACTAAGGGCGGAGAGATGGTATATCGGTGCGGGCAAAAGCTGAGTTACAGAGCTGCAGGCACTGATCCATGGTTGACGCTGTGCTGATGAGGCGGGGTTGACCAGAATCAACTGATCACACAGCTTCGGAAAGCGTGTGATCAGTCTCAACGCCAAACAACCACCAAACGATTCGCCACAAATTGTGGTCGTGCGCCCAGGATGCCGTTGCTGCTCCATCTGGATCAGAGCGGCGACCTGCTCAGTCAGCTCGTCCCAACCTTTGAGGTCGTCTGGGGGGATGGATAAACAGCGAATGTCAAAGCCAGAGCTGAGTCCGGCAATCTGGGGTTGCAGCAACGCACCACTGCCGTCCATGCCCGGCAAAAAGACAAACAGCGGCCGAGACGGTGTCGCCGTTGTGCAAGCGGTGAGCCGCAAAGTCCTGAAGGTGGTGATCATGATCTACGAGTGCTCATCAGCATCATTGGGCTAACATTTCAGCAATTTGACTCCTACAGTTTTGGGTGATTTCTCTGGCTATAGTGGCGCCGCTGCTGCCACGATACCGAGATCTCCAACTCTCATCAATCAGCAGAGGATGGCCAAAAAGAACATCAACATGCCGGTAGAGGATTGCCGAATGCCAACCACCACTTTGAAACAGTGCTTCCGATGGATCGAAGCGCCGAAACAAGGCAAGCGGAGCCAGCTTTCTCTGCTTTTCCTCCCTTGAAGCAATCGCAACCGGCAGGATCGCCAGGCCATCCACAGGCACCCTCAGGGCAAGATGCGCAAAACCCCTGTGGAATGGGCTGAGCTGCTGGGGGGCGTTGACCTTCACCATCGGATCCGCACCCTCAGGAAACACGCCCACCACCTGATTCGCTTGCAGAAACCTGGCCGACTGCTTAAAGAACGAGGACTGCCTTCGCTGATCAGCCTCTAGCGGAAAGGCACCCATCAGCGCAACTGCCTGCTGCAGTAGCGGCACCTGGCTCATGTAATGGTGACAGACGAATCGCACGGGGCGGCTGATTGCCGACATCAGCAGGGGGGCATCTAGCAGGCTGCGATGGTTGCTGACAACAAGAAGTCTATTTTTGGTGGGTATTCGCTCAAGATTATGCAATGTCACTGACATCCCTGTGGCATCGAGCAGGCTGCGAGACAGTTGCAAGGGGATAGTGCGTTTCATGCTTGCAGTCTTGCCACTCTCGGTGATGCGATCGAAGTGTGTTTTCTGATTTCCTCTTTTTTCCGGGGCTGCAGGGTCGTTTACGTCAAATAGTCTTGAATCAAGAGATGGGACGGTGCGAGCGTCAAGCCTGGCGGATCACCGCACAGTCGAGCCGTGTTGCTTCAGGCGGTTCGGGCCAGGGAGGATCTGCGCCGCCGTCCCAGCGGTTCGATCCACTCGTTCAGCACCTGGCGGTGCCGTTGCAGCTGCGGTGCGACCCGACAGCCCAGCTGGATCTGCCCTTGATCGAGCAGGCGGCCCAGCCGCTGCATTGCCGCCTGTTCAGCCCTGGTGAGGCGATCTTGCTGGCTCAACAGCCAGTCAATTTCAGCCTGGGTGATCACCCCGGAGCTGAGGCTCTCAAGGAACAGCTCGCCAGTGGTCATGGATTTGTAACGAACTCGTCACATTCTGGCGGTTCGGCGGGGCTTCCGCGAGGCCCAAGGCCCAGAGCTGCCGCCTGGAAGCCCCGCCATGACAGGGCTGGGCTGGATGCCCGCGGCGCTTCACGTTCCTTAATGAGGCTTGCCATGATTGTTGAAAACGCCTCCCCACCCCGTGTCCACGTCCTCCCTGCTTGAGCTGTTCGGCGGCTTCATGGCCGCCTGTGTCGCCCTCTGGTTCGTGGCGATGAACAGGTTCGTCGCCCTTGACAGGCCCGCCTCAAGGTCTGCTCCCCTGACTGGGCTCACGGCAGTCGCACCAGCCGTGCGCGCCTATCTGCAGCGCCCAGGCCTGCTGGCTTCCGTGGGTCTGCTACTGCTGCGCCTGAGCATCGGCGGGCTGATGATTCACCACGGCCAGGAAAAACTCGCCGATCCCCAGCAGTTCGCCAACACCTATGTGGCCTCGCTGCACCTGCCCTTCCCGCTGTTCTTCGCCTACGCTGCCGGCTTCTCGGAGTTGATCGGCAGCTGGCTGGTGATCCTCGGCCTGCTCACTCCCCTCGGCGCCCTGGCCCTCACCGGCACGATGCTGGTGGCGGCCTATCAGCACATCTCCACCGCCGGCTTCAACATCTACGTGCTCGAGCTGGTGCTGCTCTATCTGGGCGGCAGCCTCGCCCTGCTGTTCAACGGTCCCGGTCGCTTCTCCTTCGATGCCGGCATCGTGCCGACGTTGCTCGATGGCCTCAGCACGGCCAATGACTGTGAGTCTGCTGTCTCCTCACAGGACGATGGCGAGCAGCATGCCATTCCGGTGACTGTCAACTCCAGCGCCAGGGGATGAGCGCGGTACGTCGTTGTCTTGATCCTCTTCCTCTGCTCTATAGTCCCTTCCTCCCAGCCTGTATACGGCTATCGCCCTGAACCTACCGCTGATCTTTGTTGTGGCCCCGGCACCATAGCTACCTGATGCCACCTCATCTCTTGAGATTCTGGCGCAAGCTCAGGCCCCTGAGCCTTTTATCATTTAAGTTCTGCGGATCTTCAACCGTAGCGGATCATCCCGATTTAACTAACGTTGTCCTTATGAAGGGTGGGTTACTTTTACTGGACTTGTTGGCCTTCCCCAATGTGGGCGGGTCAGACCGAGCCGACATCTTCGGTGACAATGAGGATTTTCCGAGAAGCGTTAGGGAACGGGTGCGCCACAACCAATACGGCTGCTGGTTTGAGCCAGTGGCGATTACTGGTTCCTTAACCTAAGTATTGCTGGTGGTGGTACGATTCAACAATGGTATTTGATTCTCACCACCCTACTGTGCCGATTGAGTACTTATCTGACCGGGCGCTGGGCGAAGCCTTGCAGAGCTACGGTTCACCGCTCTACGTGTACGATCTCGATCTCATTGCCCGGCGGTACAAGCAGCTGCAGGACTGCCTGCCGCCCAACTTTCGGCTGCACTACGCGCTCAAGGCCAACGCAAACCTGACCATCTGTCGGCGCTTTGCCAAGCTGGGGGCGGCGGCGGAGGTGAGTTCCCTAGGGGAACTGATCACGGCGCTGCGGGTTGGCTTTGACCCAGAGGAGATTGTCTTTACGGGCCCTGGCAAAAGTCGCCAGGAGTTATTGGCGGCCCTGGCAGAGGGTGTGGGCCTGGTGGTGGTGGAATCCATTGGCGAAGCACGGCGGCTGGATGAACTGGCGGCGGCCCAGACCGTCGTGCAGCCGGTGCTGCTGCGGGTAAACCCGGCCTTTCGCAGCGCCAATAGCTGTGAAGTTCGTTCCGGTGGGGCTGATGGAGCGGCCTGCGACACCCTCAAGCCCATCGCGATGAACGGCCAGGGGGCCAGCAAATTTGGTGTGGATGAGGCGGCCATGGCGGCCACCCTAGCTGCACTGCTGGAGATGAAGCACCTGGAGTTTCGCGGTATTCACGTGTTTACCGAGAGCAACGTGCTGGACTACCGGCAGCTGCTGGCGGCCTGGCAAAACACGGCGGCAATCGCCGCCAAACTGCACGCCTCCGGCATTCCCGTCCACACACTCGACTTTGGCGGCGGCATCGGCATTGCCTACAACGCCGTCGATGAGGAGTTTGACACGGTGGGCTTCGGGGTGGCCCTGGCAGAACACTTTGCATCTGGTGCCAAACCTCACCACTGCATTCTGGAAATGGGCCGCTACCTGGTCGGGGAGGCGGGCTACTACCTGGCCGAGGTGCTGGACGTCAAAGAATCCCAGGGCCAGCGGTTTGTGATTCTCCACGGCGGTATCCACAACCTGTACCGCACCCCGGCCATGCAGCCAGCCAGCCGCTACCTGCGGGTGCTGGGCAAGGGCGACTCCCCCACGCGGCCCGCCGTGCTAGCGGGGCAGCTACCGACTCCTGTGGATGTTATGGTTCGGGAGGTATCGCTGCCGGAGGACATTACCATCGGCGACGTGGTGGCGATCCAAAACTGCGGCGCCTACGGCTACAACCACTCGCTGACCAACTTTGCCCTGCATCCCTATCCAGCAGAGGTAGCCTTCGCAGGCGGAAACATGGTGGCAATCCGCGATCGCGGCACCTACGACGACTTCTTTGTCCACCAAAAGCTGGTGGAAATCTAACATTTCCCATAAGAATTACTCCCCTTGACAAGGAGGTCTGCAGGGAGAACACCCTGTCACACGGATTTGGGGGGTCAAACCCACATTGCAGAGAGGTTCACGCTTCACAGGGCACTCCCTGAAAATCTCCCCTACCCCCTTGGCAAGGAGCCTTAGACAACAGGTTGCTTTGGCCTGAGCTGTTTTCACATTCATGTCCCTATGACGCCTCCCATCACCATCGCCATTCGCCGCGAGAATGATCGCAAGTTTGAAGCCCGCACACCGCTGCTGCCGGAGCAGGTGGCGCTGATTCTGGCCCGGTTTCCCCAGGTGACATTTTTGGTGCAGCCCTCACGGCTGCGGGCCTACGCCGATGCCGCCTACTCCAACGCCGGGGCCACCGTCAAAGAAGACCTGTCTGAGGCTGATATCATACTCTGCATTAAGGAGGTCTACCCGGAGCAGCTGATCGACGGTAAGACTTACCTAGTTTTTGCCCATGTGATCAAGGGCCAGACCGGCAATATGCCGATTTTGCAGGAGTTGCTCGATCGCCGTATCACCCTGGTGGACTACGAGAGCATTGTGGATGAGGCGGGCCACCGCACGGTTTTCTTTGGGCGATCGGCGGGCCACGCAGGCATGCTCGAAACCCTGCGCGCCCTGGGCAATCGCCTTAAGTCCCTGGGTACGCCCTCAGTGTTCAGCCAGTTGCGCCCCATCTACGACTACCCCGACTTGGCTGCTGCCCTGGCTCACCTGGGTGAACTGGCCGAGGCCATTCGCCAGAACCCGACCGCGACGGGCATCGGCCACTATCCGGCGGTGTTTGCGGTGGCTGGGCTGGGCAACGTGGGCCAGGGGGCAATCGACATTTTTAAGCATCTACCCCACCGGATTGTCGCGGCTGGCGAGCTAGCCAACGTAGCCCAGTCCACCGAGCCCAGTTTAGTCCTTTGCCCGCTAACCAAGGCCGATCTGTTGCGCAACGGGGCAGGAATGTTCGATGCCGCCGAGTACGCCGCTGACCCCTTCAGCCACCGCAGCCTGTTGCCGGAGATGCTGATCAATCTGACGGTACTGCTCAACTGCGTGTTCTATGCGCCGCACCTTCCCAAGCTTCTGCCCCAGCCGGAGTTTCGCGCAGCCTGGCGGGATCGGCCCCAGCGGCTCCAGGTGGTGGGCGACCTAAGCTGCGATCCTCCCGACGGGAGCGTGGCGTGTAGCGTTGCCGCTGGCGACCTCCACCACCCCACCTTCGACTACGACCCCGTCACCGAGCAGGTTTCCCAATCGTTTGGGGCCGGCACAGTGACGGTGATGGCGATCGACAACCTCTGCGCCGGGCTGCCGGTGGATGCGTCGGCGGCTTTTGGCACCATGCTGCTGCCCTACCTGGAGGGACTGATCGCCGCCGACAGGGAGAAGCGGGGCCTGCTTCAGGGCCTGCCCGCAGACGTGGCGCGGGCAGTCGTCACCCACCAGGGCCAGTTGACGGAGCGGTTTGCCTATCTGGAAACGCCGCTGCGATCCACCCTTAGTCAAATCATAGTTTAGCGTTCGAAATCCCCGATTACTCTCACCTTAATTCCCTCTCCCTGGAAGAGGTGCCTTAAAGAATCCTTCCAGCTCCCCTCACCCATTGGGAGAGCGTCTAGGGGTGAGAGCCACTGCTCCACACCCTACGCCCCGCAACTCCCCCGCAACCCACCGAGGCACCCCGTGAAACCTTCATCCTCCACCCAGATCTTCTACCGGAAACTGGCTGTATATGGTGCGCTTGTGATCGGATTCGGTACGCTCACTGTGCTGCTGCCCTGGCCGCTGAAGCTTTTGGCCCAGCTGGGGTTGGGCGCTATGTTTGCCCATGGCATTGAGCTAGAGCATGAGCTGATTCACCAAAGGCACTTTGGCGGCGGCTGGCAGCGTTGGGTGGGCACCGCTCTCGGGCTGCCCCTGCTGGTGGATTTCACCCGCTACCGAGCGACCCACCTCCACCACCACCGCGCTCTGGGCACCCCCGACGATGAGGAGTCCTTTGCCTACGACTTTGAGCAACTGGCAACCCCGGCGGGTTTTGTCCCGCACCTGTCGATGGTGGGCCACTACCGGGCAGTGCTGCAGAGAATGGGAATGGCGCTTCGGGGCGATCGCCCTGCTCTCAGAGCCGACATGGGCAAATCAGGAGGCAAACTTACTGCTGCTCGTCTGGCGGAAATCCAGCAGGGGTATTGGGTGTTTGCTGGGGCGATCGTCCTGGCCGTGGCCTTCTCCCTGGCCTTCCACAGCACCTTGGCACTTCAGCTTTGGGCAATGCCGCTGCTGTTTGCTAGCCCTATCCACGCCCTGATCGAGCTGCCCGAGCACTGGGGCTGCAAGCCCGACAGCACTGATCCGTTCGTCAACAGCCGCACCATTCAGCCCAGCCGATTCATGGACTGGTTTACCAACGGCAACTGCTGGCACGTAGAGCACCACGCCAGACCCGCCTTGCCCATGCATGCCCTACCCGAACTCCACACTAGCCACACCGCCCAGATCAAGCACCTCAACTACGGATATGGTGATTTCTTGGTTCAGTTCTGGGTAGCGCTGGGGCAGCAACGCGCAGAGACTTAGCATGCAGACCGTGGTCATTACAGGCGTGGCCCAAGGCTTGGGCCGCGCTCTAGCAGAGGAATTTATCGCCCAAGGGCACCAAGTTGTGGGCTGCGATGTGGACGGAGAGGCGATCGAAGCCCTCCAACACCAGCACCCATCCCCCCACAGCTTTGCCACCGTAGACATTTCTGACGCCGCCCAGGTAGATCGCTGGGTAATGCAATGGATTGCGGAATTGCCTCCCGATCTATTAATTAACAACGCCGGGGTGATGCACCCATTGGGTCCACTGTGGGAAATTCCGGCGGAGCTGTGCGATCGCACTTTCGACGTCAACCTGGGCGGGACAGTCAACCTGCTACGGGCCGCGCTGCCAGCGATGGTGGCAAGGGGGCAGGGCATGGTGGTCAACCTCAGCGCCCGCTGGGGGAGGGTGGGGGCAGGCGGGGCTGCGCCCTTCTGCGCCAGCAAGTGGGCGATCGAAGGGCTGACCCAAGCCCTAGCTCAGGATCTGCCCGCTGGCATGGGGGCAGTCACCCTATCGCCGGGGGCGGTTAACACCCAGGCCCTAGCCACCATCCACGGGGCAGCCAAAGCCGGTACATACATTGATCCCCAGCCCTGGGCAGCTCAGGCGGTGCCCTACCTACTGAGTCTCAATCCAAAGCTATCGGGCCAGGCGCTGACCTTTACCGCCCTGCGATCGCCGCAATGCTCAGATCGCTAGCGGCCCTAGGATAATTCCCTAGCCTGGGATAGGCATGTACGTTATAGGTTGTTTCCTGATACAATCATAGGGCAGCTCAAACATTGACAACAGCACTTTTAAGCTGGATTCTTGAGTGGTGATGCTTTTTGTTCTGTGTTCCGACATAACTGCTGATTGCGCTGATTCCCAATCCTTGTCAACTCCGCCTCAGTGCCGATGCTGGTGGTGCCCATCGCTGACAAGGGGATGGGGCTGGACATTTGGTTCATGCTGAAGCGGATAGGAATGCCAGAACGGACGATCTGCCCGAACTCCGTCTGCTTCTCCATTGGGGTGCTCGTGGGCGTGATGAGGCTTCTGATCGCCTAGGCTGCTTCACGATGATGGGAATCTGACCTGAGAGCATCTTCCCAGCACTGACGGAAGTCATTTACCCTGCAACGCCTTGATGATTCAAATCGAATCCCATCACCACTGGCACGGTAATTACCATGATGATCCGTAGATTTCCATCTGCTTGTGGTGGCTAGATCCCGTGGCGCTGAGCCAACTGAGCAAAGCCACCTGCTGATTGTAACCAACCCATGACGGCAGCTTTTGGAGCTGGGAGCGCGGCCTGCGCCTCAGCCTGCAGCCGGGCTCGATCGCCGATTGTCCTGAGGAGCTGAATTCGGCGCCTTACGAGCGCAGCCGGTCCTCCGTACTCTGGAGCCTGCTGGGCGACGATGCCAGCCTCTCGTGTGTGGGGCTCACCTAGGTCAGCCAACGCCTCGAATGGCCGCCGCGATCGCTCAGCTCTGAACCGATGGCGACTTGGGGACGGTTTCGGGTCGACAACCAGGCCGGTACCTGCCTCATCGTCGAAGATTGCCTCACGGTTTTCCCAGTTCCGCCGTTAACGTCTTGAGGCGCAAGGTCGTCCACTTGGGACAGCGCTCCACGTCTTTGGCGGTTTAAGCGTTTTGGCACCAGCCGTTGTACCCAGTCCCGAGAAGACTGGGTGAGATCAGATGCATTCAGCAAGTCCTCTATTGCCTAATCGATCGACCACCACCGCCAACTGTCTGAGCCTCACTTGCCTGCAATGGAGCACCGACGGCAAACTTTCGGCTTTTGATCTCCACTTGGTCCGTGGCCGACTGGCGCGGGTCGATCAGCATGTCGCCGCGATCTGGGGGAACAATCCGGATCTCGAACCCTGTCCCTCGATCAGCTGAACGCCCTTGTCAGGCGCGGATCAGCCCAATCCGCACTGCCAGCAAAGTCCGGCTGGCTCGCGCTGCAGGGATGACTGCCTTTCGCCGGGGGCCTCCGTTGCCGTGAAGGATTGCAGCGATAGCAGGCCCGAATGCTTGCGGACCTTAAGAATTGCTTTAGCATTGGACCGACCTGGAGCTGCCGGTGATCCAATCCTTTTCAATTCTTGCCGCGACCGGTCTGGCAGGGCTGGCCCTGGTGAGCCTCTCCATCGCCTTCCTGATCTGAGCAGCCTGTTGTTCTGAGCCGTTGCGTGTCTGTGGCGGCACCGTGCCGGCTGTGATCCGACATCCATGGCTCCATTCCAGCTGATGTTGGTGCCCCTCGATCCCGCAACCCTTCGGCCCCTCCCGAGCACGCCAGCGCTGAGCGGAGTGCTCGAGACCCTTGCCTTTTTTCGGGATCCTGATTTCGCCCGCTCCCGCTTCGAGCGCTACGGCGATGTGGTCGAAACCAGACTGCTGGGGCAACGGACCGTATTCATTCGCGGCGGCCAGGCGATTAGCGACCTGTTCGCCCAGGGTGATGCGGTCCTGGGCTGGTGGCCCGACAGTGTGCGTGAGCTGCTGGGGCCCCTGACGTTGGCGAACCGCAACGGCGCCGACCACAAGGCCCGCCGCCGGGTGGTGGGCCAGCTGTTCGCCTCGGCTGCCCTCAAGCGCTACAGCCCGTCGATCGTGGCTCTGGTCAACGAGCTGAGCCAGGAGCTGATCGCCTCAGCTGCGCCCGTGGCCCTGGTGCCCAAACTGCGGCGTTTTGCCTTCAGCGTGATTGCGAGCACGGTGCTGGGGCTGGACCCCGTAGATCGCGAGGCCCTGTTCGTGGATTTTGAAACCTGGTGCCAGGGTCTCTTCTCCCTGCCATTCGCTTTGCCCGGCAGCCCCTTCGCCCGTGCCCGCCAGGCCCGCCAACGTCTGCTCAGGCGCCTAGGCGCTGTGCTTAAGAAGGCGCAGGCCGCCATGGCTTCCGGAGCACCCATCGCCGCCGGCGGCCTTGATCTGCTGGCCGGTGGCCTGGATGAAGCCGGTCTCCCCTTGAGCGACGACGACGTGGCGGAGCAGCTTCTGCTGCTGCTGTTTGCCGGCTACGAAACCACCGCATCCGCCCTGAGCTGCCTGCTGCTGACCCTGTTGCAGCACCCAGCCGAGCTGGCCTGGTTGCAGGAGGAACTCGACGTCTTGTCCTGGCCGCCTGAGGAGGGGGAGGCTGAAGCCGCCACCGACGCTCTCCGGGCCCCGCGACTCGACGCGGTCGTGAAGGAGGTGATGCGGCTGACCCCGCCGGTGGGAGGGTTCTTCCGCCGCACCCGGGAGCCCATTGCCCTGGCGGGTGTACTGGTGCCAGCCGATCGGGTGGTGCAGGTGAGCATCGCCGCCAGCCAGCGCCATGGGGCCGATCCGGAGGATCTGGCGATGTTCAGGCCGCAGCGGCATTTGGCTGGTGACACCGCGGTCACCTGGCTGCCGTACGGAGGCGGTGAGCGAGTGTGCCTGGGCAAGGCGCTTGCGGAGCTGGAGATCCGGCTGCTGGCGGTGGGGCTGCTCAAACAGCTGACGTTGGAGCTGGTGGGGGATCAGGACCTGACGCTCAGGGTCATTCCCAGCCCCTCGCCTGCTGGTGCGCCCCTATTCCCGAGCCAGTTGAGCCTGCAACCTCACGAGCACGGGGGCCTCGGACTGGAACCGGGCTGCTGTTCAAGCCGCAGCCGTGGCGAGCGATTTCCACGGACCAGGCGATCCGTGGCCGCGCTCAACATTTCTTCACACTAGGCTGAGGTAAAGAATCTCCCCTCCTTGAACGACCTTCTGACTTCTGTTTACCTGATCTGCTTCGCGCTGATCGCCGGTGGCGCTTTCGCATTGATGAGCCAGAACCTGCGCGTCTCAGCTTCGCTGCCTACTACTCGAAGAAGTAGTTCCAGGCCTAAGCGCCATCCCGAGGCTGTCGAGCCCGGAGATGAGGTGCTTTATGTCGACCTCAGCCGGGAGCGGCTGGAGGAGCTTTACCAGAAGGCTTCGTAGATCGTCTCGCTGTATCTTTCGGCTTGCTTCTATCCCTGAAGAGTCCATATTCCTCCCGGCAAAGAAGTGACCATAGGCAACCCTTTTGGTGAACTCAATATATTTATCCCTACAGATCTGTCTCTCAATGTAGAGGGCTTATGGTAGTTCAGTGCCGATGAGGCTCGTTCTCAAGCCATCTGTGTGCAATATCCACGTCCCGCCTTTAAGGAAAGTTTCAAATCTTGGACAATGGGCTCAAGCGTAGACAACGTCTAGTTCAACGGCAACCTGATGGTGGGCAAGGCCTACACCGCCATGCTCGACCTTAAGCCCGGCGATGAGTTCGAGATCAAGCTCGGCCGCAAGCCGATCAAGCTCATCCCCCTGGGCAGCACAGACGACGAGGCGTGAAGCCAGCAGCCCCTCAGCTGCCGGGGCGACGCTGACCCAACGCCAGCATCTCCAGCGCCTGGCCCTGCTGCTCCTGCCGCAGGGCCTACGGTGCCTCGATGCGCAGGGCGCTGCCACTGGAGAAGAGCCAGCGGCGCAGGGCGATGCCGCGGGCAAGGATCCAGGGCGGCAGGTCAATCTCCAGCGGATGGGGATGGCTATCACCGATCGGGTTCGGGGGCAGCACCCTGGCCAGGGCCGGATGCACCCAGTCCGCTGTGGTGCCCTGGGCCGCAGCCGTGAGCTCCGCTTGCTTGGCCGGCCGTTCCAGGCGGATCTGATCAAGGGAAAAAGGCACCTGTACCTGGCGTATGGAGACGTAGGCCTCCGGCTTGCTGGAGCAGCGCAGGGTCTGCAGCTGGCGGCGCCGCTGCTCGGCGCTGGGCTGGGAGAGCCCGTACTGAGCCTGGAGGTCACCGCCCAGCTCGATGCCACCGCAGTGATGCAGCAGCCGCTGCGGGCGGCTGATCGCCAGCTGGTGCTCGCTGGTGTTGCGGCGGCCGCGAGCCTCGGCCTGCAGGAACAACGGCGCCCGCCGCTTCCTCAGGACGGCTCGCTTAGCAATAGCCGCCAGGTGCTGCACTTCCGCCCTGTCTGTTACGAGCGCTTCTCGTAGGCGCTGGAGCTCACCACCGGCGAGCTGATCCCCGGCCAGCCGCCGCTGCTGAAGTGCCGCAAGGAGATCACCCGCGACGAGGCGATCGAGCTCTGGCGCCAGAAGCGCAAGCAGGGCTGGCAGCCCTGTGAGCCCCAGTGGACGCCGCCACCCGAGGTGAAACCACCGGCTCGTCGCCCCGCCGCCAGCATGGGCTGAACAGGAAGCCCGTTGTGCTGCTGAACCCCCTCTGTCCATTCACCACAGCCAAGCTGCTGGCCCTCAAGGCCACGGTGCTGCTGCTGCTCACCCTGCTGATCAAGGCCAAGATCCGAATCACCGCTTTCTCAGCCCTCGGCATCGTCCTGCTGCTGCTGCAGACCCTGGTGTTCCTGGCCATCAGCGGCGGCCTGGTGCTCGCTGCTGGCGGGGCAGCGATCTACAGCACGCAGAAGCGCCGGCCCGCTGTGGGCTAAGCCCAATCCGCGATCAGAACAAGCCCTGAGCACAACAAAGCCCGGAGCGCTGGCCCCGGGCATTTGTCTGCTCAGCCGTGGTGTTGTCCCAGGGGATCGGTCCCAAGGGGGTCGGGCGCAGCTGTGCGAGGTTTTGCTTGGCAACAGCCGTGATCGTTTTCAGATCAAAGAGTCTTCAGTTGTGGGCGGAGCTGCCGGCGCTGGCACCTGGGGCCAGGTGTCGATTGGGACGTTCCGTTGGGTCCGGGGCACCTCAGGCGATGCAATGGACGGCGACTCTGGCTACACGCCAGGAACGTCAGAGATCCGTCGAGAGTGTTGGAGCAGGGGCCGGATCGTCAGCGCGCTCCTGACTGGTGCTCAGGGGGGGTGTCGTCCATCCGTGGAGCCTCCGAATCCCGTTGCATCCACGATGGATCTGCCGGCCAGCCCAGGCGAGCAAGCGACCACGCCAGTTCGACACCGCTCGTTACCGGCGGCAATCGGTCTTCATGAAGGGGGCTTCATGGCACCACTAGCAGCAGCAGGCGGTTGCCCTCCGGGTCCTGCAGCCAGGCCTCGGCACCGAACGGTTCCTGCCGCGGCGGATCCGCCGCGGTGGCGCCCAGCTCCAGAGCCCTGCTGATCCAGGCGTCGAGCACCGAGATGGCGGCCGATCCCGCGGCCTGGTGTTGTAGACACAGCGCCAAACGCCCCTGCTGGCGCGGTCGGGGTCGGCTGCGCGATGGGGCGTACACCTCCAGCCAGCCCCCGGCCGGCCAGGGCAGCCGCCAGTGGCTGGCGCTCAGGCCAATCTGCGGCTCCACCGCAAGCAACGCGCCATAGAAGCGGGCCAGGGCACCCGGATCATCAGCCGCCAGCACGAGCGAGCCACTCAGCCCCATGGCCGCCACCAGGGCTTGCGGGCAGGCGCCCCATGGCTGCCGTCGCAGAGGGGGTAGCGGTGGGAGCGGCCGCAGCGGCACAGCAGCACCGTGGCCGCCTCCTCCAGCCGCAGCTCGTAGGACACCCGCCCGCTGCCCAGGTGGGCGCCATCGCAGAACCAGCCGTGGCGGCTGCGGCCGCAGCTGCAGAGCTGGTGCACGCCGGCCAGCAGGTGCAGCGGCTCAGGGCCAGGGCTGGGAACGTCGGGCTCAGCCATACGAATCCACCAGGGTCTGAATGCAGATTGCCTCTTGCGCCACCACGATGGGCATCTGAGCCGGCGCCCGCAGCGCGCAAGGGCTTAACGCGAGTCGCTGCGCGACCCCTGCGCGCTGCTGATCGCACCGGGGCGTCACGACGGAGTCGTTCTCTCGCCCGGCTGCAAAGGCGCATTGCCCAATCCGCATCGTTTCGGTACGTCTGCCCGTAGCCCCCGACTTCCGCAAAGCGGTTACTGCTGGTACGGCGTCCACCTCAGACAATGACTTAGGGAACTCTCAGTGCTGCGCTGGCTCTGCGTTCCAGCCAGTCACTGACGATGGCCTGGGCACTCGTCGGCGATGGCATGCTGAACCAATACTCGGGAATGCGCGTCGGAGCCATAGTCTCGATAGCCAAGTCATCCGGTAGGTCCAGCCGCAGCAGCCGCAGATCGTCCCAGGCCTTCAGCGGTTCCAGATGAACCAGCACCTCTACAGCTGCCAGGGCGCAGCGGAACTGGAGGTGTAGAGGATCGGCTGGCCTCCCCGGTGCCAGCAGCCGGTCAACACCAGTCCGCCCTCAAGAGGGGGAGCGGCTTCAATCAGGTCCGGAGGCTGGCCGCTCAATCTATGGCTACTGACCTGATGTCGATGGCCGCTCGATGCCGCGCCCATAACGAATATCTCAGCGAAAGGTTCAAGAGGTGCTGAGAGCAGCATCACGAGCGGTCAACGTTGCTGATCGACGCCGATGGAGGGTGCCGGCCGCGACTTTCCAGCTGAATCTCAAGGCCTTGCTGTTCGTCGCACTGGACCGTTGTAATCTACAGTTAACGATCGACCATCAGGGGATACGATCACTGTCGTCTCAATGGATGCCGGCTCTTGTTTGACGTCCCAACCTGGAGGTCCTCCTAGAAACTGAAAGCGATATCCCTGCGACGTTTCTGACACCATACACGCTCCTCCCCCGCCTTCATGCATGCATTTCGCGGGTGAATACTTGCCCAATCCACCATTAATCATCTCAGCTTGCATTCGCGCAAGATTTGCCGCTCGCATTTGCGACTCGCTGATGACTTGAGCAGATGCCGATGTTGCGAGGACAAGAACTAGAGATGGAAGCATTGCCAGATGTGTTTTCATGCGATTCAATAATGAAGCGTAGAAGGTGTTTGTGGATCGGAAGATATCAGATGGCTCGACCTCGAATAACACGTAGGAGAATGGCAATCACCGCGATAACAAGTAGACCATGGATTAGGCCACCCAGCGTGAATGAGGTAAGCAGCCCGAGCAGCCAGAGGATGACTAGCAGAACAGCAATTGTTTCAAGCATTGCCTTGGAAGCAGCGTGTCCCCATAAAGCATTTGATTGCTGAGACACACCAAGCCAGTTCAGTTGATGTCATCTGCAATATCCGTGGCTGCCTTAGACACATTCTTGGCAGCCGATCTGATGCCCTCCCTCACATCCTCTGCTGCATTCATCGCAGAAGCCTGAACCTGCTTGCTCTTGCCCTTGATCTGATGGCAGATGTCTCCACTGATCTCGCCATAGGCTGATTCCAGCTTTCCTTCGGCATCTTTAGCTACTGCGTCACTTCGCTTGGACATGGCTGCAATTGCGATGGGAAAAGAGGTGTATTCAGTGGTGATAGCCATCGCAGGCATTGGCGCCTGCAAGGCAACCAGAGGTGTGGCTAGTGAAGACACGACGACTAATGTCAACTTCGCCAGCCGGCCGCAAGGTTGCGCCATCAGGCTGATGAACACGGCCTCACCCAGACCATAGGGATGCGAGAACCAGTGAATGTGTTCTCCACATGCCTGTGCTACATCTGCAGCAGATCAGCACGCAGACAGGGTTAGTGCAAGCAATCTGATCAATCCAATTCTCTGGGCAGCGTCTTTAACGTGGCAGTGGTAGTGTCGCAGCAAGACTGTGACTTGCTGCAGTGAATGGATGCATCTAACATCTAGTCGAGGGTGAGCTCTTCAGCGCCCTCAGGGAAGCGATCACTCAGCGCCGCTGATCGGTGACCCAGACACCCACGGTCATGGTGGATCGCGCGGGACCGCGGAAGGATCCAGCCACAGGAGGCACCGCATCCGGTCGATGGGAGATCGCCACGGCGATGTGGTCGGGGCCAGCCAGGCTGCCGGTGGTGGGATCGAACCCGGTCCAGCCCGCCCCCGGCAGGTATACCTCCGCCCAGGCATGGGTGGAGCCTTCGGTTGCCGAGCACATCGGATCATGCAGGTAGCCGCTCACAAAGCGGACCGCCAGTCCCAGCAGGCGAGCTGCCGCCAGAAACAGCGCCGCGAAGTCTCGGCAGCTACCACTTCCGATGCTGAGGGTATGGGAAGGAGCCTGTACCCCAGGCTCTTCTCGCCTGAGGTAGTGAAGGGTGTCATAAATGCAGCTATTGATTCGCTTCAGGAGAACGTAGGTCTCCAGCTTCTCACCCGGGGCATACAAGCCAGCTACCCAAAGCGCTAAGGTCTTATCATAATCCACCGGCTGACGATAGGGAGCTAGCAGTAGTTGCTCATCATTCCGGTAGTAGAAAGGAAAGAACAGAGCCTCAGGATCTACTAGAAAGTTGAGGGGATCCTGGTTGTACTGCTGAATCCACACCTCACTCTCGATCTTCAGGTTCTTGGTTGGTTCCAGAAAGCTAGCAATGGCTACACAGTTGTTTTCCGCATCCCGGTGCCATCGCAGCGACGCTGTTGGAGAGATCCGCAGCCAAGATGCTTCGATCCGCAGCTCATGGCCCTCCCGTGGCCGCAACCGCAAGCTATGGGGATGCAGCACAACTTCCGCATCATAGCTGTAGTGGGTGTGGTGCCAGATTCGGAAACGCTGCATCGCCATGGCTGCTCTCGGGGAATGAATGTCTCTAGCCTGAACGTACTGAAGCTGCAGACAGCGTCATTGCTATCACCATCGCCAACATCACCCCCATCGGATTGTTCCGGCCCCACCTCGACCTTCAGGGGATCGGACAGTTGTGGTGCGGGCATTCCTTCGGAGCTGACAGCCTCGCGTTGTTTGTGATCATCCTGGCGCGTTATTTCCTTGCTGTGGGAGGCTGTTGGTGCCTGGTGCGTGTCTGGCATCCCCCAGCCACAACAGCAGCGTCGAAGCTACAGGGCCGACAGATTCGCGAAGGGATTCGCCATGACATCCGCCTGTCGGTGGTGTCGGCCGCAGTGTTCGCCATGGCCGCCGCAGCGCTGTTGTGGTTGCAGGCCCATGGTCTAACCCGGCTGTACGCCGGAGTCGATTCCAACAGCTGGTGGTATCTGGGCGTGAGTTATCTCGCCGTGCTGATCCTGCAGGATGGCCTGTTCTACGCCAGCCATCGCCTGTTCCATCACCCGGCGCTGTACGCAGCGTTCCACCGGGGCCACCACCGCTCCCGTCGGCCTACCCCCTGGACCTCATTCGCATTCGATCCGCCAGAGGCCCTGGTACAGGCCCTGTTTTTGGTTGGGATTGTGGTGTTGATACCTCTACACCTGATCACCCTGCTCGCCGTGCTCTGCACCATGACCGTGTGGGCGATCGTGAACCATCTTGGGCTCGATTGCCTACCGCACTGGTTTCCCCACCACCTGCTGGGACGCTGGGTGATCGGACCGGCGCATCACTCTCTGCATCACCGCAGGCCCTCCGTGCATTTCGGTCTCTATTTCACGCTCTGGGACAGGGTCTGCGGCACTGAAGACAGCGGGTATACCAGGGGCCTGGGCGCTCCAGGCGAAACGTTATGATTGCTTTGGCTGCAGTTGGGATCAGGATCCCACTCCATCGAGGATGTTGTCGCAATGGATCTTCCGTGCGATGTGCCAAAGCTGCATCAGCTAAACACGCCGTAGCTCAGCCGCCAGCATGGGGGCAACAGGACAAGCGTCGTGCTTCTGAACCCCTTCTGCCCATTCACCACAGGCCCGGGATCGCACCCTGCTGCGCCGCAAGGTGAGCGTTGCTGCCGTCCTCACCATCCTGGAGATGGGCTCCAGCCTGCCCCACATGCTGGGGCTTCACAGCCTTCCGTTCCTACCGTTCTGGTTCACCAGCCCCTGGACCCAGCTGATCCTCACCACACCGGTGTTGTTCCGGTGCGGGCGTGACTTCTTCACCGGCGCCGTCTCGGCTTTCCGGCAGCACTCCGCCGACATGAACACCCTGGTGGCGGCCGGCACCGGCATCGCTTACCTCACCTCGCTGTTCACCACCCTGTTCCCCCAGGTGCTGATCGCTGATGGCCTGCCGGCCGACGTGTACTACGAAACCGTGGCGGTGATCCTGACCTTGCTGCTGCTGGGCCGGCTGCTGGAGGCCAAGGCCTGCGGTGAGACCTCAGAGGCGATCCGGCGACTGCTGCAGCTGCAGCCCCCCACCGCCCAGGTGCTGCGGGAGGGACAACCGGTTGACGTTCCGGTGTCGCTGGTGGTGGTCGGCGACCTGGTGCAGGTGCGCCCCGGCGAAAAGATCCCGGTGGACGGGGAGGTGTGCGAAGGCAGTTCCTGGGTGGAGGAGTCGATGCTCATCGGTGAACCCACCCCCGTGGCCAAAGCCGCCGGCGATGCCGCGATCGGCGCTTCGATGAACCGCAGTGGCAGTTTCACCTTCCGCGTCAGCCGGGTGGGGGCCAACACGGTGCTGGCGCAGATCGTGGAGCTGGTGCGGCAGGCCCAGAGCTCCCGCACCCAGGTGCAGCGCCTGGCCGATCAGGTGGTGGGCTGGTTCGTGCCAGTGGTGATCGCCCTGGCCATCGCCGCCTTCGTGGTCTGGTTCCTGATCAGCGGTAATCCCGTTCTGGCGATGCTCTTTCCGGTGAGCGTGCTGGTGATCGCCTGCACTTGTGCCCTGGGCCTGGCCACCCCCACGTCGATCATGGTGGCCTCCGGCAAGGGGGCGGAGAACGGCCTGATCTTCCGCAGCGCTGAGGCCCTGGAAACGGCCGGGAAGCTGCGCACCATCGTGCTCGACAAGACCGGCACCCTTACCCGCGGCCAGCTGGAGGTGACCGATTTCGAGCGACTGGCCGGAGGCGTGCTGCCGGCCGACAACCTGCTGGCCCTCACGGCCGTCACTGGAATCCCGCTCGGAGCATCCCCTGGCCGAAGCGATCACGACCTATGCCGAAGCCAGTAAAGAGATCGCGCACTGCCTGCGGTGCAGGACTTCGAGGCCGTGGCCGGCCGCGGAGTGCAGAGATCGATTGCCGGCCTGCAAGTACGGGTCGGCACCCCCCGCTGCTTCCTGGAGCTGGACATCGACACCGACGCCCTCCAGCCCCTGGTGGAGCGTCTTGAGGGCGCCGCTTGCAGCGTGGCAGCCGTGGTGGTGGACGGGCGGATCGAGGCCGGCTTCGGGGTGGCTGATCCCCTCAAAACCAGTTCAGAAGCTGCAGTGGCCGCCCAGGTGGGGATCGAGTGGGTGATCGCCGAAGTGCGGCCCGCCGACAAGTCCTCGGTAATTCGCAAGCTGCAGGAGCAGGGTGAGGGCCCGGTGGCGATGGTGGGCGACGGCATCAACGACGCCCCAGCCCTGGCCCAGGCCGATGTGGGCATCGCCATGGGCACCGGCACCGAAGTGGCGATCGCCGCCAGCGACATCACCCTGATCTCCGGCAACCTGGCCGGGGTGCCGGCAGCGATCGAGCTCAGCCGCGCCGCTATGGCCAACATCCGCCAGAACCTCTTCTTCGCCTTCGCCTACAACGTGGCCGGCATCGCGATCGCCGCCGGCATGCTGTTCCCCTTCACCGGCTGGTTGCTGAGCCCGATGATCGCCGGCGCCGCCATGGCCTTCAGCTCCGTGTCGGTGGTGAGCAATGCCCTGAGGCTGCGGAACTTCCGCCCGGCGCGCCTACTTCTTGCAACTAACTGATGTTGCTCCTTTCTGCCGCAACGCCCCTTTGGCGCACCATCGATCAACCAGTCGCCCTCAAAGGGCTGGTGGCCATGGTTGGCTTGGTCCTCATCGCCTGGCAGTTCTGGTGGTCCCTGGGTCGCCATGGCGGTGGCGTGGCGGCCCGCGAGAGCGAGGCAGGCTTGCAGGAGATCACCATCATCGTGGATGGCGGCTATGCACCCTCAAGAATCAAGGTGAAGGCCGGCCAGCCGATGCGGCTGGCCTTTCAATCGGGTCGATCCGAGCAGCTGCGTGGCCCAGGTGATCTTCCCCGATTTCCGCAAAACCCTCGATCTGCCCCTTGAAGCCTCCGCCAGCCTGGAGTTGCCCCCCACAAAAGCCGGCGCCTATCCCTTCCACTGCGGCATGAACATGGTGCGAGGAGTGCTGGAAGTGGAGTAAGAGACGAGGGTGGCCATGATGTCCACTTTCTCGTGCGAAGCGCGAAAGAATTCTGCTTAATGCTTGCCCATCCGCCCGAGCGTGCCGTCAAGCAAGTGAGTCAATCTCTCGAGAGCTCCTTCAACAGCCAGCTCAGTCGTCGCAGCCTCATGGCTTACCGCGATCGGCTGGTGGCCAGCGGGACGGGCCTCCAGTAAGCAGCGCTTGTCCTCGACCCCAAACTTCTTGTCGCTGTTCTCGTCGCTGAGGTGGACCTCCACCCGTGTGATCTTCTCGGAGAAACGCTGCAAGGCATCCCTTACAACCGCTTCCACCTGCTCCGCTAGCTGCTCATGACCCTCAATGTTGTTATCGGTGTTGATCTGAATCTGCATAGTCCCGTCCCGATGTGGTAGTTAAAGCTGATATTCAGTAGCGGTAAATCGCAGCGACTCCCGTCTTCGTCGGCATCTGTTCGGTGGGAATGACGACAACTTCTGCGCCTTTATTCATGGCCAACGCCCCGAGGTCATCGAGCACATCATCAATCTCCGGATGTTCCAAGTTGTCCAATTCAATGTCGCCGTTGGAGGCATCGATCCTGCCGGGAATTTCGCGCTGAGCTTCGATCAGAAGTGTGGCGACCCGCCCGGTCACCACCGCCTTGGCGACCTGGGTAAGGTCGTCGTCACCGAACCCCTTGGACCTGGAGGTTCCAAACTCTTCGGCCAGGGCAGCGAGGCGCGCCAGATAGCGAGGCTCGATCAGCTGCCAGGCGCGCTGGCGGAGTTCGTCGATGGATGACAGGGCATCCGGGTGGATATCAAGACTTTCGGGTAGCAGAAAAGGATTTTGGCTGACCTCATGAAACATGTGGTGATGCTCCGGCAAAGCCGCAAGGATCAGCGGCAACCCCGATGGCTGGGAGTAGTGCTCCAGAACTGCACGGTCGACGGCGCGGAAGAAGCGTTTCGCGTCGCTATCCACCTCTGACTCTCCCCCGCCGTGGCCGTGATGCATGGGCGAGCGCCCTTGACCGACCCCGCCGTAGGAGGCAACGGTCTGGTGTGGCTCGGTCAACTCTTCTCCAAGCGCCTCTGTGATCGTCCGCGGGACACCTTGGTCCAGCTCGATCTCGTCCATGACCTCACGGTTACCCTCAAAGAGCTTGATTTCATGGCGGTTCAAGCCGAGTACTTGGTATCGGTCAGCTGTCTGAAGGATGCGCATCAAGGGCTTGAGGTGGAAGCTGTTCGCCACCACCGCCAATTCGGCGACCGGACGTTGCAGCCTGTAAACCCGGAACATATCCTTGGCAGCCAGCACGGCCAGGCCGTCGTGGGTGTTGTTCCAGAAGTCGCCGTCATCCGCTAGAGCCCGGTACGGTTCCAGCAAAGGCTGGACCGCGTTCTCCGGCCATTGCTGCAGAAGCGACTCCTCCAGCGCTTTGACAAGATTCCGGAACCGAATGGGATCCTGCTGATTGCCCGGATGATGCCGATGCGTCGTCTGGTAAAGCGATAGACAAGGGGGATCACATTTTACAAGTAGTCCCTGCCTGTAATCTTTGTCAAGCGTGAACATGCTGTTTTCTCTCTGCTGCGTAAGAGGTGCTAACTGACAAGGGAGCACGAACAAAGTCGCTCCATGCCGCTTATGCCGAGATCCAAGCTGCGATGACGGCATAATCGTCTGCTCAAGTGGCCGGTAAAGCTTCAAGTCTTCGCTTGAATAATGAAGACATTGCCGGGGCAAAAATCCACTGGTCCTTGTTTCTACATATGGTGTGCGCTGTTGTTGATGGACAGGGACCGATCGCTGAGCCCGTGGGCACAGGTCATTTCAGGGATAAGAGTTGGCGGTATTTCGGGTGCGAGTTCACAAGGCACCGCGATGCTGGCGGGTACCCTGAGACATCTGATCTCGCCTGAACTTGATGGCGCGGAGGCTTCCCAGGATCCCATAGGAGAAGATGATTGGCTGGGTGCGCTCAGAGCAATGGTGGCAATGAAGCGTATGGCATGTTCATGCGTGCAAAGCGAAATAAGGGATTGGGCCATGGCTTAAGCGGCCACAAACAACTTTTAGCTGTCTTAAAATAATGAGCGATTAAATTTAATATGTTTGGCCAATAAGCATGGATCTTGACTTGGCTCGAAATGGATGCTTCGGGACTTCGCCATAATAAATCCCAAGTCGTAGTCGGTGCCGCACTCGCTGGTGATCTGCTGTAGATATGGCGCATTTCTATCTGTATTGTCCGATGCATCTTGGTGGCGTTGCCCTCTTGGTACGTGCTAGAGCGCCTCAAAAAATCTCTATCTCTGTGCAATCAGATGTTGATCTATGATTAGTGAAATGGCACATGCTCGCGTGAGTCGTGGGCAAGAAAGGGTTCCGGTGATCACGGAAGCTGATCTCGCTCGTGCTGTGATCAAGGGGCCCCGCAAGCTTGATCTCTCGCCGTTTTGGGGGCAGCTGTTCGATCGCAAGACCCATGAGTAAGAAGCACCCCCCTTCGCCAGTCGAGACGATTGCGGAGATGCAGAATCATCTTCCTTACGACGAACTGATCGATAAGAAGGACTACAAGCGAGACCTCGAATCGCTCCAGATCGAACTGCTCAAGGCACAGCGTCATATCAAGGCTATTGGACAACGAGTGGTGCTCCTATTCGAAGGACGCGATGCGGCGGGCAAGGGTGGAGCGATCAAGCGCTTCCGCGAACACCTCAACCCTCGTGGCAGTGACCATGTCGCCCTGTCGAAACCCAACGATGCCGAACTGACCCAGTGGTACTTCCAGCGCTACGTCCCGCACCTGCCATCGGCCGGAGAAATCACGATGTTCGACAGGTCGTGGTACAACCGGGCCGGCGTGGAGAAGGTGATGGGCTTCTGCACACCACAGGAGCACGCCCTGTTTCTCCGCCAGGTTCCCGCCTTCGAACATTCACTCGTCGGTAGTGGGATCTTTCTCTTCAAGATGTGGTTCACCGTGTCCCATGGCCGGCAGAAGCTGCGCTTTGACGTCCGGCGCCAGGATCCGCTCAAGCAGTGGAAGATGTCGCCCGTCGACGAGGTCAGTGTGGCGAAGTACGACGAGTACACAGAAGCTCGCAACGAAATGCTGCTCTCCACTGACACACTCGTGGCGCCATGGACAATCATCAACTCCAACGAGAAGAGGAGGGCCCGTCTCGGCGCCATCCGCAGCGTCCTCCATGCCCTGGATTACGAGCACAAGGACCATGACATCGTCGGTGAGCCCGATCCACGGGTCGTGCGTACGGCACATTCGGTGTTCATCGACAATTGACCGAGGCTGGAGGTCACTCGTTCCTGAAGGTGATCATCCCTGTCCGCAAGGCCAATCGCTCGTACACACCGTCGTCCACTCACCATCCCTGCTCAGACGAGATGGATCCATCTGTTAGCCTGGCAGCTTCACTAAGTGCATCGAATTTACATCATAACTCCAGCGCGCTTCATCAGAAGTCTGGGCGATAATTGCTTTGATCAGGCGCGCCCATCAATGGATCCAACTGTTAACGTCGAATCTCCTGTCATTGATACAGGCTTCTTAGCGGCAACGCTGACTCAGTTCTCTGCAAGACTGGCAGCTCTGGAGCTAGAAAAGCAGCTTACAGTACTTCATCCAATATGGAAGCCCAAATGCGGCCGTGCAGATTGCCTCTGGGAAGGTGAACCTTCTAATGACTACAGAACAGCGGCTGAAGCCGCCTACAACCACGCCAACACGATGCATCCTGGTTCCATCTCGGTTGCCATTGTCGAGAAGAGTTCATAGCTTCTAGCTCCTTCCAGCGGGGACTGGAACCCCCGATCGCCAAGGGCATCCTGGCCGGCCAATTCACTGGTGGGCCCTCGATCAACGTGGAGGTGGGGAGCTCAGCGGGTGGACATTTCGCCGATCCTGATCGTCTCTGGCAGCAGCTGGTGGCACGTGCCGCTGGTGAGCCAATTGCTGGCAACACTGGTCGGTGCTGGGGCGATCGTGCTGCTGGTCAAGCTGATGCAGGCCACGCTGATCGGTCAGCTTAATGACCCAGACAGTCGCTACTACGCCAGCAAACTAGTCAACCTGGGGGATGGCTGGCAGTGGCTCTGCTGATCACGGTGATGTTCCGCGACTGGCTCGGCGGACTCACGGTGGCCATCCCGGCCATGCACAAACCTCTTCTTCGAGCGGGCAGCCCCCCCGCCAAGAGGGCTATCGCTTCGGCGATGGGGCTGGTGGTGCTGCTGGCCAACGCCGCCGCAGGTCGAGCTCAGACCTGGAAGAACTGCAGCTTCAACGACACCCCCATCCCCTGCCGCGACAGCCACAGCCCCGATGGCACGGTGCGGATCACCTGGCAGGACGGCCAGGCCATCACCTACCGATTGGTGCAGGACGGCTTCCCGATCTCCACCCTGCGCGACAGCCTGGGCGGGACCTGGCAGCGGCAGATCCTCATCCAGGGCAATGCGGTGTTCACCAATCCGGCCAACGGCAACCGCATCGTTGTTCCCTTGCGTTGATGGAAGCAGATGCAGGTGCTCTGACCAACGCTCCAGAGCCTGTGCAGCTCGCCGGCACTGATGCAGTTCCTGCATCAAGAAAGGCATGGTGCAGAGTCGAGCCATGGTCCGACCTGTTCACGTCCCCAGCGCCCTGGTTACTGCCCTGGCCCTGATCACCATCGCGCTGGCCCCAGCCTGCGCCGTTGCCAGGCCCGAGGCCAAGGTGGTGTCGGTCGGCGATGGCGACACCATCCGGGTGCGGCAGGACGGAACACTGATCACCGTGCGCCTGGCCTGCATCGACGCGGCAGAGATAGCCCAGCGTCCCTATGGCCAGAACGCCAGACAAGTTCTGCAGCAGCGCTTACCGGTTGGCAGCGCAGTGCGATTGGACGAGAAGACCACCGATCACTATGGCCGCACAGTGGCGGAGGTGCTCAGCGGCGTCAGCATCAACCTGGCGATGGTGGAAGACGGCCAGGCCTTTGCCTACCGCCAGTACCTCAGCGATTGCAGTGCCAAGGAGTATCTCTACGCCGAGGTCCGGGCAAGCCGGCGCCGCTACGGGGTGTGGCAGGTGGAGGGCGGCATCACCCGCCCCTGGGACTTCCGCAAGAGCCGCCGCACTGCGGTGATCCTCGATGGCACAACCCCCGGCGGCCGCCGCTACAGCTGCAAGGAGATCGGCTCCTATGCCCGTGCCCAGGAGCTACTGAGACAGGGGCGTACTTACCATGAAAGTAACAGAGATGGGGAAGCCTGTGAAGCGTTGCGCTGACTGGGTTTCTGGTGGTACGGGAACAGGCACTCCAGCGGGCCACCACCACGAACAGCCCCACCAGTCCCCGGCCAAGGGGGCACATCTGGTCAACCCGGCTGTGCAGCTGGGTGGTGCCGATCACCCGTAAGGGCAGCCGTCGGCCCTCACCCCAGCACATCCACTGCAGTGAGCCGCCCTGCTGGGTGCTGATCGAACCCCTCGATCCAGAAGCCACCGCCAGCTGAGCGGCTCTGTCCCAGTCCCCGCCATCACGCCTCACCTCCGCCACCCCATCCCATCGCTGCCATGACCTGCACCTTCTCCGCCGAGCAGATCGCCTCCCTCTCCGCCCCGCTGGATCGCGCCAAGGTGCGGCAGCGGCGCCAGGGCCGCAGCCAGGTGAGCTACCTGGAGGGTTGGCAGGTGATCGCCGAGGCCAACCGCATCTTTGGCTTTGACGGCTGGCAGCGGGAAACCGTCGCCCTGCGCTGCGTCCACCAGGCCGAGCGGCCGATTGGAGAAGAGCAGCGCCCCGGCTGGGGTGTCACCTACACCGCCCGGGTGCGGATCAGCGTCAGCGCCAGCACTGCCGGCCAGGCGGCGCTGATCCGTGAGGGATGTGGCGCCGGCCACGGCATCGACACCGACCTGGGGCAGGCCCATGAATCCGCTCTCAAGGAAGCGGAGACCGACGCCATGAAGCGGGCGCTGATGACCTTTGGGAATGCGTTCGGGTTGGCGCTCTACGACAAACAGCAAAGGGAAGTCACGGGCGGGGCCCCTGCTGGGGGAGATCGCTCCAGCAGCGGCCAGGCCAGCCGGCCCAGCACAACGCCGCTGCGGGTGGTCCCTCCAGCGCCAACCCCGGCGACAGCCAGGCCCCAAGTAGTGGAGCAGCAGGCCCAGGCCGCGGCGACACCGAAAACTGAGCCACCCTCTGCGCTGCCAACCGAGGCAGCCCAGCCGCCAGCAGACGATCCCGGCCTGGCGCCCCTCGATCAGGCCACGATCCGCCAACTGCACGCCACCATCCGCGGCCTGCCCGCGCCGATGCTGGAGGGGTTCAGCAAGGCCTTCCGCAAGCGCTTCCAGGTGCCGGCCGACGCGCCCTCGATCGCCGATCGGATCTGCCAGCGGCGGCACCACGACTGGATCGAGACGTTTCTGGTGTCGCACCGATAGGTGCGCTCAGCAGAACAGCACCGATAGGTGCGCTCAGCAGGGCACCACCAAGAGCAGCCAACGCTCTAAAAGGTGGCAGAACAGTGCTAAATAGGTATAGATTCAGAGTCGAAATGGAGTTTGCGTTCGACCCTGCCAAAAGTGCCGCCAACCTGCGAAAGCACGGCATCGACTTTCTGGCGGCCCAGGCTCTCTGGCGGGACCCATCCCTGCTGGAGATTCCAGCCCGGACCAGCGATGAGCAGCGGTTTCTGGTGATCGCCCGTCTCCAGGGCAAGCACTGGTCCGCCGTCATCACCTACCGGCAGCAGGTCATCCGTCTGATCTCCGTGCGCCGGTCCCGTCCAGAAGAGGTGCAGCTCTATGAACAGCTCTGAATTCGATCAACGCTTTGACCACGGGGAGTCTGTGCTTGAGGCCCTGGATCTGTCCGCAGCGCGGCGCCCACGGCTCGAGCAGAAGCGCGTCAACGTGGACTTTCCTCTTTGGATGGTGGAGCAACTCGATCAGGAGGCCTCACGGCTGGGGGTAACCCGGCAGTCGATCATCAAGGTGTGGCTCGCTGAGCGGCTTGAGCACCGCGCCGACGCCAGCGAAAGCAGGCTCACAGCCCCGTGATGCAGCTGCTGCACTCCAGCAGGCCGGAGCCCACCAGACTGCCGACAACTGCTGCGCCCGCGAGCTTCCGCCGACTGCCTGTCCCTTCCCTACCCATGCGCCATTCCCTCGGCCGCGTCGTCGCCACTGCCGTTGTCGCGGCCTCCGTGCCGGAGCAGGTGATCATCGGCCTGCTCGATCGCCATGCCGCCGGCGACTGGGGCGATGTCGATGCCGAGGACAAGGCCGCCAACGATGCCGACCACAGCCAGGCAGAAGGCCGGCTGTTCTCCAGCTACGACACCGAGGACCACGGCACCATCTGGGTGATCACCAACGACCTGCGCGGCGAGGGCGGTGGTCCCACCACCACCGTGCTGTTCCCGGACGAGTACTGAGCAGGAACCAGGGATCCCTGCGCTGGAGCGAGCGCACGCTCACTCGGGGTGACGGGCTGCAGCACCGCTGTCCTGCTGCAGGGCCCGATCGATCAACTCCAGGGCCAGTTCGTCGATGCTGCGGCCGGAGGCCTCGCTGCGGCGAGAGAGTTCAGCCAACACCTCTGGGTTGAGCTCCAGCTCAACGCGACGGGGCAGGCGTGCCAGATCAGCCGGTACCGCGTGACGTTCCATGGCTGTGCGTGCCAGCAGGAGAGGTGATGCGAGTTATTCGCATTCCGATTGCTTTACCTGTTTTCAGGGTTCGCAATCGGCTGTAACGCACATATATGCAAACGCACAGAAGTGCGAAAGATTGGGCTGGCGGCCTTGGTGTCTTGCCCATGGGGGCTACCGATCAACCGATACTCCTGCGCTGCTCCCTCTATACTCCCCGTGGATGCGCTTAGTGATCTCCGCCATGCCTGGCGATGGCCAGACGCCTCAAAGTCGCCTATTCCGAAAGCCGCGGCGCATCACGATCACCGTTCCCCAGGCCACCGCTGAACTGCTGGTGCAGCGCAGCTTCAGGGAAGGTCGTTCGCTCTCCAACCTCGCGGCTGTTCTGCTGGAGCGGGCGATCACGACCGAGCAGATCGAGCCGCCCCGGGAGGGATGCCATGGCTGATGGCGACCATGGCCGGCTGATCGACCCAAGAGGACAGAGCAGGCCTGCAGAGCGGCTGAGGCCTGGGCTGATGCACCTTGAGCACAGGGTGCAGGTGGATGCGGCAGAAGCCTATGGGGCCATGGCGGCGGTGGTCCCCTTGGGTGAGTTCCGCCCGTTGGTCGCGGAGCAGGACTTCTATCAGGAAATCGGCCTGCTCCAGATCAACCAGCTGCGGCTGATGTCCAGGGCGAGCGCGCCGGTGAAGTTGATCCTTAACCCCAAAGCGTGCCTGCCTCTGGTGGCGTGCTTCTCGGGGTGTCGGTTCGTCCGCACACCGGAAGGCGTCTTGGCCAGTTGCACAGGAGGTGGCTTGCTGCTGCCCTCCGGGCCGATTGACGCCTGGGGTGCGTCCAGTTCGGTAGTGATGGCCTTGGATCCTGGGGATCTCACCCGTGCGGCGGCGGCGATGGCCGGCACCGCCGGCACCTTGGCGCCCCGTGCTGGGGCAGCCCCGGAGATCTGCCGCTTCCAGGCCCGCGAACTCAGCGGCCTGCAGGCCCGGCAGCTGCATGCACTGATGCAGCACCTGGATGCCTGCCTCGGCTGCCATCCCGCCCTGCCGGCACGGCTGGGCCTGGATGACGTGCTGCTGCGGATGGTGGTGAGCTGGCTGCAGCCCCAGCTGCTGGAGGAAACCGCAGCCGATCGCCGGCGCATCCACGGGCGGGCCGGGGGCAGCAGCTTTGACGAACTGATCGACTACATCCGCGCCAACCTCGACCAGCCCCTGCGCCTGAGTGACCTCGAGCGCAGGAGTCACTATTCCAAACGCGCTCTGCAGTACGCCTTCCGTGAGCGGCTGGGCTGCACACCGCGCCAGTGGATCCGCGAGCAGCGGCTGGAGCTGGCCATGGCCCAGCTGGAGCAGGGCGGGCGGCGCTGCTCGATCCGGGCTGTCGCCCTGGCCTGTGGCTACCGGCACATGGGGCTGTTCAGCAGCGACTTCAAGAAGCGCTTTGGCCTCACACCCAGCGCCGTGCACTGGGGGGAATTGCGCTAGTACAGATGTACGCCATGGCTGTGAACGTTGGGCAAGCCGCTCCCCCGCCCTGCAGCGCTGAATGCCCGCCTCGACGAGGGCACCCTGCTCAGGACCCGCAGCCGCAAGGTCTGCATGACCTGCCAATGGTTCCGCCACCACGCGGGAGTGAACTGCATCCCGGTGCTGACATGTCAGCTGCACCAGGGGCTGATTGCCCACGGCGAGCACCTCACCCATCGCTGCCAGGGCTGGACCGATGACATGGTGCGCCAGCAGGGCTGGGCACCGGAGGTGGCCTGAGCCGCCCATGCACCCCAGCGCCGTCACCGGCAAGCGGCCGCCGCTCTCCCCTCAGGACGGCTGGCTGAGCAATGGCCGCCAGGTGTTGCACTTCCGGCCCCTCCGCTACAGCCGCTTCTCCCAGGCGCTGGAGCTCACCAGCGGCGAGCTGATCCCCGGCCAGGTGCCGCTTCTCAAGTGCCGCAAGGAGATCACCCGCGAGGAAGCGATCAAGCTCTGGGCGCAGAAGCGCAAGCAGGGCTGGCAGTCCTGCGAGCCCCAGTGGACGCCGCCGCCCGAGGTGAAGCCACCGGCTCGTCGCCCCGCCGCCAGCATGGGCTGACCTGGAATCCTGTTGTGCTGCTGAACCCCCTCTGTCCATTCACCACAGCCAAGCTGCTGGCCCTCAAGGCCACGGTGCTGCTGCTGCTCACCCTGCTGATCAAGGCCAAGATCCGAATCACCGCTTTCTCAGCCCTCGGCATCGTCCTGCTGCTGCTGCAGACCCTGGTGTTCCTGGCCATCAGCGGCGGCCTGGTGCTCGCTGCTGGCGGGGCAGCGATCTACAGCACGCAGAAGCGCCGGCCCGCTGTGGGCTAAGCCCAATCCGCGATCAGAACAAGCCCTGAGCACAACAAAGCCCGGAGCGCTGGCCCCGGGCATTTGTCTGCTCAGCCGTGGTGTTGTCCCAGGGGATCGGTCCCAAGGGGGTCGGGCGCAGCTGTGCGAGGTTTTTGCTTGGCAACAGCCGTGATCGTTTTCAGATCAAAGAGTCTTCAGTTGTGGGCGGAGCTGCCGGCGCTGGCACCTGGGGCCAGGTGTCGATTGGGACGTTCCGTTGGGTCCGGGGCACCTCAGGCGATGCAATGGACGGCGACTCTGGCTACACGCCAGGAACGTCAGAGATCCGTCGAGAGTGTTGGAGCAGGGGCCGGATCGTCAGCGCGCTCCTGACTGGTGCTCAGGGGGGGTGTCGTCCATCCGTGGAGCCTCCGAATCCCGTTGCATCCACGATGGATCTGCCGGCCAGGGCCGGCAAGGGCAGCAGCGCGTTCGACACCGCTCGTTACCAGCGGCAATCGGTCTTCATGAAGGGGGCTTCACGGCACCACCAACAGCAGCAGGCGGTTGCCTTCCGGGTCCTGGAGCCAGGCCTCGGCACCGAACGGTTCCTGCTGCGGCGGATCCGTCGCGGTGGCGCCGAGCTCCAGAGCCCTGCTGATCCAGGCGTCGAGCACCGAGATGGCGGCTGATCCCTCGGCCTGGCGTTGCAGACACAGCGCCAGACGCCCCTGCTGGCGCGGTCGGGGTCGGCTGCGCGATGGGGCGTACACCTCCAGCCAGCCCCCGGCCGGCCAGGGCAGCCGCCAGTGGCTGGCGCTCAGGCCAGGCTGCGGCTCCACCGCAAGCAACGCGCCATAGAAGCGGGCCAGGGCACCCGGATCATCAGCCGCCAGCACAATCGAGCCCCTCATCCCCAGGGCCGCCACCAGGGTCGGCGAACAGGTGCACCGTGGCTGCCATCACAGAGGGGATAGCGGTGCGAGCGGCCACAGCGGCACATCAGCACCGTGGCCGCGTCGTTCAGCCGCAGCTCATACGACACACGGCCTGTCCCCAGATGGGCGCCATCGCAGAACCAGCCGTGGCGGCTGCGGCCGCAGCTGCAGAGCTGGTGCACGCCGGCCGACAGCTCGAGTGGCTCCGGGCCAGGGGTGGGGGCAGTGGGCTCAGGCATACGAATCCACCAGGGTCTGAATGCAGATTGACTCTTGCGCTACCACGATGGGCATCTGTGGAGCCCGGCCATGCACAAACTCCTTCAGCGAGGAGGTAGCAGCCCCGCCCAGAGGGTTGTTGCTACGGCAATCGGGCTGGTGGTGCTGCTGGGCAACGCCACCCCAGGCCGTGCAGAATCCTGGAAGAGCTGCAGCTACAACGACAGCCCCATTCCCTGCCGCGACAGCCACCGCCCCGATGGCACGGTGCGGATCACCTGGCAGGACGGCCAGGCGATGACCTACCGATTGGTGCAGGACGGCTTCCCGATCTCCACGCTGCGCGACAGCCTGGGCGGCATCTGGGAGAGGGAGATCCTCATCCAGGGCAATGCCGTGTTCACCAATCCGGCCAACGGCAACCACATCGTTGTTCCCTTGCGCTGAAGCAAGCAGATGCAGGTGCTCTGAGCAGAGCTCCAGAGGCTGTGCAACCCGCTGGCACTGATGCAGGTCCTGCATCTCAGTTCCTCCAGCTATTGATGCGTGGTGCAGAGTCGAGCCATGTTCCGACCTGGTCACGTCCCCAGCGCCCTGGCGAGTGCCCTGGCCCTAATCGCCATCGCACTGGCACCGGCCTGTGCCGTTGCCAGACCCATGGCCAAAGTGGTGTCGGTCGGCGATGGCGACACCATCCGGGTGCGGATGAACGGGAAGCCGATCACCGTGCGCCTGGCCTGCATCGACGCACCAGAGACGGCCCAGCCTCCCTATGGCCAGCAGGCCCGCAGTTACCTGCAGCAGCGCCTGCCGGCCGGCAGCGCGGTGCGATTGGACGAGAAGACCACCGATCGCTACGGCCGGCTGGTGGTCGAAGTGTTCAGCGGCGTCAACATCAACCTGGCGATGGTGGAGGACGGCCAGGCCTTTGCCTACCGCCAGTACCTGGGCGACTGCAACGCCAGGGAGTACCTGGACGCTGAGTACCGCGCCAGCCGGCGCCGCTATGGGGTCTGGCAGGTGGAAGGGGGCATCATCCGGCCCTGGGACTTCCGCAAGAGCCGCCGCTCTGCAGTGATCCCTGATGGCACAACCCCTGACGGCCGCCGCTACAGCTGCAGGGTGATCGGCTCCTATGCCCGTGCCCAGGAGTTGCTGCGCCAGGGGCACACCTATCTCGACAGCAACCGAGACGGGGAGGCCTGCGAATCGCTGCGGCGCTGAACTCCTCAAGCAGAGCGCGATTCACGAGCAACAGCTACCGCATTGGGTGATCATGGGCAAGTCGGGAAGTTCCCCATAGAAGCAGCGCACAGAGGATCTTCCGAGCAGTGCAATACTCCTTACGCTGATGCCATACGCAACCAACAAGCCATGCTTACCGGATCAGACCTGCTCGCCAAAGTCAAGGAGCTCGGCGATGCCTCCAAGTCCGAACTGGTGCGAGCCTGCGGCTACGTGAGCACCAAGAAGGACGGCAGCGAGCGCCTCAACTTCACCGCCTTCTATGAAGCGCTGCTGGAGGCCAAGGGCATGAGCCTGGGTGATGGCGGCAAGGACCGCGCCAAGCCCGGCCGCGGACTGAGCTACATGGCCAAGGTGCATTTCAACGGCAACCTGATGATCGGCAAGGCCTACACCGACCAGCTGGGCCTGAAGCCCGGCGACGAGTTCGAGATCAAGCTGGGGCGCAAGCAGATCCAGCTGCTGCCGCTGGGCTCAACGGCAGAGGGGGACACAGCCGCCGTCGCGTAACCGTTGATTGCGATCAACTGCGCTTTCCGCCAAGTCAGTTGCACCTTGGAAACGAGGCGTCAGTGCCTTTGACGCCCATCAGAGCCCCGGCTGGCAGTGCACGGCGGCTCCGGAGAACCCCCGCCCGCCGCGGGGGTTTTCTGTTGGCAGGGCCCAGGGGAAGCCAGGACCGGGCCGCTTCAGCTGGGGAGCTCGCAGAGCAGGGGGCAGAGCAGCGGCGCCGGCAGGCGGCAGGTGCGCCAGTTGCCATCACCGGTGGCCACATCCACCCCGATCAGCTGGGCGGCGTGGTGGTGGGCATCGGCCAGGGGCTCCACCCAGGCAATCGCATCGGCGATCGCCTCATCGAGGCTGCCGTACTGACCGTCGAGCTGGCGGTGCGGTTCACAGCCGCTGTCGATCAGGCGATAGCGGGAGAGCACGGCCTGGCTGCTGAAACGCTGCATCGTCTGTCTTTCTGGAAGGTCACCATCGGCGCTTCTGCGGGGTTGGTCTGTAGCGGGGAGATCATTGAGATCAGTCTTCACGGCAGGGCTGCAGAGATCAGGAACGCGGTCTCAACGGTGATCTTCGGCGGGGCTGCCGCACTGCGCAGCGCCCATGTCGAGCCGTGAGGCCTTCCCCAGCGAGGCAGGGAAGGCACTAAGGTGAACAGAAGTCCTGTACAGCTCAGTGGCGATCGAAACCACCTACACGGCAGCCCGTGAGCAGCTCAAGGCCCTGATGGACAGGGTGGTGGCGAATCGCGAAGTGGTGATGGTGCGGCGCCGCCAAGGGGGAGATGTGGCCATCGTGGCGGCAGAAGAGCTGGAAGGTCTGCTGGAAACGGCCCACCTGCTCCGCTCGCCACGCAATGCTGCTCGCCTGCTCGCGGCGCTGGAACGCGCCCGCGATGAGAGCCTTCCCACCTTGCGGATGGACGATCTGGAGGCACGTCTGGAGGCATGAGCAGCCAGCGGGAGGCGGTGTGCCATCCGGAATTCCTGGAAGACCTCCAGCACTGGATCGAGGTTGATCGCCGGACAGCCCGCCGGCTGCTTGAGCTGATGAAGGCCGTGCTGCGCGATCCTTTCACTGGCATCGGCAAACCGGAGCCTCTCAAATACCTCGGCTCAGGCGTGTGGTCGCGACGCATCACCCAGGAACACCGCTGCGTGTACCTCGTGAAGACGGATCGGATCGAGTTCCTGCAAGGCCGCTATCACTACTGATGGCCAACCAGAGGCCGCCCGGCACAGCTGCCGTCCTTCGCAAGAGCAGCCCCCCGAGCAGCGGCATATTCACGGAGGCTGGCCGCAGTTTCGTGATGCCTGCCGTGCCCGCCGCGCCGCCCAGCTACCAACCGCCAGCGGCCCTGGCGGACCTGCACATCCTCGATCTGCTCGAGCTCACCGAGTCGCAGGAGCGGGCCGCCGCTGCCCTGGCCGTGCACCAATCCACAGTGAGCCGCAGCCTGCAGCTGTTGCGGCGGGACTTCAAGTTGGTGCCGCGGCGCAAGCAACCGGTGTGCCGGCACGGCCATAACGCCTGCGTGCACTACCTGCGGCTGGCGTATCGGGAGCACCGGCTGATGGCGGGGCTGCTGCGGATCGGCAGCGATGTGCTGCACCACACCCTGCTGCAGGGCCTGGCAGGCGTGCAACGGGTACCGCCCCGCTTTCGCAGCGCGGAGCAGTGGGTGGAGCTGCTGCGCCATGGCCTGCTCGATGGGGCTATCCTCAGTTCCTTCTCCCTGGCCAGCCCACTGCCAGCTGAGAAGGAACCGGTGTGGGCAGGAATCAGCGTGTTGCCGCTCGGCTGCATCGGCCTGCAGTTGGTGGCTCAGCCCCCCCACACCAGGCAGGTGTTGCTGCCCCACCGCACGACGCTGCCACTGCTGCACAAGCGGATGGAAGCCCAGGGATTTGGCGTGGAGCAGCAGCCCCTGGCCAGTCAGGAGCCGGATGCCTGGCTGAAGCGGGCCCGCGACCGCCAGCTGGCGCTGCCTGTGGTGCCGGAGCTGGTGGGGCGGCAGTGGCTGCGCAGCAACCGCCTGGTGCCGGTGGTGGATCAGCCGGCACTGGAGGAGCAGCTCTGGCTGCTGCTACCCCAGGGGGCGGGGGAGACCGCGGCAGCGCTGCTGTGCTGGCAGGGGCTTAGTTGGCGGGTGGCCAGGGCAACGGCGATACAGAGAGTGCGTCCTGCAGCCAGGTCAGCCAAAAGCACACCGAAATGGGATGGCTCATGAGTACACCTACTCAATCTCGACGCGTCGGACAACGAACAGCAGTTGCCCTCAATCGGGCGCCTAAAGGTACGCCGAGGGGCAAAAATCTGAAACTATGCAACTTCTGCATGGTTTCGAGCGGTGGCATAGCCAGTCGCCCTGATGGCGGTTACACCGGCATGGCAGGATGGTCGGCCCACAGCTCCCACTGGCGGCGCTGCTGCGCCTCGTGCCGCTCGGCATCGCGCTGATCGAGCTGGCGGCAGCGCTCCAGCCAGGGCGCACTAATCGCCCCGCTGAGCTCAAAGCTGCGCATCACGTGACCTGCCCGGGCTGGATCGCTGGCGCCCAGCAGAGCCGCCAGCTGGCCGGGCCGCAGGCCCCGCTCCTGGCGCAGCGCAGCGAAATAGCGCGAGAGGTGGCTGCTCCGCCCTGCCCATCAACTCCCGTGAGGCTTTGGCCCTTGGGGTTCCAGGATTGACCACCTTGCCCAGCAGGAACGGAGGGCAGGTTGGTGACCGGCAATCCCCTGGAGGATTGGCGCCGGTGCTCGGGATGAACGGAGCGAACTCCTTGCTTGGAAGTTACCGCCAAAAGGCCTGAGCTGCGGTGCGTTCGCGCGAGCGACGAGCAGGCTTTTTCGGCTGCAGCTTGTTCCCCTGTGCGTGGTTCGCAGGAGTACGGGTGCCGAACCGTGACCCCTGGCCAACACTGCCCCATGTAGTCCTGTTCAGCAGCGCAGACCCATGGCCAGGGCACCCTCCTCTCCCAGGCTTCTGCTGTTCAGGGGGCTGGCTGTCCTTTCCCTTTTGCTGCCGGTGGCCTGCGCGAACAGCACCCGCTCCTGTGCCGTGACCCAGTGGCACCAGGGCTGCACCAGGCTGCCCCTCGGCCTCGATGACGATCGCTACGCCAAGGCCCTGGCCTATGGGCGGGGCTATCGCTGCAGCATCACTCCGATCGCCGGCGCCTCCACCGAGCAGATGGAGCTGCGCATCCAGGCCGCGGACGCCTTGCTGCCCTTGATGTTGCGCCGGTGAGCATCCCCCAGTGGATCAGCGAGGCCAATCGTCGCCGCTCCCTGCTGCCACCAGAGGTGCAGGAGGTGCTGCAACGCCACGAGCAGGCCTCGCAGCAGCCCGGAGTACGAGCGGAGCCGACACCAGGAGGGGTGCGGCCACGGAGCACCTCAGCACCACCGTTAAGCGTCATCAGTTGTCGCCGCCAGCCGCCAGCCGCCAGAGCCTGCCCTCTTGCCCCTCCCCTGGGCCTCAGATCAGCGGCCTGATCTGCAGGGTCGCCGCGCGCAGCTCGAAGTGATTGAAGCTGGGCCACCAGCGGAAGGGCCGCAGCTGGTTGTCCTCCAGCACCACCCCGCTCACGCGCTGGCTGACGCTGTCCCAGCGCCAGTCCACCAGGGCCGCACCGGCCGTGGTGTGCAGCGGCAGGATCTGCTCCAGCCGCCGGCGCAGGAACGAGGGCCGCAGCCGGTCGCAGAACTGCCCCACCAGCTGGGGATGGCGTTTGCGTCGCTGCTGGCGTCGCCGCCGACGGGCGTGCAGGCCGGCCAGGCCGGCAATCGAGATCACCACCTCGCCAGCTGCCTCAGATGCGGGCGATCGGCTGAGCACCGGCGCCGCCATCGCGCTGGAACAGGCCGTCGAGGTAGTGGCGGCTCACGGCCCGGTCGCTGCAGCCGTGCTGGAACAGGAAGCCGGCCACCGCCGCCTGCAGCAGGCGGTACTGATCCCAGTTGGGACGGCTGCTGATGAACTCCCGCATCGCCTCGTACAGGTCCTCCGGGAACTCGTTGACGACGCTCACGTGGGCCGGGAGATGGTCGGGGATCTGGCTCATGCACGGCTCGCGTTGACCACCCCATAAATCCACGGCCAGGGCTTCCCCGTCAAAGCGGCGGAATGACTCCGTGATCTGTGCGTCTCACCGCTGGAATTGATAGCTGGTCTTGCTTTTCGGCCTGTGCGGAGCCAGCAGGCGCTGCTACAGGCGGCCGCTTGGGGCGCGGTCAAGGGGAGGGCGATTTTCCCCACGTCCTGAGGCACTGGCGGCAGCCACCGCTGGGTCTCAGTCCATCAACCTGTGGAAAAGCCCCTGTTTTTGGTGGGAAAACGCTGATTTTCGGGGAAAACGTGTTCGCTCAGCACTGCTGATCGGTGCCCTGTTCCGCTGCAGCAATGCCTATGGCCTGCCCCGGTTCAGCCGCAGCACTGCAGCACTGGTGCGCAATTGAACGCATGGCCGCCCAGGGCACCGCTCGATGCACCCTCCACAGCCAACATGCAGGGCAGAGAATTCGCCGTGGTTGCCGCCGTGCTCCTCGCGATTGGCTGCAGGCTGGAGATCCGCTGCGCCTCCGCCACACCCCTGCTGGCCCTGGTGCACCCCCACAGCAGCCTGCTGCCCGAGCTGCGCAGCCCGGAACGGGTGCAGCTGCAGCCGGACCGCACCTACGAACTGCTCAGCGATAGCGCCGGCAACCGCTGGAGCCGGCTGATCGCCTCCGCCGGTGTGACCACCTTCTCCTACGAGGCCTGGATTGAAAGGCCAGGCAGCACCGACCCGGTGGTACCCGCCGCCCGGGCCTGCGCGGTGCAGGCGCTGCCGGTGGACACCTATCCCCTGCTCAACCCCAGCCCCTACTGCGACACCGCCGCCCTGATGACCTTTGCCTGGAACACATTCGCGGGGGTGCCCGCCGGCTGGGGGCGGGTGCAGGCCATCTGCGACTGGGTGCACCAGCACATCCGCTTCGACTACGGGGCGGTGGCGCCGGAGAAGACCGCCAGCGACACCCTGCGCGATCGCGCCGGCGTGTGCCGCGATTTCGCCCACCTCGCCATCAGCCTCTGCCGCTGCCTCAACATCCCCGCCCGCTACTGCACCGGCTACCTCGGCTACACCGGCATCCCGGTGGGAGAGGCGCCCGTGGATTTCTCCGCCTGGTTTGAGGTGTTTCTCGAGAGCCGCTGGCATGTGTTCGACGCCCGCCACAACATCCCGCGCTGCGGCCGGGTGCTGATCGCCCGCGGCCGCGATGCCGCCGATGTGCCCTTCCTGCGCTCCTTCGGGGTGCATGAGCTGCTGGGCTTTGCCGTGACCACCGAGAGCGTGGCGGCCGAACCGCAGGGGTTGAACCACTTGGTCTGAGCCGCTCAGCCCAGAACCACCAGCAGCGGCGGCGGGACAATGACCCATCAGGTCTTGGCCCAGGTGTTTGCACCCGGCACCGGGCGCCCGATTGCAGGGCACCAGGGTGAATCGGCTGATGGGCACCGGCGACATGCCCGGCCACCAACCGGCAGCCGGGCCAGGTGATGAACGACCTGGTGATGCTGTCCTCATCGCTGAGGGCATCGATGCACTGGGGGCACCTGGGGTGGACGGTTCCTGCTCAGATCGATGGGGATGGTGGTGTCGAGCAGGTCGATCACAGGGCTTCCCTGTCCTGCACCGGCAGCTTGTCGGCCTGCTGCGGAACTCCGCGGGAATGGGCACGGCCTGGCTGTTGCCGTTCATGAACACACGGCTGGGCAGCACATCCATCGCACCATCCCCCGGTGTGGACAGCAAGCCATCGGGCGCCCTGGCACTGGCCGCAGCAGCAAAGCCAGTGACGCCGCCCTGGAGCACCTGGAGCAGCGGCTCCGATCGGCTGGAGCAGCTCGTGCTGCTGATCGCCCTGCAGGTGGATGTCCCGCCAGAGGCGATCGCCCAGCTGGCCGCCCCGGCTGCCGATCCCCTGGAACAGAACCACGGCTGAGCAGACACATGCCCGGGGCCAACGCTCCGGGCTTTGTTGTGCGGCGGGACGGGCTCAGCCCACAGCCGGCCGGCGCTTCTGCGTGCTGACGATCGCGGCACCAGCAGCGGCCAACACCAGGCCGCCGCTGATGGCCAGGAACACCAGGGTCTGCAGCAGCAGCAGGAAGAGTCCAATGGCCGAGCCCGTTGCGATCTGCACCCTGGCCTTGATCAACAGGGTGAGCAGCAACAACACCGTGGCCTTGAGGGCCAGCACCTTGGCTGGGTTGAATGGGCAGAGAGGGTTCAGAAGCACGACGGTTGTCCTGGTGTCCCCATACTGGCGACGGGGCGTCCGGCCGGTGGCTTCACCTGGGGTGGCGGTGTCCACTGGGCCTCGCATCGCCTGCTCGCGGGTGCTCTCCATGCGGCATTTGAGTAGCAGCGGCTGGCCTGGGATCAGCTCGCAGGCCCGGGTAACTGGGTGATATCACAGGCCAGCACTTGATGGATGCCCGTTGCCTCCAGCACGGGTGGCTCTCTTGGTTTCCGCTGTACCAATTGGTTCCCGCTGTACCAACAAAAGTGCAACGCGCTCTTCGAGCACTTCTATGTGCGCTATCCCGAGCTAAATGCAAGCATCTACGTTGTGGTCGCTGGTCTGCTTAGGGGCGGATCGTCCCCTCAGTGGCATTCGCCACCATGAAACGGTCGCGGCCAGCAACCTTGGCAGCCAGCAAAGCATGATCAGCCCTGCGGTAAACCTCGGTGTACTCCTCGCCAGCGAGATGTTCAGCCACGCCGATACTCACCCGCGGCTGCACCGCACCCGCTGGAAAATCCACCGTCAACCGCCGCACGGTGTCCAACATCCGCTGGGCCACCAGTTGGGCCGTGGCCAGATCCGCGCCGGCCAGTAGGGCCAGGAATTCCTCTCCACCCCAGCGCGCGCAGCAGTCGTAGTCCCTCAGCCCCTGCTGCAGGGCCTGCGCGAGAGCAACGAGCACCTTGTCGCCGGCTTCATGGCCATGGGTGTCGTTAATCGTCTTGAAGCGATCCACATCCATGGCGAGCAGGGAATAGGTGGTGTTGTCGCGCTGGGTGCGGTGATCCTCGCGGCGACAGCGGTCCACAATCAACCGTCGGTTGGGAAGGCCGGTGAGCTGGTCATGGGTGGATGCTTTCTTCAGCGCCTTGTTGAGGTCGTTGAGCATCGCCTGGTAGCGATCTGAAATCCGGATCGCTTTCTCCAGCTTGCGGATCTGCAGGTCGTAGCGTTGGGAGATGTAATGCACCCGCTGCTGGACGTCTGTCTGATAGCGATCCGAAATTTGGGTGATCCTCTCCAACCGGAGTAGCTGTTGCTCCATCCGCTCCAGAATCTCCGCCAAGGCATCACGCAGCGGATGGTCCCGATAACGCTCATCCGCCAGCAATTGGGCGACTCGCTGCTCAAGCTCGTCCTCTGGTCCCCAGGGGCGGAATGGATTCATCGGCACTATTCAACGAACGGAGCAGCGGTGATCGTGAAGCTGAAGGTATAGTCTTCCTTGAACTCTTCACCCAACTCAGCTGAGCGTGGGTTGCGGCTGTCATACAACCAGATCACACACAACTCCCGCCCCGCCTCAAAAGCCATTTGTAAACGATCGAAGACATCGATCATTGCCCTGATGCTGCTGGTGTTGAGATAATTCAGATGCAGCTCAACCCGGAGAGGCAAGGCTGTTTCGCTGAGAAACGCCTCAACCCAGCCAATGATGCCGGAGAACAGATCATAGGTGTTTTCAGGATATGACTCACCCGACATCTTCAAGACACCGGAAGCCCAATCAGCCTGGATGGCTGGGGTTGATTGGGTAGCAGGCAGGCTGAGGTTCCTACCTGGACCAACCTCGATTGAATGCTGTTGGGTCATGGCGAATCAGATGGTGGCCCGAAGTGTAAAGAATGCTTTGCCAGCCTCCAGCGGATCCAGGCTGCATTCCAAGGGAGCCGTGGTTTTACGGGCGATCTCAATCAGGCCCAGGCCAGCTCCAGAGGACTGCCGCTCATCCCGAGGACTGCGTAATTGCTGCTTGTAAAGGGACTTCAATGCCGGCTTGTCCATCCCAGCCAGCTCGGCAACCCTCTGAACCAGCCGCTGTCCATCGGCATGCTCGACAACATTGCCGGCTGATACCACATAGCTACCCTGCGGGGACTCGGCAATGACCACCGTGGCCGTAGCTTCAGGCTCGCCATAGCCCTGCGCAGCGCTATAGTGGCGAATATTCTGACTCATTTCAATATAGGCACTAAAGACATCCATGGCCGAAGACATGCATTGCCGCGTGGACTGAATATGCTCCTTAAGGGCAATGCCAATCTCGCTGATCAACGTACGGGAAATCGGACCGTTGAAGCAGATCAAGATCCGCTCAGAAGAGAAGAAGTCCCGCAGGGAGACAAGACTTCGATGGGTGGTGAATGATGTGGACATTGCCGCTACCGACTGGGTTCAAACTAGCAACAAGCGAAAGCCGACGGCAATCATGGAACGCGGAACGAAAAAATTGTGATGTCATCCCGCTGGGGATGGCGTCCCATGAACGCAGCCAGGGAATCGCGAAACGCCTGATGCTGTTCAGCTAAGGGCTTGGTGGCATGGTCCAGCAGCCAGCGCTCAAACCGTTGCGTACCCAGGCCGAAACCATCCTCGCCCCCGGCTTGATCCATGATCCCATCGGTGGCCAGGTAATAGGTGTACTCCCTGGCCAGTGGAATGGTGTGGTCGTTGTAGGTGCCGGCACGGCGGTCCCACAGCGGACGGTTGTCAGCCCGTGCCATCGAAACCGAGCGACCATTACTCCAGTAGAGTGAGATACGAGCTCCAGCGAAGCGCAGGATACGTCGCTCAAGGTCCAGGAACACCAGGCCCGCATCCATTGAGGTGGCCATCGCCCGGGTAATCCGGGCCTCACCAAGTACACCATGCATTGCCGCATTGGTGGCCTGGAGCACTTGGGCTGGTGATTCCATCCCAACCTGCTGGATTGAGCGGTCCAGTCCAGCCCGGGCCAACATCGTCATCATCGCACCGGGTACACCGTGGCCGGCACAATCAGCGACCCCGGCAATGCAGCGGGAGGCGTCGCCATGGAACACGTAGTAATCGCCACCAACACGATCGCGGGGTTGCCAGAGTACGAAGTAGTCCCCACCAAAGCGCTCGGTCAGCTGACGGTCAGGCAGAATGGATTTCTGTAGAAGAGCTGCATAGCGGATCGAATCATCGATTTGCTGATTCATCTCACGCAGAAGATGGTTGGCATCATCCAACTCTTGCATGGCCTGACGCTGCCGAAGAAGAACGCCATTGAAGGCATGCGCCAATCGGGCAACTTCATCATTCCCCTGAACTTCAAGGAGTGTGCGATCGAGCGAATCGTTGAAAGCCAGGCTGTCAGACTGGTGGACAAGACGGCCCAGCGGCCTGATCACTCTCACTGCAACGATGCGATAAGAAATCCCCAGGCCAACCACCAGTAAGAGCGCCAGGAAAATTGTGGTGGCAGCATGCTGGACACTGGATGTCTGGTCTTGAAGCAGTTGCCAGGCGGAGAGCAGCAATGACGCCAATACCACGCCATTAAGGCAGGCCAACAGCAGAAAAATCTGCTGAATAGTGAGAGCATGCTCGCCCCGGTGGCGACTCTTGGCCATCAAACCAAACCGTTTGGAGCCAACTTTAAACATTGCAGCAACCACTGGCAGCCAGCTTCCATGGCACAATCATGGGAGCCCCATGGGCTGACCGTCTGGAGAGGTGGTCGAGTGGTTGATGGCTCCGGTCTTGAAAACCGGCGACCCGCAAGGGTCCGTGGGTTCGAATCCCACCCTCTCCGTTCCCTGAAAACCCAGTCCCCAACAGGGTTCTGAGGCCTTACCCCACCCTCCAGGCAGAGCCCGCCTGGGGGCAAGATCAGGGCCATGCTGTCCCGCCTGCGACACCAGGCCAGTAAGGACATCCACCGTGCCTCAATCTCTTGACTCTTGGTCCAGCAGCCGTAACAAGAGATGTCATCAAATACTTGACCTTCGCCGGGCTGATCACATGCTTGGATGCCATTCGGCAGTGAGCATCAAACCGGTCCCAGCAACAACTGCGTGGGTCGCAGCTGCTGATTGACCCGTTGCGTGATATCACCAAAGGCCGACATCCCAGCCCATAGGCTCTGTGGTCATCGGCAACGATGCGCAGCCTAAGCCATCGCGATCAAACCACATATAATAACAGGATTGGTGCTCATCGTGGGGATGAGGAGTCTGGAGGCAGGATGATCAACACTGGGGGCTCCAACCTGTTCATGGCTCGGCATGAGTTGCTATGCAGGACATGATTGGGAGCGGGGTGTGTCCATCCGCGTCAAGGACAATCAAGTCCAGGTGCCCCCCTCCTTGAGCGCTCGTTGTCAAGAGGTTCCTCAACAGACCGATTGTGATACAAATGGAATAGCAAGGCTTTCCGTGCCATGGCGCACGGTCAGCACCCCATCGCCAAATCCCACGCCCGGTTCATCCGGCAGCGCATATTGGCCTACGTCACTACGGGTGACCAGCAGGTCTCCACTCTTCCAGACCGTCTTCCCTCCCTCATTGACGGCAGCCAGATTCATCATCCGGCCATCAAACCGGATGAGCGTCATTCTCTCCACTCCTCCGCCCACACCCGCCAGGTCTGCCATCACCAGCTGCAGCTGGCCCTTGTCGCGTAACCCGGCCAACTGTTGTGCAGTCTTGATCGCCGCAGATTGTCGCCAAAGCATCGTGGCGCAAGACCAATCAATCCCTTTCGGCAGAACGCCCAGGTCCCCGATCCGCGCCGCCAGTGGAGTGGACGGGCGGGTCACGGCCGCCCCGCTCGGCACCGGCTTCAGTGCCTTCGGCGTACCGCTTACCAGCGTGGCGGGGGTGATGAAATATTGCCAGCGCACATTCTCGCCCACATAGAGCGTGTTGCCACCCCAATAGCCAATGGACAGTTCCCTCTCGGACCATTTGCCATCCAGCGGCCGCAGGATCAGCTGGCGCCGAACTCTCCTTCCCTGTAAACCAGCGAAGCTGCCGTCCGGCCGGGCGAAGGCCTCATTGGAGCATTTCCGATCCAGCCCCAGCTCCTCATCCACCACGATCGCGCGAAAGCGATACTCCCTGGTTCCCTTCTTCTCACTGACGAAACGCTTGGTCACCAGCCGATCCGGCCCGAACTGAAGTTCGGTCGTCGTGGCGCCGGATGCCTGCAACTCATTCCCGGTCATGCCCACCAGCGGATAGCGCCAGCGGGTTCCCTCCAGCGCAGCCAGTTGCCCACGCATCTGGTTGTCCGACACGAACAACACCCGCTCAGCTTTCAGATCGGAAGCAGTCGGCGGACCGCTCATCACAGGCGGGAGCAGGCAGGCCTGCCCAGTCGTGCGGGCGGTGGGTTGAGGGCGCACCGCTGAGTCGGTTGCGGACCCTGTTGCCCGCGCTGTGGTCGCGCCGCTGGCCGTGCCCTTCACAGTGGTGCGATAGCCGGAACATCCCTTCACGATCCGGTTGAACTGATCGGCCTGCGTCGGCGTCGCTGTCCGGCCATCGCGGCCGAACAGCCGCACGGCAACCGGGTCTGCAATGCCCCCCTTGCGCAACTGGTCCACCATGCACGCGCATTTGTCGCCCACGATCGAGAGGGTGCGCTGGCACATGAACAGGGGGGTGACGCCACTGCTGCGCGTCCTGGTCGGGGCTGGCTCGGCGGCGGCGGTCTGCCGGGGTGCCGGTGCGCTGCGGGCCGGCGCTGCCGGCACTGGGGGAGCTGGCGCTGGGGTGGCGCGAGCCAGCTGAGGCCTGTTCGGATCCGTCTCAGCCAGGCACTGGCCCTTGATGGCGAAATACTGCTGCTGCTTGCCCTGGCTGACCGACGTCAAGTCCAGCTTCACCAGCAGGGCAACTTCGGCTGGCATGAAGCCAGCCGCCAGAGCCTTGTCCACCGTGCAGACGCAGGCATGCTTCAACAGCGGCTCAGTCTGGGCGCAGGTGCCCATCAACGCGACTGGCGACTGCGCTGCCGCCGGCAGCAGCGGCAGGAGTGGGGCGAGAAGGGCAGCGAGGCCCAGACGAATGCGGATCATGCTGGAGCGACCTATAACCAACTCACCAGCTCACCAGCCCACCAAAACCCATCTTGTTCTCACCTTAGTAAACCTTCCTGTCAATAATAAAGAGTTTTGCGATCCTTCCGCGAGGGTCGTCACTCGCCAGCGCTGTCCGCCAGCCGTCTGTCCCCTCCCCCAACGGAGTCGCCAAGATCACCCTCCAGGCGATGTACTGGAACGTGGAAAACCTGTCTTGATGATCCACAAACCTCCATAACTCTGAGGTCCCGACCCACCTCGGCCAGGGGGATGATCTGGATCTCCTTGCGGCCGCGCTTGATCTCGAACTCATCCAGAACGATCGCAACGATCAAGCCCAGGAGCGCACCCCCCCCTGGGAGCAGGGGCGGGAACGGCTGGGGGAGCAGCGGGTCGGGCCTGGGTGCGCCATTGCAGCGCAAGCGCCTGGTCGAGGGCGGGGCAGCTGCCTGGCACCGGGAATGGCTGCTCCCTGCCGGATGGCGGCATGGCGGCCTGCGGCGTCTCGGTGACTGGCGGGGGAGTGAGCGGGGGCAGGCTCCAGGCGATCAACGCCCCCAGGGGGTCCTGAGCGGCGAAGGCCAGCAGCTGCTGGCGATCGCTGCTCCCAGTGCGGAGCTGGCTGAACTGCTCACGGCGCTGGGTGAGAGTTCCGGCAATCAGGCCAGGGGTTCGGCACAGTCGCTCCGCCTGCCGCTGGATAGCGGGCCTCGGGTCAACCGGCTTGGGTGGGGTCTGGGCAAGGGGGGACCCTCCCCAGCCCTGCAACCTTGCCAACCAGGCAACAGCGCCCATGGCCAGCGCAACCGGCACGAGCAGCAGCAGGGCAAGGGCCACGCCCGGGGGCCGGCTGATCGCTGGCAGGGTCACGGCGCGCCTGGGCCCAGGGATCTGCCCAGCTGATGGCGACCAGCGGCCCACGGCGATGGAGAGGTCATCCCCACTGCCAGCGGCGCTGATCTCAGCGAGGCCCTCCGCCAGTTGGTGGCGGTCCTGGATGCCGACCACCTGGCTGCAGAGCTCCAGGAAGTCCGCGTCGGTGGCGCAGGACTTGCGCACCCCATCGGTGCTGATCAGCAGCGACAACGGGGGACTGAAGGCGGGGATGGCCTGCAGCCGGGCCCGCTCAGCCCATCGCGCCCGCGCCTCGGTGAGGCAGAGGCTGGCCGTGGCCTCGCCTGCCCCCTGCAGATCGCCTTCCTCACTGAGAAGCACGGGGCCGGTGCCGCCAACCCGCACCAGATCCCAGTCCCCGAGACCGGTGCATCCCCACCAGGTGGGTGCCAGCACCAGGAGTCCCAGCGTGCTGCCGTAGCGCGAGGAACAGAACGGTTCACCGCCAGCGGCACCGCCGGGATCCCGCTGCCAGTGCCGCTCAATCGCCTGCAGCCAGCGCGTCTGAATCGCCTCCGGCAAGCCCTCAGCCAGCAACTGCTGCCAGGCCCGGTGGTCGTCGAGGGGGGTGGTTTGCAGAGCCGCCCGCACGGCCTCGGCGGCCTGCTCGCAGGCCAGGCGGCTGCCGCTGTCGCTGCAGCGGTAGCGCTCGCCGCCATGGCCATCGGCCACCGCCAGCAGCTGCAGGCAGCCGCCCGATGGGGCCCGCAGCTGGCGCACCAGGGAGAAGTCCTGACACACCACTCCCCTGCGGCGGTGGGCCGCGCCGATCACGGTGCAGTGCCAGGCCGGCCTCCAGCCGCCATGGGCAGCGGAGCTCACCACACCACGGGGCCCACGTCGCCGATGGGATCCAGCAGGGTGGGCGGCAGGTCCGGAAGCGGAATGTTGCCCTGGGGCTCGCCGTGCTGGTCAACCCGGCTGGCGGGCATGGAGGCGGCACCCACCACGGCCGTGGAGGCCCACTGGATGTACTGGGCCAGGGCCGTGGCGTTGCTGGCCTGCAGCGGGCGGCGCGGCGAACGCGACGAGGAGGCCACCCGGTGCCGGGGCATCTCGCCGCTGGCACCGGGCACTTCCGAACGGTCCCCGGCCTGGCCCGATTCCGGACCGATGAACTGCTGCAGCACCTCCTGGTCGGCGTCGTGGCCGACGGCGATGGCCAGGCGCACGGCTTTCTGGGCCCAGGGCTGACGCAGCAGGCGCGCCAGCCCCGCCTCGAAGTCGTCGGTGGGCTGGCCGTCGGAGATCAGCACCAGCACCGGCGGCAGCGCCCGCTCCTCCATCGGCGGTGAGGCCAGCTGGCCGGCCACCAGCTCCAGCGCCTCGCCCATCGCCGTCACGCCCCCGGCCTGCAGGTCGTGCCACTGCAGCTGCTCCACCGGCGTGGGCTCGGCGATGTGCCAGTGGGCGCGGTCGGCGAAGCGCACCGCCCGCACCAGCACCCGGGCCTCGGGGTTGTCCCGCGCCACCCGCGCCATGCCCGGCAGCGACTGGCGGATGGCCTGGTTGAGGGCCTGCATCTTGCCCTGGGCGGCCATCGAGCCGGAGCAGTCGCAGAGGTAGATGAAGTGCAGGGGCCGGTTGGCCAGGCGCACGTTGGGGAAGGAGGGCATCAGCGGGGCGGCAACGCGTCTGGCGGCTCTGGGGTCAGGGATCGATCCGGATCAGGCCATCGTCGCTGACGATCGCAGCGGTGGCCGCCAGATTGCAGCTCCGGCCGGGGTTGACCTGCAGCTGCTGGCCTTGCCGCAGGGTCACCTGCCAGGGGCTGGGGCCGCGGTTGCAGAGGCCGAGAATGGTGGTATCACTGGGATGGGCCACGATCTCGGCCAGCGGCTGGTTGAACTGCGGGGCAGCAGCCGATCGAAGTGGTGGCGATTGAGGGTGGTGCCTGGGGCTGCCACCACTTCGGCGCAGGGCAGCTGCAGGCGGCGGGGTGCTGCCAGGGCGGCACCGCAGCTCCAGCAGGGCGGAGCTGGCTGCTGATGGCTGCGGAAGTTCTCCTGGCCGCAGGCCGGGCAGATCTGGCGGCGGTCGAGGGTGCGGGCCAGCTCGTCCTGCCACTGGCCGGTGAGCACCCGGCGAGTGGGGTCCCGCAATCCCGGCCCGAAGGTGTGGATGAACAGCGCCTGCAACGCGGCCGGGTAGATGGGCCAGGTGAGCAGGGCGGCGCTGTGCAGCTCGGGATCGGGGCGGTTGCGCAGGTCGCCCGGATCAAAGATGAACACCGGATCTTCGCCGTAGAGGCGGCGGCGGGCGGGCTCATCGAGGCAGCGGATCGCCACTTCCATGGCGCCGCGGAAGGGATCGTGGCGGGTGAGCAGGCGGAACAGCAGCACCGCCAGGGAGTGGAGATCGCTGTCGGCTCCGGGCCTGGCGCGGCCCAGCAGCACCTCCGGGGCGATGAAGCCCGGGGTGCCCAGCACGCCGCCGGGGTCGCGGCCATCCACATCCACGTTGTCGTTGTCGCAGATCAGGATGCGGCCGCTGGCGGGCTCGAGGAAGAGATTGCCCAGGGAGATGTCCTTGTAACAGAGGCCCCGGCTGTGCAGGGCATGGAAGGCATCGGTGAGCTCCAGGCAGGCCCGCAGCACGCTGGCCAGGCTGAGGTCCACCAGGCCGCCGTAGTGCTCCACCGCCCCCACAAAGCCCGCGGGCCGCAGGTTCATCAGGTACCCGAAGCCCGGCTCCCGGCAGCGGAGCAGGCGCTGGGATTCGGCTGTGGGGCGCAGCAGGGCCATCGGCCAGAGAAAGCTGGCACTGGGCGCGGTGCTGCTGATGGCTGCGCTGAGGCGGAGCTCCAGCCCCGGATCGCGGGCGATGCAGGCCGGCAGGTACCACTTGAGGGCAAGGCGCTCGCCCGCCAGCTCCACCGCATACACCTGGCCCTGGCTGCCGCTGCCGATGCCGCGCAGAACCAGCAGCGGGGTGCTGAGCCCGGCAAAGGAGAGCCGGCTTCCCTCCGGCAGGATCCAGGTCATCGCGCTCGGCTTGCTTGAACGGGATCGGCCCCTGGGCTGATCGCCTGGCGGATGCCGTTGCGGTGGGCCAGCGCCGTGCGGCGGTTGCTGAAGGGGTGACGGCGAACCTGGCCATCGCGCAGGTCCACCTGCAGGGTGTGCCGCTTGCGGGAACCCAGCAGCACGGCCGCCGCCAGCAGGACCAACTGCAGGGGCCAGAAGATCCAGACGGGGCCGATGCGGATGGGCAGCAGCAGCAGCAGGGCGACACTCAGTAACACCCACCAGCTGAACAGCTGGGGGAAGCGGGCCACGGTGTACACCATGACCGAGCGAATCTGATCGAGGTGGATGCTCTCCCCGCCGATGGCGACCGTGGCGGCTCTGCTGCCATGGCTGCGGCTGACCGCAGCAAGGGGTGGAGGCGCAAGCGGAGGGGGTGGGATCCCAGGGGGCTTCTGCTGCAGGCGGAACACCAGCACGGGACCGGAGCGGCCCAGGCGGATCTCGTCACCATCGCCGAGGGGGCGGCAGCGCAGCACCCGCTCCTCCTCCAGATAGGTGCCATCGCTGCTCTGCCAGTCGCACACCAACCAGCCGTGGCGACTGGAAAAACGCACCACGGCGTGGTGATCGGCCACGGCCGGCAGCGTTGGCAAGGCCAGCTGGTTGCCGCTGGCGCGGCCGATGGTGAGGGGGCGGTCGGGATTGAGCCGCAGGCACTTCTGCGGCTCATCCCGCAGGTGCAGCGTGGCAGTCGCGGTCATTCCTCACCCCGGCGGCGCTTCCACCACAGCTGCCAGTCGTCGCGCAGATCGTTCCACCAGCCGCCGTCGCCCTGGCGGAACGGCTGCACCCGGCCGGGAAAGACCAGCGCCTTGGCGGCCAGGGCCAGGGCCAGCAACAGCAGCGCCAGCAACACCCACCCCGGGATGGCACCAGGCCCCTGGGCCACGAACACCGCCCGCAGGGCATAGAGGGCCAGGGTGAAGGCGAGCCAGAAACGGAAGGGCTCCCAGGGATCGCGCGGCTGGGCCATCGCCTGATCCAGCGAATGGCGCAAGGGTAGGTCCGTAGCTTGGTGCCCGTCCCGGGTTGCCGTCACGCGTCCATGGAGACGTCCCCCCCAGCTCCCAGCCGCTCGCGCCTGCGCCTCTGGCGGGAGCTCGCCAGGGCGTGCGTCAGGGGCGAGCTGATGGGGCGTGCGGCGGCCATCCGCCAGGCCTGGAGCGGCCTGTGTGAGCACGGGGCCACGGTGGAGCTGTGGCAGGGCCAGACCTGCGTGCGGCGCCTTGCGGTGGGCGAGGGCCGCATCCGCATCGGCCGTGACCCCGCGTGTGAGCTGGCCCTCGACTCCCCCAGCCTCAGCCGGGTGCATGCGGTGCTGGAGCGGCGGCAACCCAGCGACCGGGACGCGACGCTGGTGGATTACGACTCCACCAACGGCCTGTTTCACCGCGACCGGCGCATCCGTTCCATCGCCCTGCGCCATGGCGACAGGGTGGTGCTGGGATCGGCGCTGAAGGGCGACACGCCCGAGCTGCGCTATCAGCACCGGCGCAGTGCCCTGGAGCTGGGGGTGCATGCCCTGGGCATCGGCAGCCTGGTGGGGACAGGCCTGCTGGCCTCGGGGATGCTGATGGCGGCCACGATCGCCGGCGGCTCGAAGATCCGGGTGATCGATGGGCCGGTGAAGATCCTCGCGGCCGATGGCCGGCAGATCGACGCCCAGCAGGGATCGGCCACCGCCCTGCCGTCGCTGGCCGACTATCCCCTGCATCTGCGCCAGGCGCTGCTGGCCTCGGAGGAGGCGCGCTTTGGCTGGAACAGTGGCATCGACCTGTTCGGCACCCTGCGCTCCGCCCTGCGCAGAACGGGCGGAGGCAGCGGGCTCACCCAGCAGGTGGCGCGGCTCTATTACCCCGCGGTGGGGCGCGATCTGAGCATCACCCGCAAGCTGCGTGAGCTGTGGGTGGCGCTGCAGCTGGAGGTGGGTTACAGCAAGAACCGCATCCTGAAGATGTATCTCGACCGGGCCCATCTGGGGCTCGGCACCGACGGCTTCGAGCAGGCCGCCCAGCTCTATTTCCGCAAGTCGGCCCGGGAGCTGGATGTCGCCGAATCGGCCTTTCTGGTGGGGCTGCTGCCCAGTCCCAACGGCTACAGCCCCTGCCATGCCCCCAACCAGGAGCAGGAGGCGGCGGCGCTGGAGCAGGCGTTGCTGAAGCGCCATGGCCAGCTCAAGGAGCGGGACCAGCAGCGGATCGCGGCCGTGCGCAACGGCCCCTGGCTGCCCGTGAAGCGCCGCAACCTGGTGCTGGAGCTGATGCACGGCCAGGGTCATCTGAGTGACCAGGGCCTGCGCGACGCCCAGCGTCAGCCGTTGAACATTGATTCCTCGGCCTGCCGTGAATCGCCGATCACCAGCTATCCCTTCTTTGCCGACTACGTGATCGGTGAGCTGGAGGGACGGCGCTTCGGCCTCAATCTCTCCGGCACGGAAGGCGGCAACTACGTGGCCGTGAGCACGATCGACCCGCAGCTGCAGGCCCTGGCCCAACAGCAGCTGCAGCGGTTTCTGGAGGGGCCGGCAGCCGCGGTGGGTCTGGGGCAGGGAGCCCTGATCAGCCTGCGGCCGAGCACGGGTGAAATCCTGGCCTATGTGGGCGGCGGCAACTACGCGCGCTCCAGCTTCGATCGCGTGCAGGCCCTGCGCCAGCCCGGTTCCACCTTCAAGCTGTTCCCCTTTCTCGCTGCCCTGGAGGCCGGCATGGGGGAGCAGGAGCTGGTGAACTGCTCGGCCCTGAGCTTTGTGGCCGGCTGCCGCCAGGGCAACGCCCCGATCAGCGTGATCGACGGCCTGGCGCTCTCGGAGAACGTGGTGGCCCTGCGCGTGGCGGAGCGGGCGGGACTGGATCAGGTGATCCGGCTGGCGCGGCGGCTGGGCATCAGCACACCGCTGGATGCCGACTACTCGGGGATGCTCGGCGGCCGGGAGACCTATCTCTATGAGCTGACCCGGGCCTATGCGGTGGTGGCCAATGGCGGCCGCTGGGTGCCGATGCACGGGGTGACGCGCATCTACGACCTGGGGGTCTGCCAGTCGCTGCAGAGCCTGGAGCAATGCCCGGAGCGCGGGGTGACCGTGGCCCGGGGCGAACAGAGCCGGCAGGTGCTGCCGGCGGAGCAGGCCGCTGCGATGGACCGCATGCTGCGGGCGGCGGTGGTGCGGGGCACGGGCCGAGGTGCGGCGCTGCTGAGCGATGCCCGCGGCAAGACCGGCACCACCAACGACGGCGTGGATGTGCTGTTCATCGGCTACTCACCGGCGATGGACCTGGTGACGGGGATCTGGATGGGCAATGACGACAACAGGCCGGCGGCGGCGGCCAGCGGCGCCCTGGTGGCTGAGTTCTGGGGGCAGATCATGGCGGCAGCCACAAGCCGGAGCTGACGCCCACCGCCAGGCCAAGCTGGGAGCAGATGGGGAAGCAGCTGGTGGATGGGAGGGATCGGCCGCAGTGGCGTGAGCTCGGCCAACGCCTGGCGCGCACCCTGAGCCAATCGGGCGGTTCGATCGGCACACCTGCGCGCTTGCAGGGGCTGGTGGCTGATCTGGCCGCCGACCGGCAGGAGCTGCTCCTGCCCCTGAAGGATCTGGTGAGCCGGCCGGCCTTTCAGGCCCTGATCCCAAAGGCCGGCAGCGGCAGCGGCGCGGTGCAGCGGGATGGGCTGATCCAGGCGATGGAGGCCACCTTCTCCCGCCAGGTGATCCAGGCGTTGCGTGAGCTGCTGGATGGCTTCCTCGATCTGCCGCCGGGATCGGGCGCGCAGGCCGTTGATCAACCCGACGTGCCCGTCCCCCAGCCTGCGGCCCCTCCCCCAGCGCCTTCTCCTCCCCGGCCCAACCTGCAGCCGGCCCCGGCCGCGACACCGTTGCGCCGAGCAGAAGCCGCCCCCCTGGTCGGGGCCGCAGAGCCCAGGACGCCTGTGCTGCGGCTGCTCCTACTCAGCCTGGCCACGGCGGTGGCCGTGGTGGCGGGTGCGGCTGCGGTGGTGGTGCTGCGCACCAGTGACCTCTGCGCCCTGGTGGGCCTGTGCCCGAGCTCCAGCCCCTCCAACCGTGCTGTTGAGGCCCTGGCGGCAGCGGAGCAGGCTGCCCAGGATCTGAACCAGGCCGGCACGCTCCGCGCCTACGAGCGGGCGGTGGAGGAGCTGGAGCAGCAGTTGCTCACGCTCAGCGCCGCCACGCTCACGCCGGAGCAGGAGCAGCGACGGCAGCGGCTGGATCAGACGGCACGGGATGCCCGTGGGGTGCTGGCAGAAGAACGCAACGACGCGCGGCGCCTGGAGAAAGCCAGCAAAGCCCTGGCTGGCGCACGGCAGAGAGGCGCAGATGAGCGGGCCGGTCAGCTGGCCATCGCCAGGGAAGAACTGGATGCCATCGCACCCCGGAGCTTCTCGGCCGCGCCAGCCAGAACGCTGCGCCGCCAGCTGGAGCAACTCGAGGCTGAGGCCCCGCCCAGCGAACCATCTGAGCCGGAAGCCGCCCCGGATCCGGTTCCGGGCGAGGCGCCCGCTGCCGAGCAGGAACCGCCCGCGGAACAGCCAGCCCCCCCTCCACCGCCCCTGCCCGCTCTGCCGCGAGAGCGCCCCACGCCAGCGCCGATTCCGCCGCCGCCGCCGCCGCCGCCGCCGCCGCCCGCCGCACCAGGGGCTGACGGGCCCTAGCGGAAACGGCAGGGCAACCCCTCCCCGCGCCAGCAAGCGCGCCACGGCAGGACAGTGCGGCTCTGCGGCCACTGGCGCTGCTCAGGGCTGGTGCTGCTGAGGGCTGGGCGATGCTGGCCCCCTCACTGCGCCTGCACCCCATGGGCAAATCCCTCACCCTGCTGGCGGTGGCCCTGCTGACCCTGCCCACCCCCGCCCCAGCCGCCCCAGCCGCCCCAGCCCCCTGGCGTGAGCAGCCGGCCGTGGCCGAGCTCTTCCGCGCGGCTGGTGTGGAGGGCACCTTCGTGCTGCTGGATGAGCGCAGCGGGGAGCTGCGGGGCCACAACCGCCGCCGAGCGGAGCAGCGCTTCTCGCCAGCCTCCACCTTCAAGATCGCCAACGCCCTGATCGGCCTGTCCGTCGGGGCGGTGCCCAGCGTGGAGGAGGTGATCCCCTACACGGGCGATGCCAACCCGTTCATGCGCGAGTGGCTGGAGCCGATGGGGCTGCGCGGCGCCATGGCGGTGTCGAACGTGCCGATCTATCAGGAGCTGGCTCGCCGCATTGGCCTGCAGCGCATGGGCGAGGCGATCCAGCGGCTGGATTACGGCAACGGGCAGATCGGCACCAACGTGACCACCTTCTGGTTGCGGGGCCCGCTGGCGATCAGCGCCGTGGAGCAGACCCGCTTTCTCGCCGGCCTCGCCCACCAGTCGCTGCCCTTCCCCCGCAGGGCCCAGCAACAGGTGGCCGAGATCACGCGGGTCGACGCGGGTCCGGGCTGGAGCCTGCACGCCAAGACTGGCTGGCAGAACGCCCCGGACGCCGGCGTGGGCTGGTGGGTGGGCTGGGTGCGGCGCGGGGAGCAGATCACCCCCTTTGCCCTCAATATCGCCATGGCCGGGGCTACCGATGCGCCGAAACGCGAGCAGCTGGGTCGCGCCAGTCTGCAGGCGCTGGGCCTGCTCCCGCAGGGGCCCATGCCCACGCCGTGAAACCCCTCCAGGGGGGGGGCACGGCTTGCCACCCTGCCCTTTATGCGGCTATCGTCATAGCAGTTGTATCTGGACCGGCCATGTCCGCTCCCCTGCCTGCCTCTGACCCGTCGTCCCTTTCCCTGGCTGCCGCCGCTGGCGGCGGTTCCCTCCTGTTCCGCCAGCTCTTCGATGCCGACACCGGCACCTACACCTATCTGCTGGTCGACGTGCCCAGCCGCCAGGGCGTGCTGATCGATCCGGTGTTTGAGCAGCACGCCCGCGACCTCTCCCTGATCACGGAGCTGGGCGTGGAACTGGTGGCCTGCCTCGACACCCACGCCCATGCCGACCACGTGACCGGCAGCTGGTTGATGCACCAGGCCACCGGCTCCGCCATTGCCCTGGCCGCTGCGGCCAACGCCGACAACGTCACCCGCCCCCTCCACCATGGCGACCGGCTGAGCTTTGGCGGCCGCCACCTGCAGGTCCGCAGCACCCCTGGCCACACCAATGGCTGCCTCACCTTTGTGCTCGACGACCAGAGCATCGCCTTCACCGGCGACGCCCTGCTGGTGCGCGGCTGCGGCCGCTGCGACTTCCAGCAGGGCAATGCCCACACCCTCTGGACCTCGATCACCACGCAGATCTTCAGCCTGCCCGACGCCTGCCTGCTCTACCCCGGCCACGACTACACCGGCCGCACCATGACCTCGGTGGCAGAAGAAAAAGCCTTCAATCCACGCCTCGGCGGCGCCGCCACCGAGCGCGACTTCGTGGGCCACATGCACAACATGAAGCTGCCCCACCCCCACAAGATCGCCGAGGCCCTCCCGGGCAACATGCGCTCCGGTCAACCCCGCGACAGCGCTGCCCCTGCAGCCCCCGCCTGGGCGCCGCTGCAGCGCAGCTATGCCGGCCTGCCCGAACTGCCCCCGGCCTGGGTGGCCGAGCACCAGGGCCAGCTCACGATCCTCGATGTGCGCTCCAGCGAGGAGTTTGCGGGCCCCGACGGCAACGTGGCCGGCAGCCTGCTGATTCCGCTGCCGGAGCTGGAGGCACGCGCCAGCACCATTCCCGCCGATCGCCCCGTGGTGGTGGTGTGCCATTCCGGCAGCCGCTCCGCCCTCGCCACCCAGCAATTGCTCAAGGCCGGACGCCAGCAGGTGGCCAACCTCCGCGGCGGCCTCAGCCGCTGGAGCGATGAGGGCTACCCGCTGGAGGGCACCATCGCCGCCAACGCAACCCCCTAAGCCCATCTCAAACCTGAAACCCTCGCAAACCTGAAACCCTCGCAAACCTGAAGGCTGATCCAACACCGCTTCTGATTCTCTTCTCAGCCTCTTTGGTGTTCCTACTTTTGATCACAGTTCCTGCAATCCCCTCTTCCCCATGACCCACGCCCACGCCCACGCCCCCGCCCAGCAGCGCATCACCGCCCACGACCTGGCAACCCAGCTCGCCGAGCAGCGCGTCAAGGTGATCGACGTGCGCGAACCCATGGAATACGCCGCCGGCCACATCGCCGGCAGCCTCAACGTGCCGCTCTCACGCATCACCCAGGCCGACCTGCCCCGCGGACCGCTGGTGCTGGTATGCCACAGCGGCAACCGCAGTGCCCAGGCCCTCGCCCAGCTCCTGCGGCACGGCCATCCCCATCCACTCACCGATCTGGAGGGGCATCCCCGCCTGGCAGCAGGCCGGGCTGCCCGTGCGCAAGCTCAAAAACGCCCCCCTGCCGCTGATGCGACAGGTGCAGATCGCCGCCGGCTCCCTGGTTCTCCTGGGCGTGATCCTCAGCCAGGTGGCGGCGCCAGGCTGGATCTGGTTGAGCGGCTTTGTGGGCGCTGGACTGGTGTTCGCTGGCATCAGCGGCTTCTGCGGCATGGCACGCCTCCTCGCCGCCATGCCCTGGAACCGGGTGACACTCTGATGCTGACCGCCAGCCTGGCCAGCCACCCCCGCTTCCCGATGCCCGCGTTCAGTTGCGCGAGAGGGAATTGAGCGGGGGAACCCCGTTGGCCGGCGTTCCCGGGAGGGTGGCGTCCGGAGTTTCGGGGAGATTGTCGAGGCTGAAGCGATAGCCCTGCTGGCGCATCGTCTCGATGCCGCCGCCCTCCCCCAGACCGGCCTGCTCCAGCTTGCGGCGCAGGGTGAGCACCTGGGTGTCCACCGAACGGGGGCCACCGCTGAAGGGGGGCCAGGCCATGCGCAGCAGTTCCTGGCGGCTGCGCACCACCCCCGGAGGCATCAGCAGGGCGCAGAGCAGGGCGAACTCCCGCGGACTCAGCTCCACCGGCTGGTCGCGCAACGTCACCTGGCGCAGCAGCAGGTGCACCTCCAGTGGCCCCACGCACACCCGCTCCTGCAGGCCCGATCCGGCGCGCCGCAGCAGGGTGCGGCAGCGGGCGGCCAGTTCCTCAAGGCCGAAGGGCTTGCGCAGCACGTCGTCGGCACCGCCATCCAGCAGGCTCACCACCGGCTCGGAGCCAGAGCGGGCCGTGAGCACCATCACCGGACAGTGCAGCTGGGCGGCCAGGCGCAGGCCGCTGCTCTCATCCAGCAGCTCGGCACTCACCAGCAGGTCGGGGGACTGGTCACGGCAGAGCTCGATCGCCTCGCGGGCCGTGGCCACCGCCGCCGCCAGGTGACCGTCCTGGCGCAGGCGCTGGGCCAGGACGGTGCGAAGGGTGGCGTGGGGGTCGACCACCAGAACCCGCTGCGCCCCGGAGGCCGCTGCCGTCACCTGGGCGGCGGATTCAGAACCCTCTGCCGCAGAACCCGGCTGACCGGGAGGGCCGACGGAGGAGTGGCCCGATCCTGGCGATGGAGGGTGTTGGGGTGTGGCGGGGCTGTCGGGTGCCATTTGGGTGATGCCCCCGGATTAACCCAACTTAACGGGCATTCCCAGGCTGCACGGGTATCAGCGGATGCCTTTGCAACAGACCACTGGCGGGTAGCCGTCCTCCCCACCGGGGGGTCGGGGCGGGCAAAATGAAGGCCAGGTCGAACGCCATGATGACCGCGCTACAGCATCCGGACGCCATCCGCCACTTCCAGTCGCTCTGCGATGCCTGCCAGGAACTGGCCCACCGGCACCACGGCCCCGCCGATCTGCGCCTCTACGCCGACGGCTACCTGCATGCCCTGCGGCGCACCGCCGTGCTCGATCCGCTGGCCCAGAGGCGCCTGGAAGAACTGGTGGACCGCTGGATCCTCGACCCCTCCAGTTTCATCGGCGCCGACGGTGATCCCCGGGCTCTCTATGAGCCCGGGCGCAGCATCTGAGCTGGCGGGATCCCAGCGGCAGGGGTGGCTCAGCTGGCCAGGGCCACCGCGAGCTGTTCGCGCAGCTCACCTGAGTTGTACATCTCGATCAGGATGTCCGAGCCGCCGATGAACTCCCCGTTCACGTACACCTGGGGAATGGTGGGCCACTCGGAGAACTCCTTGATGCCCTGACGGATCTCCGCGTCGGAGAGCACATCAAAGGTTTCGAACGGCACTCCCAGGGCGTGGAGGATCTGCACCACGTTGTTGGAGAACCCGCACTGGGGCATCAGCTTGGTGCCCTTCATGAACACGAAGACCGGGCTGCTGCCGATCAGGCTCTCGATACGGGCCTTGACGCTGGCGTCCATGGAATCAGCTGGGGGTTGAGGTTTGCAGGGCGAGGGCGTGGATGGCCTCACTGGCCAGTTCCTGGCGCAGGGCGCTGTACACCAACTGGTGTTGCCTGATCCGATTGAGGCCGGCGAAGGCGTCGGAGACCACCTTCACCTGCAGGTGGTCACCGCCGCCGGTGAGGTCTTCCACCTCCACGGCGGCATCGGGCAGGGAGCGCTGGATGGCAGCCTTGACCTGGTCGGGTTGCACCATCGGGCAGACGACAGAGCGTTGGGCTGGATTGCCCGGCGAATCTAGGGGCCTCAGCGGGCCGGCTGCCCGGCGGTGTAGGGGATGGTGGCGAAGCCGATCTCCACCAGGGTCTGGTAGGCGCGGCGACCCTCTTCGCTGGTGGGGGTCATCACTTTCACCACCTCCACCAGCAGCGGCACCGCCACCTCCGGCTGGTTCTGGCGGCGGAACACGGCCGCCAGTCGCAGGTTGGCCTGGGCCAGCAGGCTGAGGGCCTCCCGGCCGTTCTGGTCCATCTCCCGGGGGATGCGGGCGTCGAGGCCGCGGAAGGAGCCGCTCAGATCGCGGTAGAAACCCAGCAGCCGCCGGGTGAGGTCGCGGGCCTGGTCGTAGAAGCCGCGGGCCTCATCCAGGCGGCCGGCAGCGGCAGCGGCATCGCCCCGGGCCAGCAGACTGCGCACCGTGGCGAGGCTGAGCGGATTGGTGGCCGCCACCCCCGCGGGGCTGGCCTCCTGGGCCCGCAGCGGCAGAGCCAGGGCCGGAGTTGCCAGAGCGATCGCGGCCAGAAGGGCTGCGGTTGAAAGCCTGTTGGGGCTGCGCACAGCGCTGCGATGAAAGTGGCGGAACTCTAAGGGGACTGCTTCGCGGGGCTTTCCACCAGGCAGGCCATGGCCCGCTGCTCCAGCCCCGCCATCGCCTCGGCCAGCTGGCGGGTGAAGGCCTGGGCGCCATCGCGACCCTCAGCCGCGATCCGCATCGGCTCGCCGATACACAGGGCGGCCCGGTCGCAGGGACGGGGGGAGGGATGGCTGTAGGCGATGCCCACGGGCAGCACCGGCACGCTCACGCCGCGGCCGGCGGCCAGGGCGGCCAGCCGGGCCAGCCCCTGCTGCAGGCGCAGGGGCTGGTCGTCCTCGCGGCGGATGCGGCCCTCAGGGAACACCACCAGCTGCTCGCCGAGCTCCAACAGCTCGATGGCATGGCGCAGGCTGGCCAGGCTGGGGCGCGCCTGGTTCACCGCAAAGCAGCCCAGCCGCCGCAGCAGCCAGCCCTGCATGCCCTTCATCTCGTCGATGGTGACCATGAAGCGGCAGTCCCGGCCGGTGACCCGGCGCCCGGCGGCATGGGGCACCAGCAGGGCATCCCAGCGGGCCTTGTGGGTGGGGGCCAGCAGCACCGGGCCGCACTGGGGCAGCCACTGCCGGCCCTCCACCCGGATGCTCCGGAACCAGAGGGGCAGGGCCAGATCCTGGGTGGCGACCATCGCCACCGGACCCAGCCAGGGACTCACCCGGCTGTCCACCCCGCCTGAACCGTTGCGGATCTCCAGGGCCAACGGCAGGGCAGGACGCAGGGGCGGGGGCTCGGGGTCCCGGTCAACAGCACTGATGCCCTCGGAGATCACGGTTGGGCCTTCGAATGGGCTGGTGGTGGCTGGCGCGGGCTGGGCAGCTGGGTTGGCCATCTCCGCCGTCAACATCCGGTGATCCAGGCATCTGGAAACTAGTCAGCCAGCCAGGGGCCGCGGTCCGGGATTGGGCAGTTGCCCGGCCGGCGCGGTCCATAGGATCCAGGTTTGAGCCCTGGAGCGATGGCCAGCCTCGGCGTCAACATCGACCACATCGCCAATGTGCGCCAGGCCCGCCGCACGGTGGAGCCCGACCCGGTCACCTACGCCCTGCTGGCCGAACTGGGCGGCGCCGACGGCATCACCGTGCACCTGCGCGAGGACCGGCGCCACATCCAGGACCGCGACGTGGAGCTGCTGCGGGCCACCGTGCGCAGCCGCCTCAACCTGGAGATGGCCGCCACCGCGGAGATGGAGGCGATCGCCCTGCGGATCAAACCGGACATGGTGACCCTGGTGCCCGAGAAGCGCCAGGAGGTGACCACCGAGGGCGGGCTGGATGTGGCCGGCCAGCGCGAGCCCCTGCAGCGGCTGGTGGGCCGGTTGCAGGGCGCCGGCATCGCCGTGAGCCTGTTCGTGGATGCCGAGGCCGCCCAGCTGGAGGCCAGCGCCGCCAGCGGCGCCCGCTGGGTGGAGCTGCACACCGGCACCTACGCCGAGGCCGGCTGGGCCGAGCAGCCGCGGGAGCTGGCCCGGCTGAGCGAGGGCAGCTTCATCGCCCGCAGCCTGGGCCTGCGCGTGAACGCCGGCCACGGCCTCACCTATCAGAACGTGGAGCCGGTGGCGGCGATCGAGGGGATGGAGGAGCTGAACATCGGCCACACGATCGTGGCCCGGGCCCTGGCGGTGGGACTGGAGCAGGCGGTGCGGGAGATGAAGGCCCTGGTTCAGAATCCACGCCGCGATCCCCTGTTCGGCAGCACCCGCCCATGACCACCTACCACTTCGTGGCCGCCAGCGAGCGCTTCCTCTGTGAGGAGGAGCCCCTTGAGGAGGTGCTGCGCGAGCGCGTGCGCAACTACGGCGAAACCGGCAAGGCCATCGATTTCTGGCTGGTGCGCAGGCCCGCCTTCCTGGAGACGCCGGAGCTGGCAGGCCAGATGGCGGCAGTGCCGCGGCCGGCGGCGGCGGTGATCTCCACCGATGAGAAGTTCATCACCTTCCTCAAGCTGCGGCTGGAATTCGTGCTGCAGGGTCAGTTCGACGCCCCCGGCGGCAGCATCGGCGATCCCCTGGCCAGCGTCGCCTGAGAACGCCGGTCCAGCTCAGAGCCGGGCCAGCTCAGAGCCGGGCCAGCTCAGAACAGTCCCAGAAACCTGCGACGCCCGCCCGCCTCGCTGCCGGCCGGCTTCCCCTGGCCGCCGTCCTGCTGGTAGCGGGGCTTGTTGTCGCCGATGGTGAGCACGGCCTCCTTGTTCTTCCACCACACCCAGTCGCGGATCGGTGGGGTGTTGGCCAACTGCTCGCGGGTGAGCCCCAGGCCGAGCTTGGCGGAGGCATCCAGCAGCACATCGAGCATCTCCTCACCGTTGCTGCAGCGGGCCAGGGCCTCATTGGTGCGCTTGGCGCCGTTGAGGGCCTTCACCAGGGCATTCACCCGCTGCGTCACCGGCAGGTTCTTCAACTCCACGGGCACCCCGCCCACACGCCGGCCCGACCGTACCAACGGCGGGGGAGGTGACAAGCGACACATCAAGGGTCAGACTGAAGCCATCGCGCCAGTCCGATGACGTCCCCAATCCGTCCCGCCCGTCACTGGGTCATCGGGGACGTTCACGGATGCGCGGAGGCCCTGCGGCGCCTGCTGCGGCTGTTGCCCGCGGAAGATCGGCTGATCTTCAACGGCGACGTGATCAACCGTGGGCCCCAGATCCTCGAAGCCATGGACCTGGTGTGGAGCCAGGTGCGCAGCGGCCGGGCTGTGTGGCTGCGGGGCAACCACGAGGCGGACCTGGTGGACGCCCTCAACCGCGACGACCGCGACACCCAGCGGGCCCTGGCCGGCTGCGACACCTACCGCCAGCTGGGCGACCGCACCTGCCGGCGCTGGCAGCAGCGCCTGGACAACCTGCCCAGCCTCTATCCGGGCCGGGGCTGGATCGCCACCCACGCCGGCCTCGACCCCCACTCCTGGCAACCCGACCTGCGCATCCGCAAGCCCTTCTGGCAGGCCTATGACGGCCGCTTCGGCGAGGTGGTGGTGGCCCACACCCCGGGCCACAGGGTGCGGCGCCAGGGCTGGATCGTGCTGATCGACACCGGCGCCTGCTACGGCGGCGAGCTGAGTGCCTACTGCCCGGAAACGGGCGCGATCGTGCAGGTGCCGGGAGCACGCCAGCCGTTGGCGGCGGCGGCGGCCCAGCGCCAGGCCCTGGCGGCCAGCCTGCACTGACCCAGGGCCCGGCCCTTGCTCACGGTCTTCCGCAGCAACCGCATCGAGGTCCTGGCGGAGCTGCTGGCCACCCAGCTGCGCCTCAACCCCCCGGGGGTGTGCGAGCAGGTGCAGGTGGTGGTGAACACCTGGCCCACCAGCCGCTGGCTGGGGGAGCAGATCGCCCTGGGGCTCAGCGATCCAGCCGATCCACCCGGCGGCGGCATCGCCGCCAACCTGCGCTTTCCCTTCCCGGCCAGCCGCCTGCGCGCTCTGGTGGACGAGCTGCTGGCAGGCGAGGCTGAGGTCACCCCAACTGCGGCCGGCGCCGACCCCTGGCGCGCCCAGAACCTGGTGTGGGCGGTGCTCGAGCTGCTGCCCGAACTGCTGGCGGCACCGGAGGCCGCACCACTGCGGCAGTGGCTGGAGCGGCGCGGCGCCGATCGCCGCAGGCTGGATGCGCCGCTGTGGCAGCTGGGGCGGGCCATTGCCGACGCCCTCGACGACTACGGCCTCTACCGCCCCGCCATGCTCGAGGCCTGGCTGCAGGGACGCGACCTCGACGCAGCGGGCCAACCCCTGGTCGAGGCCCTGCGCTGGCAGCCCCAGCTGCTGCGGGCGCTGGCCAAGCGGCTGGAGCGGCAGCCGTTCGGCCTGCGGGCCCGGGCCGCGATCGCCCAGCTGCAGCAGGGCCTTCCCCTCAACGCCGCCGCGCCAACCCCGGGCCAGCCCCTGCGCCTGTTCGGTCTCAGCAGCCTGGCGCCGGTGCAGGTGGAGCTGCTGCACGCCCTGTCGGCGCGGATGGCGGTGGAGCTCTACCTGCTCACCCCCTGCCGCGACCTCTGGCAGCGCCACGACGCCAGGGCCGGTGAACCCCTGGGCAGCGACTGGCTGCTGGAGGTGCCAGGGCTGGAGGCCCGCTTCGGGCGGCTGGGGGCCGAGTTCCAGCAGCTGCTGGAGGCCAGCGGCGGCACCCAGCCGGACCCCGAGGCCTTCTTCCTGCCGGCCAGTGCCGCCCGAGGGCGGGCGCCGACGCTGCTGGAGCAGCTGCAGGAGCGGCTGGCCACGGGCGACACCGACCAGCCCCTGCGGCGCGCGCCCACCGACACCTCCCTGGAGTTCCACGCCTGCCCGGGCCGGCTGCGCCAGCTGCAGATCGTGCGCGACCGGATCCTGCAGCTGCTGGCCGCCGATCCGGAGCTCGAACCGCGCGACATCCTGGTGATGACGCCCCAGGTGGAGGCGTTCGCGCCGCTGGTGGGGGCCGTGTTCGGCGACCGCGAAGCCACCGGCGTGGCGCTGCCCTGGCGCCTCACCGACCGCAGCCAGCAGAGCGAGGCCGGCATCAGCCAGGGCCTGCTGGCCCTGCTGCAGCTGGCCGGGAATCGGCTCACGGCCACGGCCCTGGAGGCCCTGCTCGGCTGCGCACCCCTGCTGATCCACCAGGGCATCGACCCGGCCGAGGCCGGCGAGATCACGGCGCTGCTGCAGCGCAGCGGCTTCCGTTGGGGCCTCGATGGCCGCGCCCGCGACGGCGATCCGCGCCACAGCCTCAGCTGGGCGATCGATCGGCTGGTGCTCGGCCTGGTGCTGCCCGAGACGCCGGGGCTGGCGCCGGCCGACACGGCGCCACTGGCGATGGCCGGCAGCCTGGAGCAGCAGGGGCGCTGGCTGGCGCTGCTGCGGCAGCTGCGCCAGAGCCTGGCCTGGCTGGGGCAGGCCCGCAGCGTGGCCGACTGGGTGCTCGGCCTGCGTGAGCAGCTGGCGGCCCTGTTCGGCGATGGCGGCGAGCGGGCCTGGGAACTGCAGGGTCTGCAAGCGGTGCTCTCCGACTGGAACGCCGTCGCCGGAAGCAGCCCGCTGCTGCTGGAGGCGCCGGTGGTGGCCGAGGTGCTGGCGGAGCGGCTGAGCGAGGGCAGCGGCCGCTTCGGCCACCGCTCCGGCGCCCTCACGATCAGCGCCCTCGAGCCGATGCGCGCCATCCCCCACAAGGTGGTGGTGCTGATGGGCCTCGATGCCGGGGCCTTTCCGCGCCAGCGCCAGCGCCCGGGCTTCCACCTGCTGGAGCAGATGCGCCGCCTCGGCGATCCGAGCAGCGCCGACCAGGACCGCTACGTGCTGCTCGAGAGCCTGCTCTCAGCCCGGGCACACCTGCTGATCAGCTGGAGCAACCGCGACGAGCGCACCGGCGAGGCGCAGGAGCCGGCAGCGCCGGTGCGCCAGTGGCTCGACCTGCTCGCCCAGCAGCTGCAGGGCCAGGGCCCGCTGCCCCTGCGCGAGCACGCCGCCAGTCCGCTGGAGCGGCGCAACTTCCTGCCCGAGCCCCCCTGGCCCCCCGCCAGCTGCGATCGGCGCCTGCTCATGGCCCGCCGCCAGCTCGAGCAGGCCCCCGATGCGGCCGTGCAGGGGCTGGCCTGGCGGGAACCGGGCGGCCCTTCCGGTGAAGGTGCTGGTGCTGCCCATCCGCCCGGAGAGCCGGAGCTACCCATCACCCCCAGCGAAACCTGGGTTCACCTGCGGGCCTGGATCGAGGCCCCCCAGGCCCGCTGGCTGGAGGAGCTGGGGCTGCGGCCACGGGAGTGGGATGAGCCGGTGCGCGATCTGGAGGATCTGCAGCTCGATGAGCGCCGCCGCGCCGCCCTGCTGCGGGGCCAGCTCGATGGCGACGGCCTGCCGCCGCCGCAGCTCGATCCCGACTGGGCCACGCTCGAGCGCGGCCGCGGCGTGCTGCCGCCCCTGGCCGCCGGCGCCCTGGAGGTGGAGCAGCTGCGCCAGCGCTGGCAGTCGCTGCAGGCGTGTCTGGAGCGGCTGGGGGAGGCCCGCCAGGAGCCGGCCAGCTGGCAGGGGCTGGAGGCGGTGCTGCCCTGGCGGGGCCGGCAGCTGGTGCTCGCCCACACCGGCAAACCCCGCTGCCGCCAGCGGCTGCGGCTGTGGATTGAGCTGTTGCTGGCCGCCGCCGCCGGCCAGGCCCCAGCCGGCGGCGCCCTGGTGGGGCGCGACCAGCAGCGCTTCCGCCTGCTGGAGCAGTTCAAGCCGCCACCGCCCAGCCGCGCCGCCGAGCTGCTCGAGCAGCTGGGCCAGTGGCGCGAGCAGCACCGCCGCACCTGCTGGCCCCTGCCGCCGGAGACGGGCTGGGCCTACGCCGCAGCCGAAACCACCAAACCCGGCGAAGGCCGAGGGCAAAGCAAGGCGAAGGAGGCCTGGGAGGGGGGCTTCCAGGGCCGAGGCGAGCGCCACGACGCCATCCAGGCCCTCTGCTTCGGCAGCGATCAGCCGCTGGCCGAGCTGCTCACCCCGCCGGTGCAGCAGCTGGCCCTGGCGCTGCACGGCCCGCTGCTGGAGCTCAGGCAGGAGCTGAAGGGATGACGCTGCCGCCCTTCGAGCCCAATGCCATGCCACTCAGCCCCGGCATCCGGCTGCTGGAGGCCAGCGCCGGCACGGGCAAGACCTTCGCCCTGGCCCATCTGGTGCTGCGCCTGGTGAGCGAGGGGGCGCGGCCGCTGGCGATCGAGCAGCTGCTGGTGGTGACCTTCACCGATGCCGCGGCCGCCGAGCTGCGCGACCGCATCGCCCGGCGGCTGCAGCAGGCCCTGGCCCAGCTCGAGGCCGCCGGGCCCACCGACACTGGCGACGACCCTGGCGACAACCCTGCCGCCGGCCCTGGCGATCCTGCCGATCCCGCGCCACCGGCGGAGCTGGATCAGCCCCTGGCCGACTGGCTGGCGGCCCAGGGGCCCGATGCCTCGCCGCTGCTGCGCGGCCGGCTGCTGCTGGCCCTGGAGCAGCTGGATCGGGCCGACATCACCACCATCCACGGCTTCTGCCGCCGCACCCTGCAGCGCCAGGCCCTGGAGGCCGGGCTGGGGCCGGCGGTGGCGCTGGAAAACGGCGCCGCCGAGCGCCGCGGCCAGATCGTGCACGACTACTGGCAGCAGCAGGTGCTGCCCCTGCCCCCCGAACACCTGGCCGGACTGCTCAGCCGCGGCATCGAGCCCGAGCGGCTGGCCAACGTGCTGCAGAGCCTCGATGGCGATCCCGCCCTGGAGCTCGATCCGCTGCCGGAGGGCATTGCCCTGGACGCACCGCTGGCCGAGCAGCTGCAGGCCCGCTGGCTGGACCACTGGCGACGGTTTGAACAGCTCTGGCATCGCGATGCCGAGGAACTGGAGCACAACCTGGCCGCCAGTGCCGGTGTCGCCAAGGAGAACGGCAACAGCTACAAGCCCTTCCGGCTCAAGCCCAAACACGACAAGCTCGATGCCGTGAATGGCTGGCTGGCTGGCCTGGAGGATGCGCCCAGCTACGCGGAGCTGCTGGAGCGCAAGGAGCTGCGCGACTACTTCCACCCCGGCCCCGTGCAGAAGCTGGAGAGCGCCGCCCACCGCGACGACGCCCGCCTGCCCCAGGCCGAGCTGCTGGAGGCGATCGCCGATCTGGTGGATGGGCCGGCGGAGCTGGTGCTGCTGCACTTCGCCCACTGGGGCCGGGCCGAACTGGCGCGCCGGCGCGAGCACAGCGGCGAGATGGGCTACGGCCAGCTGCTCGAGCAGCTCGACCCCGGCGAGCAGGCCGACACCCCCCTGCTGCGCGCCGTGGCCGGGCGCTACCGCGCCGCCCTGATCGATGAGTTCCAGGACACCGACCCGATCCAGTGGCGGATCCTGCAGGGGCCTTCGGCGGCGAGCCGCCCCGCCACCTGCTGGTGATGGTGGGCGACCCCAAGCAGGCGATCTACCGCTTCCGCGGCGGCGAGCTGGCCACCTACCGCCAGGCCGCCGGGCAGGCCGAGGCCCGCTACGGGCTGGTGGAGAACCGCCGCTCCAGCGCCGGCCTGATCGACGGGCTCAACGCCCTGATGCGGCCAGGTCTGGTGGGCTCAGAGCTGGAGGTGCCCGAGGTGCTCTGCCGCGCCCGCGGCGAGCAGCTCACCCTGGCTGCCGATGAGGCGCCGCTGCAGCTGCTGGCACTGGAGCCGGCCCAGCTGGAGAGCCAGGTGGCGGCCTTCTGCCAGGGCCTGCTGGAGCGCCAGCTGCAGCTGGTGAAGGGCGAGAGCCGGCGGCCACTGGAGCCGGGCGACCTCTGCCTGCTGGTGAACACCCACCGCGAGGCCGAGGCCCTGCGGGTGGCCCTAGAGCGCCGCGGCCTGCCCAGCCGGCTGGTGAACCAGGGGGATGTGTTCGCCAGTGAGGGGGCCCTGGCCCTGCAGCGGCTGCTCGATGCCCTCGCAGCAGCGGGCGATCCGGGCCGGCTGCGGCTGCTGGCCGCCTCCAGCCTGCTGGGCTGGAGCGCCGAGCGGATCCGCGGCGCCCCGCCCGAGGCCTGGGACCAGCTGGCCGACAGCCTCGCCCGCCTGGCGGAACGGCTGCCGCAGCAGGGGCTCACGGCGGTGGTGGGCCAGCTGCTGGGGAGCGAGGCCCTGGCCCGGCTGGCCCTGCGCGGCCGGGCCCTGGCCGATCTGCAGCAGGCGGCCGAGCTGGTGCAGGAGCAGATGCACCGCCAGGGGCTGAACACGGCCGCCACGGCCGACTGGCTGCGCAACCTGCGCCTGCAGGAGGAGCGCGACGTGCCCGATGCCCACCGCTGCCGCAGCGATGCCGCCGAGTCGGCGATCGCCGTGGTCACCATCCACCGCAGCAAGGGCCTGGAGTATCCGGTGGTGCTCTGCCCCAGCCTCTGGAGCGGCGAGCGCACCACCCGCGGCGGCAGCAGCACGGTGGGGCGCCGCTGGCGACCACCGGGCAGCCGGCGGCCGCGCTTCGATCTGCACCTCAACCCCCACTGGGGCACCGGCCGCGAGGCCGCGCTGCAGCACGCCGAAGCCGAACGGCAGGAGGCCGAACGCAAGGCCTACGTGGCCTGCACCCGGGCCCGCCAGCTGCTGGTGCTGGGCTGGCCCGGGGCTGCTGAGGCCGGGACGGGCAACCCCCTCAGCCCCTGGCTGGTGGACCAGGCAACGGCGAACGGTGTGCGGGAGCTGCCGCTGCAGCGCGTGGATCCCACCACCCACCCGCCCGCGCGGCAGCGCTGGCGTCCGGGCCCACCCCGCGGCGCCCTGGAGCTGGGGCCCACCCCGGCCCGCAGCCTCGACACCCTCTGGGGCCGTGCCAGCTATTCCGCCTGGACCCACGGCGCAGCGGCCCTGCCGCCGGCGGCGCGCGACGAGGGCCGCGACAGCGACGCCCTCAGCCGCGACGGCGATGACGGCGGTGATGAGGCCGGTCATGACGCAGGTGGCGGCACTGTTCCGGCGTCGGCCTCCTGGCCGGTGCTCGGCCCCCTGGCCCAGTTCCCCCGCGGCGCCGCACCCGGCGATGCGCTGCACCGCATGCTCGAGCAGATCCCCTACCCCGCCCTGGCCGCTGGCGTGCTGGAGCCGGCGCGGGCCGTGGTGCTGCGCGAGCTCGACCGGGCCGGCCTGGCGGCCGATCTGGCCGACAGCGTGCTCACGGCGTTGCGGCAGCTGGTGCTCACCCCCCTTGGCGGCCCCCTGGGCCCCCTGCGCCTGGCCGACCTGGAGCCGGGCGGCTGGCTCAATGAGATGGCCTTCGACCTGCCGCTGGCCACCGGCCGCGAGCGGCTGGTGCGCAGCAGCGGCCTGGCGGAGGTGTTCCGCCGCCACGACGGCGGCCGCTTCGGCAGCGGCTACGGCCGCCAGCTGCAGGGGCTGGGCGTGGCCAGCCGCGGCTTTCTCACCGGCTCGATCGATCTGGTGTTCCGCTGCGGCGAGCGCTGGTGGGTGGCCGACTGGAAGAGCAACTTCCTCGGCCAGCGCGATGGCAGCGGCAGCGTGCTCCGCTGCGGCCCCAACGACTACTCCGCCGCGGCGATGGAGCAGCTGATGGCGTCCAACCACTACCCGCTGCAGGCCCACCTCTATCTGGTGGCCCTGCACCGCTACCTGCGCTGGCGCCTGCCCAGCTATGCGCCCGACCAGCATCTGGGCGGCTATGCCTACGTGTTCCTGCGCGGGGTGCCCGGGCCGATGCAGGTCGAACCCGGCGGCGAGGTGCCCGGCGTGCTGGTGGAGCGGCCGCCGCTGGCGCGGCTGCTGGCGCTCGATGCCCTGCTGCGGGAGGGCCAGCCATGAGCAGCCTGGCCCCGGCCCTGCTCGACAGCCTGCTGCGCCTGCTGCCGCCATCCCCCGCAACCCGGCTCGATCCAGCGGGTCAACTCGCCCTGCGGCAGGTGGTCACCGCCCTGGCCGGCGCCCTGGAGCGGGGTGAGCTGGGACTCGATCTGGAGGGTCCGCCACCGCCGGAGCTGGAGGAGCTGGCGGCGGCAAGTGGGGAAGCCGCGAGCACCACTTCCGCCGGCCAGACCACCACCACCCAGCCCAGTGCCTGGCCCACCGCCCAGCTGGCGGCCCTGCAGGCCTGCGGCTGGCTGGTGGAGTCCAGCTCGCCTGAGCCCGCGCCGGAGGATCGGTCTGAGGCGCCGGTGGTGCGCGCCGGCCGCTGGCTGCGCTGGCGGCGCTGGCACCAGCAGCTCAGCCACTGCACCACCGCCCTGATCCAACGGGGCCAGGCCGGTGTGGAACCGCCCGCCAGCGCCAGCCAATTGAAGGAAGCCCGGGGCCGGGCGACGGCGGCCGGCCTGGATCGGCAGCAGAGCGCTGCGGTGCAGGCCCTGCTGGAGCAGCGGCTGGTGCTGCTCAGTGGTGGGCCAGGCACCGGCAAGACCTCCACCGTGGTGCAGATGCTGGCGGCGGCCCTGCGGCTGCAACCCCAGCTGCGCCTGCAGCTGGCGGCGCCCACCGGCAAGGCGGCCGCCCGCCTCGGCGCCGCCGTGGCCGCTGGGGCCGCTGGGCTGGAGCCCGGCCTGGCCGAGCGCCTGGCCGGGCTCCCCTGCGGCACCCTGCACCGGCTGCTGGAGGCGCGCGGCAACGGTGCAGGCTTTCGCCGCGGAGCCGCGTTGCCGCTGGAGCTGGATCTGCTGGTGGTGGATGAGGTGTCGATGGTGGATCTGCCCCTGATGCAGGCCCTGCTGGCGGCCCTGCCCCAGGCCGCACGGCTGCTGCTGGTGGGCGATCCCGGCCAGCTGCCCCCGGTGGGCCCCGGCGCGGTGCTGCTGGAGCTCTGCCGGCCGGAGGCGCTGGCGGCCCTCGGCCCGGCGGCGGTGGAGCTGCGCACCACCTACCGCAACGATGGGGCCATCGACACCCTGGCCTCCGCCTTGCGGAGCCAGGTGGCTCCGGGCAGCGCGCTGCTGCACACCCTGCGCCCGCAGCTGGAGCAGCTCCAGCGTGGCGACAACGTCCAGTGGCAGGAGGCTCAGGCCGGCCGACCGCCGGCCGATGCCCTGGCGCGTCTGCGCCAGCACCAGCAGCGCCTGACAGAGCGGGCGGATGCCCTTGGCGTGCTCGACCCGCAGGCCGGGCCCGCCGACGGCCCGGGCGCCCAGGCCCTGCTCCACGAACTGGAGCGGCTGATTCTGCTCAGCCCGATCCGCCAGGGACCCTGGGGGGTGGAGGGGGTGCAGCGGGCCCTGCTGGGGGAGGCGCTGGCTGGCCCGGTGCACGCGTGGCCGCTGGGCACGCCCGTGCTCAACCGCCGCAACCTGAGCGAGCAGGGGCTGGCCAATGGCGACATCGGCGTGCTGGTGGCGGGCGCGGGCGAGCGGCGGCTGGTGCTGTTCCCCGGGGGCCGGCTGCTGTATCCGGCCCAGCTGGCGGGAGCCGAACCCGCCCTGGCCCTCACGGTGCACAAGGCGCAGGGCAGCCAGTACGGCGAGGTGCTGCTGCTGCTCCCCGCCGGCCGCCAGCTCGATGCCCGCCTGCTCTACACGGGCCTCACCCGGGCCCGGCGCAGCGCCCGTCTGTACACCGCCCTCCGCTCTGCCTAAGGTCTGAAGCCCAATCAAAGACGCCCCTCCATGGAGCAGCGGCCCTGGGGCTGGTTCGAGACGCTCGGCGAGGGTCCGGGCTACCTGGTGAAACGCCTGTGCGTGCAGGCAGGCCGGCGCATCAGCCGCCAGCGGCACCGCCACCGCTGTGAACACTGGGTGGTGGTGGCCGGCAACGGGCAGCTCGAATGCGCGGACGCCCTGGTGGCGGCGGTGGCCGGCACCAGCCTGTTCATTCCCCTGGGGGCCATTCACCGGGCCACGGCAGGGGACCAGGACCTGCTGATCGTGGAGGTGCAGCGCGGCGAGCCCTTGCGCGAAGACGACATCGAGCGGCTGGCCGACGACTACGGGCGGCTGGGAGCGCTATGAAGGGAGAGCTCTGATGGGGCTGCCCTGATGGAGCCCCTCTGAAGCATGCTGGTCGTGCTGTTAAAGTTTATCTATACCTTCTTTAAGTCGCTCTCCCATGAGGGCCTTCGAGGGCTAGGCACACAAGGAAAAAGCGCAACGGCATCACCCAGGGGCCGGACCCGATCCGCAACCCCACCGACGCATGCGTGAGTTCCGCGTTGGAGAGGAGTCGTGGCCCGATCGGGGCTGCGTCAATGGTCTGGGCCGGCACCACCGGCTCGTTGCACCACTGGGATCCTGCCGGGCCCGCGTGAAGGACTGACCTGTTCACAGGGCCCAGCCCCAGCTCGGCCTGAGGACACCCACGAGTTCCTTGTTTGACTTCCTTGACCAGCCTCACCAACCTGAACAACGACGAGCTCACCGGCGCTGAGCTGAACAGCAAAAGCGCCATGGCGGCGAGCGAGAGCGGCAGCCAGGCCCCCGAGGCCTCCAGCGCCAGCAGCGGCTTCGCCCGCTTCGGCTTCGCCCCCGAGGTGCTGGCCGCCCTGGATGCCATCGGCTACAGCGAGCCCTCGCCGATCCAGCAGGCCGCCATCCCCGAGCTGCTGCTCGGCCGCGACCTGGTGGGCCAGGCCCAGACGGGCACGGGCAAGACGGCCGCCTTCGCCCTGCCGGTGCTGGCCCGCATCGACCCCAGCCAGCGCAAGCCCCAGGTGCTGGTGCTCGCCCCCACCCGCGAGCTGGCCCTGCAGGTGGCCGCCGCCTTCAACAGCTATGCGGCCCAGCTGCCATCGGTGCGCACGGTGGCGGTGTACGGCGGCGCCGACTTCCGCGACCAGATCCACCAGCTCAAGCGCGGCGCCCAGGTGGTGGTGGGCACCCCCGGCCGGGTGATGGACCACATGCGCCAGGGCACCCTCGACCTCTCCGAACTGCGCACCCTGGTGCTCGATGAGGCCGACGAGATGCTGCGCATGGGCTTCATCGACGACGTGGAGTGGGTGCTGGAGCAGCTGCCGGAGCAGCGCCAGGTGGTGCTGTTCTCCGCCACCATGCCGGCCGAGATCCGCCGCATCTCCCAGCAGTACCTGAGCAGCCCGGCGGAGATCACCATCCGCACCAAGGCCGCCGACGCCGGCCGCATCCGCCAGCGCTACCTGGTGGTGCAGGGCCCCCACAAGCTGCCCGCCCTGGAGCGGGTGCTGGAGAGCGAGGGCGGCGAGGGCGTGATCATCTTCGCCCGCACCAAGGCGATCACCCTCACCGTGGCGGAATCCCTCGAGGCCCACGGCTACGACGTGGCCGTGCTCAACGGCGACGTGCCCCAGGTGCAGCGGGAGCGCACGATCGAGCGCCTCAAGAGCGGCCAGGTGGACGTGCTGGTGGCCACCGACGTGGCCGCCCGCGGCCTGGATGTGGACCGCATCGGCCTGGTGATCAACTACGACATCCCCTTCGACAGCGAGGCCTACGTGCACCGCATCGGCCGCACCGGCCGGGCGGGCCGCAGCGGCGAGGCCATCCTGTTCCTCACCCCGCGGGAACGGCGTTTCCTGGGTGGTCTGGAGCGGGCGGTGGGCAAGCCGATCGAGCCGATGGAGGTGCCCAGCAACGCCACCATCAACCAGCACCGGCTCGACCGGCTGCGCCAGCGGCTCACCGCCGCCCACCAGCAGAGCGCCTGCAGCGCCGAGGAGCGGGCCCTGCTCAGCGAGATCCTGCAGCGGGTGGCCCAGGAACAGGGCTGCGACCCCGGCGCCCTGGCCCTGGCGGCCCTGGAGCTGGGCCTGGCCGGCAAGCCCCTGCTGCTGCAGGGCAACGACGACTTCACCCAGGTGCGGGCCAACGGCCCCGGCCGTGAGGGCCGCGACCGGGGAGACCGCGACCGCGAACCGCGCCGCCGTATCCCGGGCCGCTCGGAGCGCCCCGTGGGCGAGCCGGAGGCCGACATGGAGCGCTTCCGGGTGGAACTGGGCTGGCGCGACCGGATCAAGCCGGGCAACCTGGTAGGCGCGATCGCCAACGAGACCGGGCTCAACGGCCGGGCCATCGGCCGCATCCAGATCTTCGACACCCACAGCGTGCTGGATCTGCCCAAGGGCATGCCCGAAGAGGTGTTCCAGAGCCTGCGCCAGCTGCGGGTGCTGAACAAACCCCTGCAGATCAGCCGCCACCGCGACTGAGATCAACGGCATCGACCCCCCAGCCGGGGGGCGATGCCGTCCCAGCCGACCGGCTTCCGATCCGCTCCCTGGGCCGGTTCGGTGAGCGGTCGCTCACGGGAGGCCGGGCCTTGTGATCGCCTCAGGCACAGAGGCCGGTCACGTCACCCAGGGCGATCGAACGCACCTCCGCCAGGCTGAGCGATTCCACCGCCGCCACCAGGGAGCCTTGCACCTCAAGGCTTTCCGAGCGCACGAGGGTCTGCAACAGGTCGAAGCGATCCTGCGAAGCCAGTTCGCCGTCCTCGCTCCAGGCGAGGCTCCAGGGGACAGGGGCCGTCATCACGATGCAGCGATGGATCAGGGTTTGCTGACAATGGGACGCTACTGGGGCTCGGGGCAGGAGCTACAGGGTCTCTTCAGAACCGCTTCACGCTTCTCCATACCGGCCGCCGGCGTGGTCCTAGGCTTGAGACTGATTCCAAAGGCGTTCAGGCTCCCTTCGACACCCACAGGCCCAGCCGTCAGCTGCAATCGGCAATTCCGGTTCATCTGACAGTCCTGGTCCGACTGGCCATCCCTGGGAATCCCGGCATCAGACGAATCGAAGACGCACCCTTTCCCCTGGTGCACCGTTCCAGGCTTTGCTCCATTAATGACCATCTACGTTGGCAACCTCTCGTTCCAGGCCGAGCGCGAGGACCTGCTTGATCTCTTCGGGCAGTACGGCGAAGTCCGCCAGTGCAGCCTCCCCCTCGACCGCGAAACCGGCCGCAAGCGCGGGTTCGCCTTCGTCGAACTCAGCGATGACGCCGCTGAGCAGAAGGCCATCGACGACCTCCAGGACGTGGAGTGGATGGGCCGCATGATCCGCGTGAACAAGGCCACCCCCCGTGAAGGCGGCGGTGGTGGCGGCGGCAACCGTGGCGGTGGCGGCGGCTACGGCGGCAACCGCGGCGGTGGCGGTGGCTACGGCGGTGGCGGTGGCGGCAACCGCTGGTGATCAGTGCGGCCGGCTGAGGCCGGCCCCATCCCCCGCCCTGGGGCGGCTGATCCACGCCCTGCGGCCCTACCGGCGCCAGGTGTGGCTGGCGGCCGGCTGCTCGGTGCTCAACAAGCTGTTCGACCTGGCGCCACCGGTGCTGATCGGCCTGGCGGTGGACGTGGTGGTGAAGCAGGACACCGCCTGGCTGGCCCGCTTCGGTTTCACCAGCGTGCCGAGCCAGCTGGCCGTGCTGGCGGTGCTCTCCTTTATGATCTGGAGCGCCGAGTCGCTGTTCGAATACCTCTACGGCGTGCTCTGGCGCAACCTCGCCCAGACGGCGCAGCATGAGCTGCGGCTGGAGGCCTACGACCACCTCCAGAAGCTGGAGATGGGCTTCTTTGAGGCCGGCAGCAGCGGCCGCTTGATGGCCGTGCTGAACGACGACATCAACCAGCTGGAGCGCTTCCTCGACCACGGCGCCAACGAGATCCTGCAGCTGCTCACCACCGTGCTGGCGGTGGGCGGCGCCATGGTGGTGCTCTCGCCCGGAGTGGCGGGGGTGTCGTTCATCCCGATCCCGGTAATCCTCTGGGGCTCCCTGCGCTTCCAGAAGCGCCTGGCCCCCCGCTACGCCGCCGTGCGCGAGCTGGCCGGCGATCTGGCCAGCCGCCTGGGCAACAACCTCGGCGGCATGCTCACGATCAAGAGCTACACCGCCGAAGGCTGGGAGCTGCAACGGCTGGCGGAGCAGAGCCAGGCCTACCGCCTTGCCAATGGCCGCGCCATTCGCCTCTCGGCCGCCTTTGTGCCCCTGATCCGCTACGCGATCCTGTTCGCCTTCATCGCCATCCTGGTGATCGGCGGCCTGCAGGCCTGGCGCGGCACGATCGCCACCGGCAGCTACGCCTTCCTGGTGTTCATCACCCAGCGGCTGCTGTGGCCGCTCACCACCCTGGGCCGCACCCTCGACGACTACCAGCGGGCGATGGCCTCCACCAACCGGGTGCTCGACCTGCTCGACACGCCGATCGCCATCCCCAGCGGCGTTCGCCCCCTGCCCCTGGGCCAGGTGAAAGGCGCGCTGAGCTTCGAGGACGTGACCTTCGCCTACGGCGGCCGCGAGCCGCTGCTGCGCCACTTCAACCTCGAGATCCCCGCCGGCAGCACGGTGGGCATCGTCGGTGCCACCGGTTCAGGCAAGAGCACGCTCGTGAAGCTGCTGCTGCGGCTCTACGCGATCCAGGCCGGCAGGATCCGGCTCGACGGCATCCCGATCGGCGAGCTGCGCCTCGACGACCTGCGCCGCGCCATCGGCCTGGTGAGCCAGGAGGTGTTCCTGTTCCACGGCACCGTGGCCGAGAACATCGCCTACGGCAGCTTCGACGCCCCCCGCGCCGCCATCGAGCGGGCCGCCCAGCTGGCGGAAGCCAGCGGCTTCATCGAGGCATTGCCCCAGGGCTACGACACGGTGGTGGGCGAGCGGGGCCAGCGCCTCTCCGGCGGCCAGCGCCAGCGCATCGCCCTGGCCCGCGCCATCCTCAAGAACCCGCCGGTGCTGATCCTCGATGAGGCCACCGCGGCGGTGGACAACGACACCGAGGCCGCCATCCAGCGCTCCCTCGACCTGATCACCGCCGCGCGCACCACCCTGGTGATCGCCCACCGGCTCTCCACTGTGCGCCACGCCGACCGCATCATGGTGATGGAGCAGGGAGCGATCGTGGAGAGTGGCCGCCATGAGCAGTTGATCGCCGCCGACGGCGCCTACGCCAATCTCTGGCGGGTGCAGGCCGGCCTGCGGGCCGGGGAGACGCTGGCCCTATGAGACGCCCCGACTGTCCGGTTGAACACAGGGAACCCCTGGAGCCGTGCAATAGCGTTGTGCCGATGACCAGGTTTCAGGGCCAGCAGCGACGTCGGCAGAACCGCCGCATTCCGGTGCTGCTGGCGATGGCGCTGGGTCTGGGGGGTGGGCTGCTGCTGGCGGTGCCGCTGGTGGACTGGCTGAGCAGCCATGACCTGGGCAGCAACACCCGCATCACCAACCCCTTTGCCGCCTGGAGCCGGGTGGGCGACCAGGACATCCTGCTGCTCGGCACCGACGAGGAGGGCGGACTCACCGATGTGATCGCCAGCCTGCGCATCGACGGCGGCGTCACCAAGGTGACCCAGATTCCGCGGGACACCTACATCGAACCCGAGGGCTACCTGCCCCACAAGGTGAACGCCCTCTATTCCCTGGGCGGCACTGAACTGGTGAAGAGGGAGCTCTCGCGCAAGCTGGGCCGGCCGATCAGCCACTACGTGGTGGTGAACCTGGCGGCGATCCGGGGGGTGGCCGATGCCCTGGGGGGCATCGAGGTGGACGTGCCCAAGCGCATGGATTACGTGGACAACACCCAGGGGCTGGTGATCGATCTGCAGCCCGGCCTGCAGACCCTGCGCGGCCGGGACCTGGAGGGCTTCCTGCGCTTCCGCCACGACGAGATGGGCGACATCGGCCGGATCGAGCGCCAGCAGCTGGCGCTGCAGGCCCTGTTCCGCAAGCTCACCCGGCCCGAGCAGCTGGTGCGGCTGCCGATGCTGCTGGCCCTGGCGGGCAAGGACGTGCAGACCAACCTGGGCCCGATGGAACTGGGCGGCCTGATCACGGCCATGGGCCCCACCCGCCTGGATGTGGAGCGGCTGGACGGCTACCCCTTCATGCACGACGGCATCAGCTACTGGGAGGCCTACTGGCCCGACCCGGCCGAGGGGCGCGCCAACCTCGACGACTTCGACGGCCGTTACGTGTACTGAGCCCGTGCTCGATGCCGCCCTGGTGCGCAACAGCCTCAAGCTGGCGGTTGCAATCCTGGTCACTGCCGCGATCGCCGTTCACTTCGAGCGGATTGAATTTCTCTGGTATCCGCTGCTGGCGGTGATGGTCGTCGTCGATGACAACGACGACCACACCCTGCAGGCGGCCACGGGCCGGGTGATGGGCACCGTGCTGGGGGGGCTGATCACCTTTCTGGTGCACACCGTGCTGAGCGGCTGGATGGGGGTGCTGGTGTCGCTGGTGGTGATGATTCCGGCGTTGCAGCTGCTGGGCTGGCAGAGCGCCCTGGGCACCGCCGGCCTCACCAGCATCATGTTTCTGATGATCCCCAGCCACGTGGCGCTGAACTGGAACTACGTGTTCAACCGCGCCCTGGACACGGTGGTGGGCTGCCTGGTGGCGATCGCGGTGGGGCTGCTGTTCTGGCCGCGCAACGCCCTGGGGGAGATGGCGGAGGCGGAGGGGCGGTTGCGCCGCCAGCTCAGCGGCCAGCTGCAGCGCTACAGCGACTGGCTGGAGCGGGGCGATGCCCGGCCCCGGCCCCTGGACCCCGCCCCCCTGAGCAGCGACCTGCAGCGGCTGGAGCAACTGCTCGGCCAGGAGCGCGCCGGCCCCCGCCGCCAGCATCTCAGGCGGCATCACTGGGAGCAGCGGCTGCGGCTGTGGCAGCTCACCCACTTCCACTGGCTGGCCTGGGAGCGGCTGCTGGCCGACGTGCCGGAGCAGGCGCTGCAGGCGGCGGCACCGCTGCGGCAGGCGGTGCTGAGCCTGGGCCAGCAACTGCTGGGGAATCCACGGCCCACACCACCGCGACAGGCGCAGCTCTGGAGCCAGCTGGCCGCCCAGCAGCAGCTGCCGCTGCTGCCCCTGCTGGCCCTGGCCGAGGAATGGCGTCCCCTGCACGCCTGCCTCGGCGGCCTGCGGCGTTGCAGCCGGCCGTGATCAACCGCAACGCCCTGCGCACCGCCGTCACCACCGGGCTGGCCAACGCCTTCGCCAGCCTGTCGGGCGTGGAGTACGGCCAGTACGCCGCCCTGGCGGTGCTGGCGGTGTCCACCGGCAGCTACGGCGGCGCGATCGAGCTGGGACGGCAACGCCTGCTGGGCACCGTGCTGGGTGCCGTGCTGCTGCTGGTGGGCTACCTGGGCCTGCAGAACCTGCCGATGCCCCTGGGGCTCGCCATCACCATCGGCAGCCTGCGGCTGCTGGGCGGCCTGCTGCAGCTGAAGGTGGGCTACAAGGTGGGCGGCATGATCATCGTGATGGGCTGGCTGGTGCACGAGGGCAGCCTGGCCAGCTGGCTGCCGCTGCGCTTCTTCTGGACCGGCTTCGGCGTGCTGCTCACCCTGCTGAGCCTGCGGCTGTTCTGGCCCGCCCGCAGCCTCGAGCAGATCCTCGGCGCCTACGCCACTCTCCTCACCCAGCTGCAGCAGGCGATGCGCCAGCTGGCGGCCGCCCTTCAAGCCCCCCACCCTCCAGGCGAGGGGCCGAGCCAGGTGGCAGCGTCGATGGCCCTGCGCAACCAGCTGCAGGCGATACGCAGGCTGCGACCCGCCCTGCTGCAGGAGCTGGGCACGCTGCCCGAACGCCATCCCGCCGCCCTGCTGCTGGCCAGCCTCGACGGCACCGCCTCCCGGCTGGTGACCCTGGTGCGCGCCCTGGAGCGGGCCGCCCCCAGCCGCCAGCCCCTGCCCCAGCTGGAGCGGTTGCACCGGGCCGAGGCCGATCTGCTGGGCGCCATGGCCGGGCAGCTGCAGGACTGGGAGCGGGCGATCCGCCGCCCCGCGGCGCAGCGGCAGGGCCTGCCCCAGCCGCCGCCGCAGCCGCTGCAGCTGCCCGCCAGCTGGCTGCAGCTCAACCAGGAGCTGAACAACCCAGCGGTGAACACCGCCGCCTGCGAGCGGCTGGAGCGCCTCGCCGTGCGGCTGCAGCTGTGCCGCCAGGCGGAGCGGGCCATCCGCGATGGCGAAGCGCGCTGGGCGGCGATCCTGGGGCCCCGTTGATCCAGGGAGATCGACGTTGTCGCCGGCACTCTGGGCAAACCCCGGCGCAGCACGCAAGATAAGGCTCCGCAATCGCTGACCAGCTGCCAGGTGGCACGTCGCATCAACGCCCTGGCCCTGTTGGTTGGAGGAGTCACCTCCGTTGCCGGTGCAGCACCGATCGCAGCGCTGCCGGGCCTGGCAGAGACACGCCGCAGCGACGCTCCGAATCCATCGCAGCCCAGCCCCGAGCTGGAGCGCCTGGAGCGCAGCTGGCAGCGGCTGGATGCCGAGCTGCGCGCCCTCGACCAGCTGCTGCCCGCCGAACCCGAACCGGCGGTGCGCGACCTGCTGGGCACCCCGGAGCTGCCCGCCGCCCTGCTGCGCGCCAACCAGCCTGCCAGCGGCGACCTGCAGCCCGGCCAGGCCACGCCCGCGCCGCCCCTGGCCCTGCCCAGCCCCGAGCAACTGCAGCAGGGCAGCATCGCCGGGCTCAGCCTGGAGCAGGCGCTGGCGCTCGCCTTCGCCAACAGCGCCAGCCTGCAGGGCCAGCGCGAGCAGGTGGCCGCGGCCCTGGCCCGCTTCCAGGCCGAGATGGGCAGCTACTGGCCCACGATCAGTGCCTTCGCCAGCGGCGGCTACGCGGGCAGCCGCAGCACCACCACCGCCAAAAAAGCCAACGACACCCTCGGCTTCGGCCCCCAGTTCTCGCCCAGCGGCCTGCTCACCCCCAGCACTCCCTCCTCCAGCGCCGCCCAGCAGGGGGTGCCCACCGCCGGCCCCTTCTATGTGCCCAAGGGCGGTTCGGTGGCGGCGAGCAGCGGCGAGTGGGCCGTGGAGGGGGGCCTGCAGCTCAACTACGCCCTGCTGGACTTCGCCCGCACCCCTGCGGTGCGGGCCGCCCGCGCCCGGCTGGAGCAGCAGCGCAACGCCTACGCCAACCAGCTGCGCAGCCTGCAGCTGCAGGTGAGCGAGGCCTACTACCAGCTCCAGCAGAGCGAGCAGCTGGTGCGCGTCTACGACGCCAACCTGCGCAACGACCTGGTGCTGCTGCAGGAGAGCCTCGATCTGCAGCAGGCCGGTCTGGTGCCGCGGCTGGATGTGCTGCGCCGCCGTGCCAGCCAGGCGGCGGGCGAGGAAAGCCTGATCCAGGCCCTGGCCGACCGGGCGGTGGCGCGGCGGCAGCTGGCGGTGCTCCTCAACCTGCCGCCGGCCATCACCCCCAGCGCCAGCGACCCGATCGCGGTGCAGCCGCGCTGGCCGCTCAACCTCGAGCAGAGCCTGCTGGAGGCCTACCGGGGCAACCCGGAACTGGAGGCGATCCTGGCCACCCGCACGGCCCTGGCCGAGCAGAGCCAGGCCACCGCAGCCGCGCTGCTGCCGAAGCTCTCCCTGTTCGCCGCGGCGGGGGGCAGCAGCTCCCAGACCAGCCTGGACAACTTCACGCTCGGCGGTGGCGGCTGCTGCGGCTCGACCGCCCTGCCCCTGAGCACCAGCAACGGCTGGGACTGGTCGGTGGGACTGGCCTTCACCTGGCTGCTGTTCGATGCGGGCAGCACCGCCGGCCAGGCCAGGGCCCTGGCCCGCCAGGACGCCGCAGCCGCCCAGCAGTACGCCGCCAACCGCAACACCATCCGCCTGCGCATCGAGCAGGCCTTCTTCAACCACGAGGCCAGCCTGGCCAAGCTCAGCTCGGCGCGGCGCGGGGTGGCCGCTGCCCTGGAGGCCTTCCGCGATGTGCGCCTGCGCTACAGCACCGGCCTCTCCAGCGAGGTGGATGTGTCGGTGACCCAGGAGCAGCTGATCGACAGCCTGGTGCGGCGCCTCAACGCCACGGTGGACGTGAACATCACCTACGCCCAGTTGCTGCGTGAACTGTTGCCGGTGCCACGGGATCCATCGCAGCCGGTTCAGCCCCAGCTGCAGTGGCCCCCTCAGGCCCCCGGCCGGGACGACCACCAGCGCTCGACCCGGTAGAGCAGCACCACCACCAGCACCACCAGCCAGAACCAGAGCTCCGGCGGATTGGCGTTGAACAGGATCACCAGCAGCACCACCTCGGCCACCAGCCAGGGGAACTCCTGGCGCAGCAGCGGGTTGCGGATCTCAGGAAGCTGGAGAGGACGTCTCGGCGGCGGTGTCATGGCAGGGTGCCGGGCTGGCGCAGGGAGGGGCGGTCCCAGCGGCGGTCGATGCGGGTGGTGCGGTAGCCGCCGGTGAGCGAGCGCAGACCCGGGATCACGTAGCTCAGCGGCGAGCGCCACTCCACGTAGGCGTAGGTCTGCACGGTGAGGCCCTCGCGGATCGGGAACACGCCGCTGCCGCCCGAGAGGGTCCAGCGGAAGCCATCCACGCTGGCGGGATCCTTCTCGAGCTCGATGTCGGCGCGCATCACCGGACCGTTCTTGGTGAGCTCCTGGGCCAGCTGGGGGTTGCCGATCGTGGTGGAGATGTCCTCCTCGGTTGCCGGCAGGGTGAGCACCTCGCCCACCTTGCCCACGATCCCGCCGAAGCGGCCGCGCTGGTTCCAGAGGGGCACCACCTCCACCGGCAGGCCGGGGGGCAGGCGGCGGGCATCGGCGGGGGCGAAGTAGGCCACGGCCCTGAGGGGCCGGTCGCCGACGGCGGGCCGATCCGGCCGGCCGATCGTGCCCAGGCGCTGGCCCGTGGCCACGGTCTGGCCCGGAATCACCTGCAGGTCGAGCACCCGGCCGTCGCGCTCGGCCAGCACCTTGCCGTCATAGGCGATCTTGGCTTCGGTGACCTGGATCTCACGCCTGAGGTCGTCGATCTGATAGCGGCGCTGCAGGGCCTGGGTCTCGATCTCCAGCTTCACCTGCTCGTAGTTGGTGACCACCTCCTTTTCCTGGATGCGAATGTTGTCCAGGTTCACGCCTGTGCTGGTGAGGCCCTGTTCCGCGCCCACCACCTCCGAGGAGAGGGGGGCCACCACCTCCCGTTTGGCGAGCCACTCCAGGTTGCGCAGCTTGGAGGCGTAGGTGTCCTGCAGTTGGCCGTAGCGCTGGCGGTCGTTGGCGAGCTTGGCCAGGGAGGTCTCGAGGGAGCGCCGCTCGGTGCTGAGGCGCTGGGCATCGCGCTGATCGAGCTGGGCGTTGTGGCGCTCCAGCTGGCGCAGGTTGCCGCGCTGCTGCTCGAGCTGGCGCTCCAGCACCGGCAGGTAGAGGGTCATCAGCACCTGGCCGCGCCGCACCCGCTCGCCCACCTTCACCGGGATCTCGCGCACCTGGCCGCCGGCGCGGGCGTCGAGGATGCCGGCGTTGTCTGGATAGATGAGCACGCCGGTGCCGCTCACCTCGGTGGGCACAGGCCAGAACAGGGCCCAACAGCCCAGGGCGCCGCCCACCGCCGCCAGACAGAGGCCCACCTGGGCGTGATCCGTCAGCCCCCGAGCCCGGGCCTGGCCCGCTGCGGCTGGCGGCCCGGCTGGAGCGGCGGCGGGAGCGGGGATCTGACGCATGGGCGCAATCATGCAGGAACCGCGCCCCGCTGTCAGCCGGCCGCCTGCCAGGCCCGCAGGGTGGCCAGCTGCTCCGGCAGGGGGCAGGTGGGGGGGTGGACCCGCTTGAGGTAGTCGAGGGCGTCGATGAAGGAGAGGCGGCGGCGGCGGATCAGCCAGGCCATGCACACCAGGGGGGAGCGCTCCACCCCCGCCTGGCAGTGCACATACACCGGACCCAGGGGAGCCAGCTCGGCCAGCTGCTCCACGGCCTGGCGGAACTCGGCCAGCTCGGGCGGCCGGCCGGCCTTGTGGTCGGGCAGCACACAGCGGCGCCAGTGGAAGCGCTCGGCCAGGCCGGCCGGCGGCGGCGCCTCCTCGGCGCTGCAGAGGCTGAGCACGGCCACCACCCCCTGCTCCTGCAGATCCTGCAGATGCTGTTCATCCAGGGGTGCGGGCCCCACCGCCAGCTCGCCGCGCAGCACCCAGCTGGGGTGGAGCATCAGCGGTTGCGGTCGTCGATCAGATCCAGCAGGGTCCAGGCGTTCACCAGGCCGGTGAGCGGCTGGGTGATGGCGCCGATGGCGTCGCTGGTGACGGCCAGGGCGCTGCGGTTCACGATCACGGTGTCGCGGTCGCGCAGGGGAGGGTTCTTGGCGTTGGAGGCCCCCAGGCTGTAGTTGATGCGGAAGCGCTCGCGGGTGGCGGTGCCGTTGCGGTTGATCCGCACCAGTTGCACGTCACTGGTGTTGGCCCGCCATTGCTGGGGGCCACCTGCGGCCAGGATCGCCTGGATCAGGGGGGTGTTGGCGGGGATGGCAACGCTGCCGGGCGACTTCACCTCACCCACCACATTCACCGTGATGGTGGTGGGGGCCAGGGTGGTGGAGGAGAGCTCGATCGCCTCGGCCACCGGCTCCTCGGCCTTGATCACGCGAATGGTGTCGCCGTCGAACAGCAGGGGGTTCTGGGCCTGGTCGCCGTCGAACACCAGGGCCAGCAGGTTGAGGCGGGTGCGCTTGAACAGCGGCTGGTCGCCGGGCAGCCGCCGCTGCAGCACCACCTGGCGCAGGTCGGCCTGGTCGGTGATGCCCCCCGCCTTCTGGATGGCGTCCACCAGCGTGGGCAGACCGGAGATGCCAACGGCCGCTTCCGTGCGGGAGGCCTCGGAGGTGGTGAGGGTGTAGAGGCCCTGGCGTTCCACCTCACCCACCACGGCCACCCGCAGGGGGCGGGGACGGGTGACGATCAGCTGCAGGTCGGGGCGCAGCAGCTGGCGGGCATAGAGCGACTGCAACCAGAGGCTGGCCTGGGAGAGGGTGAGGCCGGTGAGCCGCACGTTGCCCAGCAGGGGCAGGCTGGCGGTGCCGTCGTTCAAGATATCCAGTTCAGTGCTGAGCGAGCTCTCGATCAGGAATCGCACACTGAGGCCATCACCCGCACCGAGGATGTAGGCGTCGTCCTGGAGCAGCTCCGGCGTGAGCTCGGCCGAGGTGGGGGACTGCACCACTCCCAGGCTGCTGGCCCCCGGCGGCGTTGGGGTGGCCTGGGCGAGGCCAGGCAGAGGAGCCAGAGCGAAGCAGAGGAGGGCGGGAGAGAAGCGGCGACGCAACGACATCCGGGATCAGCGCGGCCGTGAATCTGGGCAGCCAGAGATTAACCCGTAGCAGACGTGGAACGGATCGGCGCAGGACCGCTACATTGCTGCAGCTCCCGAGTGGTGGATTGGCTTTTCCAGCGCCTATGGCAGTGCCGGTTGGCATGGTGGCTGGACTGAGCCTGGCCCTCCAGCCGGTGGCGGCCATGGAGCAGGCGATCCGTGTCGAAACGCCCAGCGCGCCACTGCCGGGCACCCCGGCGATCCGGCCGCCCATGCCGCCTCCAGTGCCGAGGCTGGCGCCCAGGGAGCCGACCGCCCCGCCCCGCTGGCAGATGGTGGAGGAGCCAGCGCCATCCCGCTGGGCAGGGCCTGACGCAACCGGGGCCGCCGCGGGGGTTCCCAGCCCCGCTTCCACGGCGCTGAGCTGGGAACTGGTGGTGCCGGTGGTGGCCGACTCCCCGGAACAACCTGCGGCAGCAGAGCCCCAGATCGCGGCCGAACCCACCTGGGAGCCGATCCTGCCCGGCGAGGAAATCACCCCCGCCGACGTGGCCCGCCAGGTGGAGGCCGAGGAGGCCGCCCGGCAGGAGGCCCTGGCGGAACTGGAGCCGCAGCAGCCGGAGCCCACCTTCGGCGGCTTCCGCGATCTCTACCGGGGCAAGCGCTGGTATCCCTCGATCAGCACGATCGTGCCGATGGGATTCGGGCCCTCAGGCTTCATGGCGGGCATCGGCTTCTCCGGTGCCGACTGCCGGCCGGAATCGCGCACCTGCACCCGCTTCTCCAGCGTGAGCGCCGAATCGATCCGAGAGGTGGGCGAGGCCGTGCTGGACGGCTACCTGGGCTTCGGTGACTCCAGCAAGAGCGTGGGGGTGCTGATCACCCAGACGTCCGGTGGCACTTACCGTGCCAGCGAGCGGGGCAACACCTTTGAACGGATGCAGACCGGCTTTGCCCTGAGCCGCAACTTCGGCCCCGACACGGCCCTCAAGCTGGGCGCCGAGGGAGCCCTTCCCTGGGATCAACAGGAGTACGAACAGGCCTTCCAGATTGAGGTACCCAAGAGCGCCTTTGCCGTGATCTCCCATCGCATCAGGCTGAAGGGCGATCCGGCCGAAGCGCAGGCAGACCCCGGGGCCAATCCGGAACCGATCCGCTGGTTTCCGGATCTGTACCTCACCGCTGGCCTGGGCAATGGGGTGTTTCGCCCCAGCGATGCGGTGATCCGCTCCCAGATCCGGGAGGTGAAGCGAGCCGGCTGCTGGAATGCGCCCTGCACCAACGAACGCGTCAAGCGGGCCCTCACGCAAGGCACCGAATGGGGCACCCCCTATCCGATCGGAGCGATCGCCCTGGCGATCACCGACCAACTGAATCTGATCACGGAATGGACTGGCCGCAATCTCAATCTCTCCGTGAGCATTCAGCCCTTCCGGAACATTGGCTTCACGATCACTCCAGGCATCGGCAATCTGGTGCGCAACAGCGACTACAACAATGGCTTTGCCAAAGACAACATCGACTGTCAGGGCTGTGATTTCGGCAACGCCGTGACTGATCGGCCGATTTTCTATCTGCGCTCGATGATCAGTTTTCGTTTCTAGATGATCAGTTTCCGTTTCTAGATGATCAGTTTCCGTTTCTAGATGATCAGTTTCCGTTTCTAATGGCCTCCCCCCCAAGAGCAATCAGCCAGCGGGCCCAAGCGGCGCCAGCGGGGCCGGCGGCGCGCCCGCCAGCTGTTCTGTCCGGCCCATCCGGAAACGGTCGCCGCCACCCGCTGCATCTGCTCACACCCGAGGAGCTGCGCCAGCAGGAGATCGGCGACAAGCGGGCCCGGCTGGTGATCCAGAGCTATCCGGTGCTGGTGCTCCACAACGAGTGGCTGGAGGAGCTGCACTGCCCCAGCTGTGGTGCCAACCACGGGTGTCACGTGGTGAGGCGGGAGGACGGCACCTTTGCTGTGCGCTGGGCGCCGCGGGAGCCGTGGGAGCAGGTGGCCCACGTGGATCCCCTGGTGCCCAACCCGAGCGTGGGGGAATTCACCCGCCGCCAGGCCCGCGCCGGCGGGCGCCGCCGGGATGGCCGGCGCCTGTTTGATCCGGACCTCTGAGGGGCACAGCAGCGCTTGATTCCAGGCGTGGAACCCACCTACAATCCACCAACCTGCCCGCTGCCGTGACCAGCACGCTGCCACCGAACAATCTTCCGGCAACGGCGAACACGGCCACGGTGGCGATCGCTCCCCCGGCGTATTTCAGCCCCCAGCCGATGGGGGAAACGGGCGACGAGGGCTTTTCGCTGCAGAAGTTCCTGCGCACGGTGCGCAGGCGTCAGCGCACCTTCATCGCCACGCTGGTGCTGGTGTCGGCCGCCTCCACGGCCTGGCTCACCTATCAGCGGGTTGTACACCCCGTGTATCAGGGCGCCTTCGGGCTGCTGGTCACCGACCCGGTGAGCCCCACCACCTCGGGCGGCCAGAGCAATGCCCCCAGCGCGATCGGCGCCGTGGCACTCAACCGCGCCTCCCAGAACATTCCCACCCTGATGCGGGTGCTGGAAAGCCCGGTGGTTCTCAATCCGGTGTTTACCCAACTGCGCAGCCAGTGGCCGGGAGAGCGCATGCCCACCATCCGAGTGGAGCAATACAGCGCCAGCCGCGGCGGGCAACAGGTAGCCGCCGGAATCCTCAGCATTCAGGTCACCGGCAACAACCCGGCCGTGATCACCAGCGCCCTGGAGCAGACCCGCGACACCTACCTGCAGTGGTCGCTCAAGCAACGGCGCGAGCGGTTGCAAGAGGCTGTTGCCTTCCTCAATCAGCAGGCCCCGGAACTGGAGGCCAGGGCGAGTCGCATCCAGCGCCAGGTGCAGGACTTCCGCCTGCGGCACCGGCTGCTTCAGCCCGAGTCCGAGGCCGCCGCCACCCGCTCCCAGGTGGACGCGCTGCGCAACCAGCTGATCCAGCAGCGGGCCGAGATCACCCGGCTGGAGCGACTGCGCAGTGACGTGGCCGCCGGACGGCTGGTGACCAGCGGCTTCAGCAGCGAATCGAGCGACACCGGCTCCCAGACCAGCGTGGCGCTCACCGTGCCCGACCAGGCCCAACTGGCCGAACTGGAGAAACTGGACAGCGAGCTGGCCGATGCCCGCTCCCGCTACGTGCCCAGCAACCCGCTGCTGGTGCAACTGGAGAGGGCGCGGGCCACGCTGGTGCCCCAGATCCAGGCCACCCAGCTGGAGGCTCTCGACGCCGCCCTCAACCAGTTCCGCAACCAGACCAGCAGCCTGCAGAGCCAGATCAACGATCAGGAAGGTCGTTTTGACGTGCAACCGGCCCTGTTACGGGAGTACGCCGATCTCGAGCAGAAACTGCGGCTGGCCGAGGGCAACGTGGAGAGCTACGAGCGGTCCCGGGAGCAGTTCCAGCTGGAGATCGCCCAGAACACCGTTCCCTGGCAGGTGATTGCACCGCCCACCGTGAATCCCAACCCCGTGGAACCGAAGGTGGGGCCGGGTCTGCTGCGGGCCCTGCTGCTCGGCCTGGTGGCCGCCAGCGGCGCCGCCCTGCTGCGCGAGAAGATGGACCACGTGTTCCACTCCCCCACCGAGGTGGACGAGGAGCTGGGCGAGAGCCTGCTGGGCCACATTCCCTACATCGAGATCTTCGAGGGGGTGCGGGCCGACAGGCGCTTTCTGCTGGAAACCCTCGATGGCGAGGACGCCCGCATCACCCGCTACCAGAAATTCCAGTACCAGGAAGCCTTCCGCAACCTGGCCACCAGCCTGCGCTTCCTCAACAGCGACCAGCCGATCCGCTCGATCGCCCTCTCCTCCTCGATCCCCTCGGAGGGCAAGAGTCTGGTGACGGTGCTGCTGGCCAAGACCCTCAGCGAACTGGGCCAGCGGGTGCTGCTGGTGGACTCGGACATGCGCAAACCGCAGATCCACCACCGCCTGGGGGTGGATAACGTCAGCGGGCTGAGCAATCTGCTCACCGATGAATCGCTCGACTGGCGCGCGCTGATCACGCCGGTGGCCAACCACACCGGCTGGGATCTGCTCACGGCCGGCCGCCAGCCGCCTGATCCACCGCGCCTGCTCAGCTCCCAGCGGATGGCCCAGCTGATGCAGGACATCACCACCAACGGCGGCTACGACCTGGTGATCCTCGACACCCCGCCGGCCCTGGGACTGGCGGATGCGGCCCTGGTGGCCGAACACATCGACGGCCTGCTGATGCTGGTGAGCCTGCGGCGCGTGCCCCGCGATCTGCCCAAGCTGGCCATCCGCCGCATCCGCGATGCCGGCGCGCCGGTGCTGGGGGTGGTGACCAACTCCCGCCAGCTGCGGCGGGAAGGGGGCGACTCACCGACCTACGGCTACGGCGGCTATGGCTATGGGGGCTATGGCACCAACAAGAGCTACGGCTACCAGAGCTACGCCAACGACCCGCTGCTGGCCTACAGCTACTACGACAAGTCGAACAAACCCAGGTCGGACCAAGCCCCCAAGGGGTGGAAGGCAGCGATTCCCACCCCGGGCAACCTCAAGCGCAACGTGCGCAACCTGGGCCACAAGATCAACAACTGGCTCGACGAATAGCCAGGCGCAGGCCGGCCGCCATCAGGCCGGCCACCAGGGCACCCCGCAGGGTGGCGAGCAGGCTGCTGAGCTGAAACTGGTTGCGCTGCTGCAGCAGCTGGGCGCGCTGACTCTCCAGCTGGCTGTTGATCGCCTGCAGCACCTGCTGCTTCTGCGCCGTCAGGGCGGCGGGGCGATCGGCGGGCAGGGGCACGAGCTGCTGCAGGTCGGCCGTGGAGGCGGCGGCCTCCACCCGGGGGCGCACGCTGAGCAGCTGGGTCTGCAGGACCTCGAGGCGCTGCTGGGTTTCAGCGTTGCTGGCGAACCAGAGGGCCCCATAGGCCAGGAGCTGCAGGGGCACCAGGGCCGCGTAGACCCCGTAGCCCACGCTGGCGATGCGGGCACCGATGCGCCGCCGTCCCCCGGGCTGCAGGTGCTGGGCCAGCAGGCTGCACACCAGGGCCAGCAGCACCACCGGCGCCATCTCCACCAGGATCTGGCTGACGCGCAGGCTCCAGGCCGCCGCCAGCGGCTGGAACGGCAGCAAGGCCGGCAGCAGGGCCGCCGCCGCGATCAGCAGCAGCAGCTGGGCCAGCCGCTCCAGCAGGGCGGCCAGGGAGGTGTCGGCAGAAGGGGTCATCGGCAATCAGTGGGAGAAGGGGGCTGGGCTCATGGCCCGGAGGCCGGAGCCCGCCGCTGGAGCCAGAGGCCCAGGGAGCGGCCATCCCAGCCGCTGGCGCGCCAGAGCTGCACCCGCAGGCCATCACGCCAGCGGCGCAGGGGGTTTTCCGGCGGCATCCGGGCCGGCAGTTCGGCATCCGGGGGTACGTCCACCCGGATCCCCCGCCGCCCCAGGGCCAGCCGCGCGATCAGCAGGGAGCGCCGGCTGTGGCTGCGGTCGGTGACCAGGGTGACGTGGCGCACCTCCCGGGGCAGGCGCTCGCTGAGCAGGGTGAGCTGGCCCACGGTGTCGTCACCGTGCATCAGGGTGCCGATACGGGGATCCTCCAGGGGGATGCCCCGTTGATCCAGCTGGTCCCAGCTGGCCAGAAGCAGGTAGGGCCCGCCCAGAATCCAGAACTGGCTATCAGGCTGCCGCTCCCAGAGATTCAGGGCGGCCTCGGTGCGCAGGGGGTCGTCGGCGAGCACCACGATCGCCCGCCGCTGGGCGCCGGCGGGCAGCAGGGGGGCCGGGCGCGGGGCCCACCACCAGAGGGCTGCCAGCAGCAGCACGGGCAACCAGAGGGGCAGGGCGCGGGGCCTGGGCACCGGGGAACGCTCCAGGTCAGGAACTGGCGGGCGCCAGCTGCTCCGCCTGCCATTCGGGCACCAGCTCGGCCAGCAGGGCCAGGGCGGCCGGCTGGTCGTGGGCCACGATGGCGGCCTCGAGGGCATCGAGGCGGGGCCGCAGCCGCTCGGCCGGCAGGAAGGTTTCGCTGGCCCGGTAGATCAGCGGATGGGGGGTGGACTGGGAATCGCCCTCGATCAGCAGCTCCTCGTAGAGCTTCTCGCCCGGTCGCAGGCCGGTGCAGGCGATGGCGATGTCGCCGTCGGGGTGCTGGTCATCGCGCAGGGTGAGGCCGCTGAGGGCCACCATCTGGCGGGCCAGGTCGAGGATGCGCACCGGTTCACCCATGTCGAGCAGGAAGCAGTCGCCGCCCAGGGCCAGGGCCGAGGCCTGCAGCACCAGCTGCACGGCCTCGGGGATGGTCATGAAGTAGCGGATGATCTCCGGGTGGGTGAGGGTGATCGGCCCCCCCGCGGCGATCTGGCTGCGGAACAGGGGCACCACCGAGCCCGAGGAGCCGAGCACATTGCCGAAGCGCACCAGGCAGCAGATGAGCGGCGGGCGGCCGTTGCCATTGGCCTGGGCGGCCTGGGCGGCCAGTTGAGCGGCGGTGGCCTGCAACACCTGCTCGGCCAGGCGCTTGGAGGCCCCCATCACATTGGTGGGGCGCACGGCCTTGTCGGTGGAGATGAGCAGGAAGCGCTCCACCCCGTGGGCCACCGCGGCCTGCAGCAGGGTGCGGGTGCCGAGCACGTTGTTCTGCAGCCCCACCAGGGGGTTGGCCTCCACCAGCGGCACGTGCTTGTAGGCCGCCGCGTGGAACACGGTGTGCACCCGCTGGCGCTGCAGCAGGCGGTCGAGCAGGGCCTGGTCGCCCACCGAACCGAGCACCGGCTCGATCGCGGGGCGGGGGCCCGGTGCCGGGGCGGCGGCCTGGCAGCGGCGCAGCTCCTGGTCGATCGCATAGAGGGCGGGCTCGCTGCGCTCCAGCAGCAGCAGGCGTTCGGGGCCCAGGGCGAGGATCTGGCGGCAGAGCTCGGCACCGATCGAGCCACCGGCTCCACTCACCAGCACACAGCGGCCGCGCACGCTGGCCGCCAGCAGCTGGGGATCGGGCTCCACCGGATCGCGGCCCAGCAGTTCCTCGATGGCGATCGGCCGCAGGGCATCGATGCGGGTACGGCCGGCGGAGATCTCCTCCACGCTGGGCACCTGCAGCACGGGGAGGCCGTGGGGCTGCAGCTCGTCGAGGATGCGGCGACGCCGGCTGCGGCTGATCGAGGGCATGGCCAGCAGGATCTGGCTGGGCCTCTCCCTGGCGATCAGTCCGGCCAGCCGCTGGGGGGGCACCACGGCAAGGCCGTTGATGTGGCGGCCCCAGAGGTGGGGATCGTCATCCACAAAGGCCAGCAGGCGATGGCTGTGGGCGTAGCGCAGGGCGGAAGCCAGCTGCATGCCCGCGTCGCCGGCGCCATAGATCAGGGCCGACACCCGCGAGCTGCGACTGGAGCGCGCCTGGGCCTGGAGCAGCAGATCGCGCAACACCAGCCGCAGCAGACCGGTGAGGCCCGTGAGCAGCAGCCAGAGCAGCAGCCAGCTGCTGCGCGGCGGGGCCGTGAGCGGCAGCAGCCAGCCCAGGGCGCTGAGCAGCAGCACCACCACCAGATTGCGCAGGCTGATGGCGTAGAAGGCGGGGCTGCCGGCGTAGCGGGTGATGCCCTTGTACTGGCCGCTGAAGGCATACACCGCCGGGGCGATCAGCCAGGCGCCGGCGAACATCCAGGTGCACTGGCGCAGCTGGGCGGGCCAGGGATCGGCCAGGCGCAGGGCGAAGCTCAGCCACACCGCCAGGGGGATGACCAGCAGGTCGGCGGCGATCAGCAGGTAGCGACGCTGCCTGGGGGGGAGGGCCAGCAGACGGCTGAGGGCGCTGTGGAGGGTCATGGCCAGCAGATCTGCCGCATCATCGCCGCAAAGACCGCCCAGCCCAACACAAACGGCCGTGGCGGCAGCGCATATGTTGATTTGAAAGAAAAACGCAGCCCGCTGGGGCCCCTGCCGCGTGAACGCCCCTACACGGGCGCGTTCTGGGAGGCGATCGGGAAGGGCACGGCAACCCGCTGATCCAGCCACACCCCCACGGCCAGCTCCAGCACCGCCCCGGCCACCACCATGTGCCAGCCGGCCAGCAACAGGGCCAGGGCCAGCAGGGCGGTGGCGGCGATGTAGAGGCCGGCCACGCGGGCGTGGGGCCAGCCGGCCTGGTGCAGGCGCTGATAGAGATGGAGGCGGTGGGCCTGAAACACCCGCTGGCCGGCCAGCAGGCGGCGGGGTACACACAGGCAGGCGTCGCCGAGCAGGGGGGTGGCCACCAGCAGCAGCCCGAGGGCCTGGGGCCAGCTGGAGGCCTGCAGCACCAGCCCGGCGAACACCGCCCCCAGGAAGGTGCTGCCCACATCTCCCATGAACACCTTGGCCGGACTCCAGTTCCAGGCGAGGAAGCCGAGCAGCCCGCCCACCAGGGCCCAGAGGGGCCACACCGGCGCGTGCAGCTGGCTGGCGGCGGCGGCGATGGCGATGGCCAGGCAGCCGGCCACCAGCCCATCGAGGCCGTCCATGAAGTTGGTGAAGTTGATCACCGCGGTGACGGCGATCAGCAGCAGGCCAGCGGCGAGGGGCAGCAGCCACCAGGCCAGCCCCGCCGGCAGCCCCTGGGCCAGGGGGCTCAGCAGGGTGAGCAGCAGGGCGGTGGCCAGCTGCACGCCGTAGCGCCAGCTGGCCGGCAGGTTGTGGCGATCGTCGAGCACGCCCACCAGGGCCAGGGGCAGGGCCAGCAGCGGCAGGAGCGCGGGCAACCCGGTCGCGGCAAAGCAGGCGGCGGCGGCCACCAGCACAAAAGCCAGCCCACCACCCCGGGGCGTGGGCTGGCGATGGGAACTGCGGGCGTTGGGCTGGTCGAGCAGGCGGCGGCGCAGCTGGGGCAACAGCACCCAGAGCAGCGCCCAGCCGGCGGCGGCACCCACCACAACGGCCATAGCAGGCATCAGCACGGGATCAGAACGGGACAGGAAAGGGCTGGGGGGGCTCGGCGAGCAGCTGGTGGGCGGGCAGGAAGCCGGCCAGATCGGCGCCCATGCGCAGCACCGCCTCGAAGGCCTTGGGGGAGCGCAGCAGCAGCGGCGCTGCCAGCAGCAGGAACAGGCGGTTGGGGATCGGCAGCAGGCGGCAGCGGCAGGCGGGATCGCCGGGGGGCTGGGCCTGCTGCAGGGCCTGGAGCATGGCGCGGTAGCTGAGCTGCACGTCGCCGCCGAGGGGGATGCGGGCCGGCAGGGCTGGATCCCAGCCGGCAGCGGTGAGCTGGCGGGCCAGGTTGAAGGCCACCGCCGCCAGCTGGCGGGCGTGGATGGGCTGGCGCAGGCCGGTGTGGGCCGGCAGGGGCACCAGGGGCAGGCGGCGCAGCAGCTGCAGCAGGCGGCTGAGATTGCGGTCCTCGTATGGGCCCACCTGGCCGTAGATGAGGGTGGGCTGGAGGATGCGGCAGCTCACATCCAGGCGGCGGCAGGTGGCGAGCAGTTGCTCCTCTGCCCCCCTGAGCCGGGCCACCAGCTGGCGATCGAAGCTGTTGGCGGCAAACCGCTTGGTGAGGGCGGAGGAGGAGGAACAGGCGATCAGGCCGCGCAGCCCAGCCAGCCGCTCGGGGTGCTCGCGGGCCAGCTGCTCGAGGAAGGGCGCCAGCAGCCAGATGGGCCCGAAGCTGATCCAGATCGCCCCCGCGCCGGGCTCGCCGGCCGGCCGGAAGGCGGCGGGGTTGGTGAAATCGGCGGGATGGGCCGCGGAACGGCGGGAGTAGGCCTGCAGGGGCCAGGCGGGCTCGGCGCTGGCAGCGAGCTGGCGCAAGGCCTCGCCGCTGGGGGTGGCGGCACCGAACAGGTGGAGGTGGATCACAGGTGCCGGGTCAGCGGGCATGGAGCAGGCTGGCCAGCCGCCGCCCGTAGCGCAGCAGGAACGGCACCCACCAGCGCCAGGCGAAGGCGCGGCGGTAGGCGCGGCGCACCTCCTGGAGGCGGCGCCGGGTGTGCTGGCCGCTCACGCCGCCGGCGGCCATGTGCACCAGCTCCAGATCCGTGCACTGCACCCGCAGGCCGGGATGGCGGCTGAGCTGGAGGAAGTAGTCGAGGTCGGCGGAGAGGCGGAAGCCGGGGGTGTAGCGGGCCAGGCGCTGGCGGGCGCCGGGGCCGAACAGGGTGGCCTGGTGGGGCGGGGTGGAGCCGAGCAGCAGGGCACGCCGGTAGGCGGCGGAGCTGAGCAGGCCGGCGGGCTGAAACGTGCTCGGACGCGCCAGAGAAGCGCTGCGGGCGTCCACATAGCGGCCGCGGCACACCAGCAGATCGGGCAGCGGGCCGCGGGCTGCAGCTTCCTCCAGAGCGGATACCGCCTCGGCCAGCACGGTGGGTGCGGCGGCCCAGTCGTCGGAACCCCAGAACAGCAGCCAGTCGCCAGGGCTGGCGGCGGCGGCGGCCGCGGCGAAACCCTGGTTCATCGCCCCGAAGATGCCCGGCTGGGCCGGATCCTGCTCCTGCCAGCGGCAGCGGGGTTCGGCGGCGCAGCAGTGCTCCAGCCAGGCGCGGTGCTCCGGGCCCGAGGCCCCATCGATGAACAGCAGCCGCCAGTGGGGCCAGCTCTGCTGCTGCAGGGAGCTGAGCAGCCGGGGCAGCAGGGCGTGGGAGTTGAGCGTCGGGACGACGATCAGCAGGGAGTGGCTCAACGCTTCAGCCATACCAGAGCCATACCAGCAACCGATCAGCACGGACATCCCAGGTGCCAGCAAAGCATTGTCCCGATCGGAATAATCAGCCCGTAACCAGGGCTAAAAACCAGAAAAGTTCTCGATCGGTCAACCCCAGAGGTCCATGGTGCCTGCAGCGATCATGCGACCGAGCTGGGAGCCGCCTTGCGGGCGGTGTGCAAAGCGCTGGAGCTCAGCCAGGCCGATCTGCTCATTGGACAGCGTTGCGCCCTCAACTTGCGCCGTCTGACCCCTGGTTGAACCCGGGAGACCGCCGTCTGCTGGGTCATGGCGATCAGCCGGATCTGGCGATGAGCTCAACATCAGAGAGGCCCTCAAAATCGCCGTCCATGGTGTAGAGGCGGGCCTGATGGAAACGGGCTGTGGCGAGGATGATGCTGTCAGCCATTGGCAGACGCAGGTTGTGGCTGAGCTGGGCAGCGGCGATGGCCAGGCTGCTGTCCAGATTCACAACCTGGCCTCTCTGCATGGCTGCCACCGCTTGGATGGCCTGGACTTCGTTGTGCTCCCGCAACACCCACTGGAACACCTCCAGGATGCTGATCGCGGGCACGACCAAGGTGGATTCGGCATCCAGAACATCGAGAAATGGCCCCGCCTTGGGGCCATCGGTGAACACCTCAATCCAGCCCGAGGAGTCGACAACGGCTGGCTGGACACTCACAGGCGATCCACCTCCCGCTCGAAAGTGTTCTCCCCAGAGAGAAAGCCTCGCAGCGCTGACGGCGGCTGGCTGGGCACCAGTTCAATCCTGCCGGGCAGGGAGATCACCTGCAACTGCTGGCCTGGCCGGAGGCCGAATTGCTCGCGCACCCGCTTGGGGATCACGACCTGATACTTGGGGGAGACGGTTGTGAGATCCATTGCCAGATCGTAGCCCGAAACGTTGATCGATCCAGGCTGAGGGTGGCAGCGGAGTAGCTCGGCGTGAGGCGGCGGGGGTACGGGACCGATCACCGCTGCCCCACCACCAGCGCCGGGTTGCCGCGCACGATGGCGCCGGCGGGCACCTCCCCACGCACCACGGCGGCGAGGGCCACCACGGCGCCGGGGCCGATGCGGGTGCCGGGGGCGAGCACGGCGCGGGCGGCGATCCAGGCGTCGGAGCCGATGGCAATCGGACCCAGGCGCAGATCAAAGCCGGGGGAGCGGAAGTCGTGGTTGCCGGTGCAGAGGTAGGCGCCCTGGGAGACGCAGACGCGATCGCCCAGGGTGATGGGGGCGAGGTTGTCGAGCCAGGCGTCCTCCGCCAGCCAGCAGGATTGGCCCAGCTGCAGGCGCCAGGGGAATTTCACGCGCAGGCCGGGCTTGAGGCGGCAACCGGGGCCGATGCGGGCGCCGAAGACGCGCAGCAGCCCCACCCGCCAGGCGGAACCGGGCAGCCAGCGGGCGCTCAGCAGGGGGGCACCGAGGCAGAACCACAGGGTGAGCACCAGCCAGGGGGCACCGGGATGCCAGTGGGGCGGGGTGCGGTAGCGATCGAGCTGCTGGATCAACGGCAGTCAGCCTGGGGTTAGGAACAGGGCGGAGCGGGGTCAGTCGAGCCAGCGCAGATCGCTCTGCAGCGCACGGGCCATGCGACTGTCAGCAGCGAGGAGGGCACGCAGTTCCTCGGGAGTGAACACAAGGGCATCACAGCTCAGGGGCAGGCGCTCCAGCGGCCAGTGACGCAGGCGCTGATGCTGGGGGCCAGCGGCGCCTGCGTCGACGAGCAGCAGATCGAGATCGCTGCCCACCGAGGCGTCACCCCGTCCGTAACTGCCGAACACACCCACGCGACTGAGGCTCGGCCGGGCGCTGCGCTGTTGCTCGGCCCAGGCCCGAACCTCCTGCAGCACCTGCTCAGGCCGAGGCCAGCGCAGCACGGATTGCGTCAAGGAGCGCACGGGCATGGCAGAGGGCGTCGTGGCTTTGCAGGCGGCCGAAGTGATCCGTTGGAGCACCTTCCGGCAGGCTATCGGGATAGCGGGTGGGGATGTACAGGGCGTCCAGCACCCGCAGCCGGTCCTCGAGATCCGCAACCTGAGCGGCCAGGGCCTGGGCCACGACGGGCGGCAGATCGCGGAAGGAGCGCCCAAGGCCGTGCCCCCAGTTCTGCTGACCGTGGCACAGGTGCAGCGCCTTCAGGGCCTTCTCAACGGCCTGATGACAGGCAAAACAGGCCCACTCGTGGTGGCCGGCGTCAGCGCTGAGCTGGGCCTGGGCCAGATCTGCCTGGGCCTGATGGAACCAGTCGGCTGAGCGATTCATCCCGGCAGTTTGCTGGGCCGACAGCGGAATTGTTGGATGAGCGGAGCCACTCCTGGGGCAGATCGTTCAGGAACGCCGGAGACCCTGAGCTCAGCGGTGAGCTGTTCGAGAACCTTTGTGGGGCCAGTCCACGAACGAGGGCGGGGGGCCTCCGCCCAGGATCCAGCTGTAGAGCAGGCGGGTGTGCTCGGCCACCTGGGGCCAGCTGAACTGCTCACGCACCAGGGCCTGGCCAGCCGCGCCCATGGCGGCGCGCTCGCTGGCGCTGAGGGCAAAGAGCTGCTGCAGGGAGGCGGCGAGGGGGGCTTCCTGGGGTTCGGCCACCAGGGCGGCGCCGGCGCTGAAGGCCTGGGGCAGGTTGCAGGCTTCGCTGAGCAGGCAGGGCAGGCGGTGGGCCATGGCCTCGAGGGCAGCCATGGGCAGGCCCTCAGAAAACGAGGGCAGCACGAAGGCGCTGGCGGCCTGGAGCACGGCGGCCTTCTCGGCATCGAAAACTGGTCCGAGCACCAACAGGCGCTTGAGCTCGCCGCGCGCCTGGGCGGCCGCCACCCGCTGGGCGAGGGCATCGCCATCGCCATAGCCCACCAGGGCCAGCCACCAGCCGGCGCGTTCGGCGGCAGCGGCGGCGGCCTGCCAGGCGGCCAGCAGGGGATCGAGACCCTTCTTGGGGTGAAAGCGGCCGAGGAAGAGCAGCACGGGCTCGCCGGCCGGCACCACCCCGGCCCAGGCGGGAGGCGGCAGGCGAGGCGCCAAAGGGGCGGGCAGCTCCACACCGTTGGGGATCACGGCGATGGGAACCTGGGGCAAGAGGGCGCGGATGGCGGCGGCCTCCGCGGGGCAGAGGGCATGCAGGCAGCGGGCCGAACCCAGGGCACGCCGCTCCCACAGCCGCCACACCATCTGCTTGCGGCGGCGGGAGATGGCCAGGGCGCCGGGGTCGAGCATGCCGTGGGGGGCGATCACCAGGGGCAGGCCGGCGGCGGCCAGGCGGGGGGCGATGCGGGTGGGGCTGCGCCAGAGGCCGTGGAGGTGGAGGAGATCGGCAGGCGGGAGGGCCTGATCTGGGGCAATGGAGGAGGTGGCAATGGAGGAGGTGGCGAGGGCGGCGGCGGCGAGGGCGCGGTCGCGCTGGCGGGGGGGGAAGCGGTCGGCGGTGAGCCAGCTGGGGGCGAGGCCGGCGGCCTGCTGGGCGGCGAGCAGGGCGGCCACGGCGGTGGCGATGCCGCCGTCGCTGGCGTCAGCCGCGTGGGAGAGATGGCACAGCACGGGGGGGCAGCACGGGGCGCGACCAGCGGCGGTAGATCCAGAAGAGGGGGCCGAGGGTGAACACGGCGCCGGCCACCACCTGGGCCAGATAGCCACGGCTCACCACCAGGTAGAAGTAGCTCACCACGAGGGCATAAACGGCCAGGGCCAGGGGTTCGTGGCGGCGGATCAGGGTCCAGTTCCAGAGGCAGCGCAGCAGCCAACCGAACAGCAGGCTCATCAGGATCAGGGATGGCCAGCCGGCCATCAGGAACCACTCGCCGTAACAGAGCACGGCAGCACCCAAGCCGAGGGTGGTGCTGTTGTAGAGGTTCTGCATTGAACGCTCCAGATAGCCGAAGGTGTCCTTGTCCGGATACCAGGCCCTGGGGATGGGGAACTGGAGCACGGAAAGGAGCGGCTGGATGCCCACGTAGGGGTTGAAGGCCGGGGTGGCGGCAATCATGCCGGAGGTGGTGAAGAAAACATGGGCCTCCCCGAATCCCTCCTCGAAGATTTCTTCATTGGTGCGTTCCTCCACGGCGGATACATCCAGGCCGCGGCCATAGCCGCGGGTGAGGCCCACGAAGCCGGCCATGAAGATCAGCCCCACCACGATCAAGGCCACGGCGCCTGGGTTGGGGCGTTTGTTGCGCACCAGATACCAGATCAACAGCATGGGCACCACCACCAGCACGATCCGGAAGCGGAAGCCCAGGGAGGTGAAGATCCCCAGAGCCACCAACAGCCAGCCCACGATCTGGGGCAGGTGGCGGCGGTTGCACACCCAGGTGGTGAACTGCAAGCAGATGCCGGGGATCAGGAAATTGAGGGCCAATAGGAAGTAGTTGGAGAGGCCATCGCCGCCGAAGATGCCGCCCTGGGTGCCGCGCAGCAGTTCACGGGCTGCGAAGGGGTTGATGTAGGCGAACAGGCGGATGCCGGCCACCACACTGAACAGGGCGAGACCGAGCTGGCAGAGGGTGGTGCCGAAGCGATAGATCCGCTCGGGATCGTTGACCACGAGCTGGCGGCGGTTGAGCCGGGGCGTGCCGAGCAGGTGGAAGCCCACCAGGGTGCTGGCGTAGAACACGGCAGCGCCCGCCCAGCCGTACACGAAGTCGGCCCGGCGATTGATGGTGCGGTCGATGGTGTCCTCTATGGCGATGGCCCGCAGGGGGCCGGCCACGGCGTAGTAGACGAGTACGGCGGCCAGGATGATCGTGGGCTTGAACAGCTCGATCCGCCGGGCGTGGGATCTGGCCTGCAAGAGCTCGCGCACGATCAGCACAACCAATGTGCCCAACCAGAACACCTCCAGGTTGGTGAGCTGTTGGGGATCAGTCATGGGAAGCTTCGCCGGGCTTGAGCATCACACAAGCCAGCTGATCACACCAGCCACCCGGCGGGACCGCCAGCTGCGGCGCGGACTGTGCAGGGCCTGGGCCACGGCGGCCCCCAGGGCCTGGCCGCAGCTGAGGGGGCTGAAGGCCTTGAGGCGCTGGCGGGCGGCCGCCACCAGGGCCTGGCGCTCGGCGGGGCCGAGGCGCTCCATGGCGTGGAGCTGCCCGGCCAGCTGGGGGCAGTCGGCCGGGTCAAACGCCAGGCCGCTCACGCCATCCTCGATCAGGTCGGCAGCACAGCCGCAACCGCTGCTCACCAGGGCGGGCAGACCGGCGGCGATGGCCTCGTTCACCACCAGCCCCCACTGGTCCACCACACTGGCCAGCACCAGGGCGGAGGCCTGGCGGTAGGCCAGGGCCAGATCGGCCAGCTGCAGGAAGGGGCGGATGCGGCAGCGGCCGGGATCGGGCAGCTGGGCCACGGCGGCATGGAGCTGGGGCTCCAGGGGCCCGAAGCCCACCAGATCCAGCCCCCAGCGGCCGCCTTCGCTCTGGTACTGGCCATAGGCCTGCAGCAGGCCGGCATGGTTCTTCTTGGGCACGAAGCGGCTCACGCACAGGAAGTGGGGGCCCCGGGCAGGAGGGGGCAGGGGGGGTAGATCCAGGAAGTAGGCGTTGTCCACCACGTCCCAGGGCTGGTGGATGGCCTGGGGGGGAAAGCCGAGCTGCTGGAGGTAGTGGCGGCTCTCGCTGCCGGCCACCACGGCGCTGCTGTAACCACCAAGCAGCTGGCGCTTCACCCACTCGCGGGCGGGGGAGCGGGGCTGGTCGCGCTGGCGGCTGTCGCTGATCACCACCAGGGGCAGGCGGCGGCGCTGGGCCTCCTGCAGCAACACCTGGTAGGAGCGGTCGGCCCAGCCCACGCTCACCACCGCCTCGGCAGCGCTGCTGTGGAGAAGGGCGCGCCACTGGCGGCGCAGGCTGGCCCGGGGGGGATCGTCCTCGGGCTCGGCCGCGCCGTGGATGGTCTGCAGGCCATAGGGCAGGCTGCCGGGCGGCACGACCCAGGGATACTCCTGCGACTCAGGGCGGGTTTCCACCACGGTGAGGGCCAGGTGGGCACAGGCCTCCACAAAGCGGGCGTGGTGGTAAGGACCCACGCGGTGGACGGCAAGCAGCACCCGGGGTAGCGGGCTGGGGAGGGACTGGGGCTGGTGCAAGGGGGGTGCAGGGAGATCAGGCCTGGGGCTGCAGGCCAAGCGCGCCGACCAGGCGGCGACCGTAGGCCTCCCAGGTGTATTGGGCGGCGCGCTGGCGGGCCTGCTGGCCCATGCGGTCGCGCAGCGCGCGGTCGCCCAGCAGCAGCGCGATGCGATCGGCCAGGGCGGTCGCGTCCCGGATCGGCACGATGAAGCCATCGATGCCATCGCGCACCACCGAGCCGCAGTGGGGCGTAGTGATCACCGGCACCCCGCAGGCCATCGCCTCCAGATGCACCAGGCCGAAGCTGTCAGCGAGCGTGGGCAGCACGAACAGATCGGCGCGCCGGAACTCCTCCCGCACCTGGGAGCGGGGCACCTGGCCCAGGTAGTGGGGGCCGGCGAACAGGGGCTGTTCCACATCCACCTGCCACGGACCAACGACGCGGCACTCCAGGGGCAATGAGCGGCCGGCCAGCTGCCGCACAGCCTCGGCCAGGTAGTGGCTGCCCTTGCGCAGGCCCACCTGCCCCACGAACAGCACCCGCCCTGGCTCGGGCGCGGGTGGCAGATCAAACCAGTGCTCGGGAATGCCGTAGGGCACCCGCTGGATCTTGGCCGGATCGCAGCCCAGGGCAATCGTGCTCTGGTGGCAGTGGAGGGAGGGCACCAGCACCTGGTCCACCAGGGCCCACTTCTGGCGGTCGCGCTCCAGCCCCGCTTCCACCACCTCCTCGGGCTCGCCCTCGGCCTCGATGCCGGGGTAGCGGCGCCGTTCCTCCAGCAGGGTGCGGCCCACATCGGCAGGAATGATCAGCTCGTGCACCACGTGCAGCCCCTGGCGGCGGGCCTGGCGCACCGCCTGCAGATCGCTGTTGATGAAGTTGGTGTAGAGAGCGCTGGCGCCGGCGAAGCGCTCCCGGCAGGCCCGCTCGATCAGGAGTGCTTCCCGGCGCAGCCCCGGCAGGGCCCAGCTGAGACCGGCCAGGGGCTGGTGGCGCACCAGGGAGCGGGGCAGGTCGGCGGGGAGCTGCCTGGCCAGCAGACGCTGCAGGGCGGAAGGCTGCAGGCCCCGGGGCCAGAGCTGGTTGAGCAGCTGCAACGGCCGGTGGCTGGCGTGCAGATCGGTGTAGAAGGCGGCCAGGGCACCGGCGCGGGCCAGCAGGGTGGGCACGGCGTAGTGCATGCGGGCTCCGGCCTGGAGCACGCAGTAGCGGTGCGCAACGGCGGCCATGGGGATCACTCCTGCCCGGGTCCGCAGGAAGCGGGGGCGTCCAGCACGGCCGCCAGCCGGCGCACCGCCGTGGCCCAGGTGAACTCCTGCCAGCGCCCGGCCAGGGCCTGCCGCCACTGCAGATAGCCCGCATAGGGGGTGAGACGGGCGGCAAGCCAGTGGGCCACCTCGGTGGGGTGGGGATGGGCCGGGAACAGCTGGCCGCAGCCGTCGTCCGGCAGGGTGGCGAGAATGCCGCCCACGGCATGGGCCAGCACCGGCACGCCCAGGCGCAGGCACTCGCGGGCGGCGATCCCGAAGGCCTCGGCCTGGGAGAAGAGGGTGCCGAAATGCCAGCTGCGCAGCTCGGCCACGAAGCGGGCCGGCTGCTGCTGCTTGTCGATGAAGCCCAGGGGCTGGATGGCCGGGTGGCTAGGCAGCTGGGCGGGCGGAATGCCGAGCACGCGGATCTGGGCGGGGATGCCGAGCTGATCGAGGGCCTCCACCAGCTGCAGCAGGAACGGACCGCCCTTGCGCTGCCACTCCTTGCCCAGCAGACCGAGGCGCAGGGGATGCTCGGGGCCCGGGGGCGGGGGCGCCGGCGCGGGCGGCAGGGAGGCAAGGGCGGCCTCGTGGAGGTTGGCGCCGGCGGGCACCACCGCCACCCGCTCGGGGGGCAGGCCGTAGTGCTCGCTGAGGGAGCGGGCGGCCCAGGGGCTCATGGCGATCACGGCCTGGGCCTGGTGGTAGGCGCAGCGCTCGCGCTCCAGCAGCTGGCGCTGCAGAGAGGGGGCGATGCGGCTGCCGAAGCCGTAGGCCTCGAGTACCTGGGTGGTGGTGGCGTCGATGTAGAAGGCCACACGCCAGGCGCTGGGCCAGGGATGGAGGGGCAGCAGGGGGTAGTGGCTGAGCAGGGCCAGGGGCTGATCGGGGGGAAGACGGGCCTGGACCAGCAGGGCACGGCAGAAGCCGGTGCTGTACTGGAAGCCACCGGGGCGGCCGCTGCGCAGCAGCTGGAGCAGATTCCAGGCGCGGCGGCGCCAGCGCAGCCGCTGGGGCTGCAGGGCCAGCCCCCCCTGCAGGAGGCCGGTCTGGAGGCCAGCCTGGAGCAGGGCCTGGGGGGTGCCGCTCCAGGTGGCGGGATCGGTGGCGTCACCGCAGCAGAGCAGCAGGCGGTTCATGGCCGCCGCCGCGGGCTGAGGGCCTCGATCAGATCCTGGCGGCGGCGGTGCACCAGCACCAGGTTGGGGCCGATCAGGTCGTCGAGATCCGGGCTGTAGCGGTCGTACCACGCCACGCCGGCGGGGTAGAGCTTGCCCAGGCGGTAGCTGGCTCCGTAGTGGCGCAGGTAGTCGTGGATGAAGGTGCGGGAGAAGAGGTTGGCCTTGCCGTACTCCAGTTGGATGCAGGCGATGGCCCCGGCATCCAGCAGCCCCTGGGCGCCGGCCAGCACCCGCTGCTCGAAACCCTCCACATCGATCTTGAGCAGCTCGATGGCCGTGATGCCCTGGCTGGCGCAAAAGCTGTCCAGCCGCCGGGCAGGCAGCGTGAACACCTGGGGCTGGGCCAGCCCATGCACCCCCGGCTGCACCCCGGCCAGGGCGGAGGTGTGGCCGCTGTGGCGGGGGTCGGCGTAAAGGGTGAGCGGGCCGTCCTGGTCGGCCAGGGCCAGCCCGTGCAGCCGGGCCCGGGGTTCAGCGGCGTGGGCCGTCTGCAGCTGGGCGAAAACAGCCGGCACCGGCTCGAAGGCCCACACCTGCACGCGGGGGGACGCCTGCAGGGCAAGGGCGGTGTAATCGCCGCGGTTGGCCCCCACGTCAACCACCAGCCAGGGCTGGCCTGCGGCCAGGGCGGCCAGGCGGCCCAGCAACCAGGCCTCGCCGTTGCTGGCGGGGTCGTAGTTGTTGTTCTCGTAGAGGCCGTGGAACACGCAGGCCAGGCGGTCGAGCCCAGCCAGCAGGGGGTGGCCGTGGTGGGCCGGCAGCAGGCGCTGGAGGCGGGGGTAGGCCGGGCGCCAGAGGCGATGGAAGAGGGAGGCCACGGCTCAGCGAACGGGGGGGGAACCGGCCAGCAGCCCGTACCAGGCGGCGGCGCTGGGGGCGATGGCGAAGCGCTCGGCCTGGCGCAGGGCACGCCCGGCCAGGGCGGAGCGGGAAGGGGGATCGGCCATCAGGGCAGCCAGGCGCTGGGCCCAGACCTGCTGATCCCGGGGGGGCAGCAGCTCCCCGGCGGAGCCTTCGGCCAGCAGTTCCCGGCAGGCTGGCACATCACTGGCCAGCAGGGGCAGGCCGGCCGCCATGGCCTCGATCAGGGCGATGCCGAACCCCTCGGCGGCGGTGGTGGAGAAGGCGAACAGGTCGGCCTGGCCCAGCAGCTCCGGAATGTCGCTGCGGCGACCCAGCAGCACGGCCCCGGGATCGAGCCCCAGCTCGCGGGCCAGCTGCTCGAGCGGGGCGCGCTCGGGACCCTCGCCCACCAGCCACAGCTCCCAGCCGGGCCGGCGCGCCGCCGCGAAGGCGCGCAGCAGGGTGGGCTGGTCCTTGATCCGGTCGAGCCGGGCCACCATCAGCACCCGCTGGCGGTCGTGGGGGGGGCGCCGGGCACGGCTGGCCGCGGCGCGGGCGGCGATGGCGCCGGTGTCGCAGCCGTTGGCGATCACCGCCGCCAGCCGGCAACCGGGCGGCAGGCGCTCCAGGGAAGCCGCCACGGCCCTGCTGCAGGGCACCACGGCCACCCCGAGGCGCCCGAACCAGCGCAGCAGCCGCAGCCAGCGGCGCCGGCCGGCCGGATCCACCGCGAGGGCAGGGGCGGTGTTCTGCAGGGTCACGGCCAGCCGGCGCACCCCCGCCAGGCGGGCGCCGAGGGCAAACCAGAGGATCGGCCGGCTGCAGGGGAAGAGCAGCACCGCATCGGGCCGCAGGCGGCGGCAGTGGCGCCAGGCGGCCCAGGCCAGGGCCAGGCGGTCGCTGCGGCGCAGGTGGTGCACCGGCAGCAGGGGGGCAAAGGCCGGCTCCAGGTCGCGCACCGCCCCGTCGAGGTTGAGCAGCGCCGCCCGCACCCCGGGCGGCGCATGGCGGATCAGTTGCAGCGCCAGGGACTCGATGCCGGCGGCGTGGAGGCCATTGAGCACGTGCAGCACCTTCACGCCAGGCCCAGCTCCTCGGCATAGGCCCGGGCCATGGCCGGAATGGCGAAGTGGCGCCGGGCCCGCCGGCGGGCAGAGGCGGCCCGGCGGCGGGCGCCCGCGAGGTCGGCCAGCACCGCCTGGATGCCGGCCGCCAGGGCGGGGGCGCTGGCGGGCTCCACCAGCAGGCCGCAGCGGCCGCCCGCCAGCACCTCGTGGCAGGCGGGCACGTTGCTGGCCACCACCGGCACCCCGGCGGCCATCGCCTCTGCCAGGGCAATCCCGAAGCCCTCATCCGGCCGGGCGGCGAACACGAACAGATCGAGCTGGGCCAGCAGCTCGGGGATGTCGCGCCGGCTGCCCAACAGACGCACCTGGCTGCCGAGCCCGAGGGACTGCACCAGGGCCGTGAGCCGGGCCTGCTGGCTGCCATCACCGATCAGCCAGAGCTGGGGGCGGAGGCCCTGATCGCGCAGCAGGGCCAGGGCGCGGATCAATGTGGGTTGGTCCTTGTGGGGTTCGAGGCGGGCCACCATGCCCAGCCGGGGCGGTTGCCGCCAGTAGGGCGCCCGGGCCCGGGCGGCGGGGGTGAAGCGCTGCAGATCACAGGCGTTGTGGATGGTGCGGGTCTCCCGCGGGCGCACGCCGAAATCCCGGATGGTGGCCTGGCGAATGGCGCGGGAGCAGCAGAGCAGGCGATGGGTGAAGGGCCGGCCCAGCTGCACCCACAGGCGGAATTTCACAAAGGCGCGGCCCGTCCACACCGGCGGCGCATTGCCCACGTGGGCGCAGGTGCGCGTCACCCCGGCCAGGCGGGCACCGATGGCCACCAGGGCATGCCAGCCGAGGGGGAAACAGAGCACGGCCCGGGGGTGGAGGTGGCGGCAGAGACGGAAACTGAGGGCCAGCAGGCGCGGATAGCGCATCCAGCCGGCACCAAGCCCGGCCCAGTGCAGGGGAACCCCGAGGGCGGCGAATTCAGGCTCCAGATCCCTGGCGCCGCCATCGAGGCACAGCACCTCCAGCCGCCAGCCCTGGCGCCTCCAGTGGCCGGCGAGCTGGAGGGCCAGCTGCGGGCAGCCCTCAGCCGCCAGGGAGGACAGCACGATCAGCAGGGCGGGCGGCCTGGCGGCAGGGGTGGAGGCTTCAGGTGCCAGCATCGCCAGGCCCGCCGTTGATCTCGGCCACACAGAGCAGCTCGGGGGCCAGGCCGGCAACAGCCAGCAGGGGCATCAGCGGCAGCAGCAGCAGCAGCAGCGGGAGGGCAGCCTGCCAGGGACTCCGGCACCAGCCCAGCTGCCCCAGCGCCACGGCCAGGGACTGGTGGCGCCGCAGCGAGCGGAGCTCCAGCACCCGGAAACCCTCCTGCTGCAGCAGCGATCGCAGGGCCGGGGCGGAATAGTGGTGCACATGGATCGGCGGGTCCCAGCCATACCAGCGCTGCCGGAAGAGGTAACGCCAGAGGGAGCGGGGGTTGGGGAGCACCAGGATCAGGCGGGCGCCGGGCCGCATGCGCTGGCGCAGGGCGGTGAGCAACTCCCGGGGTTGCACAACATGCTCGAACACGTGCAGCAGCACCACGTTGTGGGCGGTGGCCACCAGGCTCAGGGTGCGCTCGGAGCTGAGCGAATCCTCCACCAGGGCCAATCCCCGCTGGGCGGCCAGGGCAATGGAACTGGCCGACTGCTCGACCCCGCACACCGTCCAGCCTCGCCGCCGGGCCTCGAGGCAGAACTCCCCGGTGCCGGCCCCCAGATCGAGAATCGAACCGGGCCTGAGCCAGCGCCAGAACGGATAGGGCTGCTCGCCGCCGCTGGCCAGCCAGCGCAGCACGCCCTTGAGTCTGGACGGCGGTTGCTGCAGCCGGGCCCATAGCTGTTGGCCGGCGGGGGAGTGCCACCAGCGGTCCTGGCGCTGATCGAGCAGCTGGTAGTAGTGGTGGAGCTGGCTGGGGTGTGGAGGGGGCACCAGGCTGATGATGCCGCAGCCGGGGCAGTGGGCATAGCTGTAGCGCTGGCCGGTGAGGCCGAGGTTCTCCGGGCAGGAGCGGGCGCAGATCGCCGCCCTGGGATCGCCGCAGACCGGACAGTGCAGCGCGGAGGGCGTCACGGTCGCCAGCCGTAGAGAGGGGCGAGTTCGGCTGCCATCCGGCTGAAACGGCGGTCGGGAGAAAGGGAGGGGGCCGTCCTGAGCTGGGCGGGGTTGCCCAGCAGGGCCTGGAGGTGGCGGGTCCAGGCCTGGGCCGTGGGGGGAAGCAAGGTGCAGCCGGACACGCCGGCCAGCAGCTCGCGGATGCCCCCCCGGTCGGTGCCGGTCACCGGCAGGTGGGCCGCCAGCGCTTCCAGCACGGTGAGGGGACCGGTCTCCAGCCAGGTGGAGGGCACCACGGCCAGGTCGTACTGCTGCAGCTGAGGCAGCAGATGCTCGGGGGGCAGGGTACCCAGCACGGCGAAGCGGCGGTCGGTGGCGATGGCCCGCTGGAGCCGCTGGCCATAGGGGTCGTCCCAGCCGGGACCGTAGAAGTGCAGCAGCACCGGCGCATCGGCTGGCAGGGCCTGGATGGCCTCCACCAGCAGGTGAAAGCCCTTCACCGGATGGCAGCGTCCCCAGGCCACCAGGCGCAGCAGGCCATCCTGCATGGGCTGGCGGCGGCGCGGCGGCAGGGGGGCGGGTCCGGCACTGCGGATCAGATGAATCTTGTGGGCTGGCACCCCCTGGCCGAGCAGCAGGTCACGGCTCCAGGCGGCGAGCACATGGATGGCATCGGCCAGGCGGGTGAGCTCCAACCAGGCGGCGTGAAAGGCGCCGGTGAGCTGACGGGCCGTGAGGAGATGGGCCAGGCGCCCGCCAGCCTCCGCACTGAGGGGCCAGCCACTCTGCAGGGCCACGCCGGCCGCCAGCCAGCGGGGCAGGCCGCCATTGTGCAGGCGGCAGCGGGTGCAGCGGCGTGGACGCAGGCGGCCATCGCAGACGGCACCGCTGGCGTCGATCAGGTTGCCCTTGATGCAGCTGAAGCCCGGGGCATGCACGGTAACCACCACCCGCACCCCCGCGGCCCTGGCGGCACGCACATGGCTGAGGCCGCAGCGCTCACTGAAGGAGTGAAGGTGAAGCGCCGTGGGGCGGAACGCAGCCAGCAGCTCGGTGAAGCCGGGGATGGAGGCGGCAGTGGCGGCCACCTGCTGGTGGCGGTTGCCGGGGACAACCGGATATAGCAGCCGCTGGTGGGCCGCCAAGGCGGCGGCGGGGTTGTGGTGGGGCGCCAGCAGGGGGGCACGGTGGGCGGCCCAGAGGATGGCAGCGGCGGGGTGCTGCTGAAGCTGGGCCTGGAGCAGCTGCTGCACGAACAACTCGGTGCCACCAGTGACGCAGGGGTAGTGGTCGTTGCTGAGGTGAAGCAGACGCATCAGGCTGCTTGCAGGGCCTCTGCCAGGTGATCGAGCCCGAAGCTGGGCCGCGCCAGCGGACGGGGCAGGGCCTGGGCCGTGGCCATGGCCTCGCCGATGGTGGCGGCGATGGCCTCGGGCTCCAGGGAAGGCAGCAGCCAACCATTCACACCGGGCGTGACCACCTCGCCGCAGAACGCTGAGGCGATCACCGGGCAGCCGTAGGCCAGGGCCTCCAGCTGGGTGATGGCGAAGCCATCGGAGAGGGTGGGCAGGATCATTGCGTGGGCCTGGCCGTAGCGGGCGGCCACCTGGGAGCGGGGCACGGGGCCGAGCCAGCGGATATTCGGAGCTGTGACCCAGGCCTGGGGATCGAGTTCGCTGGGGCCGGCCAGGGTGAGCTGCACGGGCTGGCCCTCCAGCAGACGCATGGCATCAAGCAGGCGGCCGATGCCCTTGCGCAGGCCGATGGTGCCGAGGAAGAGCAGCTGGAAGGGGATGGCGGGCGCTGACGGGGCAGGGGCACGCTCCACGGAGGGCTCATACACGAGGGGTATCAGGCGCAGCTTGCTGGCAGGCACCCCCTGGCGCAGCAGGCAACGCCAGCTCCAGGGTGAATTCACCACGATGCGATCAGCCAGCTCAAGCTCTTCGGCCCAGTGCTGCCAGTAGAGCGGTGGAGCCGGCTGCCAGGAACCAGCGAGGCTGGGGTAGCGGCGGTGCTCGGCGATCACCAGCTGCTCCTCCTCCGGGCCGGGATCCATCTGGCCAAGCACGCAGTGATAACCCCGCTGCCGCGCCAGGCGGAAGATGGAGCGGGCGGCGTAGCTGTAGCTGAAGACGTTGAGATGAGTTGTGTTGCCCGCACGCGATCGATGGGCGTGAAGACGCAGGAGCTGGCGGCAAGCCCAGCGCTGAAACCAGGCATTGCGGGCCATGGTGCGGGGCCAACCTGCTGGCGAGCGTGCGAGGCGGGAGCGCAGCTCGAAGGGCAGACTGCCGAGCCAGGGGGCCCGCACCGAAGCAACAGTCAGATCAGGGTGAAAGCGACCCGCCAACCCCTTCGAGGGCACAAATCGGAGAAGGGCTGAGTCTGGCGGGACCCAGCAATCTGTGAAAAGGTGCTGAAGCAACTCAAGCCTCTGCAAGGCTCTCGGGATGGCGTAGTGCTCGCGGGCGCCAATCTGCAACGCCAGCCAGGAGCTGGTGCTGCTCATGCCTGGGAAGACGTCCTGGCAATCAGGCGTTGCAGAAGCAGCCGATCAACGGGGTTCAGCGCCCGGCGATGGGCAGAGAGCACATGGGCCGCCGCCGCCTCCACGCCAGCGGCAAAGGCTCCTGGGCCGTAGGACGCCACACGACGCTGACTGGCGGCGGCGAGGCGCTCGGCCGCTGCGCCCGGGAGCTCGCACCACCAGCGGATTGACGCGGCAATGGAAGCCACGGAATGGGGATCAAAGCGCAGACCCGTGACACCCGGCTGCACCAGTTCCGGGGCACAGCCACAGGTGGAGGACACCAGCACGGGCAGACCTGCCGCCATCGCTTCGTTCACCACCAGGCCCCACTGCTCCACGGTGCTGGCATGGATGAAGGCTTCAGCAAGCCCGTAGCGACTGGGCAGTTGGGCATAGGAGCAAGGCCCTGGAAGCAACACCCAATCCTGCAGCCCAAGGGCCTGCACATGGGCCTCAAGCTGGGTCCGCAGGGGCCCGTCGCCCAGGATCAGCAGGCTGAGCTGCTGCTGCTCTTCAGGAGCATGGCGACGCCAGAGGGCATAGCCCTCGATCAGGCGAAAGAGGTTCTTCTTCTCGGTGAAGCGGGTCACCGCCAGGAGATAGCGGGGCGGCAGCCCGAGCTGGTTGCGGGCCTGCGCACCCTGGCCGCGCCAGTGGTGTGCCGTGGCGAAGTGGTCGTTGTCCACAGCGTTGTAGCCGCGGAAGATGGCCTCGGGAGCCACACCCAGCTGCTGCAGGTAGGCCGCCTGCGGTTCACCGCCCACCAGCCCTGCCTGGGCCAGGTTCAGCACCCGCCGCTTGAGGGCCTCACTCCAGGGCCTGCGGGGGGCATCGTGCCGATTGCTCTCGGAGCACATCACCACCGGCAGGCCTCGCTGGGCGGCTACCAGCAACGCCGCAAGACTCTCGGGAAAGCTGTAGCCACTGAGTACCAGAACCTGGGGGTTGAGGCGATCGATCCAGGCCTGGAGTTGCTCGTGCCAAGGCGGGGCTCCAGCCCCTGGATCAGCCAGGGTGTGCAGCGCAAACGGTGCCTGATCCGCATCGGTGGCCAGCACGGCAAAGGGGTCACCGGCGCGGCGCTGCAGCACCGCCACCTGGTGCCCAGCTTCAGCCACGGCCGACCAGCGGGCCACGTGGTAGGGCACCAGATTCACGATCACAGCGAGAATGCGCAGACCGCTCATCGGCGTGCTTCGCGCGTGAATGCACGTTCGTGCCAGGCGGCGAGCTTGTCTGGATCACTCAGCGCCAGCACCCGCTCACGTGCCTGGCTGGCCCTGGCTGCAGCAGCATCCAGATCGGCCAGAATATGTAAGGCAGCAGAGGCAAGCGCCGCCACATCATGCCGCTCAAGAAGGACAGCATCCACATCAGGCTGCAACACCTCGGCTAGGCCGCTATGGAGAACCGAGCTCACCACAGGAACGCCATGCACGGCCGCCTCAATTGGTGTTGTGGGCAGAGCATCCCAGTCGGAATTGAACAGCAGAATGTCGAGTGCTGCATATAGCGGGCGCATTTCTTCAAGCCATCCGGTCCACACCACCGCATGCTGAATCCCGAGAGAACTTGCCAAGGCTTGAAGCTGCTCACGCTCAGGTCCATCCCCAGCAATCAGAAAACGCACATCAAACCGCTCATGGAGGACAGCAGCGGCGGTGTGGAGGAAAACATCAAAACGTTTGCGTGGAATCAACCAGCCGGCATTACCAATCACTGGGGCGCTAATGGGCAAGCCAAAATGCTGCCTGGCCGCAATCCGCTCAACAGGAGTGAAAGGCAGGACTGCTGAAATCGGGTTGCGCAGGGTGTGAGCCTTGCTAGCTAGGGCCGGGCAGAGCTCTATCGCTTCCCGACGCACGAAATCGGAAGGGAAGGTGACCGCATTCACCATGCGGCGAGCAAGGGAGTAATAGAGACGCCAGAACCAGCGGGGCTTGACGCCGGTGTGATGAAAGTGGATCGCCAGCAGACTACGACCGCGGCAAAAACCGAGAACAGCCAGCAGGGTTGGCAGGCTGTGACCGGTGAGGAGCAGGGCATCGGGATTCTGGCGGCGGAGCTCACCGCGGAAACGCCAAAGCCAGTTCCAAAGGGGCACCTGACCGTAGCCGAGACCAAGACAGGAAATGCCACTAGCCTCAAGCTGAGGAGCGAGCGAGCCGAGCGGATGGAGGGAGATCAACGAGAGGCGATGGCCGCGCTGTTGCAATCCCTGCATTAAGCGCCACGAGGCTTGCTCCATGCCGCCGAGATTGGAGCATTGAATGACGTTGAGAATCCTTAGCCTTTCCACGAATTTCTAACCTAAATATCCAAGCGCTTCAGAAAAGAGATCGCAGTCCACAACAAAGTCGTAAGGACTTGGACCAACACTGCCCCTTGGGCGCATGTTGGCAGATTCTCCAAAGATGCAATGATAAGCCAGGCCAGACGCTAGGGACAACGTATAGTAATAGGGATAAATATGGTCGCTGGGTATAAGCTCTAAAACCTTTGCACCTGTTGGGCAGAATGCGAGGTCAGTGAGCGCAGCTCCATGGGCTGACACAATATGGGTGGCCTGGGCAAATATTTCATACGAGGTTGTATCCGAGACTATAGCTGGATTGTAGATCTGGTAACCATAATGAAGTGCGATCTTTCGCAGCGAAGCATCATTGACAATATTCCTGGTGCGAGATTCTCGCGGTATATAAATCTTTCGGAATGGGCGCTCACAACTGGAATCGTTCAGACCGTTGAGAAAAGAGGCAGCCCATTGGGGACATGATCTCCTCAGCCCAGGGAATGTTGTTGCCATTAAATGATCCGCATGAAACAAGGCATTCTTATCTGACCAAATACATTTAGCCAATGGAATACCTGCTTTTTCACAGAGGCTGATAGCATTTTGACTAGGGGGCTTCGGCATTATAATATGATCAGCATCAGCAAGACTAATACTTGCAGCTTGAAGCAGCCTAATTCGTGTGAGACAGTCCAAGAGAAAGTGCCCATAGTTATTGATAGAATGATCACTACACAACGAGATAACAGTGCCTTTGAGCGCATGCAAGGGCAGCCTACGATTAAGGCGAGTAGGCAACTCAGCCTCGTACTGGCGATACCAGGTTGCATCGCTTAAGAGGAACCCATCACCATTGATGATCCATCCGTCTCTGCCATAGATATAGGACTTTGCACACTTAATTATTCCTTGTAGAGGGTGCTCAAAACGCGCTTTAGATATTAGTTCAGAAGTGTGAAAAGAATCACCAAAGACATTTGGATCAGATCTGCAATTATGATCAAAGACGACTTCTAAGTCGGAAACAGGATAAAAGCTGCAGCCTTCAGACCTAGACGAAACCATCCGAGACTCTGCAGGGAGAAGCTGTGAGTAGACAATGCGCGAAGGATGAATACGGCGTAGATAAATACTGCTAAATCGACTTTTTAGCATAAGCTTGGAAGTGCTTTTGCGAAGAATAGCATTGTTACGCAATCAATCAGTGTATACATGCTACGGAAACAAAGCTAGGCTCACACAGGCTTTAGCGACACCGAACAAGGAATCCTTGCCTAATTAATAGCGTTTTAGAACAAGAGATTGCACTAACTTCTTCAAGCATGTCTACTTGCAGACGCCACTAAATATTGCTTGATGGCTCGGCACGCAAGACTTCGTACAAGCAGGCTGGCCTCCTTTCCAAAAGGCGGGAAGTGGCAAAGCCTCTTTGATTGAAAGATTACTAATATCCAAGGAATAGGGGTGCCGAAGATTTTCGATGAAATGATATGGCGAACTGATTCTATCCACATGATTTCGAAGCGTAATCGCCAGGATGCACTGTTGAGACGATTGGATAACTTATCTCACTTCTGCGGATCATCTGGATTATCCCCTTAAAGAAGAAATGGGCTGAATCTAAGCTTGTAGCGAAGATCTCTTGTGCGAGAGCCGATCGGGCGAGCGGGATTTCCGGCGACGATCGTGAAAGGGGGAACATCCCGACTCACTACAGCCCCAGCGCCAACGACGGCTCCCTCCCCGATCGAGACGCCTGGCAGCACAATTGCCCGGTATCCAATCCAGGCGTGGTCGCCAATGGTGACTGAGCCACCGCGATCGGAGAATTCAGCAGAGCGAGGGTCGTGCCCGAGGGTGAGAATGGCGGCTTCCGGGCCGATGCTCACATCGGCGCCGACGCAGATTGAAAAACGCCTGCCATCAAGCAGGCAACCATGGTTGATCACGCAGCGTTCACCCAATAGCACGCCTGGGCCATGCAGAAAGCGGCAGTGCATCTGAACCCCACTGCCACGACCCAGGGATTTCAGCCAGGGTCTGAGCACCATCAGCCTGAGCCGCCTTGATGGCAGATGGGTGATCAGTTCGTTGTAGAACCAGCTGATCCAGGAGCCCGCAATCAGGCGAATACGGGTCATGGGTAAGTAATTTGAGGCTCAGATTCGAGACCCAGCGCCTGGGCCACAAGCTCGGCATTGCGCTCCCAGCTGTTGGCGCCCTCGTAGCCCTGCCAATCCGGTGCCGGGGGATGGCTGAGCCAGTGCTGGATGCCGTGTGCCAGAGCCGTGGCGTCGTCGGCTTGCACCACAACGCCGAGATCAAAGGAGCGCACGGTATCGAGCAGGGCACTGGCCCCAGCTGAGGCGATCATCGGTTTGCGGTAGTGGGCGGCCAGGTGGAGCACGCCGCTGGCGGATCGGAACTGGCCCGAATAGGTGAGCAGCACCGCATCGCTGGCGGTGAAGTGATCCGCCACCTGCTCAGGGCTCTGATAGCCGATCTGCCAGCGGCAGCGGTTCGCCACCCCGAACTGCTCGGCCAGCTGCCGGTAGTGGGCGGATGGCCGCTGGCCGGCGGTGGCCTCAGGCCCTGCCACCAGCAACCAGATCTCGGGCAGTTCGGCCATCGCCTGGAGGATCAGCTGCAGGTTTTTGTTGTTGCGGATGTGGCCGAAGCTCAGCAGCAGCGTGGCCCGCGAAGGGACTGCCAGCCGGCGCCGCAGCTCTGCAGAACCGCTGGTCGGGGCTGGGTAACGGAAGGGCCCATGGGGGATCAGCTGGGTGCGCAGCTGGGGCTGGGGAGAGGCGGTGTCGAGCTGGATGGGTGCGTGGACGAATGCCACATCGAGAAAGCTGTACCCCTGGGCAATCGAGAGGCGGTGCCACCAGGGAGGGCCCACCACGAAATCACGCACGGGATCGTGCACCACAGCCGCAAAGCGCACCCCTGTAAGGGCCCAGCGGCGCAGCCGCCAGGCCCATAGGGGGGCCAGATATTCGCTGTAGGTAGTGAACAGCACGCAGCGGCAGCCGGTGGCGGCGATGGAACGGTTGAGTGCGATCTGCTGGCACAGGATGGTTACAGCAGTGGCCAGCTGTTGCTGCAGACGGCCGCGTGTGCTTTTCGGTTTGATGCCAGGGAGATGAAGGAGCTGATAAAGGCTGGAGCGGAACGGGAAGCCAGAGGGCGCAAGCAAGAGCACGGTGGAACCATGCTGAGCAAGGGCCTCACACTGGGCGTGGGCATAGTCGGCGAGGCCGCCGTGATCAGCCGTGCAGAACACCAGCAGCACGGCTCAGCACTCCAGCAGCAAATGGCGGAATCGCAGGGCTGAGTAGTGCTCAGCCACCAGCTCAGTGGCATCTCGGGCACGCTGGGTTAGCTCCTGCAGCTGATCGCGAGCAGCATTCAGCGCCTGGCACACGGCCTCCGGCGTTTCATCAGCGATCGCCACCCCGGCACCAGTGAGCTCCACCACCTCTTCGCACCAGGTGTCGCTCATGAACACCAGAGGAATGCCGTGGAGGGCAGCCTCGATCGCCACGCGCGACACGCGGTTGTGGTAGCTGGAGCGCCGGTAGGGCAGCACGATCAGATCGCTTCTGGAAAGCAGGGCGGTGTAGGCCAATCGATCGAGGGAATGGTTGATCAGCTGATAACGCCCATTACTCAGCAGGGTGGGATCGGGCGCTGCCTCAGATCCATCGGGCAGGGAGAAGGGCTGGGGCCACTGGCTGATCACCTGCAGAGCCAGCTGCGGCTCGGCGGCGAACAACTGCCGGCAGGCCTCCTGGAGCAGGTCGTTGCCCTTCTCATAGCGGGCAAAGCCCGGGCAGGTGATGGTGATGGGAGGGCTGCCTTGCGCCGAGATGGAGGGGGAGGAAGGCGCCGAGTTTGCGGGCAGGGACACCGGATGGGGGAACAGCTTCACCGGCAGCTGGCTGAAGGACTCCAGTTCAGCCTGCATGGCGCGCGTCTCGGCGGCGAGCACCACGCGGCCGGAGCGAACGGCAGGTGCCAGACGCCGGAAACACCAGCGGGCCAGACGTGTGGAGGCAGTGGGCGGGAAGGCCACGGGCAGGCCCGGGCCCTGATAAACGCCGAAGCCCTGAACAAAGAGCAGCAGGTAGCGGCGATGGCAGCAGTGCAACGGACGGCGACAGAGCCACGAGAACGCCAGCAGGTGCTGCAGACGCATCGTGAGCGCACACACCCAGCTGACGTCCGGATGCCGGCGGAGCCAGGCAGAGACTTCACGGCCGTAGCGCAGGGCGTGGCGCAGGCCACCGATGCCCCCCTGGCGGCTGGATTCGGTCCAACAGTTGCGGGAGAACCTGGGGGTTGCCTTCAGCTCAGCGAGCAGGACGGGATCAGCCTGACAGTGGGCCAGCACGTCTACATGGTCACCGGCCTGGCGGAAGGCTGTGGCGATGTCGCCGATGTAGAGGGGCCAATGACCGCTGCCGGACTGGAGGGCTTCTTCGAGGAAAACGAGATTCAATGCGGATCAACAAACTTGAGTTCGCATGGCGGCGGCTGCCAAAGCTTCAGTGGCTCCCGCGCGTTGCGCAGCTGTGAGAGGAGCTGAGCGGAAGCACCGGTGAGCACGTCGGTTGAAAAGGCGTGCGGTAAGACCTTCGCCTTTCTGCTGAAGCATGCGCGAGAGCTGATAGAGAGCAGGAGGAAGCGGAAATGCATTGAGGATGTCTGTGAGATCCTCCTGCAACGCTGCCGACGAATCGCCGCTGGCCCTCATGTCCTGCAAGGCAATCAGGGCGCGACGCCGGAAACCGAACCAGGCTGCAGGATCCACCCCTTTGGCCTGGCACATGCGCCGTGCCATCACCAAGGTGAATCCCCAATCCCGAGAACGGCGCTGCTGTGCTTCCGGAGTGGATGCGGTAGAGAGCTTCGGTAAGGGCTCATCGCGATAGAGCACCAACGTCTCCGGCGTGTGGACCACGCGGGCATTCGCAAGAAGGAGGCCGAGAAAAAACAGCTGATCCTCACCGCAGAGGAGATTGGTTGGGAATCCACCCACTCCCTCAGCCAATCGCCTCCGAAGCAGCCAGACCATTGGCACCGTAGACCAGTTCGTCAGTAACGCCCGTGCCAGAGATCCAGGAGGCAAGCCACCCGCTTGAAGCATATGGTTGGTGGGGTGAACTCCGTGGAGCGGATCCAGACGCGCCTTCACCCAGGGGCTGTAGGCAACATCCGCATTGCTGCGCTCGAGGGCTTCGAGTTGAATCCGGTGCAGGTTGGGGAGGGCGAGATCGTCACTGTCAAAGAAGTGGATGAACTCGCCCTTGGCCTCGGCAAGGCCACGGTTGCGGGCAGCACCTGGGCCCTGGTTGACCTGTCGGATGACCCGTACAGGAGGACCAAAGGCTGCGGCCACCTCTGCCGTTCCATCGGTGGAGCCGTCGTCTACAACCAGGATCTCATCGGCCACCCGTTCTTGGGCGAGCAACGAGCGCAGAGTGATCGCTAGCAGAGTGGTCCGATTGTAGGCCGGGATTACCACAGAGAGCTTCATTGCAGCCTCTCAAGCAGATTGAGCAACGCAGCCGGAGGATCTGCAGCCGCAAAAACCTGAGCTGTGCTGTGCCCCGCCTGACCCAGGGCCTGCCAGGCCTCAGAATCGCTGAAGGCCCGCTGAAGCGTGCGGCGCAGGCAGGCCACCGTGGGGGATTCGGCGATGTAGCCCTCATTGCCGTCGCGCACCACCTCGCCCACACCACCCACCGCGGTGGCGAGCACCGGACGTCCATGCATCAGTGCCTCCAGGGCCACCAGCGGCATCCCCTCACCGCGGGAAGGCAGCACCAGAAGGTGATGGTCGGTCCAGATCCGGGCCAGGTCGGGCTCGAAACCCTTCACGTGCACCCGCTTCTGCAAGCCGAAGTGATGAATCAGCTCATGAAGATAGAACTGATCGCACCCGGCCCCGTATAAATCCAACTCCCAGGGTCGGGCCAGCAGTTCGGGGCAGGCGAGAGCCTCAAGCAGAAGATCCTGCCCCTTCCAGAGCACCTCGAAGCGTGCCACGCAAGCCAGGCGCAACGGAGATACCTGAGGCCAGGGCAGTGGCGCCGCCAGGCGCGTGCGCGACTGGTTGGCAATCACCGTGGACGGCGGCAGCTCGCCGGCCAGGGTGCGTTCCAGGTCGTGGCGGTTGCCCTCAGCCACGAACACCAGGTGCCGCATGGATGTCAGAAACTCGCGCAACATCTGCCGCTGCGGCACCGCCAACAGATCGGAGTGGAAGTGGCAGAACAGCACCTGGGGTACCGCCAGCGCCCCACACAGCCGCCGCAGGTGGGGAAGCTGCAGCGGATCCAGCACGGAGCCCGCATTGATCACCAGTAGATCCGGCTGGAACCCCACCAGGGCCTGGTGGTCAGACCACAGCGATTCCTTCAGCAGATACCACCGGCGAGACCGCCATGGGCGACGGCTGGTGAGGCGCAGGCCCAGCGGCACCAACCCCTGCACCGGAGGAGCCGCCGCAATGCGGTGGTCCACCGCGGCCATCACCTCATGGCCGCGAGCGAGAGCCAGGCGGGCCAGCTGCACCCACACCTCTTCGGTGCCGCCCCAGGCAGCTCCCTCGATGGTGGAGAGGATGGCGAGACGCATTCAGGACTGGTGCTGGGTGTGAAGAGGCCGGGCCGGCACGCCACCCCAGGTTTCCCCGGCGGGCACCGAGCGGGTCACCACCGCCCCGGCGCCGATCACCGCAGCGTTGCCGATGGACACCCCGGGCAGGATCGTGACATGGGCACCGACCCAAACATTGGAGCCGATCGTGATGTCGCCTCCCTCATAGCCGCTGTCGGCCAGGCTGGCAGCGGCACCGGTGGGGCGGCGGTGGTTGGCGGTGATCAGGTAGCTGTAGCCGCCGATCAGACTGCCGGCGCCGATGCTCAGGCGGTGGCAGGAACCCAGGAAGGTGTAGGGGCCCACGTACACCCCCTCCCCAAGCTCGATACGGGCAGGAATGGCGCAGGCGTCCTCGATCCACACGATCACGCCCACATCCAGAGCGCAGCCACGGCCCAGGTGGAGGCGCTGGCTAAGCGATCGCGGCGGGATGCGGCCGCGGATGCGGATCGAGGGGGCCACCAGCACACCGGCGCGCCGCTGGCGCCGCAGCCAAGGCCAGAGCGCCAGGCCCGTGCGTTCGTCATCCCGTGGGGAATGCAGACAGGAGATCCAGGCCAGGGCCCGCCAGCGGGCCCCCAGCCAGGCGGAGATGCGGAGCAGCAGGCTCATGAGGTGCCCGAGCCATCCCATGCCGCCACCAGCGCCCGCTTGGCCTCCAGGGCCTCAGGCAGCACCACGCCTGCCTCCAGGCAGCGCCGGCGGAAGCGACGGCCTGCCTCCACCAGGCTCCGCCCCAGGGCAGGATTATGGCGCAGCCGCTCGAGCGCTTCCACCACGGCAGCGGGATCGGGCGTGTCCACCACCAGGGCGAAGCCTTCGCTGCGGGCATGACGCACGGCGGTGCTGTAGGCGGGACCCCACACGATCAGGGGTCGTTCGGCCAGGAGGTAGTCGACGATCTTGGATTTGAAGCTGGTGGATTCGATCCGGCGGGCCTCCTCCTTGAAGCCCATGATCACCAGCAGGGCATCGGCGCGGGCCAGGGCGTTGCGGTAGGGCTGGCCCTTGAGAAAGCCCAGGTAGGTGCCATCGGCCACCAGCCGCCGTTCAAGCTCGGCGGGCCAGATGGCATGGCGGCCGGCGATGGCCAGCTTGAGGGCCCCGCCGGCAGGCAGCCGTTCCGACAACTCCAACAGAGCCTGGCCATACCATTCGCCCAGGTTGCCGGCGAACAGCAGGGTGTAGGGCCGCTGCGGGCTGATCGGTGCGGGGGGAGGCGGCGGCAAGGGTTCGCTGTGGGCTGGAGCGAAGGGATAGAACACCCGGGCGTTGGCATGGGGGCCGAGGGCCTCCAGCATCTCCGGGCAGATCCCGAAAGCCAGCTGGCAGCGGCGGAAGCGGCGCACGAACTGGCGCGAGGCCCAGGCCCGCACTGGCCGGTGAGCCAGCATGCCGTAGGTGGGCCAGTCCATGAAATGCCCCACCAGCGGCCGCCGCAGGCGGCGCGCCAGCCGGTGAGCCAGATCGGCCATGGAGGTTTCCGCGCCGGTGAGCACCAGATCGGGCTGGAAGCGCCGGGCAGCCCGCCACACCCGTGGCGGGATCCAGGCGCCGCGCAGCAGATGCACCGCATCGTGCACGAACAGCCCCAGGCGGGTGCGCATCAGCCGGCGCACAGGGGCAGGGAGCCGCAGCACGATCGAGGGCCAGTCGCCGGGCTCATAGGCGAGGTTGTCGGTGACCACGAACAGCTCGTAGTCGCTGCTGCCGTGGAACTGGCGGTGAAACAACAGGGCCCCACCGAGGCTGTCCATCGGCGGGGTGGAGGTGACGAACAGCACCCGCAGGGGGCGATTCATGATGGCGTGACGGGCTGGTGCCCGCCCACCTGCTCGAGAGCATGGCGGTAGAGATCGAGGTGGCGGCTGGCCACCAGATCGGGGGCGTAACGCCCCTCAGCGGCGGCACGGCAACGGGCACTCCATGCCGGCCGCTCCGCCATCACGGCCGGCAGCAGGGCGGACGCGGCGACGGCGAGGGCAGCGCTGTCGGCCGGCGGCACCAGCGCGCCGGTGCGGCCGGGCTCGATCATCTCGGGGATGCCCCCCACCGCCGAGGCCAGCACCGGCAGGCCGCAGGCATGGGCCTCGGCGATCACGTTGGGGGCGTTGTCGATCAGGGACGACACCACCAGCAGATCAGCTGCGGCGTAGAGGCCCGCCAGCTGATCGGGGTCGTCGATGCGGCCCAGCCAGCGCACACCGGCAGGCAGGGCCTCCGGCCGGGAACCGATGCAGGCCACCGCCAGCGGCACCGGGCAGGCCCCCTGCAGCTGGGGAAGTGCCGCCAGCAGGGTGGCCATGCCCTTCACCGGATTGCTCACCGACGCCGCCACGAACAGCAGCAGGGCCGTGGTGGGAGCCAAACCAAGCTGGGCACGGCCCGCATCGCGGTGGTGGGGGTGAAAACAGGCCAGATCCACGGCATTGGGGATCACCGTGCAGGGCAGGCCGGCGAAAAGCCTGCTGGAGGCGGCCATCCGGGCCATCCAGGCACTGGGGGCAATCAGGTGCAGGCGAGCGCAGATCGCCCGCAGGGCACGCGCGCGGCGGGCGAGGCTGCGGGCACTGAGATCTCCAGGGCGCCTGGAGGCCAGCTGGGGACAGCATCCACAGCCGGTCTGAAAGCGCACGCAATCGAGGGCGTAACAACAGCCGCCGGTGAAGGCGGACATGTCGTGCAGGGTCCACACCACCGGCACGGAGGCGGGAACGAGGGGCAGCACGCGGGCGTAATCGAGCAGGTCGTTCACCCAGTGCAGGTGAATCAGCTCAGGCTGCTGAAGGGCCTGGGCGAGGGCCCAGCCATGGGGCGAGCGATCGCTGAAGAAACCGACCAGGACGGCATCACTGGCCTGGATGGCGGCCTGATCACTCCTGCACTGCCTGACGCGCAAGCGGCGCCAGACGGCCTCCAGCGGGGAATGCCCATAGGCCAGAGATCGCACCCGGGGATGGTGGGGCCCCTCGCCCGGAGGCAGACCGAGCAGCTCGACGCTCGGCAGAGAACCTGCAAGGGCGTCCACCAGGCGGGCTGCCGCCACCCCAGCGCCACCGGCGCCGGGGTAGGTGCACACCTGCAGAAGGGCGGGCTGGAAGCTGCTCAACGGGCAGGCACACCACGCTGGAACTGCCCCCTCCAAGCCTGGATGGCCTCGGCCGGCAACGTGAGCTGGGCGGCAGGAGCTCCGCCGATCCAGCTCTGCAGGGCCTGGCGATCACCACGGGCGGCAGTGGGGAGGCCCGTATCGTGCGAGATGGTGCGGGCGCGGTTGTCGATCGTGAGGATCAGGCAGCGGGCCCCGGCCTTGAGGCAGCGGATTCCGCCATGGAGCCTGGTGCCCACATAGTCGAGTACGGGGTGATCGGCCAGAAAGCGATCAAGGGCGGCCAGAGATCTTTCCAACACCAGCCCGTTGAAGCCGAGCTCACGGGCATAGGCGAGGTCGTCGCGGCCCTGGGGCCAGAAGGCCACGGTGCTGTAGTTCTCCGCGAGCAACTCGAGCATGGCGCGGTCAGCGGGCGGGTGGCGGTCGTAGTCGGTGAGCATCGCCAGTGCCGCATCGGCCTTGGAGGTGCGGCAGCTCACCTGATGCAAATCGAGAAACGACCACATCGTGGGGCAGCCCGTATTGAGGGGCCGTAGCAGTGTCAGCGGCCCAGGGTTGATGGCTTCAAGCTGCGCCTTGGCCTGGGAATCGCGCACAGAGTGACGGTAGCGCCAGTGGAGAACGCTGGCCAGCAAGAGCCTGGTGTAGCGATTGGCTCGGCCTTGATCGCGCCACCAGCCGCACCCCATGAGCACGGCGCGGCGCACGCGCAGGGCGTTGGCGAGGGTGAGGTCCCACTGGAAGTAGCCATCCATATAGGAACTCAGCAGGTTCGATCCACCCACAATCACAAGGTCTGCTCGATCGGCGAGCCTGCGCTGCTCCGGACCAAACCTCAGGTGTGTGGAAACCCTCTGAACAGATGCTGAAGGGCCGAAAATACCTCGCAGTTGGTCCAGTACAGACTCCTCAATGATCTGATCCCCGAGATTGCCAGACAAGCGGCCTTGATGGTTTGCGAGGCCCGGGGACCACAAGAGAAGATTAAGGGAGGTCAAGTTAAACTTCTAGTAACTTGGTTTGGCAATCAGCCGTGTTCAGCTTAGTAGCGGCGACAATCAGCAGGGCAATCATAGTGTCAGACATTAAACTGAAAAGCCTAAGCATGGTCTGAATCCTTGGTGAAAGAGTCATGTGTAATTCGTGAATGCCGGATCTCGATTGAAGGGGGTAGTGGCTTGCTCCACTCTTTGCCTGGGAAAGTACAAAGTTTGATTTTGCTAAGTAGCTCGCCGATAGGTTAATATTGCATCTAGTAGCTTGACTAGGGAGGCAAGGCGATAAGTTTGAGTATGGCTGGGTTGGCAAGCTCTCTGACAAGGCTAAATCGGCTAGAAAGTGTAAAAGACTTCGCTTTTACCGTTGGTCCTTAAAAAATTCTTAACGTTGGGTTGCACCCTTGATGTAAATTCAGAGAGAACCTCGCCAGGCCAAGTAGGCTTGAGCAAAGAGACTTGAGGGGCTGAGAATAATCTGCTCTTGGATAGTTGTTTGCGCATAGGCGCAGGTAGCAGCCTGTGAATCCCATACTTACCAATATATGATGTAAACCAGTGCGGCTTCCTTCGATCTTGTAAAGTATTTTCGGCCCTGAGTTGAGCATCTAGCAAAGGTTCAACGTTCAAGTCTAGGAAGTTACAGAGTCTGGAGAGCTCTTTGGCACGATCTGTAGCTAGGTCCTCTAGAAACATGACAAGAATATGACGCCTGGGGAAATGCTTGTTCCAAGCATCTAGTTGATACTGGTAGCTGCAGACGCTCATAAAATGTGCCAAGAGATGCGGATCTGATACATAAGACTGGAAGCCTTCGCGCGCTCTTATGCAGTACAGCCGATGTTCATTGGTAGAGGAATTGTCGAATGAAAGGTTTGAGTACATCTGCCAGCTTGACTCGACTTTTCTTAGGGGATTGCGGACAATATAGATAATTTTTGTGTTTTGATTGGTTCTGAGAACTCTTTCTGGTGTTCCTGGATGGCGATCCCGATCTGAATATGCAGGCGTTGCATCTCCCAGTAAGGATTCACCTTGATAATGTGAAAAGAAGTTTGTGTGAAACCAAGCCAGTCCTCGATCAAAAAGCTTCGGGCTACCGAAGAACATCGTTTCCTTGGGGCTGCTCATGCAAACATCGGGATGTTTGCTTAACCAGCTGGCAAGGCTGGTGGTGCCAGCCTTGGCGGCTCCGATAATAACAAAATCGATAGATTTATTTGGAATCGCCATGATGATTGAATTCAGTTCGCGTTTAGGGGCATGGACACATCACCGCACAACTCATCCCTAATTACACATTACTAAGCGAGCATAGACACCGCTTCAGATGTTGGGTAGAGTTGAACTACCTTCCTGGCTTTGGTCTTGGTGGAGATGGCCTGATCAGCTCAAAGCCGACATAGCGGCGTAAAATGTAAATCTCAATCAAGGCCTCATTCACATCCAGTGTAATTGAGGAATAGCCCTGCTAGAGCAGGTGGATTGGCAGCATCGCCACAATTGGGTACGAAATACTACTATCGTTATTGTTGCTGTTAAGGAAGCAGGGGTAATAAGCTTGAGAAGGGCTTGCCAGGGCACTACTTTATCCATCTAAGACGGGAAGATCTTCTTCTTGGTTCTCTTATTGCGGTGGTCTAGTCGTATCCGCTGAACCCAAGCCGCTCGTGTTCCATCATCTCAGGCATAACCAGGGATCACAGCCTCATCCTCCAGCATATTGCAAAGTTTGCTTGTATACCTATTAAGCAATAACGCTTGATGACCAGAAAAATTAGCCTAAGGCATGTCAAGAATATTTTTTTGGTGTGTAGATTAAAATATCATAACAGCGGAATGGCAAACATTGCTTCTTGACCTCGCAAAGATGGATTCTAGCCAAGGTCGGTCCCTAATGAACAGTGCAATAGAGTTTGGACAAAATCCCTATTGTACCTAGCCCATGCATGAATTCCGAATGGAGGGCAATTGCTGCAGAGCTCAGCGCACCGCACAGGATTTACTTCCCAAGAAAAATGCATAGCCGAGTGGGGATCGGCAATTTTAAACTCCAATGGAAAGCCGCTAGATGCATGGAACGAAAGAAAAATATCCCAATGCATATCAAGCACTCTGTGGGCGCCGCACAATAGACCCGAATAGCCAAGTACCCCAAACAAATAAGCGAATGAATAGCGAGAAGGAAGTCGACGAAATTTTCTTAAGAGCTCCTTCGCGATTAACGATCGACTTATCCAGCGATGCTTGCTCTCCAAAAGGCGGCGGATCGCCATAATTTTGATTAAACTGAAGCCTGAGTTGCCAACGCCAATAATGGGGGCGTCTTGAGCAGCGGCAGAGGTGCCAAGAAACCATGGCGCACCAATATAATCGAAAGGCTGCTCGCACCAGTAAATCAGCTGATCACTAATTACTAAAGCGTCAGGCTCGTGAACCAATACGTGACTAAATTGATCAAACTGGCTGTAGAAAGCCGGATTAATCATCATACGGTTGTAGGCTTGGATTGAAGCCATCCAGGCCACCGGAACAGAGAATGGTTTAGCGGTGGGTAAAAGATCCCGATAGGCCTCCAGATTCAGGCCATCCGGGTGCACGATGCGGATGGGATGGGAGCCAAGCAATTGACCGCAGCGTTTGAGGCTGAACTGTTCATCAGGGGTGGGTTGTGGCCGATGAACGGGTACCAGCACTACTGGTTTACAAGTTGATGCCATGTTCATCACTAATTCATCAACTCCAATAATTCGCGGGCCAGTCTTTCTGCAGGAACTTCCTTGGCGCGTTCGGCAGCAGTAGCGTGGGCATTACGGCCCAAGGATTCCCATTGGGAGCGTGTGGCCCATGCCTCTTCAAGGCAGCGATCAAGGTGCTCAAGGGTTGGTGCTTCGGCTAGAAATCCGTTCTGGCCGTGAATGATTAGTTCTGGGGCGCCGGCCACCGCAGTGGAGATTGGTGGCCGCCCTGCGAGCATCGCTTCCATCAGCACTAAGGGAGTGCCCTCATACCGTGAGGGAAGGACCAGGGCGTGGTGTGCTTCCCATATCTCCATAGGGTTGTTGCTGTGCCCCATGAAATAAACGCGATGGCTGATCCCCAGCAGCTTCGCGAGGCGGCGCAGACATTGCTCCTGTGGGCCTGCGCCGAAGAGGGATAGTCGCCAGTCACGTGCGATCCACCGGGAATTGGAAAGCACGCGAAAAAGAAGGTCGTGCCCCTTGGAAGCCGGATGAAGCCGAGCTACGCAGGCCAGCCTCAGGGTTTGCTCCATCTGTTCCGGCCAGGGCATCGGAGATGCAATGGGCAGATGACGAGAGTGGTTACCGATTAACCGCATATTCGCGAGCCGCACACCGAGCTGATTTTCGACCAGGACGTGGTTGGCACTAGCCACAAAGTAATTGGCTCGTGAGGCTGAAAAGGCTTTGATAAGCCTGGCGGCTTCGGCATCAGCTGGACTGAGAAAATCAGCATGGGCTTGGGCAATGGTGATGAATGGTATGCCTTCACCCATCGCGGCTTCCATCCAGTCCAGCCCCGCATAAGCATTGCCATTGGACAAACAGAGCATCGCCGGCCGGACCTGACGTAACCAATGGCGTTTCGGGTTCTCATCTGATTGGCGGATAAAACGCTTCAGGATCCTCCGCAAAGGATGGTGCTGCTTAATCGGCGGATGGAAGCAATGCTGTGCCCCCCACTCAGCTTTTGCCTTCACTAAGGGAGCCGGTAGCTGCGGCCAGAACGGGCTGCAGAGCGCCAATAAATGGCCTTGCCCAGCCAGCAGCTCAGCTGATTCATACCAGAGAACCTCCGAACCTCCCCAAGGCACGCTGTTCATAGTCGAGACAAAGGCGATCTTGCTCATTTCCCTATCCTCTGCTATACTATACTAGCCTGCTGTTCCGGATGCATCCCCATCCAGATCCTTGGGGGGGCACAGGTGAACTTGGCCTGAAAGCGGGGACCACCCAAAAGAGAACCTGTGGTAAGACTGTGTGTCTGATAAGAAACGAGGAATTTCGCTAACTTTCTGTTACTTGATCAACCGTCACCACTGGTCAATGAATTGACCTGCTCAGATATTCATTCTACCAAAATCCGTGGCTGTCTTGTTAAGAGCTCCCGGGGGCAAGATATTGATTTCAATTAACAAGGGTAGCGGCAGCTGGATCATTGGAGACCAGAAAACCAGTGTTAAGAGGATTCAAAATCTCAAGCATAACTTATTCTATCGCGTGCGCCACCGGCACTACCCCAGCAGCCATCGCCTCAAGCAGCGCCACAGGTAGTCCTTCAAAGTCAGACATCAACAAAATCGCCTGGTTGCGATGCAGCAGCGGCTGCGCCTGCTCTGGAGCAACGCGGCCATGGAAGTGGATGCGATCGCCAAAACCGGTCTGGTGCACGAGCGGCTGATAGGCGGCGCGATCGGAGCCGTCGCCGATCAAGTGCCCTTCGGTCTGGCTGGAGGCCTGGCAGGCGTGGATGAGGGTGTGCACCACCTACTGGATGCACTTCTGGCGCTCCACCAGGCGGCCGCTGTACACCACGCGGAACGGTTGATCCGAGAAGCTGGCCTGGGCTGTTGGCAGCGTCATGCCGTAGGGGATCACCTGCGGGTTGGTGGCGGGAACGCGCAGGGGCAGCTGCTGGGCCAGGAACTGGGAGACGCAGACGCTGCTGCCGCCGTGGGTTTCCGGGGTGAGGGCTTCGGCGACGCACCAGTAATCGGGGTCGTCGGAATGCATGGTGAAGATTCAGGGCAAGCCCTGGCGGCCGGCGTGGGCGGCGGCGACGTAGTGCGCGTGCAGGCACTGGGGCAGGAACAGATCGGGCTGCACCAATTTGAGGAAGTGGACGGTGGGGTGGCACAGGCTCCACCGCAATAGTCGATTGATCAGCCGGTCTTGATCAGAGATTGAAGCCTTGTCTTCAACTGTGATCGCAGCTGAGATGCCAGAGAGGGTTTTTGCTCAGGCGTTGAGGCTTTCACAAGGCCAGAGATGGCTCTAGTCGGCAGGTTTCGGAAACGACCTTCAAGCGCACGATGGCAGCAATAACTGAATCGATCCTGTACGCCCAGGCCTGTCGACGAGTAGATGTGCCAAATGAGGGCATCCTCTGCGAGTTCAGGTCTCATCCCAATTTGGGCATTCCAGCAGTGCGGCAGAGTGTGGCACTGGATCTCGGGATCAGCTGACAGAGCTTGGTTCAACGCCGGCTGATCCCGATACCGCCCCGTGCGCTCAACATTGGCGAGCCAGTTGCGGTGCCAGGCTTCGGCGAAGCGGTGGGCGGCGGGGGTGCCGGCGTACCAGATCACGCCGCCGTTGACGTAAGGCTCGCGCACCTGCCAGCCCATGGTGTCGAGGTTGGCCTGGTCTTCGGACCAGATCTGCTCGGCGAGGGTGTCGGCGGAGTGGTTGGGGGCGGCGGCGATGTCGGCCTGGAGGTTGAGCAGCGGGGTGAGGGGCTTGCGCACCACGGTGTCGCTGTCGAGGAAGAGGAAGGGGCCGTTGAGCAGCAGGCGCAGCTGGGTTTTGACGAAGCGGTTGCGGAAGGTGGGCGGGCCGTCGGGTGTGGGGAAGCCGTGCACGGCGACGGTTTCGCGCAGCAGCTGGCTGCCGGTGGCGTGCAGGGCCTTGTATGCATTTGAAGCTGGAGTCGCTTGATGCAATAAAGTATGCGGCGGAAATGGATCGAGTAGATCTAGATCTGTTGACCAGACTGAGGCTCAAGCAACAAAAAGCTAGTCGCCTAGCGAATACGATGCCTTATGCTTTTCCTAATACTCGCCAGTAGCGCCAGAGCTGCCTTTTTGACGCCAGCGGATCTTTCAATGCTCAACTCATGAGCAACACTGCTCAACTCATGGGTAAGAGCATCAACGGAGGACGCATAGTGAATAAGGCCTTCAACTGCCAAAGAGCTTGAAGACATTTCTGAACTCAAAGGAAGATTCTTGCTCTTTAAATCTGCATGGTGTTGGGCCTTGCAACCCAAGACTTGACCTGCCCACTTCATCATAAATGATTCACAATCTGACTCCTTAAAGGTAAATGCTAGGCCTTCAAACGACAAGAGACCATGAGATAGCGCAAAACCAGTCAAAACTCGATAACGGATAACGCGCCTCTTGTAATCACTTGGCGGACTAGAAAGCCAGTAACTAATTGCCGATTTTAAATCCACATGATTCGCACAATCGAAAAAAACATCTAGGCCGCTAAGCATCGTTGTGCCGAGCTCAAAACACGATTTACCTGCGAATAGCGCCTCAAAGAGAAAGCTGGAGTTGACAGCAATAACGTGGTCAACAAGTGACAAAGAACTTACTACGTCAAGTTTCTCCGTCCATACACCAGTTACATGATTTGCATTATCGATCGCCTGCTGATAAGCCGAGACGGGGATCCTAGACTTTGGGTGATGCTTCCCCACGACAAAAGAATCCTCAGGAAGAGAATTCAATACCGCCGTGAAGGCTTCAATATTTGATTCAAAGTGGGGATTAAAAAGAAAGTTTTGAACATCGTTATCAACTTGCCCCGCGAAAAGGATTTTGTATTTAGAATTAGCATAGTCGTCATTCAGCTGGATCTCACTTGCACTAGAGATACCAGAACAAGGCTGCTGCCACCATGTCAGCGTATTCGATCTGGTTATTGAAATATACTCATCAGCCCGATCAATATACTGCTGCAACCCATTCTCTAAAGGTGATTGTAATTTTGGATGCCTGTTAGAAAAAATGCGCAGAGAGGCCGCAAGATTAGTTTCAGAAAGCTGTCCACTCTTGTCGAGGGTAAGCATTCCCGGCCAGGGAGTGCGTTCAATATCCCAGCACTCTATCCCCATAGATTCAGCAATAGCCCTTGCAAGCATGCCTTCAGGCCTGTGCCAGTTCCAAATAAGAGCCGCAATGGGATTTAGGGCCGAGAGATGAAGGGCTATTGAAGAAGCATGAAGGAGCTGATCATCACTTGAATAGTCTTCATCCCAAAGGCTAGCTTGACTTTGAATCTTATTAACGATGTTCTTAAAAGAACCTGAGGATTTGAACTCAGAAGGCTGCGAGGAGTTGATCCAGGAATGATTAAGGGGTAAAGTAGTTAGACTCTTGCCGTAGCTATAAAAGCGATTGACTGCACGCCCACTGATTACAAGATGAGTCGAATATCGTGCATTCAGCGCCTCAGCTACACGCTGCCAAAAAGATCTTTCCTGTTCACGGAATATAGGAACAAAAGCATATAGAGTGACCGCCTCGCCGTAATCATTCATCAAGATAATCCAATATATGCATAAGGCTTAAGTTCTAACGAGCGCTGCCTAGAGAGATAGACCTTGCAAGCTTCGGAATATTTCTCACTGCCTAGAATTGCATCGTCAATCAATGAAAATACTAAAGAAGAAAAGAATGCATTTCTGTCTGCAGCATTTGAGCCGTAGCCAATATTATCTAAGACACCCTGATTTTTTAAATTATAGTATTGATCAAGTGATACCGAGACAACAGGCGTAAGCTCCCCAATTGCAAAGACAATAGGATGATGCTTCATTGTGAAACATAGCTCAGCTCTAGATATTAATCCTCGAGAAACCCGCCAGTCTGGAGAATAGGGAATGCAATAACTAGGTGAGGTCATTTGATCACTGATATTTTGACATGGCTCGATATCACCGGGAGCCATTGACACAAGCAGGCAATTCAGGCCTAATCTTTGACTAATATAATCGCAGATCTCGGCAAACCGTGCCTCTATGGCCGGGATTTCTTCTTTGGTCATTCCCCAATGGTGAAAGTTCACAACTGCATATTTATTAGCAGGCAATCCATCTATGAGACTTAAATCATCATATTCAAAGCTAGCATCACAAAGCAAAGCGTCATCACAACTGGATTCGATATGGTCCCCATTTAACCCCAATGAAGATAGAACTTGCTGCGAAGTACCTCTATCACGCAGACTTATATATTTGGCTCCACTAAGACCCCATCGCGCAACACGCTTATCAGCTGTAGATGTCAAAACACCAATATTATGCCCGGTAAGAAAGTAAGGGATACGCAAAATCTGACAAACTCGCATGAGTAAGCAGTTTTCCCATAGCCTGCTACGTGTTGCACCAGTGAGATAACCCCCTCCCGATATATGAAGGCAGTCATGAGACAGAAGTTCGCTCAGTATAGCTGCTTCCCTGGGCCAACAAAATAAGATTGGGATATTGAACTTCAAAAAATATGCTGAGATAATGAGGCGAAAACGCAGAAGATTGAAAAACTGATAATACTTCTTTGACACACCATCATAAGGCCCAATAGTGTTGGACCTGAACCATGCAACTCGTGGAGCCCACACACAATGCTCTTTATGGAGTGCAGCCGTGTAGGCGGGGTTAGGTGAAAAGAGTGTGATTTTACAGCTTGGATAGACTTTTCGCCATCGCGATATGCAGGATGCTAGCTGAGCCTCATCGCCAACATTGCCATAACCGTGGCCGGCAGCTATCAGAATTTTTGGTGAACCTGTCCATGTCTTGTCACAGTATCCCCATTCCGTTGCTTGTTGAATGAAATGGTCATGGCTTCGAAGATTGTTAGCATTCACCTTGCGCCCATGGCGATTCATCAGTTTGGATACTAGAGGCATCGATACTGGCATTTCTTGCAAAGACAACGATCATGAACTACCTAGAATCTTTGGCCATCACTAGGGATGATCAAAGTGCTGATCTATTAATCTAAGTTCAAGTCTCTCAAGCTTAGAAGAAAAGTAGATTGTCAACTTACCTAACGTTCTGACAGCAAAAGAAAGTGTAGCTTGCCTTGCTCTCGTTACTGGTGAGATTCGTCTTGTTCGCCGGCTATTGGGGCTTTTTCGTTTAATCAAGTAATGATCAGTTGCCTCCCTCCTGACAGGCCGATGTGTCGTTCCATGATAATCTTCTCCAAACGGATATCCATCAACATCTACTCTATTAGGGTTGCCTAGTATGATTATTCCTTGAGGCTTCAGCCATGGAGGAATCTGGTAGTTTGGAAATGCTTTGCAAATGCTTTGATTGCTCATAAGCCTAGTATTGCTCATCTTATAGTTAAATGACAGCCAGCAACTTGCTATCCCTTTTGCTGTGGCAAGCAACAGCATATTCTGTATAGATGCCGATGAATTAGAAACTTCAAGTGACTCCCAGATTGGGTATTCTCCATTACAACGGCGATCGGTGAGCGATGCGTCAGCAAAGACCACAATCGCGGCAGAACATTTCCCAATAAGGCCCGCTGGCAATGCCTTTCTTAGTTGGCTCTGAGACCGAGAAGATTTATAAGGCCATATCCATCTTACCGAACCAAGTGCAAGTAGCTCATTTGGATCACTTAGGATCAAAAAGCGTTGATTCTGTGCATTTGAACCTGATGGCGCGTAGATTCCACTTCTGACAAGATCAATCAGGTCATTATTAGATATGGTGCTGTTTCCCTGAAATGATCTCGAGCTTCTTCGCTTCTCAATGATTCTTTGTAATGTATCTACGTCTGACACATTGGGCATTGTTCTAAGGATAAGGAAAGTCTGTCAATTCATAGCAAGAATCAAAGCTCCATGTGTAGCTTAGTTAGTTTTCTTGCAATAGGCTGTGGTGCAGTGAAGATAGGCCATGGAACGACTTGGGTACTCTTGACAATTGTCATTGAAGATTTGAAGATTCAAAAACTAGTCTCTACAAGAACGACTTAAGGCTGATAGTCTTGTGTAGATTGATCATTGTCATGGTTGAGTCTATTCAGGGTCGATAATAAAAACTCTCCTGATTGCAGGATATCAATTACCGGTAAAGATACACGCTAATTCTTAGCTTAGCTTGAAGGATATCCTTTCCAGTCATGGAAATATGATAGTATCGTGAGAAGAGTCTAGACAATATTAGTTTTGATGCGAGGACAAGCATGCGACTAAATAAGAGTATTCTTTAGGAGCGCAAAGGGGCTATCTTATACAGGATCTGACTAGAACTAATTGGACATAGTATTAGATCAGGGCATGAAGGGTTCATTCAACTTAGAGACACTAATGCATATAGCTAAAGTAAGTATTAGATAATCCTGTTCAAGAAACATCTGTCACTAATCCCAGCTCATTAGAGATAGTAACCTAACGTTTAGGATTTATAATTACAAACTGAAAGAGGTCATGATAAGGCTATTGTAAGAGAGTTTACTAATCCGGTTATTGCTTGAACATGCATCAGGGCTGGCACACAGGTATCAATAGAATGGGATGTTGTATGCACAATTATAGAGCTGACCAAACTATCAAAAAGATAACTAGACATAGTCTACATTGCGCATTCACTGTTCCATTTTAACTTACGGATAATCGCATGGTAGACTCTAATAATATAATTGATGATGGCCCTAGAGGAGCGATTTTTTACTCTGCGCATTAAGTACCATTTTAATGTGAGATTAGGATGAGACCTAAGGACTGGGAGTATGTTGCAACCAGACTCTAGCTCCACAACTAGTCTTTCACTAGGCGAAAGTAATGAAGATGTATCGTTAATAGCTGCTAGGGCCTTATTCTGAAAAGCAGGTGGTGCTTGATTGCCATTAAATGAGTAGTTGATCCCCGACGGAGGGGGATCAATGCTGAGGAATCCGTAGACATCTTCCATGATAGTGGATGTATTATTAATCAGCTCATCAAACTCTACTATCTTCAACCTGCCAGGATATTGCTGCTTTAGTTGATCTACGACAGAATCCCTTTTCTGAATTTGCGAGATTATATTACTATTAATATAGTCCCAAAAACCTGTTGATAGTCGATATTTGCTTCGGTAGTTATCCGGATTGGGACTTCTAGATAATCTAGAGGCGAGAATATCAATTGCACTTCGTCGCATCGAGATAACTCTGGCGTCGGTAAACTCAGATAAGACTAGGCTGATGCCTCCTGTGGAGCTAAGCCCCCATGCAACATACTTAGAGCAATCACTTGGATTTAAATAGCAGGCTGGCCACGATACTGGCATTAGACTATAAATCTTCATTATGGTTTCTGCAACAGTCCACACATTCCTACTTCTCAGATACGATAATAATGCTGTTTCAAAAGCTTGGAAGTCAAAGTTAAAGTCTGGATACCAAAAATCGCTTCTGGAGCATTCATGCCTTATTCTCCCCTTGGCAGAGTATTGTTCGATAATATAAAAGTTTGAATACTCAATAAGCATCTTACGCATGAGCGCAAGATCTCTGTTTTCAAGAATAGATTCGAGATATGGACAGTCGGCGAAGGCATTGATAATGCTGTCCTGTATTGGGGCTATAAATGTTTGGGGTGATCCATCAAGGAGGCCGAGCAAAATCGATTTGCCACAAGCATTATAGCCATCAACATAGATTAGCCTTGCAATCGATTTATCTGTATGAGATCTAGACATGCTTGCATTTTGATTCACTTTTCTTATCAAACAGTAGGTTTTGCTCGTGGATAACACTCAATAATTCAAGCCACCGCTGGCCCTCTCGCCGCCTAGGTGTATAGTCCCAACACGTTGTTTAGCTGACAGGGTGTGAGGTCGCCATGGTCCGGGTGTCACCGCCGATCAACTGACCTCCCCCCATGCATACCCACCCGAACGCCCGGCGTACCCTCAGGAGGATCGCCATGTCCCTTGGGGCTGCCCTGTCGACCGTGGGGCGGGTGATGAAGTCCCTGGGCCTTGGCCGACTGCGGAACCTGGAACCCAAGGCTCCGGTGCAGCGGTACCAGTGGGAGAAGCCGGGCAACATGATCTATGTCGACACCTAGCCGCAGGCTTCTCCTCAGGAGTAACAGCTGGCCCGGTTCCAGCGGGTCGGTCACCGGATCACCGGCGATCGCCGTCATGGCTATTCCCGGGGCGCTGGCTACGAGAAGGTCCACGTCGCGGTGGATGACGCCACACTCCTGGCGACCATGGAGGTGCTGCCCGACGAGCAAAAGGCCACCACGGTCGGCTTCCTGACCCGGGCTGTGGGCTGGTTCAGCGAGCAGGGGATCACATGCCGCCGTGTCCTCTCCGATAACGGCTCCTCCTATCGCTCTGGTGAATGGCGAAAGGCCTGCAGCGCCTTGGATCTCAAGCCCATCCGCACCAGGCCCTACACCCCCAGAACGAACGGCAAGGCCGAGCGATTCATCTAGCCGCAAGCTATTGCGAAGCAGTAGACCCTGCTGGGCGAAAGGGCGTATGTCATGCAGTTCCAGACCTCAGAAGAACGGAACCGATGGCTTCCAGGCTATCTGCGGCTCGATAACGGCCGCAGGTGCCACATGGCTCTCTGTGGCCTCAGCCCCCAGCAGTGCCTCCAACGGCTGCTGCTCACTGAATGACCTGGTGAGACACAACACCTAGGCCTGCAGCTCGCAGCGGCGGGCGTTGTCGGCGGCGGCCTCCGCTTCCAGCTCCACCTTGGCCTTGCGCAGAGCATCTACTCGATCCTAGCGGCACTGCAATTCCTTGGGCAACTCGTCACCACATTTGCCCTTACCGTAGCGCGCGTCCTCCTAGCTGTGTAGTCCCAGCAGGCCCAATCGATCCGCCGGGAGGAGGGGATGCCGAACCAGTAGGCTTACTACAGCAGCGCCACCATCTTTCGCGTCTCATAGGCCTTGACCATGCGGGCATGCTTCCCCATATAGACAGTATAGATGGCCGAGAGATCCAGTTCTGCGGCCAAATCAAGCAGGAAAAATACCAGCTGGTGCTCAGGAAGCCGCTCCAACGGCGACGGAGGCAGCAAGGTGGTCTGTTCCGGCTCCGAGGGACGGGAGGACTTGGGCTTCTGCATTCCCCATTCTCTTGCTTAGATCCATTGGCGTCACTGGGGTATGGGCAGAAGATTCACGAGAGACGGTGAAGAGCGCTGAGGGGGTCTATGGGGAATAAATTCCTAGAACGTTCACTCTAAGGCAGCATAGCCAATCTAATTTACCACTATCAACCGAGTCTTACCCTAGGATTGCGGCTCCAATCTCGCGGGAGTTGGCCGAGATGTTCGGAGACCTTCTAAAAGCTTCCCCGCTCCTCTATTAATTGAGCCAGAGGCACCCCTGAAGCAATGTCAGATACAATTCCACGTTCGTTCTTGAATCGATCTCGAATAAGCCCAAAGACTTTGTCTACTAGGAACTTAGGAATAATGGCCACACCTTCATTGTCCGCAAATACCATGTCGCCTGGGACTATCTTGACGTTATTGATTACAATCACTTGATTCATGCTGTCAAGAACAGCCCTACCTCTTACATCCTGACAGGAGAATCCAGCTGAAAAGACAGGCATTCCTGTTCTCATAACTTCTGAGCCATCTCTTGTCATTCCGCCAACAATAACACCCCGTACTCCCTGACGAATCGCCATATTTGCATTTAATTCTCCAAAATACGCAAAATCAGGCCTCTGATTCTCCACGCAGATTATGTCGCCAGGCACTAGAGTCTCGTAGTGATCAAGAGCGCCGTAAATACCTCTGAAGTCATCTTCTGCTGCCATACTTCTGAGTCTAATCGTTTTTGCTGGCCCAAGAATACGAGCATCTCTTACTGTGCAGTTTCCCAATCCCTTGATGATCTGATTCTTATAACCTAAATCATCCAGAAGATCTGACAATAGTGCTGAGGAAAGCATTAGCGCAAGATTCTTGTGTAGTTGTCGTTGTTTCTCCCTTTTCCCAGCAGCAATCAACTGTGCAAATTCAAAGTCTTCTGGCCAGTTTACATCAGTAGCTTCCAAGGGTGATGCAAGTAACAGTGCTGGGGTATCTCCAATGCGCCTTCTCGTAGACAAAGCAGCCTGTCTTCCGACAGCGTAAAGTCCCATTGTTTCAATTGTGGTAGCAGGGAGATCATTGCTGTTGGGTATATTATTGATATCATATGAGGGATGCCCATCCTGCCAAGTGTAAAGCTTATCTTCTCTCACCAAAAGGCTGGAATCATATGGTTTTCCATTTGCACTTGATGAGTTAATTACATGAATTGCCTTCAGGACTGTATCGAGTTCTATAAATGGACTAGTGCACAGATGTTGGCAAATAATTGCATTGTCGCAGTTTTTTACCTCATTTAGAAAAAGTTTATTGCCATCTGTTGCATTAGTAGCAAGTGATGGGTCTCGTTTCATGATCTTAAGTCCATCGAGATAAGAAGCTAGCCCGATGACTTGTTCTGATTCAGTATCTAGGAAAACATCTATGTTCGAGATCGACAAGAGTTTTTCAAGAGTATGAAGAAATAATGGCTTTCCGTCCAGAAGTTTTAAGTTCTTGCTTGCTATCCTCTCGCTAGAGCCTTTAACTGGTACAAAGACTGCTGCAGAAGTCATAATTAAGAAAGACGTGAAACAGAGAGGCTAATAGATTAATCGAGCAGCTAACTTTTGATGACCTCTTAGAATAAGTTTTCTTGATAGTTTATGGGCACTGATTGCAAAGATTGATTGTCATTAGGAAGGCCGGTTGAGATTATTTTTCTACAAATTAGTCATTATTTTCTTCTTCAAATTGGGCAATTCCAGGTTATTGTAGATTATTCTTGTTTTTTTTCGATGCTAATTTACGATTTTTAGCCTGTTCTGGCATAATGTTCATCCTGTATCTATGGTTTGTTCCCGCAAGTAATTAACTGGTTCTATGTTTAACATACTGGCTCTTAGAATTACTTACTGACTGAATATTGTCTGAACTAGATAATTCTTGCTCACTCTTTTGACTAGACTTGCGTAAGTCAGTGCTGCACCCAGAACTTCGGCTAAGGAGCTTCTGCGCACTGAGAGATGGGCAATTATGATTAGAATCGCTCAGAAGCACAACCATTATCTGAACGGTTGCCACTTAGGATAAAGCTATGTGATTAATCTATATGAGTTCCCATTCAGCTCATTAAGGTTGCTTCTGTTTGATGACATAGGCGGGTGCTCTTGAGAATGAGAAGGAGCAGATTGCTTCGGGTCTATTCGCAAAGAAGTCATCAACTGCTCTGGTTGCTCCAGGGAATAGGCCGTAGTCATCTAGAATTAGAACTCCACCAGGCATTAAAATAGGATAAGCATAATCAAGTACGCACTTGCTAGGTTTGTATACGTCCACATCTAAATGTATAATTGAGGCTCTTAGTTGCGGCCTTGAAGCAATGTATGAAGGAAGCGTTTCTAGTATGTCACCTTTAATTAGCTCTATATTCCTTTCGACACCTTTAGACTTGAGTATGTTAATTAGATCGTCTTTGTCAATGCTTGTGTTACCAGCCAGAGCTAAGAAATCTGAGAGCGCCTTCTGATCTGGTTCATAGGATGTTGTAGGAAAGTCACCAAAAGTATCAAAGCCAACAATCTCTCTTGCGTCGGGTGTTTCAAATAAGCTTCGAAAAGCCGCGAATCGAAAAAGGCTAGATCCCTTAAAGACTCCAAACTCAATGATAGATCCTGGTATGTTGTTGATTATCTTCTGGTAAAGATGGTAATGTGAAATTAGTTTTCCAATGCGTGATGGTGAGCAGTGAAGATAAAATCCATTTTCAAATACATAGGGATCGATTTCGGAGTCACTGATTGGCTTTGATTTGTTGTCCATACTAAATACCTGATTTTGCTGAACTGGTTTTACAAGTTAGATGACTTTTGGAGCATCGACGCAAAGTAAGATAACAGTTCCCAATGCCACGCCTGTTCTAGAACAAAGCGCTTCACCACCCTGCCCGCCTCGTCGTAGTGCAGCCCGCCATCGGTGAGCACCCCATCCACATCGCACACCACCAGCCGGACCCGGCGCAGCCGCGGCCGCAGCAGCCGTCCCTGCAGGCGGGAGCGCAGGTGCAGACCGCTCAGGCTGGCCATCGCACGGCTCCCTTCACAGGCTGCTCACCGCCACCCCGCCCGCCGTCGCCGCCCGGATCGCCAGCAGCTGCTGCAGCAGCGCCTCCAGCCGGTGCAGCGGCACCATGTTCGGCCCGTCGCTCAGGGCCTGCTCCGGATCCGGGTGCACCTCCATGAACAGCCCGTCCACTCCCACCGCCACCGCCGCCCGCGCCAGCGGCGCCACGAACTCCCGCTGGCCACCGGAACTGCTGCCCCGGCCCCCAGGTTGCTGCACCGCATGGGTGGCATCAAAGATCACCGGGCAACCCAACGCCTGCAGCTGCGGCAGGCTGCGGTAGTCCACCACCAGCGTGTTGTATCCAAAGCTGCTGCCCCGCTCGGTGAGCCAAAGCCGCCCGCTGCCCGCCTCCAGACCGCACTCCGCCAGCTTGCCCACCACCTGCGCCATGTCCCACGGCGCCAGGAACTGACCCTTTTTCACGTTCACCACCTTGTCGGTGCCCGCCACCGCCCGGGCCGCCGCCTCCAGCAGGTCGGTCTGCCGGCACAGGAACGCCGGAATCTGCAGCACGTCCACCGCCTCGGCCGCCGCCGCCGCCTGGTGGCTCTCGTGGATGTCGGTGAGCACCTTCACCCCAAAGCGCTCCCTGACCTCCGCCAGGATCGCCAGACCCTCCTGCGGTCCAGGGCCTCGGAACGACTTGCCCGAGCTGCGGTTGGCCTTGTCGAAACTGGCCTTGAACACGTACTCGATCCCCAGCCGCTCGCACAGCCCACTTACCTGTTCCGCCACCTGCAGCACCAGCTCCCGGTTCTCGATCACGCAGGGGCCGGCGATCAGGCGCAGGGGGGCGGTCATGGGCGGGGCAGCGGGGGAGAGGAGGAGAAGGGAAAAGGGAGAGTGAAAACAGGAGAGGAAGCAGGAGTCAGGCAACAGCTGGAGGCTGACGGCTGAGCTCTGACGTTTGGCGGGGAGAAGAGAGGAAAGGCGAAGAAAAGAGCGGAGTAGATAAGTGGATAAGGAGTGGTGACGCGTGAGTCCAGGCCGGTGGACGTTACGGCTGGATCTGCTGGCCCCTCACGGCCCGCTGCGGCTGAAGCCTGCCTGCACCAGATCGTGGAGTCGCAGCAGGCCCGTCACCCGACTGGGCTCGCCGGCCTCCACCACCGGCAGCACCGAGATCGCCTGGCGGGGATTGCGCTCCATCAGCTCCAGCGCCGTTGCCGCCAGCACCTCCGCCGTCACCGTGATCGGATCGGCGGTGGCCATCTGCCCCGCCGTCACCTCACCCCACTCCCCCGGTTCGTGCCGCTGCAGGGTGCGCCGCAGGTCCCCGTCGGTGATCAGCCCCGCCAGCCGCGTGGCGTCCCCGGCCGCATGTACCCAGCTGGCGCCCAGGCTGCCCCGCCGCCAGCTGCCCTGGGTGAGGTGGGCGATCACCGCCGGCAGCGGCGCGTCCGGTGCCAGGGGGGTGAGTTCGGCGGCCGGCACCATCACGTCCGCCACCGTCAGCGTCAGCTGGCGACCCAGCGCTCCCGCCGGGTGGTTGATCGCGAAATCCACCGGCGAGATCCCGGCTCGCTCCATCCACACCGCCGCAAGCGCATCGCCGATCGCCATCGCCACCGCCGTGCTGGCCGTCGGCGCCAGGTTCAGCGGACACACCTCCCGGTCCACCGACCCATCCAGCACCACATCGCAGCCCCGCGCCAGGCTCGAGTCGATCCGCCCCACCAGCGCGATCCGCGCCGTGCCACGCCGTTTCAGGTGCGGCAGGATCGCCAGCACCTCCTCCGTCTCGCCGCTGTTGGAGAGCAGCAGGGCCACATCCTCCGCATTCACGATCCCCAGATCCCCGTGCAGCGCGTCCACCGGGTTCAGAAACACCGAGGTGAGCCCGATCGAGGAAAAGGTGGCCGCGATCTTGCGCGCCACGATCCCGCTCTTGCCCACTCCCGTGATCACCAGCTTCCCCCGCCGCTGACGGCAGGCCTCCAGCTCCTCCAGCGCCTTTTCCACCTCCTCGGCGTCCAGCCGTTGCGCCGCGGCCGATATCGCCGCCGCTTCCTCCTCCAGACAGCGGGTCAGGGCAGACAAGAAAGAGAATCAGCGAATGAGCAACAAGCTACATAACGATATAAATGCATTAACACCTCGAGAAGATCGATCAACGAGAAGGATGGCACCAAGCTCGAGGAGCGAATTGATGCTTTAGACGTATACATTGTAATGCATGGAAAACCTAAATCGCTAAATTCAAAGATTCCATCTAGCGGCAGATAGCCCAGCCTGATCAGTCGTACCTTGTACTTGAGTTTCTGATTACGCTAGCACCGTTGAGAGCGCCTGCTGCTGCCAGAGCTGCTGGTAGAGCCCACCCTGGGCCAGCAAGTTGCTATGCGTTCCACACTGCACCACACGCCCCCCCTCCAGCACCAGAATCTGATCAGCCCGAACGATCGTGCTCAACCGGTGGGCGATCACCAGCACGGTGTGGTTGCGCTCAAAGCGCTCGATCGCCTCCTGCACCAGTCGCTCGCTCTGGGAATCCAGGGCGCTGGTGGCCTCATCGAGGATCAACAGCTCCGGATCCCGCAGGATCGCCCGCGCCAGGCTCAGCCGCTGCCGTTGGCCGCCGCTGAGCCGGTAGCCGCGCTCTCCCACCAGGGTGTCGTAGCCCTTTGGCAGGCTCTCGATGAAGCCCGCCGCCTGGGCCGCCTGGCAGGCGGCTTGAATCTGGGCCGGGGTCGCCCCCGGTGTGCCGAAGGCGATGTTCTCGGCGATGGTGGCGTTGAACAGGAACGTGTCCTGGCTCACCACCCCCAGGCGCTGCTGCCAGCTGGAGAGCTCCAGCTGCTCCAAGGGTGTGTCGTCGATCCAGATCTCCCCGGCGTTAGGGGCATAGAGGCCGGTGAGCAAGTCGGCAATCGAGCTCTTGCCAGCACCGCTGGGGCCCACCAGCGCCAGCATCTGGCCCTTGGGCAGGGTGAAGGAGATGTCCTTGAGGGCCGGGGGCAGTTCCGGGGCGTACTGCAGGCCCACGCTCTCGAAGCGAATCTCGCGCTGCAGCGCTTGGAACGGGGTGCCGCCGCGGCGGCGGAACTGCTTGCCCTCCGGCGAGAGGATCTGATTGAGGCGCTCCATCTTGCCGCTGTTGGTGGCCAGGGCGTTGAAAGTGCCGGCGATGCCGCTGATGCGCTGATTGAGGCGCTGCAGCGCCAGCACAAACGTCACCAGGCTGGGCAGCACGCCGGTGCTGCGGTCACCGAACAGCAGCAGGCTGATCGCAGCAATCGCCGCGATGGCCAGGATCGGCAAGAAGCCGGAAACAGGCCCCACCACTGAGACGCGGCGGGTCTGGGCCCTGCTGGCCCGTTCGAATTCGCCCATCCGGCCCCGCAGCTGGCCGTCGGCGCCATCCAGCTGGCCACTGCTGTGCAGCAGGCGCAGGGCCTGGAAGTCTTCCGTCACCCGCTGGCTGATGGCCACCTCAATCGCATTGAGCTGGCGGGAGCCGCCGGCGATGCGCGGCAGCAGCTGGCGCTGCAGAAGCGTGATCAAGCCACCCATGGCCGCGACCGCCAGCAGCAGCCAGGGGGAGATGCCCACCAGCACCACGATGTAGGTGAGCACCATCAGCAGCGCCACCAGCAGGCCGCTGAGGGCACCGATCTGGGCCTGCACGGCCTGGGGGCCGCTGCCGGCGTAGTTGGTGAGGTTGCCCACCTTGTAGCCGCTGGCGCAGGGGAAGCTGAAGCTGAGCACCTGGCTGTGGATGCGCGCCTTCACCTGGGCGGTGCAGCGGGCGGCGAAATAACCAACGCTCACGCTGCTCACAAACTGGGCCAGGCTGTTCAGCGCCTGCAGCAGCACCGCCACCACCAGCAGCAGGGCAAAGGCGCCGCTGGCCGGCAGGGCCGACAGCAGCGCCACCGCCCCCGGCAGCCGGTTGAGGATCGGGTTGCTGGCCCAGTTGAACGGTTCAGCTGCCGGCGCCGACAGCGCCTCCACCGCCAGGAACACCACCGCCAGGGTGGCCCCCTCGCTGAAGGCCTGCAGCAAGCTGCCGCCCGCATTCAGCGCCAGCATCCGCCACTGTCGGCGCGCCGTCTGGCGGATCAGCTGGGCCGCAGGCTCCTGGCTGCGTAGGGGCTGCAGCAGCCTGCGCAGGATCCGGCGGGGCAGAAAGGGTTTGCTGAAAGCGCTGGAGATCAAGGGTGCGGGGCTGTGGGTGGTGCGGAAACTGGCATGCCCATGTCAGAGCGAACGCCTGAGGATGCGGTCGTCGCTGATTTCAGGCGGGGGCTCGGGGATCTGGGCGCGGACGGGTAACGACGTCATGCGGAGAGGGCAATCCAGTTGGGGTTCTCCTCAGCGAACGCCGCGATGTCGCTGAGGATGGTGGCTGTGCTGATCTGGGGCGCCCAGTTCCAGCTGCTGCTGGCCAGGGCGTGATCGAGCACCACCCAGGGCAGGTCGTAGGGGCGGGGCTCAGGGTTGTGGCTCACCTGTTGAGGCCCCCATCGCTCCGTGCACCAGCTGCTGAGCTGCTGCAGCGAACAGGCCGAGCTGGCTCCACCGCACACATTCGCCAGCCGCGGCTTGCTTCGATCGACGCCGGCCTGCAGCTGCAGCGCCAGCAGAGCCGCCAGGTCGCGGGGATGGAGGCAGTCGCGCACCTGATGTCCCTGTCCATCAAAGCCAATGTATTTCAGCGGCCTTTGCTCCCGCCAGCTGTGCAACCAGAAGGCGAAGATGCCCTGGTCGGCCTTGCCGAACTGGCCCGCCCCGGCCAACACACCGCAGCGGTTGATGCGCACCGGGAGATCGAAGGCATCTCCATACTCCAACGCCAGCACTTCCGAAGCCAGCTTGGTGGCGCCGTAGAGAGACACCGGTGCGGCGGTGGAGAAGGTTTCGTGGATCCCTGCAGCGCTCAGGCCAGGGGTGCTGGCCAGCGCTTCTGTGGTGGGCGCGAAGGCCCCATCCCGGGGCTCCACTGCCAGCTGGGCCAGCGGCGGAATCGAATACACCCGGCTGGTGGAGAGCAGCACAAAGCCGGCTCCCCAGCGCTTGCAGGCCTCCAGCATCTGCACCGTGCCCAGCAGGTTGTGCTCCACCAGCTGGCGGCTGCTGGCCTTGCCATCCACCCCCGCCAGCACGCTGGGGTTGGCTGCGGCATCGATCAGCCAATCCTGCGGGTCGAGCCCCTCCAGATCCGCAGCCTGGCGGATGTCGCCATGGAGCACGCGGATGCCGCGCTGCTCAAGCCGATCCAGGTTGCGCCAGCTGCCCCGTCGGCTGAGGTTGTCGAGGCCTGTGATCTGCAGATCGCTGAGATGCTCCTGCAGGGCCAGGCAGAGCTCGGAGCCCACGAAGCCGCAGGCGCCGGTGATCAGGAGGCGCATCACACAGCCACCTCGCGCACCTGCCAGTTGCGCACGATCTGGCCGATTGTTTCCTGGAGGCTGATGCTGATGTCCCACTGGGGATAGTGATCGCGCATCTTGCTCAGGTCGCTGATGTAGCAGATGTGATCGCCGATGCGGTTTTCATCCACATACTCAAACACCTGGGTCTTGCCGGAATGCTGCTCGGCAATCTGGAACGCCTCCCAGATCGAGCAGGAATTGTCACGGCCGCCGCCCAGGTTGTACACCTCCGCCAGCCGCGGTGCTTCCAGGAAGGCCTCGATGAAGCGCGCCACATCGTGGGAGTGGATGTTGTCGCGCACCTGCTTGCCCTTGTAACCAAACACCTTATACAGCCGGCCCTCCAGGTTGCACTTCACCAGATAGCTGAGAAAGCCGTGCAGCTCCACGCCGGTGTGGTTCGGCCCCGTGAGGCACCCCCCCCGCAGGCAGCAGCTGGGCATGTCGAAATAGCGGCCGTATTCCTGCACCATCACGTCCGCCGCCACCTTTGACGCCCCGAACAGGGAGTGCTTGCTCTGGTCGATCGGGAAATCCTCGGCGATGCCGTTGACGTAGGCCGGATCGTCGTAGTCCCAGCGGCTCTCCAGTTCCTTCAGGGGGATGCTGTTGGGCCGATCGCCATACACCTTGTTGGTGGAGAGGTGCACAAACGGGCTCTCAGGGCAGCTCTGGCGCGTGGCCTCCAGCAGGTTGAGCGTGCCCACCGCGTTGGTGTCGAAGTCGTCGAACGGGATCGCTGCCGCTCGGTCGTGGCTGGGCTGGGCCGCCGTGTGCACGATCGCGTTGGGCTTCAGCTCGGCCAGCAGGGCCAGCACCCCCGGCCGGTCGCGGATGTCCAGCTCGGCGTGCTGGAAGTTGTCCCCCAGCTGCTCCTGCAGGCGCTTCTGGTTCCAGCGCGTGTCCCCCTGCGGCCCGAAGAACACCGCCCGCTGGTTGTTGTCCACCCCCACCACCCGCCAACCGCGCCCGGCGAAGTGCACGCACACCTCCGAGCCGATCAGGCCTGAGGAACCGGTAACGAGCAGGGTTGGGGTGGGCATGGAAGGGGGAAGGGGTGGGGGACGGCAGCAAAAAGCCCCCGCTGCCGGGGGCTCAGGCCGTGGGTGGTTCCGCTCAGGTGTGGGCGGCCAGCCAGGCGACCAGGTCGGCCGGGCCCGTGAAGTCGAGCAGGGCGTCGGCGAGGGCCTCCAGTTGCTGCAGGGGCAGCGCCTGGATCTGGGCGGTGGTGGCGTCTGTGAGGGGGCCGCAGCGGCGGTTGAGGAGGCGGAGGGTCACAGCTGCTGCCTCATCCCGCCGGCCCTCCTGGCGGCCCTCCTGGCGGCCCTCCTGGCGGCCCTCCTGGCGGCCTTGGCCAAAGATCTCGCGGTAGGCCACGCTCTGCGTGAACTCACTGGCGGTGATGTTGCCCATGGCGCACAGCTGGGAGATGGAACGGCCGTTGAACCTGCTGATCAGCGTAGCGGCGATCACATCAGCCAGCTCCTGCTCCTGGGCCGTGCCGGCCACCTCTGCGCGGATGGCACCGCTGCTGGCGGGGATCTGCTCCTCGGGCTGCACCAGCAGCGCCAAGGCCCGCAGCAATGGCGCTGCTGTGGGATCGGTGGCGGCGAACTCCAGCTCGATCCACTGCACCCGTTCGCGCAGGAATTCAGCCACCGCCGCCGGTCGCCCGAAGTTGAGGCGGCGGTTGGGGCAGAGCACCACAACTCGCCAATGCTCGATCTGGCTCTCCTGCTCGATCAGCATCGCGCTCTCGGCATAGAGCCGCCGCAGAAAGCCCTGATCGGCCTGCATCTGGGCCTCCAGGATCACCGCCGGCTGCGGCGGCGGCTCACCAGCTGCATGCTCAGGGGGCTGGAGCAGACCATCGAGCCGCCGCTCCCGTTCCTTCAATACCGGCGCTGAGAAGCGATAGCCACCGCCGCCGGCTGCCAGCTCGGGCAGCAGCTCCAGGATCCGGTCGGGGTGTTGTTGGAACACCCAGTAAAAGAGCTTGTCGCTGGCAGCCATGGCGGTAGACGTGCTGCAGTGCAGATCTGTACAGGTTGTACAGAACCCTGCACGGACGCAGAAGGTCCGGCGACTTCGTCGACAAGGGCGGCAGTTCAGGTTGGGGCTGCAGCCCGTGCGGGACCTGATGGACGTGGGGCCTCGTTGGCAGGTGGAGGCTGGGTGGGTTGTTCGGGCTGGCGCTCCTGGCGGCTCAGGGGGAAGTCACCCCTGGCGCCTCAGGCCATTGTTCGCTTTTGAGCCATTGGAGACACCAGATGTGGTGTGGGGTGGTGTGATGTGGGGTCGTGGCACGTGGGTGGTCGAGCTCGCGACGGCTCATGGCTGGTGCTCGGGGTGGGCCTGGCCGTGGGCGATGCGGATCAGGCGCTGGCAGCCCACCAGGCTGCTGGCGCGGTGGGCGATCATCAGCACGGTGACCTGGGCACCGAGGGCGGCGATGGACGCCAGCACCTGGGCTTCGGTGGCGGTGTCGAGGGCGCTGGTGGCCTCGTCGAGCACCAGCACCGCCGCCTGCCGGTAGAGGGCCCGGGCCAGGCCGATGCGCTGGCGCTGGCCACCGCTCAGGCGCACGCCCCGCTCCCCCACCGGCGTGTGCAGGCCCTGGGGCAGGCTGCGCAGCACATCCGCCAGCAGGGCCCGCTCAGCCGCCGCCTCCAGGCGGGGCCAGTCAACCTGGCGGGCCGGCAAGCCGAAGGCGATGTTCTCGGCGATGGTGCCGTCGAGCAGGAACACGCTCTGGGGCACGTGGGCGATGCCACTGCGCCAGCGCCGCAGTCGCTCGCCGCGCAGGGGCTCCCCATCCACCAGCAGCTCGCCGGCCGTGGGCTCGAGCAGGCCCATCAGCAGGTCGACGAGGGTGCTCTTGCCGCTGCCGGTGAGGCCGACGATGCCCACCCGCTCGCCGGGGCGGATGGTGAGCTCCGCGTGGCGCAGCACCCAGGGCTGGTCGGGGCCGTAGCGGAAGCTGGCATCGCGCAACTGCAGGGCTGTCTGGAAGGGCAGGGCTGGGTTCTGGGGCGGGGCTGGTGGAGGTTGGGTTGGCTCGGGGTGGGGGTCGGGGATCGGCTGGTCGAGGTAGGCCAGCACGGAGTGCAGGGCGGGCTGGTGCAGGCGCAGACCGGTCCAGTTGGCGTAGATCAGCTGCAGGGTGGGCAGCAGGCGCTGGGCACCGAGGGCCAGGGCGCCGAGCAGGGGCAGGGCACCCAGCACGCCGGTGCGGCTGGCGGTGAGCTGCAGGGAGGCCAGGGCGATCAGGGCCAGGCCCACCCCCTCCATCACGTAGCGGGGCGCCAGGGCGATCACCTCCCCCTGGCCCCTGTGGCGGCGCAGGCGCCGGTCGGCCTGGCCGTAGACGCGGGTGTAGGTGGCCTGGCTGCCGTCCAGGATCACGTCGCGGATCGACCCCAGCCCCTCCTGCAGGCCACGGATCCGCTCCGCCTCATCGGCGCGCATCGCCGACCCCAGCCGCTGCAGCCGGCGGCGGCTGAGCAGCAGCAGCAGGCCGTAGCCGCCGGCCAGCACGGTCGCCATCACCAGCGTGACCCCGGGATTCAGCAGCAGCAGCACCCCGGCCAGGGCCAGGCCCACCAGGCCGCCGCTGCACAGTTGCAACAGGCCGCCCAGGCCATTCACCACCTGGTCCACCTCATTGGCCACGGCGCTGATCAGGTCGCTGCTGCGGCGCTGCAGCAGCAGGGCGTAGGGCTGGTGCAGGGTGCGGCGGTAGAGCTCCGCGCTCAGGTCGGCACCGATGGCCTGCACCAGCCCACTGGAGGCCCAGAGCGCCAGCAGCCGCAACAGGCCGGCCAGCAGGGCCGCCAGGGCGAACAGCAGGCAGAACGGCAGCACCAGATCCCCGGGCTGCTGCCAGCCCAGCCAACCCGCCAGCACCTGCACCTTCGCCGTGCCCCAGAGCCGCTGCGGTTCGGCCAGCACGGCCAGAAACGGCAGCGCCGCCCCCAGGCTGAACATCTCCGCCAGGGAACTGAGCAGCAGCAGGGCCAACACCCCCGCCAGCTGCCAGCGGCGCCGGCGGCTGAGGTGCCGCCAGAGCCGCGGCAGGTCGTGGCGCAGGCGCGGCACGGGCCGGGCCTCAGGCCCCGCGACGCGAGACATAGTGATTCTCGCCGCGGCAGGCCTCCACAGGGAAATCGTCCACCGCCGCCCAGAAGTGCCGGGAGCAGCCCGGCTCGTAGCGGTCGTGCAGCTCGATCACGATCGAGGCCACCTGCTCCAGCCAGCTCAGGTCCCGCCCCGGCGCGAACAGCTGGGCCTCTGCTCCCTCGATGTCCAGCTTGAGCAGATCCACCGGGCCGTGGCTGGCGATCAGCTCCTGCATGGTGAGGGTGTCACAGGTGGCTGGGGAGCTGGGGGGTGAGGTGGCTGGGGAGCTGGGGCTGGTAGGCGGGTGGGTGCGCACGGCGCACGCGGCGGCGAGGGAGTGGTCGAGCGCCAGGCGGGTGGACTCGGGCCAGAGGGCCCGGTTGATCAGCACCGCCCGGGGATGGGCTGCGCAGTTGGCCGCCAGCAGGGCGAAGTTGCCGGGGTCGGGTTCGATGGCCACCACCGTGGCAGCCGGGAAGCGCTGCAGGAAATAGCGGGTGGCGCTGCCCACGTTGGCACCGGCATCCACGATCAGCTGCGGGCGCTCCCCTGGCCGGTGATCGTCCAGCAGGGGAAAGGGAAAGGCGTAGTCGCCGCGGAAGAGAACGTCGGCCACCATCAGCACATCGGTGCCCCAGCTGCGCACCAGCAGCTGCCCGGCCGGAGTGTTCAGCGGGGCGGTGCGGGCGCCGGCCAGCCTGGCCGTCAGCAGCCGCAGGGCATTGCGGCGGCCCACCAGGGTGGCGGTGTGGCGAATGCCCCGAAAGCAGCGCGGACTGAACGGCAGGGGGGCTGGGCGGGTGATGGGCTGGATTCTGATGGAGGTTCAGGCCTGAAGGGCGGGGATGTGGGGGCGCCAGGCGGCGACCGTGGCGGGGTCCCTGAACCAGCCGTGGGATCCAAAGGGCAGACCTGGCTGGGCCGCCAGATCGCGCTCCACATAGCGATCCAGGGCAAAGCGGCAGGCCGTGGCGTAGTCGGGAACGGTGAACCAGGGCAGCAGCCTGGGCAGCACCGCTCCGAAGATCACGTCCTCATTGAGGCCAAGTCGCCGCTGCACCAGGTTGTGGCGCTGGCACAGCCGGCAGTCGCCGCTGAGCAGCAGCCGCAGCAGGCGCAGCAGCCGCACCACAGCGCCGCGCAGGTTGTAGCCCCGGATCACGCTGGGCAGATCGGCCAGCCCCACCAGCCGGGGATTGCGGGCAAAGGCCTGGCGGAAGGCCGCCAGGGCGCGCAGGGAGAAACCACCGGCCCCCAGGGCCTGGCAGCCCGCCTCGCCGTAGGCCGCACCCTCGGGATAGATCGGCGCGCCGAGATAGGCGTAGGGCTGGCGGCACCAGTGCAGCAGCTCGTCCCGGAACACGTAGCTGTCGAGCTGGGCGATCAACAGATGGCTGAACTCCCGGTAGTGGTCGTAGAACCAGGGCTGCAGCATCAGGTGGTTGTAGGCGGACACATCGGCCAGCCAGTGATCGTCCACCAGATGGAGCTGCACCTGCAGGGCACCGAGATCGAGGCGGGCCGCCAGCCAGTCGCCGAGCAGGGGGGCGAGGCGGCGCGGAGCCAGGATGGCGATCGGGTGGGGGGCCAGCACCGAGGTGATGGCGGCAAAGCTCGCCCACTCCAGGCCGGACAGCTCCAGCTTGTAGAGGGGGATCACCACGACGGGGCGGATCTCGCTCTGCGGTGGGGGGGGGATCTCCTGGGTGGCACTGCGCGGCGAGCCGGAGGTGGGGGCGAGCGGACGGGGCAACGGGGAGTGAGGAACCTGGGGCTTGAGCAAAGCAGCCTGAGCAAGCAGCCTGAGAATCAGTGGCCCGGGGGGGGCGGCCAGCGCACCGCACGGCTGAGGGCAGGCCAGAGGGGCTGGCTGGTGGCGGACTGCTTCAGCAGCTGGGGACGGTTGGTGCTGACCAGCAGGCAGTTGAAACTGCGATCCGGGGTGGGTAGCAGGGTGGCGAGAGCCTTCTGAGCTCGGGGCAGGGGCTCGGGCTTCAGGGGCAGCTCGGTGAGGGCATCCCGGTCTGACTGCAAGGTGCCCCTGGCTGTGAGGCAGCTCGCGGGACTCGAGGAGCCGGAGCCAGCCTGAGCTGGGGAAAGACTGGCGGGATCCAGCGCGGAGGCGGCCCAACTGGCCATGGGCGTGAGCCGCACCTGGGCACCAGCCGGACCCTCAAGGACCGTGCCCGTGCCGACGGCCAGGGGGCTGAACAGGGGCCGATAGCCCCGGGGCTGGGGCGGTTTCGGCAGGGCGGGGGAGGGGCTTGAGCTGGAGCTGGAGAGAACCCGCCAGCCTGGCGGCAAGGGGAGATCGACGGGCAGCTGGGGCAGCCGGGGCTGGCGGGGCAGCAGGAGAGGCTGGAGCGTGGCCAGCAGCGCCAGGCTGGAGAGAGCGCCCAGCACCAGGCGGGTCTGGAGGCGTGAAGGGGTGGGGCTGATGTGGCGGAGCAACGGTCAGACCAGCTCGTTGGGGCTTGAGGGGGATCCTGGGGAGCCAGCCGCCAGGCCCCTGCTGGCGAGCTCCCGGTCGATCAGCTTGGTGTAGCCCCAGCCCAGGATGAACACGGCGATCAGGGAGAACACCAGGCTGCCGTAGGAATCATGGAAGAAGTCGAAGCCCTGCTCGCCCCAGTCCTCGGGCACGGCCACCAGCAGGGCCAGCAGGGCAATGCGCACCGCATTCACCAGCACAGCTGACACCAGTGCGATCGCCACGGCCAGAAGGCGGTGCAGCCAGCTGCGCAGGGGAAACACCATCAGGAAGATGACCACCACCACCAGGCTCACCACGATCTGGTCGATGCCGGTGCAGGTGCCCGTGATCGACACGCCGCCGGTGCTGAGCATCACCTCGCGGCCGCTGAGGGCGGGCTCAAAGCCGAGGGCGGTGAGCAGCAGCCAACTGAGCTGGGCGGTGGGGCGCTCCAGGTAGGGGTGCAGGGCTGAGATGCGATAGCCCAGGGGAAACAACAGGCCGATCACCCCCGGCACCAGAAAGATGCGCAGGCGGGAGAAGGGACGATTGAGCAGGGCCAGTCCCCCCACCAGCAGGGGCACCATCAGGTAAATGAAGCGGTCCTGCTGGTTGAGCAGCCAGCCGCCGCGCCAGAGGGTGTAGCCGATCAGCGCGCCACCCAGCAGCTGGGAGGCCCGGGATGGCCGCGGCCAGAGCAGGGGCAGCTGGTCCTCCAGGGCGATCGTGCAGCCGAACCAGATCAGCAGATTGAGCAGCTGGAACTTGGGATCCACATCGGCCCAGTAGAGCTGCAGGGCACTCCAGGTGAACAGCAGGGCGGCCAGCAGCAACCAGAGGGAGCGGCGGTTGCCGGCATGGCGGCGCAGCGTGGGGCCCACGGCAGGGAGCCAGTGCCCGGGACGCCACCGGGGGGGAAGGAGCTGCAGGAGCTTGGGGGCCATCAGGCGCGGCGGAAGAAGGCCCAGAAGGCCCAGCCGTACACCAGGGAGGCCAGCAGCACGCGCAGGCTGTCGCGGCCGAGGGCAAAGCGGGCGCCGCTGGCCTGGCTGCGCAGAGACTGCAGGGAGCTGTCGCGGTTGCGGTTGGCCTCGGCAATCAGGTCGTCCAGCTGGGCGGCGGGAGCGGGCAGGGTGGCCGGAGCGCTGGCTGGATCGAGCCGTTTGAGTTGCAACCACCCCTGGCGCAGGCGCTCGGCCGGCGCATCGCGCAGGGCCGTCTCCAGCTGCTCAAACTGCTGCCGCTGTTGCAGCGTGGCCTTGGTGAACTCCAGATCGAGGGCCGCTGCCCCCCGGATGAAGATCACCACCTGCAGGGGCGCCAGCAACAGCATTCCCAGGGCCCCGGCGATCGCCATGCGGCGGACCCAGAGCTTGTTGCGCTCCAGCGCCAGTTTGTCCTTCACATGCTGATCCACAGCGAAGGGATCGCGCCGGGACCCCGATCGTGCAGAACCGCTGAAGATCCTGGCCACCAGCCTGGAGAGAAGATTGCCGGAAGAACTGGCAGGGGAGGACTGGGCTGGTCGGGTCGAGGACGCGGACGCACTGGACCTGCGACCGGCGTTGCGCAGGCTGGTGGCCAGCGACTCGCGACTGGGAAGGTCGAGGGAGCGCAGGTAGGAGCCGTAGCGCACCAGACACAGGCCCACCAGGGCGAGGGAGCCGGCATCCACGATCAGCCGGGAGATGTTCTGGCTCCAGGCGAGGTTGCGGGGCTGCAGGGGCAGCAGACCCCCGATCACGGTGAGCACGAACACCGTGAACAGGGCCCAGCCGGCCGTGGTGAGGATCACCAGCTCCTTGCGCCTGGTGGGCAGAGAGTGAGATCGGGATGGGCCCGTCGCCGAGCCAGGGCCGGAAGTGGTGGTCAAGGGGGCGTGGTCGCGCTCAGATGGCAAGCATGTTGGCAGGCCTATTGCCAGCAGATTGGGTTGCCAGCAGATTGGGGATCAGCTTTGGCGCTGGGCCCCGCGACACTGGAGCTGGGCCAGGACGCCGGCGGGCAGGGGAAGCAGGCTGAGCTCGCCGCCGGGGGCGCGCTGGAGGCGCCAGAACAGCACGCTGTTGCAGGCCGGGCAGTGGAAGGCCTCGATCCAGTCGTCGGCCAGGGGGGTGAGGCCCTGCCGCTGGGCCCACTGCAGGAAGCACTCGCGCTGCACCGGGCCGGCCTGGATCTCACCATCCGGGCCGGCCGCCAGAAAGCGCTTGGCCGACACGCTGCGCAACCCCTGCTGGGGATGGTGGGGACAGTGCAGGTGACGGCGGGGATGACGCCGCCGCGGGCGGGATGGCTGCGCTGATGGGGATCCCTGCACCATGGGCGGACACACGGGTGGCGTGGAGGCACTGGCGGGACCGCAGTCAACCAGCCGAGTGCACGTGCGCAGGGACTGCAATCCGAGGAAAGCGTCTCAACCGCGTCACGCGGCCTCTGGGGCCCGCGAAGCAACTGACTGCCTTGGAAGACAAAAGAGTGACTTCAGAAGTTTACCAAACTGGCCAATCAGGAGAGCTTGGGAAAAATGAAAAGCCCGAATGTGATCCAGGTTGGCACCAAGGACTTTGCCGAAAGTCGGCCGCTACTGCACCTGAATTCTGCCAAAATCGTAGCAGCCCTGCCGCGTTTTCTCAAGAGCCATGGACCGGGGGTGAAGTGCCCGCATGGGCCCCTCTGCTGCAAGAAAAAGATCCAGCACATCTGGGGCCCCTTCGCTGGTGACGAGCACTACAGATTGGGCACCTGGGTGGCCGCCTCCAGCACGGCCCGGGCCAGCTGGGGTGCCAGCCGCGGCACCGCCAGGAAGGCGGCACTGAAGCCCACGAAGCTCCACAGGCCCGGCGGCGCCCCAGCAACCGGGCCCACCAGGGGCTGGCCGTCCGTGCAGAAGCTCACCGGCACCTGCTGAAAACGGCCCGGCCAGTGGTCCAGCGCCGGCAGCAAGGGCGCCAGGGCCTGGCGCAGTCGCCGCTCCTGCAGGCCAGGGTCGGGGGTCGCCGGCCGCCAGGCCGGGGCGCACCAGGCTGATCTGGCCCGCCAGCCAGTGCTCGCCCCAGGGCAGCAGGCCCGGATCCACCTGCCAGGCCTCGGCGGCCAGGCCGGCGGCACCGGCCTCCAGGGCCAGCCGCTGGAAGCGGGCCGGCAGGCGCATCGCCAGCGGCCCAGCCCAGGGCCAGCCGCCGGCCTGGGGCTCCAGCAGCAGCACCCCCGCCCAGCTCACCCGCAGGCGCTCGGACAGCTGCGGCCACAGCTCCCGGCTGCCGGCCCCGGCGGCCAGCACCACCTGCCGGGCCGCCAGGGGTTCGGGAGCGCCCGCCAGTTGCAGCCGCCAGGGCTGACCTGCGGCGGCGGGCGGCAGCAGGCGCTCCACCCGGCCCTGGCGCAGGCGCACCCCGCCCGCTCCAGGGCCCCGGGCAGCTGCCGGCGCAACACGGCGGCCTCCACCCGGCTGCAGGGCAGGGGCAGCCGGCCGCCCAGGGGCGCGCCGGGTCCCCAGGGGCGGAACCAGCGGCGCCGCCAGCCCAGATCGCCATGGCGGCGCTGCAGCCGGGCCCAGTGGCCGCCGGCGAAGGGGGCGAGCGCCCCGTAGCTCCACTGGCTGGCCTGGTGCGGGCTCGCGGCATCCACAAGCTGCACGGTCAGTCCGCCCGGTGTCTTGCAGGATGCAGCCGCCAGCTCCAGGGCCAGCAGCCCCCCCGCCAGGCCGCCGCCGATCACCACCACATCAACGGGAGCGGGGATGGCCGCTTGCGCGCTCAAGTCACACCAACAGGTTGAACGAGGTCACCACCTGGCCAAACAGCTCCTTCACCCGGGGCCAGCGGATCTCGTTGGTGCTGGCGGCGAAGGTGTAGAGGCGGCCCCGATCCACCACCACGGTGGCCAGCTCGTGGCGGTCGCGGTCCTGCAGGTGCACGGCGTATTCCAGGTCGTAGAAGGTGCGGCCGCCCTGCTGGCGCGCATCGGCCTGCACCAGCTCGGCCTGCCGGCCGCTGCCCGCGGGGGCGATCACGTTGCGGCGCAGGGCCTCACCCACCGCCACCGGACTGCCCAGGCTGGTGAGATCACTCTCGGGGGTCACCTCCGAGATCACCAGGCTGAGGGTTTCATCGCTGTTGATCAGGTCGTGGAACACCACCGAGGGCCCGCCGCTCACCTGGGCCCGGATCCAGCCGGTGGGATAGAGGAAGGCATAGCGGCCATCCGGACTCTGGTAGCCGTTGAGGCCGGCGGTGGTGCCGCTGCAGGCCGTGACCAGCAGGGCCAGCGCCAGGGCCAGCACGCCCCGCCACAGGGCGGCCGGCAGGAGGGAACGGGCGGGCGTGGCGGTCACGGGCGCAGCGGGCGGGGAGCTGGCGCCCATTCTGCTGGGCGCCGCGCCTACATTCCCGCCAGCGGCAGCACGGTCCTGAGCGGCTACACCCGTCCCCTGGCCCGGTTGATCGAGCAGTTCGAGCGGCTGCCCGGAATCGGCCCGCGCACGGCCCAGCGGCTGGCGTTGCACCTGCTGCGCCAGCCGGAGGAGCAGATCCGCAGCTTCGCCGACGCCCTGCTGGCCGCCCGCAGCCAGGTGGGCCAGTGCCAGCGCTGCTTTCACCTCTCGGCCGAGCCGCTCTGCGAGATCTGCCGCAACCCCGAGCGCCACACCGGCCAGATCTGCGTGGTGGCCGACTCCCGCGACCTGCTGGCCATGGAGCGCACCCGCGAGTTCAAGGGCAGGTATCACGTGCTCGGCGGCCTGATCTCGCCGATGGATGGCATCGGCCCCGAGCTGCTGCACATCCAGGCGCTGGTGCAGCGGGTGGCCGCCGAGGGCGGGGTGCCGGTGGAGGAGGTGATCCTGGCCCTCACCCCCAGCGTGGAGGGCGACACCACCAGCCTCTACCTGGCGCGGCTGCTGCGGCCGTTCGCGCCGGTGAGCCGCATCGCCTACGGCCTGCCGATGGGCAGCGAGCTGGAATACGCCGACGAGATCACCCTGGCCCGCGCCCTTGAGGGGCGCCGGCCGGTGGAGTAGCCATGAACCGCTCAGCAGACTGGCTGCATCAGGCCGAGGCCGACCTGGCCCAGGCCCAGCTGAGTGCCGGTGCCGGCCACCATGAGTGGGCCTGTTTCGCCTGCCATCAGGCCGTGGAGAAGGCCCTCAAGGCGCTGCACCTGCGCCATGGCCAGCAGAGCTGGGGCCATGGCCTCGGGCGCTCCTTCCGCGACCTGCCAGCCGAGCTGGCCCAGTCCCTGGCCGTGGAGGTGGCGGATCTGGAGGATCGGCTCCGGGTGCTTGACGCCCTCTACATCCCCACCCGCTATCCCGATAGCCTGCCGGAAGGTGCACCGACCGATCATTTCGGCCGGCTGCAAAGCCAGGATGCCCTCGGCCATGCCCGTGCGCTTGTTGACGCAATCCGTGCTGCGCTGGCCCAGGCCTGAGCAGGTGCTCCAGGAGGTGCGCACCTGGGCCGAGGAACAGCGGCTCGCCCACGTGAGCCTCAGGCGCGTGGGGGTGTTCGGCAGCTACGGGCGGGGCGACGCCGGCGTGGGCAGCGATCTCGATCTGCTGCTGATCGACGAGGACGCCGGGGGCCCCCAGCACCAGCGCCTGCGCCACTGGCCGCTGGAGCGCCTTCCCCTCAGCTGTGATGCCCTGGTGCTCACATCCAGCGAACTCCAGGAGCTGCTCGCCGGCGACAGCCGCATGGCCCGGGAGCTGCGTCGCGATCTGCGCTGGCTCCACTGAGAATGGGCCGATTCAGGCGGCCGCCGCTGCGGAGTGTGATGCCCAGCCAGCCCACCAGCCGCTACAGCGCCATCGCCCCGGCCGAACGGCTGCCGGCCTGGCTGCAGCGGCCGGTGGGCCGGGCCTCCGACCTGGCGGCAGTACAGGCGGTGGTGAAGCAGCAGCGGCTGCACACGATCTGTGAGGAGGGCCGCTGCCCGAACCGGGCGGAGTGCTACGCCGCCGGCACCGCCACCTTCCTGCTGGGGGGCTCGATCTGCACCCGCAGCTGCGCCTTCTGCCAGGTGCACAAGGGCCAGGCGCCGATGCCCCTCGACGGCGCCGAGGCCGAGCGGGTGGCCGAGGCGGTGGCGGCGCTGGGCCTCTCCTACGTGGTGCTCACCGCCGTGGCCCGCGACGACCTGGCCGACCACGGCGCCGGCCTGTTCACCGCCGCCATGGCCGCCATCCGCCGCCGCAGCCCGGGCACATCGATCGAGGTGCTCACCCCCGACTTCTGGGGCGGCCACCGCGAGGAACAGGCCGGCCTGGCAGCCCAGCGCCAGCGGCTGGCCACCGTGCTGGCGGCTGAACCGGTGTGCTTCAACCACAACCTGGAGACGGTGGAGCGCCTGCAGGGGGAGGTGCGGCGCGGCGCCACCTACCGCCGCTCCCTGGGGCTGCTGGCCGCCGCCCGGGAGCTGGCTCCGGCCATCCCCACCAAGAGCGGCCTGATGCTGGGGCTGGGGGAGAGCGAGGAGGAGGTGGTGCAGACCCTGCGCGACCTGCGGGCGGTGGACTGTCAGCGGCTCACCCTGGGGCAATACCTGCGGCCGTCGCTGGCCCACATCCCCGTGGCCCGCTACTGGAGCCCCCACGACTTTGACCGCCTCGGCGCCATCGCCCGCGAGCTGGGCTTCCGCCAGGTGCGCAGCGGGCCGCTGGTGCGCAGCAGCTACCACGCCAACCCTGCAGTTCAACTCCCATCCTGAAGGCTTAGCGAATCGCCGGGGCCAGCTGGGTGATGACAATCTGACTCACCCCGGTGACCATGAACTGAACGCCCATCGCGGCCACCATCAAACCCATTACCCGCATCAGGATATTGAGCCCGATCGGGCCCACAACGGCTTTCAACCAACGACCAGCCAGAAAGATCGCCAACACAACCACCGAGAGCAGGAACGAGCCCAACAGCAGTGCGCCACCGTCATGATCGGCACGATCTTTAGCGGCATACAACACCACGTTGGCAATCACTCCGGGCCCCACCAGCAAGGGCATGGCCAGGGGAATCACAATCTTCTGAAACACCGTTTCCGCCTCTTGCAGTTCGCTCTCAGCCGCGGCGGAACCTGCGTCCTGAATGACTGAATCGCCTGCATCCCCGGACACAATCTTCAAGCCCATCAGTAACAGGAGAATGCCGCCGGCGATGCGGAACGCATCCATCGAAACACCGAGGAACTGCAGGATGCTCTCACCAACGAACAGAAAGACCACCAGCAGTGCCAGCACCGTGAGCGACACGAACAGGGCCACGAGGCGCTGCACATCGCGGTTCTCCCGCGCGGTGAGAGCAATGAAGATCGGCAGCACCCCGAGGGGATTCATCAAGGCAAAGGTGGTGACCATGAAATTGATCAGCTCCGGTCCATTCATTGAGAAATTGCCAATCAATTCAGCATAATCCAGCCCTGAATCAGCCGCAAGCGCTGCCACACCTAGAATTGGCGGCATTGCTTTGCTCGGCGGCATTGTTTGGCTCGGCGGCATTGATAGGCCACTCAGATCGCCCTCTGTCGCGTGGCCATGGCAGGGGCGGCCTGGGGTCTTGCTGGAGCAGGGCAAAGCGGCTCGCCGTTGCCTGCCTGGCTTGCAGTCCTCTGCCAGGCCCCTGTCAACCCATTCACAGTGAGCCCATTCACAGTGAGCCCATTCACAGTGAACCAGCAGACGCGATCGAAGCATCTGCAGCTCAACCAGCGGCGCAGGAACACCCTGGCGAAACCAAGTTTTCTTCTCTGGAAACCCATTCGTCTGCTGCCAGTGCTGTTTCTGCCAGGGCGTTCTCGCTGAATGGCTGGGTCAAGCCACCTGCATGGCTGGACCTGCAGCTGCGCCTCCAGGCCCAGCCCCTGGCCAATCCCCTTGGCGGCCTTGAGCAGAGCGCCAGCTGGATGCAGCAGCTCACCCTGGATCTGCAGCTGGGAACCGGCCTGCGCAAGCCCTTGGCCGCATGGCGGGAGGGCGACCACTGGCGGGGCCACCTGGAGCTGGGCCTGTTCAGCGGCCAGCCCAACTGGTGGCAGCAGATCGGTGCCGCCTTCCCCCTGCAGGCCACCGCCAGCCCCAACGGCCTCTGGCTCACCGAGGCGAGTGTGGAGCGCCGCCCCGGCACGGGTGGGCTGGCCCTGAAGGCCGGGCTGTTCGCGCTCGATCCGGACTGGGTCACGGCGCCGGTGCTGAACGCCTACGTGCATGCGGCGCTGAACAACAGCCTCAACCTGAACGTGACCGGGTTGCCGATCAATCCGGCCGTGGCCCCCGGGCTGCAGGTGAGCTGGACGCCGGGTGCCGACGGGGAGAGCGGCAGCGGAGAGTGGGGCAGCTGGCAGCTGGGTGGGTTCTGGCTCGATCCGGTGGACGAGCTGGCCGCTCTGTTCGGCGTGAACCCCGGGCTGGCGGAGGTGCGGGGCAGCGCCCAGCTGCTGCAGTGGCGCTACCAGCGCCTGCCGGGCTGGAGAGCGGCCCACACGCCGCTGGCCCACCCGGGCGGCCCGGTGCCGCGCCTGCTGCCGCCGCCCCTGCTGCAGCTGGGCGGCCTGGCGGTGCTCTCCGACCAGGCTGGCGGCAGCACCGCCGCGTTCACGGGCAGCCTCACCCTGGCCGCGCCCCTGCCGCTGGGCCTCGACAACCGGCTGTGGCTGGGGGTGAACGCCGGCCAGGAGCGCTCCAGCAACCAGGTGCCCCTGTTTCTGGCCGGCGGCTGGCTGAGCCAGGGACCGCTGCCGGGCCGTCCCCGGGATGTGCTGGCGATCGGCTACGGCCACAGCCGCCTGAATCAGCCGGCGGCGACCGGCGGTGGGCGGAACGACGCCCACGAGGCCGTGCTGGAGCTGAACTACCGCTGGCAGGTGAACCAGCGGCTCAGCCTGCAGCCGGTGCTGCAGCTGATCCTGCACCCCGACGGCCGCAACGCGGATCCGATCCTGGCCACCGGCCTCGGGATCAACCTGCAGTTCTGAATCGGCCGGTGCGGGTGCCGCTCAACCGATCAGCAGCTGGTGCGCTCGGGATTCAGAACCACTGCCGGAGCCTGCGGGGCTGCCGCCCCGTCTCTTCATCAGCGCCGTACAGTATCCGTACGTTCGGAGTGGTTGTCCCCTTGACCAGCACCAAGCCACCAGGGCACCGCCCGGCCAAGACCAGCCGGATCGAGCTGCGGGCCACCGAAGACGACCGCGACCTGCTGGATCGAGCCGCTGCGGCCCTCGGCACCGACCGCAGTTCCTTTCTGCTCACCCAGGGGCGGCTGGCGGCCCAGCGGGTGCTGGCCGACCGCGAGCACTTTCTGCTCGATGCCGACGCTCAGCAGGAATGGGAGCGGATCAACAGCCGCCCGGCCCGCAGCCTGCCCGGGCTGGCGCGGCTGCTGGAGCGGCCCTCGCCCTTTGTCACTCCAGCGGCAGATCAGCCCCAGGCATGAGCCACTACCAACCGCCAGAGCTGCTGGCGGCCCGTCACCAGCTCCCGGGGTTCCGCTGCCGATCAGAAGAGCAGGGCGACTGGCTGGTGGAGGTGGCCAGGCAGGCCCATGGAACCGGTACCACCCGCGTGTTTGTGGTCACTGAGGTGGATCAGTCCCGGGTTGTGGCTTACTACGCCTGGTGCATGGCGAGCATGGCGATTGCGGATCTGCCGGTGCGGCTGCGCCGTGGCGCCGGCCGCTACCCCCAGCCCATGGCGCTGCTGGCACGACTGGGGGTGGACGAACGCCATGAGGGGCAGGGCCTCGGTGCGGCCCTGCTGCTGGATGTGATCACCCGGGTCGCCAGCCTCAGCGACGCCATCGGCTGCCGCGGCCTGCTGGTGCATGCCGAATCCGAGCTGGCCCGGGGCTTCTACGAGCACCTGATCCCGGAGTTCGAGCGTGCACCCACCGATCCTTTGCACCTGCTGCTGCTGGTCAAGGACATCCGCCGCACGCTGGGCCGCTGAGGCGCTTCGCTCATGGCGCCGCTCAACCGATCAGCAGCCGGTAGGCGGCGTCGAGGCGGTGGAAGGCCTCCGCGTCGCCGCCCAGGTCGGGATGGTGGGCCTTGGCCAGGCGCCGGTAGGCCCGCTTGATCGCCGCGCTCGAGGCCCCCGGCTCCAGCCCCAGCAGCAGCAGAGCGGCCGTGCGGGGGTCGGTGGGACATGCGGTGAGCCGCAGCAGGTCGTCCACCAGCCGCAGAGGGGCCTCGTTCAGCCACTCCGGCGCCCGCTGGCCATGGAGGGCGAAGGCGGCACGCACGGCCCAGCGCACCCGGCTGTGGGGACCGCGCAGGGCCTGCGCCAGCTCCGCCCCCAGCACTGGAGCGCCCCGCTGCTCCACCAGCCCCCGCAGCCCCCCGGGCGGCCCCACGCGCAAGGCCTGCCAGCGGGGATGGCGGGCCATGGCGACCCCCCAGCGCTCCACCTGGGCGGCCATGACGGTCACGGTCTGCCCCCGCTGGTGTTGCTGCATCTGCAGCTCCTGCAGCTGCAGGCGCAGGCGGCGCACCTCCCGGCGCAGGGCGTCGTTCTCCACCAGCAGGGTGTCCACATTGCTGGTCACCACCCCGCGGGAGGGCGGGCGGCCGACGGCGCCGGTGCGGGGATCGAAACCCATCGGCTCAGGGCATCTGCGGGCGCAGGCGGCGCCGATCAGCGGTCATGCAGCAGCTGACAACTCCCCACAGCATGGAACTCTTGCGTGCACTGGGGGAAGACAGCTCAGCCCCAGAGACGCTCCACCCCGAGGGAATCGAAGGCGGCATCGGCCGAGATGAGGAGCAGGTCCTCCTGGCGGGCCACCACCGCGATCATCCGGTCGAAGGGGTCCCTGTGGTCCCAGTCGAGCAGCGCTGCAGCCAGGGCAGCAGCTGGCGAAAGGGGTAGAAGATCGAAGCCGTCGGCATCGGCGCGATCCAACAGGCCCGCGGCGAAGGGAACCATCTCCGGCCATTTGCCCAGCCGCACTTTCTGGCCGATTTCAACCAGCGAGATCACACTCAACACAGCGCGATCGGCCTCACCAATCCGCTCACAGGGCCCTCCAGTCGCCCAGTTCCTCCGCCGAGAGGGGGGCGAGGAAGTCTGCAGGCGGGGGAGGGACCTGCCCTTTCAGACTGCCGATCCGCAAGCGGGTCATCACAATCTGCTCGCCCCTTGCCACTGCTTCCAGCAGTTTGGAGAGGTTGGCCCTCGCCTGAGGGACCGACGCCTGCATGGATCAACCGTTTGGTTTGACTAAAGCTTAGTCATCGCTGCAAAGGCTCTCCCACGGCCAGCCGCCGGGCGCTGCGGGCCAGGCCCTCGGCGCAGTCGCAACGCATCAGCAGCCCGGCGCCGCCCCAGAGCAGGCGCGGTGCCAGGTCGACCGCGCCGGCGCCCAGCTCGCGCAGTGGCCGGAAGCCCAGCTGGCGGAAGTAGCGCACCAGCCGCCGGTGCTGGGCCTCCCGGTCGCGGATCGCCAGCAGGGTGGCCTGGCGGCAGGGGGTGGCCTCCAGGGCCCAGGCGAAGGTGGCCGCCCAGATCAGCGGGCCCACGGCGGCCGTGTCCGTGCCCTGCACCCGCATCGTGTCGAGCCGCAGGCCGCCGGCGGTGGGCAGGGCCCAGCCCTTGAGCTCCCCCAGCAACTGCAGCGGCGAGGCGGGATCGGCCGGTTCGCGGCGCCGGGCCACCCCCACCCGCAGCCCCCAGGCCAGCCCCGCCGGCCGGCCCACCTGCAGGCGCAGCAGCAGCCCCCGCTTCTGGGCCTGCTGCTCGAGCTGGGCCAGGCTGGGGGCGCTGCGGGAGTGGCAGGTGGAGCGGGGCAGCGCATCGGAGGAATGGATTGGCAACCAGGCACCTCCAGGGTCTGGAGCAGTTTCAATCAGGCCCCGCCGGGCTGCCGTGGACTGGAACCAGCAACAACGGGCCGGCCTGGCTCCCCGAACCGATGGGCAGGGAGGGGTGCACATGTCGTGTGTGGTGGACCTGGTCTGGTCTGGTCAAGCGGATGAAGGCAACGCTGGACATGGAGATCCAGCGGGACGTGGGGAGAGGAGAGCTTTGAGGGGTGAGGGGTGAGGGGTGAGGGGTGAGGGGTGAGGGGTGAGGGGTGAGGGGTGAGCTGTTGGTCGGGCCCCGCGCTACCTGGGGGCGCTGGAGTTGCTGCATGGCGGCGCCCGGAGGGGAGTGGCTCCCACCCGATCAGCCGCCTGGGCCGTGGTGGAGGGTTCACGGCGCTGCAGCGGCCTCCTCTGCGGCCAACTCAGCCGCCTGCCCGCAGCTGGGGCAGTAGGGGAAGCAGGCCAGGTGCTGGCTGCCGCAGCCGCCGCAGTGGCGCTGCAGCTGCAGGCCGCAGTGCATGCAGTAGTTGGGCAGGGCGCCCTCCTGGCGCGGCAGGCTGCGTTCGCAGCTGGGGCACTGGTGGCGGCCCAGGGCCTGCAACGCCTTCTCGTAGCGGATCTGGCGCTGGCGCTGCTGCTGGGGCGCGGCCTGCTCCTGCTGTTTGCGCAGGAGGTAGGCGTTCAGCCAGCGGATCAGCGAGCGGCCCACCACCAGGGTGAGCAGGGCGCCCACGCCGTAGCGGATGTAGGCGCCGAAGCTGGGCAGGTAGGGCACCAGCTCCACGAAGAAGGCGAACAGGCCGAACAACAGAAAGCCCCACACGAAGGGCCACTGGTCGCTGCCCCGGTAGCGGCGGAACTGCCAGAGGGCCAGCAGCAGCAGCGGTCCCACAAACGCCAGCCGGATCCCGAAGGCCAGCAGCTCGGCGCGCCGGCGGGCCTGGCGGCGCAGCTGCTCCAGCTGCCCCTGGGGAGCGGCCAGCTCGGCCTGGGCCCGCTGCAGGTCGGCCTCCAGCTGGCTGCGCTGGGCGCGGAGCTGCTGCTCCTGGCGCAGCAGCCCGTCGAGCTGGCGGGCCCGGGCGATCACCTCCGGGTTCTGCTGCGACTGCTCCGTGGCCGAGCGGGCCGCGCGCCAGTTGTCGAAGCTGGTCTGCTCGCGGGCGGTGGCCTCCCCCGCCAGCAGCTGCCGTTCGGTGAGCCGCTCGATCTCGCCCTGCAGCTGGTCGCGGCGCTGCTGCAGGGGCTGCAGCTGGCGCTCGAGCTGGCCCACCCGGGCGGTGTCGAGGAAACGCTCCTGGGGCGGCCGGCGCGAGAGCAGGGGCAGGTCGGCGATCAGCGAGCCGCCCACCTGGATCAGGAAGTAGGCGAACAGCAGGGCGATCAGCCACTGGCCCAGGCGCACCATCCGTTCCGGACCACGCGAAGGACTGAGCATCAGGGGTGGGGCCGGGCTCCCATGCTGGCCAATGCAGGCTGGGCAGGCCTATCCCGGCACGGTTTGTAGGCCGGCTGGAGCGGGAGCAAACGGCTCGGCCAGCAGCACCGCCTCCAGGGGCAGCGGGCCGAACAAGTGAGGGAACAGCTCGCCGCCCAGTTCACCACTGCCCTGGGCCGGCTCCCAGCGCAGCTCCAGACCGGCGGCGGCCAGGCGCTGGGGATCCACCACCAGCAGCACCAGCTCGCCGGCGGGCAGATCGCCGTAGAAGCGCCCGGCGGTGGCCTGCACCTGGTGGGCAGCGCTGAGGTGAATGAAGCCCACCTCCTCCAGGGAGCGCCCCCGGGTGGAGCGGCGATAGACGCCTGCCACGCGGGCCGCCCTCCACTCGCTGCGGAGTGCCAGGTGATAGAGCCAGTTGGGGGAGCGCCAGACAGCGCGAGAGGACCAGGGCTCCGCCATCACGCTGGCCAGCTCCGGGCTGCCCAGAAACCGCGTCAGCCAGCCTTGCAGCGGCGCCAGCCCCGGTTCGGCATCGAAACCCGCGGGATCGACCAGGCGGAACTGGCGCACGAACGGCAGCAGGGCCCAGTCGGCCAGGGAAGGCCGGTGGCCCAGCAGCCAGCCACCGCAGGCGAGACGCTCGCTCCAGCCCCGCAGGATGGCGAGGCCCGCCCGGCGGTGCTCCCGCAGATGCTGCTCAGGGGGCAGCTGGGTGCCGGCGACAAAGCGATCGGGGTACTTGAAGCGATCGAGGTGGTGCTTGAAGGGGCCATCGTTCTCGGCGATCAGCGCCGCCATCCGGGCGCTGTCGGCGGTGGCGCTCCAGCCCGCCAGCCAGCCCTGGGGATCGCGGCGGGCCAGGGCCCAGTGCATGATCGCCAGGCTCTCGTCGAGCACCGTGGGTGGAGCGGCACCATCACCCGCAATCGTGAGCACCGGCACCGTGCCCTTGGCCGAGGCCGCCAGCAGCTCCGGCGGCTTGGCGCGCAGGCTCACCTCGCGCAGCTCCAGATCCCGGCCGCACTCCAGGCCCGCCGCCGCCAGGGCCAGCCGCGCCCGGATCGCATAGGGGCAGCGGCGGAAGCTGTAGAGAACGGGCCTGGGCTCAGCCACCGATCGGCCGCGAGCACCGCTCCATCTGGTGCTGGCGCTCGCGGAAGCGGGCCCGGTCGGCATCGCTGAAGCGATCGATGCAGTGGCGGCAGCTCACGCCCGGCTCATAGCTGGCCTCCTGGCAATCGGCGGGTGAAAGGGGCAGGCCGCAGGCGTGGCAGAGGCTGTGTTCACCGGGCTCGAGCCGGTGGTTCAGCGCCACCCGCTGGTCGAACACAAAGCATTCGCCGCGCCAGCTGCTGCCCGCCTCGGGCCTCTCCTCCAGGTAGCGCAGGATGCCCCCCTCCAGGTGGTGCACCCCTGCAAATCCCTGCTGCTGCAGGTAGGCCGTGGCCTTCTCGCAGCGGATGCCGCCGGTGCAGAACAACGCAATCGCCCGGGGCCGGCGCTCGGCCACCAGCGGCCGCAGGTCGCGCTCCACCCATTCGGGGAAGTCGCGGAAGCTGGCCGTGCCCGGATCGATCGCGCCGGCAAACGTGCCGATCGCCACCTCGTAGGCATTGCGGGTGTCGATCACCAGGGTGTCCGGCTGGGCGATCAGGGCATCCCACTGCTCGGGCGGCACGTGGGTGCCCACCGCCGAAGCCAGGTAGGGCCGCACCCCGAGCTGGCCGAGGGTGACGATCTCGCGCTTGAGCCGCACCTTGAGCCGGTGGAAGGCCTGCTCCTGCGTGCGGCTGAACCTGGCCTTCAGCCGCTCCAGCCCGGGCACCCGGCGCAGGCGTGCCAGCACCGCCATCACGCCGGCCTCCGGTCCGGCGATCGTGCCGTTCACCCCCTCGGGTGCCAGCAGGATCGTGCCGCGCACCGCAGCGGCCCCGGCCAGCTCCTGCAGCTCCGCCCGCAACGCCGGCAGTTCCTCGAGCGCCGCAAAGCGGTAGAACGCCGCCACCAGAAAGCCTTCCCTGGCCTGCTCTGCCGGCTGCATGGCGGTCACTGCCAGGCCTGCACCCCGGCCGCCGCCAGCAGCTCGCGGTCGGCCGCCACATCCGGGTTGCCGGTGGTGAGCAGGGTGTCGCCGTAGAAGATCGAATCAGCACCGGCCAGCAGGCAGAGGATCTGGGCCTCGCGGCTGAGCTGCTCCCGCCCGGCACTGAGCCGCACACGGGAGTGGGGCATGAGGATGCGGGCGACGGCCACCATCCGCACCAGCTCCAGCGGTTCCACGGGGGGCTGTTCCTCCAGCGGCGTGCCCTCCACCGCCACCAGGGCATTGATCGGCACGCTCTCGGGATGGGGATCGAGGCTGGCGAGCACCTGCAGCAGGCTGGCCCGATCCTCCAGGCTCTCGCCCATGCCGATGATGCCGCCGCAGCACATTGTGATGCCGGCGCGGCGCACGCGCTGCAGCGTTTCCAGCCGCTCCTGGTAGGTGCGGGTGGTGATGATCCGGTCGTAGTGCTCGGGGCTGGTGTCGAGGTTGTGGTTGTAGGAGGTGAGACCCGCCTCCGCCAGCCGCTCCGCCTGCTGATCGGTGAGCATGCCGGCGGTCACGCAGGCCTCCAGCCCCAGCTCGCGCACGCCGCGCACCATCTGCAGCATCGCCTCGAAGGGCGCGCCGTCGCGGATCTCCCGCCAGGCCCAGCCCATGCAGAAGCGGTGGGCGCCGGCGTCCTTCGCCGCCCGCGCCCGGGCCAGCACCGGCTCCACCTCGAGCTCCGGCCGGCCCGCCACATCACTGCTGTGGTGCATCGACTGGGGGCAGTAGGCGCAATCTTCCTCGCAGCCGCCGGTCTTGACGCTCAGCAGCGAGGCCAGCTGCACCCGGTAGCCGGGGTTGGCCTGGCGGTGCACCGCCTGGGCCCGCCAGAGCAGCTCCAGCAGCGGCAGCTCCAGCAGCTGCTGGATCTCGGCGCGGCTCCAGTCATGGCGGGTGGGCGCTGGCGGGGTGGCGGTCACAGGCGGTGGAGACGACTGGGCGGGGGCGGGCGGAACGGGCAACAGGGCGGGGCTCAGGGCGTGGCGGGGCTCAGGGCGTGGCATCGATGCCGCCGAACCGGCGCTGGCGGCTCTGGTAGTCGAGCAGGGCGGAGCGCAGGGCCGCCTCGTCGAAGTCGGGCCAGAGCACGTCGGTGATGTGCAGTTCGGCGTAGGCCAGCTGCCAGAGCAGAAAGTTGCTGAGGCGCTGCTCGCCGCTGGTGCGGATCAGCAGGTCGGGGTCGGCCTCCCCGGCGGTGTGCAGTTCGGCGGCGAAGTGCCGCTCGTCGATCGCCGCAGGGTCGAGCTCGCCCCGGGCCACCCGCTCCGCCAGCCGCCGCGCCGCCCCCACCAGCTCGGCCCGGCCGCCGTAGTTGGTGCACACGTTGAAGCGGATGCCGGTGTTGCCGGCCGTGCGGGCGGTGGCATCGGCGATCAGCCGCTGCAGCCCGGCCGGCAGCGCACGGAGATCGCCCAGGAAGCGGATCCGCACCCGCTCCCGCTCCAGCCCCTGCAGCTCCCGTGCCAGCACCCGCTCGAACAGGGCCATCAGAAAACTCACCTCCTCCCCGGGCCGGTTCCAGTTCTCGGTGGAGAACGCGTAGGCCGTGAGAGTGCCGATGCCCCAGTCGCTGCACAGGCGCAGGGTGCGCTTGAGTGCCTCCACCCCCTGGCGGTGGCCCATCACCCGGGGCAGGCCCCGGCCGCGGGCCCAGCGGCCGTTGCCGTCCATGATCAGGGCCACGTGGCCCGGCAGGCGGCCGGGGTCGAGCCCGTCGGGCAGCAGCCGCGGCCGCTGGGCCGGCCCGCCATCGAAACCGCCCACCTGCTGATCCAGCGCAGCCAGGGGGGCGGGGCTCAAGTCAGGACCGTTCAAGTCAAGACCGTTCCCATGCGTGCCTGGCGCCAGGGCGCGACTCATCCACGGGCCTCCGGCGAATCCTTGCCCACGCTACGCCCAGTGGGGCGGGCCAGGGCGGCGCTGAGCAGGTCGTGCAGGCGGCTGCTGGTGATCGGCCGCTCCAGCCGCCCCTGGCAGGCCAGGGACAGGGTGCCCGTCTCCTCCGACACCACGATCGCCAGGCAGCGGTCGTGGCGCTCGGTGAGCCCCAGGGCCGCCAGGTGACGGGTGCCGTAGCGGTTGCTGCCCTGCCGGGAGAGGGGCAGGATCACCCCCGCCGCCAGGATGCGGTTGCCGCGCACCAGCACGGCGCCGTCGTGCAGGGGGGTGTCGGCGGCGAACAGGTTGAGCAGCAGGTCCACCGACAGCTGGGCATCGATCGCCAGGCCGGGGTTGAGGAAGTCCTCCGGGCGCAGGTCGCTGCCCAGATCCACCACGATCAGGGCCCCGCGGCGCAGCTGCGAGAGCCGGCCTGCCGCCTCGCTGAGCAGACCCACCGCCCCCGAGGCCAGCTGGTCGCCGTTGCGGCTGCCGAACAGCACCCCCAGCCGGCCGGTGCCCAGCAGCTCCATCAGCCGGCGCAGCTCCCCCTGCCAGAGGATGGCCAGGGCCAGGCTGCAGGCCAGCACCAGGGCGTCGAGCAGGGTGGTGGTGAGCGGCAGGTTGGCAAAGCGCTGCACCGCCCAGGCCAGGGTCACCAGCAGCAGGTAGCCGCGCAGCAGCCAGAGGGTGCGCGGTTCGCTCACCCGCCCCAGCAGCAGCCAGCCCAGCCCGGCGGCCAGGGCGAGATCGAGAATCAGGCGCAGGTGGGGAAGGGTGAGCAGTGCGCCGGACAGAACACCGGGACGTGCACTGGGGAGTGCACCGAACAGTGCACCAATCCAGAACCCACCCACACCTTCATCCAGACCTGGAGTTCAGGGTACCGGCGTCAGCCGGGCCGGCAGCACGTCGTAGCGCAGTAGCTCGTCCGGCTGCTCGCGCCGCTGCACCAGGTCGGCCAGGCCGCCCGTCACCAGCACCGCCGCCGGCCTGGGGATGCGGTTGTAGTTGGAGCTCATCGAGGCGTTGTAGGCGCCGGTGGCCAGCACCGCCAGGATCTCGCCACTGGTGGCGGGGGGCAGGGCCGCATCCCGGAGCAGCACGTCGCCGGATTCGCAGTGCTTGCCGGCCACGGTCACGGTTTCGCCGGCCTCGGCGCCGGGGCGATCGGCCAGCAGGGCGGTGTACTGCGACTGATAGGTGATCGGCCGCGGGTTGTCGCTCATGCCGCCATCCACCGAGAGGTAGGTGCGGATGCCGGGAATCTGCTTGCGGCTGCCGATCGTGTACAGCGTCACGCCGGCGGTGGCCACCAGGGAGCGGCCGGGCTCACACAGCAGCCGAGGCAGCTCCAGCCCCCGCTCCCGGCAGGCCTGGGCCACGGCGCCGGCCACCGCCGCCACCCAGGTGTCGATCGACGGCGGGTCGTCGCCGGCCACGTAGCGGATGCCCAGGCCGCCGCCCACGTTGAGGTCGGCCACGGGGTGGCCCAGGGAGCGGGCCAGCCCCAGGGCATCGGCCATCACGGCGGCCAGGTCGCAGTGGGGCTGAATCTCGAAGATCTGGGAGCCGATGTGGGCGTGCAGGCCGGTGAGCCGCCCCCAGGCGCAGCCCGCCAGCTGCTGCAGCACCTGCTCCAGCTGGTCGGGATCAAAGCCGAACTTGCTGTCGAGGTGGCCGGTGCGGATGTACTCGTGGGTGTGGCACTCGATCCCCGGGGTGAAGCGCAGCATCAGCCGCACCGGCTCGCTCAGGCTGGGGGCCAGCTGGCTGAGCAGCTCGATGTCACGCCAGTTGTCCAGCACCACGGTGACGCCATGGGCGGCCGCCAGGGCCAGCTCCTCGGCGCTCTTGTTGTTGCCGTGCAGCACGATCCGCTCGGCCGGCATGCCCCCGCCCAGGGCGGTGAGCAGTTCGCCCGCCGACACGGCATCGAGGCCCAGGCCCTCCTCGGCCACCAGGGCCGTGATCGCCAGGGAGCTGTTGGCCTTGGAGGCGTAGAGGGCCAGGGAGGGGCCGGGGTAGTGGCGCTGCAGGGCCTCGCGATAGGCGCGGCAGCTGGCCCGCAGGGTGGCCTCATCGAGCACATACAACGGTGTGCCGTAGGTGCGGGCCAGTTCGCTGAGGGTGCAGCCCCCCACCTGCAGGCGCCCCTCCCCATCGAGGCTGCTGCTCAGCGGCGCCAGGTTGCGGTTGGGACTGGCCAGGTCCACGCTGGCCTCGAACGGCCGCTGGCTGCCCAGGCTGGGGGGCTGGCTGGAGATCACCATGACCGGGGCAGACGGCGCACGAATCCATGAATGTACGGAATCCGGCGTGCCAGCTGCCCTTACCCCGGTGCCCCTGGCGCCCCCTGACCTGCAGGCCTGCCTGGCGCTCGACCGGCTCTGCCTCGGCGGCCTGTGGAGCGAACAGCAGTGGCGCACCGAGCTGGCCGACCCGCAGCGGCCCGGCCTGGGGTTGACGCAGGGGGGCCGGCTGCTGGCCATCGCCTGCGCCTGGCTGGTGGTGGATGAGCTGCACCTCACCCTGGTGGCCGTGGATCCGGCCCACCGCCGCCGGGGGCTGGCCCAGGAGCTGGTGCGGGCCCTGCTGCAGCGCGGGCGGGAGCTGGGGGCGGCGCGGGCCACGCTGGAGGTGGCCAGCGGCAACCCCGCCGCCCTGGCCCTCTACCGGACCCTGGGCTTCCGCACGGCGGGCGTCCGTCGCCGTTACTACAGCAATGGCGACGACGCCCTGATCCAATGGCTGGATCTGGAATGACCCGTGCCGGAGGGACTCTCCTGAAGCGGTTGCCGGGGCTTTTTAGGAGGGCCCGAACTGGGTCGCGGCAGGTGCGGATAACCGGTTTCCTGATCTCATTCTCCCATCAATCAGACCGATTTCGTTGTAACGAAACTGTGCTGCGATCCCGCTGCGCCAGCGCTTCTTGGCCGTCGCCGCTGCCGTTCACACCCCACCGCTCAACCCTGATAGGTTGGAGCCAACGTGCAACAGGCCCCGCCCCATGTTCGAGCGGTTTACCGAGAAGGCCATCAAGGTGATCATGCTGGCCCAGGAAGAGGCCAGACGGCTGGGTCACAACTTCGTGGGCACCGAGCAGATCCTGCTGGGCCTGATCGGTGAGGGCACCGGCGTGGCCGCCAAGGTGCTCAAGTCGATGGGGGTGAACCTCAAGGACGCCCGGGTGGAGGTGGAGAAGATCATCGGCCGCGGCTCCGGCTTCGTGGCCGTGGAGATCCCCTTCACCCCCCGCGCCAAGCGGGTGCTGGAGCTGTCCCTGGAGGAAGCCCGCCAGCTGGGCCACAACTACATCGGCACCGAGCACCTGCTGCTCGGCCTGATCCGGGAGGGCGAGGGCGTCGCCGCCCGGGTGCTGGAGAACCTCGGCGTCGACCTGGCCAAGGTGCGCACCCAGGTGATCCGCATGCTCGGCGAAACCGCCGAGGTGGCCGCAGGCGGCGGCGGCGGCAAGGGCTCCACCAAGACTCCCACCCTCGATGAGTTCGGCAGCAACCTCACCCAGCAGGCCGCCGACGGCAAGCTCGACCCGGTGGTGGGCCGCCAGAACGAGATCGAGCGGGTGATCCAGATCCTCGGCCGCCGCACCAAGAACAACCCGGTGCTGATCGGCGAGCCCGGCGTGGGCAAGACCGCCATCGCCGAGGGCCTGGCCCAGCGCATCAACTCCGGCGATATCCCGGACATCCTCGAGGACAAGCGCGTTCTCACCCTGGACATCGGCCTGCTGGTAGCCGGCACCAAATACCGCGGTGAGTTCGAGGAACGCCTCAAGAAGATCATGGAGGAGATCCGGGGCGCGGGCAACGTGATCCTGGTGATCGACGAGGTGCACACCCTGATCGGCGCCGGTGCGGCCGAGGGCGCCATCGACGCCGCCAACATCCTCAAACCGGCCCTGGCCCGCGGCGAGCTGCAGTGCATCGGCGCCACCACCCTCGACGAATACCGCAAGCACATCGAGCGCGATGCCGCCCTCGAGCGCCGCTTCCAGCCGGTGATGGTGGGTGAGCCCTCCGTGGAGGACACCATCGAGATCCTGCGCGGCCTCAAGGAGCGCTACGAGGAGCACCACCGTCTCACCATCGCCGACGAGGCCCTGATCGCCGCCGCCACCCTGGGCGACCGCTACATCTCCGACCGCTTCCTGCCCGACAAGGCGATCGACCTGATCGACGAGGCCGGCAGCCGCGTGCGCCTGATGAATTCGAAACTGCCCCCCGCCGCCAAGGAGGTGGACCGGGAACTGCGCGCCGTGCAGAAGCAGAAAGAAGATGCCGTGCGCGAGCAGGACTTCACCAAGGCCGGCGAACTGCGCGACAAGGAGGTGGAACTGCGCGAGCAGATCCGCACGATCCTCCAGGCCCGCAAGGACGAACCTGAAGCTGCTGCTGCAACGGCAGCGGAGGGCGAGACCGCCACTGCCACCCCCACTGCCACCGCCATCGCCCCAGCCACCACCACCGTCACGGTCGATCTCGACCGGGCACCGATGGTGACCGAGGAGGACATCGCCCACATCGTGGCCTCCTGGACCGGCGTGCCGGTGCAGAAGCTCACCGAGAGCGAGTCGGCCAAGCTGCTGAACATGGAGGAGACCCTCCACCAGCGCCTGATCGGCCAGGACGAAGCGGTGAAGGCCGTGTCGCGCGCCATTCGCCGCGCCCGCGTCGGTCTGAAGAACCCCAACCGGCCGATCGCCAGCTTCATCTTCTCCGGCCCCACCGGCGTGGGCAAAACCGAGCTCACCAAGGCCCTGGCCGCCTACTTCTTCGGCAGTGAGGAGGCGATGATCCGCCTCGACATGTCGGAGTTCATGGAGCGCCACACCGTCAGCAAGCTGATCGGTTCGCCTCCGGGCTACGTGGGCTTCAACGAGGGCGGCCAGCTCACCGAGGCGGTGCGCCGCCGGCCCTACACCGTGGTGCTGTTCGACGAAATTGAGAAGGCCCACCCCGACGTGTTCAACCTGCTGCTGCAGCTGCTGGAGGACGGCCGCCTCACCGACTCCAAGGGCCGCACGGTGGACTTCAAGAACACGCTCATCATCATGACCTCGAACATCGGTTCGAAGGTGATCGAGAAGGGCGGCGGTGGCCTCGGCTTCGAGTTCTCCGGCGAAGCGGTGGAGGACACCCAGTACAACCGCATCCGCTCGCTGGTGAATGAGGAATTGAAGCAGTACTTCCGGCCTGAATTCCTCAACCGCCTCGACGAGATCATCGTGTTCCGTCAGCTCACCCGCGACGAGGTGAAGGAGATCGCCGAGATCATGCTCAAGGAGGTGTTCAGCCGCATGGAGGAAAAGGGCATCCACCTCTCGGTGACCGAATCCTTCAAGGAGCGCCTGGTGGAAGAGGGTTACAACCCCTCCTACGGGGCCCGGCCCCTGCGCCGTGCCGTGATGCGCCTGCTGGAAGACTCCCTGGCGGAGGAATTCCTGAGCGGCCGTATCGGCGAGGGCGACAGCGCCATCGTCGACGTGAACGACGCCAAGCAGGTGGTGATCCGCAAGGGCATCACCGCGCCGGCGCTGCCCGAGCTGGCCGGCGCCAGCGCCTGACCCGCCATTCCTGCACCCTGTTCACCATCCGCCCGTTCACCATCCGGTTGTTGAATGAAGGCCATTCACCCCCAGCCGGCCATCAGCAGCGCCACCCCCAGTTGCACCACTGCCTCGCACGCCATCACCTCGCACGCCATCGGCCCCGCCCAGGTGCTGCGGGGCCCAGGGGCCTGGACTGAGGCCCTGCCCCTGCTGGCCCGGCTCGGTCAGCACGTGCTGCTGCTGGGCCGCAGCCAGGCCACGGCGGAGCTGCGCAACCAGCTCCAGGCCGACCTGGAGGCTGCGGGACTGCGGGTCACCGCGGCGCTGCTGCGGCACGACTGCTGCGAGGCCGACCTGGGCCGGCTGGCCCAGGAAGCCCGGCGGGCCGGGGTGAACCAGGTGCTGGCGGCCGGCGGCGGCAAGGTGCTCGATGCCGGCAAGCTGCTGGCCCACCGGCTGGAGCTGGCCTGCGTCACCGTGCCCACCAGCGCCGCCACCTGCGCCGGCTGGACGGCCCTCGCCAATCTCTATTCCCCCCAGGGGGCCTTTGAGGGAGATGTGGCCCTCGCCCGCTGCCCCGACCTGCTGGTGTTCGACCACGCGCTGGTGGGCCTGGCCCCGGCCCGCACCCTGGCCAGCGGCATCGCCGACGCCATGGCCAAGTGGTACGAGGCCTCCGTGAGCAGCGGCGCCAGCGGCGACGGCCTGATCCAGCAGGCGGTGCAGATGGCCCGGGTGCTGCGCGACCAGCTGCTGCTCGACGCCGAGGCCGCCCTGCAGGACCCCGGCGGCGAGGCCTGGGTGCGGGTGGCGGAGGCCTGCGGTCTCACCGCCGGCCTGATCGGCGGCATTGGCGGCGCCCGCTGCCGCACCGTGGCCGCCCATGCGGTGCACAACGGCCTCACCCAGCTGCAGGCCACCCACGGGGTGTTGCACGGCGAGAAGGTGGGCTTCGGCATCCTGGTGCAGCTGCGGCTGGAGGAAGTGCTGGGCGGCTCCCAGCTGGCGGCCCAGGCCCGCCGCCAGCTCCTGCCCCTGTTCCAGCGCCTCGCCATTCCCTGCACCCTGGCCGAGCTCGGACTGGGCCAGGCCAGCCTGGCGGAGCTGGAGCAGGTGTGCGCCTTTGCCTGCGCCCCTGGGTCCGACCTGCACCACCTGCCCTTCGCGGTGGCCCGCACCGACCTGCTGGCGGCCCTGGTGAGCACCACCAGCGGCGAGCGCCAGCCCGCGTGAGCCCGCCAGCCCTCCCCATCCAACCGGGCGACCAGCAGGGCTGTGAGGCGCTGGTGCACCGGGCGGCCACGGCCCTGCTCGATCCCCAGGGACGCCAGCTGGCCGCGGCCGTGCAGTGGTGGCCGCTGGCCGGGCTGCCGGGCCGCTGGCCGGTGGCCGTGCTGGGGGCCGGTCCGCCGCTGCTGCTGCTGCACGGCTTTGACAGTTCCTTCCTGGAATTCCGGCGGCTGGCCCCCCTGCTGGCGGGGCACTGCCAGCTGTTCATCCCCGACCTGTTCGGCTTCGGCTTCACCCCCCGGCCCAGCCAGGGCCCGTTCAATCCGGCGGGGGTGCTGGCCCACCTGGAGGCCCTGCTGGCGGCGATCGCTGCGCGCGGCGACGCGGGCCACCCCGGGGAAGGGATCGGCCTGATCGGCGCCTCGATGGGCGGCGCGGTGGCCGTGGAGCTGGCGCGGCGCCAGGCCGGGCGGATCGGCCGGCTGCTGCTGCTGGCCCCCGCCGGCCTCACCGGCCGGCCCATGCCGCTGCCGCCGCTGCTGGATGGCCTGGGGGTGCGCTTTCTGGCCCTGCCCGCCGTGCGCCGTGGCCTCTGCCGCAGCGCCTTCGCCGATCCGCACCGCGACGTGGGCCCCGCCGAACTGGAGATCGCCTCCCTGCACCTGCAGGCCCCCCGCTGGGCGCAGGCCCTGGCGGCCTTCGCCCGCTCCGGCGGCTTCGCCGGCTGCGGTGACCCCCTGCCGCCCCAGCCCCTGCAGGTGCTGTGGGGCAACCAGGACCGCATCCTGCGCGGCCCCCAGAAGCAGGCGGCCCAGGCGCTGATGGGGGATCGGATCGAGGCGCTGGAGCACTGCGGCCACCTGCCCCACATCGACCAGCCCCAGCGCGTGGCAGAGCGCTGGCTGGCCGCCCCTGCCGCCATCCATGGCTGACCAGCCCCTGCTCAGGCTGCTGGCCAGGGCGCTGGAGCTGTGGCTGCGCCAGCAGTGCGACGCGGTGCAGAGCCTGGAGATCGAGCTGCTGGGCTCCGGCCGCGAGCTGCTGCGCGGCCGGCTGGCGGGCGTGCGGGTGCGGGCCCGCGGTGTGCGCTACCACCAGCTCGAGCTGGCCCTGGTGGACCTGCAGGTGGGCGACCTGCAGTTGCAGCTGGGCCAGCTCTGGCGCGGCCAGCCCCTGCAGTTGCCGCCGCAGATCCCGATCACCGGCCTGGTGAGCTTCACCCCGGAGGGCCTCAGCCGCTCCCTGCTCCAGCCCCCGTGGCAGGCCATGGCCGACGTGCTGGCCGAACAGCTGCTGGGCGTCAGCCCCATGGTGGGACTGCAGATCCGCGAGCAGCACCTGGTGTTGCAGGCTCAGGGGCTCGGCCACAGCGCACCCCTGGAACTGGAAGCATCGCTCAGTGCCGCCAGCGGCGGCGTGCGGATCAGCGCCGCCAGCGGCGGCATCGACAGCCTGTTGCCGATGGCCCCCACGATCACGCTGCAGCGGGCGGCGATCGAGGCGGGACTGGTGGTGCTGGAGGGCAGCGCCACCGTGATCACCACCTGAGCCCCCAGACCAGCGCCTCAGCGCTGCAGCAGGGGCAGCACCAGGGTGACGAGCGAGTACACCGCCGCCGGCACGAACAGATAGCTGTCGATGCGGTCGAGGATGCCGCCATGGCCGGGGATGGCGTCGCCGGAATCCTTGAGGCCGGCATCGCGCTTCATCATCGATTCGGTGAGGTCGCCCACCAGGGCGAACAGGGCCACCACCGCCCCCAGCAGGGCACCCACCAGCCAGCCCCAGGGCCAGCCGATCCAGCTGCCGCCGATCACCCCCACCGCCATGGCACAGGCCACGCCCCCCAGGGCGCCCTCCACGGTCTTGCCCGGGGAGATCGGCGAGAGCGGGCGGCGGCCCAGGCGCCGCCCGATCACGTAGGAGCCGATGTCGGTGGCCACGATCAGGAAGCAGGCCAGCAGGGTGAGGGCCAGCCCGCCATCGGCCAGGGCGCGCAGCTTGATCCAGTGGCTGGGCAGAAAGCCCAGATAGAAGAGGCCGAACACCGAGGCGGCGATGTCGGCGATGGTGCCGGTGACCGGCTGGAGCAGCAACCAACCGCAGATCACCGCCCCCGAGGCCGGCAGCACCGCCGCCGCCACGTCCCCCGCCAGCCAGCCACTGCCCGCCTGGCTGGCGGCCTGGGTGCTGAACAGCAACAGCTGCACCGCCACGAGGGTGGTCTTGGTGGCCGGCCGGATGCCCTTGAACTGGGCCATGCGGAAGTACTCCAGCAGCCCCAGGTGCACGATCAGGCCCACCGCCACCGTGAACCACCAGCCCCCCAGCCACACCACCACGAAGCCGATGCCCCCGGCCGCCCAGCCGCTGAGCAGCCGGGCCAGGGAGGTGGCCTGCCGGGGTCGGATCTGGCGGGACAAACGGGCGGGGAGGGCGGGGATCAGGGGCGCTCGGCCGCAATCAGGAACAGCGGCTCGGCTGCGGCCAGCTTGGCCTGGCTGCCGCGCCGCTGCATGCGGTGCACGGTGGCCTGCACCACCTGCAGGTCGATGGCGGCCAGCTGGGTCAGGGTATCGGTGGCATCCACCAGCCCCTCCAGGCTGGCGGTGCTGATCACCAGGCGCCCTCCGGACCGCAGCGCCTGCCACACCGCCTGCAGCACGTCGCCGAGGGGGCGCCCCACCTCCAGCAGCACCCGGTCGGGCCGCGGGGGCAGCAGGGCCAGGCCATCCGGGGCGGCGCCGGCATGGATATGCAGATTGCTGATGCCGAAGCGCAGCCGGTTCTGCTCCAGCAGGGCGATCGCCTCCGGGTCGCGCTCCAGGGTGTGCACGGCCCCGGCGGGCATCAGCCGGGCGATCTCCAGGGCCAGGGCCCCGGTGCCGCCGCCCACATCCCACACCAGCGAATCGCCCTGGGGGCGCAGGTGGGCCAGCAGCATCACCCGCAGCTCCATCGGCGTGGGGCTGAAGCCGGGGGCATCGGCGAAGGCGGCGTCGGGCAGGCCCGGCGTCACGAAATCCCAGTGGAAGGACGGTGGGGATTGGGCCACGGCTCCGGCGCTGGCTCAGTGGGCCACAACCCTCACCGTATCAGCGATCTGCCCGGGCCAGCGCCGGGCCTGCTCCTGCAGCCAGGCGGCCCGCTCGCCATCGATCCGCTCGCCGGGGATGAGCAGGGGGATCCCCGGCGGGTAGGGGCAGATCGGCGCGGCGGCGATCCGGCCGGCGGCGACGGCCAGGGGCACGGCCTGGCTGGTGGCACGCCAGGCCGTGCCCAGGGGTAGGTCCGGCTCAGCCACCAGCGGCAGGGGCGGCCGGCTGAAGGGCGGCAGCGGCGGCCCGCCCAGGGCCGCCTTCAGGGCCAGCAGCGCCCGCGGCAACCGCCACTCCACCCCGGCCGGTGGCCGCTCCCCCAGGCAGAAGGTGAGGGTGCCCGGTTCCGGCAGTTCGGCCAGCACCCGCCGCTGCAGCAGCCAGGCATCGGCCTCCAGGCCGTTGATGCCCAGGGCGGCGGTGTGCAGCACCAGGCGCAGGGGATCCTGGTTGGCCAGCAGGGGCAGGCCCCGGGCCCGGCAGCGCTGGCGCAGGCGGGCGGCGCGGGCCTCGGCATGGCGGCGGCGGCGCAGGCCGGCGGGGCTGGCGGCGGCCAGCAGGGAGGCCTCGGCCGAGGCCAGCAGCAGGGCACTGGGGCTGGAGGTCTGCAGCCAGAGCAGGGCCCGCTCCAGGGCGGGGAGGGCCAGCCGCTGCCCCTGGGCCAGCAGCACCGCGCTCTGGGCCAGGCCGCCGCCCGCCTTCTGGCAGGAGAGCACCACCAGGTCGGCGCCGGCGGCCAGGGCCTCGCCGCGGCCGTGGGCCTGGTCCACCAGCACCGGCAGCCCCGCCGCCTGCAGGAGGCTCACCAGCGCCGGCAACGCATCCGCCGCCAGCCCCTGGTACGTGGGCGACACCAGCACCGCCGCCGCCAGCGGTCCGCTCTCCAGGGCCGCGGCCAGCACCCGCTCCAGCCAGGCCGGATCGGGCGGCAGCCACAGGCCGGTGGCCGGATCGAAGGGCAGGTCGAACAGCACGGGCCGCAGCTGGCCCAGCAGGCAGCCGTGCAGCAGCGAGCGGTGCAGCTGGCGCGGCAGCAGCACCCGGCTGCCCGGCGGCGCCAGCGCCAGCAGGGCGGCCTGCAGCAGCCCGGAGGCACCGTTCACCCCGAACCAGCAGTGGTCGGCGCCGAGCAGGGCGGCGCAGCGGCGCTGGGCATCGGCCACCCCGCCCTCCGGCTCGAGGGGACCGCCGATCTCCGGCAGTTCCGGAAGGTCCCAGCGGCCGGGGGGCTGGCGCAGCAGCAGGGCCAGGGGCGGTGCCAGCCCCCGGCCGCGCCCGTGGGCAGGCAGGTGCAGGGCCAGGGGGGGAAGTGGCCGCCAGGGTTGGCGCAGCAGCAGGGCGGGCAACAGCGGGCGCATCACCCCGGCGGGCTGCAGTTTCTAGAGTCTGCCCAGTCCAGTAGCCGCCGCCCCCGGCGGGCCACACCCTTGCCCGTCGCGCCCGCCACCCCTGCTGCGTCTGTGGGGATCTCGTCCAGTACGGCCGGTTACCACCCCGGCGCCGACCTGCGCTGGCTGTTGCTGCGCCCCTGGCTGCTGCTGGGCCGCCTGGCCGCCGTGCTCTGGCAACTGGGCAGCCTGGTGGTGGTGCTGCTGGTGCAGGGGAGCAGCAGCGATGCCGCCACCCAGCGCCGCCTCGGCCAGCGCATCCTGCGCACCCTCACCCAGCTGGGCCCCTGTTTCATCAAGGTGGGGCAGGCCCTCTCCACCCGGCCCGACCTGGTTCGGCGCGACTGGCTGGAGGAGCTCACCCAGCTGCAGGACAACCTGCCCCCCTTCCCCCATGCCGTGGCCCTGGCCACGATCGAACAGGAGCTGGGCGCTCCGGCCCACCAGCTGTTTGTGGAGTTCCCCGACCACCCGATGGCGGCCGCCAGCCTGGGCCAGGTGTACCGCGCCCGCCTGGCCGACGGCCACTGGGTGGCGGTGAAGGTGCAGCGGCCCAACCTCGACTGGATCCTGCGCCGCGACCTGGTGCTGATCCGCCTGCTGGGCAACGTAGCGGCGCCCTTTCTGCCCCTGAACCTGGGCTTCGGGCTCGGCGAGATCATCGACGAATTCGGCCGCTCCCTGTTCGAGGAGATCGACTACCGCCTCGAGGCCGACAACGCCGAGCGCTTCGCCACCCTGTTCGCCGGCCATCCGGAGGTGACCGTGCCGGCGGTGGAGCGCCACCTGAGCGGCCAGCGGGTGCTCACCACCACCTGGCTGCACGGCACCAAGCTGCAGGAGCGCCACACCCTGGAGGCCCAGCGGCTCGACCCGGCCGCCCTGATCCGCACCTGTGTGATCGCCGGCCTGCGCCAGTTGCTGGAATTCGGCTACTTCCACGCCGATCCCCATCCCGGCAACCTGTTCGCCCTGCCGGGCCGCACCGGCGCCATGGGCCATGTGGGCTACGTGGATTTCGGCATGATGGATTCGATCAGTGATGCCGACCGCCTCACCCTCACCGGCGCGGTGGTGCACCTGATCAACCGGGATTTCCGCGCCCTGGCCCAGGATTTCGTGACCCTGGGCTTCCTCAACCCCAGCGCCGATCTGGAGCCGATCATCCCCGCCCTCGACGAAGTGCTGGGGGGAGCCATCGGGGAAAACGTGGGCGACTTCAACTTCAAGGCGATCACCGACCGCTTCTCGGAGCTGATGTACGACTACCCCTTCCGGGTGCCGGCCCGCTTCGCCCTGATCATCCGCGCCGTGGTGAGCCAGGAGGGTCTGGCGATGCGCCTCGACCCCTCCTTCCGCATCCTGCAGGTGGCCTACCCCTACGTGGCCCGAAGGCTGCTGGCCGGCGACACCGCCGAGATGCGCGAGAAGCTGCTGGAGGTGCTGTTCGACCCCCAGGGCCGCCTGCGGGTGGAACGGCTGGAGAGCCTGCTGGCCGTGGTGGAGGGGGAGGGCCCCGGACCGGAGCTGCTGCCGGTGATGGGCTCGGGCCTGCGCCTGCTGCTCGGTCCCGATGGCGGCAGCCTGCGCCAGCGGCTGCTGCTCACCCTGGTGCAGGGCGACCACCTGCACACCGACGACCTCCGCGCCCTGGCAGGACTGCTGCGCCGCACCTTCTCCCCCCGCCGCCTGGCCGGGGGCATGCTGGCCCGCCTCAACCCGCTCAGCGCAGCAGCCTGAGATCAGCGGCCGGAGATCAGCGGTCTGAGATCAACTGCCTGCGGGGATGGTGAGCCAGCACACCACAATCGTGAGCGAGCTGAACACCACCACCAGCAGGGGCCAGAGTTCGTCGAGACGGGTGAGCCGCCGCTGCATCTGCTCCCGCTCCATCCCCTCCGCCAGGGCCTCCATGTCGCCGTAGCGGCGGCCGATCCAGAGCACCAGCACAAACGCCACCAGGGTGACCACGTAGGCCACCACATACACCATGTCGAGAAAGGTGAGGAAGGGCAGCTGGGGCAGTTCGGCCCGGTAGGTCTCCTGCAGGAACACCAGCGTGAGCAACACCGTGACCGGAATGCTGGCGCGGGCGTCCTGCTCATCCGGCCGCACCTTGAACACCAGCAGCACCATCGCCATCAACACCGCCAGCGGCAACAGCAGGCGCCAGAACGCCGCCCAGGCCGAGGTGCCATAGGCGATGTCGAACACCACCTGGCTGTAGTCGTTCTCAGGCCCGCCCAGGCCGAAGTTGGTGGCGTAGTGGTGGCGGTACTCGGCGATCGACCAGCCCCGATTCAGCCAGCCGATGATGCCGGCATAGAGGCCGATACCGCTGTTCTGCAGATCGGGTTCCAGGCGGAGGTTGGTGTAGTCGAGCCCGCCGTCCACGTCGTCCACCTCCAGCACCAGCGGCAGACTCACTGTGGTGAAGGGATAGTGGCGAAAGCTGGCGCGATCGATGTAGAAGCGGCCGATGTAGCCGAACAGCTGGTAATAGCTGCCATCGCTGAGCTTTTCGGGGTTGTCGGAGAAGGGCCGCAGCACCGGCTCGGCGTCCGACACCAGGCCATTGAGCAGGTTGATCCGCTCGGCGATGCCCACCTGCTGGGCCTCCAGCAGATCCTGCAGCGGCTGATCCCAGCGCAGCCACACATAGCCGTTGGAGGAAAAACTGGGGACGCTCAGATCGAGGTCGTAGGTGCTGTTGGCGTAGATGCCCACCTGCAGGTGGTGCTTCGCCCGCTCCAGGGCCTGCTGATCCTCTGCGGTCTCCGCTTCGCTGAGCCGCTCACCCCGCAGGGAGGTCCAGTCGCCGGCGCGCAGCCGGGCCGGATCGGTGGTGAGGGCCCGGGACGCGGAGGTGAGCCGCAGCGCATCGCGGTTCTGCATCGGCACCACGTCGATGTGGGCAAGCCCCAGCACCCCCAGAATGATGGCCAGCACCAGCGAGACGGCGGCCAGGATGTTCCAGCGCTTCTGCTTGCGCGCGGCCATGGCAGACCAGGCTGACCGCCTGAGCGTACGGGGGCGCTGGCTGGGAGGCGCGCTCGTGCTGGTGCTGGCCATGGCCGCAGCCAGGGCAGCCATCCCCACTCCCCCCGGGCCAGCCACCCAGGCCAGCAACGCCGCCGCTCCGCCTCCCCTTCTCTTGGGCCAGTCGGCCCCCCTCTCCGGCCCCTCGGGCCAGCTGGGCCAGGACTATCGCGAGGGGGCGGAGGCCTGGTTCGCGGAGGTGAACCGCCGTGGCGGCATCCACGGCCGGCCGATCCGCCTGGTGAGCCGCGACGACCGCTACGAACCCGAGCTCACCCTGCGCAACACCCGCCAGCTGCTGCAGCAGGACCGGGTGCTGGCCCTGTTCGGCTATGTGGGCACGCCCACCAGCAAGGCCGTGCTGCCCCTGGTGGAGCGCGAGCGCGTCCCCTTCGTGGCCCCCCTCACCGGTGCCCAGACCCTGCGCCAGCCCCTGCGCGCCACTGTGTTCCACCTGCGGGCGGGCTACCAGGCCGAGATCGATCAGCTGGTGGATGCCCTGGTGCGCGATGCCCGCCACCGGATCGCCGTGCTGGCTCAGAACGATGCCTTCGGCGACGATGGCCTGGTCGCCAGCGAGCGGGCCCTGGCGCGCCATGGGCTGAAGCCCGTGGCCACGGCCAGGGTGGAGCGCAACTCCAGCCAGGTGGGCAGTGCCGTGGCAACGATCACGCGCGCCCGGCCCAACGGGGTGATCATCATCGCGGCCTACCCCGGCTCGGCCGCCTTCAGCCGGGAGTTGCGCCGGCGCCGCAGCACGGCCCAGCTGATGAATGTGTCGTTCGTGGGCACCCGCGGCCTGCAGGACGCGCTGCCGGGGGGCGAGGCCAGCGGCATCGGCGTTGCCCAGGTGGTGCCCTTTCCCTGGAACCGGCGCCTGCCGGTGGTGGCCGACTACCAACGGTTGATGCAACGCCGGTCGCCCATGGCCAGCTTCGGCTTCACCAGCCTGGAGGGGTTCCTGGCCGCCCGGATGATCACCGAGGGGCTGCAGCGGGCCGGGCCCCGGCCCAGCAGGGAGGCGCTGATGCGCGGGCTGGAATCGATTCGCCAGCTCGACCTGGGCGGCTTCACGCTGGATCTCGGCCCGAAGGACCGCGAGGCCAGCGCCTTCACCGACCTCACCTTCCTGGGGGCCCAGCGCTGGGAACCCTGAAGCGAGAGCTGGCTAGGGTCGGCGCCTGCCCGTTTCCCACGCCGTGCCCCTCGAGCCCTTTCCCGCCCCCGTGAGCCTGAGTGAGGCCGCCAGCGACCTGGCCAGCGGCGACTTCGGCGACCTGGACATGGCCGAGCTGCTGCTGGAGTTCGCACCGATCAGCCAGCCCCCCTATCTGGTGGCCGGTGTGGGCCTGGCGATCGGCGTGCTCTGCGGCCTCACCTTCGCCCGGCTGGTGCAGGACCGGCTCGAGGGCTGGAAGCAGGACCGGCTGGCCCTGCTGCCCCTGGGCAATGCCGCCACCACCCTGCCCTACATCGGCGTGGTGATCGGCATCACCCTGTTCATCGGCGGCAGCCTGCAGGTGTTCGGCTTCTCCAGCGGCGCGGCGCTGCTGGTGAGTTTCGTGCTGTCGCTGGCCACGGCCGGCGCCCTGTGGGTGCAGCTGGAGCGGCTGATGGGCCAGGTGCAGGACGGCACCTTCAGCGCCGTGGATTTCGACAACTTCGACCAGTTCTTCTAGGCAGCCCGTTTTTTAGGCAGCCCAATTTTTTAGGCAGCCAAGTAGCCGTCCAGCATGCGCGACTGGGAGCGGATGCCCTCGAGGGCCTTGCGCTCCAGGTTGCGGGCCTTGTCGCGGCTCATGCCCAGGGTCTTGGCGATCGAGCTGAGGCTCATCGGTTCGAGCATGCCGGTGCCGTCGTTGTCGATGCCGTAACGCATCTGCAGCACCCGCCCCTGCAGCTCCGGCAGCTGCTCCAGCAGCGCCCGCAGGTCCCCCTTCAGGCACTCCCCATCCAGGCGCTCCTCCGGCAGCTCCCCATCCCCCGCCAGCAGGTCCAGCAGTTCCGTGTCCTCCCCGTCACCCACCTTCGTCTCCAGGCTCACCGGCTGGCGCGCGCGGCACAGCAGGTCCTTCACCTCCTCCTCCGGCAGCTCCACCGCTTCGGCCAGTTCCGTCACCGTCGGCGTGCGCCCCAGCAGCTGGCTCAGCTCCCGCTGACCCTTCTTCAGCTTGTTCAGCGTCTCGGTGATGTGGATCGGCAACCGGATCGTGCGGCTCTTCTCGGCGATCGCCCGCGTGATCCCCTGGCGGATCCACCAGTACGCATACGTCGAAAACTTGTAGCCCCGGGTGGGGTCGAACTTCTCCACACCCCGCACCAGCCCGATCGTTCCCTCCTGGATCAGGTCCAGCAGCTCCATGTTCCGCTTGGTGTATTTCTTCGCCACGCTCACCACCAGCCGCAGGTTCGCCGCCACCATCCGCTCCTTCGCCCGCCGGCCCGCACGCACGCGCTTGCGCAGCACCTGCTCGCTCAAACCCGCCGCCGCCGCCAGCTCCTCCTGGCTCGGCGCCGTGCCGCCAGCGCGCATCGTGAGCTCCTGCTCCAGCTCCTCGATCGCCACCAGCTCCTGCACCTGACGGCCCAGCGTGATCTCCTGCTCGTGCGTCAGCAGCGGCACCCGGCCGATGTCCCGCAGATAGCTGCGGACCAGGTCACCACCACCGCCACCGCTGCCAGCGGAGGGTTCCTGGGATGCTCCCCGGGAGCCGTTCGAGCTGGCAACGGCTGGCGCAGCCACGGCAAGGATGGTCATGACGGGCAGTTACGAAACATTCCTGTTTCGTAAACTTACCATCCTTTGCCCGGGGCGCCCCCTGGCGAGGATGGCTGAATGGCTGCTGAACGGCTGCAGAAACTGATCGCCGCGGCCGGACTCTGCTCCCGACGCGGCGCGGAGGAGCTGCTGCGCCAGGGCCGGGTGCGGGTGAATGGCGCCCGGGCGGGCCTGGGCGACCGCGCCGATCCCGAGCGGGACGCCATCGCGGTGGACGGCCGGCCCCTGGGGGCCGCTGCCACTCCCCTGCTGGTGCTGCTCAACAAACCCGCCGGGGTGGTGAGCAGCTGCCGGGATCCCCGCGGCCGGCCCACCGTGCTCGATCTGTTGCCGCCAGCCCTGCGCCGGGGCCAGGCCCTGCACCCGGTGGGCCGGCTGGACGCCGACAGCCGCGGCGCCCTGCTGCTCACCAACCAGGGGGACCTCACCCTGCGCCTCAGCCATCCCCGCTACGGCCACCGCAAGACCTACCGGGTGTGGGTGTCCGGCCAGCCCGGCGCCGAGGCGTTGCGGCGCTGGGCGGCGGGGGTGCCCCTGGAGGAAGGCCCCAGTGCGCCGGTGGGCGTGACGGTGCTGCAGCGCCGGCCGGACCGTTGCCTGCTGGAGCTGGAGATGGGCGAGGGGCGCAACCGCCAGATCCGTCGCACCGCAGCCCTGCTGGGCTATCCGGTGCTCGATCTGCAGCGGGTGGCGATCGGACCACTGGCCCTCGCCGACCTGCCGGAGGGGGAGTGGCGCCACCTGGAGCGCCGAGAATGGGACGTCCTGGCCGCATCAGTCCCCTGATCCGCCCTGCCCCATCCCCCCTGCGTGCCCGCCTCAGCCGCCTTTGGCGGCGGCGGAAGCCAGCGGCCGCCACCACGACCGCCGCAGTGCCAGCGGCCGATCCCCTGATCGCCGCCGGCCAGCTGTTGCGCGAGGCCCGGGAGCGGCGCGGCCTGGGGCTGCGTCAGCTGGCCCAGGAGACCCGCATCAGCACTCCGGTGTTGGAGGCCCTGGAGCGGGGCTGGCGGGATCGCCTGCCCGAGTCCACCTATCTGCGCACGATGCTGCCGCTGATCGAGCGGCACCTGGAGCTGGAACCGGCCAGCCTGCAGAAGCTGCTGCCCAGTGAACCCCTGCCAGGGCAGAAGCTGCGCGGATCCAGCCTGCTGCGCCGCTTCACCCCCGGCTCGATCGACGTGTTCACCACCTGGCAGGGCACCGTGCTCTACGGCGTGCTCACCCTGGGGCTGATCTACGCCCTCAACCTGCAGCAGCAGCGCCTGGCGCGTGCCGGCTGGCGGGCGGTGGCCCCCCTGCCGGTGGCCCCGGAGCCCACCAGCGCGCGTCGGGGCAAGGCTGGCGGCCAGCCGAGCCGGGGCACCAGCCTGCTGCTGGAGGGCTACCCGGAGCTGCGCCCCCTGGACCAGGCCGGCCAGGGTCAGGCGCTGCGGCTGTGGCGCCGGGCCAGCTCGCCGTAGCCCTGCAGCGGTCCGTCCAGGGCCGCCACCGGGCCCGTCAGCCGCCAGGTCCAGTTGGCCCCCAGGGTGCCCGGGGTGTTGAAGCGGGCCTCGTGGCCCAGCTCCAGCAGGTCCTGCAGGGGCACCACCGCCAGCTCCGCCGGGCTGGCCAGGGCCAGCTCGAGCAGCTGCCAGCCCGGGGCAGTCACCGGGGCCTGGAGCTGGTGCTCCAGCCGCTGGCGACTGGCGTGATCGAGGTCGTGCCACCAGCCGATCGCCGTGGCGTTGTCGTGGGTGCCGGTGTACACCACCCAGCGGCTGCCCTGGATGTTGGCGGGCAGGTAGGGGTTGTCGTCGTTGCCGTCGAAGGCGAACTGGAGGATCTTCATGCCCGGCAGGGCGAAGCGGTCGCGCAGGGCCTCCACCGCCGGGGTGATCACGCCGAGGTCCTCGGCCACCAGGGGCAGGCGGCCGGCGCGCAGACGGCCGCGCAGCATCTGGTGCCACCACAGCAGGGTGAGTAGAACTCCTCCAGGGGAGGGCTGCCAGCAGCCGTTCTCGGCCGTGGTGTCGCCGCCAGGAACCCGCCAATAGGCCTCCAAGGCACGGAAGTGGTCGAGGCGGAGCAGGTCGAACAGCTGCAGCTGGCGGCTGAGCCGGCCCAGCCACCAGGCAAAGCCGCCCAGCCAGTGCCGCGGCCAGCGGTACACCGGCGTGCCCCAGAGCTGGCCGGTGGCGGAGAAGTAGTCGGGCGGCACGCCGCTCTGGGCTTCCAGGCTGCCGCCGCCGCCAGGCGCCAGGGAGAACAGGCCGGGATGGCTCCACACATCGGCGCTGTCGTGGGCCACGTAGAAGGGCAGGTCGCCGAACAGGGCCACACCCAGGCCATGGGCCTGGCGGCGCAGGGCCTGCCACTGGCCCTGCAGCTGCCACTGCAGCAGCTGTTCCTCAAGCAGCAGCGGCGCCTGCTGGCGGTCGAAGCGGGCCAGGGCGCCGCGCTGGCGGCGGGCCAGGGGCTGGGGCCACTGCCACCAGGGCAGGCCGTCATGCAGGCGGCGCAACACCATGAAACGGCAGTGGTCGCGCAGCCAGAAGGCCTCACGGCGGCACCAGCGCCGGAAGGCACGCTGGCGGCGGGGGTGCTGCAGCGGCCAGGCCAGCCGCAGGGCCTCACCCAGGGCCTGGCTGCGGCGCTGCTGCAGCGCCGGGTCGAGCCGGTCGCCATGGGCCGCCGGCAGGGCGGCGGCGGCGGCGGCCCCGAGGTAGCCCTGCTGCACCAGCTGCTCGGCATCCAGCAGCCAGGGGTTGAGGGCCGAGCCGCTGGGGGAGCTGTAGGGGGATCCGGTGCCGTCGGTGGGGGCCAGGGGCAGCAGCTGCCACACGCCGATGCCATGGCGGCCGAGCAGGTTGAGCCAGTCGGAGGCGGCCTGGCCGAAGCTGCCGCAGCCGCCCCCCCCGGGCAGGGAGGTGGGATGGAGCAGCACCCCGGCCCGCCGCTGGGGAGCACTCACGCGTCTGGCAGCCGGTAGCGGCTGATGATCGTCTGGGCGAAGGCCGGGATGTGGGCCGCCGCCTTGCCGGGGTGATTCCGCCGCAGCCACAGGGCGTTGCGGGTGAAGTGGGAGTCGATCGAGAAGCGGCCGTATTCCAGGCCCCTGGGGCCGAAGCGCTCCACAAAGAAGCCGATCAGCCTGGCCAGCCACAGGGGCAGCTTCACCGCCTTGTCGTAGGCCTCGATGCCCTGCTGCACCGCCGCCTGGCGGTCGCCCTGGCTGGTCACGGGCGCCACGTCGAGTTCCGCCTCCACCAGATCCAGCAGCACCTGGCCCCTGGGATTGCGCACCGTGAGCCACTGGCGCCCGAAGCTGGCGCCCATGTAGCCCACCACCAGGTCGGCGCCGGCATTGGTGTAATCGAAGCAGCTCAGGCAGCTGGGGGCGAACACGTCCTTGAGCTTCGGGGTGTCGAGGCCGAAGAAGGGCACCGTTTCCTCGCGGCCGTCGCTGTGGCGGAAGTGGATGCGGAAGTCCTGCATGAACTCGTAGTGCACCACCGTGTGCGGGGAGCTCACGGTGCTCTCCAGGAAGGTCTGCAGGCCCTGGCGGCTCACGTTGTCGACGCAGGGCAGCCCGAGCACATAGAGCTCATCGAGCGGCAGGGTGGGCTGCACGGCCCGCAGGGCCTGGATCTGGCAGCCCACGCCGATGGCCAGGAGCTTCCTGATGCCGCTGCCGGGCAGCTGCTCGAGCACCTCCAGATTGGGCGAGAGGGTGGGCTTGTTCACCCGGGCGCTGAGCACCTCCTCCGGGGTGCGGGCCAGGCGCGGCACGGGGGTGAAGCGGTCGTCCGGGCTCTGGCCCACGCACAGCACCGCGTCCACCAAGCCCGTTTCCAGGGCGCGCACGCCGATGCGGCTCACGATGCCGGTCCACTGGGCGCCCGCGATCGGCCGCTGCAGCCGGGCGGTGAGCATGCGCTGCTGCACGCCGAAATAGAGCTCGTCCTCGTTCTCCAGATCACGGCTGCGGCCATGGGCCTGCTCCTCCATCGCCTCGAAGCGCTGCTCGAGGAAGGCGCAGCTGCTCTTCACATAGGCCACCCAGCGGCTGTCGCAGAGGCCGCACTGGCTGCAGAGGTCCTTGGCGGGGTAGACGCTGCCCTTGGCCAGGGGCCGGGCCTTCTCATGGGGAGCCGGCACGGGCAGGCCGATCACTGGCCACAACCTATCGGCTGCACCCACCAACGGGGTCCCTGCAGGGGATTGGGTCAGAGTGGGGGCATCTGAATGTCGGGACGCCCGTCCCTCCGCCTCGCCGCGATGTCGCCCCGCGCCAGCCGAACGCCTCCCCAGGAACCAGCACCGCGCGGACGACTCCGCCTTCCCCGCATCGGCCTGCCCGGCATCCGGCTGCCGCGGGTGAGCGGCCGCCAGCTGGTGCACGCCGGCCTGGCCGCCGCCGGCGCCCTGGCCAGCGTCACCGTCATCGACCTGATCTGGCCCCTGAACCAGGCCCAGCCGATGGCCGAGGCGGGCGCCCTCAGCGCAGTGGCCAAACCCGCCAACCGGGCGGTGACGCTGCTGGTGATCGGCCTGGACAGCGACCGGCTCAGCGACGTGGCCAACAACGCCGCACCGGCCGGCGCCGCCAATGCCGATGCCCTGATGCTCGTGCGCTTCAACCCGGGCGGGCCGGTGCAGGCGCTGCAGATCCCGGCCAACCTGGCGGTGCTGGTGCCCGGAGAGAAGAAGCCCCGCTCCCTGGGCAGCCTCTACCGCAGCGGCGGAGCGGCCCTCACCGCCGACGCCGTGCGCGAGCTGGCGGGCCTGCCCAGCGGCAAGCCCGACCGCTATCTGGTGATCAGCCGCCAGGGGCTGCGCCTGCTGGCCGATCGCCTGGGCGGCGTGGAGGCCAACCCCAGCCGCACGATGCGCCACAGTGACAACAGCCAGAAGCTGAAGATCGATCTGCAGAGCGGCCTGCAGCGGCTCAATCCCACCCAGCTGGAACACCTGGCCCGCTGGCGTGATCCGAAACAACCCGTGGAAACCCGGCTCACCAACCTGCAGGAGGTGGCCCGCAGCCTGCACAGCGAACTGGAGCTGCGCCAGGGGCAGCTGTCGCTGCCCGACCTGGTGACGAGTCTGCAGAGTCAGGTGCAGACCAACCTCAGCCGCAGCGAGACCCTCAGCCTGCTGGTGACGGCCCTGCAGCCGGACACCGCCGTGCAGTTCACCACCCTGCCGCTGGATCCCCGCCGCAGCGGCGAAGGCCCCGCCGCCGCCAGCCCCCTGCGGGAGCGGGTGAAAGAACTGCCCAAGCCCTTCTGGATCCCGCCCAAGCCTGCCGAAAGGCCCACCTAGCACCTCCCGCCCGGCCACATGCGGCGCTTCAGCGCCTGGGAATGGTGCCCCTGATCTCAGCCCAACGCCGTGAATCGAGCCTTGACAGGCTGGCGCGACTTAAGCGAAGCGGATACCATTTTAATCAGCATGGTGAAGTCGATCCGGTCGATGATCGTGCAATCGAAGTCTGCTGAACCAGCTGACCGCCACTCCAGGTCAGATCACCCTGCTGCTTGACGACCTTCTCCATCCAATCCCCAAACCATGTCCAACCACCCTTTGCTCAATCTGAGACCGGCTGGTCTCCAAACCGGCCTCAGCACCTCACTCCTGCTGTTCGCGGCGGCGCTGAGCACCCCAAGCGCTCTGGCACAACAAGTCGGTCCGCCGGTGAGATTGCAATTCCAACCTGGAATACTTTCTGACGTTTGCACAATCACCCACAGCTCAGGTTCTCTAGGAGCTTCGGAAAACCGGTTGACGATCAGCTCCTCAGCATCAGAGCTGACTGAACCCATCCTCGGGCTGCCCCGTGGTGCGCGTGTCGAGGTCACCAGCAACCTTGGTACGCTTGGCAGACTGACCATTGATTCTCCGACTCTCACCGGCGGCAGTCCTGCTACCCAGTCTCTTGTTGCTTTTAATGGAGGCTCTTTCTCCGACTCTGATTCCCTTGCACTCGATGGGAATGGCAGCCTGAGTACGACCGTCCATGTCAAGTTCACTTCAGATCGATTTGCTACTGGAACGTACCAAGCCGAAGCCGTGGCAACCTGCTCCACCTAACTTGATGACGTCTGTCAAGTTGAGTCAGAGCATCGATGGCAGCACTCCAGCGGTTCTGTAAGGCTCTGATCGCGATCGGTCTTGTGGCTTGCCCTGTGCAAGCCCAAGGCTTTCACTCTCGCCGATGTCACTTGAGCAGAAACGTGGGATTCTCCAAGTTGTTAACCGATCGAATCGGTCGATCCAGATTGAAGTCAAAGCATTCCCCGTCCGCGAGGTGGACGGAGCACCGACGGCATCCTTGACACCTTTTGCCAAAGACGAGCAAGAACGACTCATCCGATTCAGGCCCCACGGGGCGAGAGTACGCAGCAACGCATCGCATAATATTTCCTATCAAATCCTCGACCCCAACACACCATTCTACCTATGTGCTCTCACCCAAACAGATACCTTGCTGCTGCGTATTTGCTCTGCGTGGCGAGCATCATCTCCCTAGCGTCCGCCGAGAAGGCAAGCGCTCAGATCTTCCTGAATCCAGCCCAGCAGCAGATGACTCGGTCGAGGGTCTCGATTGACATGGGGAACGGCCTGCGCTGCACCTCCGACGGCGGCTCAGTGCCCACGCTCTCCTTGTCAGTGGGTGCCTACCCGGACCAATGGGGCTCCAATTCGATCATCGTTGAACGCTCGGTGGCCAATCAGAGCTCATTGCTTGGACTCGTCAGCCTGCACGTTCCCCTCGGAGGCACAAGTCAGTCGTTTGATTGCAATGCTCTGTTGAAAGACGCCCAGCTGCGTGCACGACTCGATAATCTCAGAGAATTGCTCGATGAGAATCTCATCAGCGAGTCTCAGTACAGGGATATTGTTTTACGGCTCTACAATCCCATCCTGGAAGAGAAAAACCTCCTGAAGGAGGCAGCCACCACCGAACGCCCTGGAAGCGTTCGTCTTTCCGATGCCAGGGCGGAGCAACAACAACCGATCACGGCGGGCCCATCGAGCCCTCTCCCATCGAGCGATCACGCGAGCAGCGAAAGGCCAATCGAAAGACCAATCGAAAGACCAATGCCTGCTCAGCCACTGGCGGTGAATCCCGTTGCTGCCGGTTGGCCAGCGTTCCCACCGCCTCAACTGCCACCACTGCCGGACAATGTTCAGGAGCAGCAGGACAGCGACCCCAGGCCTGCCTGGACGCGCTCAATCCTGACTGCCTGGGAATAAACCGGAACAGGCCCACCCACAGGCGCTTGGTTGACGACCGTTGCAGACAGCGGCGTCAGGTGTAGAGCTGATGTCTGAGGTCTTGCCACCGGGCCTGGCATGTGAATCTCAGGGCGGTTGCCCGTTCAGCATCGGCCTCCATTGCTGCATCGGCAGCCCCAGCCACACCCACATCAGCTGCAACCCGGCTGCCTGGCCAACGGCGCGAAGACTCAAGGGCGCCCAGCCAGGGCAGGCCCTCCCGGCGGCGCTGCTCGGGCTGCCAGGGGCCGCCCCACTGCACCAGTCCAAGACAGGGCACCTGCCACTGACGCAGCAGGGCGGTCAGGGCAGCCGGCAGGCCCGTCTCCAGCTGTTCCGCCGCCAGCAGCAGCAGCACCGGCTGGCGCCAGGCCCCCAGGGCGGCGGCCCAGTGGCGGCCGTCGGCCAGGGCCAGGCCTGGGTCGCGGGGCAAAGGCGCCAGGCCGCTGGGCCCTTCCGCCAGGGCCGCCAGAGCGGCATCGGGGGCCAGGGGATCGAGGGGGGTCCGCAGAGGCAGCCTGAGGACCTCCGCCAGGACCGGAGCGGCCTGCTGCTGCAGTGCGGCCAGGCAGGCGACTGGACCCGCCGACAGCAGAACCAGGGCAGGCGGAGCGCTGTGGTCGCCACCAGCGCCGGCGGCTGTTGAAAACGTCATGGTTGTTCGCACTCCCGGGGCCGGCACGCTTCTACCATCGGGGTTCGCCGACGCGCCCGCGCCCGCCGTGACCAGTTTCCTCACCGCCGACCGGCTGGCTCAGGCTGGCGACGCTGCGGAGCACGCGGCGGGAAGCAGCCACGACACGCGCCGCCTGCGGCTGTTCAGCGGCACCTCCAACCAGGAACTGGCCCGGGAGATCGGCGCCTACCTGGGGGTTCCCGATGGCCCGCGGGTGATCAAGCGCTTCGCCGACGGCGAGACCTACATCCAGATCCAGGAATCAATCCGCGGCTGCGACGTGTTCCTGATCCAGCCCACCTGCGCTCCGGTGAACGACCACCTGATGGAGCTGCTGATCATGGTGGACGCCTGCAAGCGGGCCTCGGCCCGCCAGGTGACGGCCGTGATCCCCTACTACGGCTACGCCCGCGCCGACCGCAAGACCGCCGGTCGCGAGTCGATCACCGCCAAGCTGGTGGCCAACCTGCTCACCAAGAGCGGCGTGGACCGGGTGCTGGCCATGGACCTGCACTCCTCCCAGATCCAGGGCTACTTCGACATCCCCTGCGATCACATCTACGGATCCCCCGTGCTGGTGGACTACCTCAGCACCCGCAATCTGGGCGAGGTGGTGGTGGTGTCGCCTGACGTGGGCGGCGTGGCCCGGGCCCGGGCCTTCGCCAAACAGATGAACGATGCGCCGCTGGCGATCATCGACAAGCGCCGCGCCGGCCACAACGTGGCCGAAAGCCTCACCGTGATCGGCGATGTGGCCGGCAAGACAGCCGTGTTGATCGATGACATGATCGACACCGGTGGCACCATCTGCCAGGGGGCCAAACTGCTGCGCCGCAAGGGGGCCGCGCGGGTGCTCTGCTGCGCCACCCATGCGGTGTTCTCGCCGCCGGCGGCTGAACGGCTCTCCGAGCCGGGCCTGTTCGAGGAGGTGGTGGTGACCAACTCGATCCCCCTCAGCGCGGAGCGCAATTTCCCCCAGCTGCGCGTGCTCTCCGTGGCCAACATGCTGGGCGAAGCGATCTGGCGGATCCACGAGGAGAGCTCGGTGAGCTCGATGTTCCGCTGACCAGCCCAGACCCCCTGCCCGTGACGCCAAGCCAGCCCAGGGTTCAGCGCATCCCCCTGCGCCGCTTCTCCCGAATCAAGGCCCTGTTGCCTGCCAGCGTCAGCGCTCTGCTGGCGGCGCTGCTGGTTTCGGGCCTGCCGCCGGCCGCGGGGGCCCAGCCGGCGCGGCGCATCGGCGTGTGGCTCACCAACAGCCCCAGCCCCCTCTACTACGACGGCGCCCGCATCGACCGGGCCGTGGCCGAACTGGCCGGGGCTGGCTTCACCACCCTCTATCCCAACGTGTGGAGCCGGGGCACCACCTTCCACCGCAGCCGCTGGGCACCGATGGAACCGGCCCTGGAGAAGGCCAACCCCAACCTCGATCCGATCTGCCGGATGACCAGGGCCGCCCAGCGCCGCGGCCTCGAGGTGATCCCCTGGTTCGAGTACGGCCTGATGGAGCCGGCCAGTGCCGCGGTGGTGCGCAACCAGCCGGAGTGGGTGCTGGCCAAGCGCGACGGCAGCACCGGCGTGGCCATGCACGGCACCACGATGGTGTGGCTCAACCCGGCCCACCCCGGCGTGCGCGAGCGCTTCATCGGCCTGATCACCGAGGTGGTGCAGCGCTGCGGCGTGAATGGCATCCAGCTCGACGACCACTTCGCCTGGCCGGTGGAACTGGGCTACGACCCCTACACCCGCGCCCTCTACCGCCAGGCCACGGGCCGGGAGCCGCCCGCCGATCACAACGACCGCTTCTGGATGCGCTGGCGCCGCCAGCAGCTCACCGACCTGCTGCGGGAGCTGCGCGCCAGCCTGCGCCAGCTCGACCAGCAGGCCGCCGCCACCGCGACCCGCCAGGGCAAGCCCAGGCCGCCGGCCACGGTGGTGAGCCTCTCGCCGGGGCCGTTCCGCTTCGCCTACAACACCTGGCTGCAGGACTGGGAACTCTGGGCGGTGGGCGGCCTGGTGGACGACCTGATCGTGCAGAACTACGCCTTCTCGGTGAAGGGCTTCGAGAAGGACCTCAACCAGCCCGCGCTGGTGAAGGCGAGCGGCTGGGGCATGCCCGTGGAGATCGGCATCCTGGCCGGCTTCGGCGGCCGCACGCCGGACATGGCCACCCTGGGTGAGAAGGTGCGGCTGGCCACCGCCCGCGGCCACGGCGTGATCTATTTCTACTGGGAGGGTCTGTGGGGTGTGCACGCCGGCAAGGAAGGGGCGGCCCGCCGCCTGGCCGCCTTCCGCCAGCTGCACCAGAGCATCCATGGCCAGGGCATCCATGGCCAGGCCATCGCCCCGCCACCGCCGCCGGCCCTAGGCCAGGGCCGGCGGCGCTGAGCCTCACTCAGGCCGCACCCAGGCACAGGCCCACCACCTCGCGGGTGTTGGCCGAGAGCTCGGCGCCGGCCAGCTGCTCCAGGGCCGCCGCCATCGCCGCCGAGCGCTGGGGGCCGTAGCTGCGCCAGCGGCTGAACACCTTGGCCAGGCGCGAGGCGGTGATCGGGTTGCGCCGGTCCACCGCGGCGATCTGCTCGGCCATGAAGCGGTAGCCGGAGCCATCGGCGGCATGGAACACCGGTGTGTTGGCGACCAGCCCTCCCAGCACCGCCCGCACCGAATTGGGGGCCATCGGGTCGTAGCGGGGGTGCTCCAGCAGCCGGGCCACCCGCTCCAGGCCATCGGCCAGGGGGGCGGCGGCCTCCATGGCAAACCAGGCGTCGAGGATCACCGGCCGCTGCTGCCAGCGCTGGTAGAAGGCCCCCATCGCCGCCTCGCGCTCCGGGATCGCCAGGGGCTGCAGGGCCCGCAGGCCGGCGCGGGCCAGGGTCATCGAGGGGCCGTCCACGGCCGCCCGGGCAGCGGCGATCACCGCCTGATCGCCGGCGGCGGCCCGCCAGCTCCAGGCCAGCCCGGTGAGCCGGCGGGCACCATCGCCATCGGGCCAGGGCCGCGTCCAGCCGTCAGCGCAAGCCGCCAGGGCCGCGGTGAGCGGAGCGGCCAGGGCCTCGCCGAAGCGCCGCTGCAGCTGCTGCTGGGCAGCGAACAGGGCCGGTGGATCGGGCACCTGGCCCGATGCCACCGCAGCGTCCTCCAACTCCGCCAGGCCCGGCAGCGCCAGCAGGGCGCTGCGGCTGGCATCCGAGAGGGAGGGATCCGCCAGGATGCGGCCGCAGGCGTCCACCAGCTGCTCCTCCAGCGCCCGGGCGAGGGGGCCGTCGCCGCTGGCGCGGGCCAGCAGGGCCTGGCGCCACAGCTCCTGGCCCGCATCCCAGCGGGCGAAGGGGTCGCGATCGGCCGCCAGCAGGTGCACCAGCTCGGCGGTGGGCCGGCCAAGCTCCAGCTTCACCGGCGCCGAAAACTGCCGCAGCAGCGACAGGGCCGGTGGATGGTGCTGGCGGGGCAGGTCCACCAGCCGCAGCCGCTGCTCCTCCTGCTGGATCACCACCAGGCGGGTGCCGCTGGGGTGATCCATCGCCGGCTCGGGCTCCCCTTCCAGCCGCACGGCCAGGGGCACACCCACCTGGTCGATCAGCCCCAGGGCCAGGGGGATCACCAGCGGCTGCTTCTCGGGTTGCCCGGGGGTGGGCGGCGTGTGCTGGCGGATCTGCAGCTCCAGCACCCCCGCCTCGCCATCCCAGTGGCGCTGCACCTGCAGCACCGGCGTGCCGGCCTGGTGATACCAGCGGCGGAACTGGGCAAAATCGAACCGGGGGGCGCTGGCAGCGGCAGCCAGGGTTTCGGCGGCCAGGGTTTCCGCAGACCAGGCCTCGGTGGCGGCATCCTCCATCGCCTGCACGAAATCGGCGCAGGTGGCGGCCGATCCGTCGTGGCGCTCCACGTAGAGGGCCATGCCGCGCATGAACGTCTCCTCCCCCAGCAGGGTGTGGAGCATGCGGATCAGCTCCGATCCCTTTTCGTAGATTGTGGTGGTGTAGAAGTTGTCGATCGCCTGATAGGAATCGGGCTGCACCGGATGGGCCGTTGGGCCGGCATCTTCTCGAAACTGGGTGTTGCGCAGCAGGGCCACATTTTCAATGCGGTTCAGGGCGGCACCGTGCAGATCCTCCGTAAAGCTCTGGTCACGGAACACCGTGAGCCCCTCCTTCAGCGACAGCTGGAACCAGTCGCGGCAGGTGATGCGGTTGCCGGTCCAGTTGTGGAAGTACTCATGGGCAATCACACTTTCAATGCGCTCGAGTTCTCCGTCGGTGGCGGTTTCGGCGTCGGCCAGCACCAGCTTGGAGTTGAAGATATTGAGGCTCTTGTTCTCCATGGCGCCCATGTTGAAGTGGCGCACGGCAACGATGTTGTATTCATCGAGGTCGTATTCCAGCCCATAGCGCTGCTCATCCCAGGCCATCGCCCGCTTCAGCGAGGCCATGGCGTGGGCGGTGTAGGGGGTGTCGCCCGGCTCCACGTGCAGGCGCAGGGCCACGGCACGGCCGCTGGCGGTGGTGAAGCTGTCCCTCACCTCCTCCAGCTGGCCCGCCACCAGGGCGAACAGATAGGAGGGCTTGGGGAAGGGGTCGTCCCAGACGGCGTAGTGGCGCCCGCCCGGCAAGGGGCCGGTCTCCACGCAGTTGCCGTTGCTGAGCAGCACCGGACAGCTGGCCCGGTCGGCCTCGATCCGCACCCGGAAGCGGCTGAGCAGGTCGGGACGGTCGGGGTGGAAGGTGATGCGGCGGAAGCCCTCGGCCTCGCACTGGCTGGTGAACAGGCCGCCGCTCAGGTAGAGGCCCTCGAGGGTGGTGTTCGTCTCCGGATGGATGCGCACCCGGCTCTCCAGCAGGAACGGCTCGCGGGGCGGAGCAGCCAGCAGCACACCGTCAGCGTCCTGGCTGTAGGCCTCCCCAGGCAGCGGCGCTCCATTGAGGCGGAGCTCCAGCAGCTCCAGGTCGAGGCCCCGCAGCCGCAGCGGGCCGGGTTCGGCCTGCGGATTGGGGCGCAAGGCCAGGCGGGCCTCCACCTCGGTGTGATCGGCGTGGATGCGCAGGGTGAGATCGGTGCGCTCCAGCAGTTGGGGAGCGGGACGGTAGTCGGCAAGACGCACCGTGGACATGGCGGCAGGGGAAAGGGGACGGGGGCAGACAGTGGGGGCCGGCGGCTCAGCGGCCGGAGCCGGGCATGGCGCGGCGCAGGCTGGCCTGCAGGTCCTTGCGCACCGCTTCGGGCACCTGGTCGGGACAGGCCTCCACGGCGCCCAGCAGCGCCGAATTGATCGCGCCCTTGCGCAGGTCGTCGAGGCTGAGGGGCTGGCTGCCCACCAGGCTGATCACGCTGCCGTGCTGGCTCTGGATCAGCCGGGCGATGGTTTCCCCGGCAATCGCCACCGCCTGGTCGAAGCCCACCCCCGCACTGCGAGCCACGCACACATTCATCGCCGCGATGCCGCTGTAGAGGATCATCTCCGCCTCCCCGGCGGGGGGCGCTGGAGCGGCCGGCACGGCACTGGCGGGCAAGGGCCGGACAGCCCCCAGGAACAGTCCCAGCAGCGCAAGCAGCTGGGCTGTGGATCGGGCCGCGGGCTGGGCGGCGGAACGCGGCAGGGCGGTCAAGACGTTGGGGCCTCTCGGCAGAGTCCCATGCTGCTGCATCACACCTGCAGTGGGGTGCCGGCCTCCTCCACGCGGCTCTCATGGTGGGTCTCCACCAGCTCCAGCTGGCCGTCCTTCCAGGAGTAGATCAAACGGGCCCGGTAGCGGTCCTGGTCCACCAGGCGGATGTGCTCCAGGATGTCCCACTCCTGGTAGTGGGACTCGAAGATCAGTTCGTGCTCATCCACCTGGCGGATCTGGGTCTTGGTGGGACTGCCGCAGAGGTAGCTGCGGCTGCGGCGCAACTGATGGCCGCAGAGGTAGGCCTCCATGGTGCCGTTGGCCACGTAGCGGGGCTTGCGCTCGAAGAAGTCGTACTCCTGCTCCGGCCACCAGGTGAACCGGTAGGCCGCCTCCCCCTCGATCGGCTCGGAGAAGGTTTCCACCCGCAGCATCATGTCCACCCGCAGGGCTTCACCATCGGCGAAGTAATACATCCGGCGGGAGCGCCACAGGCCCAGATTGCGCGAGAACCAGCGGCGCAGGCTGCTGTCGAGCTGAATGCGGCTGGCGAGCATCACACGCGGAAGGGCAACCGTTGGGGCGACATCCCCTTCATAGCCACGCTGGCCCGGTCTGCCCATTTTCCCATAACCTGGCCCCTGTGATTGCCAACCCCTCCCCCACCGGAGCCGACGATCCCGGCCAGGGCGATGACCGCCAGGACCTGCGGCTGCTGCTGGTTGCGGCCAACCACCACCTGGCCAGCGCCGATCTGCGCAACCTGCTGCAGATGCTCAAGAGCGAAGAAGTGGGGTTCGCGGTGAATCTGGAGCTGGCCGATCCGGCCCGGCAGCCGGAACTGCTGGAACTGCACCGGCTGGTGGCCACGCCGGCCCTGGTGAAGCTCTCCCCCCTGCCCAGGCAGGTGTTCGCTGGCAACGCCATCACCCAGAAGCTGCGCACCTGGCTGCCCCGCTGGCAACAGCAGCAGGTGGTCACCGACCTGGGCATGAGCCTGGAGCCGGTGGAGATCGACGGCAGCCGCAGCCGCCGGGAGCTGCAGCTGGAGGACCAGCTGCTGGTGCTGCGCCAGGAGAACGAGACCCTCACCGAGCGGCTGGGGGTGCAGGAGCGGCTGCTGCGGATGGTGGCCCACGAACTGCGCACGCCGCTCACCGCCGCCAAGCTGGCGGCCCAGAGCCACGAGCTGGGCCAGATCGACGCCGGGCGTTTCCAGGACGTGCTCAGGCGCCGGCTCAACGACATCGAGGCCCTCTCCCAGGACCTGCTGGAGGTGGGCACCACCCGCTGGGAGGCCCTGTTCAACCCCCAGCGGCTCAACCTGGGCACGGTGGCGGCCGAGACGATCCTGGAGCTGGAGAAACTGTGGGTGGGCCGTCAGCTGCGCCTGGTGACCGACATCCCCGCCGACCTGCCGGACGTGTACGCCGACAGCCGGCGCATGCGCCAGGTGCTGCTCAACCTGCTGGAGAACGCCCTCAAGTACACCCCGGACGACGGCGAAGTGAGCCTGGCCCTGCTGCACCGCACCAGCCAGTGGGTGCAGGTGAGCATCTGCGACAGCGGACCGGGCATCCCGGCCAGCGAACAGCAGCGCATCTTCCAGGACCGGGTGCGCCTGCCCCAGACCTCCCAGACGACCTCCGGCTATGGCGTGGGCCTGTCGGTGTGCCGGCGCATCGCCGAGGTGCACGGCGGCCGCATCTGGGTGGTGTCCGAGCCCGGCGAAGGGGCCTGTTTCCACGTGACCGTGCCGGTGTGGCAGGGCCAGGGTCAGCCCTCCTTGACGAACGGTCACCCCGACCCGTAACGTCCACACATCGGCGCAACGGGCCGGATCTGCCACCGGATTCCGCCCCAGGATCTCCAGAGATCTGCACCCGAAATCACCTGGATGTCACCCATCAGCGACAGCCGTCGCCCGGGATCATTTCAAGTGAATGAAGGTTATTCATGCCGTGGCCTCGCCCCCATCGTCTAGAGGCCTAGGACACCTCCCTTTCACGGAGGCGACAGGGGTTCGAATCCCCTTGGGGGTATTTCACACAATCAACCTGGGACAAATTGAGTCTGGAGTTTTTCCCAGCGCTTATTTTCTGTCTTGGTTATACTGCCTTGGTTATTCTGTCCGGGAAATCCTGTCTGGGAGATTCTGTTCGGATCTGGATTCTGTCCGGGCTGCCACTCCGTCGGCCAGCTCAGGCCGCTGCAGCTTGAGCCCGTAGGCTGGCTTCCCTCTGGACGCCGCGCAGATTGCTGGCCAGATCCTGCTGCAGGCGCTGTTCGATCAGACCGATCGGCATGCCCGGTTTGCCCTGCACCGTGAGGCAATAGAGGAGCCGGGTGCTCACCGCATCGCGCTCCACCCGCCAGATCCCCTCAAAACGGCGGAAGTCGCCGTTGCGCATCTCGAAGCGCAACTCACCGCGTTCCGGATCCTCCTCCAGCTCCAGCTCCACCCGTGCACTGAAGCGCAGGCCGCAGAACTGCTGGCTGCCCACCTGTTCCAGACCCACCCGGCTGCCCCGGCGCCAGAGCTGGCGGGAGCTGCTGAGGTTGGGGATGTAGCGATTGAGGTTGTTGTAGTCGGTGAGCACGGCCCAGATCCACTGGGGATCGAGGGGCAGCCGCAGCTGCACCGCCAGCCGCCGTGCCCCCTGGTCGAGGCGCTCCATCTCCTGCTGAATCGTGTCCAGGCTGCAGCTGGCGTCAGCAGGCCAGGGGGCAGATTCGGGCTCCACCTTGGCGGAATCGGCCTCCCCCACGAGCTCGGCCAGGCCGGCATCCGTGGGACCTGGAGCCATGGCAGGGGTGGCTGGGGCGGGCGAGAAGAGGGTGAGCGGCACCGGACGGATCCAACCCTGTGATCTGGGCGACAACCTAGCCGCGTCGAGCCGGCTGCGGGATCCAGGCAGGGGGTCCCTATGATCGCCCGGATTTTGGTCCCTCCCCCATGCGTGTTGCCACCGGTCGCACCAGCCAGTCCGACAGTCGCATGTTCTCAGTGGTGGTGGAGGGTTTCGGCCTTGGCCAGCAGCGCCAGGCCGAGCAGCGCTTCACGGTGCCGTTCAGCCAGTTGCAACAAACGATGCAGACGATCGCCCAGCAGGGTGGTCGAATCACCGCAGTGACGGCCGTGGATGGTCTCGGCAGCACAGCCACCCCCACTGCAGCTGAAACCGCCAGCCAGCCAGCCGCCCCTGCAGCCCCCGCTCCTGCTCCGGCAGGCGAGAAGGCCGCCGCAGCCCAGCCCGCCACCAAATCCGCCGTGTCCCACGCCTCTGTCCCTGTCAACACCTACAAGCCGAAGACCCCCTTCATCGGCACGGTGACCGAGAACTACAGCCTGGTGGGCGAAGGGGCCATCGGCCGGGTGCACCACATCACCTTCGACCTGGCCGGTGGCGATCCCCTGCTGCAGTACGTGGAAGGCCAGAGTATCGGCATCATCCCCGAGGGCAGCGACGCCAACGGCAAGCCCCACAAGCTGCGCCTCTATTCGATCGCCAGCACCCGCCACGGCGACAACATGGCCGGCCACACCGTGTCGCTGTGCGTGCGCAAGCTGCAGTACGAGAAGGACGGCGAGACGATCAACGGCGTGTGCTCCACCTACCTCTGTGACATCGAGCCCGGCACCAAGGTGAAGATCACCGGCCCGGTGGGCAAGGAGATGCTTCTGCCCGACGACGAGGAGGCCAACGTGATCATGCTGGCCACCGGCACCGGCATCGCGCCGATGCGCACCTACCTGCGCCGCATGTTCGAGCCCGCCGAGCGGGAGAAGAACGGCTGGACCTTCCGCGGCAAGGCCTGGCTGTTCATGGGTGCCCCCAAGACCCCCAACCTGCTCTACGACGCCGACTTCGAGCACTACCTGAGCGAATTCCCCGACAACTTCCGCTACACCAAGGCCATCAGCCGCGAGCAGCAGAACGCCAAGGGCGGCCGCATGTACATCCAGGACCGGGTGCTGGAGCACGCCGACGAGATCTTCGCCATGATCGAAAATCCCAAGACCCACGTGTACATGTGCGGTCTCAAGGGCATGGAGCCGGGCATCGACGAGGCGATGAGCGCCGCCGCCGCCGCCAAGGGCCTGAACTGGGCCGAACTGCGCCCCGCCCTCAAGAAGGCCGAGCGCTGGCACGTGGAAACCTATTGAGCGCCGGTTGCTGAGCAGCGGTTGAACTCTGGCCGGCGTGCCCGTCGCACCCGGCCACCTGCCCGCCTCCGGCGGGCTTTTTTCTGTTTCCCACACACAGACCGTCACAAACAACCCCAGCCCCTCGGCGGTGGGCCCCGGTTTGGTTAAACCGAAGGCATCAGCACGCCTTCCCATGCAAGCCGTCCTCACCAACCCCCTGCGGGTGGGCCTGCGGCAGGAGCGGGTGATTCCGCCCCAGTGCATCGTGATCTTCGGGGCCAGCGGTGACCTCACCCACCGCAAACTGGTGCCCGCCCTGTTCGAGCTCTACCGCCAGCGGCGCCTGCCCAGTGAATTCGCCGTGCTGGGCTGCGCCCGCCGCCCCTGGAGCGACGAGGAGTTCCGCAGCCGCATGGCCGAGGCGATGGCCTCCACCATCGCCGCCGATCCCCAGGCCTGGGAGGGCTTCGCTTCAGCCCTCTACTACGAACCGGCCGACCTCTCCGATCCGGCCTCGATCGTGCGGCTGGGCGAACGGCTCGACCAGCTCGACCGCCAGCGGGCCACCCGCGGCAACCGCACGTTCTACCTCTCGGTGTCGCCGGCCTTCTACGGCAGCGGCTGCCGGGCGCTGGCCGCGGCAGGGCTGCTGGCTGACAGCGAGCGCAGCCGGGTGGTGATCGAGAAGCCCTTCGGCACCGACTACGCCAGCGCCCAGGCCCTCAACAAGGTGGTGCAGGCCTGCGCCAAGGAGAACCAGATCTTCCGCATCGACCACTATCTCGGCAAGGAGACGGTGCAGAACATCCTGGTGCTGCGCTTCGCCAACACGATCTTCGAGCCGATCTGGAACCGCAACTACATCGCCAACGTGCAGATCACCGCCGCCGAAACCGTGGGGGTGGAGGAGCGGGCCGGGTACTACGAGAGCAGTGGCGCCTTGCGCGACATGGTGCAGAACCACCTCACCCAGATCCTGGCGCTCACGGCCATGGAGCCCCCCGGCCGCTTCGACGCCGAGGCGATCCGCAATGAGAAGGCCAAGGTGCTGCAGGCGGCGCGGCTGGCCAACGACAACGAGCCCTGGACCTGCTGCGTGCGCGGCCAGTACACCGCCGGCGGCAGCAGCAGCCGGCCTATTCCGGGCTACCGCCAGGAGCCGGGAGTGGACCCGAACAGCACCACGGAAACCTATGTGGCCACCAAGCTGTTCGTGGACAACTGGCGCTGGCAGGGGGTGCCCTTCTACATCCGCACCGGCAAGCGCCTGCCCAAGCGCCTCTCCGAGGTGGTGCTCACCTTCCGCGAGGCGCCGGTGCATCTGTTCGACGCCGCCGGCGGCGCCCCCACCCCCAACCAGCTGATCCTCAGGATCCAGCCGGATGAAGGCACCAACATCCGCTTCGAGGTGAAGGCGCCCGGCTCCGGCATGCGCAGCCGGCCGGTGGACATGGGCTTCAGCTACGACGAGAGCTTCGGCGAACCCAGCGACGAGGGCTATGTGCGCCTGCTGGCCGACGCCATGCTCGGCGATCCCACCCTGTTCACCCGCAGCGACGAGGTGGAGGCGGCCTGGCGGCTCTACACCCCCCTGCTGGAGCTGATCGAGGACGCCCCCTGGCGGCTGCCGGTGCAGCCCTACGAGGCCCGCACCTGGGGTCCGGCCGCCTCCGATTCCCTGCTGGCCGAGGACGGCCTGGGGTGGCGTCGCCCCTGAGCCCCGGGATCTCCCCACGGTCTGATCGCCTTCCGCCCCCGCACCCCTCTCCCCCCCATGTCCGCCCAACTCACCCTCCAGGCCCCCACCGCCCTGCCACCCCGTGAGGTGGCCAGCTACCTCGAGCGGCTCTGGGGCGAAGACCTGCAGCACTCCAATGGCGCCGCCACCTTCACCCTGGTGGTGTACGAGGGGTCGTGGCTGCAGCAGCAGTTGATCCGCACCGGCAGGGCGGAGGGACCGCTCACGGGTCTGCTCGACCCCGGTCTGATCGAGGCCGCCAAGGTGGCCGTGCCTGCCCTCGGTCTACCCCTGAGCACCGCCGTGATGGACCAGCGCCTGGCCTGGGAGCTGGGGCAGCAACCCGGTGCGGCCAGTGCGGAGGACCAGCGGGGCCAGTTCGTGGATGCGGCGATCAGCGCCCACATGCCGCGGCGGCTGATCACCCTGGCCCCCACCCTCGATGCCGATCGGCCCCTGGAAACCCTTGTGGCGGCCTACTGCCCCCTGCCGGAAGAGGGAGGCGGCGGCGCGGCCTGCGGTGACGTGGTGGTGCTGCGCGGCGGCCGCAGGGCCCTGGGCGGCAACCTGGAGCTGGTGCAGCCGCTGATCCCCACCGACCTGCCCTGCTGGGTGTGGTGGAACAGCAGCCTGGACGAGGCCCCCGAGCTGCTGGAGGCCCTGGCGCCAGCATCCAGGCGGCTGGTGGTGGACAGCTCCCTGGGCCAGCCGCGCCGCTGCATCGACCTGCTGGTGGACCGGATCGCCGCCGGCCAGGCGGTGAACGACCTCAACTGGCTGCGGCTGCGCACCTGGCGCGAATCGCTGGCGATGGTGTTCGACCCGCCGGCCCGCCGCGATGCCCTGGAGCACGTGGTGCAGCTGGACATCGACGTGGAGGGCGACCACCCGCTCAAGGGGCTGCTGCTGGCGGCCTGGATCGCCGACCGGCTGGGCTGGCAGCCCCAGGAGACGTACCCGGTGGAGGCCGACGGCATCGGCCCGGGCATCGGCGCCAGCTTCCTGCGGCCCGACGGGGCGGCGGTGCAGTTCCGGCTGATGCCCGTGCCGGTGGGCAGTCCCAAGATCCACCCCGGTGCCCTGGTGGGTCTGCGGCTGGTGTGCGCCCCCGAGGGCCGGCCGCCGCTGTGCGTGATCCTCTGCTCGGAGTCGGGGGGCTGCATGCGGCTGGAGGCCGGCGGCATGGCGGCGATGGAGCTGGCCGAGGACGTGGTGCCCCTGCCCAACGAGAGCGAGGAGAAGGAGCTGGCCCGGCTGCTCTCCGGTGGCCACGACACCACCAATCCGCTGATGGCCTCGGCCGCCCGCCTGGCCGCCCAGCTGCTGCCCCAGTGAGCGCAGGCCCCGGGGGCGGTGGGTCCGGGCCTGGCAAGCTGCCCCGATGCCCTGCCTGATCGCCGCGCCCTGCAGTGGCAGTGGCAAGACCCTGCTCAGCCTCTGCCTGGCGGCCCTGGCCCGCCGACGCGGGCTGCGCCTGCAGCCATTCAAGGTGGGGCCCGACTACCTCGACCCCCAGCTGCTCAGCCGGGTGAGCGGCCTGGCCTGCCGCAACCTCGACCCCCTGCTCTGCGGCGAGGCCTGGGTGGAGCGCTGCTTCACCTGGCACGGCAGCCGCGCCGACCTGGCCCTGGTGGAGGGGGTGATGGGGCTGTTCGACGGCCGCGGCCCCAGCAGCGAGGGCAGCTCGGCGGCGGTGGCGGCCCAGCTGGATCTGCCGGTGGTGCTGGTGGTGGAGGCGTCGCGCCAGGCGGGATCGCTGGCGGCGCTGGTGCGCGGCTTCCGCGACCACGGCCCACCGCCGGTGCAACTGGCGGGAGTGGTGCTCAACCGGGTGGGCAGCGCCCGCCACCGCGCCCTGCTGGCCGAGGCGCTGGCGGCGATCGAGGTGCCGCTGCTGGGGGTACTGCCCAGCCACCCCGCCCTGGAGCTGCCCTCGCGCCACCTGGGACTGCTGGCGCCGGGCGAGATCGGCGACCTGGCCGGCCGCAGCCAGGCCTGGGCCGAGCTGGCGGAGCAGCACCTGGCGCTGGAGCGGCTCTGGCCGCTGCTGCAGCCGCCCGCCTGCCGCCTCGCCCACGATCCGATCCACAACCTGCTCAGCGCAGCCAGCGAGCCCGGATCAGCGCCACTGCCCCAGGGCGCGACGCCCATTCCGGTGGCCGTGGCCAGCGACGCCGCCTTCCACTTCCGCTACCCGGAAGCCGCCGAACTGCTGCAGGCCTGCGGCCTCGAGCCCCGGCCCTGGAGCCCCCTGGCCGATGAGCCCCTGCCGGCAGCCTGCCGCGGCGTGCTGCTGCCCGGCGGCTATCCGGAACTGCACGCGGCCCAGCTGGCGGCCAGCGGCCGCAGCCTGGGGGCCCTGCGCCAGGCCGCGGCGGCGGGACTGCCGGTGGTGGCCGAGTGCGGCGGCCTGCTGCTGCTGGGCCGGGAGCTCTGCGACGGCGAGGGGCACCCCCATCCCATGGCCGGCGTGCTGCCCTTCCGGGCCCGCCGCGGCGAGCTGAGCCTGGGTTACCGCCAGGCCACCGCCCTGGGCGACAGCCTGCTGCTGCGCCAGGGCGAGCGCCTCTGGGGCCATGAATTCCACCGCTGGCAGCTGCAGGACGCCCCTGCAGGCGCCGAGCCGCTGTGGCAGCTGGAGGGCTGGGGCTGCCCGGCGCGGCCGGAGGGCTGGAGGCGGGCCAACGTGCACGCCAGCTGGCTGCACCTGCACTGGGCGGGCTGCCCGGCCATCCCCACCCGCCTGGCCACGGCGGCCGCCGCATGCCAGCGTGGGGGCTGAGCAGCGGTGCTGCCCCCAGCATGTCCTCATCCTCCTCCTCCTCCAGCTCCTCCAGACGCTCGCCGCGCACGGCCCTGCCCCTGGGCTGGATGCCCGGAGATTCCCTCTCCCCCGGACGCAGCAGCAAGGCCAGGCGGTCTGAGGCCAACGCCCGGCGCTTTCTGCAGCCCGGTGAAACGCGGCTGGCCAGCCCCTCGGAGCGCTGGCAGCTGATCGTGCGCGGACGGGTGCAGGGGGTGGGCTACCGGGCCGCCTGTTGCAGCCGGGCCCGGGAACTCGGCCTGGGGGGCTGGGTGCGCAACCGCGCCGATGGGTCGGTGGAGGTGCAGGCCGAGGGCCCCGCCAGCGACCTGGCGGAGCTGCGCCTGTGGTGCGAGCGGGGGCCCGCCGTGGCCCAGGTGACGGGAGTGGCGGTGACCACCCTGGGCAGCACCGGGCAGGACTGGTTCGAAATTCACGCCTGAACGCAACGCTTCGTTCAGCTGCCACCTGCCCCCTGACTGACGGGCCACCTGGTTGTTCTCGCTGATGTCCCCCATGATCTCCACTCCCTGATGGGTGCTCTTCTGGCCGAACTGGGCGCCTTCGCGCTGGCGGTGGGTTTCTCCCCCCTGCACATCGCCCTGCTGCTGCTGCTGCTGCTCGGGCCCCAGCCCCGGCGCCGCGCCGGTTGGTTCGTGGCGGGCTGGCTTCTCACCACCGCCGCGGCCGTGGGGCTGCTGCTGAGCGCGGGCCACGGACTGGTGCTCACCATGGAAAAGGGCAGCGGCCACCGCACCGGCCTCGACCTGCTGGCGGCCGGGGCCCTGCTCGGCCTGGGCGTGAAGGAGTTGCTCAGCCGCGAGGAGGACGGCCAGGCCCCCGGCTGGACCAACAAGCTGGAGCAGTTCTGCGCCATGCCCCTGCCCCTGCTGCTGGGGGTGAGCGCCGGGCTGGAACTGGCCAGCCCCGACGATCTGTTTCTGCTGGCCAAGACGGCCGGCAGCCTGCTGCAGGCGGGCTTGGGGGTGGGCGGCGAACTGCTGGCGACGGCGGTCTTCACCCTGGTGAGCAGCCTGCTGCTGCTGCTCCCCCTGCTGGCGCTGGTGGCGCTGGGAGCGGAGCGGGTGCAGCCGCTGCTGCTGGGCGGCAAGCAGTGGCTGTTTGCCCGCGGCGACCTGCTGGTGGGCCTGGTGAGCATCGGCCTGGCCCTCTACCTGGGCTGGCAGGGGATCGAAGGCCTGCGGCTTGGGCTGAACGCCTGACGCTTGCGCTGGTGGTTCTTGCCCCTGGATCAACCCGAACGGTCGGCATCGGCCAGCCAGCGGCGCCAGAGCGCCTGCTGGCCACCAGCCGCGGGGCCGGCCATCAGGGTCACGGCGGTGCGGGCCCGGCTCACCGCCACATACACCAGCTGGCGGCGCAGCAGCGGGTCCTTCGGCCAGAACACGTCGGCATCCACGAACACCTCGCCGAAGGTGCTGCCCTGGCTGCGGTGCACGGTGAGCACCGCGGCCGGGCCCAGGGAGGCGAAGGCATCGCGCAGCAGAAAAAACCGCCGCCACAGCGCCCTGGCGGCGCCCTTCTCCTGGCCGCGGGCGGCGGAGCGCAGGCGGGCCAGCACCCCGTCGAGGCTGGCACGGGCGGCCGAGCCCAGGGGCGGCAGCAGCCGCAGCTGCAGGCTGCCCTCGCCCACCTCCACCGTGGCCGTGAGCGTGTCGATCAGCGGCACCGCCATCGCCGGCAGCAGCAGGTCGCCGGCCAGGTCGGCGGCGCTGAGCCCAAAATCAGCCAGGTCGGTGCGTTCGGGCTGCACGTCGCGCACCACCAGCTCGCGGTTGGAGCCGAGCACCATGTCCGGCTCCTCGGCCATCTCCTCCCCCTGGCGGCAGGCTGGCGCCATCACCGCCGCCCGGGTGATCAGCACCTCGCCGGGCAGCACCGCCTGCTGGTCGGCCATGGCGCCGTGCAGGGCGCGGCGGGCGATCGGCACCAGCTGCTCCAGGGAGCGGTTGGTGTAGCAGAGGATGCGGGCCAGGTCGGGGTTGTCGGTGGCGGCGCTGCGGCGCAGGGCGTCCTGGGCCTGCTCCAGCCACTGGCGCCGGGGCAGCACGGCCACCTGGCCGGCGGCCTCCCGCACCGGCGGCAGGGGCGGCGGCGGCCGGCAGGGCAGTGCCTGCTCGCGAATGCCCTGGGCCAGGCGCAGCACGGGCCCCTGGTGGCGCACCACCTCGCGCAGCTCGGCCGTGGCGGCCCGGCCCATGGCAAACACCGGACTGCTGGCCTCCCCCACCGGGGGCAGCTGGGCCGGGTCGCCCACGAACACCAGCCGGGTGCGGAAGGGGTGGGCGCAGCGCAGGCTGATCTCCAGCAGCTGGGAATCCACCATCGAGGCCTCATCGATCAGCACCAGGCCCAGGTGTTCAAGGGCCAGGGCGGTCTGCTCGGTTTCCTCGCAGCGCTCCACATCCCCCTGGCGCCTCAGCTTCAACCGCAGCAGGCGGTGGATGGTGGAGGGGAACCAGGTGGGGCTGAGACCGGCCGCGGCCAGCTGCCCGCGCAGCACGCCCACCGCCTTGTGGGTGGGGGCCACCAAGGTCCAGCAGAGGCCACTGGCCTCCACCCGGGCCAGCAGCTGGCTGGAGAGGAAGGTCTTGCCCGTGCCGGCGTAGCCGCTGAGCACAAAGGGAGTGCCGTCGGCCGGCGCCGCCAGCCAGGCCTGGAAGGCGCCGGCAGCCGCCTGCTGGTCGGCGGTGAGAACGGGCTCAGGCAACCGGGGTGATCCAGCCCCACACCTGGGCCAGATGCAGGGGCGTGCCCACCAGCACCAGACCGGGCAGGGCCACCAGCGGGCCGATCAGGGCGCCGATCAGCACCTGCAGGCGGGTGTGGCCGAGGTTCTGCTTGAGCGGCCGCGGGGGAAGGTGGCCGCCCACCAGGCCGCCGGCGTCGGCCACCAGCCCATTCACCCGCTCGGCGGTGAGCCCGGCGGCCTGGCGCACGCCGGCGGCGTCGTAGAGCACCACGAAGCAGAGCACGGCCGCCAGGGCAAACAGGGGATCGCTGAAGCCCAGCTGCCAGCCCAGGCCCGCGGCGGTGCCGGTCATCAGGGCCGAGTGGCTGGAGGGCATGCCACCGGTTTCAATCAGCACACGCGGATTCCAGCGGCCCTCAGCCGCCAGTTCCACCACCAGCTTGGAGAGCTGGGCCACACCGCAGGCCGCCAGCCCCCACCACAGGGCGGCGTTGTCGAACAGGTCGCGGGTCATCAGCAACACATGCCCCGAATCGGGCGAAGCCAGGGTGCTCATCGGTCGCGACTGGTGATGTAATCGGCCAGGGCCAGCAACGGCGCCGCCCGCAGTCCCCCATCCTCCACCGCGGCGAACGGGGCCAGGGCGGCCTTGGCCTCGGCCACCAGGGCGTCGGCCCGCTGGCGCGATTCCTCCAGACCCAGCAGCTTGGGATAGGTGGTCTTGTCGGCGGTGAGGTCCTTCCCAGCCGTCTTGCCCAGCACCTCACTGCTGGCGGTCACGTCGAGGATGTCGTCGATGATCTGGAAGGCCAGGCCGATGCCGCGGGCGTAGGTGCGCAGGGCCTCCAGCAGCTCCTCCGGAGCGCCGGCGATCAGGGCGCCGCTGAGCACGCAGGCCCGCAGCAGGGCGCCGGTCTTGTGCAGGTGGATGTATTCGAGCGTGTCGAGGTCGACATCCTTGCCCTCGCACTCCAGGTCCACCACCTGGCCGCCCACCAGGCCCGGGGCACCGGAGGCCAGGGAGAGCTCGCCCACCACCGCCAGCAGCCGCTCGGCCGGCACGCCGGGACTGCGCAGGGCCACCATCTCAAAGGCACGGGTGAGCAGGGCGTCACCGGCCAGGATCGCGTTGGCCTCGCCATACACCTTGTGGTTGGTGGGCCGGCCGCGGCGCAGGTCGTCATTGTCCATGGCCGGCAGGTCGTCATGGATCAGCGACATGGTGTGGATCATCTCCAGCGCCACTGCCGTGGGCATGGCCTGCTCGCTGCTGCCGCCCGCCAGCTCGCAGGCCGCCAGGCAGAGAATCGGCCGCAGCCGCTTGCCGCCGGCCAGCAGCGAGTAGCGCATCGCCTCCCGCAGGCTCTCGGGCCGTTCCGGGCCCAGGGAAGCGTCGAGGGCCGCCTCCACCTGCAGCCGGGCGGCCTCCAGGTAGGCAGCGAAATGGAAGGGGATGGGCGCGCCCGCGGAGGCGCTGTCTGTGCTGGTCACCGCCGCGGTCATGGGGGCTGGGCCTGGGGCCATTGCTGGGCGGGATTCTCTCAGGCGGACAGCCCAGGGAGCTGCAGGCTCGGGCGCTTCGGCACCGGCTTGGTGACCAGCTTTGTGGCCGGCTTGGTGACCAGCTTTGTGACCGGCTTTGACACCGGTTCAGCCTCCCGTGGCTGCACACCGTTCCAGATTCCGTAGGGACTGTACAGAATTCACGATGGCTGGGACGCCGATCAGCCGGAAACCCGATCAGCCAGGAACCAGATCCTCCAGATCGTGCGCCAGGCCGTGGCGGCGGCACCAGGCCACCACGGTGTTCACCAGCAGCATGGTCACCGTCATCGGGCCCACGCCGCCCGGCACCGGGCTGATGGCGCCGGCGATCGGCTCCACCTCCGCAAAGCGCACGTCGCCGCAGAGGCCGCCGCCGCTGCGGTGGATGCCCACATCCACCACCACGGCGCCGGGCCGCACGTGCTCGGCGCCGATCATGCGCGGCCTGCCGGCGGCCACCACCAGCACGTCGGCCTGGCGGGTGAGGCCGGCCAGATCGGCGGTGCGCGAGTGGGCCACGCTCACGGTGGCGTTGGCGGCCTGCAGCATCAGCGCCATCGGCTGGCCCACCAGGATGCTGCGGCCCACCACCACGGCCCGCTTGCCGGCCAGCTCCACGCCGGCTGCGGCCAGCAGGGCCATCACGCCGGCGGGGGTGCAGCTGCGCGGACCCGGCTCGCCCTTGAGCAGCCGGCCCAGATTCAGGGTGTGCAGGCCGTCGGCATCCTTCTCCGGATCGATCGCCAGCAGCAGGGGCCCCTCGTCGAGACCGGCGGGCAGGGGCAGCTGCAGCAGGATGCCGTCGCAGGCGGGGTCGGCGTTGAGCCGTTGCACCGCCGCCAGCACCGCCGCGGCGGGAGTACCGGCAGGCAGGTGCCCCCCCAGGCTGGTGATGCCCACCCGGGCGCAGGCCTTCTCCTTGTTGGCCACGTACACCCCGCTGGCGGGGTCGTCGCCCACCCGCAGCACGGCCAGGCCCGGGGGGCGCCCGATCGCCGGCAGCTGCTGGGCGATGGTGTCACGCAGGCGCCGTTCGATCACGGCGGCGAGCTGCTTGCCGTCGAGGCGGATGGCCATGCGGGTGAGTGCGGGCTGGATTCCAGCTTGCCCTGCGCCCGGGCGGGCTAGCGTTGCAGCATGCGGTGGCGTTGGCTGCGAACCCAGTGGCGGCACCTGCTGCGGGTGGAGCGCCCCCGGCAGAGCCTGGCCTGCTGGCGCCCGCAGGACACCGTGGCGGTGCTGGTGGTGTGCGCCGTGGTGGCAGTCCTGGCCAGCTGGCCCTGGCTGGTGGAGCCGAACCTGCGGGCCGGGATGGTGGCGCCGTTCACCGTGCGGGCGCCGCGGGACGCCAGGGTGCTGGACAGCACGGCCCTGGAGCAGCGCCGTGAACAGATGCTGCCGCGCACCACGGTGCAGGTGGTGGACGAGCAGGCGAGCGGGCTGCTGCGGCAGCGCCTCAATGAGGCCCTGGAGCTGATCGAGGTGCAGGCCGACAGTGCCGACTCGCTGGTGAAGCCGGTGCAGCTGAGCCTCAGCGAGCAGGCCTGGCTGCGGCAGCTCTCGCCCGCCCAGCGGATGGCCTGGGAGCGGGAGGTGCGCCAGGCCCAGCTGCGCATGCTCAGCCAGGGGCTGGCGCCCGGAGTCGCCGAGGGGCAACTGCTGCAGGCGGCCACCCTGCAGCTGGAGAGCCAGGAGGAGCCGGGTCGGGGGCTGGGGGCAAGGCTGGTGGTGCACGCCCTGCAGGGGCAGTCGAACCTGCGCAGCGACCCGGCCCTGAGCCAGCGGCGGATCGAGGCCCTGATCAGCCAGGAAGGCGTGCCCACCATCGCCGTGAAACAGGACGACCTGGTGGTGCGCCAGGGGGAGCCGATCAGTGCCCAGGCCTTCGATGTGCTCGATTACTTCGGGCTGGTGAACCGCCGGCCCACGCCCCTGGCCTGGCTGGGCCACTTCCTGGAGGCCCTGGCGGTGAGCGGCGTGCTGATCCTGCTGCTGCGGCGCTGGCGGCCGAGCCTGGAGCCGCGCCAGGCGCTGCTGGCCCTGGCCACCCTGCTGGTGGTGCCCGGGGTGACGCTGTGGCTGGGTCCCCTGGCCAGCCCCCTGCTGCTGCTGGTGCCGCCGGCCCTGCTGCTGGCCCAGGGGCTGGGCACCAGCTGCGGCCTGGCCTGGTTGGCGGCCGCCAGCCTGCTCTGGCCCGTGCCGCTCACTGGGGCGATTGGTACCCGGCTGCTGCTGGCGGTGGCCACCGGGGCGGTGGCGGCGATGGCCGCCGACCGGCAGCGCAGCCGGGCCGGCCTGCTGCAGCTGGCGGTGCTGCTGCCGGCGGGGGCGGTGCTGCTGCAGTGGCTGCTGCTGCAGGGGCGGGGGCTGCCGGGGCAGATCGATCTGCTCAGCGAGGGGCTGATGCTGGCCGGCCTGCTGATGCTCGGGCTGCTGCTGGCGCCGCTGGTGGAAACCTCCTTCGGGCTCGTGACCAAGGCGCGGCTGCTGGAGCTCGCCGACCTGGAGCGGCCGCTGCTGCGGCGGCTCTCCTGCGAGGCGCCGGGCACCTTCGAGCACACCCTGATGATCGCCGGCCTGGCCGAGGAGGGGGCCCGCTGCCTGGGGGCGGATGTGGACCTGGTGCGCACCGGCGCGCTGTATCACGACGTGGGCAAACTGCACGGCCCCCAGTGGTTCATCGAGAACCAGGAGGGAGACCACAACCCCCACGACAGCCTCGACGACCCCGACGCCAGTGCGGCGATCCTGCAGGCCCACGTGGATGAGGGGCTGCGCCTGGCGCGCCGCTACCGCCTGCCCCGCCCCCTGGCCGACTTCATCCCCGAGCACCAGGGCACCTTGAAGATGGGCTACTTCCTGCACCAGGCCCGGGAGCGCAACCCGGCCGTGGCCGAGGAGCGCTTCCGCTACCGCGGCCCCGCCCCACGCAGCCCGGAAACGGCGATCCTGATGCTCGCCGATGGCTGCGAGGCCGCCCTGCGCTCCCTGCCGCCGGGCACCAGTGAAGACGAGGCCCGCCAGATGGTGCGCCGCATCCTGGAGGCGCGCCAACGGGACGACCAGCTGGCCGGCAGCGGCCTCAGCCGGGGCGAGCTGGAGCTGCTGGTACGCGCCTTCGTGCGGGTGTGGAAGCGGATGCGCCACCGCCGCATTCCCTACCCGATCCCGGCCCGCAAGGCCTTCAGCGCCTGATCAGCTGAACCAGCTGCGCTGGTGCCAGCGCCAGGCATCGGCGAGGATCGTGGCCAGCTCGGAGCGCTGGGGCTGCCAGCCCAGCTCCGTGAACGCCAGGACAGCATCGGCCACCAGCTCGGCCGGATCGCCAGCGCGGCGGGGGGCATCCACCACACTGAGCTCGCGGCCGGTGACGCTGCGCGCCGCCTCGATCACCTCCTGCACGGAGAAGCCACGGCCGGTGCCGAGGTTGTAGATCCACTGGCCGGGGCTGCGGCGCAGCCGCTCCAGGCCGAGCACGTGGGCGGCGGCCAGGTCGCTCACGTGGATGTAGTCGCGGATGCAGGTGCCATCGGCGGTGGGGTAGTCGCGGCCATACACCCGGATCGAGGGGCGACGGCCAGCCAGGGCCTCCAGCACCAGCGGGATCAGGTGGGTTTCCGGGTCGTGGTTCTCGCCGAGGTCGCCGCTGGGATCGGCGCCGGCGGCGTTGAAGTAGCGGAAGATCACGCTGGGCTGGCCGTAGGCGGCGCCGAAATCGGCCAGCAGCTGCTCCACCATCCACTTGCTGCGGCCGTAGGGGTTGATCGGCTGCTGGGGGGTGGTTTCGCGGATGGGAATGTGCTCAGCGGCGGGGATGCCGTAGGTGGCGCAGGTGGAGCTGAACACCAGCGGGATGGCGCTGCCGCGCCGCTGGCTCTCCTCCCGCAGGGCCTCCAGCAGCACCAGGGTGTCGCCCAGGTTGTTGCGGTAGTACTTGGCCGGCTCGCTGACGCTCTCGCCCACGTAGGCGTAGGCGGCGAAGTGCAGCACCGCCTGCACCGGCCCGGCGGGCAACAGGGGGTGCGCCCCCCGCAGCAGCCCATCGAGCAGGGCGCGGTCGCCCAGCTGGCCCACCACCAGCGGCACCTGCAGCACGTCTTCGGCGATGGCCCGGTGGCCGTACACCAGGTTGTCGAGCACCAGCACGGCCTCGCCGGCCTGCTGCAACGCCCGCACCGTGTGGCTGCCGATATAGCCGGCGCCGCCGGTCACCAGAACCGTCATGGGAAGAGGGTGGTTTGGGGAAGACTGGCATAGCTCTTCTGCTCCACCAGGCCGCTGCCACTGGCCAGGTTGATGGCTCGTTTGATCGCCGCCCGGCGGTCGTTGAGCTGATACACCCGCCGGGCCAGGGCAACGAAGGCGTCCCCGAAATCGCCGCGCCGATCACAGGCCCGGATCTCGTCCTCCACCTCCCACAGGGCGGCATTCACCTGCTGGAGCTCCCGCTGCAGGTGGGGCGGCACCTGGGCCGCCAGAGGCAGATAGGCCTCCTGGAGGAGTGCGTGTTCCCGGTTGACGTGGGCCAGGGCCTCGCCAGCCAGGTGGCGCTGCTTGAGATCCAGGATGGTGAGCTTGTCCACCAGCTCGCCGATGGACACGGGGATCAGGGGCATGGGCGCAGGCTAGGGACGTTCCGGCCCGACATCTGATCTGATATCGGTTTCCTCCCGCACATGGTGACCTGCCTCAACCCTGAGCCACCGGCAGCAGCAGGGGGCTGAGCAGCAGCAGCAGCCAGGGGATCACCAGACCATTGAGCAGCGAGAGGGGCCAGCCGAAGCGCAGGAAATCGAGGAAGCGGTAGTTGCCGGGGGCGTACACCATCAGGTTGGTCTGATAGCCGATCGGCGAGAGGAAGCTCTGGCTGGCGGCGAACACCACCGCATAGATGAACAGCAGCGGCGGCTGGCCCAGGCCCACCGCCAGCTTGGCCACCACCGGCAGCAGCAGCACCACGGTGGCGCCGTTGCTGAGCAGTTCGGTGCCCACCAGGGTGATGGCGTACACGGCGATCAGAGCCGCCAGCACGGGCCAGCCCCGCAGCCAACCCAGCAGGGCGTCGGCGGCCAGCTGGGCCAGGCCGCTCTGCTGCAGGGCGGCGCTGAGGCTGAACAGGCCGCCCAGCAGCAGGAACACATCCCAGCGGATCGCCCGCAGGGCGGTGCTGGCATCGAGGCAGTTGCCCACCACCAGCACCGCCACCCCCAGCAGCACCGCCGCCACCAGCGGGATCAGCTGCAGGCCGGAGAGCAGCAGCACCGCCCCCATGGTGACCAGGGCCAGGCCCTTGCGGTGGGTGCTGGGCAGGTCGCTGTCGAGCTCGTCGAGCACCACCAGCTCACTGTTCTGCTGCAGGCCGCGGATGGCGTCGAGGGGCGCCTGCAGCAGCAGCAGGTCGCCCTCGCGCAGCACCAGTCGGCCCAGCCGGTCCTGCAGGGTGGTGTTGGCCCGCTTCACCGCCAGCACGGTGGCGTTGAAGCGCTGGCGAAAGCGCAGCTCCCGCAAACTCGTGCCGGTGAGCTGGGAGCCGGCGGGCAGCAGCACCTCGGCGTGGCGAATGCCGCTGGCAGGCTGCTCCTCCAGCAAGGTGCCGGCCAGGGTCACCATGCGGTCCTGCTGGAGGCGCAGCAGCTCCTGGCGGCTGCAGCGCAGCAGCAGCCGGTCGTCCTGGTGCAGGCGCAGTTCAGCGAGGGGTGGCTGCAGCTTCTGGCCGTCGCGGTGCACCGCCAGCACGTCCACATCGAAGCGCCGCTGCAGGCGGCTGGCATGCAGGGTGCGATTGCACAGGGGCGAACCCTCCGGCAGCACCACCTCGGTGAGATAGCCCTGGCGGGAGAGTTCCAGGAAGGCGGCGTCGAGATCGTGGCCGCGCTGGGGCAGCCAGCGGGAGGCCAGCAACAGGTAGGCGCTGCCCAGCAGCCACACCGGAATGCCCACCGCGCTGAAGGAGAACAGCTGGAACTCCCCATAACCCAGCTGGGCCGACACCTCACTGGCCAGCAGATTGGACGAGGTGCCGATCAGGGTGAGGGTGCCACCGGTGATCGTGGCGAAGGAGAGCGGCATCAGCACCCTGGAGGGACTGATGCCGCGCCGCCGGCACCAGTTCTGGAGCACGGGTAGCAGGATGGCCACGATCGGCGTGTTGGGGATCACCCCCGAGAGCGGCGCCACCACCCCCACCAGCAGGGCGGTGAGCTGCTGGGGCGTGCGGATGCGCGGCGAGGCCAGCAGCTCCCGCAGGCGGTCGAGGGCACCGCTGTGCAGCAGGCCCTCGGCCAGCACGAACATGCCCATCAGGGTGATCAGGGCCGGACTGCCGAAGCCGGCCAGCGCCTGGCCGGGCGAGAGCACACCGCCGGCGATCAGCAGGCCGGCGGCGCTGATCGCCACGAACTCCGGCGCCAGCCAGCCAGTCACAAAACAGGCGATCGCAGCCACCAGCACGGCCAGGGTGATGGCAGCGGAGAGTGTGAACACAGAGGGAAATCCGCGGGGGCGATCAAGCCCACAGACTCTGCAGCACCTGGCGATAGAGCGCATCGGGGCTGAGGCCGGCGATCAGATCGCCGCGGTTGTCGAGCTGGCCGAGGCTGGGGTAGCGGCCCAGCCAGGGGTGGGGCAGCTGGCGGCCCACCGGATCGCCGTAGAGGATTGCCACCGAGGCGCTGCCGTGATCGGTTCCGCCTGAGGCGTTCTCCTGCAGGCGGCGGCCGAATTCACTCACGGCCAGCAGCAACACCCGGGGGCGGGGACGCAGCTGGGCCAGGCCGGCGTCGAGCAACTGCAGGGCTTCAGCGAGTTGGCTGAGTTGGCGCTGGTGGCGCTGCGTCTGGTTGGCATGGGTGTCGAACCCCCCATGGGACAGGGCCAGCACCGGCGGACAGTTCGGGGAAGCCAGCAGGCGCAGAGCCAGCGCCATCTGCTGACCGAGGGAGCTGGCGGGAGGCCTCAGGCCGGAGGGCAAGGGTTGCAGTCCCTTCAGCAAGCGCGCGACTTCGCGGGCGCCAGCGCTCTCCAGCTCCAGCATGCGCCGCAGCACTGGGTTGCCGGCCGCCAGGTTGGGATCAAGCAGCCAGGGATTGGGGCGGCGCAAGGTGTCGGCGGCGAGCTGCAGGGCGAGGGCCCGGCCACCCTCCAGACTGGCTGAACCACTGGGACCAAGAGCCACCAGCGGGCCTGCTGCGGCGCGCTGGTCGAGGGCCGCGGCCAGCCAGCCGGGACCCTCACCGCTGGCCACACCGCTGGACCATTGGTCCATGGCCTTGAAATGGCTGCGGTTGGGTACAGGCCAGCCCACACCGAGAGCAAAGCTGAGGCGACCCTGGCGCCAGAACGGCTCCAGCGGCGCCAGGGCCGGGTGGAGAGCCAGACCGTCGCTGAGAGGCAGATCTCCCTCGAGGGCGAGCCTCGGTCGAGCCTGGCGGTAGAGGGGATCCCGCCAGGGCACAACCGTATTGAGGCCATCGTTGCCCCCGCGCAGCTCCAGCAGCAGCAGCGCCTGTTCCCGGCGGTGGCCGGACTGCTGAGCAACAAACTGCTGGGACAACGCTGGTGTGACCAGAGCTGCGGAAGCCAGCAGCTGGAGAAGGGAGCGGCGCTTCATGTGAGTTGCCACACCGGATCGGCAAACAGCAAGCCCAGGTGGGTCCTATCCGCCGGAGCAGGCAGGTCGACACTGAGGGGGGCTCGCGATGGAAGCGAGGCCGAGAGCCGGGGCGGGGGTGCCGCCGAAGCCCAGACCTCCTCATCGGCAAGCAGGGCCGCCAGACCGCGACGGCGGGCCTGCAGCCACCCCAGATTGATCCACTCCTCATTCACTGGCCAGCCCTTGACCGAAGGCGGATCCAGCACCGGCTGGCCCATGCGGGGAAGGTGGCTGCGGGCGATCTGCAACGCGTCGGGATGACGACTTCCCAGCAGGGCCAGGCTGCGGGTCACCACCAGAATCGGCTCCTGCAGGCGCTGCCCTTGGGCAACACGGGCTTCTGGTGAATCCAGAAGGGCCTGCATCAGCCAGGGCAAGGAGAGATCCCGGCGGCGCCAGTCCTCCGCCAGCGCGTTCAGCCGGGATACCGGCGGCAGCCCCCCCAGCAACGTGCGCCAGACGCGACCGCAGATGTGACGCGCGGTGGCGGGCTGAGCCGCCAGCCAGGCCGCCAGGCTGGGGCCATCGAAGGCAGCAGTGCGACCCAGAATGGTTTTCAAGCCCGGATCATGGCGACCGGGGTTGAGCACCAGGCGCCCCTCCCGGCTGAGCTGGTAACCGCTCAACGCCCGGGCCGCCTCTCGCACATCGGCCTCACGGAAGTGGCCCTCACCCACGCTGAACAGCTCCAGCAACTCCCTGGCCAGGTTCTCGTTGGGCCTGGACCTCTGATTGCTGGGGCCGTTGAGGGAGATCTGCAGCGCCGGATCGAGCACCATGGCGGCGAGCAACGCACCGAAGCTGCCATTGAGCTTTGACTCGATCGTGGCCAACTGCAGCTCCAGCAAGGCCGGATGACCCAGCTGGCGCCAACTCACCGGGAAAATGCCGCTCCATAGCTGCACCAGCCGGGCTCGCTCGGGTTGGGGACCAAAGGCGAGCCGTTGCAACCAGCGGTCCTGGAGTGTGCGGCCAGCCTCTCTCCGGCAGCGCGCCCTGGCGGGACGATCCTCAATGGTGCTGCATGGGTTGACGTTCAAGGCCAGCACGACAACGCCTGGAGTGGATTCAATCCTGGTAGCAAAGCAAAGCGCTGCCAACATCGCCGGCCCGCGGGCCATGCTTGGATCGGTGCCAGACAGGATGTTCTGTATGCCTCACGACCTTGAGACAGGCCCCGGAAAGACAGCTCTGATCACCGGCATCACAGGCCAGGACGGCAGCTACCTGGCCGAACTGCTGCTGGAGAAGGGCTACAGCGTGCACGGCATCAAGCGGCGGGCGAGCAGCTTCAACACCACGCGGATCGATCATCTTTATCAGGATCCCCACGAGCAGGACCAGCGGCTGACGCTGCACTACGGCGACTTAACGGACAGCACCAACCTGATCCGGATCATCCAGCAGGTGCAGCCGGATGAAATCTACAACCTGGGTGCCCAGAGCCACGTGGCGGTGAGCTTCGAGGCGCCGGAATACACGGCCAACAGCGACGCGCTGGGCACGCTGCGGATCCTGGAGGCGGTGCGGATGCTGGGCCTGAGCGGCAAAACCCGCATCTACCAGGCCAGCACCAGCGAGCTCTATGGCCTGGTGCAGGAGATTCCCCAGAAAGAGAGCACGCCGTTCTATCCGCGCAGCCCCTACGGCGTGGCCAAGCTCTATGCCTACTGGATCACGGTGAACTACCGCGAGGCCTACGGCATGTATGCCTGCAACGGCATTCTGTTCAACCACGAATCACCGCGGCGGGGCGAGACCTTCGTGACGCGCAAGATCACCCGCGGCCTGGCGCGGATCGATGCAGGCCTGGACGAGTGCCTGTACATGGGCAACCTCGATTCCCTGCGCGACTGGGGCCACGCCCGGGATTACGTGGAGATGCAGTGGCGGATGCTGCAGCAGGAGGGGCCACCGGAGGACTTCGTGATCGCCACCGGCCGGCAGGAGAGCGTGCGCCGCTTCATCGAGCTCACGGCCCTGGAGCTGGGCTGGGGAGCGATCCAGTGGGAGGGCGAGGGTGTGAACGAGACGGGCCGCCGCAGCACCGGCGAAGTGGTGGTGCGGATCGACCCGCGCTACTTCCGGCCGGCTGAGGTGGAAACCCTGCTGGGGGATCCGAGCAAGGCCCACGCCAAGCTGGGCTGGCGGCCCACCACCACCCTGGAGCAGCTGGTGGCGGAGATGGTGGAGCACGATAAGGAGGAAGCCCGCAAGGAGGCGCTGCTGCGGCTGAAGGGCTTCAAGGTGGTGGGCTCGATGGAGAATCCGCCCACCAACCCCCTGACGGTGGAACAGGCCCGGAGCGGGCAGGGTTGATGGCCGCCCGCAACCTGCTCCGGTCCGAAGACCGCATCTACGTGGCCGGCCACCGCGGCATGGCCGGCAGCGCCATCTGCCGGGCCCTGCAGCGTGCTGGCTATGGTCAGATCCTCACGGCAACGCGCGCCGATCTCGATCTGCTCGATGGTCCGGCAGTGCAGCACTGGTTCGCCGAACATCAACCCACGGTGGTGGCCCTGGCGGCGGCCAAGGTGGGCGGCATTCAGGCCAACAACACCTACCCGGCGGATTTCCTGCTCGACAACCTCAAGATCCAGAACCATGTGATCGAGGCGGCCTGGCGCAGCGGCGTGCGCCGGCTACTGTTCCTTGGCAGCAGCTGCATCTATCCCAAGTTCGCCGCCCAGCCGATCCGGGAGGAGGCCCTGCTCACCGGCGCCCTCGAGCCCACCAATGCGTGGTATGCCCTGGCCAAGATCAGTGGCATCAAGCTCTGCCAGGCCCTGCGCCTGCAGCACGGCTTTGATGCCATCAGCCTGATGCCCACCAACCTCTACGGCCCGGGCGACAACTACCACCCCGAAAACAGCCACGTGCTGCCGGCCCTGATCCGCCGCTTCCAGGAGGCGGCGGACAGCGGCGCCGCCAGCGTGACCTGCTGGGGCACGGGCACACCGCTGCGCGAATTTCTGCACGCCGACGACCTGGGCGAGGCCTGTGTGTTCGCCCTGGAGCACTGGGATCCGTCGGCGAGCGGTGCCCCCTGCGACACCAAGGGCGCGCCACTGGCGTTTCTCAATGTGGGCACGGGGGTGGACCTGAGCATCCGCGAGCTGGCCGAGGCGGTGGCCGCCGCCACCGGCTTCGGGGGAGAGATCCTCTGGGACAGCAGCAAACCAGACGGCACCCCCAAAAAACAGCTGGACGTGAGCCGGCTGGTAGAGCTGGGTTGGCGGGCCCGCATCCCCCTGACCGAGGGACTGCAGCAAGCCGTTGCGGCCTTCCGCCAGGAGCGGGCAAGCGGCGTGATGAGGGCTGCATGAATGCAGACGACAAGGCTAAAGGATGAAGATTGCCCAGACCAACAAAGCCAATGCCAGACGATCCAGGAACCAGGAGGCGAGGGCAAGAAACAAGCTTTGGCGAGTTTGGCCTGATTTCCGACATACAACGCTCATCCCACTCCGCTGAATTGAGAAAGCGAAGATCCGCTGATTAACTCGGCCGACAAACCACTGCAATCCCAATAAAAACACTACTGAAAAGCCTAAAAGGACAGCAAAGGCGAACAAATTGCAGACGACTGGCCAAGAAAGAATAAGCTTCAGTTGCGTTCATCGCTTTCGCATGCCTTGACGGCAGCCGCCAGTTTATTGTCGAGCTCCAAGATTCTTCTTTCTTGACAGGCTAGCAATTTAAGCAACAACATGTTGAGGGCATCTTGGTCGATGACAAAGCCTGAATCAGATATGTCATCATATTGCAATGGCGGTTCGCCACATGACTCAAGAATACGATTCAACCCTTTCAGGTCTTCCGCAGAATCATTTCGAACCCACTCGATGTCTTCAGCAGTAGGAAGAAGGCTGTTCATCAATGATTCGGAACTGATGACAGGATGCAAATTCTGCGGACGGAAGCACCGCAGAAGCTTTGGAGGTGTAGGCGATGTTGACGCGTTGTTAAAAATCGCCCTCGCAAGCAGCTCTTCGGGCTTGAGTCTCTTGTTGGCTCGAGGCTTGGGACACGCATGATTAATCCCTAGAACCGAAAAGAAGTCTCCAACAATATCATCACGACAGTCAAAGTTACGCAATCCGACATCCGGACCAAATGACACAAGCCACGGGCTTACATCAGCCATGAATCGGATAGGCCTCACCTTAAAGTACTCTCGGTAAGACTTCACCCTACCGCTGTAGGCTTTATTATTGATACCCCATTGCTCGTAAGCCGATCGCGACCACGACCCATGCTCTCTCACATAGCATATAATTTTAACCGTATATCCAAGCCCTTTGATAGCTGTCAATGCTGGAATGAATGAGTCGTGCCTTCCAAACATCCACTCATTGCTCCAAACCAAGACATTCGCCCCATCATCAGCAGTCAATTCACTCGAGAGAACATTAAAAACTTCATTTTGTTGCCTCAACGCATCAAGATCAAAAAGATCTACTGAGCCCTCGGGGTATTGCCATGAATATGTTTTCTGTCCATTTTCAAGCACCATGCCAAGATATCTAATCTTATGCTTTGCAAGGATTTGCTCATTCTCCGTGAGGGCCGCTTGAATGGAGGAAGTTCCGGTCTTACCAGCACCAATGTGCACAATCAGTGTTTTCGACATGATTCAATGCAGTGCAATGGGGTTAACTACAGGGATTATGATTAGTGCATGGACTTGAGCCTGGATCTCGAGACTTGGATACCAATTCCAGAAAGCGAAGAACATGGAATGAATGTCAGACATTTGCGGTTGCGGTTGCAACTCTTACAACCACAATGAAGCGAGGAGATTGACTTGTCAAGTGCTTTGTCCCATCGCAGATAGAATGACAGATGGGTAACACCATGCAGCCAGGGAATGAACGCAGGCCTATTGCCTGGGCTATGCATCTCAGGGGCGCTGGGAAACGGCTGGTTTGGGTGCCTTAAACCCTCTAGCTGCCAGCACCCGCACTGGTTCAGCAGCAACGCGAACAGCTGGCGTGTGCTGGCGATGCAGCTGCGGTAAAATAAGCTCGCTATGGTTGGCTGCTGAACTGACCAAGTCATGACTCGGAGCGAAGATGATTCAGTGCGCATTATGGTGTTCCAGTTTGTGAACTTGTCGCTCGTACAGGTGGTTTCAATCCCAGTTGTACTGTTGCGAACGGGGTGCATATGAGCTACTGAGATACGATGTCTCCTGAGAGCAACTGATCCCAACTCCGTGTCTCTTGAGGATGAGGCGCAGCCAACCTTACAGCTCATCCTCAATAGTCTGCAAAAGCAACCGAGCAGGAGAGATGATGGGCGCTGTAAATGCCTAAAGTGCAATCCTGGTGCGCCTTCTGTGAAAGCTAATACGCTACAGACTGATCATCTCTGACCCGCTGCAGCGCGGCTAATCGGGTGCTTCCATGCAAGCTGAAGATTCAGATCCAAGATCGTCGACCATTGAACTTTTTCTCATGCATCAAGGCTTAAGCTAAGGACTACCCTAGGACCATCAACCAATGAATGCATTCAAGAGAATGAACCGGAAAAGGCCAGGGACATTCCATATTTGCAACACCAACTGCCAGAGCTGATCTGAAATGACTGTAATCATCCATGCGGGCATGCACAAGACTGGAAGTAGTTCCATTCAAAACCACTTCAACACAACTACTTACCCGAGCATAAAGTATGCAAGATGGAAAGAGCCTAATCATAGCGGCATGTATGCGCTTCTAACGAAAGACGACCAATCATCTCGGGAGCATTTTGCATTCAAACAGCGCGGCGAGAAGTTCCTCGAGCAATTACCAATGATGAGGTCACAGTGGCGTGAGTCATTGATCGAAGACCTCGAGACATTAGGAGATAGAAGACTGCTTTTTTCGGCCGAGCTGATATCAGCTCCACCTGGCAGGCCCTGGCTCGAGAGATTTGCTACGTTCTTGCGTCAATACACTGACTCAATCGAAGCAATTGCCTATGTGAGATCGCCGAGGTCTTATGCAGTAAGTACATTCCAGCAGCAATTGAAAGGCCCCAACTATCGCGAACTGAAGCTAGAGTTTCTCTGGCCAAAATACAGAGAAAGGTTTTCACAGCTTGATGACATAGTTGGTCGTTCTTCAGTAACCCTTAGACATTTTTCTCCTCAAGTGCTGCTTGGGGGAGATGTAGTACAGGACTTTGCAAATATTATTGGCATAACACTGCAGAGCTATTCTCGTCATCAATTAAACACAACATTAAGTGCCGAGTCAACTGCATTATTGTATGTACAACGACGTCTCGGTCAAGGCTTCGTAGGTGGATTTGATGGAGCCTTTAGAGTGAACAGGATCTTTCTAGATTATTTGCGTCCTATCGGGAATGGCAAGCTATATTTCGATGACAGGGCTTGGGACGATGTTGAAAATTTCAATAGACCCGACCAAGCCTGGATGGAAGGCAGGTTAGGGCAAGATTTAGCTGAACATCCGCCTGCTGACGTGATTAGTATCTCGTCAGAGCAAGAACTCTTTGATGTAGCAGTTGCGAACCAAGATGCACTTTATGCTGCGGTTCCTGAGGAAGTGCACTGCAACCATCACGACCCACTGAAACGGATAACCCTCACTTTGGATGCATTGCAACAGCACTGTCTACAGTCTATAAAGCAGACAAGGCAGGCGTCCTAGACAGCATTGTACTCAAGCCCAGAGATTAATCACAGACAGCTCTTTTGTTAGCAGGATGAGCAAGCAAGCTTTACTTCGCTCGCAAACAGATCCATCTATATATTTACAAGAATTATTCTATTTCGTGACATAACTTTTCATTTTTTTTCAGCATTGAAGTTTTGTTGATCCAGATAGACGCAACAAGTTCGGAAAGCTCAATCTCATAGTCTTCATAAATGATGTCGCCATTTACAGGTCTTTCAGCTACAGACTTAGGCCTTGACCATAGCTCTTGCCCCGAATCTGGAAAGAATTCCTCTCGAATATAGCGAATTGATGGTTCATAGTACTTGTCGAATGCTTGCAAGCATTGAACAGACGGCAAGTAACGGGGTGCATGCTGGAAATAGCTAGCAACAAACTTGTTGAGATTGGTACGTATGGGATTCACACGTAAACCCAAATGTGTGGGTATCTTTTTGTTTAACAACAGCATGAGCCTCAGCGCGGGCAAAGACAGAGATTCATTCGCCTTTGCAGGACGAGAAAGTGAACTGGTTTTGAGATCATTTCCTTTAAAGAAATCAGTGACAACATCACCTCCATAGAGTTTGGCGCGATCGTACAGTCGCACATCTAATTGATGTCTTGGGACGACCGAGAGCCAGCGTTGAATAATCTTCTTGTGATTACAATTATTTTCATATCTTGCTGGGTCAATGAGTAGACTTGACGGAGTGGCTCCATTTTTTATCCGAGTACTAAATGAGGCATACGCCGTATAAGCTGGATCCCTAAGATAGATAACAACATTGATATCATCGTAATAATGCCGAAGAAATGTCCAGAGATTAGCAACTTCACTGCCGGAAGTGAGCCGTGACTGGAAATGCTCCGAAGAAATAATCCATTTTTTATAGTCGGTGTCGCGAAGCTGGCTGATCCATTTTTGTTTGGTAACACGCTTAAACTTCAGTTTTTCTTCTTTGTCGTTGCAAAGACCCATATTTTTATCGAAGCGGTCCTGTTTGTTGGCTGCTTGAAAGACATAAGCAGCACTCCTATGATTAAAACGGCCGAATATATCGGGAACGTAGATGGAGTGCTCTGCTAGTGTCGCTCGATTTATCGCCAGAGCCTCCTGAATGGCAGTAGTTCCCGTTTTTTCCGTTCCAATATGCAAGACAAGATTTGGCTTTCTCATAGACTCCAGAAAAGAAAGTGATGCTATCGCACTTTGTAGAGTGATTATTTATTTAGACGATGCCTTTAAGTCTTGATTCATAAATAATACAGAGCTTTGCTGGCAATGGCAAGACTCACACTTGGAGTAAAGGGCAAGAGCTTGGGAGAAGGGGGATGGAACTGCATCAGGATTGATTGGCAGCGAAGACGTCATGAACGAGTCGAAGAATACTTGACGCCACGAACTGGACAATGACGACACTATGCTCAATGGCGCTGATGCCGAGCAATGCTAGAGCGACTGGTAGACTTGAACACAGAGCGCCATGGCAAGAGGAACAAGCATCCTGCGGGGAAGTCTTCAAGGAGATTAGCTGCTGAAATCGATCGATCAGAAGAGGGTAGCTGCGGCAGCAGTCCCTGGCCGAGGGGCACAGGGGAGGAGGGAAGATCGGATGAGAAGTCAACGCTGGCAAGCATCACTGAAACTGGGATCAATTCATCGATATACTGCGACCCTCACCTAATCATTATCGGATAGCAGAGCACCACGTCGGCAAGTTGTGTGGTCTGCAGCATCTGGATTCGCTCATGAGCCTTGATTGCAAACTGGTCATCAAAATCAATCACAACGGTGTCGTGAGGAGGCGATGATCGAACGCAAATCACTCTGCCAATAGAGGTACTGGTCGGGTGAGACCTTGATGATCAGGAAGCTTATGGACAATCAGGAGGAGTGCCTGGGTGCGCGCTGCTTTCCAGTTGCTGTACTCTCTTTGAAAGTTGATTCAAGCGTGCATTTTGGCTCTGGCATATATCAAGAAGAATGCTTATCAGCTCGAGAGTCCGTGTGTCTTCATCTACTATGTAGCTATCTAGATCTATAAGGTTTTTCGGCGGAATAAGCGGCTTTTGCTTCGCGTCTAAAAAACGAATATTAGCATAACCATTGCTGCTCAATAACTCATTGATCTTTTGCGCTTGCTTGTCACAGTGAGTTGCAAACTCTTGCTGAATCCATTCCATATCAATGAATGGTTTCATTCTATCCTCTAATAGTGTATTGATTGCATTCGAAGCCAAAGATTTTTCTGCAAATACAAATCGAGAAGGAGGACTCCTGCCATCTTGAAGTCTCTGATAGAGAAAACGCGCAATCAACGCCATAGAGTCGTCACTCTCGTTTGTCCTAGTATTATCAAGAGCAACGCATAGTGATGAGGGCAGATTAACTTCTCTGAACAAATCTCCAAGTCTTGATGTTGGACTGTCTAGTTGGTGGATGACCAGCCTATGCGTATAAGGAGAATCAAGCCACCGACTTAACTCTTCTGCATATCCAGGAGGCTTAGAATAGAACCACTCACGCACATTTTTGACACCCCCTGAGTTGGTTTTATCTTTTAGTGCCCATTGTTGATATGCAGAAAAGAACCACTCGTGAGGCCTGCGGATCACCAATAGGACAACTATATTTATACCATGGCTGCTAAGCGTCCTGATGGCAGGCTCAATGAAGGAATAAGTTCCAAATATGCTCTCATTGGAAAGCAGAAGATCTTTGCCAGTATTACGCTCAAACGTCTCAAGAATAATGCTGGTAAATTGATCTATTGGGTCCCGAGAACCTAGCCAGCTGTGCCACCCTCCAGTGCGCTGCCAATCATGCTTTCTCGCATTGGAGGCATACTCAAGGTTGAGTCCGAGATACCTGATTCCATTTTCCTCAAGCTCACTTGAACGTTCTCTTAACACATGCTGAATACTGGACGAGGCACATTTAGCCATTCCAATATGCACAAAAAGATTGCTTGGCAGTTTCATCTAAGCAGCTGAAGAATTTACAGCAAGATCTAGTTTTTCGCGGTCTACCAGAAGAGAGTAGATTTTCTTGTGGGATAATGCACAGGCTTTGGCAGTAAATGGGCGGGGTATCTGATTCGATAGAGCCTGATGAAGGGATGAGTTTCGGATCGCTTTTTCGATGAGCATTGCCAGTGAGGTTTCACTCCCTGTCGTGAACGTCAGTCCACCACGGCCATCAATCTTCTCAGCAGTGCCGCCAATATCGCTGCCAATCACCGGCCGGCCGTAAAACAAGGCTTCTTGAATCACAACTGGTGAATTTTCCCACCAAATTGAAGGAACGACAACCCAGTCATTCTCTTGCATCAGCGTTTCCAGCTCCGTCTGCCGATAAGTGCCTCGCAAAACCACTCGATCGCGTACCTTCCCATGTAGGAAGTTGAATTCATCCTGGAACTCCTGTGGCTGCTGCTCCAAATTAGCACCATAGATATTGACAAGAAAATCCTTAATTCCCCGATCTTGGAGTAGGGATACCGCTTTAAGTAACACCAATGGACCCTTGTAGAGGTTTAGCTGGCCAAAATAACCAAAGCGGTTTAGATCAGCCGAATAGCTAGTGGAAATCTGCTCCCGCCTACTCAAGTTAAACTGAGGAGGCAAACCATTTTCGAGCAACACAAACTGTCGATGGTCAATCCCGCAGCAGCGGTAGCGATCAATCAGGAATTGACTGGGACTGATTAAGGCATCGCAACTCTCAAGGATTGTCTTAATGTAATGGTGCCTCAAAAAGAAATCAGCAGTATTCCAGTCTGGGTAGCACATTGAGCAAGCCAGAGGAGTAGAGCGCTCGCATAACTTATGTTGATGCGTGGTGACCATTTGACCATTATGTCGACAGAGAGCGAGATATTCATGCAAGGTCACGAGAACACGCGCATTTGGACAAATGCTCTGTAGCAGAGGGATGATATCAATTCCGAAATGCACATAGTGCTGCAGATGAATCACATCGGGTCGGATGTGATCAAGAAGTCGTTGCAGACTTCGCTTCATGCTCGGGATATGGGAATTACTGAAGCGAAGCCAGTCGCAACTGGTACCAATCAAGTACTCACGATCACTACCGTCAACACTGCGCAGCTCAGCATGGGCCAGTACTCCCTTACTGGTGTGCACTGCAGCCAGGATCCAAGCTTGAATTTCAATGTGGCTTTGCAGCTCACGGAACAAGGAGAACGCCGCATTCTCGGCACCTCCTATGGAAAACTGTTCGTGGCCATGAATCAGGAAGAGCACTCTCACTGCGGCACCTCACTACGCTGCAATCGCTCGATAGCACTACACCAGCGCTGGTGATGTGTGATTGCATTGGCAGCAATGATCTTGATTTTCATGCCATTACTGGAAGTAGCCAGATCTACGCTTTGACGCTCAAGATGATAAAAAGTTGCCGAATTGTCAACCAAAACAGGCAAGCCCTTGTCGCGTAGCATTAAACATAAGTCTGAGTCCTCGAAATCGCCAACAATATAATGAAGACCAAAACCACCAAGTTGCTTGAAGGTCTCTGTTTCCAGCATCATGCAGGCAGCTGTGACGGCCTCCATCTCCACGAGTTGCAGAGATTCGCTTTCGGATGCTGGCAACTTCACCCCTTTGAAGGGGTGTTCATTCAGCCAGACTCGGCTCAATTCCCCATCCAAATCCGTTTCCTTCACAAAGGCCATACCCAGGTGCTGAATAGCGCCGTTATCAAACAGCAACATCGCACCGAGCGCCCCTATCTGGCCAGGATGTTGCTGCATTGCCCTCAGCATCAGCTCCAGGCTGTCGTCCTGGGCGGGCAGCACATCCGAGTTGAGCAGCAACAGCAGAGGCGCTTTGGCGAATTCAACTCCACGATTGTTGGCACCGGCAAAGCCAAGATTATCAGGATTAATGACCAACTCAAATGGCATGGAATAGAGCGTATGACATCGCTTGGCAAGGGCAAGGCACTCCTGTTCAAGCCGAGGGTCGTCGAGCACATAGATCAGCTGCAACTGGACCCGGTCCGGGCCCTTCCTCCGCTGCCAGGCGTTGAGCCAGTTGAGCTGGTACTCCATGAAGTCAATCCGACCGTAGAGTGGTATCACCATGCTCAGCTGGGGATTGACCGGTTGGGCGCCAAATAGCTTGTGCTGGGGTGGGCGCTGCAGCTTGCGAGATAAAGCATCACACCAGAGATCCCGCGCCCGGTGTAGCAAGTTAGCCGACACGAGGCGACAAGGTGCCTGGATCGCGGAAGCCAGGACCGCCTTTACATGATCGCTAGAAAGTTCGGCACCCTGAAGCGTACGTCGCAGACAGAATTGATGACCGTTGGCCAGCACCGCAAACAGCTCCGCCGCCTCACCGGCCTGCAGCGGTACTGCCTCCTCCGAAGCGGCGACATGTGTGAGGGTGAGGCCAGCATGCAGGCCTGCATCGCCGCCGCAGCGCGCCACCACCTCCGCAAGGTCGGGCCTGTCGGTGTAGACAGCATGACCCAGATTCAGCCGCCACACCCGCTCGCCCCGCACCAGACTCAGCTCGCGCAGCTGGTGACCCGGATCCACCAGCCAACCTTGCACCTGCAACACCCGCCCGCACCGGCTCAATCGGATGGCATCGATCGCCGCCACCAGTCCATCGCTGTTGGCTCGATCCACAGCATGGCTGAGCTGATCGCGGGGATTGCTCCCCAGCCATTCCAGGGTGGAGAGAACCCGGCCGAGCAGATCCAGCTCACCAAGGATGCTGCTGGACTGTGGGTGCCTACGCAGCAGCTCCAGATTGCTTGCCGCGTCATGGGGCGCGCCGGCGTTGAGATCCAACCAGGCCAGCGCCACCAGGGCATGCAAGCAGGCATCGTGGCTCTGGTGTTTGGCCACCAGAGCGCCCAGCTGCTCCCGGGCTCTGCCGATCTCGCCCAACCCCCTGCAGCTCAGCCCCAGGAACAGCACGCTCCATGGCAGCAGGTCGCCCAACGGCTCTGCCGCAAAGGCCACAGCTGCAAGCAAGGGCACCGCCACTTCAAAACGCTCATGCGCATAAGCCCAGTGGCCCAGGCCATAGGCTGCCGCCACAGGCAGCTGAGAAGCCAGTGGCTCCACAAGATCGTGGCCCAGTCCCTCCAGAACGGTCTCAAACCGCCCCAGTTCGGCCTGGGCTCTCAGCTCAGCCAGCTGCTCCCTGTGCACCACTTGGGCCTCGCTGCTGCAAGCTGAAAAAAAACGTCGCTGAATCGGGCGGGGGGTGCCCGGTGTGATCCCATCTCGCGACGATGAGGAGCCGGGGACTTTGGAACTGGCTTGAGCGACTGGCGCGGGGCGGAGAGTCGGGTCTGGATGAGCGACCCGACCCTGTGGGTTGGCCGAAGTCTCCCTCTGCTGATCTCCCCTGATGCTCTGGTTCAGCTGCTGCCAAAGGCGAGTCTGCAGCGGATCCTCCAGCAAGCGCCGCTGAAGATCGTGCCGGTGGGGGGTCTGCACAATCACTGCCGGCAAAGGGACAGCCCAAGGCTGGACGGAGGTTTCATCACTTTAGAGCTTATCCTAGCAGTCTTGATCGTCCAGAACGAGTTGATCCCATCGACCAGCTCTATCGCCTCATCGGCTCGGTTTGCGGAGCCAGACGGATCAGACATGTTGAGAAAAAGCCCCACAACCTTCCATCGAAAACGGCTAAAATGTAGTGCAGCATAGACAATACGGCATAGACAAAACGGCATAGACAACCAGGGCAACGTGGCAACATCGCATCAAGAACAGCTTGTGAACCACGTTCAGCATTTACCAAGATTAACTTGACAAAGGCAATCGCGGGACATTTACTTTGAGCCGAAACAGCTTAAACCTTGGGCCTGCACAAAAACGAGGCTGTTGCGTTGCTGTCAGTTGTCGGCCAGCGCGGCCGAATGGAGAGCATGGTTCTTGCTGGCAAAGCACAAGCACTGGGCAGCGTCATCAGCCACCCCAGCCGCTGAGCGTTGATCAACACCAGCAACCTCTCTGGTCAATGCAGTTCAAGCCGTACCGGTACGGACCTGGTCGTACTCCAGATCAACCAGCACCGCCAGCAACTGGCGACGATCATTTGAATGCACCGACTGCACCCATGGTGAACTGCGCAAGTCGATCACCATACAATCCCTTAGCAGCGGCTCTGGGCAGTGCAGCACAACCGGATTAGGACCAGGTTTGAGCACCTGACAGAGTGGATCTCCAGGCGAATTCAGTTGAATCACCAGCGTGGGCTTGACCGCCATCGGCGCTGCCTCGGGCAGATAGAGAACCAGGCGGAGGGCATTCATCCGATCTTCCCCTACTCGCAGCATCTGGATCACCAGTCGGCTCGGTGTCTCCAACCAACCATCCGGATGAAGCCCGCTCGAGCTGGCCAGGATGCGCAGATCATCCCGGTCCCATCCCGGTAGTGCCGGGAGTTGCATCGCTTGCGGCTGCTGCGGCAGCTCTGCGGCTCTGGCCGCCAACCGCCAGTTGGGTCTGGCCTGATGCAGTCGCATGGCGATCTCCCCAGCGGATCCCTCCAGTGCTCCCACCAACACCACCTCAGCTCCAGGCGTCCCAGGCAGCTGCTCCAGCAACCAGCATTCCAGACCTCCCCACCTCAGGGGCAACCCCAGCACATCAGCCTGCGGGCTATCCCCCATTGCCAGCACCCCCATACCCTTCTGGCGACAGGTGGCAATCGCCTCGGCCGTGGGTTGCAGCAGCAGCGCCAGCGGCCGGCCCAGCAACTGCCGATCGGCCGCCAACAGCCAGGGGTGGCCCGTCGGTGGCTGCTCCCGATCCAACGTGGTTCGCCACTGCTGCTTCAGCTGCTCCAGGTTGCGCAGCTGATGGGCCTTGAGGCCCTGCTCAGTACTCCGCGAGTGGCTCAAGCCCTCCAGATGCATCACCCGGGCGGCCGGTTGCACCCACACCACCTGCCCGGCTTGGCGTACCCGCAGGCACAGATCCGTGTCCTCTGCATAGGCCGGCTGGTAGCGGGGGTCAAACCCCTCCAGCTCCTGCCAGAGCTGCCGGCGGATCGCCAGGGCGCAGCCGCTCACGTAATCACACTGGCGCTCGTAGGCCATGGCGAAGCCGTACTCCGGCGGCGCGTTGCGGCCGTGGTTCCACACCTGCCCATCGGCCCACACGATGCCGCCCGCCTCCTGCAGCCGGCCATTGGCGCTCCACAGGGCCGCCCCCACCACACCCACCTGCGGCTGGCGCGCAAAGCTGCCGGCAAGCCGGTCAAGAGCGTGATCGCCCACCAGCACGTCGTTGTTGAGCAGCAGCAGCAATTCCCCCCTTGCGAGCGCAGCGGCGCTGTTGCAGGTGGCCAGAAAGCCCTCGTTCTGCTCGCTGCGCCAGATCCGCAGCCAGGGCAGCTGGTGTTCAAGCTGGATGGTGGCATCGCTGGAGGCGTCGTCGGCCACGATCACCTCAAAGCCCGTGCCATTGGCCATCGCCACCAGGCTGCGCAGCGCATTGAGCGTGATGGCCCAGTGGTTGTGCACCGGAATCAGCACGCTGATCAGCGGTGGTTCGTGGCGATCAGCCGCCACCAGGTGCGCAGGCGCCGGCAGCGCCTCCAGGCCCCGCAGCGCCAGGCCGTAGTAGAGGAGCCGAAACGCTCCCTCAGGGTCGTGGCGCAGACTGTTCTGCACCTCGCTCCAGCCCGGCCCCCCCGGTAGCAGGGCGGCGATGTCGAGATCGGGGAGGGCGGACAGATCACCCATCCGAGCGATGGCGTCCGGCCCTTCCCCCAGGCAGTGGGTCCAGTGGCGCAGCAGCGGCAGCCAGGCCAGTGGGTCGCGAGCCATCAGCTGCTCCTCAGCGCTCGGCCTCAATCACCAGCACGCCCGGCAGATCCGAGCCCAGAACCCCATGCTTCCAGCTGGCGATGTGGTGCATCCGGGTTTCCGAGAAGCCGGCGGCCTGCAGCTGCTCCAGGATCTCCCAGCCCGGAATCCGGTACACCAGCGAGCCCTGCTTGGGGCGCACTGGATCGCCGTGGTAGTCGGGTTCGCCGCTCACCTCTGCCTCACCGGTTGCGCGGTTGTAATTGGCTTTCACAATCGATTCATACTGGCCGAACGCAAGCGGGCAGGTGGCCAGAAGGCGCCCGCACGGCCGCAGCACCCGGGCAATCTCGCGGAACGCCAGCTCCAGATCCTGGACGTGCTCGAACAGCTCGTTGCAGAGCACCAGATCAAAGCTGGCATCGCTGAAGGTGAGAGCACAGAGGTCCTGGTGGGGTATGCCGGAATAGACCTGTTCGGCATCCTCCAGGAATTCACTGCAGATCAGCCGTTGCTCCCCCAGCTGCCGCCGCAGCCACAGGGCAAAGCCGGTGAGTGCCTCAGCCAGGAAGATCTCCTGCTGGCCTAAACGCTCGAGTGTTCCATACAGCTGCTCAAGCACGACCAGCACGGCCCGGTTACGGCTCAGCAACCCATGGGCAATCAACGACTCGCGATAGTTCGGCCCACCAAAATGAATCGCCTCCGGCGGGATGTGCTGGGCGGTGAAGGGCTCCAGCAGACCAAGGTTCCTGCTTACCCGCACGCACTCGTCCAGCCGGCTGCCCTGCTGCAGCAGCACCGTGAGCTGTGGCTGAAAGGCGCCCAGATCGGCGTAGACCTGGCGAAGGTTGTGCAGCGCCAGCACCTCTTCGCCAGGCATCGGAGATTGCCAATCCCTTACCTGAACCACTGCCATATCTGCGGTTGGGTAATAACCTTAGGCACAGCCAGCCATCCGCTCTTCATCCCAGCACCAGACGTTGCAATGCCTGCTGCAGGCATCGACGCAGCACCTGCCGCTGCATCGCCTGCACCTGCTCGACCCGCGCCCCCTGCCGCTTGGCCTGCTCAAACGCCAGGGCAGCCTGCTGCTGCTGCTTGCCCTGCTGAGGCCCCGGCTCGATCGTGAGCAGCAGCGCCGCCCCGTAGCGCAGCCACTCCGCAGGGTCGTGGCTCTCCAGTGGATGGGCGTCGATCACTGCCTGCCAGTCACCCCGCTCGAATGCCTGCTTGCTCATGAACCCTTCCATCCTGCAGGAGATCATTATCGCCAGGATTGCTCCTCATCCACACTGCCCTCAGCAACAAACACAGCCTGAGCATGCAGACCGGTCGCGACCGGCTCAGGGAGGCCAGGGAGCGTTGAAAGCGTCGGGGGCCGACATGGGAGTTGCCGCAGCCTTTGCCCCTGCAAGCATCTGAGCAAGGTTCGCGGCCGCGCGGCATTCAGGCGCAGCCAGAAATCACCTGCCCCAGCAGCAAGAAAGCAGATGAATTTCAGGTTTCGTCACCATCCAATACCGAGAGATCGACCCGTGCCCGACGACACTGCTACCCAGCGGTATTGATGATGACAACACAACACCAAGATGAATGCAGGCAATGGCCGATATTATAACGACTGTCCTCTCAAAACAAAGCAACCAGTCGTGTCGGTCTATCTGTGTTCTAAACATACCGCATATTCTTAAGGTTATAGCCTCAACGCCAGCCCATCGCACCCACCAGCAGGGCCACCACCGCGTCAGGATCCACCTCCAGGTCCGGAAAGTTCAGCCCGTGGGCGCTGGGCACGTTGGATCCCACCTGGATGCAGTGCTCAATGCCCAGCCGGCTGGAGATCAGGGCAAAGGTCAAGCTCCCCATCCCCTCCGCCATCAGCTCCACAGCCACCTGCGGGGCCTCGCGGGCAAACAGCAGGTGGGTGAATCCAGCCCCATGGGGCCCGAGCAGCACCCGGTGGCGGCCCACCAACTCCGCCTGATCGCGCACGCCGAACGCCTCAAGCCTGTCGATCACCTGCAGCCGCGGCGTAAGCCGCTGCAGCGCGGCGATCAAGGCCGGTTCATTCAGCACTCGGCGGCGCTGGCGCCGCAGCACCAGCACACTCCCCGGCGGCGCCGGTGGCGGCCGAGCATCCACCAGTTGGCGCACCCAGCCGATCGCCAAGCCGCTGCAACGCAGCAGCGGGTGGGTGTGCCCCGCCCGGCGCAGATAGAAGAGGCGCTGCACGGTCAGCTCCAGACCGGGCTCCAGCGGCACGATCCAGTGCCCCAGTCTCTCCGCCACCCGCGCCAGCAGCTCCTGCTGAAAGGCTGTGCTGGGCGGCTCGATCACGATCGGGATCCGGCGGCGGCACTCCCGGGCCAGGGCGATCTTGGGGAGAAGATCGCACACGAAGTGGCAGAAGTTGGTGGTGTCGAGGTCGTCGCAAACGAGGAATGCCTCCGCCAGCTCCTCACGCCGCGACGGCTCCGCCGGTTGCCCCACCCCATCACCGCGGAGGGCGCCGCCGGCCAGAGGCCAATAGGCACTGCTGCCATCCGGCACCAGCCCACCCTGCTGATCCTCCAGCAGGTGATAGCCCTGCCACTCCCGAACTCGGCCACCCTTCAGCAGCGCCACCTCCAGGCTGAGCGGGCTGGCATCCAGCCCAGGCAGCCCTCCCTGGACGGGGAAATGGAGCCGCTCCGGTGCAGCGCAGCGAACGCTGTAGGCCAGATCCAGAGGGGTATCCAAGCGCAGGGCGGTAGGCGGGATTTCCGCGGCGCACCGCGGCAGGGGGGCTGTCACCGCCGCTACGGCCTGCCTGGCCGCCTCGGCGGCCCCCTCACCCCAGATCGCCGCCGTCAACCCATGGCGGTTGTTGTGGGCCAGCAGCGCCTCAAGCAACGCCCCCCGTACCGCGGCCATCAGACGCCGAGCCAGCGGGCAAGCGGCCGACCGCTGCTCAACGCCGCCACCCCATAACGCTGGTGCGCCGCCCGCAGCAGCGGCAGGCGGTAGGCGCCGCAATCGGCCAGCAGCACGGCGAACGGCCGCTGGCGGTAGAGCCCCTCCACCCCCTCCAGCAGCACCGCCAGGCTTTCCTCAAAGCTCTCCGCCGGGCGCGCCGGCCAGCGGCTAGCTGGCGTCTCCAGCACCCGCAGACCAAAGGGCTCCTCGCGGAAGGAGCGTCCAGCGCGGTGGGCTGCCTGCACCGCAGAAGATTGATCGCCGACGTACACCACTTCCAAACCGGCGAGCTCCGCCAGCAATTGCTCCGGTGGCGGCGGCGCCCCCACCAGCGGAAGCGGGCCAGCCTGCTGCGCCACCAGCTCCTGGCTCACCGCCAGCCAGCGCCCCAGGCAGCCGGCATCGTCGGTCCACACCGCGGCCTCCAGGATGGCCTGTACGGCGACCCGGCCCCAGCCCAGCAACCCCTGTAGCGGCTCATGGGTGCGGGCGTAATAGGCCTGATCCACGTGCAGGCGGCGCAGGGCCTCCAAAGGTGGCGGACACTGCATCCAGGGAAGATCCAGGCGTTCTTGCCAAAAGGCCGGATTCAGATGCTCCCGCCGCAGCGTGGCGAGAGCCGGCTCCAGCTTGGCCGGCGCCGCCAGCAGTGGCAGCAACACCGCCAGCTCCGTGGCATCCAGCTCGATCAGCAGGCTGTGCTGCCAGTCGAGCGTCGGCAGGGGCTCCAGCTTCTCCGCCAGACGCCGCTGCCAGGACGCCGCCAGGTAGGCCAGCCGCTCAAACGCCACTGTCGTCAACCGCAGCCCGGCACGCCAGGCCGGCTCCAGCGCCAACAACAGGGCTGGGGCCGCCGGCTGGGCCCGGCAACCGCGCGGCAGGTGCCACACAAAATCATCCAGCGCGTCTTCGATCTGCTGGAAGCCCGCTTGGGAGCCGTCGCATTCCTCGTCCCCGGCCAGAAAGGGGGTGAGATCGAACTGCAGGGTGCTGACCTCTTGCCCCGCTTCTGGGAGCACCAGCGTGGCCACGGGCTCGGTCTCCGCAGCCACTCGCTCGGGATCCGCCATCACCGCAGCAGCCTGCACGCTGGGCTGGTCGCCGGCCAGCGCCACGGGCCCCAAGGCCCCCAGCTCGGGAGCCAGCAACTCGAGGGCCAGCCTGGCCCGCGTCAGGGCCTGACCCAGGGCGTGCTCAGCACCATCAGGAGGCGGGAAACGCTCCAACAGAGCCAGAAGCTGGGCCAGCTCGGCTGGCTCGGGCTCCTGATGCGCCCCCCCCTGCACCCGATCCACTTCGGCCTGGAGGTGCTGACGGGCCAACTGCAACACCCAGGCCGGTGCAGGCTCGAGCAGCACCTGCAGCCGCAGCAACAACACAATCGCCCGCTGACGGGTCTGAGCGGGGGAAGGTGGATCCGGCTGATTGAGCAGGTCCATGCAGCAGGTCGCCCCGTCCTGCACCAGTTGCTGCTCAAGCACAGCCAACCAGTTCGGAGGCTGAAACGGCAACTGGTGGCCAAGAAGCAACCGCTCCGCCAGCATCCAGCACAGCTCCGCCCGCTGTGTGTCGGGCAGCGGGGTGGCGCTCCTGCGGTTGACCGCCCCGTGCACGGCGGCCGTGAGCCCCGCCAGCATCTCGCCGTACCCGGCCCAGATGGGCCCGGTCTGTTTCGGCAGCACCTTCACAAGGCGGGGCACAAGCTCCAGCACGGCATCGTGGTGCTGCACAGCCACCAGCCATTCTCCCTCGCTCCAGGCGTGTTCGCAGCAGCGCAGGTGCAACCCGGCCAGCTCCGCCAAAAGTTGCACCCGGGTCGCGCCTGGGGAGGCGCTCGCCTCCAGCTCCCGCAACAGCTCCAGCCGTGCCTCCTGGCCCAGGGGCAGCTGGCGCAGCTGCTCTAAAGTTATCCAAACTCCCTGCCGCTGCTCCGCGGGGGAGTTGTTGGCAGGACACAAGTCAGGAGACAAGTCAGGAGACAAAGCAGAACTCCGAGACCGTGTCAGGGTGGCCGGTGCGGATTACTCCATTATCCGGGGCCTGCGGCGGCATGATGGCGCCACAGGCCAGCACGCCAGTACACCAAGACCTGTGCCAGCGGCACTCCCTCAGGATTTTCAGCATCGCCAGAAGGGCCCGCTGCTGGGTGAACTGGAGGGGTTTGCTCCTGCCGGCGGGGTGGCAGGGTGGGCATGTGCCCCCGAGGCGGACGGCAACACGCCGCCGTTGCCGGTTCGCCTTGTGCTAGCCGACCTGTTCCATCCCAGCCGCAGCTGGCAGCTGGCCGAACTGCTTGCCCAACGCCCCCGGCCCGACCTGCCTGCCCCCGAGCTGAAGCGAGCCTGCGGCTTCCTCTTCCTCGGACACTCCGGGTTGGAGCTGCCGCCCCACAGCGCAGGCATGGTGTTGCGCGCCTTCTGTCGGCTGCCGGCCAGTAGCCCCGAAAGCTGGCAGGAGCTGCCGGGTAGCCCCCTGCGTATCGATGGCGAACGCTACGCCGAACTCCAAACGATGTGCCGCCTCGGCCTCGGCCGCCGCGCTCGGCTGATGGGCCTGCAGGGCCACCAGCTGCGCGGCTGGGCCAGCGGCGCCAGCCCCCTGCAGGTGCGCCTCGATGGCGGCGAACAGCTCCTGCAGGTACTGCCCCCCGATCCCGAGCCCAGCGGCGAGTGGCCCTTCCAGCTGGAGCTGCCCGCCGCTCTCTGCGATGGCGCAGTCCATCACCTGCAGCTGGAGAGCGAAGCAGGAGAACCGATCCACGAGCGCATCGAGCTGGTGCCCTTCCAGCTCACCCCCTGGCCCGCCCTGCTCCAGCATGGCCCAGCTCCTTTCCCCGACCACCTCTCCCCCCTGGCCCGCGAGCGCCAGCGCAGCCTGCTGCTCTGGCTGGAGCAGGCCGATCGCAGCGACCAGCCCCTGCCGGCCCAGCTCCCCCTTTGGCAGCGGCTGCTCAGCCAGCCCCTGCGCCGCGACGGCCGGGGGCTGGCCATGCCCGCGGGCTCGGAACCCGGCCTCGACGGCGCCCCCGTGCCCCGCCAGCCCCTGCAACTGCCGGTGAGTGAGGCGCCCCGGGTGTCGATCGTGATCCCGGTGCACGGCCAGTACTCCAGCACCCGCCGCTGCCTGGCTGCGATCGCCTACGCACCCACCGCCGTGCCTTACGAGCTGATCGTGGTCGACGACGGCTCCCCCGATGCCACAGCCGCCTGGTTGGAAGCCGAGGCCCCGGCCGTGCGCCTGGTGCGCCACGACTTCGCCCGCGGCTTCAACCAGGCCTGCTGCAGCGGCGCCGCCCTCGCCAGAGGCGACGTGATCGTGCTGCTCAACAACGACACCGAGCCCTGCGCCCGCTGGCTGGAAGAGCTGCTCTTCCCCTTCCAGCGCTGGCCGGACACCGGGCTGGTGGGTGCCCAGCTGGTGTTTGCCAATGGCCGCCTGCAGGAGGCCGGCGGACTTGTGTGGGGCAATGGCGAGCCCTGGAACTACGGCAGGGGCGGCAATCCCTACGAGCCACGCTATGCCTATGCGCGCCAGATCGACTATGCCAGCGGCGCCGCGCTGGCGATCACCGCCGAGCTCTGGCGCCAGGTGGGCGGCTTCAGCCCCGAATTCTCCCCCGCCTATTACGAGGACACTGATCTGGCCTTCAAGGTGCGCCAAGCCGGCTTCACCGTGCGCTATTCCCCTCTGGCCCGCGTGATCCACCACGAGGGGGTGAGCAACGGCAGCGACACCGAATCCGCGGAGAGCCTCAAGCGCTACCAGACGATCAACGCCCCCCTGTTCCAGCGCAAGTGGGCCAACGCCTTCAGCGGCCCCGACCAGCCCAACCTGGCGGACGCCGAGACGATCAAAGACCGCGGCATCGTGGGGCGTGCCCTCTTCCTCGACCAGGACACCCCCAGGCCCGACCGCGACGCCGGCAGCCATGCCGCCCTGGTTGAGATGGAGCTGGTGCAGGCCCTGGGCTGGAAGATCAGCTTTATGCCCGCCAACCTGGCCTGGCTGGGCGCCTACAGCGAGGAGTTGCAGCGCCGCGGAATCGAATTGCTGCACGCTCCCTTCGTGCTCTCCCTCGAGCAGCTGCTGCGCGAGCGAGGCCCCGAGTTCGGGCTGATCTATCTCACCCGTTACACCGTGGCCCTGCAGGCCTTGCCCCTGATCGCCCGCCACGCCCCCCAGGCCCGCATCCTGTTCTGCAACGCCGACCTGCATCACCTGCGCCAGCTGCGCGCCGCCCGCGCCCGGGGCCTGGAGGGCGAGGCCGCCGAGCAGGCCCTGACCGAGGTGCGCGAGGTGCAGCACCAGGAGCTTGAAGTGATCCGCCAGGTGCATCTCACCTTCAGCTATTCCGATGTGGAGCAAGCGGTGATCGAGGCCGAAACCCTTGGCGCCGCCCCCACCGCCACCTGCCCCTGGGTGGTGGAGGGACCCTCCGAGCCCGCCCCCCTGGAGGGGCGCGGCGGCCTGGCCTTCCTGGGCAGCTTCGGCCACCCGCCCAATCGCGAGGCGGTGGAGGGCTTCCTGGCCGAGGTGTGGCCTGAGCTGCGCCAGCGCTGCCCCTGGCTGCAGCTGCACCTCTATGGCAGCGGCATGCCCGCCAATCTCAGCGCCAGCTGGGGGACGATCGAAGGGGTGGTCTTGGAGGGCTGGGTGGCCGATCCGGCCACGGTGTATGCCCGCCACCGCCTGTTCATCGCCCCCCTGCGCAGCGGTGCGGGCCTCAAGGGCAAGGTGGCCGCGGCCGCCGCCCACGGCATCCCCCAGGTGCTCAGCCCCCTGGCGGTAGAGGCCACCGGCCTTCGCCACGGGCAGGAGGTGTGGATCGCCGCCAGCCCCGAGCAGTGGCTGGAGGGCATCGAGCGCCTGTGCAGCCACGACGACCTCTGGCGCGCCCACAGTGAGGCCTCCCACCGCTACGCCCGTACCACCTGGAGCCGCCAGCGCGGCCTGGAGCTGATGGCCGCCGCCCTCAAGCGCCTGCACCTGCCCCTGCTCGACCCTGGTTCATGAACCCCACCCCCCCCAGCCGCCAGCTGCCCGAACCCCTCTCCGGCCTACCCGAGCAAGCGGTGGTCGAGCTGGGCGCCGGTCACCCCTGGCTCACCCTCAGCGAGATCAACCGACTCGTGCGCCAGCAGGGCCTGGCCCCCGCCCTGGCCCGGGCCTGGCTGCTCGATCAGCTGCTTCAGGCCATCCCTCTGGATCCCGGCCATGAGCGGCAGCTGGTGGAGGACTGGCTGAATCGCCAGGGCGCCGGCAATGGCGCCGAACGGGAGGCCTGGTTGCGGCGACAGCGCCTGCTGCCAGGAGATATCCCGGTGCTGGCCGGTCGCGAGACCCGCCTGCGCCACTTCCGCGAGCAGCGCTTCGCCGCAGAGGTTGAGGTGCAGTTCCTGCGCCGTAAGCCCGAGCTGGACCAGGCCGTGTATTCATTGCTCCGTGTGCGTGACCGCCAGCTGGCCGAGGAGCTGCACCAGCGCCTGCGCGACGACGGCGCCGATTTCGGCGAGCTGGCGGCCAGCCATGGTGAAGGGCGCGAGCGCCACAGCCGCGGCCTGTTCGGCCCTCTGCCGCTCACCGCCGCCCACCCCGAGATCAGCAGCCGCCTGCGGGTGGGACAGCCCGGCCAGCTCTGCCCCCCCTTCGCCGTGAAGGGCTACTGGGTGTTGTTGCGCCTGGAGGAGCATCTGCCTGCCCGCTTGAACGACGAAACCAGGTCGCGCATGATGGACGAACTGTTTGAGGCCTGGCTCAAGCAGCGCCTCAAACTCCTCCTCAGCGGCGAATCCCTGCCCGAGATCGCCCCCCTTCCGCCCGCTACGGCCCAGTCATGACCGCCGCACCGGCCCAACCCCTGTTGCGGCAATTCGAGCCCTTCAACACGCTGCCCGATCGGCTCTCCCCCCTGCTCGATCCACTGCTGGAGCCCTGCCGCTTCCGCCTCGGTCAGACGGTGCTGCGGGCTGATGTGGCTCCGCCCGGCGTGCTGCTGATCCGCAGCGGCCAGCTGCGCAGCCTGGCCCCCGCCCCCCGTGGCCAGGGCCTGAGGACGATCGAGCGCCTCGGCCCAGGCGCCATCGCCGGCTGGGTTGGTCTGCTGCGCCAGCAGCCCTGCGAACACCTGCGCGCCAGCACCGAGGTGGCTGCCCTGCTGCTGCCCGCCGCCCGCTTCCAGGAGCTGCTGGCCGGCCATGCCGTTCTGGCGGCCGCCTTCCAGCAGCGTCCCGCCGCCGCCGAGGTTCATGCCCTCCTGCACGCCCTTGCCCCCGAGCACCCCTGGGCTCAGGAGCAGCTTGAGCAGTGGCCTGCTCCCCTTTCCAGCTGCTGCGTGCGCAGCCTGGTGCCCGGCGGGGAAACCGCCTTGGCCCTACCCGGCAGCTACAGCTGGTTTGCCAGCAGCGGCCGCCCCCTGGCCCAGCCCTGGCCCGAGCCAGCGCCGCCGCTCCAGCCCCTGGCCGCCGGCAGCCCCTGGTTGCGCCTGGTGGGCCTCAGTGCCCCGCCCCCCCGCAGCCAGGCCAGCGCCCCCAATCAGGCGCCGGCGGCCACTCCGGTGACCGCCGAGGTGCTGGCGCCTGACGAATACAGCCCCTCCCCCGAGCCGCCGCCGGTTCGCGCCCAACCCGGCGAGCTGCGCCTCCAGCCAGCCAGCGGGCCCCGGGCTATCGCCATCGCCCTCTGCACTGCCCTGGCCGACTACTTCGGCCTGCCCCTCAACCGCGATTCCCTGCTCCAGTTGGTCGACGGCGTCCTCGAGCGCCAGGGTGCCCTCAACCTGGTGAACCTGGGGCAGATCATGGACACCCTCGGCCTGAGGGTGACCCTCAACCGGGTGCCTACCGACCGCCTGGCCAGGGTACCCACGCCCGCCGCCCTGCTGCAGAACGGCCGCATCGGCCTGCTCGACGGCGTCGACAGCGACGGTCAGGCACGCCTGCTGGAGGCCGAACTGGGTGCCCTGCGCGTGCCCTGCAGCGAGCTGGCCACGCACGAGGGCCAGCTCACCGAACTGCTGCTGTTCGAGCGCAAAGCCGACAGCAAGAGCGCCCGCTTCGGCTGGGGCTGGTTCCGCCCTTACCTTGCCGAGCACCGCCGCGAGCTGGTGGAAGTGCTGCTCAGCTCGGTGGTGATCAACGTGCTGCGTCTGGTGTTCCCCCTGGGAATGATGGTGCTGATCCGGGAGGTGCGCCCCCAGGGCCAGCTGGGCCCCCTGTTCAGCATCGCCGCCCTGATGCTGCTGGCGATCGTGGTGGAGGCCCTGCTCAAGAGCCTGCGTACTTACATCTTTGCTGACACGGCCAACCGCATTGACCGGCAGGTGAAAAGCACGGTGCTCGACCACCTGATCCGCCTGCCCCAGAGCTTCTTTGACAGCCGTCCCGTGGGCCGGGTGGTGTTCTATTTCAACGAGCTCGACCGCCTGCGCGACCTGTTGCTCGGCCCCACTGTTTTGTTTGCGGTTGATCTGGCCTTCGTGCCCCTCTACCTGCTGGTGATGCTGGCCCTCAGTCCGCTGCTGGCCGTGGTGAAGCTGGCGATGGTGCCGTTGATCCTGGCTATCGGCCTGCTGGCCAACCCGGCGATCAAGGCGCAGATCTCGCGCAGCAAAGCTGAAGCGGTCAGCACTTACAGCTTCCTCACCGAGGCGATCACCGGCGTGCAGACCATTAAAGCCCAGAACGCTGAACTCAAGACCCGCTGGGAATTTGAAGACCGCTACACCCGCTTCCTCGGCGAAGACTTCAAGCTGCGCGTGCTCTCCGACTCCAACGCCAACCTGCTGGGCTTCGTGAACGAGTTCAGCCAGCTGGTGGTGATCGTGATCGCCATCTGGCTGATCATCCAGGGGGAGCTGAACATCGGCGGCCTGTTCGCCATCCGCATCCTCGGCAACTACGTCACCGGCCCCCTAACCCAGTTGCCGGCCAAGTGGCAACAGCTGCTGCTCGGCACCCAGGCCCTTCGGATCGTGGCCGATGTGATCGATCGGCCCACCGAGCAGAGCCTGGCCGAATCCCAGACCATCCCCATGCCGCCGCTGCAGGGCAGGGTGGAGTTCCGCAACGTGAGCTTCCGCTACCGCGACCAGGGCCCCCTCAATCTGGAGGGCGTGAACCTCACCATCCCCGCCGGTGCCTTCGTGGGTCTGGTGGGGGGCTCCGGCAGCGGCAAATCCACCCTGCTCAAGCTGCTGCCCCGCTCCTACGCCCCCCTTGAGGGCAGCGTGCTGGTGGATGGTCTCGACATCGGCAAACTCGAGCTGTACTCCCTGCGCCGCCAGATCGGTGTGGTGCCCCAGGAGTCGATGCTGTTCGACGGTTCGATCCGCGACAACCTGCTGCTGGTGAAGCCTGATGCCGGCGCTGCCGAGATGATTCGCGCCGCCCGCATCGCCTGTGCCCACGAGTTCATCATGGAGCTCCCCCGCGGCTACAACACTGACGTGGGCGAGCGCGGTGCCGGCCTCTCCGGTGGCCAGCGCCAACGCATCGCCCTGGCCCGCGCCGTGCTCCAGAACCCCCGCTTGCTCATCCTCGATGAGGCCACCAGCGCGCTCGATGCCAGCACCGAGCGCCAGGTGTGCATCAACCTGCTGGAGGCCTTCCGCGGCCGCACGGTGTTCTTCATCACCCACAGGCTCGCTACGGTGCGTCCGGCCGACGTGATCGTGCTGATGGACCGGGGCGCAATCATGGAGATGGGCAGCCACGCCGACCTGCTCGAACGCCAGGGCTGGTATTACGCCCTCTACCGCAGCCAGATCCAGGAGGGCGACCCCTGATGTTGCGCCTTTCCTCCCCCCTTCAGGACGCCCTGCAGCGCTTGTTCGGCTGGCTCCACCGACCCGCTGGCTCAGGCTCTGGCGAGGTTCCTGGCCCCTTCAGCGAGTCCACCACCACCTTCGGCCGCACCAGCTCCCTCCACACCGGCACCCGCCACGCCAGCCCACGCTCTACGCCCACCACCAACAGCGGGGCCACCCTGCACTTCGGCGGTGCCTCAGGCCAAGGACCATCGCCCGCCCCCCCCGTTCCCTCAGCCGGATCCGCAAACACCCCCAGCGGTGCCAGCCCCAGAGCTGCCAACCCCTTCCGTAGCGCGGGCCTGACCACCAACCCCGGCGGCCCCATGGCCCCCTGGAGCTTCAATCAGACCGTCCTGCTGCGCAAGCAGCGCAGCGGCGCCAGCGTGCTCCTGTGGACCGGCATCGGCAGCGTGGTCCTGCTCGGGGTCTGGGCCTTCACGGCTCCGCTGGCCGAAACCATCGCCGTGCAGGGCAAGCTCGAACCCCGCAACAGCACCAAGCGGGTCGACGCCCCCGTGCCTGGCGTGGTGGAGGCGGTTCTGGTGAAGGAGGGCCAGGCCGTGCGCCAGGGCGACCCCCTGGTGCGCTTCGACCTGCGCGAGCCCCGCAGCCGCCTTGAGGCCGCCGAGAGCGTGCGCCAACGGCTGCTCAACGAAAACCAGATCGCCGCCGCCACCCTCGGCGACAGCAGTGCCACCGCCGCCCTCACCGCCAACCAGCGCCTGCAGCTCTCAAGCCAGGCCGAGGAGTTCGCCAGTCGCCGCGAGGGTGCCCGCCAGGAACTGGCCAAGGCCCAGGAGCGCCTGGCCGGCGAGCGCGCCAGCCTGGCCACCTACGAGAACATCGCCAGCCGCATCGCCGGCCTGGTGGCCCAAGGCGCCGCCAGCGAGGTGCAGCTGCTTGAGGCCCGCCAGAACGTGCAGAAGAGTGAAAGCGCCATCGCCCAGGAGCTCCGCGAGATCGCCCGGCTGGAATCCTCCCTGGTGAACACAAGCGCCACCACCAACGTGGAGCTGCGCCGCAAGGTGGAGGACAACCTGCGCCAGATCGCCCAACTCGACAACGACATCCGCCAGGCCCGCCAGCAGATCCAGTTCGGCCTGCTCATCGCCCCCGCCGACGGCACCGTGTTCGACATTGAGGTGAGCCCCGGCAGCGTGGTGGCCCAGGGCACCGGAACCGGCACCAACGCCACGGGCAAGTCGCTGATGAAGGTGGTGCCTAACGACGCACTCCAGGCAAGGGTCTACCTCCCCAACCAGGCGATCGGCTTCGTGCAACCCGGCCAGAGCGCCGACCTACAGATTCAGGCCTTCGACGCCAGCGATTTCGGCACCGTCCCGGCCATGGTTGAGCGCATCGGGTCTGATGCCCTGCCCGCCGAAGAGCAGAAGCGGGTGCTCGGAACCGATTCCTCCGGTCTGTATTACCCGGCCGTGATGCGTCTTGAGCGCCAGACCATCGAACTGCCCAACAGCACTGCCCCTCTGCAGCCCGGCATGAGCCTCACCGCCAACATCAAGCTGCGCGAACGCCGTTTCATCAACATCTTCACCGGCTTCTTCGAAGACCAGCGCCGCAACCTCGAGCGCCTGCGCTGATGCCCGACGACGACGACCCCCGCCAGCACCCCTGGTGGCAGCACCTGCCGGCCGAACGTCAGCAGATCACCCTCTGGGGCCGCCGCCGCCGACTGCTACAGCAGCTGCTGTTCAGCCGCCGTAGCCAGCTGTTGCTGATGCTCACCCTGCTTGTCCTGCTCACAGCAGGCCTGGCCGTTGCCGGAGCCGGCGGCTTCAGCCTGGCCCTGCTGCTGCCGTTGCTGCTGTTGCCCGCCCTGGCCGCCCTCAGCTATTGGCTCACCTGGCGGGAGTTTCACCATTAGCCGCCACCACTGAAGCGTCCAGCTGCGGCCTGGGGCTCGGGCTTGCTACCAAATGCAGCTGGATCGAGCCGGGTGATCTCTCGTACAAGCCAAACGGGCATGTGCTGCTCACCCCCGCCGAAAGAGATCTTGCCGGGCGGAAAGAAGGGCAGCACCGCCAGCAGAGCTTGGATCGCGCCTGACCGGCTCATATCTGCCACCCGCTGGGCCAACTGACGACGCAGGTTGCGGTCAGCGGGGCTGATCTCGCTGCGGGCAAAGCCACTCGCCAGCAGATTGCGATACAGCTCGCCAAAACGGCTGCGGTAAAGCGGCTCCAGCTGCTCAGTCCGTGCGTCCAGCCACACCTGAGCCAGCTGCCGCCTCAGCCCCGCCAGCTCGACGACAACCTCGGCGTCAGCCGGGTCGATGACATGCAGGTTGATCAGGCCTGCCATCCGGTTGAGATAGGCCTCGTCCCGAATCAAGGCCAGGGCCGCCGCTCCCCGTGTGTTGCTCACCTGTAATGGCTTGGGCTGTGCTCGCCGCGGTTGGGCCTGGTTGAACAGACCGTCAGCCCGGCTGGAAGAACCCGTTCCGGATTCCAGCCCCATCCCCAGGCTGGGCGCCGGACCCAGGGCCTGGCCGGCGGCGGTCAACAGACCAGCCGGCTGACAGATCCGCTCCAGCAGGTCGGGATCGAACAAGCGGGCATAGTCCTCCTGCAGCCAGCGCGGCACCTGGCTGAGCGGGCTGTCGACCCGCATCCGCCCTGGCGGGAAGTAGGCGAACACCGCCAGCAGCACGTTGGCCGTCTCCGGCCGGTCGAAGGCCCGCATCAACCGCTGAGCCAGCTGGTCCCGCCAAGCCTGTTCCTGGGGCAGCAACGGCTCCTGGGCCAGCCGTCCCGCCAGCAGCTCCCGGTAGCACGCGCCGATGGCCGAGCGATAAAGGAGCTCGAGCTGGTCAACCGGCGCCAACAGCCAGAACTGGGAGAGGCTCTGGCGGGCAAGCCGCGCCTGGCGAAGGGATGTGGGGCTGGGGTGATCAGCATGGGTGCGAATAATCGTCAGCAGCCGGGCCACTGTCCAGGGCATGACCCTCGGCTCACCCCAGAGTTGGGTGGGCGACACCTTCGGTTCCGCCACCAGAGAATCCTCGGGCAAAGGGACTTCCTCACCGACAGCCATTCCCTGCGCAGCATCAACTGCAGCAAAGCGGCGAAGCAAGCGGCTCAAGATCGACTTCATTGCGAGAGCCTGGGTTTCCCACGCCCCGATCGTAAGAGGAGCTTCACCGTCCGGCCTTTGCACCCTCAACGGCCCTCACCTCCCCGAACGCCCAGGGGAGACGTGCTCACGGGCAGCCCCTCCGCCGCCAGCACCGCCAGCACCGCTGCTACAACTGGCATCCAGCCCTCTCCCTCCCGCTGACGGAACAGCCGCAGGCTTGGATACCAGGGGCTGTCGTCGCGCTCCCGCAGCCAGCGCGGCGCAGCACTGAATGGCAACAGCAGCCAGCCGGGCCGCCTCATCGCCCCCACCAGGTGAGCCAGGGCAGTGTCCACCGTAATCACCAGGTCCAGGCCGGCCACCAGATCGGCGGTTGCGCCGAAGTCGGCCTCAACCGGCAGAGCCTCCACTCCCTGTTGCATCCAGGCCGCTGCCCAATCCCGATCCTGCCCGAACTGCAGCAGTACCGGCCGGCAGTCACGGGCGACCAGTCCCTCCAACAGTGCCTCCAGGGCCGGCTGATCCAGACTGCGGCGCACATATTCCCGCGTGGTCACCGGCTGGCCGAGCTTGCGGCCCGCGGCCCACAGCACCCCCACCCGCCGCTGGCCCAGTGGCGCACGCCAGTGGGGCGCCGCCAGCCAGCTGGCCGCCTTCGGCGACGGCGCCTCGTCCAACAACAGCGGCAGGCTGAGCAGCGAAACCTGCCTGCCCACCCAGGGAGAAGCGGGACCCTCCGCAGGCTTGGCGTGCACCTCAGGTCGTGGCTCCGGCCCGGTCAGGCCATGGCGAAGCAGGGGCACCAGGCAGGCCTCCACCTCCAAGCGCACAGGCGGTGCCTTCGGTCCGCGCCGAGCCAGCAGCGGCCCCAGCCAACGCAGGTGCTGAATCGTGTCCCCCAGACCCTGTTCACTCCAGACCAGCAGCGGCTGCTGCCAGCCCTCCGGCTCGCCACTCCAGGACGTGAGGGGATCCCGCCAGGCCTCCAGCCCTGCCATCTGCCAGCGCCGCTCCGCCATGGCGTAGCCCTCCGCATAGCGCTCGAGCCCGATCAACAGCTGGCTGTGGTTCCACGCCGATTCCGCTGAGTCCTCCAACTGGCGGCTGCGCAGAAAGGCCCGATCGGCCGCTTCAAACTGCTGAAGATCGGTGAGAGCGTTGCCCAGACCCCGATAGAGCAGCGGCTCATTTGGCGCCAGCAAAAGGGCCTGGCGCAGGGCAGCCAGAGCCTGGCGCGGCTGATCGGTGATCCAGAGGGCATTAGCCCAATTGGCCAGCAACCGATGGCAGCTCGGCTCGGCCACCGCCAGCTCGCCCAGCCGAACGGCCTCCTCTCGCCATGATCTCAATGGGTCCAAGACGTCTAGCCCTTGAAGCGCGGGAGGGGCGCTCTCAATGGTGCTCCAGCACACCATCGAGAGCATTCGCCAACGCACGCGGCAGCCCTATGCAAGCAAATCGGCACAGCAGGGGCCGTGCACGCCGGTCTTCGTGCTAAGATTTAAGGGAAGAAATGATTTTCTGATTCGCGAGCAATTTAAACTTAGCTATGTCGACAGAATCTACTTCAGCATTTACTTCGTTTCAGTATGAGCTAGCGGACCAACCTTCCGAGCTCAATACTCAAGATTCGTCTTACGAAGAACCAATCGGATTTTTCAATTTAGCTGCATCTCCAGCAATTGACAGCCCTGGCATCAGCGAAGATCCGTTTATAGCTGCAACTTCAAGTTCCGAATTTGTTTCAGGCGATACCGTATACGACGACCAAGGCTCTACACTTATTGATGAAGATTTATTGCTCATTGGAAGTACTGAAAGCGCATCAACAGGTTATTCAAGTGACGACGATAGCGAGTTGATCATCGCCAGCGATTCGCCTGACATATCTAGCAATTCTACAGAAGAAACAAATATTCTCTTGATCGAAAGCGATCTAATTGGCAATCTTGTCAGCAGCGGAGATGGTGATGATTTGGTCGAATTCCTTGGCAACGTCAGTGGCTCGGTGGTTGAGCTTGGCGCAGGCATGGACACGGCTGTTTTCTATGGAGATATCACTGACACAATGATTGATCTCGGCAGCGACAACGAGCGCGACGAGCTGCGCATCGTTGATACCTCGGCTAATCTTGATGGCCTCGTGATAGAGGGAGCAGGCGTCGAGGACGTTCTGTTTATTGGCTCTTCCGAGTACAGCTACCAAGGCGATTACACCTGGCAAAACATCAATGATCCTGGCGATGAGCGCTTGTTCGGCAATTGATTCGGACCTGAGTCCTGATTTCAGGATGGATTTGATTCCGCTATTCTTTGGATCGCACTGAGGCCAGACTTCAGGCCATCCGCGCTGCCCTCAGGGCAAAAGACCAGCATTCGGCCCGTCTCCTGCTCCTGCAGTGGTTGCGTGATTTTACTTCGGGTCTTGACGCACGCCCTCCGCGCCACCAACTGCGCGAACCTGAGCTGTGGACGGCCCTTGTGGAGCACGCCCGCGCCAGTGGCGACCGTTCCCTGATCGAGAGCTATTGGCAACTGCTCGACCGCCTCGCCGCCCCGGCTCCACCGAGCGGTGGCCTGCCTGCACTGCCGCTGCTGGGCATACCGATCCTGAACCGGTCCGACCTGCTGGAGCGGCTGCTTCACAGCCTCGACTGCCCAGTGGAGATCTTGGCGATCGTGGACAACAGCCCCAATGGCGACGGAAGCCTCGCTGGTCAGCTAGATCTGATCCGCCAGAAAGGCCATCCCTTGGTGCACACCATCCTGATCGCTCGCCCCTTCTGCAATCTGGGCGTTGCCGCCAGCTGGAATCTGATCCTGAGCAGCTTCCCTGATGCAGCCTGCGCCCTGCTCGCCAACAACGACGTGCGCTTCGCCCCCGGCGTGCTGGCCACAGCCTTGGAGCGGATCGATGCCGGCCAAGCCCAGTTCCTCCCGCTGCTGCCGAATCCCCACGCTTTTGCCGCTTTCCTGCTCACCTGCCGCTGCTGGGATCAACTCGGCCTGTTCGATCCAGGCTTTCACCCGGCCTACTGCGAGGATCTCGACTACCGCGACAGGCTCCAGCATTCCGCCAGCGTGACCCAGCTGGATGGCAGCTTTGCCCATACCGCCATGACAGCCTGCAACCCTGCCCACAGCGCCACCATCAAGGCCAGTGCAGACCTTGAAGCCCACAACAGGATGAGCTACCCCCTCAATCAACTCTGGTATCTCAGCGAGCGCCGGTTGCACCGCGATCCACGCGGCTGCTGGAGAAGGCTCTGGCTGGCCCAATGGAACGACGCGCCATGAGCCAGCCGATCCCCCAGGCAAGTCCGGCAGCTCCCCTCGGCGCAGCTCCGCCAGCGGTCTGGGCCGCAACCTGGGCGCAGGTGCTCTGGTGATCGCCGTAGTGGTAGGCATCCAGCTGGGGAGCATCCCCTGGCGCTACCGGCGCCAGATCTGGAAGCTGCAAGGGTTTCTTCTGGGGGGCCTGGTGGGTTACGTGGTGGGGAGGATGAGCGGAGCCGCCCCAGACGATCAGACGCGTCGAGGCGACCGGCCGCCTTTGCTGCCGGATCGCTGAGCAGCCACAGACCTCTGCCTACCGGTCGGAGATCAGTCAAGATGATGACTGTGGCAGCACCCGCGATGGATCCTTTCGCCATGGCACCAAAATCCTCCGGATCTGGTGTCAGCTCCGGATCCCTGCCCCACCTCCCCGATTGGGTGGCCTGGTTCCAGGTGGCTCTCAGCGCCCTGCTCGCCATACTCTTCCTGGTGATGGTGAGCAAGGCCCGTCACCAGGGCGTCCGACTCCAGGAACTGCAGGACAGGGTGCAAGGCTTGGAGAATACCCGCGCCCTTGAGCGCACCACCGGCCTGGAAGAGCAGTTGCGCACCACGGTGGAGCGCCTGCAGGAAGTGGAGCGCAGCACCGCTCGCATCCAAGTGCTCAGTGCGGACAACGAAGCGCTTCGGGCCGAGCTTTCCCAGCTGCGGCGCAGCACCAGCGCCCGCCCGGATGCGGCACCTGCCCAGGAGCGCCCCGCCGTAAGTCCCTCACAGGCTGAGTCGGGATCCGCCGTCCCCTCTCCCGCAGCACCGCTGCAGCCACCACCTCCGCCCTGATCCGCCGCCCTGATCCTCTGAAGCGAAACCAGCCGCTCCTCTCAGGTGTCAGCCGTTGGCTGGGAGCAGCAAAGGGATCTAGCCCTTCACAGCGTCGCCTGAGGCGCTAGGCAGGATGTAGCGCTGCAGGCCCACGAACAACACAAGCACTGGCAGGATCGAGATCACCGATCCTGCCGCCACCAGACGCCAGTCGAGCGAGAAGCTGCTGGCGAGCTGCTGCAGGCCCAGGGGCAGGGTGTAGAGCTCCGGTTCATCGAGGATCACCAGCGGCCAGAGGAAGTCGCTCCAGGTGCCGATGAACACGAACATCGCCAGGGTGATCAGATCGGCCCGGGCCGCCGGGATCATCACGTTCCACCACTCCCCCACCGGGCTGCAGCCGTCGCTGCGGGCCGCCTCCTCCAGCTCCACCGGCACCCCCAGGAAGCTCTGGCGCAGCAGGAAGATGCCAAACGCCGTGGCCGCCTGGGGAATGATCAGCGCCCACAGCGTGTTGCGCAGGCCGATCTGCACCATCAGCAGGTAGAGCGGGATCATCACCACCTGAAAGGGGATCAGGATCGTGGCCACCACCAGGGCCAGCACCAACCCCCGGCCGGCGAAGCGCATCCGCGCCAGCGGGTAGGCCGCCAGCGAGCAGAACAGCAGGTTGGCAAGCACCGCCAGGCCGCTCACGATCGCGCTGTTGCGCAGGTAGAGCCCCATCGGCTGATCGGCGAACAACCGGCCGTAGGCCTCCAGGCTGGGCTGGGCCGGCAGCAGCGCCGGCGGACTGGTGAAGATGTCTTCGGCGGGGCCCTTGAGCGAGGTGCTCACCAGCCAGAGCAGCGGCAGCAGCATCGCCAGGGCCGCCAAGAGCAGCAGCCCCAGCTGCAGGGCCGCCGCCAGGGGCGAGCGGCGTTGGCCGGCGGTGGGTTCGGCCATTACACGCGCGGCCGCTCGGCCAGGGGCAGGTCGCCCACCACCGGCAGCGGCGCCTTCTGGGGGTGCAGGGGCACGCTGCGGTTGCCGGCGATCAGCCGGTTGAGGGCGTTCACAAACGCCTGGGCAGCGGCCACCACGATGTCGGTGTCGGCGGCGTGGCCGGAATAGAGCACACCGTTCTGGCGCAACCGGATCGTCACCTCACCCATGGCGTCGATGCCCTCTGTCACCGATTTCACCGAGAACTCCACCAGCTCGTTGGGCACCTGGGCCAGGCGGTTGAGCGCCTGACAAACCGCATCCACCGGCCCGGTGCCGATCGCCGCCTCGCTGAGCTCGGCGCCGTCGGCGTTGGTGAGGGTCACGGTGGCGGTGGGCTGCAGGCCGGTGCCGCAGCTCACCTGCACGCTCTTGAGCGTGTAGCTGCCATCGCCCTGCTGCTGCACCTGCTCGCTCACGATCGCCTCCAGGTCGCGGTCGCTGATCTCGCGCTTGCGGTCGGCCAGCTCCTTGAAGCGGGCGAAGGCGTCGTCGAGGTCGTCGCGGCTGAGCTCGTAGCCGAGCTCCTCGAGGCGGGCGCGGAAAGCGCTGCGGCCGGAGAGTTTGCCCAGGGAGATGCGGTTGTCGGCCAGACCGACGGTGCGGGCATCGATGATCTCGTAGGTGAGCCGGTGCTTGAGCACGCCGTCCTGGTGGATGCCCGATTCATGGGCGAAGGCGTTGGCGCCCACGATCGCCTTGTTGGGCTGCACCGCCATGCCGGTGAGGTTGCTCACCAGCCGCGAGGTCTTGGTGATCTCCTCGGTGCGCACGCCGGTGAGCGGCGCGGTGGAGTCGGCCGGCCGGCCTAGGAAGGGGTTGAAATAGCTGCGGCGCACGTGCAGCGCCATCACCAGCTCCTCGAGCGAGGCGTTGCCGGCCCGCTCGCCGATGCCATTGATCGTGCACTCGAGCTGGCGGGCGCCGTTCTTCACCGCCTCCAGGAAGTTGGCCACCGCCAGGCCCAGGTCGTTGTGGCCGTGCACCGAGATCACGGCCTGGTCGATGTTGGGCACGTGGGCGTTGATGCCGGCGATCAGCTCGCCGAATTCGGCGGGCGTGGCATAGCCCACCGTGTCGGGGATGTTGATCGTGGTGGCGCCGGCCCGGATCGCTGCCTCGATCACCTCATACATGAACGCGGGATCGGAGCGGCCGGCGTCCTCGCAGGAGAACTCCACGTCGTCGACAAGGGAGCGGGCGTAGTCGACCATTTCGGCGGTGATCGCCAGCACCTCGGCGCGGCTCTTGCGCAGCTTGTGCTCCAGGTGGATGTCGCTGGTGGCGATGAACGTGTGGATGCGTTTGTGGGCGGCCGGGGCGACGGCATCGGCGCAGGCCTTGATGTCGCCGCTAGCGGCCCGGGCCAGGCCGCAGATGGTGGGTCCGTCGGGGGTGCCCACGCTGTCGGCGATGCGCTGCACGGCGTTGAAATCGCCCGGGCTGGCGAAGGGGAAGCCGGCCTCGATGATGTCCACCCCCAGACGGGCCAGCTGCTGGGCGATCGCCAGCTTCTCCTCCAGGTTGAGGCTGGCGCCGGGCGACTGCTCGCCGTCGCGCAAGGTGGTGTCGAAGATCAACACCCGGCCGGGGTCGCGGGCCATCGCAGGGCTCCTTATGCGGAATTGCTATGAGTTAGTCCCATTGTAAGCGGCGGGGCGGGCGGCCGGTCCTGCCCTGCCCCCGCCCCTGCACAGCCCAAGCCTGGAGCCCGGGCTGTGCAGGGGCCATAGAATGGATCTAGTGGAGCCTGCCGATTGCCCAACCTGGCGCGCCACAGTCCAAGCCCCGGGGGCCGCTGATGGCCCGCCCCCAGGCCCCGCGCAGCACGTCAGCCGCAGGGTCCGAACCCGCACCTGAGCCGGTCGCCGCAGCCGCCACCCGGGGCGCCCCGGACCCGGGCCCCGAACCCTTCACCAGCGCCGGCGACCTCGCCCTGGTGCTGCACGCCCACCTGCCTTATGTGCGCTCCAGCGAGCCCGGCTCCCTGGAGGAGGACTGGTACTTCCAGGCCCTGCAGGAGTGCTACCTGCCCCTGCTGGCCGTGCTGGAGGCCGCCGCCGCCGACAGCGGCCAGCACGCCCGCCTCACCCTGGGGCTCTCGCCCACCCTGCTGAGCCTGCTGGCCGACCGCCGCCTCAACGCCCGCTTTCTCCCCTGGCTGGTGCAGCGCCAGCAGCTGCTGGAGCAGGCCCCCGCCGGGCACGCCGAGGCCGCCGCCCACCTCGGCCAGCAGCTGCAACAGGTGGAGCAGCAGTGGCTGGCCTGTGAGGGCCAGTTGGTGCCCCGCTTCCGCCAGCTGCAGCAACAGGGGGTGGTGGACCTGATCACCTGCGGCGCCACCCACGGCTACCTGCCCCTGCTGCGCGAGGTACCGGAGGCCGTGCGCGCCCAGCTGCTGAACGCCGTGCGCGAGCACGAGCGCCAGCTGGGCGAGCGGCCGCTGGGCATCTGGCTGCCGGAGTGCGCCTACTACGAGGGGCTCGACCAGCAGCTGGTGGAGGTGGGCCTGCGCTATTCGGTGCTCGACGGCCACGGCCTGCTCCACGCCCTGCCCCGCCCCCGCTACGGCGTGTTCGCGCCGATCTGCTCCCCTGCCGGCGTGGCCTTCTTCGGCCGCGACGGCAACGCCACCCTGCCGGTGTGGAGCGCCCGCGAGGGCTACCCCGGCGACGGCGTGTACCGGGAATTCCACCGCGACATGGGCTGGGATCTGCCGGAGGAGGAGCTGCAACAACTGGGCATCCGCAGCCGCCGGCCCCTGGGCCTGAAGCTGCATCGGGTCACCGCCCAGGGCTGCCCCCTCGATCACAAGCAGCCCTACCAGCCCGAGGCCGCCGCCGCCCGCACGGCCGAGCATGGTGCCGCCTACCTGCAGGGCCGGGCCCGGGAGCTGCAGCAACTGGCGGCGAGCATGGAGCAGCGGCCCCTGCTGGTGGCCCCCTTCGACGCCGAGCTGTTCGGCCACTGGTGGTTCGAGGGGCCCCGGTTCCTGGCCAGCCTGTTCCAGCAGGCCCGCAGCGCCGGCGTGCGCCTGGTGACCCTGCGCGAGGTGCTGCAGCAACGCCACACCCTGCAGGTGTGCTGCCCCTCACCCAGCAGCTGGGGCCAGGGCGGCTACCACGACTACTGGCTCAACGACAGCAACGCCTGGGTGATCCCCGAGTGGCAGCGGGCGGCGCGGGCGATGGTGCGGCGGGTGAACCGGGGCGTGGCCAGCCCCGAGCAGCGCGACCTGCTCACCCAGGCCGGCCGCGAGCTGCTGCTGGCCCAGAGCTCCGACTGGAGCTTCATCCTGCGCGCCGGCACCACCACCGAGCTGGCCCGCGAGCGCATCCAGCGCCACCTCGATCGCTTCTGGCGCCTGATCGACGCCATCGAGACCAACACCAGCCCACCGCCCGAGTGGCTGCGGGCCCTGCAGCACGAGGACGGCCTCTTCCCCCGCCTCAATGCCGCCGACTGGGTGAGTGCGCCCAGCCCGCTCACTACCCCGCCGGCCTGAGCAACCGCAGCCCCAGCGCGGCCTCCCGGCCCCGCATGCCCATCAGCCCGGCCTTCACGCTCCACGGTGCCGTGGCGAACAGGCGCAGCATCGCCGCCAGCAGCTCGGGCACGCTGGCGGTGTTGGCCAGAAAGCCAGTCCACTGCTCCTGGGGCAGGGAGAAGAAGGTGGCGAAATGGGCGCGCAGCTGGGGCTCGGAGAAGCGCATCAACTTCTCCAGTCCGAACTGATACAGGGCGTGCTTGCGGCGCAGCGCCAGCGGCCACAGCGCCTGCCAGCCCGCTCTCGCCAACTGGGCTGAACCCGCCTGGGGATCGCTGCGCAGCAGCGCTGCCACCGCCGCGGCCACCGCCGGCGCCCGGCGCAGCAGCGAACCCACCATGTAGCCCGACGACGGGTGCACCATCGAGGCCGCACCGCCGAAGCCCAGCACCGGCTGGTGCAGATCCGGCAGCGGCAGGTTCATCGGAAACAGGCAGAACTCCTCGTGCTCCACCTGCTCCACCCGCACGCCCCGGTGGGCCAGGCGCCGCTGCAGGCGCTCCTGCAGGGTGGAATAGGGCACCGGCGGCGACAGGGCCAGGGAGGTCTCCTCCACAAAAAAGCGCCCCTCGCCCAGATCCATCGCATAGAGGAAAGTGGGAGGCTCCAGGCGCTCCTCGGGGCTGAGGTGGTCGCTGCGGTAGTCCATCAGCACGAACTGGCCCGGCTGCACCGGCGGCGCCGAGAAGCGCCCCACGATCCCGTAGGCCGCCTGGCCGGCCACCGGCCCCTCGTCCGGCCGTTGCACAAACACCGGCTGGTGGCCGGTGGCATCCACGAGCAGCCTGGTGCGCTGGCTGCTGCCATCGGCACAGCGCAACAGGGTGAGCGTGGTGCCAGAGCCATCGCCCGCGCCGGCCGCCTCCAGCGCGAAACCGCTGGCCTGGCCCTGCAGGATCGCCACGCCACCGCGTGCGCAGGCCTCCAGCCAGTGGCCCTGCAGCGCAGCGCGGTTGAACAGGCCATAGTCGCGGCCGTGGGGGGTAGGCCGATTGGCTGGCTCGGCCGGGTCGGCGGAGCCGGCGCCGAAGTAGCTCAGCGTGTGGCTCCAGCGGTGCTCCAGCAGGTGGCCCAGGCCGAGGGCATCCACCTCATCGCCCCAGATGCCGTAGGTGTTGGGCCAGGGGGCGCGGGGATCGTGGGGGGCCAGCAGGGCCACCCGCAACCCTTGCTCGCCCAGGGCCGCCGCGATGCACAGGGCGGCCGGGCCGCCGCCCAGCACCAGCCCATCCCAGGGCGCTGCCCCACTCACACCGCCACCTCCAGCAGCTGGCGGTTGTTGGCCTGCAGCTCGGGCCGCTCCAGGATCTCCAGCTGCGGATCGGCGATCACCTCCAGCCGATGGCGGCCAGGCGCCAGCTCCAGCGGCACCGTGAAGGCCTCCGCCTCCCCGGCTGCCAGCCAGGGCAAGCGCAGGTAGCGGTGGCTGCTGTAGCGGTCGTCGATCACCAGCGCCACGCCCACATCGCTCACATCGAGGGCGCCGCGGTTGAACACCCGGAACTGCACCGTGCCCTCGCTGTAGCGCAGCTGGTCCACCCCCAGATCGCTGGCCAGGCTGTGGATCCGCTGCAGCGGATAGAGCACCAGCCGCTCCAGCTCAGCCAGCTGGGAACCGGGGTGTTCGTGGTGCAGGTGGCCGCCATAGCGCAGGTCGGTGCTGCAGCCATGCAGGTGCAGGTGGGCGCCGGGCTGGGGCACCGTCACCCGCCCCTGCACGGGGTCGGTGTCGTAGAAGCCGCAGCACTCCCATTGCAGCGAGGCGCCCAGGTAGCGGATCGGATCGGCCGGATCGCCGGGATCGTGGGGAGCCAGCCGGTAGTGCTGCAACAGCTGATAGATGCTCTGAGCCGCCGTGGCCTCGCTGGCGGCACTGCGGGCGATGGCGGTGTTGCGCCGCTGCTGACCCATGCACAGCTTGGAGGCCACCGTGATCACCAGCCCCTGCCAGCGGGCCAGCAGCCGCAGGCCATAGATCGGCGCCTCGGCGAGCCGGTCCTCGCGGCGCAACCGGGCGATCGCCTCCCCCACCAGCTCCTGCAGGGGCCGCCCGGCCGGATCGCCCAGGCCATCCAGATCGGCGGCGGAGAGGGGGGTGCGCAGGGCGGTGGCATCGCCGCTGAAGCACACGTAGGGAAAGTGGCCGCTGCCATCGCCGGGACGCAGGGCCCGGATGGCGCCGCTGCTGGCCTCGCACTTCCAGATGGTGGTGGTGTCAGCGCCCTGCTGCTGCAGGAAGGTGAGCTCGCCGTTGTCGAGGCTGGTGGTGGTACCCAGCCCGAGCACGTCGCCCTGGAGGGGAATGCGCTCCAGGGGCAGGTGCTCACGCACATCCCCCTGGATCAGGTCGCTCACCGTGTTGGCGATCCAGAGATCAGCCGGCATCCGGATCGGCTGACGTCTCGCCTGGGGTCGCCGCAGTGGTCTCGGCGTCCTCCTCCTCGGGGGCCGGGGGCACCAGCACCACCTCGGCCAGGCGGTCGCGGGCATCGAGCTTCTGCAGGCGCACGCCGGTGGCCGCCCGCGACTGCTGGGGCACGGCATCGGCCTGGGTGCGCACGATCACGCCCTTCTCGCTCACCAGCAGCAGCTCCTCGCCGGCGCCGAGCACCTTCAGCCCCACCAGCACGTCGTCGGGCTGGCGGAACTTGATCGCCCGCAGGCCCATGCCGGCCCGCTTCTGCAGCCGGAACTGATCCACCGGCACCCGCTTGCCCAGGCCAGCGGCGGTGGCCACCAGCACCCAGGGGCCCTCGCTGACTGCGGTGTCGTCGCCGTCGCCCTCGTCGGCCTCGTCGTCGCCGGCGGCAGCGGAGCTGGCCACCCGGTCGGCCAGCTCGGCCGGCAGCACGTCCATGCTCACCAGTCGATCGCCTGCGCGCAGGTTCATCGCCCGCACCCCGCGCGCCGTGCGGCCCAGGGGCCGCAGCTCCTCGTCGCTGAGGCGGAAGTGGATGGTCATGCCCTGGCGGGAGCCGATCAGCACGCTGTCGCCCGGCAGGGCCAGGCGCACCCAGGTGAGGGCGTCGCCCTCCACCAGGTCGATGGCGATCAGGCCATTGGAGCGGATGTTGGCGAAGGCCGAGAGGCGCGTGCGCTTGATGAAGCCACCACTGGTGAGCATCACCAGCACGCCGTCGTCGGTGAACTCGCTCACCGCCAGCAGCGAGGTGATCTGCTCTTCGCGCGGGATCGGCAGCAGCTGCACGATCGGCGTGCCCTTGGCGGCCCGGCTGCCCACCGGCACCCGGTAGGCCGGCACCGTGTACACCACGCCGCGGTCGGAGAACAGCAGCAGGTGGTCGTGGTCGTTGCAGCTGATGAACAGCTTCACGGCCTCCTCGCCCTGGCTGCGGGTGCCGGCCTTGCCGCGGGTGCCGCGGCTGGTGGCCTCGAATTCGCTCACCGGCATGCGCTTGAGGTAGCCGGTTTCGGTGAGCAGCACCACCGAGCGCTCGTTGGCGATCAGGTCGATGTCGTCGAGCCCGCCCTCCACATCGAGGATCTCGGTGCGGCGGGGGGAGTCGAAGCGGCTGCGGATCGTGGCCAGCTCCTCGCTGATGATCGCCAGCACCCGCTCCTTGCGGGCCAGGATGTCCTGGTAGTCGGTGATCTTGGCGAGCAGGTCCTCGTGCTCCAGCCGGATCTTGTCGGCCTCCAGGGCCGTGAGACGGCGCAGCTGCATCTGCAGGATGGCGTCGGCCTGCAGCTCGCTGAGCCCGAACTGCTCGATCAGGCCGCTGCGGGCGGTGGCCGTGTCGGCGGCCGCGCGGATCAGGGCAATGATCGCGTCGAGGTTGTCAAGGGCGATCAGCAGGCCCAGCAGGATGTGGTCGCGCTCCTCGGCCTTGCGCAGCAGATAGCGGGTGCGCCGCTCGATCGTCTCGATGCGGAAGTCGAGGAACACCTGCAGCATGCGCCGCAGGTTGAGCAGCACCGGCTCGCTGCCCACCAGCGCCAGCATGTAGGCGTTGAAGTTGCTCTGCAGCGGCGTGAGCTTGAACAGGTTGTTGAGCACCACCTGCGGGTAGGCGTCGCGGCGCAGCTCGATCACGATCCGCATGCCGTCGCGGTCGGATTCGTCGCGGATGTCGGAGATGCCGTCGAGCTTCTTGTCGTTCACCAGCTCGGCGATCCGCTCGATCAGCGCCGCCTTGTTGGTCTGATACGGCAATTCGGTGATGATCACCGCATCGCGATCGGGGCGCCCCGGCACCTCCAGGGTCTCGATCGCCGCCACGCCGCGCATGGTCACCGAGCCGCGGCCACTGCTGTAGATCTCGCGGATGCCGCTGCGGCCAAGGATCTGGCCGCCGGTGGGGAAGTCGGGCCCGGGAATCAGGGCCTGCAACTCCCGATCGCTGATCTCGGGGTCGGCGATCAGGGCCTGCAGGCCGTCGAGCAGCTCGCCCAGGTTGTGGGGTGGAATGTTGGTGGCCATCCCCACGGCGATGCCGGAGGAGCCATTGAGCAGCAGCTGGGGAATCCGGGCCGGCAGCACCGTGGGTTCCTGCTGGCTGCCGTCGAAGTTGTCGACGAAGTCGACCGTTTCGCTCTCGATGTCCTCCAGCAGGGCATCGGTGGTGAGGGCCTGCAGCCGCGACTCGGTGTAGCGCATGGCGGCCGGTGGGTCGTTGTCCACCGAGCCGAAGTTGCCGTGGCCGTCGATCAGCGGCATGCGCAGGGAGAAGTCCTGCGCCATCCGCACCAGGGCGTCGTACACCGCCGTGTCGCCGTGGGGGTGGTACTTGCCGAGCACCTCACCCACCACCCGGGCGCACTTGCGGTAGGGCCGATCGCTGGTGAGGCCCAGCTCGTACATCGCGTAGAGGATGCGGCGATGCACCGGCTTGAGGCCGTCGCGGGCATCGGGCAGGGCCCGGCCCACGATCACGCTCATCGCATACTCCAGGTAGGAGCGCGACATCTCGTTGCGGAGGTCGGTCTGGATGATCCGCAAATCGCCGTCAGATCCGGAATCGCCGGGATTGACCGGTCCCGTGGGATCCGCCATGCATGACCGCCTTCAACCCGGCCATTGTATCGACAGTGCCCCGGGTGGACCGATTCCCCCCGTTCCGGGGCCATGAGCGGCCAGCGGCGTGGGGCCCTGCCGCCCCGCAGCAGCCTGGAACTGCGCCAGCGCCAGGAGCGCGGCGAGCTGCGGGTGCGCACGGCGGAGGCCTACCGCGACCTGGTGCGGCGCCAGGGCCTGGCCGAGGCCTATGCCGCCACCGACGTGGTGGTGGCGGCCGACGCCGGCTTCAGCGACCAGGGCAGCCTGCAGCTCAGCCTGGGGCCCAGCGACCCGCCGATCCGCCTGCGCGAGCTGCAGCTGGGCGGGGTGACGGCCCTGGCCAGCGGCGGCCCCGGCGAACTGGTGCTGCCGATCGGCGGCGGCGGTGCCCAGGTGCTGGAGGCCCTGCTGGACGGCGCGGCCCTGCCCCTGGCCGCCAGCGGCGAGGCCACCCCCCTGCACCCCCGCCGTGAGCTGCACACCAACCTGGAGCTCAGCCGCATCGGCCTGGCCCGACTGCTGCTGCAGCGGGCGATCGTGGAAAACGGCGTGGTGGCCTGCAGCAGCGCCACCGGGCTCTGCGCCAGCCCCTGGGGCCCCCTGCTCGGCCCCCACCACACCGCCCTCTACAGCTGCGGCGGCGCCGGCAGCATCGGTCTCACCATGCCCGGCCTGGCCCAGCTCGGGCCGGGGTCGCCCGTGCTGGTGGCCGGCGCCACCGGCTGGGTGCTGGGGGCCGGCAGCGGCCACCAGCCCGGGGTGCGCCGCCAACCCAGCGGCCACGCCACCAGCCCGGGAGCTGTGGCCGCGGTGGCGGTGGACCTGGCCGGACTCGAGCGGCGCTGGCTGCGCGCCTGCGCCTTTGAGGGCCACAGCAGCGCCCTGCTGGTGGCCATCGCCGCCCCGGTGCAGCTGCTCGATGCCGGCAGCGCCCGCCGGGCCGCCGCCACCCCCGAGCAGCTGCAGGCCCCCGTGCTCGATCTGGCGATTCCCCGCCGGGTGAAGCCCTCCCTGGGCACGGTGAGCTATGCCGAGCTGGCCAGCGGCCGCCTGGCCCTGGGGGGCCAGCAGCTGCGCTGCGCTCCAGCCCACAGCCCGCGCCTGGCGGCCGAGATCGGGGCCGAACTGGTGGCGAGGCTCGAGCAGAACCGCTTCCCCCTGCAGCTGCCGTTGCAGCCCCTTCCCGAGCACAGCAACCTGCTGCCCCTCGACCCCTGAGCCCAGCCTGGCGGGTCCCCTTAAGCTCAGCCCACACCGCTGCGTGCCAGCCCTGCCATGGCCGACGTCCAGTCCGACGCCTCCTCCAACACCACCGAAACGCCCACTCCGGCAGCCACCCCTGCAGCGGCGGTTGAGCCGATACAGGACGTGGATGGGGCAGGGGCGCAGACACGGGCAGCCGAGGTGCCTGCCGCAGCCGAGGTGCCTGCAACGCAAGACGTGGCCAGCGCCGGCCCCGAGCTGGAGAGCACCACGCTCGTGCCCCCCAGCGCCTCCAGCGAGGCGGGGCCCCAGGACGGTGGCGAGTGGGAGATGCTGCTGGGCAAGGTGACGGCCTGGCTGGGCGAGGGCAAGCTCCAGGCCCTGTGGGCCCAGGCCCGCAACCCCATCAGCCTGATCCTGGCCGCCGCCGCCCTGCTGGTGGTGCTGCGGGTGTACTCCGCCCTGCTGGCGGCAATCGACAGCCTGCCCCTGATCCCCGGCCTGCTGGAGCTGGTGGGGGTGATCTGGGCCGTGCGCTTCGGCGTGCCCAAGCTGGTGCAGCGCAGCCAGCGCCAGGAGCTGATCAACGGCCTGCAGCAGCGCTGGGAGAGCTTCCGGGGCCGCGGCTGAGGGCAGCCGGGAGCACCGCTTCGCTGGCGGCCCGGTTGATACGGTGCTCCGAATATCCGTCTGTTTCCGGTGGACATCCAGCTCGGCCGCTCCCGTACCGTCCGTCGCGCCTACGGCATCGACGAAATTGCCCTGGTACCCGGCGGTCGCACGGTGGATCCGGCCATCACCGACAGCAGCTGGACCCTGGGCGGCATCAACCGCGAGATCCCGATCATCGCCAGCGCCATGGATGGCGTGGTGGATGTGGGCATGTGCGTCGAGCTCACCAGACAGGGCGCCCTGGGGGTGCTCAACCTGGAGGGGGTGCAGTGCCGCTACGACGACCCCAATCCCGTCCTCGATCGCATCGCTGCGGTGGGCAAAGAGGAGTTCGTGCCGCTGATGCAGGAGCTCTACAGCCAGCCGGTGCGCGAAGACCTGATCCGCAGACGCATCGCTGAGATCAAGGAGAAGGGCGGCATCGCAGCGGTGAGCGCCACCCCCGTGGCGGCCCTGAAGTTCGGCAAGGCCATCGCCGAGGCCGGCGCCGATCTCTTCTTCGTGCAGGCCACGGTGGTGAGCACCGAGCACATCGGTCCCGAGGGCCAGGAAAGCCTGGATCTCGAGGCCCTCTGCCGCGACTTCGGCGTGCCGGTGATCATCGGCAACTGCGTCACCTACGACGTGGCCCTCAAGCTGATGCGCGCCGGTGCCGCCGGCGTGATGGTGGGCATCGGTCCCGGCGCCGCCTGCACCAGCCGGGGCGTGCTGGGCATCGGCATCCCCCAGGCCACCTCGGTGGCCGACTGCGCCGCCGCCCGCGACGACCACTTCAACGAGAGCGGCCGCTACGTGCCGATCGTGGCCGATGGCGGCATCGTCACCGGCGGCGACATCTGCAAGTGCCTGGCCTGCGGTGCCGACGCCGTGATGATCGGCTCACCGATCGCCCGCTCGGCCGAGGCCCCCGGCCGCGGCTTCCACTGGGGCATGGCCACCCCCAGCCCGGTGCTGCCCCGCGGCACCCGCATCAAGGTGGGCACCACCGGCAGCCTGGAGAAGATCCTGCGCGGCCCCGCCTCCCTCGACGACGGCACCCAGAACCTGCTGGGTTGCATCCGCACCTCGATGGGCACCCTGGGCGCCCGCACCCTCAAGGACATGCAGCAGGTGGAGGTGGTGGTGGCCCCGTCGCTGCTCACCGAGGGCAAGGTTTACCAGAAGGCGCAGCAACTGGGCATGGGCAAGTGAGCTGCAGGCGCGCCGCGCCTGCCGGACTATCTTGACAGGGTGGGGGCTTTACGGCTCACACACTCCTCACACCTACGGCCCGGCGCGCCCGGGCTTTCAGTCTTTTCACGCCCCCGTCAGCCAGCAACCTTGCCGCCTGCAACGCTTGCTGTCATGCAAGGGGCGCGGCAGGGAACCGTTGCTAGATTCTGCGGACATCGATCACCCCAAGGATGTCCAGCGCAGCCGCTGTCACCGACGCCTCTTTCGAGCAGGACGTGCTCAAGAGTGATGTGCCCGTGCTGGTGGATTTCTGGGCCCCCTGGTGCGGCCCCTGCCGCATGGTGGCGCCGATCGTGGATGAGATCGCCAAGGAATTCGAGGGCCAGATCAAGGTGTTCAAACTGAACACCGACGAAAACCCCAACGTGGCCAGCCAGTACGGCATCCGCAGTATCCCCACCCTGATGGTGTTCAAGGGCGGTCAGAAGGTGGACACCGTGGTGGGCGCCGTGCCCAAGACCACCCTCTCCGGCACCATCACCAAGTACCTCTGAGCCTCCCGTCCCAACCCTTCCCGTCCACCACCGCCCGCAGCGGTGGCGGGATCAGCCCGCTGCAGGCGCTGGCCCAGGCCATTGAGGGCCATCCCCAGCGCCGCACCATCGAACGGGCTGTCGTGTCCCTGCTGGAGATCTGCCGGCAGGAAACCGAGCCGGAGGCCTGGCGGATCATCCACGGCACCCTGGCCGACATCCACGAGGCCCTCACGGTGTTCCGCCCCTCGCGTCCGGTGAGGAAGGTGGCGGTGTTCGGCTCCGCCCGCACCACCGCCGACCAAGCCACCTACGTCCTGGCCCGGGAACTGGCCGCCGCGGCCGTGGCGGCCGGCTTCGAGGTGATCACCGGCGCCGGCGGCGGCATCATGGAGGCCGCAAACGAGGGCGCCGGCTGCGACGCCAGCTACGGCCTCAACGTGGACCTGCCGTTCGAGCAGCATCCCAACCCGATCGTGAGCAGCTGCGAGGGACGCCTGCTGCACTTCCGCTACTTCTTCACCCGCAAGCTGTTCTTCCTGCGCGAGAGCGACGCCGTGGTGGTGCTGCCCGGCGGCTTCGGCACCCTCGATGAGCTGTTCGAGTCGCTCACCCTGGTGCAGACCGGCCGCACCCCACCGGTGCCCGTGGTGCTGCTGGCCCCAGAGGGCGATCACTTCTGGGCAAGCTGGCAGGTGGAGGTGCAGCGCCAGATGACCCACCGCGGCCTGATCTCACCGGAGGACCGCTCGCTGGTGTTCCAGGCCGACAGCGCCGAGGCGGCCATGGCTTACATCAGCCGCTTCTACCGGGTGTTCCACGCCGCCGAACTGCACAGCGACCGGGTGGAACTGCAGCTGAACGTGGCCGTGCCTGATACCGAGCTGCGCCAGCTCAACCGCGACTTCGACGACCTGGTGGACCAGGGGGTGATCGTGGCCGGCGAGACCAGCGATGAGGAAGGCCTGCTGCGGCCCTGCCTGCGCTTCCACTTCAACAGGCGCCGCATGGGCCGGCTTTACCAGCTGATCGAGGCCCTCAACGGCCTGGAGCTGCCCGCCTGCACCGCGCTGGAGCAACCTGGGCAGCGCCACTGCGTGCTGCCATGACCCGGCTGGGCCTGATCGACTACGGCATGGGCAACCTGCACTCCGTGCAGCGGGCCTTCGAGCGGCTCGACACCAGCGTGGTGCCGGTGCTCGGCGGCGCAGCGGGCCAGGATCAGCTCTCAGCCTGCCAGGCCCTGATCCTGCCGGGAGTGGGGGCCTTCGACCCGGCCATGGAGCGGCTGCACAGCAGCGGTCTCGACCGCCTGCTCACCCGGTGGTGCGCCGCGGGGAAACCGCTGCTGGGCATCTGTCTGGGGCTGCAGCTGCTGTTCGAGGCCAGCGATGAGGGCAGCAGTGCGGGCCTGGGTGTGCTGCCCGGGCGGGTCAGGGCCCTGCCGCGCCAGCCGGGCCACCCGATTCCCCACATGGGCTGGGAGCCGTTGATCGCCTGCAACCCCAGTCCGCTCCTGCCCCTGGACGCTCCCCCCTCCTGGGTGTATTTCGTGCACTCCTTCGCCGCCGAACCCAGCGATCCCGCCGTCACCGCCGCCCGGGTGGACTTCGCGGGCACAGCGGTCACCGCCGCCGTATGGAAAGGGGCGATCGGTGCCTGCCAGTTCCACCCCGAGAAATCCGGCCCCCACGGCGAAGCCATCCTGCGCCGCTGGCTGCAGTGGCTGCGGGGTGGAGAAGAACCGGCCGGGCAGCCGTGAGCCTGCGTCTCAGCGGCGGTCGGCGCCTGCAGAGCCCGAGCGGCGCCACTGCCAGGCCCACTCCCTCCCGGGTGCGCCTGGCGCTGATGAACATCCTGGCGGCCGAGCTGCCCGGCAGCCGCTGGCTCGATCTCTGCAGCGGCAGCGGCGTGATGGCCTGCGAGGCCCTGCAGCGGGGAGCCGCGGCGGTGGTGGCCGTGGAGCAGGACCGCCGCCATGTCGCCGTGGCCCGGGCCAACCTGGAGGCGGTGCGGGCTGGCCTGGCCAGCCAACCCAGCGTGCGGGTCGACTGCGCCGAGGTGGGTAGCTGGCTCCGCCGCCCGCTGAGCCCAGATGCCAGGGGCGCGGAACCGTCCGTAGCTCCCGGCCAACCGGCCTTCCATCTGATCTACGCCGACCCGCCCTACGCCTCAGCGCTGTACCCGGCGATCTGCGCAGGGGTGGCAGCTGGCCACTGGCTCAGGGCCGATGGCACGCTGATGCTGGAGTGCGCCAGTTCAGCGGTTCCGGCGCTGGTGGAGCTGCCGGGCCACTGGACCCTGCGCGATCAGCGCCGTTACGGCAGCACAACCGTGATCCTGCTTCAACCGTCGAGCAGGGAGCCGCGGCGATACTGATTCCAGGCAGCCACGAACAGCCCCATCAGGGTCACGGGAATCAGACCGAGCACAATGCCGCAGAGCAGGGGTTCGATCATGGGGAGGCCCGAAACGTCGGTCGAGGCACAATTGTTCCACGTCACAGCCCGGTCGGCCCGCCTTTGTCTCCACCCGTGACCATTCCCCCCAGCTCCAGCAGCACCGCGATGGCCACGCCTGCGCCGCAAGCCCCCGTGGCCGCGCCCGCCCCAGCCCTCTCGCGTGGGCTGGCCGCAGGCCTGGTGCTGGCGGCGGCAACGGCCTGCATCGTGGTGGTGCTGCTGGTGCTGCCCAGTGCCCGCACCGATCCCTACACCCGCCAGACCCTGGCCCTGCAGGGGTCGGTGGAGCACGGCGCCCTGCTGTTCCGGCTCAACTGCGCCGGCTGCCACGGCATCGCCGCCCAGGGGCTGGTGGGTCCCGACCTGCATGGCGTGGCCGAGCGCAAGAACCAGCGCCAGCTGATCCAGCAGGTGGTGAGCGGCCGCACCCCCCCCATGCCCCGCTTCCAGCCCGAACCCCAGGCGATGGCCGACCTGCTCGCCTATCTCAACGGGCTGGTGTGAGCGAGCTTCGCCCGGACCCCGGGCTGGTGTTGGTGCTGGTGGAGCCGGCCGGCCCCCGCAACGTGGGCAGCGTGGCCCGGCTCTGCGCCAACTTCCAGGTGGACGAACTGCGGCTGGTGGCCCCCCGTTGCGATCACCGCGGCGAGGAGGCCCGCCAGATGGCCGTGCATGGCGCCGCCGTGCTGGAGCGGGCCCGGCTGTTTCCCACCCTGGCCGCCGCCCTGGCGGACTGCCGGCGGGTGGTGGCCAGCAGCGGCCGGCGCAGCGGCGAACCCCTGCCGCTGCAGTCCCCGTGCCAGGCCCTGGCCTGGCTGCTTGAGCCGTCCTCCGCCCCGCATCCTTCGCCGTTGGCCCTGGTGTTCGGCCGGGAGGACCGGGGCCTGAGCAACGCCGAGCTGCTGCAGGCCGGACGCCTGCTCTGCATCGACACGGGCGCCAGCTACGGCTCGCTCAACCTGGCCCAGGCCGCGGCGATCGTGCTGCACCAGTGGCGGCTGCTGCGCCAGGGCCCCTCGCTCCAGCCCGAACAGCCCCAGCCCCACCGGGCACCCGAGCCCGGTGCCCGCGGCCCCCTGGAGGCCATGCTCTCCGACGCCGAGGCCCTGTTGCTGGAGGTGGGCTTCCTCTACCCCCACACCGCCGCTGCCCGGATGGCCAAGCTGCGTGCCCTGCTGCAGAGGGCCCAGCCCGGCAGCGAGGAGGTGGCCCTGCTGCGGGGCATGGTGCGCCAGCTGCGCTGGGCCAGCAGGCAGGGCTCTGCCGGGAGCCCCCCTGGCCGGACCCCTTAGCGTCAGTTCACCTCCACCCCTGGTGCCTTGACCACCGGCCGTCCCGCCCGACCACCCCGCAGCAGCTGGGGCCAGCCCGTGCGCCTGTTGCTGCGTCTGATCGTGATGGGGGTGGGCCTGGGGGTGATCACCGGCACGGGCCTGCGCCTGCTGGCTCCCCACCTGGCCGAGGGGCCGATCAAGCTTCCGGGCAGCCGGGCCAGCGCCGGCCTGAGCACCGCGGCGGCCACCCCGAGGGGCCTCAAGGCCGGCAGCTTCGAGGCGCGCAGCGAACTCACCGCCCTCAGCCAGCAGTGGCAGCAGCTGGCGGCGGCCCAGAAGGACCTGCAGGCCACCGGCTTCCTGCTGGTGCTGGATGACGGCCGCTTTGCCCAGCTCAATGCCGACCAGCCGATGCCGGCGGCCAGCTCGATCAAGACGCCGATCCTGCTGGTGGCCCTCGACGCGCTGGACCAGGGCAAGCTGCGCTGGAACCAGCCCCTCCAGCTCACCAAGGAGCTGGTGGGCGGCGGCGCCGGCTGGATGGGCAGCAAGCCGATTGGCACCCGCTTCCCCCTCCACGAGGCCGCCACCGAGATGATCCGGGTGAGCGACAACAGCGCCACGAATCTGGTGATTCAGCAACTGGGCGGCAAGGCGTCCGTCAACGACCGCTTCAAGGCCAAGGGGCTCAACGCCACGGTGCTGAACAACTGGCTGCCGGACCTCGACGGCACCAACACCTCCAGCAGCCGCGACCTGGCCCGCACGATCGCCCTGGTGGACATCGGCGAGCGGCTCAGTCCCCACGCCCGCGACCTGTTCCGCGAAATCATGGCCACCTCCCAGACCAACACGATGATTCCGGCCGGCCTGCTCAAGGGCCTGGGCAAGAGCAGCACCGACCCCGATGCTGAGCTGCTCAGCCAGGGCATCACGGTGTACAACAAAACGGGCGACATCGGCACGGCCTACGCCGACGCGGCCCTGATTCACCTGCCCACCGGCCAGCGGGCCGTGGCCGCCTTCATGGTGAAGGGCCCCTTCAACGACCCCCGCTCCACCGAACTGATCCGGGCGATGGCCGGCGGAATCTCCAAAACCCTGGTGGGAACGAAATGATGCGCATCGCCCCCATGCTCTCCCTGCTGCTGGCCGGCTCGGCCCTGCTGGCGCCCACCGGCCCCGGCCAGGCCCAGGTCAAGGGCCAGCCCCGCAACGCCGCTCCCCAGGCTGCCCCCGCCCCGCCCGTGCTGCGCCGCCAGGCCGTCGCGCCCCTGCCCGGCAGCCTCGACCAGGTGCTGCTGGTGAACGACAACAACCCCGAGCTGATCAGCGGGCCGGGGATCCTGCTCTCCACCTTCCCGGCCGCCGGCCGGGGGGTGCCGGAGGCCCACCTCGACGTGGTGCTCAAAGGCCGCTTCGACCTGTTCAGCCACCACGTGTTCGCCGGCAAGCCGGAAACCCTCGACTCCACCCTCTGGCTGGCGGTTGTGGCCCAGCCCCGGGGCGATCAGCCCGTGACCCTGCGGCTGCTGGGCGGCTCCACGGCCCTGTCCCAGTCGCTGGATCCGGCCATGGCCGGAGCCCCCTTCCTGCCCCTGCCGCCCCTGCTGGCCGAGAGCACCACGCCGGCCTGGGCGGGCCCGGGCAGCCGGGTGGCCACCGAACTGCTGATGCGGCGCAACAGCAGCGAGATCCCCAGCAGCTGGACCCTCCCCCCCGGCACGCCGAGCACCCTGCTGGTGCTGCCCCTGCCGGTGCGGGGCCTCGACCCCCTGCTCAATGGCCGCAACCTGCAGCTGCGCCTGGAGAGCGACGGGCCGGTGAGCCTGGCCACCCTGGCCGCCTTCGGCGGCAACACCACTCCGCCGGCGCCCGAGAGCTGGGCCCGCCTGCTGGATGGCCCGCTCAGCCCCAAGGAGCACCAGCCCACCCCCCGCGGCGCCAGCGGCCGGATCATCTACTCGCGGGTGAGCGGCGTGCAGGAGGGCAGCGTCTGGCGGGCCACGATCACCGATCCGGGCCAGCGCTGGCTCAGTGCCGGCGCCGCGCCGATCTCCTGGCCGATCGCCTCCCTGGAGCGCGGCACCCTGGGCACGGGCCAGGTGCAGACCGCCGAGCTCAAGGCCTTCTATCCCGGCACCGCCTGGGCGGCCCACGGCAACTACGGCGTGGAGTACGACCTCTCCATCCCCCTGCGCAACACCGGCTCAGCCCCGGTGCAGCTGGAGTTGGCCCTGGAGTCGCCGATCAAGGGCGACCAGGCCCAGGGGGGCCTGCGCTTCAACGTCACCCCCTCGCGGGCGGTGATGTTCCGCGGCCCGGTGGAGGTGAGCGGCCTCGATGGCCCGGGCGGGCGGCCCTCGGCGCGGCGCCGCTTCCACGTGGTGCAGCGGGCCGGCGACCGCAGCCCGGCCCTGGGCACGATCAGCCTGGCTCCCGGCGCGATGCGCAATGTGCGCGTGCGGCTGATCTACCCGGCCGATGCCAGCCCGCCCCAGGTGCTGAGCCTGCTGCCGGTGGCTGCTCAAGCGCCTGTGAAACAATCGGCCCACCAGCCCGCTTCCTCCCTCTGATGCCAGCCCGCCAGCGCAGGGTCTATCCCTTCACCGCGATCGTGGGCCAGGAGGAGATGAAGCTGGCCCTGCTGCTCAACGTGATCGATCCGCGCATCGGCGGCGTGATGATCATGGGCGACCGGGGCACGGGCAAATCCACCACGATCCGGGCCCTGGCCGACCTGCTGCCCGAGATCGACGTGGTGGCCGGCGACCCCTACAACAGCTCCCCCAGCGATCCCGACCTGCAGAGCGCCGAGGTGCGCCAGCGGGCCGAACAGGGCGAGCAGCTGCCGGTGGAGCCCCGCCAGGTGCCGATGGTGGACCTGCCCCTGGGCGCCACCGAAGACCGCCTCTGCGGCACCATCGACATCGAGAAGGCCCTCAGCGAAGGCGTGCGGGCGTTTGAGCCCGGCCTGCTGGCCAAGGCCAACCGCGGCCTGCTCTATGTGGATGAGGTGAACCTGCTCGACGACCACCTGGTGGACGTGCTGCTGGATTCGGCGGCCTCGGGCTGGAACACGGTGGAGCGCGAGGGCGTGAGCGTGCGCCACCCGGCCCGCTTCGTGCTGATCGGCTCCGGCAACCCCGAAGAAGGGGAGCTGCGGCCCCAGCTGCTCGATCGCTTCGGCATGAGCGTGGAGGTGCGCACCGTGCGCGACCCCGAGCTGCGGGTGCAGGTGGTGGACCAGCGCACCGCGTTTGACAACGACCCCGACAGCTTCAACACCGCCGTTCAGCCCAGCCAGGATGCCCTCCAGGATCGGGTGATCGCGGCTCAGACTCTCCTGCCACAAGTCCAAATCGACGACGACCTGCGCATCCGCATCAGCGCCATCTGCGGCGAGCTGGATGTGGACGGCCTGCGCGGCGACATCGTGACCAACCGCGCCGCCCGGGCCCTGGCGGCCTTCGAGGGCCGCACCGAGGTGACGGAAGACGACGTGGCCCGGGTGGCCGCCTGCTGCCTGCGCCACCGCCTGCGCAAGGACCCGCTCGAGCAGATCGATTCCGGCGACCGGGTGGTGAAGGTGTTCTGCAAGGTGTTCGAGCGGGGCGAACCGGCCGACCGCTCGGCCTTCGAACTGGCCCTGGCGGCCTGATGGCCCGCGGGGGACGGAAGGATTTCCCCTGATGCGCATCCTCGGCATCGACCCCGGCCTGGCCCGGGTGGGCTATGGCGTGATCGAGATCGAGCCGGCCAGCCGCGCCCAGCGGCTGCTGGATTGCGGCATCATTCGCACCGATCCGGGCCGCAGCGAGGGCGAGCGGATGGTGGAGATCGCCCGCGACCTGCGCGTGCTGGTGCGCACCTGGCAGCCCCAGCTGGCCGTGGTGGAGAAGTTCTTCTTCTATCGCTCCAGCACCACCATCGCCGTGGTGCAGGCCCGCGGCGTGCTGCTGATGACCCTGGCCCGCTTCGGGGTGGAGATCGCCGAATATCCGCCCATGCAGATCAAGCAGGCCCTCACCGGCAACGGTCACGCCGACAAGGACGACGTGCTGGCGGCGGTGATGCGGGAGCTCGATCTGGAGCAGCCGCCCCGCCCCGATGATGCCGCCGATGCCCTGGCCGCCGCCCTCACCGGCTGGTACCAGCGCTGACCTCCGCAGGAGGACGATGCAGCCATCCCCTGCCCGCCGGCCATAGCCTCGCTGCCGGAGCTCGGCGGCCTGTCCAAATCCGTGACCAACAGTCCGAACAAGGCGGAACTGCGCCGCCACTTCCGCCAGCTGCGCCGGCAGCACGTGCCCTGCCTGCAGCAGTGGCTCGACCGGGGGACCCCGGGGCTGCACCACCCCCTGCTCCAGCCCCGCTGCGGAGCACCCAGCGGCCCGAGCCGCGTGGGTCTGGCCTGGCCCCTGGCGGGGGAGCCCGACCTGCGCGGCTGGCTGCAGGCCACCGGCCTGCCCCTGGCCCTGCCCGCGGTGGCGGACGGGCAGCTGCACTACCGCCCCTGGAGGCCGGGCCAGCCCCTGGAGACCGATGCCTGCGGGATTCCGGCTCCGCCGGCCAGCGCCGGCGACCTGGTGCCGGCCGACCTGGCCCTGCTGCTGATCCCCGCCCTGGCCATCGACGCTCAGGGGGTGCGACTGGGCTACGGCGGCGGCTGGTACGACCGGCTGCGCAGCGATCCAGCCTGGCGGCGGCGGCCCGCCCTGGCGGTGCTGCCCCGGGCCTGCGTGGTGGCCGAACTGCCCAGCGACCCCTGGGATGTCCCCCTGGACGGCTGGATCAGCGAGCAGGGCTGGCGGCAGCTGGCGCCCATCCCCTGAACCGGCCCAGGCCCGTCAACAACCATTGCGGCGATCCCGCGTGCAGGCGGGATTTGCGAAGATCCCTGCAACACGCCCTGCACCAGCCTTGAACCTGCCCGCCCCCGAGCAAGCCCAGGCCCCGACAGCTGCGGAGCGGGTGCTGGCCGCGGAACTGCAGGCCCGCGGCGAGGCCCACGATGCCCTCTCCCTGATGGTGAGCAGCGTGGTGCACATGGTTCAGGCCGGCAAATCCCGCGAAAGCCGCTGGCAGGATCGCTAAGGTCCTGCCACAGCGTTCTGATCGCCCGCCATGCGCCTGCTTCGCCTGCCGGTTGCACCCGGCGTTGTCCCGCTCCTGGCTGGAACTGCCCTACTGGCCCTGGCCTCCCCAGGCCCACTCCAGGCCCACGGCATTGAGAGCAGCCTCGAGCGCGTGTCGCTGCTGGCCAACCCAGCGAGGGCCACTGGCTCCAAACCGGATCGCGCGCAGGCCGGCACCTTGCAGCTGGAAAGCCGCTTCAGCACCGGCGAACCGGCCCGGAGCGCCACGGTGCGCCTGGTCCCCCCCCAGGGTGACGCGATCGAACTGGGCCAGACCGATGCCCAGGGGCAACTTCAGTTCCAGGTGCCGCGCCAGGCCGAATCCGACTGGGAAGTGCAGGTGGACGCCGGCCCTGGACACCGCGACTATCTCGAACTGCAGGAGAGCCACGGAGGGGTCACTGCTGCCCTGACCAAACCCGACGCCAGACGGCTGACCTGGCTGCAGCGCTGGCCAGGGCAACCCAGCCAGCTGCTGGTGGGCCTCACTGGAGTCGGCCTGGGCGCCGTGGGGTTGCTGGGCCTGAGCCGCCGGCGTCGCTGAATGGCCGCCCCCGCCACGGGCAGTGCCGCCCTCGATCAGATTGTGCATCGCCTGGCCGGCACCTCCGACCCCAGGCGGCGCTATGAATACGTGCTCTGGCTGGCCAAGAAGCTGGAGCCCCTGCCGGAGGAGTTCCGCAACGACGCCTTCAAGGTGAAGGGCTGCGTGTCGCAGGTGTATGTGGTGGGCCAGCTGCAGGACGGCAAGCTCCACTGGCGGGGTGACTCCGACGCCGCCATCACCAAGGGGCTGTTGGCCCTGCTGATCGAGGGCATGGAGGGGCTCAGCCCCGAGCAGGCCTGCGCCATCGATCCCGGCTTCATCGCCGCCACCGGCCTGCAGGCCAGCCTCACCCCCTCCCGGGCCAACGGCTTCCTCAACATCCTGCGGATGATGCAGAGCCAGGCGCAGGTGCTGGCGGCCTGAACAGGCAACGACCGAAACAGCCGGCAGTCCGATTTCTAGGATCGCCGTTCACCGGATTCCCCAGCGCATGACCATCGGCATCGGCTTGCTCGGCCTCGGCACGGTGGGCGCGGGCGTGGCCGAGATCCTGGCCACCCCCCAGGGGCGCCATCCGCTGGTGGCCAGGCTGGCCCTGCGCCGGGTGGCCGTGCGCGACCTCAACCGGGCCCGCCCCGTGCAGCTCGACCCGGCGCTGCTCTGCACCGACCCCGAGGCGGTGGTCGACGACCCGGCGGTGGACATTGTGGTGGAGGTGATGGGCGGCCTGGAGCCGGCCCGCTCGTTGATCCTGCGGGCCATCGCCGCCGGCAAGCCGGTGGTCACGGCCAACAAGGCGGTGATCGCCCGCTACGGCGAGGAGATCGCCGCCGCCGCCGCGGCGCGGGGGGTGTACGTGCTGCTGGAGGCTGCCGTGGGTGGCGGCATCCCGATCATCGAGCCACTCAAGCAGTCGCTCGGGGCCAACCGCATCGAGCGGGTGAGCGGCATCATCAACGGCACCACCAACTACATCCTCAGCCGCATGGCGACCGAAGGTGCCGACTACGGCGCCGTGCTGGCCGATGCCCAGCGGCTCGGCTACGCCGAGGCCGACCCGGCCGCCGACGTGCAGGGCGGCGACGCCGCCGACAAGATCGCCATCCTCACCGGCCTGGCCTACGGCGGCTCGGTGCCCCGCGAGGCCATCCCCACCGAGGGGATCGACCAGCTCGACGCCCGCGATGTGGCCTACGCCGACAAGCTCGGCTTCGTGGTGAAGCTGCTGGCCGTGTCCCAGCGCATCGACCGGCCCGAGCCTGCTGGCGACGACAGCGCTGGCGATGACAGCCAGTGGCTGGACGTGCGCGTGCATCCCACCCTGGTGCCCCGCAGCCATCCCCTGGCCGGGGTGAACGGCGTGAACAACGCCATCCTGGTGGAGGGCGAGCCGGTGGGCCAGGTGATGTTCTTCGGGCCAGGGGCGGGCGCTGGCCCCACAGCCTCCGCCGTGGTGGCCGACATCCTCAACATCGCCGGCATCCGCGAGGCCTGCCACCAGCTGGAAGGGGCGGGCCTCGACCCCCTGCTGGCGGCGGGCAGCTGGCGCCAGTGCCGCCTGGTGGACGGGGCCGAGACCACCCACCGCAACTACGTGCGCCTGCGCACCAGCGACCAGGCCGGCGTGATCGGCCAGATCGGCTCCTGCTTCGGTGAGGCGGGGGTGTCGATCCAGTCGATCGTGCAGTTCGAGGCCGACAGCGAGGCGGCGGAGATCGTGGTGATCACCCACGAGGTGCTGGAGGCCGACTTCCGCCGCGCCCTGGCGGCGATCGAGGCCCTGCCCGCGGTGAACGGCGTGGCCGCCTGCCTGCGCACCCTCTGATGGCCGTGATCAGATGGCCGAATCACGACGGACTGGCGCCAGGGGCAGGACAGCAGGCACACTGAAACAAGTCGGAAGAAAGTCTTAAGACCCTCTCTCTCCAGCCGGGCCCTGTGGGCATCCCCGCACCCACCCACACTTCGGTATCGGCTGGAACTCTTTTCCCCGGACCCGGGCCCGCACCATTCCCCCAGTCCTCCCCATCCCCCAGCGCCTGAGCCGAATCCGTTCCCACCAACCCCCCGCATGACAGCTTTTCCCTGCACCAGCCCCAGCCAGCACCTGCCCAGCCAGGGCGAGTGCGTGCGGCTGGACGCCGCCGACGAACAGCTCTACCAGGTGATCGCCGTGGACGACCGTCACAACCGCTGCTGGGTGCGGCGCTGGCCCCTGGCCCGCCAGGGCTCGGAGGTGTTTGAAATTTCACTGCAACAGGTGCGGCCGGAGCGGCCTCACCGCCCTTGAATAGCGGCCGGATAACATCCCCAAACGCGTTTCCTTGCTCAGGTCTGTGCGGCTGATCCCCAGGCTGGCCGCGGGCCTGATCGGTCTCACCACCCTGCTGCTGCCGGCGCTGCAGGGCTGCCAGGTCCAGCGCCGCAGCGACCGCCTGGTCGTGGCCACCAGTGCCCGGGTGGGGTCGCTGGATCCCGTGCGCGCCTCCACCTTCGGCGCCACCCAGCTGCTCAGCGCCCTCGGCGACCCCCTCTACCGGCTCGGGCCCAACGGCCAGCTGGAGCCGGCCCTGGCCACCGCCTTGCCCCAGGTGAGCGGCGATGGCCTCACGGTGCGCATTCCCCTGCGCCGGGGCGTGCGCTTCCACGACGGCACCCCCTTCGATGCCGCGGCGATGGTGTTCAGCCTGGAGCGCTTCCTGGCGATCGGCACCCTCAGCTACCTGCTCGACGACCGCATCGCCGCTGTGCGGGCCAGCGGCAGCCACGAGCTGGAACTGCGGCTGAAGCGGCCCACCACCGTGCTGCCCGAGCTGCTCAGCACGATCAACCTCACCCCCGTCTCCCCCACCGCCTACCGCGAGCACGCCGACAAGGCCCTGATCGACCGCTTCGTGGGCACGGGCCCCTACCGGCTCACCGCCTTCAGCGACCAGCAGCAGCGGCTGGAGCCCTTCGCCGACTACTGGGGCACCCGCCCGCGCAACAGCGGCATCGACCTGATCAGCCTGGGCAACTCCACCGCCCTGTTCGGCGCCATGGGCAGCGGCGAGGTGGATGTGCTGCTCTCCACCGGCCTGCATGAAGACCACCAGCAGGCCCTGCAGCAGCGGGCCGAGCGGGGAGCCCTGCGCCAGGGGGAGGGGCCGGCCCTGGAGATCGGCTACATCACCCTGCACACCGACCAGCCCCCGTTCAACGACGTCCGGCTGCGCCGGGCCCTGGCCCACAGCCTCGACCGCAGGCGCATCGGCGAGCGGGTGAGCCAGGGGCTGAGGCCGGCCCTGCGCAACCTGGTGCCGCCGGCGGTGAGCGACAGCGGCCAGGACCTCTGGCCCGCCTACGCCCCGGCCACGGCCCGCCAGCTGTTCCGGGAGGCCGGCTACTGCGACGGCCGGCGCCTGGAACTGCCGCTCACCTTCCGCTCCAACATCCCCTCCGACCGCCTGATGGTGCTCACCTGGCAGGCCCAGCTGGCCCGCGATCTCGACGACTGCATCGTGCTGCAGCCCAACGGCATGGAATCCACCACCGTGTACCGCCAGCTGGGCGAGGGGGCCTTTGCCGCCGTGATGCTCGACTGGCGCGGCGCCGTGCCCGACCCGGAGGCCTACCTGTTCCCCCTGATCAGCTGCAGCGAGGCCGAGGGCGGCCGCTGCCTCAAGGGCGAGAGCGCCCTCAGCGGCAGCTTCTGGACCGAACCCGGCCTGCAGCAACAGCTGGTGCGCAGCGAGGGCCTGGCCGGCGACGCGCGGCGCCGGCTGCTGCTGGAGATCGAGCGGCGCACCGCCCGGGCGGCCCCCTACCTGCCGCTCTGGCTGGTCACCCCCCGGGCCTGGGCCCAGGCGGCCCTGGCCACCCCCCAATTCGACGGCAACGGCCGGCTGCTGCTGCAGAACCTGGAGCGCCAGCCATGAGCCGCCGCCGTGCCCTGATCCGCTATCTGGCGGCCCGCCTGGCGCTGGTGCCGGTGATGCTCTGGCTGATCGCCAGCCTGGTGTTCCTGCTGCTGCGGGTGGCGCCGGGCGACCCGGTGGATGCCGTGCTCGGCACCCGGGCCCCGGAGGCCGCCCGGGCCGCCCTGCGCAGCCAGCTGGGCCTCGACCGCAGCCTGCTGGAGCAATACGGCCAGTTTCTCGGCAATCTGCTGCGGGGCAACCTGGGCGAATCGCTCAACAGCCAGGAGCCGGTGGCGCGGATCATCGGCCAGAGCCTGCCGGCCAGCCTGGAGCTGGGCATCACCGCCCTGCTGCTGGCGGCCGTGGTGGGCCTGGCCGTGGGTTTCTCCGGCATCGCCCGACCGGAGGGCAAGCTCGACCTCGCCGGCCGCCTCTACGGCGTGGGCACCTACGCCCTGCCACCGTTCTGGGCAGCGATGCTGGTGCAGCTGGTGTTCGCCGTCTGGCTGGGCTGGCTGCCGGTGGGTGGTCGCTTCCCCCCCACGCTGGTGCCCCCCAGCGGCAGCGGCTTCTACCTGCTCGACAGCCTGCGCCAGGGCCTGGGCGGCGGTGACTGGCAGGCCCTGGCCGGCAGCCTGCGCCACCTCACCCTGCCCGCCTGCACCCTGGCCCTGCTGCTCAGCGGCATCTTCACCAACGCCCTGCGCCTCAACCTGCGCCGGGCCCTGGGCTCCGACTACGTGGAGGCCGCCCGCAGCCGCGGCATCGGCGAGCGCCAGGTGGTGCTGCGCCACGCCCTGCCCAATGCCCTGCTGCCGGTGCTCACGATCACCGGCATCACCGTGGCCTCCCTGATCGGCGGCGCCCTGCTGATCGAGGTCACCTTCTCCTGGCCCGGCATTGCCTTCCGCCTGCAGGAGGCGATCGCCCAGCGCGACTATCCCCTGGTGCAGGGGATCGTGGTGGTGGTGGCCGCCCTGGTGGTGCTGGTCACGGTCACGGTGGACCTGCTGGTGGCGCTGCTCGACCCTCGGGTGCGGTTCTGATCGGCTTCAGGGCGGCGCCGGAGGCCCCCATAGTCCCCTGCCAGCGCCGGGCGGCAGCGGCATCGAGCACATAGGCGCTCACGCCAGCGTGGTCGCGCCGCTGGGCACTGAGCAGGGCCGGCTGGCGGCCGGATTCCAGAAATTCCAGGGTGAGCTGCAGCAGCAGAGCCTGCACCCGCTCCGGCTCCTCGCCCACCAGCTCCCGCCCCAGCTGGAACAGCGGCCGTTCCTCCGCCGAGAGCCGCACGGGCGAGAAATGGCTGGCGCCATCCACCAGCACCAACCGGCTGCCGGGATGGCGGCTGCTCAGGAGCAGGCCGAGCTGCTCCGGCACCGGCGGGGTGATCAGGTCGAGGCTTCCCCCCACCATCAGCACCGGCACAGGCAGGCCGGCCAGGCCGTGCCGGGGCCAGAGCAGGCTGCCGAAGCCATTGAACGTCACCACCCCGCGCAGGGGCGAGCCCTCCAGCTGGGGCACCGCGTCGGTGCCGACCGGCGCTGCCGCCAGGCCCTCCGGAGCGCCATCGCCGGTGATGGTGGGCAGCTGGCACTGCAACAGCCTCGACACATTGGTGAGCGGCAGGGCCACCAGGGCCTGTTCACAGCGCTGGCTCAGGCCGGCCTCCGGCACCAGACCGGTGGCCATCAGGGCCGCCAGGCCGCCCAGGGAATGGCCGATCAGCACCACGCCATCTTCGAGCCTGGAATCGCCCGCCAGGCCCAGGCGCCCCTCGCGCCGGGCAACCAGCACCGCCTGCAGGTCGGCCAGCCGGGCCGGCAGGGACTCCGCCCCGGGGGGCGGGGCCGCCCCCTCCAGGGCGGCCTTCACCGCCGCCTCATCACTGCCGGGATGCTCCACCACCAGCACCGGCCAACCGCGCTCGGCCAGGGCCCCGGCCAGCCAGCTCAGCTGGCTGGAGCTCCCCCCCAGCCCGGGCATGAGCACCAGCAGGGGGCGTTGATCCGCACCCCCCCGGGCCGGCCACAGCTCCAGCGGCAGGGGGGAGACCCGGTGAGCCACCGGCAGCAGCTGCTGCTGGGGTCTGCCCGGCGGCTGTCCCTGGGGCAACAGGGATCGGGAGCGGCGCAGCGGCAGGCCCTGGCGGCGCACGGCCTCCACCGCCAGGGCCTGGTGGCGCAACTGGTCGCGCAGCCTGGCCGCCAGATCGAGCAGGCCATCCACCCGCAGCACCAGGCGCTCGGCGGGCAGGGCGCGCAGCAGATCAAGGCTGGAGACCTCGCTCTGGCGGTCGAACAGCTGCTCCAGGGTGCTCTGCAGCTGGGGCGCCAGGTTCTCGCCATCCACCCCCTGCAGCAACTGGCCCGCCTCGCGCAACAAGGGCTGGCCGGTCCAGCTCTGCAGCAGTTCCCGGCCGAAGCTGCGGTCGAGCAGCAGGGGCGCCCGCAGCAACCGGCTGAGGCCCTGACGGGCCTTGGCATCGAGCAGGTTGAGCCACACCACCTGGCTGCCCCGCTGCTGCTCGGGCTGGCGGCTCCAGGCCTCGAGCTCCCGGAGATCGATCGGGATCTCCAGCCCCTCGATCTGCACCAGCAGTTCGTCGGCAGCCCGTGCCGGGCACCACCAGCCCCAGGGCAGCAGCACCAGCAGACTGGCGCCGAATGCAGTCAGGCAGCGGCGGTTTGACAACGGCAACAGAGGAGATGGCAGGCCACCGGGCGCGGGCACTGGCCTGGTGGCACCAGTTTCCCGCGCCCCTGCGCGAGGTGGCCAGCCTGCGCCTGATCGGATCCATCGGCGCCGGCGCCGTGCTCTACCTCACGCCGCTGGTGTTCCACCAGGAGGCCTTCAGCGCCTCCAGCGTGACGCTGGGCCTGGCCATCGCCGCCCTGGCCGGCACCCTGGGGCGCTTCCTCAGCGGCCTGCTGCTCGATCGAGGGGTGAACTGCGGCATCCCGGTGCTGCTGGCCTGCTTCGCGGCACTCGCAGCCGACAGCAACCTGTTCGCCGCCCGCAGCTTCCCGGCCTATGCCCAGGGCCAGGTGCTGATGGGCATCGCCATGGGGCTCTACTGGCCCGCCATCGAGCTGGCGGTGCCCCTGGGCTGCGCCAGCGGCAGCCGGCCGATCCCCTCGGCCCGGGGCTTTGCCCTGGCCCGCAGCGCCGATGCGGCCGGCGTGGCCCTCGGGGCCCTGATCGGCGCCCTGCTGGCCAGCCGCGGCCAGCTGCGCGGCATCTACCTGCTGGACATGCTCTGCCTGAGCACGATGGTGCTGCTGCTGCTGCTGCGCCGGCTGCCCGACCCACCGGCCCGCTCCAGGGGCAGGGGCAGCGGCGCGGACCACAGTTGGCGGCAGTGGCTGCCGCCGCTGCTGCCGGTGTTGCTGATCACCCTGCTGGCCACGGCCCTGCCGGCGCTGATGCAGAGCGCCCTGCCCCTCGATCTGGTGCGCGGCGGCCTGCGCCGGGCCGCCATGGCGCCCGGGCTGGGGGCGCTGCTGATCGGCCTGCAGCTGGGGCTGCTGCTGCTCCTGCAGTGGCCGGTGGGCCGGTGGCTGGCCGGGCGGCCGGTGGCCACCGGGCTGGCGCTGAGTCTGGCCTGTTTCGCCCTGGGCACCGCCACTCTGGCGCTGTCGGCCCTCTCCAGCCAGGGCCTGTGGCTGGTGGCCCTGGCCCAGGTGCCCCTCGCCCTCGGCCTGGCGGCCTTTCTGCCCACCGCCACTGAAGCGGTGATCGAGCTCACGCCGGCGGAGCACCAGGGGGTGGCCATGGCCCTGTTCTCCCAGTGCTTCGCCATCAGCAGCCTGCTGGCTCCTCCCCTGGCGGGGCTGGCCCTCGACCACCAGGGCCACGGCAGCGGCCTGTGGCTGCTGTTCGCCCTGCTCTGCCTGCCGGGCTTCCAGCTGGCCAGGCGGCTCAGGCCGGTGGCGTCTGCTGGCTGAGCCAGGCCTCGTGGGGCAGGGGCTCGGTGCCGTATTCCCAGTCGTCGTAGTCGGGATCGTTGCGGATCTGCCGGTGCCGTTCCTTCTGCACCTCAAAGTCATGGGGATGCTCCCCGGGGGCGGGGGCTGGGGCTGGGGCGTCGGGGGTGGCGGGCTGGGGGTTGCTGGTCATCTCGGCTCCGGCTCGGGCTCTGGACTGATTCTGGGGCACCTGCTCAGACGTTGAACAGGAACTCCATCACGTCACCTTCGGCCACCACGTACTCCTTGCCCTCGGCGCGCAGCCAGCCCCTGTTGCGGGCCTCGGCCAGGGAGCCCGCCTCCAGCAGCTGCTGGGTGCCGATGGTCTGGGCGCGGATGAAGCCCCGCTCGAAGTCGGTGTGGATCACGCCGGCGGCCTGCGGGGCGGTCATGCCGGCGCGGATGGTCCAGGCGCGGGTTTCCTTCTCGCCCGTGGTGAAGTAGGTGCGCAGGCCCAACAGGCTGTAGGTGGCGCGGATCAGGCTCTGCAGGCCGCCCTCCTCCACGCCGAGGCCCGCCAGAAATTCAGCCCGGTCCTCCTCCGGCAGCTCGATCAGCTCGGCTTCCACCTGGGCGCTGATGCGCACCGTGCCGGCCCCTTCCTTCTCCGCCAGGGCGGCCACCTCCTCGCAGTAGGCGTTGCCACTGGCCAGCTCGTCTTCGCTCACGTTGGTGGCGTAGATGATCGGCTTGGCGGTGAGCAGCCCCAGGGGCTTCACCATCGCGGCTTCCTCCTCGCTGAGGGCCACGCTGCGGGCGGCGCCACCGGCCTCCAGCACCGCCTGGATGCGCTCCAGAGCGGCATCCTCGGCCTGGGCCTCCTTGCTGGTGCGCACCTGTTTCTTCAGGCGCTCCCGCCGTTTCTCCACCTGGGCCAGATCGGCCAGGCCCAGCTCCAGGTTGATCACCTCGGCGTCGCGGGCCGGGCCCACCGAGCCGCTCACGTGGATCACGTCGTCGTTCTCGAAGCAGCGCACCACGTGCACGATCGCGTCGACTTCGCGGATGTTGGCCAGGAATTTGTTGCCCAGGCCCTCGCCCTGGCTGGCGCCCTTCACCAGGCCGGCGATGTCCACAAACTCCACCTTGGTGGGGATGATCTCCTTGCTGCCGCTCAGATCCGAGAGCTGCTGCAAGCGGGCATCGGGCACCGACACGATGCCCGAATTGGGCTCGATCGTGCAGAAGGGGTAGTTGGCGGCTTCCGCCTGGGCATTCGCCACCAGGGCGTTGAACAGGGTCGACTTGCCCACGTTGGGCAGACCGACGATTCCGGCTTTGAGCATGGCTGAAATCTATGGGGCCACGGGCCGACGGGCCGCCGCAAGCAGCGCAGTCCAGGGGCCGGGACGCGAGACTGGAGCCAGTGATCGCCAGGCCGATTCCCAGCCGCACCCCCGCCAGCCCCACTCCGCACCGCCCCCCCATGCCGCTGCCCAACGGCGCGGGCCGCCCTGGCCCGGCCCGGACCAACGGGGAACAGCCTGCAACCACCGGATCGCAGGGACGTCCCTGGTGGCGCCGCAGGCGCCTGTGGGCCGGGGCCGTGGCCGCCGGCCTGCTGCTGGGCGGCGCGGGCCTGTGGCTGCGGCAGCGGAGCACCACCACCGATGCCGCCATTGAGCCCTTCACCGTGCTGGCCCGCTCCGGAGATCTGCCAGGTGTGGTGAATGCCGCCGCCGAACTGGAGGCGGAACAGCGGGTGAATGTGAGCCCGAAGCGCCAGGGCATCCTGGAGGAACTGTTCGTGGAGGAGGGCGACCGGGTGGAGACCGGCCAGCCCCTGGCGCGCATGGATGCCGGCGACCTGCAGGAGCGCCTGCGGGAGCTCAAGGCCCAGCTGATCTCCGCCCAGGCCCAGCTGGAGCGCAGCCGCAGCGAGCTGGAGCGCAATGAGCGGCTCTACCGCCAGAACGCCATCAGCCTGAGCGATTACAACACCGTGCGCAGCACCTTCCTGGTGGAGCAGGCTGCCGTGAACGCCGCCCGCCAGCGGCTGGAGGCCCGCCGGGTGGAGCAGGCCGACCTGATCGTGCGCGCCCCCTTCGCCGGCGTCGTCACCCAGCGCTTCGCCGACCCCGGTGCCTTCGTCACCCCCACCACCACCGCATCCGCCACCGCCGGTGCCACCAGTTCCTCGATCGTGGAGCTCTCCCAGGGGCTGGAGGTGGTGGCCAAGGTGCCGGAGAGCGATATCGGCCGGGTGCGCCAGGGCCAGCAGGCCAGCGTGCGGGTGGACGCCTTCCCCGATCGCCGCTTCGCCGCCCGCGTCAAGCGGATCACACCCCGGGCCGTGAAGCTGAACAACGTCACCTCCTTCGACGTGTTTCTGCAGTTCGTGGAGCCCACTCCCGAGCTGCGCATCGGCATGACCGCCGATGTGGGCTTCCAGACCGGCCTGCTCCAGGCCCGCACCCTGGTGCCCACCGTGGCAATCGTCACCGAGAACGGCCAGCCCGGCGTGCTGCTGGTGGGCAAGGACCGCAAACCCAGCTTCCAGCCCGTGGAACTGGGCAGCAGCGGCGGCAAGGACACGGAAATCCTCTCCGGCCTCGAACCGGGCACCCGCATTTTCATCGACCTGCCGCCGGGCGCCCGGCGCCGCGGCTGATCAGACCGCCAGGAACGATCGGGCGGCCGCCACGATCCGGCCGGAGGCCTGGCCGTCGCCGAAGGGATTGACCGCCCTGGCCATGGCCTCGTAGGCCTGGCCGTCCGTGAGCAGGTTGCTGGCCGAGGCCACGATGTCGGCCGTGGCGGTGCCGATCAGCCTGGCGGTGCCGGCGTCCACCGCCTCGGGCCGCTCGGTGGTGCGGCGCAGCACCAGCACCGGCTTGCCCAGGGCCGGCGCCTCCTCCTGCAGCCCGCCGGAATCGGTGAGCACCAGGGTGCAGCCGCGCATGGCCGCCACCAGCTGGTCGTAGTCGAGCGGTTCGGTGAGGAAGGCGCGCGGATGGCTGCCCAGCAGGGCCTGCAGCGGCTCACGCACGGTGGGGTTGCGGTGCAGCGGCAGCAGCAGGGCCGTGTCGGGGAAGCGCTGCAGCAGCTCCAGGAAGCCGGCGCCGATCTCGCCCAGGCGCTCGCCCCAGTTCTCGCGCCGGTGCACGGTGGCCAGGATCACCCGCTGCCCCTGCCAGTCGAGGCCTGGCAGCTCGAGCCGCGGCGCCTGCTCGGCCATCTGCAGCAGGGCATCGATCACCGTGTTGCCGGTGACCAGCACCTCCCCCACCACCCCGGAGGCGCGGCAGTTGGCCGCCGAGCGCTCGGTGGGGGCGAAGTGCAGCTGGGCCAGCTGGGAGATCAGGCGGCGGTTGGCCTCCTCGGGGAAGGGGTCGAGCAGGTTGTCGGTGCGCAGGCCCGCCTCCACGTGGCCCACCGGGATCTGCTCGTAGAAGGCGGCCAGGGCCGAGGCGAAGGCGGTGGTGGTGTCCCCCTGCACCAGCACCAGATCGGGCCGGTGGCTCGTGAAGTCCTCCTTGAGGCCCTGCAGAGCCGCGCAGGTGATGTGGGTGAGGGTCTGCTTCGGCGCCATCAGCGCCAGGTCGTGGTCGGCCTGGATGGCGAACAGCTCCATCACCTGGCTCACCATCTCGCGGTGCTGGCCGGTGAGCACCACCCGGGTGCGGAACTGCGGCGCCCGCTGGAACGCCCGGATCACCGGGGCCAGCTTGATCGCCTCCGGCCTGGTGCCGAGCACGATCGTGACCAGGGGCAGGGACACCGGTGACCGGGGCAGGTGGGGGGATCTTACGGAGCACCCAGCTGCTGACAGGGACAGCCCGAGCGGCGAAGCTGGGGCGGATCCGGTGGCCGTCGATGACCAGCTCCCCCTTCCCTCCGTCCCCGTTTCCCCCTTCCCCCTTCAGCGCTCCGCCAGCCGCGGCCCCCCCCCCTCCAGCCGCGCCCCTGCCGGCCAGCCCACCTCCAGCCCAGGGCGATCCAGGCCTGGGGTCCCTGCCCGAGACCCTCGAGGAGATCGTGCGGGTTGCCTTCGAGCGCAACTACTCCGACGTGCACCTGGGCGTGGGCGAAGAACCCCGCTTCCGCCATCGCGGTGACATCGTGCGCACCGGCTGGCCGGTGAGTGAACAGCCCGCCTTCATCGGCTGGGTGCGGGAGATGCTCGGCGCCGCCGAGCTGGACAGCTTTCTGCGCGACCTGGAATACGACGGCTCCCACGCCTTCCCGTTCGTGCGCGTGCGCATCAACCTGATGATGACCCTGCGTGGCCCGGCGATGGTGCTGCGGCTGATCCCCCAGACCATCGCCAGCCTGGAGGATCTCAACCTGCCGCCGGTGCTGCGGGAGCTCTCCGCCCGGCCCAAGGGCCTGGTGCTGGTCACCGGCCCCACCGGCTCCGGCAAGAGCACCACCCTGGCGGCGATGATCGACTGGATCAACAACAACATGAGCCGCCACATCCTCACGATCGAGGATCCGGTGGAGTTCGTGCACGAGAGCCGTCAGTGCCTGATCCGGCACCGGGGTGTGGGCGAGCACACCAAGCTGTTCCACAACGCCCTGCGGGCGGCCCTGCGCGAGGATCCGGACGTGATTCTGATCGGCGAGATCCGCGACCGCGAGACCCTCACCACCGCCCTGGAGGCCTCCCAGACCGGCCACCTGGTGTTCGGCACCCTGCACACCAACTCAGCCGTGAAGACCGTGGAACGGGTGCTGGGGATGTTCCCCCCCAACGAGCAGGACAGCGTCCGCCGGGCCGTGTCCGAAACGCTGCTGGGCGTGATTTCCCAGGGCCTGCTCAAGACCACGGACGGCAAGCGCTGCGCCTTTCACGACATCCTGATCAACACCGACGCCTGCAAGGACTACATCCTGCAGGGTGAACTCGATGAGATCGAAGACATCATGGGCCGCAGCGCCTTCGATGGCATGCAGACCTCGAACCAGGCGCTGCTCAAGCTGGTGGAGGACGGCCGGGTGGTGGCCGAAGATGCCCTTGCCCAGAGCCTCAGGCCCAACGAACTGGCCCAGGCGCTGCGGGGGCGCACCTGATCAGCGGATGCTGAGGCGGGAGATCAGCAGCACCGCCAGCCCCAGGGAGAGACCCAGCATGGCCAGGCGTCCGTTCCAGATCTCGGCCTGGGGGGTGAAGCCCCGGCGCCAGGCATTGAGTTCGCTGGAACTCACCGGTTCAGCCTGAGCGGGATCGGCAAGGGCCGTGCCGCCAGCCGCGCCCTCAGCGCACGCCGGCTCTGCCTGGGGGGTCTGCGCGGAAGCCATGGCGGCAGGGGCGGGCGGTCAATTCAGTACCTCAGATTAATCGGATTAAAAGGCCGCCTGCGTTTCGTAAAGGCGATCGGCAACCTCCAGGGGCAGGCGGGCCGACACCCCCAGCTCCACACTGCTGGCCTGTCCGGCCCCCAGGCGCTGGCAGGCCGCCACACCGATCATCGCGGCGTTGTCGGTGCAGTAGGCCAGCGGTGCCAGGCGCCACTGCAGCCCATCGCTCTGGCAGCGCCGCTCCAGCAACGCGCGCAGGCGCCGGTTGGCGGCCACCCCCCCCACCAGCACCAGCGTGCCGAGGCCATGGTCACGGGCACAGCGGCAGCTGCGCTCCACCAGCACCTCGGCCACCACCTGCTCGAAACTGGCCGCCAGATCGGCCACCGGCAAGGCCTCACCCCCCGCCGCCGCGGCCTGCTCCAGGGCCCGCACCTGGCGAAGCATGGCGGTCTTGAGGCCACTGAAGCTGAAGTCGTAGGGGTGGAAGCCGCCCTGGGGCAGGGAAATCCGCCCCTTGGGCAGCTGGAAACGGCCGGAATCCCCAGCCGCCGCCGCCGCCTGGATGGCGGGTCCGCCGGGGTAGCCCAGCCCCAGCAGCCGGGCCACCTTGTCGAAGGCCTCCCCCGCCGCGTCGTCGTGGCTGCGGCCCAGCCGCGTGTAGGCCCCCGGGCCCTCCACCCGCACCAGCTCGGTGTGCCCGCCACTCACCAGCAGCACCAGATAGGGGCCGGCGGGCAACGGATCGCCCAGCTGCACGGAGGCCAGATGGCCTTCCAGGTGGTGAATGCCCAGGAAGGGCTTGCCGTGCAGCCGCGCCAGGGTGCGCCCCGTCACCGACGCCACCAGCAGGGCCCCCACCAGCCCCGGCGCCACGGTGGCCGCCACCGCGTCCACCGCGTCCACCGGCACCCCGCTGGCGACGCACACCTGCTCGATCAGCTGGGGCAGGGCCTCCACGTGGCGGCGCGAGGCGATCTCCGGCACCACCCCGCCCCAGCGGGCGTGTTCCTCCACCTGGGAGGCCACGGCGCTGGCCAGCACGGTGGTGTCGCGCACGATCGCCGCCGCCGACTCGTCACAACTTGTTTCGAGGGCCAGAACCGTTGCCATGCCGCCCCCTTCACCCCCTTACTGTCCGCCAGTGACATCCTGCACCGCGATGCGCCGTCTTTTCCCCCGCCTGTGCGCGGTTCTGCTCTCCGCCTTCCTGCTGTTCGGCTTTGCACCCGTCGCCAAGGCAGACGCATCCGTTGCCGGCCTCACCCCCTGTGCCGAGAACCCCCGCTTCCAGCAGCGCGCCGCCGCCGCCAAGACCGACCAGGCCAAGGCCCGCTTCGAGATGTACAGCCAGGCCCTCTGCGGCACCGATGGCCTGCCCCACCTGATCGTGGATGGCCGCTGGAGCCACGCCGGTGACTTCCTCATCCCCGGCATCGCCTTCCTATACATCGCCGGCTGCATCGGCTGGGCTGGCCGCACCTACCTGATGGCGATCCGCGGCAGCAAGGACGCCACCATGCGCGAAATCCAGATTGATGTGCCCCTGGCGTTCAAGAGCACCCTGGCCGCCGCCAGCTGGCCCCTGGCCGCCTTCGGTGAGCTCACCGGCAAGAAGCTCACTGAAGCCGACGACAAGATCACCGTGTCCCCGCGCTGAGGCCCAGGCCTTCACCGCAACAGGACTGCTCCCCAGCGACGCCACTCCGTTTTTCCTGCCAATCCCCATCCATGAAGAAATTCCTCACCACCGCCCCGGTGTTCTCGGCGATCTGGTTCACCATCACCGCCGGCATCCTGATCGAGTTCAACCGCTTCTTCCCCGACCTGCTGTTCCACCCCCTCTGAGCAGCGTTCCGCCAGCAACGACCAAGCGGCTCTGCGGAGCCGCTTTTTTTTGGCCCACTCCAGGCGGCAATCAGGAGCAGGAGGCCACCGCCTCGCCGGCCTGCTCCCCCTCGTCCAGGCGCAGCAGGCGCTCCAGTTGCGCCAGGGCGAGCTCCAGGTCGCCATTCACCAGGGTGGCGTCGAACTCGCCAGCGGCAGCCAGCTCCTCCCGGGCCCGCTCCAGGCGCCGCTGGATCGCCGCTTCGGCATCGGTGCCCCGGCCGCGGATCCGCCGCTCCAGCTCCTCGAGGCTGGGGGGCTGGATCATCACCTGGAAGCCGGCTGGAAAACTGCGGCGCACCTGGCGGGCTCCCTCCAGCTCGATTTCCAGCAACACCGGCCGCCCCGCCGCCAGCTGGCGCTCCACCGGCTCGCGCGGGGTGCCGTAGAGGTTGCCGGCGAACTCGGCCCACTCCAGGAAGCCGCCGGCCGCCACCTGCCGCTCGAAGTGCTCGCGGCTGAGGAAGAAGTAGCTCTCGCCCTCCACCTCCCCGGGGCGGGGGGCTCTGGTGGTGGCGGACACCGACAGCCAGATGCGCGGATGGCGGGCCAGCAACCTGCCCACCAGCGTGCCCTTGCCCACCCCGCTCGGACCGGTGATCACGCTCAGACGGGCCATTGCTGCAGCTGGGATGGCCTGCAGAGTAGGGGCACACCTTGGCGCACCCCGCCGGCGCCCTTCCCATGGCGATGGCCAGGCTGCAACCGATGGACCTCACCAGCCTGCGGGCTGCGCTGAGCGAGTGGCGCGGCCTGCTGCTGCCCAGCCGGTTTGAGAAGGCCCAGCAGGGCAGCAGCCACAGCCTGCAGCTGGGTCTGCGCCATCTGCAGGGCATCCAGTGGCTGGAGCTCTGCTGGCAGGCGGAGGCGGCCCGGGTGCACGCCATCGAGCCGCCCCCCCGCCAGGGGGAGGGCAGCACCCTGGCCCAGCAGCTCCAGCACGGCCTGCGCGGCCTGGCCCTCACCAGCCTGGAGCAGCCCGGCTGGGAGCGGGTCGTGGACCTCGGCTTCGCCCGCCGTCCCGGCGAGCCCCTGGAGAAACGGCTGGTGATCGAACTGATGGGGCGCCACAGCAACCTGTTCCTGCTGGACGGCGATGGGCGGGTGGTGGCCCTGGCCCGGCAGGTGAAAGCCAGCCAGTCACGGCTGCGGCCGATCGGCACCGGTGATCTCTACCTGCCGCCACCCCCAGCGGCCGGCGAACCGCCCAGCACGGCCACCGGCTTCGTCGACTGGCAGCGACGCCTGATGCTGCTGCCCCTCCCCCTGGAGCGGGCCCTGCGCGATGCCTTCCAGGGCATCAGTCCGGCCCTGGCCCGCCAGCTGGTGCCTGAGGCCTGGCTGGAGCAGCCGGTGCACACGCTCGGGGAGGAGCAGTGGCACCAGCTCTGGCAGGCCTGGCGGAGCTGGCTGGAGGTGTTGGAAGCAGAGCGGTTCGGCTGGCACCCCTCCCCCACCGGCTACAGCTGCTGGGCCCCGCCCAGCCAGGGGGCCCTGCGGGGTGCTGCTTCGGAGGATCCCCCCCCGCAAGCTCCATCCCGCCCAGGGAATTGCGGCGGTCTGCCGATCAACCACGCCCTGGCCACCTACTACGGCGAGCACCTGGCGGCCCGCGCCCTGCAGGAGAGCCGCCAGCAACTGCGGCAGCGGCTGGGCAGGCTGGCCGACCAACAGGCCCGCCAGGTGGCCGACCAGGAGACCCTGCTGGCGGCGGCGGCCGGCAGCGACGGGCTGCAGCGCCAGGCCGATGCCCTGCTCAGCCAGCGCCAGCCCGGCCGCCAGTGCATCGACGACGCCCAGAAGCTCTACCGCCGGGCCCGCAAGCTGCGGCGCTCGGTGGCGGCGATCACGCCGCGCCTGGAGCAACACCGCCGGCACCTGGCCGCCATTGAGGCCAGCCTCACTTACCTCGACCAGGCCGAGAGCGTGGAGCTGCTGGAGGCCCTGCGCCAGGAACTGGAGGAGCTGCTGGGGCGCTCCACCCGTCCCGGGCGGCGCCAGCGGCGCGCCCTGGAGGCGGTGCGGGACACCCCCAGCCCCCTGGAGCTGGCCACGGGGTCGGGGGTGGTGGTGCAGGTGGGCCGCAACCACCGCCAGAACGAGTGGATCTCCTTCCGCCAGGCCCGCCGCGGCGACCTCTGGTTCCACGCCCAGGAGCTGCCCGGCAGCCACGTGGTGCTCAAGAGCTCAGGGGCGGTGGCGGGCGATGCCGACCTGCAGGCGGCGGCCGACCTGGCGGCCCACTTCAGCCGCGGCCGGGCCAACGGCCGGGTGCCGGTGGTGATGGTGCCGGTGGACGCCCTGCAGCGCATCCCCGGCGCCGCCCCGGGTACCGTGCGCCACCGGGGTGGCCTGGTGCTCTGGGGCGTCCCGGAACGGGCCCTTAGCCTGCTGGCAGCGCAGCAGCCATGACCACGTCCCCCACCGACCCCGCCGCTCAGGTGCCTGACCAGGGCGGTGCTGGGCCAGGTGCGCCGCCGCCGCCGATCCGGGTGCTGCCGGCGGCCGCCCCCTCCCCCGACGACTTTCCCGGGGAAGTGGAGATGAGCCTGGTGGACCACCTGGAGGAGCTGCGCCGCCGCATCCTGCGCAGCCTGCTGGCGGTGGTGCTGGCGGCGGCCGGCTGCCTGGTGTTCGTCAAACCCCTGGTGCGGCTGCTGGAGATGCCGGCCGACGGCATCCGCTTCCTGCAGCTGGCCCCGGGCGAGTTCCTGTTCGTGTCGTTGAAGGTGGCCGGCTATGCCGGCCTCTGCCTGGCCCTGCCCTGGGTGCTCTACGAGATCCTGGCCTTCGTGCTGCCCGGCCTCACCCGGCGGGAGCGGCGCCTGGTGGGCCCCGCCGTGGCCGGTTCGGCGGTGCTGTTCGCCGCCGGCCTGGTCTTCGCCTGGTGGGCGCTGGTGCCGGCCGCCCTGCGCTTCCTGGTGAGCTACGGCGCCGACGTGGTGGAGCCCAGCTGGTCGATCGAGCGCTACCTCGACTTTGTGCTGCTGCTGATGGTGGCCACGGCCCTGGCCTTCCAGCTGCCGGTGCTGCAGCTGATCCTGGGCGCCCTCGGGCTGATCCGGGCGCGCACGATGCTGGCGGCCTGGCGCTGGGTGCTGCTGGCCGCCTCGATCGCCGGTGCCGTGCTCACCCCCTCCACCGACCCGGTGACGATGCTGCTGCTGGGCGGCGCCATCACCGGGCTCTACCTGGTGGGGGTGGGGCTCGTGGCCCTCAGCGAACGGTTGCGGCCCTCCCCGGCCACCCCCGCCGAGGCCGGATAGCTCAGCCCCGAGGCCAGTTACACCAGGAATTCCCCCAGCCGCTCGGGGGGCAGCTCCAGGGCCAGCCCCATCGCCCGCCCCAGCCGGGGTTTGTCGGTGGTGGTGCGCAGCCAGTGGCGCACCTGGTCCGCCACGCCCATGCCGTTGACCATCCCGGCCACCTCCTCGAGCCTGGCGGCGTAGGCCTCGGCGGAGAGCGGGAAGGACTGCTGCTCCAGGTACGCCCACATCACCTGCAGGTAGAGCCGGCCTCGCCGCTGCACCAGTTGCAGGTCGTAGGAGGCCTGCCAGCGCAGGCGCAGCAGCTCCAGCAGCTCAGCCCCGCTGAGCGGCGGCGATGGGGGCGACGGGGGAACGGCGGGCGGCACGGGGGGCTGCGCGGCACAGCCGCAGTCTCACGCACAACAGCTTGTTGCAGTGGCCCGCGGCCACCCGGATGGCGCGGCGGTGTGGGGAGGGCAGGTCTTAATGTGGCCGCCACGTTGCACCGGCTACACCGGCACGTTGTCCATGACCCAGATCCCAGCCAGCGCGAGTGGTGATGTGCCCGGAATGGGTCGTCGGCAGTTCATGAATCTGCTCACCTTCGGGTCGCTCACCGGGGTGGCCCTCGGGGCGCTCTACCCGGTGGTGAACTACTTCATCCCCCCCAAGGCGGCCGGCTCCGGCGGTGGCACCGCCGCCAAGGACGAGCTGGGCAATGCCGTCACCGCCACTGGCTGGCTGAGCAGCCACAAGGAGGGAGACCGCAGCCTGGTGCAGGGCCTCAAGGGCGACCCCACCTATCTGATCGTGGAGGGCGAGGACGCCATCGGCAGCTACGGCATCAACGCCATCTGCACCCACCTGGGCTGCGTGGTGCCCTGGAACAGCGGCGCCAACAAGTTCATCTGCCCCTGCCACGGCTCCCAGTACGACGCCACCGGCAAGGTGGTGCGCGGTCCGGCGCCCCTCTCCCTGGCCCTGGCGCACGTGTCGGTGGAAAACGACAACGTGTTCGTGAGCCAGTGGACCGAGACCGACTTCCGCACCGGCGACAAGCCCTGGTGGGCCTGACGCGACAGATCCCTCCCTTCCCGTCGACCCGCTCCCACCTCCCGATGCGCCGCTCCCTCTCCTCCCTGCTCGCCTCCCTGATCGGCTCCAGCCTGGCCCTGGCCGTGATGCTGGGGGCCGCCAGCCCCAGCTGGGCCTATCCCTTCTGGGCCCAGCAGAACTACGCCAGCCCCCGCGAGGCCACCGGCAAGATCGTGTGTGCCAACTGCCACCTGGCCAAGAAGGCCACCCGGGTGGAGGTGCCCCAAGCCGTGTTCCCCGACACGGTGTTCAAGGCCGTGGTGGAGATCCCCTATGACACCTCCGTGCAGCAGATCGCCGGCGACGGCAGTGCCACCGGGCTGAACGTGGGCGCTGTGGTGATGCTCCCCGAAGGCTTCACCCTGGCCCCCCAGGAGCGCCTCAGCGAGGAGCTCAAGGAGGAGACGGCCGGCATTTATTACACCCAGTACTCCGACGACCAGCCCAACATCCTGCTGGTGGGCCCCCTGCCGGGCGATGACCACCAGGAGATCGTCTTCCCGGTGCTCTCCCCCGACCCGGGCACCGACAGCAGAATCCACTTCGGCAAGTACCAGCTGCATGTGGGCGGCAACCGCGGCCGCGGCCAGGTGTATCCCACCGGTGAGAAGAGCAACAACACCGTGTTCAACGCCCCGGCAGCCGGCACCGTTTCGGCCGTCACCGCTGGCGATGGCGGCGCCACGGTTGTGGAAATCACCGCCGAAGACGGCAGCACCACCACCGAGACCATCCCCGCCGGTCCGAGCCTGATCGTGGCTGTGGGTGACAGCGTTGCCGCCGGCGCTGCCCTCACCAACGATCCCAACGTGGGTGGCTTCGGTCAGCTCGATGCCGAAATCGTGCTGCAGAACCCGGTGCGGATCTACGGCCTGCTGGCCTTCTTCGCCGCCATTGCCCTGGCCCAGATCATGCTGGTGCTGAAGAAGCGCCAGGTGGAGAAAGTCCAGGCTGCAGAAGGCATCGTCTGATCTCGGTAACCCCGCCTGCCTCCGAGGCTGATTTGTTGATCCAAGCGATTTGACTCCCCCTTTCGCCTTCACCTCTCCGGGGCCCCTGGTGTTCCAGCTGGGCCCCTTTGCACTGCGCTGGTATGGGCTCCTGATCGCCCTGGCGGTGCTGGCCGGCCTGGCACTGGCCACCCGGCTGGGCAAGGCCAGGGGCATTGACCCTGCCCTGATCGCCGATCTGCTGCCGTTGCTCGTGCTGGGGGCCGTGATCGGCGCCAGGATCTACTACGTGGCCCTGGAATGGCGTCAGTACGCCGCCAATCCATTTGAGGCCCTGGCGATCTGGCGCGGTGGCATCGCCATCCACGGGGCCCTGATCGGCGGCGTGCTCACCACGATCCTCTATTGCCGCTGGCGGCGCCAGGCCTTCTGGCCCCTGCTCGATGTGCTGATGCCGGCGGTGGCCCTGGGCCAGGCGATCGGCCGCTGGGGCAATTTCTTCAACTCCGAAGCCTTCGGTGTGCCCACCGATCTGCCCTGGAAACTCATGATTCCCGCCGCCAACCGGCCGCCTGAATTCATCGACCAACTCCACTTTCACCCCACCTTCCTGTACGAATCGCTCTGGAATGTGGGGGTCTGTGCCCTGCTGCTGGTGTTGTTCCGCCAGGCCAGCCGGGGGCTCATCCAGCTGCCGGCCGGCGCCCTCAGCTGCGTGTACCTGATGGCCTACAGCAGCGGCCGGGTGTGGATCGAGGGCCTGCGCATCGACCCCCTCTGCCTGTTCGCCGCCCCGCCCTTCTGTGAAGGCGGCCTGCGCATGGCCCAGCTGGTGAGTCTGCTGCTGATCGCCCTGGGGGGCCTGGGCCTGTGGTGGCTGCTGGGACGGCGCCGCGCCCTGCCCGACCCGGCTGGAGTGGTGCGTTGAACACCCCACGCCTCTGGATCGTGGGTGCCGGGCCCGGTGCACCGGACCTGCTCACCCTCAGGGCGGCCCGCTTGATTGAGCAGGCCGAGGTGCTGGTGTACACCGACTCCCTGGTGAACCCCCAGATCGCCGCGCTGGCCCCCGCAGGCTGCGAGCGGATCCGCACCAGCACCCTCACCCTGGAGGAGGTGCTGGCGGTGGTTCAGGACCGCATCGCTGCCGGCAGGCGGGTGGTGCGCCTGCACGATGGCGACCCCTGCCTCTACGGCGCCCTGGCCGAGCAGATCTGCCGCCTGGCCGATGCCGGCATCGCCGTGGAGGTGGTGCCAGGCATCAGCGCCTACCAGGCCACCGCCGCCGCCCTGGGCGCCGAACTCACCATCCCAGGACTGGTGCAGACCATCGTGCTCACCCGCACCGGCGGCCGCACCGGCGTGCCCGAAACCGAATCACTGGAACGGCTGGCCGCCCTGCGCGCCTCCCTCTGCCTGTACCTCTCCGCGCGCCACGTGGAGGAGGTGCAGGCTGAACTGCTGCGCCACTACCCCGCCGACACCCCCGTGGCGATCGGCTACCGGGTGAGCTGGCCAGACCAGTGGATCACGGTGGTGCCGCTGAGCCAGATGGCCCAGGTGAGCCGCGAGCGCTCCCTGATCCGCACCACCCTCTACGTGGTGAGTCCTGCCCTGGCGGCACCGGCGCAGGCCCGCTCCAAGCTCTACTCCGCCAGCCACCGCCACCTGTTCCGGGGTGGCGTCCCCACGGACGAAGGTGGTGTCCCCGCGGACGAAACCGTTCAGCCCGGCTCGCCGTAAAGCTCCAGGGCCATTCTGGTCCGATCGACGGCACAGCCCAGGCGATCCGCAATCGCGTCGAGATCGCGGGCGGCATTGCCGAGACAGCAGGTGCCACCCGGCGATGGCGTGACGTTGAACACCAGGCCGGGCAGGGCCGGAATGCTGGCCTCACCGAGCATCAGTTTGCGGTTCCGCTTGTCGATCAGCTGGGGCCGTACGCCGCCGTAGCCCTCGGCGAAGCGCAGATCATCAAGCTGCATGCCGGGCACGATCTTGCGGGCATCGGCAAGAAACAGGCGCCGCCTGAGCCAGGGCACCTCAAACAGCAGGTTTTTGAAGATGTAGTTGCGGATGTCGGCGATGCGCAGCAGCTGCCAGAACACCGCCAGCACGGCCCAATCCAGCCGCAGCACCTTGAGAAACTCCCAGAAGGAGGCCGGCTTGTAGCGCTCCAGCAGCGGCAGCAGCAGGGCCGTTGGTCCGAAGCGGGTCTTGCCGGGGGCGCGCACGTCGGGGTCGCCGTGGATGGCGGCGAAGGGCAGCTTGTCGTTCTGCACCGTGTACACCTTGCCCCGGAGCAGGTCGGGGGTGAAGTAGAAGCTGCCGGCCACCGGCAGGCAGGAATACTCCAGGCCAAAGCCCATCCGCTGGGCCATCAGCAGGCTGTGGGCACCGGCATTCACCACCACGTGGCGCGCCAGGATCTCGCGGGGTGCCGCGGCAGAGCCATCGGCGGCCAGGCCGGCGCGGCAGCCGGGAGTGGGGGCCAGGGTCACCCGGTAGCTCTCGCCTGCCGGCGCGATCTCCAGCACCGTGGTGCCGCGATGCAGGTGGAGCCGACGGCCTTCCGCATCGCCTGCGGCGATCGCCGCTCGGGCCTGATCCACGAACGACTGGGAGAGCTCCTCGTAATCGACGGCGGTGTAGGCGCTGCGGATGCCGATGGCCAAGAGCTCCTCCGGCCGCAGCTGGCCGTCGACCAGGGCCACATTCGGCTCCCACGCGGCGATCTGCTCTTTCTCCAGCAGCTCCATCGCCGGGAAGTGGGGGGAAAAGCGTTCAAAGCGCTGCCTGAGCAGGGCGCACTCCTGGGCGCCCACCGCCAGCACCATCTTGGGCGTGCGGAACACACAGCGCTGGCGCACCGCCGGCTCCAGCAGCTCGGCGTAGTGCACGATCATCTCGGCCGTGCGCTTCACCTTGATGGCCTTCTCGAGCGTGTAGTTGGTCTCGATGTCACCGCAGTGGATGGTCTGGCTGTTGTTGGTGGCCCGCGAGTTCACCCGCGCCAGCTCGTCGTAGCGCTCCACCAGGGCAAGCCGGGCCAGATCCGTGTAGCGGGCCAGCTCAAACAGCAGCGCCGTGCCGCACACCCCTCCCCCCACGATCAGCACATCCACCTCTGGTGTGGCCTGGCCGCGCTGCGCCTGCCCACCGCCTGACTGCTCTGCCGGCAGCAGTGGCGGACCATCGGCTTGGGACTGGACCATGCTCACGGGGCGGGGCGGAAGCGACAGTGCTGAGGCTGCCATGGTGACGGATCACCCCGCTCCTCCGGCTCCAACCCACTGCAGTGGAGGCGGGCCCGGGAGGAGGAAGGCCGTGTTTTAAGCTTTCATCCGAGCACGTCCGGCTGGCTGCCTTCGGGTCACCAGGGCCGGGCCACTCTGCATTGAGGTTCCCAAACCTGCATTGCACCATTCGGGCGATTAGCACAGCGGTAGCGCACTTCCTTCACACGGAAGGGGTCACTGGTTCGAATCCAGTATCGCCCATCTTGTTTTGATCAACGCACCATCGATTTGATGGCGCCAATCCAACATGGCCTGGCCCATGAATGGGGCTGGTGGTGTCTGGGGCACAATCACAAGGCCGGCATCTTGCATCTGCCGTGCCGCCTGTCTGAGTCCTGCCCGTGAGCGCCGAGCCGATCCCCGAATTGCAACGCCTTGGCCAGCGCCTGGCGCAGGCTCGCCAGGCCCGGGGCCTCAGTCTGGAGCAGCAGGCCGACCGCCTGCACATGGGCCCTGAACAATTGCGGGCCCTGGAGGAAGGCAACCGCAAGGAACTGCCCGAGGCCGTGTTCGTGGTGGCCCAGGCCCGCCGGGTGGCGGCAAGCCTGGGCCTCAACATCGACGACGACATCGCCGCCCTGCGCCGCAATCAGGCCTTCCAGGCCCGGCAGCCGATGCCACAGCCCAGTTCCGGGCCATCGGCCGCCCCGGCCCGGCGCCCTGCAGCCCAGCCAGATGCACCTCCCCCTGCCCCCCCGTCGCGGCCCCCGCTCCGCCTGCTCGGCCTGGGCGCTGCCCTGTTAGCCGCCGGGGGGCTGGCCTGGGGACTGCAGCGCAGCCTCACCGGCGCCCGGCCCAGCCCCGACGTCCAGCCACCCACCGCCGTCACGGCCAGCCCGGCGGGCCGGCCCCAGGCCGAGCTGGTGCTGCGCAGCGCCGAACCCAGCTGGGTGGAGGTGCGCTCCGCCAGCGGCGAGGTGCTCCTGCGGGGCACCCTGCAGGGCGAACAGCGCTTTCCCCTCAGCGGCGAGCTGCGGGTGCTAGCCGGCCGCCCTGATCTGGTGAGCGCCGCCAGTGGGGGAGCCCCGGCCAGGCCGCTCGGCCGGATCGAAGCCGTGACCTGGTACCGCTTCAGCCCCCAGGTCAGCCCAGCAGTGCAGCCGGCTCCGGCACCCTGAGCTCCACACCGCTGGCCTCCAGCACCACCTCCGCGCAGGCGCGCAGACTCCAGCGCTCCAGGCTCAGATCCGGGGCAGGCTCCCCGGGCCCCGGCTGTCGGGGCACCAGCTCCACCTCCAGCCCCTGGGCATCGGCGGACCGCGACGGCCGCATGCGGATGGCCTCGATCACGGCGGCAGGGCGGCGGTCGAGGGCGGCGGCCAGGCGCAGCAGCAGCGCCATCTCCGCCACACAGCGGCGCTGCTCGCGGCCGGTGATCAGCTGCCACGACTCATGGCGCTTCTTGGGCAGGCTGCGGCGGTGGTAGCGGGCGATGGCCGCCACCATCAGATGTTCGGTCTGGGAATAGCCCAGTAGCTCGCCGTTGCGAATCAGGTACCAGGTGTGCTTGTGATATGCCGAGATGTTGATGCTCTTGCCGCAGGTGTGCAGCTGGGCCGCCGCCCAGAGCAGCTGGCGGCCCTCGCCGTCGTCGTGGTGCAGCACACCCCGGGTCTGGTCGTAGAGGCTGAGGGCATGGCCGGCCACCCGGTCAGCCCGCTGCAGATCCACGCCGAACTGGCGGGCCAGGTGCAGCACGGTGCGCTCGCGGATCGAGCTCTGAAAGGAGAAGCGGTCGCCGAGCAGTTGGTTGCGCAGCATCCAGTCCACGATCAGCCCCTCGCGCAGGGCGCGGTCGCACACCAGCAGATCGCGGGCGCCGAGCATGGTCATCGTGGTCTGCAGGATCAGCGCCCCGGGCACGATGATCTCGGCGCGGCGCTCGTTGATCGCCGTCAGGCCGCGGCGCTGCTCCGGGGTCATCAGCAACAGCCGCGCCACCAGCTGGTCGATCCGCTCCTTGCTGAGCCGGTAGCCCTGCAGCTTCAGCGGCGGAGAGGGATCCTCCGCCGCCGCCAGGGCAGCCAGGGCCATGGCCGTGCCGCTGGTGCCCACCAGCTGAACGGTTTCGGCTGGCCTGAGGGCCTTCTTCAGCTCGGCCACGGCCGGGTCCATTGCTCCCTGGATGTAGGCCTGCAGGAAGCCGCGGCGCTCCGGCGGCAGGGGATCGGGCTGGCCGAACTCCCGCTGCAGCCGCACGGCGCCGATGCGGGTGCTGGTGAGCACGCGGGCGTCGGAGCCATCGGCCAGCACCAGCTCGGTGGAGCCGCCGCCGATGTCGATGATGGCGTGGGGGCGCTCGCCGAAGGCCATGCCCGAGAGCACACCCAGGTAGATCAGGCGGGCCTCCTCCGGCCCGCTCACCAGATCCACCTCCAGCCCCAGCTGGTCCTGGAGGACCTGCAGAAACTGGCCGCCGTTGGGTGCCTCGCGCACGGCACTGGTGGCGGCGGTCACGATCTGCTCAACGCCATGGCTCTCGGCCAGCTGGCAGTCGTGGCGGAGGGTGCGGAAGGCCCGCTCCATCGCCTCGGCGCTGAGGTCGCCGCTGTCGGGATCGCGCTCCCCCAGCCGGGTGGTGGCCTTCTCGGCGAGCAGCACCGAAAAACTGCGCAGCTGCTCGTCCACCTCGGCGATCAGCAGGTGGATCGAGTTGGTGCCGATGTCGATGGCCGCCACCCGCCGCCGGCCGGCCTGCAGGGGCGTGGGGGCCTGGGCCATGGGAACGGCGACGAGCCTGGCGGCGCCACTTTGCCACCCCCGGCGACCCCTAGCCTGATCCGCAACGGGATGCAGGGATGCAGGGCACAGCACGCAGGGCAGCGCAACCGGCCCGCTGGCGCGCCTGGCTGGAACTGGTGCGCTGGCACAAACCCTCCGGCCGGCTGATCCTGCTCATCCCCGCCGGCTGGAGCCTTTGGCTGCTGCCCCAGAGCCCGCCGCCCCTGGCCCTGGTGGGCTGGATCGTGCTGGGCGGCCTGGCGGTGAGCGCGGCCGGCTGCATCGCCAACGACCTCTGGGACCGGCGCATCGACCCCCAGGTGGAGCGCACCAGCAGCCGTCCCCTGGCCAGCGGACGTCTGGGGGTGGTTGAGGCCCTGATCCTGCTGTTGCTCTGCCTGCTGGTGGCCCTGGCGGTGGTGCTGGTCGGGCTGCCGGCGGCCCAGCGGGGACTGTGTCTGCTGCTGGCCCTGGCCTGCCTGCCGCTCGTGCTGCTCTACCCCTCGGCCAAGCGCTGGTTCGGCTATCCCCAGCTGGTGCTCGCCCTCTGCTGGGGCTTCGCCGTGCTGATTCCCTGGGCAGCGGCCACGGGCGATCTGGCCGGCGGCTGGCCCCTGCTGCTCACCTGGCTGGCCACGGTGCTCTGGACCTTCGGCTTCGACACGGTGTACGCCATGGCCGACCGGGATGATGACCGCCGCATCGGCGTGCGCAGCAGCGCCCTCAGCCTGGGGCGCCGGGCGCCGCAGGTGGTGACCCTCTGCTATGCCAGCACGGCCACCTGTCTGGCCCTGGCTGCCGGGATGCGGGGCCTGCAGCCGCTGGGCTGGCTGCTGGGGCTGGTGGCAGCGGCCGCCATGGTGCGCCAGGGCTGGCTACTGCGGCAGCTGGAGCGGAGCGGGCAGCCGCCGGCCGGGATCTACAGCCGCCACTTCAGCCGCCAGGTGCAGCTGGGCGGCCTGCTGCTGCTGGCCCTGATCGTGGGGCGCTGGCCATGAGCAGCCCACTCGCCTGGCCCCAGCCGCTGCAGCCCGGCGACCGGGTGCGCCTGGCTGCCGCCAGCTCCGCCCTCGACGACCCCGCCGCCCTGGAGCGACTGCAGGCCGGCCGGGCCGTGCTGGAGAGCTGGGGGCTGGAGCTGGACTGCCGGCCGATCCACGGCCGCAGCTGGGGCTACCTGGCCGGGCGGGACGACGAGCGGCGGAGCGATCTGCTGGGGGCCGACCGGGATGGGGCTGCCCTGATCGCCTGCGTGCGCGGCGGCTGGGGCTCGGCCCGGCTGCTGGAGCGGCCGCTGGCGCTGCCCCCCCGCTGGCTGCTGGGCTTCAGCGACGTGACCTCCCTGCTCTGGGCCCAGCTGGCCCAGGGCCACGGCGGCGGCCTGCATGGCCCCCTGCTCACCACCCTGGCCGCCGAGCCGGCCTGGAGCCAGGAGCGCCTGCGCCAGCTGCTGTTCGGCGAGAGGCCGCCGGCCCTGGAAGGCGAGGGTTGGCGACAGGGGATTGCCGAAGGCCCCCTGCTGGTGGCCAACCTCACCGTGGCCACCCACCTGCTGGGCACGCCCCACCTGCCCGCCCTCTCTGGGGCGATCCTGGTGCTGGAGGACGTGGGCGAAGCGCCCTACCGCATCGATCGCATGCTCACCCACTGGCGGCTGAGCGGCGCCCTGGGCCAGCTGGCGGGCATCGCCTTCGGCGCCTTCAGCGACTGCGACGACGAGGACGAAGCGGCGAACGATGACGACGGCCAGGAGGCCAATCAGGCCACCGCTGCTGGGGACGCCCATCGCCGTCTCGAGCAGGTGCTGCGCGAGCGCACCCTGGATCTGGGCATCCCCGTGCTGGCCGGCCTGCCCCTGGGCCACCGCTGCGGCAACGCTGCGCTGCCCCTGGGAGCCCGGGCCCGCCTGGATGCCGACGCCGGCCGGCTGGAGCTGCTCGACTGGCCGCCCGGCACTCCCTGAATGAACCCGGCGGGACCTCAGCCGCGAGCGGCCAGCACCGCCGCGGCGATGGTGAGGTCGAAGGGGGTGGTGAGCTTGATGTTGGAGGGCGGCGCCTCCAGCACCTGCACCGGCCAGCCCAGCCGCTCGAACAGTGCCGCATCGTCGGTGACGCTCAAGCCTTCGGCGCTGGCGGTGGCGTGGGCCTGGCGCAGCCGCTCCACCGGGAACCCCTGGGGGGTCTGGGCGGCCCAGAGCTGGCTGCGGTCCGGGGTGGCGGTGATCGTGCCCGCGCCGTCCACCTGCTTGATGGTGTCGGTCACCGGGGTAGCCGCGATCACGGCCTGGCCGGCCAGCACGGCCGCGGCGCAGCGGCTGAGCAGGGCGGGATCCACCAGGCAGCGGGCGCCGTCATGGATCAGCACGCCGGTCGCATCGGCGGGCAGGGCGGCCAGGCCCCGGCTCACCGACTCCTGGCGGGTGTCGCCCCCGAGGACCCACTGCACCGGCTTCTCCGGCGTGGCAGCAGCCACCAGGGCGGCAATCGGCTCGGCATCCACCGGCTGGCCGACGATGCCGATCCAGTGGATCGCCTCACAGGCCAGGGCCGCCTCCAGGGTCCAGGCCAGCACGGGCCGGCCGGCCACCTCCAGCAGCAGCTTGTTGCCGGCAGCGCCCATGCGGCGGCCGCTGCCGGCGGCGGCGATCAGCAGATGCACAAACAGGGCCGCGCTGCGGGCGCGATGGAACAGGCTCCATACAATCAGCCCGCCGTGCCCGAGCCAGTGAGATGCGCGCCCTGTTCCTGATCCCGGGCGACAGCAGCCGCCAGCTCCAGGCCTTCGCAGCCGTGGCCGCCGTGGCCGACCAGCTGGATGCGGAGGTGCAGGTGGTGTGCGCGCCAACCTGCACAGCGCTCTGGGGCCTGCACCCGGCCGGGGTGCGGGCCCTCCCCTTCCCCTTTGGGGCCGCCACCCTGGCCGACTGGGCCAACCTGCTGGGCTCGGTGCGCGAACCCGACTTCCAGGTCTGCATCAACCGCGCCAGCGGACGCCAGGTGGACCTGATGCTGGCGATGAGCCACATCCCCACCCGGGTGGCGGCGGCAGGCTTCTCCGCCACCGACACCGTGCAACCGGAGGCCAGCGGCTGGGGAGCCCAGGCCTGGCAGGCCTTCCTGCGGCCAATCGGGGTGCAGCTCAACGCCGACGCCTTCCGCCTCAGCCTGGCGAAGGCCGACCTGGATGCCGCCGCCGCCGAGCTGCCCGGCGGCGATGGCCCGCTGCTGCTGCTGGCACCGGCCGGCGGTGCGGCCGACTGGCCAGCCAACCAGTGGCAGGCCCTACCCGAGCGCATCCGCCAGCGCCTGCCTGGCCTGCGCACCCTGACGGCCGGCGGAGGCCCCGCACGGGCCCAGGCCGCCCGCCTGGCCTCAGCCGACGTGGTGCTGGCCAGTGACGCCAGCTGCATCGAGCTGGCCCTGATGCTTGGCCTGCCACTGGTGGCCCTCGGCCGCAGCGCCGCGGCACTGCCCAGCCGCGAGGGCGTGCGGGGCGTCGGCAGCCCTGAGCAACTGGCCGACCTCGATGGTGACGCCGTGCTGCAGGCCCTCGGCCTGGGCTGAGATCGGGCGGGCCATACGATCACAGGCCTCCGTGCTGCATCGATGGCCCCAGTCCTCCCCCTCGCCGGCCAGGTCGCCCTCGTCACCGGGGCCAGCCGAGGCATCGGCGCGGCCATCGCCCTGGAGCTGGCCAGCGCCGGCGCCAGCGTGGTGGTGAACTACGCCAGCTCTGCGGATGCGGCCCAGGCGGTGGTGGCGGAGATCCAGGCGGCGGGAGGGCAAGCCTGGGCCCACCAGGCCAACGTGGCCGAAGAGGAGCAGGTGGAGGCGATGGTGAAGGCCGTGCTGGAGAAGGAGGGCCGCCTCGACGTGCTGGTGAACAACGCCGGCATCACCCGCGATGGCCTGCTGATGCGCATGAAGAGCGCCGACTGGCAGAGCGTGATCGACCTCAACCTCACCGGCGTGTTCCTCTGCACCCGCGCCGTGAGCCGCACCATGCTCAAGGCCCGCAGCGGCCGCATCATCAACATCACCTCGGTGGTGGGCCTGATGGGCAATCCGGGCCAGGCCAACTACAGCGCCGCCAAGGCCGGCGTGATCGGCCTCACCCGCAGCAGCGCCGCCGAATTCGCCAGCCGCGGCGTCACCGTGAACGCCGTGGCCCCCGGCTTCATCGAGAGCGCCATGACCGCCGAGCTCGACAGGGAGCCGATCCTGAAGGCGATCCCCCTGGGCCGCATGGGCCAGCCCAGCGAAGTGGCCAGCGCCGTGCGCTTCCTGGCGGCCGACCCCGCCGGCGCCTACATGACCGGCCAGGTGCTGCAGGTGGATGGCGGCATGGTGATGCGCTGAACCCCCTGCGGGTCAGGGGCTGCCGGTGCTGCCCACCGGCCTGCCCAGCTCCTCGCGCAGCTGGCGGATGCGCTGCAGCAGCCGCAACCGGCGGCTGCGGGCGGTGAGGGTGAGGAACAGCCGCAGGGGCACATAGATCAGGGCCATGCCCACCCCGAGCAGGGTGATCAGGGCGAACACCATGGCGTTGGCACTGGTGGTGGGGTCCAGCATCACCACGTCGCCGGGCGTATCCAGGGCCGTCTCCAGGGCTTGGCTGAGCAGGTCGTCCATCGGCGGCCCCGGGGCCTGGTGCGCTGTTCGCCGAACCCTATCGACGAGAACAGGATTCGGCTTTCCCCACCGCTGATCGCGCTGGCGCCATGGGAGCCTGGGACGCCAGAGATTTCCCTTTCCCGATGGCCAAGCTGGTCAGTTTTTCCGATGAGTCGCGTGCGGCCCTGGAGCGGGGCGTGAACGCCCTGGCCGACGCCGTGAAGGTGACCATCGGGCCCAAGGGCCGCAATGTGGTGCTGGAGCGCTCGTTCGGCGCTCCCGACATCGTCAACGACGGCGTGGCGATCGCCAAGGAGATCGAACTGGAGGATCCCTTCGAGAACGTGGGCGCCAAGCTGATCCAGCAGGTGGCCAGCAAGACCAAGGACACCGCCGGCGACGGCACCACCACCGCCACCGTGCTGGCCCAGGCCCTGGTGCACGAAGGCCTGCGCAACGTGGCCGCCGGCGCCAATCCCGTGGGGCTGCGGCGCGGCATGGAGCGGGCAGCCGCCCAGGTGGTGGCTGGCATTGCGGAGCGCGCCCAGGCGGTGAGCGGCGATGCCATCCGCCAGGTGGCCACGGTGAGCGCCGGCAACGACGAGGAGATCGGCCGGATGATCGCCGAGGCCATGGACCGGGTGAGCGCCGACGGTGTGATCACCGTGGAGGAGTCCAACTCCCTGGCCACCGAGCTGGAGATCACCGAGGGCATGGCCTTCGACCGCGGCTACGTGTCGCCTTACTTCATCACCGACCAGGAGCGGCGCGAGTGCGTCTTTGAGAACGCCCTGATCCTGATCACCGACCGCAAGATCAGTGCGATCACCGATCTGGTGCCCGTACTGGAGGCCGTGAGCAAGGCGGGTCGGACCCTGCTGATCATCGCCGAGGACGTGGACGGCGAGGCCCTGGCCACCCTGGTGGTGAACAAGAACCGCGGCGTGCTGCAGGTGGCTGCCGTGAAGGCGCCGGGCTTCGGCGATCGCCGCAAGGCCAGCCTCCAGGACATCGCCATCCTCACCGGCGCCACCGTGGTGAGCGAGGACCAGGCGATGACCCTGGACAAGGTGACCTTGGCCGACCTGGGCAGTGCCCGCCGCATCACCATTACCAAGGACGACACCACGGTCGTGGCCAGCGGCGATCACCAGCAGGCCGTGGCTGACCGGGTGGCCTCGATCAGGCGGGAGCTGGAGCGCACCGACTCCGACTACGACCGCGAGAAGCTGCAGGAGCGCATCGCCAAACTGGCTGGGGGTGTGGCCGTGATCAAGGTGGGAGCTCCCACCGAAACCGAACTGAAGAACCGCAAGCTGCGGATCGAGGACGCGCTCAATGCCACCCGTGCAGCGGTGGAGGAGGGCATCGTGGCCGGCGGCGGCACCACGCTGCTGGAACTGGCCGCCGGGCTCAGTGAACTGGCGGCCGGTTGCCAGGGCGATGCGCGCACCGGCGTGGAGATCGTGCAGCGGGCTCTGGCGGCCCCCTTGCATCAGATCGCCGCCAATGCCGGCGCCAACGGTGCCGTGGTGAGTGCCGAGATCCTGCGCCAGGGCAAGGGCTTCAATGCCCTCACCGGCCAGTACGACGACCTGCTGGCCGCCGGCATTGTCGATGCCGCCAAGGTGACCCGCCTGGCCCTGCAGGACGCCGTGTCGATCGCGGCCCTGCTGATCACCACCGAGGCCGTGATCGCCGACAAGCCGGAACCCCCCGCCCCTGCTCCAGCCGGCGACATGGGCGGCATGGGTGGCATGGGTGGCATGGGTGGCATGGGTGGCATGGGTGGCATGGGCGGCATGGGCATGCCCGGGATGATGTGAACCCTGTCCAGCCGGGGGGGGGGCAGCGCCACCTGGGCATGCCCCCCAACGTCAAGCCCCCGTCAGCACGTCCCCTTCAGAGGGAGCGCACCAGGGCGGCGTGGATGCGGCAGACACTCAGGGCCTCCCGCGGAGGGTTGCCGCAGAGGCGCCCCAGTTCCCGGTTCAGGGCCTGGATCTGACCCAGATGAAAACTGGAGAGGGGCATGCCCAGCAGCATGGTGCTCATCAACACCACCCCCGGGACCGCCCTGAATCCGCCGCGTTCCATGGGTCCTCCCCGCCAGCGCAACACTGTCACCAGTGTGTGCGTTCGCTGAACTGGCACCCCACGGCCTTCTGAAAAATTTCCGCTGGCGCTGGCCCAGTCGTTGGCCAACTCAAACCAGGGCGCGGCTGTAGGCGGCCACCTGCAGATCGATGCCGGTGATCGCCGTGCCCACCACCACGGCATCGGCGCCCTTCTCCAGGGCCTGGCGCGCCTGATCGGCCGAAGCCACACCCCCCTCGCAGATCAGCGCCACTCCCTCGGGCAGATCCCGGCGCAACGTCTCCAGCAACGGCCAACCGGGTGGCTTCTCCCGCGCCGTGGCCTCGGTGTAGCCATACAGGGTGGTCCCCACCCAGCTGCAGCCCAGCTGGGCCGCCCGCAGCCCGTTGGCCAGGCTGTCCACATCGGCCATCAGCACGGCTCCCAGCTCCTGGCGCGCGCGGGCGATCAACGCGCCCAGGTCGGCCTGCCCCGGTCGCACCCGCTCGGTGGCATCGAGGGCCACCACGTCGGCACCGGCGGCCCACACGGCGCGAATCTCCTCCCAGCCTGGGGTGATGTACACCGGGCTATCGGGGAAGCTGCGCTTCCACAGGCCCACGATCAGGGCATCCGGGCAGCGGCGGCGTACGGCACCAATGTGCTCCGGGCTCTCCAGCCGCACGCCGCTGGCGCCGTTGCGCAGGCAGGCCTCGGCCATGGCGGCGATCACCTGGGGATCGCGCAGGGGCGATCCCTCGGGAGCCTGCACCGACACGATCAGGCCACTGGGACTGGGCTGGGACATGCTGCGGCGAAATGGCAGGGAGCAATGGAGCGTGGGCCTGGACGGCGGCTGCAGAGATCGGGAGGAGAAGCTGGGAATCAGCTCAGTTTGCGGTTGAGCAGGGGGCGGATCAGCAGGAACAGACCGGCGGCCAGCCCCGCCAGCACCAGCAGGCAGACCCCGGCGCTGAGCTGGCCGTAGGGAGCGTCCAGCACCACGGCACCCAGGGAGAGATGCCCTGCGTAGGCGGCCCGGATCGGCTCGATCGCCAGGGTGAGCGGATTGAGGGCGGCCAGCCAGCCCAGCCAGGAGGGCATGAACGACAGGGGGGCCAGGGCCGTGCTGGCAAACAGCAGGGGCAGGTTGGCCACGAAGATCACGGCGATCAGCTCGATGTGCCCCGGCAGGGCGAAGGCCAGGCCCAGGCTCAGGGCGGTGACGGCGAACACCAGCAGCAGCAGGGTGCCCAGCACCAGCAGCAGACCGGCACCGCCCGGCCAGCCGTAGCCGAGCAGGGCGGCGGTGACCATGATCGCCAGGCTCTGGATCAGGCTGATCACGGTGATGTACAGCACCGAGGCCAGCACGATCGAGCTACGCGAGCGCAGCGGCGCCACCAGCAGGCGGTTGAGGAAGCCGAATTCCCGGTCGAACATCACTGGCAGGCCGGCGTTGAGGGCGCCGCTGAAGGCGGTGAACACGATCACGCCGGCGCCGAGGAAACGGCCATAGCTCATGCCGCCGGGCAACATGCCCTCGGGGGCGTTGGCGAACAGGGCGCCGAACAGCACCAGCCAGATCAGGGGCTGCAGCACACCGGCCACCAGGGTGGAAGGTCGGCGTTGCAGTTGCACGAACAGGCGCCGGGTGAGGGCCAGGGTCTCCTGGCTGATCTCGGCGGCGGCGGACGCGGATGTCATGGCGGCAGGGGGTGAAAGGCAGACAGGGCAACGGAGCAGACAAGACCAGAGGAATCAGCGGACCGCACCCAGCGGGCAGGCCAGCGCGGGGGAGTCAGCGCATGCTCTGCTTGCGCTCCGCCTTGGGATCGCGGCTGCCGGCCACGGCCAGTTCGGCGTCCATCAAGGTGCGGCCGGTGGCCTGCAGATACACATCGTCGAGACTGGGGCGGCTCTGGGAGAGGGCAAACACCGGCAGCTCGGCCCCGGCCAGCTGCCGGCGCAGCAGCTCCACCGCGCTGGCGTCCTCCACCACCAGGTTCAGGGAGTAGCCCTGGGCCCGGTTCACCACCACCTGGCGCACCCCGGGGCAGTCCTGCAGCAGCCGCTGCACCCGGTCGGCCTCCCTGGCATCGCTGAACTCCCGCACCCGCAGCGTCACCCGGTCGCCGCCGAGGGCATTCTTGAGGGCATCGGGACTGCCCTCGGCGATCACCCGGCCGGCATCGATGATGGCCAGCCGGTCGGCCAGGGCATCCACCTCCTCGAGGTAGTGGCTGCTGAGCAGCACCGTGGTGCCGCCGTCGCACAACTCCCGCAACACCTGCCAGATGGCGGCACGGCTCTCGATGTCCAGCCCCACGGTGGGCTCATCCAGCACCAGCAGCCGGGGGCTGTGCAACAGCCCACAGGCCAGGTCGAGGCGGCGGCGCATGCCGCCGGAGTAGCCGCCACAGCGGCGGTCGATCCAGTCGCCCATGCCCAGCAGCTCGATCAGCTCGGCGATGCGGCGCTGCCGCAGGCCGCGCTCGAGGTGGTACAGATCGCCCTGCAGCTGGAGCAGCTCCCTGCCGGTGAGGATCTTGTCGATCGCCACCTCCTGGGCCACATAGCCCAGCAGGGAGCGCACCCGGCGGGGATCCTGCAAGGCGTCCACCCCCGCCACCCGCACGCTGCCGCCATCGGGGGCCAGCAGGGTGCAGAGAATGCGCAGGGTGGTGGTCTTGCCAGCCCCATTGGGGCCCAGCAGGCCATACAGACAACCCTCAGGCACGCTCAGATGCACACCATCGAGTGCCTGAACAGCGCTGTCACCGCGGCCATAGGCCTTGCGCAGATCGTGGATCTGGATCAATGGCTCACCCATCAGAGCCGGGGCCCCAGGTTTCAGGCGGCCAATGTAGGCAGCACAGCCGGCGGCAGGGAGAGGGCCTGGGCCAGCGGCAGCCGTGCCAGCAGCAGCAGCAGGCAGATGCCGAACAGATAGAGGATCGACCAGCGGAACAGGGCCCTGGCCCGCTGGGGGTTCTCCGGTTCGCTGGCCAGGGCGCTGCTGAGCTGCAGCAGCCGGCCATTGAACGGCAACACCAGCAGGCCGTAGAGCAGGCCGCCGGCGGGCAGCACCAGCGGGGCGAGCAGGCTGAGGGCAGCGGTTGCCCAGGCGTAGCGGCGGATGGCCCGGCCGGTGAAGGCCACTCCCTTCACCACCGGCAACATCGGAATCCCCACGGATCGGTAGTCGTCGCGCAGCAACAGGGCCAGGGCCCAGAAGTGGGCGGGCGTCCACACCATCACCAGGGCGAACAGCCACCAGCCCCCCCAGCCCAGCTCGCCGGTGACGGCGGCGGCCCCCACCAGGGGCGGGATGGCGCCGGCGACCCCGCCGATCACGATGTTCTGGGGCGTGCGCGGCTTGAGCAGGGCGGTGTAGAGCAGCACGTAGCTGCACAGGCCGAGCAGGGCGAGGCTGGCCGCCAGGGCATTCACCGCCAGCACCAGCACCAGCACAGCCGCGGTGGTGAGCAGGGCGGCCAGGCCAAGGGCCTGCCCCTGATCCAGCCGGCCAGAGGGCAGGGCCCGGCGGCTGGTGCGCTGCATGCGGCCGTCCAGATCCTGCTCCCACACACAGTTGAGAACGCCGGCCGCGGCCGCGGCCAGGCTGCCGCCCACCAGGGTGGCCAGCACAGTGCCGGCCTGCAGAGGTGCCGAGCCCGAGGGATCACTCACCGCCATCCCCGCCAGGGTGGTGGCAAGCAGCAGGGGAATCAGGCGGGGCTTGGCCACCTCCAGCCAGGCGGGCAGGCGCACTGAAGGCCTCACCGGAGGGGACGGACTGGCCAGCAGCACAGCAGCGGCCTGGGGGGGAGCACTAACCATGGCTGGGTACAGGATTGGCGGGGTGGGATGGCAGGGCAAGGCTGCGGCCGAGGCTGGCGCCAAGCAGGGCGACCAGCAGGGCCGCCACCGCCTGGTGGGCGATGGTCACGGCCGGCAGCGTCAGCCCCAGCCGCAAGGTGGTGATGCCCAGGGCCACCTGCAGGGCCACCAGCAGAGCTGCGGCCAGAGCGGCCCAGCGCTGCCAGCGCTGCCCAGCTGGCAGGGCCCAACTGGCGGGCAAGAGAAGCAGAACGGCCAGGGCGGCCGGCCTGGCCACCAGCCGATGGCGCCAGAGCAGCTGGCAGCCATCGGCGGCCTCCAGGCATCGCTCGGCTGCCCAGGTACTCGCCATGGAGCCACCCAGGAGACACTGACCGAACACCAGAGCGAGGGCCAGCCCCACCAGGGGGAGCCACCAGCGCGGCAGCACAGGGCCCGTCGAGGACGTCCGCCCCTCGCTGGCCACCCTCGGACGGGCAACCACCAGGGCCTGGTGGACCCCACTGAGCAGGATCACCAGAGTGAGCGCCATGGCCAGGTGAGCCGTGACCAGAGGAGCGGCCAGCAGGCGGGTCACCGTGAGCGCCCCCAGCCCCCCCTGCACGGCCACCAGCACCAGGGCGGCCAGCGAGGCCAGGGGCAGCCAGACGGGCAGATTCCGCCGGGAGAGGCCACTGGCCCCGGCCAGCACCAGCAGGGCCATGCCCACCACGAAGGCATCAAGACGGTGGAACCACTCCAGGAACACCTGCAGGTTGAGCTGGCCGCCCGGCAGCAGGGAGCCATAACAGAGGGGCCAGTCGGGACAGGCCAGTCCTGCCTGCATCACCCGGGTGGCACCGCCGATCACCACCAGGGCCACCAGGGCCACCACCAGATGGGCGGTGAGGGTCGCCAGACGCCGCTGAATCGGCAGGGATTCCGCAAGGGATTCCGCAGAGAACCCATCGCCTGGGGGTGGCACCTCAGCGGCCTGCGGCTGGCCCCCGTTGCCCAGGGGGGTAAAGACAGCAGACGCCCGTCGTGCCACGAAACCCCGCAAAAGTGATCCGCACCGTAGCCAGACTGGACTGGAGTTCAGAGCGCCGGTGACAGCTTGGCGATCTTGATTTCAAGACACACAGCAAGCCCCGAATCCCACCTCCAGCGCCTCCGCCTGCAGGTGATGCCTGAATGTGAGGCGATTCACATCCAAAGCTCAACCGGCTTCGCAGGAGTGGACCACGACCCATAGGGTGGTGCAACGCTTCTGATGAACCGTGCGAATTCGCACCGCTGCCACCGCTGGTCTCGCCGCGACGGCCCTTGTGGTGACAGGGCTGGTGATCGGCACCCGGGTGAATCTGCTACCGGAGGACGCCAGCACCAACGCCTTCGCCTACGACAGCCTCTTTCAGGTTCTCTTCAGCATTGGCACGATGCTGTTCCTTGGCATCCTGATTGTGCTGGTCTACAGCCTGGTGCGCTTCCGCCGTCGCCCCGGCGAACTGGCCGATGGCCCGCCGATCGAAGGCAACCTGCCCCTGGAAATCGTGTGGACCGCTATTCCAGCGGTGGTGATTCTCTTCGTGGGGATCTACAGCTACGACATCTACGACCGCATGGGCGGGATGGCCTCCTTCGACCACGGTGCGATGGATCATGCGGCCATGGGCGGCGATGCCGTGGCCACCGACCTGGCCCGCCGACCGCGCATCTGGGGGATCGGTCCGGCGGCGGTGCTGAATGACCCCGCCCAGCCCAGCGGTCCAGCCCCGCTCACCGTGGACCTCACGGCGATGCAGTTCGCCTTCATCTTTCAGTACCCGGATGCCGGCATCACCAGTGGCGAACTGCATGTGCCCCTGGGCCAGCCGGTGCAGCTGCGCATGGAGGCCCGGGATGTGATCCATGCCTTCTGGGTGCCCCAGTTCCGGCTGAAGCAGGACGTGATTCCCGGCCAGCCCACCCTGCTGTCGTTCACAGCCACCCGTGCCGGCACCTACCCACTGATCTGTGCCGAACTCTGCGGGCCCTACCACGGCGGCATGCGCTCCAACGTGGTGGTGCACGAGCCAGACGACTACACGGCCTGGCTGGCCCAGAACAGTCCCGCGACAACGGCCTGATCCAGCCGTTTCCATTCACTCCGCTTCGATTGAATCCACGCCCGCCCGCACCCGAGCCATGACCGTCGCCACCCCCCGGGATCTGGAACCCCAGCTGCAGCAAACACTCCAGCCCAACGGCTGGCTGCGGTATTTCAGCTTCAGCCTCGATCACAAGGTGATCGGCCTGCAGTATCTGGTGTGCGGCTTCCTCTTCTATCTGGTGGGCGGCGCCCTGGCCGGAGCGATCCGCTCCGAGCTGGTCACCCCCCTCTCGGATTTCATGCCGCGCGATACCTACAACGAGGTGCTCACCCTGCATGGCACGGTGATGATCTTTCTGTGGATCGTGCCAGTGGTGAATGGAGCCTTCGGCAACTATCTGATTCCCTTCTACGTGGGGGCCCGCGACATGGCCTTCCCGCGGCTGAACGCGGTGGCCTTCTGGATGATTCCACCGGCGGGCCTGCTGCTGATCAGCAGCTACTTCCTGGCCGGTGCCGCCGCCCAGTCGGGCTGGACCGCCTATCCACCCCTGAGCGTCACCACCCCGGCTGCCGGCCAGGTGGTGTGGATTCTCAGTGTGCTGCTGCTCGGCGGCAGCTCGATCTTCGGCGCCGTGAATTTCATCGCCACGGTGCTGAAACTGCGCCGCCCCGGCCTCAAGATGATGCAGCTGCCCATGTATTGCTGGGCGATGCTGGGCACCAGCCTGCTGGTGGTGCTGTCCACTCCGGTGCTGGCGGGGGTGCTGATTCTGCTGAGCTTCGACATCATTGCCCACACCGGCTTCTTCAATCCGGCCCTGGGAGGCAATGTGGTGGTGTATCAGCACCTGTTCTGGTTCTATTCCCACCCGGCCGTCTACATCATGGTGCTGCCGGCCTTTGGCCTGGTGAGCGAGATCCTGCCGGTGCATGCCCGCAAGCCGCTGTTTGGCTACACCACCATGGTGTATTCGATCATGGGCATTGTGTTTCTGGGCCTGATTGTGTGGGCCCACCACATGTTCACCAGCGGCACCCCACCCTGGATGCGCCTGTTCTTCACGATCGCCACCTCCTTCATCGCCGTACCCACCGGCATCAAGTTCTTCAACTGGCTGGCCACCCTCTGGGGCGGCAAGATCGCCCTGAACTCAGCGATGCTGTTTTCCTGCGGCTTCATCCTCAACTTCGTGTTCGGGGGCATCACCGGCATCACCCTGGCCCAGGTGCCCTTCGACATCCACGTGCACGACACCTACTACGTGGTGGGGCACTTCCACTACATCGTGTACGGCGGCACGGTGTTTGTGATCTTCGCCTCCCTTTACCACTGGTATCCCAAATTCACCGGGCGGCTGCTCAATGAAGACCTGGGCCGGCTGCACTTCCTGCTCACCTTCATCGGCTTCAACCTCTGCTTCCTGCCCCAGCACTGGCTCGGCCTCAACGGCATGCCCCGCCGCGTGGCCGAATACGACCCCACCTTCACCACCCTCAACCAGGTGAGCAGCGTGGGGGCTTTGATCATGGCGATCAGCACCCTTCCGCTGCTGATCAATGTGGTGGTCACGGCCATCAACGGCCAGGAGGCCGGCGACAATCCCTGGAACGCCCTCACCCCCGAGTGGCTCACCAGCTCGCCGCCGCCGGTGGAGAACTGGAAGGGGGAGGCACCTCTGGTGACTGAGCCCTACGGCTACGGGCGAGCCCCTGAAACGAGCGAACCCACCCTGGAGCCGGCCCGATGACCAGCACCACCCCAGTAACCACGCCCGAGGCCATCACTGCGGCCACCACCGGCAGCCAGGACCACCAGCACGAGCACCCCGATCTGCGTCTGTTCGGCCTGGCCACCTTTCTGGTGGCCGATGGCATGACCTTCGCCGGTTTCTTCGCCGCCTACCTCACCTTCCGGGCCGTCAATCCCCTGCCCGAGGGCAGCAGCTACGAGCTCGAGCTGCTGCTGCCCACGATCAACACCGTGCTGCTGCTGGTGAGCAGCTTCACCTTCCACCGGGCCGGCAAGCAGTGCCGGGCCAACAAGCTCGCCGCCGCCCGCAACTGGCTGCTGCTCACCGGTGCCCTGGGTCTGGCCTTCCTGGGAGGGCAGATGGTGGAGTACTTCACCCTGCCCTTCGGGCTCACCGACAACCTGTTCGCCAGCACCTTCTACGCCCTCACCGGCTTCCATGGCCTGCACGTCACCCTCGGGGCGATCTGCATCGCCATCGTGGCGCTTCAGACCCGGCCAGGTGGAGCGATCACCGCAGACCACCACTTCGGCCTGGAGGCGGCTGAGCTCTACTGGCACTTTGTGGACGGCATCTGGGTGGTGCTCTACGGAATCATCTACCTGCTGTGAACGCCTGACCAACCGCAACACAATTCAGGCCTGATTGAGCAACTGCCACAGGCCTTCTGTACCATCCCAACCCTTGCCGATGGCCGGGCACGATCGGCACAATCGGTTCAGGCACTCTCGCAGCTGGCATCACAATGGCCTCAGGCAACGGCCCGGGACAGACCGAGATGCTGGAGGGCAAGGCCCTGCTGGACCGGGCCCGCGCTCTCAGTAACAGGTCTGAGGAGGAAATCGCCCGGGCCTGTGGCTATGTGGGTCCGAGCGGGCGGGTGTTGCGAAAAAGCTTTTACCGGGCATTGGTGGCAGCCAAGGGGTATGCCCTGCCTTCAGCCCCGTCGACTGGCCATTCAGGCCCCAAAGGTCGCCAGGCTGATTTCCGCACCCGGGTGCATGGCAATGGCAACCTGTTGATCGGCAGTGCCTACACCCATCGGATGGGTTTGCAGCCCGGCCAGCAATTCAGGATCGAGATCCACGAGGAAACCCGCTCGATCTGGCTGATGCCCCTCGACTCCAGCCCAGCCGACCAACCGGAGGATTGAGACGGCGGATCGGGCCAGGCAGCACGTCACGGCACCGGCAGGGCTCTCAGTCGTCGTGGAAGCTGGCACTGAAGCTGAGCAGATCGATGCCGCTGAACAGGAAACTCACCCCCACCAGGATGCCGATCACGCTGAGCAGGCCCGCTTTGCCCATGGTGAGGATCAGCACCCCCAGCACGAGGGTGACGATGCCGTTCAGCAGGCCCCAGCCCCAACCGCGGATCTGGCGGTGGCTGAGCGACACCCCCAGGGCCACCAGCCCCTCCAGCACGAACACCAGCCCGATGGCCAGGGCCAGACTGGCAACGGGCAAGGCGGCGGTGGCCAGGCCGGAGCCCAGCTGCTGAATCATGCTGGCGCCGGCCACCAGGAAGAGGGTGGACACCACGAGCCGCCAGAACACCAGCCAGCGACCCAGCAGCCGCGCCCGCATCAGGTTGTTGATCCAGCCCACGATGCCCCCCACCAGGAAGCCGAGTGCCACCACGGCCGTGGCCCACACCGACGCCACCACGGGGAAGATCAGGGCCAGCACCCCCAGCACCAGCATCAACACCCCTTCGAACAGGGTGAACGACCGCAGACTCGACGGGCTGGCCACGGGCCTGAAGGGCAGCTGATCCCAGCCTAGGCAGGGTGTTCCAGGAGGACTTGTTCCAGAAGGCCTTGTTCCAGAAGGCCTTGTTCCAGAAGGCCTTGTTCCAGGAGCCCAGATGCCCGGCCGGTCAGCGTGACGTTGGGCACCTCAACCGCCCCGGCTCACGACCAGCCGTGCTCCGCCAGCCAGGCGCCATCGAGGGGTGGGGATGGAGCAGCCGCCTGGGCCGACTCGGCCACCCGGCTGGCCAGCAGCCGCTCGGTGTACTTGGCCAGCAGATCGGCCTCCAGGTTCACCGCATCGCCGGGCCGCAGCCCGTGCAGGGTGGTGGTGGCCCAGGTATGGGGGATCACGGCGATCCAGAAACGGCTGCCGTCGGGGCTGCAGCCCGCCACCGTGAGGCTGATGCCATCCACGGCCACGCTCGCCTTCTCACACACGTAGCGGCCGTAGGCCGGATCCCGCCAGGCCAGCTCGAGCCGCCAGCTCTCCCCCTGCCGTTGGGCGACGCGCACGTCCCCCATCCCGTCCACATGGCCGCTCACCAGATGGCCGCCGAGGCGATCGGCCAGGCGCAGGGCCGGCTCCAGGTTCACGGCGGCACGCTCCCGGGCCTTGGCCGCCAGGGTGCTGCGCCCCAGGGTCTCGGCACTCACGTCGGCCCGAAAGCCGTCGGCCAGCCGCTCGGCCACGGTGAGACACACCCCATCCACCGCCACGCTGTCCCCCAGGGCCAGCTGCGCCGGTGCCCAGGTGGGACTGCTCCAGCGCAGCTTCAGCCCGCCGTCCGCCGGCTCAATCGTGCCGGTGGCCCGCACCAGACCGGTGAACATCTGCCCCTCCGTTTCGGCTCAGCGGCCAAGAGCTCTGGCCATAATCGGGCAAAGGGCTTCGCCTGCACCATGGTGGAAATGCGCGTTGCCGGAATCGCCCTCGATGCGGCCAGCCGCAGCCCGATCGTGCTGCTGCGCGATCCGGGCAGCCGGCGCCAGGTGCCGATCTGGATCGACCAGGCCCAGGCCCAGAACATCCTGGCTGGCCTCGGTGACGACAAGCCACCGCGGCCCCTCAGCCACGACCTGATGGTGGCCCTGCTGGAGGCGGGCGACCTGCGGCTGGAGCGGGTGATCATCCACGCCATCGAGGAGAGCACCTTCCGGGCCGTGCTCAAACTCAGCCGCGGCGAGGGGAAAGCCGGGGTCGAACTCGACGCCCGCCCCAGCGACGCCATCGCCCTGGCCGTGCGCACCGGCTGCTCGATCTGGATGCTCGAGGAAGTGGTGGCCGACGCCTCGATGCCGGTGGATGCCGAGGCCGATGCCGAGGACGCCGCCGACTTCCGCCGCTTTCTGGAGTCGGTGAGCCCGGCCGAACTGGTGCGCCACCTCAGCAAGGCCCAGCCCGAACCCGAGCCCCAGCCCGGCAACGGCGACGCCGGGGATGAGGGCCCCGGCGAGAGCGACCAGGGCGAGCCCCCCGGTGACCCCGCGGGCTGAGCGTGCCTACGGCGCCGGCCCGCCGGTGTCGGTCTTCACCCTGGGCACGATGCGGGCCCTGGGCAGCCCCGCCCAGATGGAGGCCGTGCTGCGGGCGGCCCTCGCCGCCGGCATCAATCATCTGGACACCGCCCCGGCCTACGGCCCCGCCGAGAGCTTCCTGGGCCAGGCCCTCGCCGCCCTCGCTGCCGAGGGCCTGGGCCCCGAGGGCGGCTGGAGGATCACCAGCAAACTGCTGCCCGGCGCCGACCTGCAGAGCGGCCAGGCCCAGTTGCGCGCCATCCTCCAGCGCCTGGGTGTGGCCCAGCTCACCACCCTGGCGGTGCACGGCCTCAACCGCCCCGAGCACCTGGAGTGGGCCCGCCAAGGCCCTGGCGCCGAGCTCCTGGCCTGGGCCACCGGCGAGGGCCTGGTGGGCCAGGTGGGCTTCACCAGCCATGGCAGCCTGGAGCTGATCGAGGCCGCCCTGGCCACAGGGGCCTTCACGGTGTGCAGCCTGCACCTGCACCTGTTCGACCAGACCCGCCTGCCCCTGGCCCGCGCCGCCCTGGCCGAGGGCATCGGCGTGCTGGCCATCTCCCCGGCCGACAAGGGCGGCCGCCTCTACGACCCGCAGCCCGAGCTGCTGGCCGACTGCGCCCCGTTCCACCCCCTGGAGCTGGCCTACCGCTTCCTGCTGGATCAGGGGATCTCCACCCTGAGCCTGGGGGCCGAGCAGCCCGGCGATCTGGCCTGGGCCGCTGCCCTGGCCGGGCCCTCGACGGCCAGGGGCTGGTGCAGCCGGTCCAGCCCCCAGAGCTCCGCTTCCGCGTCCGAGCACTGCTGGCTTCGCCCCGAGCATCACGGGGCCCTGGCGCGGCTCACGGCTGCCGGCCAGGAGCGGCTGGGGAGTGAGCGCTGCGGCCAGTGCCGCGCCTGCCTGCCCTGCCCCAACGGCGTGCCGATCCCCGAGCTGCTGCGCCTGCGCAACCTGGCCATCGGCCATGGCATGCACAGCTTCGCCAGCGAGCGGTACAACCTGATCGGCCGCGCCGGCCACTGGTGGGAGGAGCTGAACGCCGAGGCCTGCGGCCGCTGCGGCGCCTGCCTGCCCCGCTGCCCCCACCAGCTGCCGATCCCCGAGCTGCTGGCCGACACCCACCGCCGCCTGGCCGCCGCACCACGCCGACGGCTCTGGGGCTGAACAGGAGGTCGGTCTGGCTAGTCCGGCAGACCGCTGGCATCCCAGACGGTCTGCAGGGCCAGGCGCTCGGGCACCGTGAGTGGCGGCAGGCTCCAGCAGCGCTCCAGCACCTGCTGGTCGGGCAGGAGGAGCGAGGCCAGCGGTTCGGGAAAGCGGCGCACCTGCGGCTCAAGCTCGGCGCGGGGCAGGGGTGGCACCCAACCTGCCTGCAGCAGCGCCGCCAGCAGGGGCGGCTCCAGGGCGCCCGTGATCCAGTCGACAGGCAGGGGTGCCGAGGCGCCCCTGGGCCGCAGCAGCAGCTGCCAGCTGAGGGGGCGCCGCTGGCGGGCAGCACCACCTGCAGCCGCTGGTCGCGGCGCAGCAGGGGACCAGCCGCCGCAGCGGCAGCACCGCCGCCTGGGCCTCCCCACTGAGCAGCAGGCTGAGGCCATCGCGGTCGTCGTGGGCCAGGGCCTGGCGCCGCAGGGCCGCGATGCGATCGAAATCCCGGCCCATCAGCTCGATGCACAGCCGCGGACTGGAGGGCAGCACCAGCTGGCCGGTGAGGCTGGGATCGAGCAGCAGATCCCAACCCTCCTGGGCCCGGGCGGCGAGGGACGGGCGGGAGCGCAGCACCAGCACCCAGGGGCTGAAGGCCCAGGGAAAGGCCAGGGCCGCACCATCCGCCGGGCCGAACAGGCGGCTGACCGGCACCGCCCAGTTGGCCAGCCGCCCCAGCAGTGCCGGGGCCTGCAGTGGCCGCCAGCGGCTGGCGGGCAGGTTGGTGGCCCAGGCCTCGCCCAGGCTCACCAGTCCAGGCGCCCCTGCGGGCCTGGCGCCGTCCTGGAGCTGCTCCAGCAACGCGACAGGCGAATCCAGCGAGCGGCCCCGCCAGGGCGCCGGCAGCCGCCGTAACCAGACCTGTGGCAGCTCACCTCCCACCAGCAGCAGCTGCTCCGCCCGAGGCTGCCGGCAGCCCGTCAGCCCTGCCGGCAGGGCCAGCAGGGCGGTGGCACCCAGGCCCAGCTGCAGCAACTGGCGGCGGCGCAGGAGCGGGGGAGAGCAGATCATCCCGAGACCCTAGGAACCGGCCCCGGATCGGACCGCGGCCCGGCTGGCAGCAGCGCGCAGGCCCGATCACAGGCCTGGGCCAGCGCCAGCGGATCCCGGCCCAGCCGCTGCCACAGCCAGGCCAGCCCTCCGGCCCCCACCCCCTCCTTGACATAGCCGCGCTCGTAGTCACGCAGGGCCCGGCTGCTGCAGTGGTGAAAGCGCAGGCCGGCCACCTCCAGCCGGGGTCGCACCCGCCAGCGATCACCGATCAGGGCCAGCAGCCGCTCCAGGTCGCTGTCGGCCTCCGCGGCCACCCAGGCCGTGGTGGCGATCGGCGCCGCGGCGGCCAGCCTGGCCCTGGACCCGGGCGGGGCCAGGGCCAGGGCCAGGGCCAGCACCGCCGCCATCTGGCTGCCCCCGCCAGCAGCAGCGGCACCCCCGCGCCGCCGCCCCCAGCAGCAGGCCGGTGGCCAGGGCCTGCATCGGATCGCCCACCGCCGCCAGCACCCGCTGCGGTGTGGCGGCGGTGGGCAGGCCCGCCGCCGCCAGCCCCCGGCGCACCAGCTCGGCCTTCAGCCCATGGGCACTGCTCCGCAGGCTGCCACTCACCAGGCCGTCTGCCGGCAGGCCCAGACCGCGCAGCACGGCCAGGGCCGTGGTGGTGCCGCCGGGCACGCACTCGGCCAGCACCAGGGGTTCGGCAGGCGTGAGCCGCTCGCCCCAGGCCCTACCGCGGCGCAGCAGGGCCTCCACTCGCCCTGGTGCCATCGCCTGGCCCGAACTGACGCAGCGGGCCGCACCCCCACCCTCGCCGGCGGGCAGGCGCAGGTGGGGGATCGCCGGCGCCACGGCACAGCCCAGATCCAGCACCAGGGCCCGATCCAGCCAGCCCAGCTCCCGCAACACCACATGGCTGATCAGGGCGGGGCTCACCCCAGCCGGCAGCGGCGGCAACGCATGGGGCCGCGGTGCCCCTGGCCCGGCCAGCAACAGCTCGGCATCGGCCGCCGCCGTACCCGCCGCGCGGCGGGCGTGGCTCCAGCCGCCGAGATGCCAGGCACAGCCGCGGTCTCGGTGGCGGCCAGCAGCAGCAGCCGGCTCCGCGGCCAGGGCACGGGATCGGCAACGGCCTCTCCTCCCACCGCCCCCTCCCTCCCCCTCAGAGCGGATCCACCGCCACCAGGGCCCGCAGCGCCGCAGGCGGCTCGCTGATCGGCGCCTTGAGGCGGGGAAAGATCCAGTAGGCCACGGCGTGCAGGGCCAGAACCACAATCAGGTTCTGCACCCACACCAGCACCACAGCCGCCACCTGCACCTGGGCCAGCTCCACCCCCGCCGCCAGGCCCAGCAGCCCGGCCAGCCTCTCCAGCAGCCCGGCCGCGGCGGCGGTGATCACCACCCAGAGGTTCTCTCCCACCATCAGCGAGAGCACCGCCACCCGCACCAGGAATCCCAGGGTGCCGATCACGCTGCCCACCCCCCAGCTCAGCCACCAGCTGCGGCGGCGGCGCCAGCACCAGCCCAGCCACAGAGCCAGCATCCCGTAGGGAAACACCACCAGCGGGCCCCGGATCGGCCCCATCAGCACCACCAGCAGCAGGGCGGTGACCACCATCCCCTCCCAGGCGCAGCGCCAGCCATGGCGCAGCTGCAGCAGGGCCAGCGGCAGGGGCAGGGCCAGCCGGAACAGGGGACTGCCCACCGGCAGGTAGTAGAGCGCCACCCACAGCAGGCCGGTGGCCGCCGCCAGGTAGGCGGTGTCCATCAGCTGGCGCGTCTGCCGGGGGCTGAGCGGCGCGGCCATCAGCGGGGGGCTGGAGCCGGCCGGGCTGCGGGAGCTGGCGGGGTGGCCGGAACGGGGGGCACGGGGGCGGGTTGGGAACGGGCTCCGTGGCACCGTTGTCCGCGGGAACCCGCTCAATCGTCTCCACCGCAAAGCTCACACCCGCCGCCCGCAGGGCCTCGGTCACCGCCTCGGCGGGGGCTGCCGGGTCGGCGGCGGGCAGGCGCAGGATCAGGCGGTAGGGAGCCGGAGCCAGGGCGGCGGGCCGGGGAACCGCAGGCTTGGGGGCAGGCGTGGCGGCGGACGGCGGGCCGCTGGGAGCGTTGGGGCTGGGGTTGGCCTGGGGTTGCTGGACAGGGAGGGGGGCGCCGGGGCCGGGGGGACCGGAGAAGCTGTCGCTGAGCTGCTCACCGAAGGGGGTGCCACTGCAGGCCGCCAGAGGCAGGCCCAGCACCAGGGCCAGGCAGCGCAGCAGCGGGCGGGGGCCGGCCATCAGTTGTCGGCCGCCTTGATCACGCGCACGGCACTGGCGCGCAGGCGACCGGTCTTGGTGGTGGCAGGGGCCTTCCTGGCGGCCGGGGTCCTGGCCGCCGGCTTGCGGGCGGCAGCGGCTTTGCCGGCGCTCCTGCCGCCCTTGCCCTTGCCGCTGGCCGCCTTGGCGGCCAGCAGCTCCACGGCCTGCTCGAGGGTGATCGTGTCGGCGGTGGTGCCCTCGGGCAGGGAGGCATTCACCTTGCCCTGCTTCACGTAGAGGCCGTAGGGGCCATCGAACAGCTGGATGGCCTCATCGGCGCCCTCGGGGGTGCCGAGATCCTTGAGGGCGGTGCGGCCGCCGCGGCCGCGCTTGGGCTGGGCCAGCAGCTCCAGCGCCCGCTCCAGACCCACCAGGAGCACGTCGTCTTCCGCTTTGAGCGAGCGGTAGTCCTTCTCCCCCTTGCCCTTGTGGTGCACCACGTAGGGCCCGAAGCGGCCCAGCCCGGCATCGATGCGGCCGCCGTCGGGGTGCTCGCCCAGCTGGCGCGGCAGGCGCAGCAGCCCCAGGGCATCCTCCAGCTTGAGCTCCTCGGGCTTGACACCCTTGGGCAACGACGCCCGTTTGGGCTTGGGGTTGTCGTCGCTCACCTGGCCCCGCTGCACGTAGGGGCCGTACTGGCCGAACAGCAGGTACACCGCCTCACCGGTTTCCGGGTCCTCCCCGAGGGCCTCCGGCCCATCCGCTTTCTGCCGCAGGATCAGCTCGGCCTTCTCGGCGTCGAGATCGGCCGGGGTGATCTCCTGGGGCAGGGTGGCCTTGAGCAGCTCCTCGCTGCCGTCGTCGGCAACGCGCTTGGTTTCCAGATAGGCGCCGAAGCGACCGATGCGCACCACGCAGGGCAGTCCCTCCAGTTCCACCGTGCGCGAGGCGCCGGGGTCTATGTCGCCCTCGCGCTGGGCCACCTGGGCCTCCAGGCCCTTCTCGCCCTTGTAAAAGCTCTCCAGGTAGGGCAGCCACTGCACCTGGCCGTGGGAGATCTCATCGAGGGTGTTCTCCATCCGGGCGGTGAAGCTGGTGTCCACCAGATCGGGGAAGTGCTCCTCCAGCAGGGCCGTCACGGCGAAGGCCGTGAAGCTGGGGGTGAGGGCGTTGTTCGCCAGGGTGGCGTAACCCCGGTCGACGATCGTGCCGATGATCGAGGCGTAGGTGGAGGGTCGGCCGATGCCCTCCTTTTCGAGCATCTTCACCAGGGCCGCCTCGCTGTAGCGGGCGGGCGGCTGGGTCTGGTGGCCGAGGGCCTCCACCGCCTTGCAGGCGGGGCTGTCGCCGCTCTTGAGCGCCGGCAGCAGCACCTCCTGCCCCTCCAGCGCGGCATCGGGGTCGTCGGAGCCCTCCACGTAGGCGCGGAAGAAGCCGGGGAAATCGATGCGCTTGCCGCTGGCGCGGAAGCTGGCCAGTCCCAGCGTGCCGCCATCCACTTCCAGATCCACGCTGAGCATGGTGAGTTTGGCGTCGGCCATCTGGGAGGCCACGGTGCGCTTCCAGATCAGCTCGTAGAGGGCCAGGTCGCGGCCGTCGAGGCCGGTGGCGGCGGGGTCGCGGAAGCTCTCGCCGGCGGGACGGATCGCCTCGTGGGCCTCCTGGGCGTTGCGGGCCTTGGTGGAGAACTGGCGCGGGGAGGGGCTCAGGTACTCCTGGCCGTATTTGGCGCCCACGCAGCTGCGGGCGGCGCTGATCGCCTGCTCGCTCAGGTGCACCGAGTCGGTGCGCATGTAGGTGATGAAGCCGCGCTCGTAGAGGCCCTGGGCGGTGCGCATGGTTTCGCGGGCCGAGAGCCGCAGCTTGCGGTTGGCCTCCTGCTGCAGGGTGCTGGTGGTGAAGGGGGCCACCGGCTTGCGCACCGTGGGCTTCTCCTCCACCGCCGCCACCCGCCAGGGGGCCGCCAGCACCGCCTCGCGCAGCTGGCGCGCCTCGGCCTCGGCCAGCAGCCGCACCTTGCTGCCGGCCTTGAGGCCGCCGGTGCTCTCATCGAAATCACTGCCGCCGGCGATCTTCACGCCGCCCAGCTGGCTCAATTTGGCCTCAAAGCCGCTGCCGCCCTGCTCCAGCCGGGCCTTGAGGTCCCAGTAGCTGCCGCTCCTGAAGGCCCGGCGGGCCCGCTCGCGCTGCACGAGCAGGCGCACCGCCACCGACTGCACGCGGCCGGCGCTCAGCCCCCACGCCACCTTCTTCCACAGCAGCGGCGAGAGGGTGTAGCCCACCAGCCGGTCGAGGATGCGGCGGGTCTCCTGGGCGTGCACCAGCTCCATGTCGAGCTCGCGGGTCTGCTCCAGGGCCCGGCCGATCGCCTCCTTGGTGATCTCGTGGAACACCATCCGCTTCACCGGCACCTTGGGGCTGAGCAGTTGCAGCAGGTGCCAGCTGATCGATTCCCCCTCCCGGTCTTCGTCGGTGGCCAGCAGCAGCTGGTCGGCACCCTTGAGGGCGTCCTTGAGTTCCTTCACCACCTTTTTCTTGTCCTTCGGCACCACGTAGAGGGGCTCGAAGTTGTTGGCGGTGTTCACGCCGAGGTTGGACCACTTCTCGCCCTTGTGGGCCGCGGGGATCTCGCTGGCGTTGTTGGGCAGGTCGCGCACGTGACCCATCGAGGCCTCCACCCGGAAGTCCTTGGGCAGGAAGCCGCGGATGGTGCGGGCCTTGGTGGGGCTCTCGACGATGACCAGGGTGTGACCCACAGGCAGGTGGACGACCGCTTCCCTCTTTATCGCACCACCTGTCCAGGGGGTGGAAACAACACGGCTACAGTCACCTCCAGCAAACCTGGCTCGAGCCGCTGTGATGTCCCTGCCCGGCGCCCTGCTCACCGCGGTCAATCCCGCGGTTGAGGCCATCGGCAGTGGAGCGGGTGTGGCCAGCCTGGCCAGCCAGCTCAATGCCGGCACGATCGCGCCGGAAGCGGCGGTGCTCGTGGCCCTGGTGGCCTGCCTGCTGGTGGACCTGGCCGGCGAGAAGGCCGCCAGCCGCTGGGTACCGCCCTTCAGCTACGCGGGCCTGGGGGGCGCCCTGGTGCTGCTGGCCCTGCAGTGGAGTGATCCGGCCCTGGCGCCCTCCTTCCTGGGCAGCTTCCTGGCCGACAACCTGGCCATCGCCTTCCGCGCCGTGGTGGCCGCCTCCACCCTGATCACCCTGATGCTCAGTTGGCGCTACGTGGAGCAGAGCGGCACGCCGGTGGGGGAATACGCCGCGATCCTGCTGGCCGCCACGCTCGGGGCCATGTTCCTGTGCGGCTCCACCGACCTGGTGAGCATCTTCGTGTCGCTGGAAACCCTCTCGGTGGCCAGCTACCTGCTCTCGGGCTACATGAAGCGGGACGCCCGCAGTTCCGAGGCGGCCCTCAAATATCTGCTGGTGGGCTCGGCGGCGGCGGCCGTGTTTCTCTACGGCGCCTCCCTGCTCTACGGCCTCACCGGTGGCGCCACCAGCCTGGAGGCCGTGGGGCTGGCCCTGCAGACCAGCGCCAGCCCGATCGCGGCCCTGGCCCTGGTGTTCGTGCTGGCGACGGTGGCCTTCAAGATCGCCGCCGTGCCCTTCCACCAGTGGACCCCCGACGTGTATGAGGGTTCACCCACGCCGGTGGTGGCCTTCCTCTCGGTGGGTTCCAAGGCGGCTGGTTTTGCCCTGGCCCTGCGCATCCTGGTGGGCTGCTTCGGCAGCTTCGACACCCAGTGGAAGCTGCTGTTCACCGTGCTGGCGGTGCTCTCGATGGTGCTGGGCAACGTGGTGGCCCTGGCCCAGACCTCGATGAAGCGGATGCTCGCCTACAGCTCGATCGGCCAGGCGGGCTTCGTGATGATCGGCCTGGTGTGCGGCACCGAGGACGGCTACGCCGCCATGGTGCTCTACATGGCCGCCTACCTGTTCATGAACCTGGGCGCCTTCGCCTGCATCATCCTGTTCTCGCTGCGCACCGGCAGCGACCGCATCTCCGACTACGCCGGTCTCTACCAGAAGGATCCCCTGATCACCCTGGGGCTCAGCCTCTGCCTGCTGTCGCTGGGCGGCATCCCGCCGATGCTGGGCTTCTTCGGCAAGATCTACCTGTTCTTCGCCGGCTGGGCCGACGGCCAGTACCTGCTGGTGGTGGTGGGGCTGATCACCTCGGTGGTATCGATCTACTACTACATCTCCGTGATCAAGATGATGGTGGTGAAGGAACCCCAGGAGGCCTCCGACGTGGTGAAGGCCTACCCGCCCATCAGCTGGAAGCTGCCCGGACTGCCGGCCCTGCGGGCCGGCCTGGTGGGCTGCGTGATCGTGACCGCCGTCGGCGGCATCCTCTCCAGCCCCCTGTTCACCTGGGCCAGCCAGACCGTGGTGGGCACACCGATGCTGCAGGCGGCCCTGGGCTGATGGCCGGCGCAGCACCTCCGGTGGCCGAGCTGATCGGCGTGGAGAAGGTGTACGGCAGCGGCGATGCCGAAGTGCGGGCCCTGGACGGCCTCGATCTCACCGTGCAGGCGGGCGATTATCTGGCGGTGATGGGCGCCTCCGGCTCCGGCAAGAGCACGGCCATGAACATCCTCGGCTGCCTGGATCGCCCCAGTGGCGGCAGCTACCGGCTCAACGGCGTGCCCGTGGAATCCCTCGACGACGACGCCCTGGCCGACCTGCGCAACCACCAGCTGGGCTTTGTGTTCCAGCAGTTTCACCTGCTGCCCCAGCTCACGGCGATGGAGAACGTGATGCTGCCGATGGTGTACGCCGGCGTGCCGGCCTCCGAACGACGCCGGCGGGCCCAGGAAGCCCTCGAGCGGGTTGGACTCGGCCAGCGCCTTAACAACAAGCCCAACCAGCTCTCAGGCGGGCAACAACAGCGGGTGGCCATCGCCAGGGCAATCATCAACAATCCGGCGATGCTGCTGGCCGATGAGCCCACCGGCGCCCTCGATTCCCGCACCACCGAAGAGGTGCTGGCGATCTTCGACGAACTGCACCGCAGCGGCATCACCCTGGTGTTGGTGACCCACGAGGACGACGTGGCCGCCCGGGCCGAGCAGGTGGTGCAGTTCCGCGACGGGCGGATGATCAGTCGCGAGGTGCGCTGACCGGCCCCGCTGCGGTTCCGGGAATGAACGGAGCCTGGGCCTGCACCTGGGGGCGCTCAAGCCGCTGCAGCAGCTGACCCATCAACAGGGCCACGGCGTCGTTGCCCACACCGATGCCGGCCGGCCCTGGATCGAGATCGCCCGGATCCACCGCCACCCAGCCGCCGTCCTGGGGCAGACGCAGCTCGAAGTGGAGGTGGGGGCCGGTGCTCATGCCGGTGCTGCCCACCCGGCCGATCGCCTCGCCCTGGCGCACCCGGTCGCCCGCCTTCACGAACAGTTCACTGAGATGGGCGTAGAGGGTGCGGCGCCTGGGGTTGTCGTGCTCCACCTCCACGGTGAGGCCATAGCCACCGGCCATGCCGCTGCTCACCACCCGGCCCCCGAGGGCGGCCACCACCGGCGTGCCCTCGGGGGCAGCGAAGTCCTTGCCGGCGTGCATCAGCCAGCTGCCCAGCACCGGATGCAGCCGGAAACCGAAGCCGCTGCTGATTGCGGCCGGTCCGATCAGCGGGAACAACAGGCGGCGATTGCCGTTGCCGGCCACGGGTGAGGGCCGGGGGGTGATGGCAAACACGCTCGAGAGACTGAAGTTGCCATCGGCGCCGGCCATGAGCGCCGACACCGGCACGGTGAGGGGCGTGCTCAGGGGCTGGGGGCCACCCTCACTGAAACCGATGGCCGCCAGCTCACTGGCGGAGGGCAGTGGCAGCTCGGGGTCGCCGGGCCGCTGCAGGGCTGGCCCCTGGCTGTCGTTCCTGCCGCGCCAGCGCACCACCACACCGCTGCTGCACTCCTGCTCGGAAAGGGCCCCACTGCTGCAGGCCCGCTGGTGGGCGGGGGACTGCTGGGGCGTGGCCGTTGCCCCCGTGCGGATGCGCTGCCGTTCCGCCGGGCTCACCACCCCCTGGCGCACCAGCTCATCGAGGGACTGGTCGAAACGCAGGGGTTGCGGCGCGATGGGCTGGGCTGGCCGGGCCAGCTGGGGTTGGGCCTGGGGGGATAGGGGTTGCGGTTGGGCCTGGGGTTGGCTGGCCGCAGGCGCGGGCCTCAGGGGCACCGCCTCCTGCACCGGGGGTGGCGGCGGCAGGGCCACGGGGGCCTGGGGCTGTTCGATCGTTTCTAGGCCAGCCAGGCCTGGGAGAGCCGCCAGCAGGGAAGTGGCCACCAGCAGGGGGGCTCCCCGCATGGAGTGACGGGCAGGGGGGCGGGTCACTGGCAAACCGGGGCTGAGGGGAGGGAGGGAGCGGCGGATCGAGCTGGAGAACTCCCCGGGGGAAGGGGCCTCCAGAAGTGGGGCTCAGTGGCGCACAGGTCAGTGACGCACAGATCAGTGGCACACAGATCAGTGGGACACAGATCAGTGGCGCACGGGTTGGAGAGCGGAAAGGAAGCCGAAGAGCAACTGCAAGGACGACCCGGCGCTGACGGCTGTGGACCCGCGGGCGCTGGCAGTATAGAAACCTCCCGGCCCCGGATCCCGGCCGCGCCGCTCAGATGCGGCGTTCCAGCCGCGTGCGCAGCGGTCCACTGCGCAGCAGCAGGCGGCCATCGCGCTCCAGCCCCTCCACCTGCCAGAGCCTGCCGCCGTGTTCCACGCCCTCAGCCGGCCGCCACAGCCGCTCCTCGGCCAGGGCGCGGACGTCTTCAGCGGCTGCAGCCGAGGCAACAGCCCATTCCAGGGCAGCCTGCAGGCGGGGCTCCAGACGCCGCGGGGCCGCCTGGGGGTGCGCCGGACGGCCGGGGGACAGGGCCCCGGCCAGGCTGATCGCCCCCTGGGGCACCCGGTTGCGCCCATTCAGGCCGATCCCCACCTGGGCCCAGCGCACCTGGCCACCGCGACGGCGCAACCGCGGCAGCAGTCCCGCCAGTTTGCGCCCCTCCAGCAGCAGGTCGTTGGGCCACTTGAGCTGGGGCCTCAACCCCAGCTGCTCCAGCTGCAGGGCGAGGCCCACGGCCACCGCCAGCCCCAGGGCGGCGCTGCCGGGCTGGGAGGGCCAGGGGATGGCGGCACTCAGCCACAGCCCCCCCGCAGGGGAGGACCAGCACCGGCCCTGCTGCCCCCGGCCGAACCGCTGGCGGCGGGCCAGCACCAGCAGCGCCGTGCCCTGCGCTGGCAGGGGACGGCCAGCGGCCTCCCGCGCCGCCAGCCAGCGGGCCAGTTCAATCTCTGTGCTGGCGCACACCGGCAGGTGCCGCCGCTGCCAGCGCAGGCAGGGTGCCCGGGCAGGCAGGGGTGTCAGAGGCTGGACAACCAACGGCCGATCCGCACGGCGCCAGCCTCCAGCTCGGCTTCCGGATGCACCAGCGCCAGCCGCAGCCAACCCTCGCCACCGGGGCCGAAACCGTTGCCGGGCGTGAGCGCCACCCCGGTGGCCTCCAGCAGGGCCGCGCAGAATCCCTCCGACTCCATGGCCCGGGCCGGCGGCGGCAGCTGCAGCCAGAGGTAGAGCGCCATCGAAGGCAGCCGCACCGGCCAGCCCTGGGCCTGAAGTGCGGCGGCCATCGTGTCGCGGCGTGCGCGGTATGTGTGGCGCAGCCGGGCGGGCCAGTCGGGGGCCTGCTCCAGGGCGGCGATCGCGCCGGCCTGCAGGGCCAGCGACTGGTTGAAATCCACCACCCCCTTGAGCTGGCGCAGGGCACTGATCAGCCACTCCGCACCGATCGCGAAGGCCAGGCGGAAGCCCCCCAGGCACCAGCTCTTGGAGAAGGAGAAGAACTCGATCCCGCACTGCCGCCAGGCGGGGTTGCGCAGCAGGGCCGGGGCCTCCCCGTCCAGGGCCAGATCCACGTAGGGGTTGTCGTGGGCCAGCACGATGTCGTGCTGCAGGGCCTTGGCCACCGCCTGATCCAGCCAGGCCTGCTCTCCTGTGGTGGCCGTGGGGTTGTGGGGAAAACCCAGCACCATCAGCCCCAGCTGCTGCCACGCGTCCGCGCTGAGTTGCTCGAAGTCCGGCCGCCAGCCTGCCGCCGGATCGAGACGCAGCAGGCGGGGCCGGGCCGAGGCCAGCCGCAGGCCGCCCATGTGGGAAGGGTAGTAGGGATCGAGCAGCAGGGCCCCATCGCCCGGATTGAGCACGGCCAGGGGCAGGTGGGCGGTTCCCTCCTGGGAGCCCACCAGCAGCAACACCTCCCGGTCGGCGTCCACGTCAACGCCGAAGCGCCGCTGGGCCCAGCCGGCCACGGCGTGGCGCAGGGGGGCTGTGGCGGCATGCAGGCAGTAAGCCGCGCTTTCAGGACGGCCAAGCTGGGCGGCCATCGCCTCGATCGCCACCGCCGGGGGCTGCAGGTCCGTGGAGCCCAGGGAGAGATCCAGCAGCGGCGGCAGGCCGCTGGCGGGGTCGGCGGCCTGGCTCAGATAGGCGGCCTTGCGGCGGTCGTTGCGGGCAAAGACACCACTGCCGAGCTGGGCCAGCCGATCAGAGATGGGCATCCAGGAAGGCCTGCAACTGGGCCTGGGCCATGGCGCCCTCGTGGCGGGCCACCTCTTTGCCGTTGTGGAACAGCACCAGGGCCGGCAGGCCCTGCACCTTGAGCAGGTCGCGGCTGACGGGATTGGGATCGGCCTCCAGCTTGCCCACCGCCAGCCGGCCGGTGTAGGCGCTGGCCGCCCAGTCCATCAGCGGGGCCATCAGCCGGCAGGGACCGCACCAGGCGGCCCACACGTCCACCAGCACCGGCGTGGACGCCCGCAGCACTTCGCTCTCGAAGTTGGCGTCGGTGAGCTGGGCGACGGACACGGCGGCGGCACTGCGAAAGGTGGATTGTATGGAGCCCGGCGGGCTCACCGGGCTCGCCTCAGGAGCAGATTCAGAGCTTGTCGATCGAGCGCTTCAGCTCCTCCAGTTCCGCATCCACCTCGGCCACCTTCACCGGCTCGAGCTGGGGGGCCGGACCACCCTCGGCCGGCAGGGCGATGGGCTCCTGGTTGGGCTCCAGCTGGTTGTTCTCCAGCCGGCTGCGCAGGGCGGCCAGTTCGTCGTCCACATCGCTGCTCTGCAAGGCGGCGAACTGGCTCTCCAGGTCGGCGCCGGCCAGCTCGGCGGCGGCCTGGCTGCGGGCCTCCAGCGACTGCACCTTCTCCTCCATGCGCTCGAAGGCCGCCATGGCGTTGTCGGTGCCGAGGCCGGTCACGGCGCTCTGCAGCTGCTCCTGGGCCTGGGCCGCCTGGGCGCGGGCCTTGAGCATGTCCTTCTTGGTCTTGGCCTCGGAGATCTTGCTCTCCAGCTGTAGCAGGCTCTTCTTGAGCTGCTCCACCTGGGCCGACTGGGTCTGCAGCTGGGTGTTCAGGGCCGTGGCGGTGTCCTGGTAGGTCTTGCGGCGGGAGAGGGCTTCGCGGGCCAGGTCCTCCTCCCCTTTCTTGAGGGCCAGTTCGGCACGCTCGTACCAGGTTTTCGACTGGCTCTCCGCCTGTTCCGCCTGGTTCTGGATCCGCTTCTGGCTGGCGATGGCGGTGGCCACGGCCTGGCGGAGTTTCACCAGATCCCGCTGCATGTCCTCCACCGACTGGTCGAGAATCTTGGACGGATCCTCCATGCTGCTGATCACCGCGTTGGCGTTGGCGCGGAACAGACGGCTGAGGCGTTCAAAGAAGCCCATCGTGGGTTCAGGGTGGCGAAAACTGGAGCGATGCTGGGAGGCTAACCACAACCGGCCGCAGCCACCAGAACGGCTGGACCAGGATGCCCGCCAAACTGGATGCCCGCCAAACCCCGCCCGTCCGATCTCACCTGCCGCCGCATCGGCAACCTGTCCTTGCTGCTGCCGCCGCCGCGGCCCCCAGCTGCCCCGCTGCAGCAGTGCCTGGAGAGCATCGAGCAGGCGTGGCAGCGCCAGGGCCATCTGGCGGCCCTGTGGCAGCGGTGGCCCAGCCTGGCCGGCCCCCAGCTCGCCCCCCACTGCCGGCCCCTGCGCCTGCAGGGCAGCAGGCTCACAGTGGGCGCCGCGCCGGGGCCCTGGCTGCAGGCCCTCCAGTACAACCGCCACCAGTTGCTGGGCGCCCTGCGGGCGGCAGGCTTCCCGGTGCGGGAACTGCGCGTGGAGCAGCACCATGCCGCTCCCCTGCCGCCCCCTGGCATGGAGGAGGAGCGGGCCACGTGGGCCCGCCACCCCAGCCGGGCAGACGTGCACGGCATGGGGATCTGCCCGCGCTGCGCCAGCCCGGCCCCGACGGGCGAGATGGCCCGCTGGGGGCACTGCAGCTTCTGTCGCCGCCAGGAGTTGGGCACCCCGTGAGGGCCGGCGCTCAGTAGCGCTCGGGCCGGGGCTCGCGCCAGTTCGGCGGCCAGCCCCGGCGGCGCAGGGCCGCCGCCCGCTGCTCCAGCCGGCGCCGGTCGAGCCGCCACAGCTGATAGATGCCCGCCTGGTCGAGCCGTTCCGGCTCCAGACCCTGCCAGTGGGGCTGGGCGGCCGTGTCGGCGTCGATCACCAGCAACAGTTCACTGCGGCCATCGGCGGGGCTTGGGGTCTGCCCCTGGCGGCTCTCCCCGGCCAGGCGGTCGCTGAGGTTCACCAGGCCGCGGGGTCCGGCCTCCTCGTACACCACCACCCGGCGGCCATAGAAATGGAGGGAGGGCTTCAACATGCCCACCATCGCCAGGTGGGAGGGCAGGCCCCTCGGACTCAGGCGCTGGGCGCTGGCCGCCAGACGACGCACCGGCTCGGCCCGCAGCCGGTCGCCCAGCTGGGCCAGCGGCAGCAGCACCGCCAGCACGAATGCCACCAGCGGCAGCTGCAGGGCCACCAGGGCCGCGGGATGGCCGCGCCGCCAGCCCGCCACCAGGCCAAACAGGGCGGCCAGCGCGAAGCAGGCCGCCGCCAGGGGCAGGCGACCGCTGGCGAGCAGCTCCTGGGGCAGCGTGGGCATCTCGGGGGTGACGATCGCCGGCACCCAGCGCGGGGCCAGGGCCAGCACCAGGGCCAGCAGGGCCGCCAGCACCAGCATCAACCGCCAGGCCAGCCAGGCCCCGCGCTGGGCGGCCAGGGCGATCAGCAGGCCAGCCGCCGGGGTGGCCGGCAGCCAGTAGCTGGGCAGCTTGGTGGCGGCAGCCGTGAAGAACAGCAGCACCGCCAGCAGCCAGCAGGTGGCGAAGCGCTGCAGCGACAGCGCCGGCGGCGGCACCGGCCCCCGCAGACCCCGCACCAGACCGAGCAGCAGCAGCGGCGTGGCGGGCAGGCTGGCCAGCACCAGGATCAGGCCGAAGAACCACCAGGGCGCCCCGTGGTTGTTCACCACGCTGCTGAAGCGCTGCAGGTTGTGGTAGCCGAAGAAGCTGTTCCAGAAGGGCTCTCCCTCCCGCAGCAGGGCCAGGCCATACCAGGGGCCGGCCACCAGCACCGTGATCAGCCCGCCGCGCAGGGGTCGCAGGTTGCGCGCCAGCCCCGCCAGATCCCGCTGCAGCCAGCCGAAGCCCAGCAGGGTGAGGCCCAGCAGCACCACCGCCACCGGCCCCTTGGCCAGCACGGCCAGCCCCAGCAGCACCCAGCCGGCCCACCAGCGGCGGCCGCCGGCGGCGTAGCTGTCCCAGCAGAGCAGCAGGCTGATCGCCAGGCAGCCGCTGAACAGGGCATCGCTGACGGCGATGCGGCCCCAGATCAGCACCAGGGGCGAGAGGGCAAAGGCCAGGGCGGCACCGAGGGCGGTGAGACCTGGACGGCGGCGGGCCTGGGGCCAGCGCAGCAGGGTATGCACCAGGGTCTGCATCACCGCCACCGTGGCCAGGGCCGAGGGCAGGCGCGCCGCCCAGGTGCCCAGGGGGTCCCAGCTGGCCTGGCCGGGCAGGCCGTAGAGCAGCCCCATCGCCCAATACACGAGGGGCGGCTTGTCGTAGCGGGGCAGACCGTTCACCCAGGGGATCAGCCAGTTGCCCGTCTCCGCCATCGCCCGGGCCGAGGCGGCGAACAGGGGCGGCGTCTCGTCCACCAGACCCGTGCTGCCCAGCTGCCACACGAACAGCAGCAGACCCAACCCCAGGCTGGCCAGCCACACCCACCGGCCTGTCGCAGGGGCAACGGGCCCAGCAGGCGCCCATGGCGTTGGAGACGGCTTCACAGGCAAGGGATCAGCGGATCGGCCCAGAGCCGAAGGTGCGAACCCTATCGGCGCTGGGCCCAGCTCTCGCACACCGCCTGCAACCACTGCTCCAGCCGGGCGGCAAAGGCCTCACAGGAGCAGTGCCGCTCCACCCAGCGGCGGCAGGACTGGCGTGGCACCAGCCGCGCCCTCTCGACGGCCGCCAGCAGACCGTCCAGGTCATCCGCCGGGGCCAGGGCACCATTGATCCCCTCCTGCACCAGCTCCGCCGGGCCGCCCCGGGCATAGGCCGCCACCGGCACACCGCAGGCCATCGCCTCCACCACCACGTTGCCGAAGGCCTCGTTCCACTTGGGGGTGTTGAGCAGCACGGCACAGCGGCCCAGCTCCGCCTGCAGCTGGTCAGTGGGCAGAAAGCCTCGCCACTGCAGGGTTCCTGGCGGCACCATCGCCTCCACCCGGCGGGCGTAGTCAGGGTCCTCCCGCAGCCCCCACACCGCCAGGGGCAGGCCCAGGCGCGCGGCCACCCGGGCCCCATCCTCCAGGCCCTTCTCGGGGGCCACCCGGCCGGCCCAGCCCAGCAGGGCCTGCGGCCGCTCGGCCAGGCGGTAGCGGTCGAGGTCAAAGCCATTGCCCACCAGCCACGGCGGGCCTGCCAACTGGAAATCGGCGGCCTGGGCGGCGGTGTGAAACGCCAGGTGGTGAGGATGGCTGCCGGCGATCTCGGCGATCAGGTCATCCATCGCCTCGGCCACTGACCCCATGCTCACCAGATGGGCCAGGGGCGTGGTGGTGTGGGGCGTCAGCCACAGGGGCAGCCAGTCGTAGCCGAGGTTCACGATCACGTCGAAGCCCTGCTGCCCAGCCAGGGCCCGGCGCCACAGCGCCCCCAGCAGCGATCGGGCGGGGATCTGCACCGGGGCCTGGCGGGGCTGGTGTTGCCAGCTGGGCTGGTCCTGGCCCGCCTCCAGCCAGAGCACGGCGCCGGCGCAGGTGGGCGGCAGCAGCGACCCCTCCGCCGCCAGCACCGTGAGGGCATGGCCCCGGCGCAACAGGCCGGCCACCAGGGCGGTGGCCGTGAGCTCCACCCCTCCGCCCCGGCCACTGCCGAGTCGCCCCACCGGCGTGCTCACCACCAGAATCCGCATCAGGGTGACTCCGCGGCCGCTTCAGGGGCCCCAGGCACGCCACCCTGCCAGAGCTGGGCCCGGCGGTTGATCAGCAGCACGGAAAGCAGGGCCAGGGCAGCGCCCAGCCACTGCAGCGGCCGCAGCTGCTCCCCCAGCCACAGCACGCCGCAGGCCAGGGCGAACACCGGGGTGAGGAAGGTGAGGGCGGTGAAGCCGGTGAGGTCACCGCGGCTGGCGAACGAGAAGAAGAGGCCGTAGGCCAGGGCCGTGCCGAACAGGGTGGCGTAGGCCAGCAGACCCCACTGCAGAGCACCCCAGGCCGGCAGCCAGGCCGCCCCCTGCCGCACGGGCAGGGCGGCCAGCAGGGCCAGGGGCAGAGCGCCGATCAGCATGTGCCAGGCGGTCACCGCCACCGGATCGCTGTGGCGGCTGGCGTAACGGCAGAGCACCGTGCCCACGGCCATCGCCGCCGCCGCGCCGAGCATCCACAGCTCACCGTGACTCCAGGCGCGCACACCGATGGCAGCCGGGCCATCGAGCCACCAGTGCTGCAACAGGGAGGGGGGCAGTCCCAGGCAGAGGATGCCGAGCAGGCCGAGCATCAGGCCCAGCCAGCCCACGGGGTTGATCGCCTCGCCGAACAGGCTGCGGGCCAGCAGGGCCACCAGCAGGGGCTGGGAGTCGATCAGCACCGAGCCGAGGCCCGCGCCTGTCTGGCCCAGGCCACGGGCCAGCAGGCCCTGGAACAGGCTGCCATCCACCAGGGCGAAGGCCAGCAGCCAGGGCCAGTCGCGGCGATCCACGGCGAGGGGCCGGCCCAGCCCCAGGGCCACCGGCAGCAGCACCAGTCCCGCCGGCAGCAGCCGCAGACAGGCCAGCTGCAGGGGGGTGCCCCCCGCCAGCAGGGGCTTCATCGCCGCCATCGCCGTGCCCCAGAGGGCAAAGGGCAGCAGCATCGCCGGCAGGCGCAAGACGGACCAGCGCGGGGCCTGAACCATGGGGGCCTGGGCCGGATCGGTGCTTCTTTTTAAGATCCAGCCATCTCTACCGCTGCCGCATGGTCTGGCCCTGGCGCCGCAAGTCCCGTCGCACCCTCGCCCGGATTGCGCTGGAAGGTCCGATCGCCGGTGGCACCCGCAAGCGGGTGCTCAAGGCCCTGCGCCAGGTGGAGCAGCGGGAGTGCCCCGCCCTGCTGCTGCGCATCGACAGCCCCGGCGGCACCGTGGGCGACAGCCAGGAGATTCACGCCGCCCTGCTGCGCCTGCGCGACAAGGGCTGCCGGGTGGTGGCCAGCTTCGGCAACATCTCGGCCTCCGGCGGGGTGTATGTGGGCGTGGCCGCCGAGACGATCGTGGCCAATCCCGGCACGATCACCGGCTCGATCGGCGTGATCCTGCGCGGCAACAACATCTCCAAACTGCTGGAGCGGGTGGGAATCAGTTTCGAGACGGTGAAGAGCGGCCTCTACAAGGACATCCTCTCGCCGGACCGGGCCCTCACCGGCGAGGAGCGGGAGCTGCTGCAGAGCCTGATCGACTCCAGCTACAGCCAGTTCGTGGCCGCCGTGGCCGAGGGCCGGGGCCTGCCGGAGGAGCGGGTGCGCGCCTTCGCCGATGGCCGGGTGTTCAGCGGCGCCCAGGCCCTGGAGCTGGGGCTGGTGGACGAGCTGGGCGACGAGGAGCGGGCACGGGAACTGGCCTGCAGCCTGGCCGGCCTCGATGCGCGCAAAACCAGACCCACGGAGTTCGGGGCCGCCCCGCGCCGCTTCGGCGGCCTGCTGCCCGGTCGCTCGGCCCTGCGGGCGCTCTGCCAGGTCCTCAGCCTGGAACTGGCCTGGGCAGGCCAGCCCCTCTGGCTCTGGCGGCCATGAGCGAGGGCCTGCAACTGCGGGCCCTGCGCGGGGCCACCACCGCCGAGGCCAACACCGCCGAGGCCATCGCCAGCGCCGTGGCCGAACTGGTGGATGCCCTGGTGGCCCGCAACGGGCTGGAGGGAGAACGGGTGGTGTCGGTGACCTTCTCGGTCACGGCCGATCTGGATGCGGTGTTTCCGGCCGCGGTCGCCCGGCGACGCAACGGCTGGGATCACGTGGCCCTGCTCGACTGCCAGCAGATGGCCGTGGCGGGCGATCTGCCCCGCTGCATCCGCCTGCTGGCCCACGCCTGGCTGGAGGGCCAGCGCCAGCCCTGCCATCCCTACCTACGCGAGGCCGGCCGGCTGCGGCCCGACCGCGCCAGCTAGCGGGCCGACCACTGATCTCACCAGGCCCGCGCACGGACTGCTGAGAATCAACACATGAGACACCTTCGCCCGATGGCAATTTCCCCACTGGCGCGGCTGGGCCGACCCCTGGCTGGCCTCGCCGCTGCCGCGGGCCTGGGCGCCGCCGGTCTGCTCGGCCTCACCGCCTCGGGCCACGGTCCCCTGGTTCAGCCAGCGGCCGCCCAGGGGACTCCAGGCCTGTTGGAGTTCCGCTGGGACAACAACCGGGACTACCGCAAGCTGTACTTCTACATCACGAACACCCAGCGGTTACGCCGTTCGGAGTATTACCTGATCCTCAAGCCGCGGGACCGCAAGACCGCCATCCTCAAGCTCAGCGTCACCATTCCACCCTCGTTTGACGCCCGGATTGATACCAAACGGGTGAAGCTCTGCAAGATGAGCGAAGGCGGCATGCTGACCCGCACCCGCTGCGTGGAGGAGATTCCGGCCACGATCGAACTGGCCGAGAACGGCAGAGCCCTGGAGATCTTCCCCGACACTCCGGTGCCGGACACCGGCACGATCGGGGTGTACATGCGACTGTTCAATCCCTTCAACACGGGCATGTACCAGTTCAATGCCCTGGCCCAGGCCCCCGGCGACGTACCGATCTCCGGCTACCTGGGCAGCTGGCTGATTCAGATCGAACCACCCAACAACTGAAGCCCGCAGGCCGCCTGATAGGTTGGCGCTTCAGTCCAATTCTGACGAGCAGAGGGGAGCGAGCATCCGGCCATGACCAAGCGCACTCTTGAAGGAACCAGCCGCAAGCGCAAGCGGGTCTCCGGCTTTCGCGTCCGGATGCGCACCCATACCGGCAGACGAGTGATCCGGGCGCGCCGCCGCCGCGGTCGCGCCCGTCTGGCGGTCTGACCTACTGCCTCCATGGCCCTGCCCCAGCGGCACCGCCTCAAGGGTCAGCGGGTTTTCGATCAGCTCTATCGCAGGGGTCGTGCCAGCCACGGCCCCTTTTTTGATGCTGCGCTGGCTGCCCGCCGACCCCCAGCTGCTGCCCCCCCGAGCAACGCCGCCGCAGCCCCAGCCCCTGGCGCTGCGGCGTGGTGGTGAGCAGCAAGGTGCACAAGCGGGCCGTGCAGCGCAACCGCCTGCGGCGCCTGTTGCATGCCCATCTGGCCCAGCTGCCGATCGGCCGCCCGCAGGGGCCGGTATGGCTGCTGGTGAGCTGCAAGCCCGGCAGCGCCGAGCGCGATCCAGCCAGCCTGCTGGGAGAATGCGAGGAGCTTCTGCAGCGCGCAGGTCTGAGTTGATGAGCAAATCTTCCCCCGCCTCCCCCGGCGCTCAGATCCAGGAAACCGTGTTCTACGAGGGCGGGCCGGCCCGGGGCGACCTGCTGCTCAATCTGCTGTTCGGTCTCACCCTGATCGGCATTCCCTTCGCCGTGGGGGCGATCGTGCGCGCCCTGTGGCTGCGCTTTCGCATCACCAGCCGGCGGATCGAGGTGAATGGCGGCTGGATGGGGCGAGACCGCAGCCAGGTGGTGTACAGCCAGATCCGCGAGGTGCGCAGCGTCCCCCGGGGTTTCGGCGCCTGGGGCGACATGGTGCTGGTGCTCAACGACGGCGCCAAGCTGGAGATGCGCTCCGTGCCCCGCTTTCGCGAACTCGAGACCTACATCGAAGAGCGTCGCCAGGCCGGCCAGCCCGCCAAAGCCAAGGGGATCGCCGCCTGAAGTCGCCCCTCAACCCACCCCCCCGCTCAGGCACACTGAGCCACGCTGACCCCTTCACCCCAGCACCCCCTGCGCCGTGATCGGCTACATCTCCGACAACCTGCTGATTCCGATCCTCGACTTCTTCTACGGATTGGTGCCCAGCTATGGCCTGGCGATCGTCGCCCTCACGGTGGTGATCCGCCTGGCGCTGTTCCCGCTCAGCGCCGGCTCGATCCGCAATGCCCGGCGGATGCGCATCGCCCAGCCGGTGATGCAGCAGCGCCAGGCGGAGATCCGCAGCAAGCACGCCAACAACCCCCAGAAGCAGCAGGAGGAACTGGGCAAGCTGATGCAGGAGTTCGGCAGCCCGCTGGCCGGCTGTCTGCCCCTGCTGGTGCAGATGCCGATCCTGTTCGCCCTGTTCGCCACCCTGCGCGGCTCACCGTTCGCCGATGTGCCCTACACCTTCAACGTGAAGGTGCTGCCGGCCGAGCAGATCGCCACGGTGGAGCCCAAGCCGTTCAACAGCGCCAGCCACTCGATCTTCCTGAGCAGCAGCAACCACGTACCGGTGATCGGCACCCTGGAGAAGGGCACCAAGCTGGGCGTGGGCGACACCACCACGGTGAACCTGCACACCAAGGAGGGCACCAGTTTCGCCAGCGTGCTCACGGGGGCCGAGAACGGCAGTCGCTTCACCCCCAGCTGGAGCGTCACAAAAGGCGACGGCGTGGTGAGTGTGGACCAGAACGGCACGATCACAGCCCTTGCCCCCGGTGACGCCACGGTGGAGGCCAAGGTGCCCGGCCTGGCTGCCCGCACCGGCTTCCTGTTCATCCAGGCCCTGGGTCAGGTGGGCTTCATGGGCGACGCAGGCGTGAACTGGGACATCGCCGTGCTGGTGGCGGCCTTCGGCGCCAGCCTGTTCATCTCCCAGATCCTCTCGGGGATGGGGATGCCGGCCAACCCCCAGCAGTCCACGGCCAACAAGATCACGCCGGTGATGATCACGGCAATGTTCCTGTTCTTCCCCCTGCCGGCCGGGGTATTGCTCTACATGGTGGTGGCCAACATCTTCCAGGCGCTGCAGACCTTCCTGCTCAGCCGCGAGGCCCTGCCCGACAATCTCCAGAAGATCCTCGACCAGCAGATGGCCCAGCAGGCCGTCACAGTCACCGCCAACGCCAGCGGCGACCGGCTGCCCTTCGAGCCCAAGGGGAAGAAGTGAACCCGCTGCGGCCGGTTGCCATCCAGGAGCTCAGCGGCCTGGCTGAAGGCCGCCGCTGGGACATCGATCAGCCCCTGCCCGAGCTCGCCAGTCTCACGCCGGTGCGTGGCCACGTGCAGGCCAGCCACCGCGGCAATGTGCTGGAGGTGGAGGGTGAAGCGTCCACGATCGTGACCCTCTGCTGCGACCGCTGCCTGCAGCACTTCAACCACCCGCTCAGCTTTCACACCCATGAGCTGCTCTGGCTGGGGGAACAGGCCCGCCAGCAGGGACTGGAAACCAGCCTGATCGAACAGGGCGAGGCGGTGCTCGATCTCGACCCCGATGCCCTCAGCGAGAGCCTCGATCCCCAGGGCAGCTTCGATCCCGGCCACTGGACCTTCGAGCAGCTCAGCCTGCAGCTGCCGGCCGTGAACCGCTGCGGCCCCGACTGTCCGGGTCCCGCCAGCTGGGGCAGCGCCGACAGCGGCATCGATCCCCGCTGGGCCGGGCTGCAGGCCCTGCGGGGCGGGGATGGCGAAACCCGATGAGCGCCGCCGGCAGCTGGGCCGACCAGCTCGATCTGCTGATCCGCTCGCGCACGCCGATCCTCTGGATCCGCAGCCTGGAGGAGGATCGGGTGGAGAGCCTGCTGGAGCAGGCCGCCCAGCGGCTGGGCAACCGCCCCCTGCTGCGCTGGGATTTCGTGGATGGCCTGCGCGGTGCCCCCAACCGCGAGGGGGAGGCGGCCCGCAACCCGATGGCGGCACTCGCCGCCCTCGACCCCCTGCCGTCCGGGCAGGAGGCCATCCTGCTGCTGCGCGACTTTCACCGCTACTGCGAGGACGCCGGCGTCTGCCGGCGCCTGCGCAATCTGGCCGGCACGCTGCGCCAGAGCGCCCGCACCCTGGTGATCACCGCCCCCAACTGGCAGTTGCCCGCGGAGCTGGACGACAGCATCACCGTGCTGGAACTGCCCCTGCCCGATGCCCTTGAGATCAGCGCGTTGCTCCGTTCGATCGCCCAGGCCTGCGGCGAGCCCCTGGAGCCCGCCGTGCTGGATCAGCTCAGCGGCGCCTGCCATGGCCTCAGCGCCCAGCGGGTGCGCCAGCTGGCCGCCCGGGCCCTGGCCCGCCGCGGGCGGCTGAGCGCGGACGACCTGGCCGAGGTGCTGGAGGAGAAGCGCCAGGCCATCGCCAAGACCGAGCTGCTGGAGTACTGCCCCACGGAGGCCACCCCGGCGGACATCGGTGGCCTGGACGCCCTCAAGCACTGGCTGGAACAGCGGCGCCTGGCCTTCAGTGAGGAAGCCCGCCGCTACGGGCTGCCGCTGCCCCGGGGCGTGCTGTTGGTGGGTCCCCAGGGCACGGGCAAGTCGCTCACGGCCAAGGCGATCGCCCACAGCTGGGGCATGCCCCTGCTGCGTCTGGATGTGGGCCGGCTGTTCGCCGGCCTGGTGGGGGCTTCCGAGGCGCGCACCCGCGAGATGATCCAGCGGGCCGAAGCCATGGCCCCCTGCGTGCTCTGGATCGACGAGATCGACAAGGGCTTTGGCGGTGATTCCCGCAGTGACGGCGGCACCAGCCAGCGGGTGCTGGGCACGGTGCTCACCTGGATGGCGGAGAAGACCAGCGCGGTGTTCGTGGTGGCCACGGCCAACGCGGTGGAACGGCTGCCGGGCGAGCTGCTGCGCAAGGGCCGCTTCGACGAGATCTTCCTGCTCGACCTGCCCAGCGCCGAAGAGCGCCGCGCCATCCTCGACCTGCAGCTGCGCCGGCGGCGGCCCGAACACCAGCTCCCCCTGGAGGTGCTGGTGGATCGCACGGCGGGCTTCTCCGGCGCCGAACTGGAACAGACGGTGATCGAAGCCATGCACCTGGCTTTCGCCGAGGCCCGCGACTTCAGCGAAGCCGACCTGGTGGCGGCCGCCAGCCAGGTGGTACCGCTCTCGCGCACGGCCCGGGAGCAACTGGAGCAGCTGCAGGCCTGGGCCCGCGGCGGCCGGGCACGGCCGGCCTCGAGATTGCGGGGTATGACGAACTCCGACGTGGCGTAACAAGGGAGCAGCCAGCCCCTGGCACCAGCGCTCACCCCCCCTACGGTCCATGGCAACCGCAGCCCAAGCCGTGACCCCCAGCCCCAGCCCCCGCGATCACGGCGACCTAGTGAACCAGCTGGCGGTGGCCTGCATCGGTGCCGGCGTGGTCACCAGCCTCGCCGTGGCCCAGGGCCAGAACCCCCTCACCGCCCTGGGCATCACCCTGTTCTCAGCTGTGGCGGCCGTGATGGCCGGCCAGCTGCTCTGAGCCACTGCAACAGGATGGGTAGGTACGGTTGCCTGCGGTTTCCACTCCTCCTAACTTGAAACAGATCAGGCCTGACTGGCCCCGTTGAATCGCAAAGATGGCAAGGTTCCAAGCGAGCGGACAATCCCTGTGCGCCCTGGCGGCTGCCCTGCTGCTCACCAGCACCAGCACCCTGCCAGCGCTGGCAGCCCTACCCCAGATGCGGCAAGGGCAGGCCGCCTTGATGCTCTCCAGTGAGGGCGACCTGTTGCTGGCTGAGAACGACAACAAAGACAAAAAGAAAAAGAAGAAACAAAAGCAAGGCCAGCCAGGCAGCAGCCAATCCCACAAGGAAAAGCAGGTCCAGTCTCAACCGGCCAAAAAGAGCGATCGCAAAGCAACCGATCCCTCCAAGACCAAGAACAAGCAGTCAGGCACCAACAAGAAGAAGATTTCCGACAAGCAGCGGGATAAGATCTATCAGGAAGGCCGCCAGGACGGCCTCAACAAGGGTCGCAACAAGGGCTACGACAAGGGCTACGACAAGGGTTTCGATGCTGGCAAGAAGAAAGGAAAGGATAAGGCCTATCGCAACGTACAGCGCCAGCAATGGAAATCGTGGAACAGCAACCAGTGGAAGCAGTACAACCGATCACGGCGCAACATCTGGGTGAACCCGGTTCGATACAACCGCCCCTTCTATGGCTATCCCGGCTGGGCTCAAAGCCCTAACTGGGGTTACAACCGCCCCTGGGGTGGCGGCTGGTACAACTCCAGCTCGCCCAGCTGGAGCTGGTGGGGCGGCCAGGCCCTCGGCTGGGGCATCAACGCCCTCACCACGGCCCTGATCGTCAACAATGCTGTCAACAGGGCGATCCGGGATCGCCAGTCCACGGTTGTGGTGCCCAACAGTTCCATGCAGCTGTACTACGGGTCGGTGGAGGCCATGGATCAAACCGCAATCACCTTTGTGGTGGCCAATGGCAACTACACCTATGAGATGGAGGCCGACTGCGAGGACGGCCTGCTCAATGGCGATGTGCCCACCTCCCTGGCCGAGGCTGAACTGGTGAACACGGCCTGCCAGGTGGCCTTCGGAACGATCTGATCGACCGGACCCGCCCGGGATCTCAGACAGTGCAGGAATCGGTTGGGGTGGCTCCTTGGCCAGCCCCAACCAGGAGCAGCTCCCGGCGAACACCCGAGGTGGGAATGGGCGAACAACTGCGGGCGGCGATGCCCGCCCTCCACAACAAGACCTACTTCAACTACGGCGGCCAGGGGCCCCTGCCGGATCCTTCTCTGCAGGCAATCCTCTGCTGCTGTCGGAGCATTCAGGAGCTGGGACCGTTCACCACAGCGGTGTGGCCCCTGGTCGAGGCGACCACCACACGCCTGCGCGAGCGCCTCGGCGGTTGGCTGGGGGTGGCCCCCACCCGGCTGGCTTTCACGGAGAACGTGACCTCCGGGTGTGTGCTGCCCCTGTGGGGCCTGCCATGGCAGCCGGGGGACGTCCTGCTGCTCAGTGACTGTGAGCATCCGGGCGTGGTGGCGGCCTGCCAGGAGCTGGCACGGCGTCATGGCCTGCAGGTGCGGCAGTTCAGGGTGAGCGACCTGCGCGGCGGCCCTGAGCACACGGAAACCGGGCTGCTGGAACGGCTGGAGCAGGCCTTGGAGCCCCAGACCCGGCTGGTGGTGCTCTCCCACCTGCTCTGGAACAGCGGCCAGTTGCTGCCGATCGCACGGGTGGCCGAGCGGCTCTACCTGCACCCCAACCACCCCTGGCTGCTGGTGGATGGGGCCCAGAGCCTGGGTTCGGTGCCGGTTGCCGCCGCCGCCAGTGCCGCCGATATCTACGCCTGCACCGGCCACAAGTGGTGCTGCGGCCCGGAGGGCCTGGGGGTGGTGGCGTTGTCGGAGCGGCTGCTGGCCGAAGCCCAGCCCACCCTGATCGGCTGGCGCAGTCTGCTGTCGGAGCAGGTCAGCGGGCCCGAGGCCGCCCCTGGAGGCTCCCCCTTCCACAGCGACGGGCGGCGCTTTGAGGTGGCCACCTCCTGCATTCCCCTGTTCGCCGGCCTGGACTGCTCCTTGCAGCTGCTGGAGGCGGAAGGATCGGCGGAGCAGCGTCTGGAGAGCCTCCGCAGCACAGCCAACCGGCTCTGGCAGGAACTCCAGCAGGTGCCGGGCGTGGAACCTCTGCTGCAGGAGCCCCCTCCGGCAGGGCTGGTGAGCTTCACCCTCACTGACGCCGCTGGCAGGGCAATCAAGCCCGAGGCGATCGTGGACACCCTCGGAGAGCAAGCCATCTGGCTGCGCTCGCTCCCCGAGCCAGCCTGCCTGCGCGCCTGCACCCACATCACCACCACAGCAGCAGACCTGGAGCGGTTGCTGCAGGCACTGCGGGGGCTGCAACGCGGCTGAGCACAAAAAAACCCGGGGAGCCGACTCCCCGGGCAGAGCACAGCGGTGCCGCGACGGAGCGGCAAGAGCTCAGATCGGATCCGACGGGATCACGCCGTTCACCGCAGGCTCATGGGTGAGCAGGTTGCGGTACACCCAGCCAGCCAGCAGGGCGCCGGCGATCGGGGCCACCCAGAACAGCCAGAGCTGGCCCATGGCTTCCGCTCCGGCCCACACGGCCACACCGGTGCTGCGGGCGGGGTTCACCGAGGTGTTGGTGATGGGGATGCTGATCAGGTGGATCAGGGTGAGAGCCAGGCCGATGGGCACGCCGGCAAAGCCGGAGGGAGCCAGACGGTCGGTTGCGCCCATGATCACGATCAGGAAGAAGAAGGTAAGCACCACCTCGATCAGCAGGGCTGAGAAGAAGCCATAGCCCCCCGGCGAGTGGGCCAGAAAGCCGTTGGTGGCCAGGGGGTTGCTGCCGGTGAGGGCAAAACCTTCACGGCCACTGGCCACCAGGAAGATGAAACCACCGGCGATGATGGCGCCGAGCACCTGGGCCACCACATAGGACAGCAGCTGGGAGCCCGGGAAGCGACCACCAGCCCAGAGGCCGAAGCTCACCGCAGGGTTGATGTGACAGCCGGAGATATGACCGATCGCGTAGGCCATCGTGAGCACGGTGAGGCCGAAGGCGAGCGACACCCCAGGAAACCGAGGCCGAACGGGTTGGCGGCAGCGTCGTTGTAGGGGAAGGCGGCGGCGAGGACGGCACTGCCGCAACCGCCGAGCACCAGCCAGAAGGTGCCGAATAGTTCAGCGAGAAATTTTTTGGACAGGGAGGGAGTGGACGCCATGGGCGATCGACAGGAACGTGTGAAGTGTGCCAGCCAGACGCCAGGCTTGGCCACCTCGCACCAACGAGTGCCGCAGAATTACACAATTAACGCCACCAATCCAGCAGAAGAGGTGGGGCAACAGCATTGAGGTCTCGTGGTTTCCAGGCCAGGACATCCCAGTTGGCCAGGCCATCCCAGAGGTCAGTCGGTGCAATGGCGAAGCAAACAAGCAGATACCTCAGTTTGTGTTGTCATTCGAACCGATCTGTATACGGTGAAGCCGTGGGTGGACCATCCCAAACAGGGAGCTGGCCCGATGGGCAGAACCGACAACAGCCCTCAAGCCGCTGCAGGATTCACCGCTCGCAACCCACGCCTATTCCCATACCCCCTGATCATGAACCCGGTCACCTCTCAGGCTCTGCGTCGGCCGCTGCTGGCCGCCGCCACCGGCGTGGTGCTGCTAGCCGCAGGCGGCACCGCCCAGGCCAGCGCCCCGGCCGAGATGCTCCAGAAGGCGGAAACCGCCTGTCTGGGCAAGGCGACCAGCGAAGGCTGGCGCGCCGATCCGTCGAGCGTGGTCTCCCGCCGCGCCATCGATGCCGACCGTGTCGAGATCGTGCTCGACCTCAGCAAGGACGGCGTCAACAAGGCCCGGCTCACCTGCCCCTTCAGCGCCAGCAAGGGCGTGGTTGGCCTCGGCGATGCCCTCAAGGCAGGTGCGGACCGCACCGACTTCGGCCAGGACTTCTCACGCTCGATGGCCACGGCCGCCAGTGAAACCCAGGCCGTGAACCGCTCCCATGCCTGGTGGCTGCTCCTGCCGATCGGCCTGGCCGGCCTGAGCTGGGCTGCCCTGCGGGGCCAGGGGGGTGACGAACTCCGTTACGGCGACCCCGAACCACCGCTGGGTGGTCGTAGCGCTGATTCTTTCATCGCCACGGCCAACGGCCAGCATGGCCAGGCCGAGATCCATGAGCTGGCCGAGCAGCACTCCCTGGTGCGCCGCCGGATCAACAACGGCCAGGTGGTCTCCCTCACCGGTCGCTCTACCAACGGCTGGCTGGAGGTAGCTGGCGGCGGCTGGGTGCGGGAAAGCGACATGCGCATCCGCCAGGGCAGCTCGGTGGCCTCCGTCAACAGGGGCTGACGCGCTCAGGCCCGGGTGAGCTGATGGGTCCTGTGCTTCAGGCGGCAGTCCGCCGGCGCAGGGCCATTTCAGCCTCCTCCCGGTCGTCGAAGTGCACCTTTTTGGTGCCGAGGATCTGATAGTCCTCATGCCCCTTACCGGCGATCAGCACCAGGTCGTCGGGGCCGGCCTCGGCGATCGCCGAGGCGATGGCCGAGGCCCGGTCAGCCTCCACCTGCAGGGCGGTGCCGGCGGGAATCCCGGCCAGCACATCGTCGAGGATCCCCTGGGGGTCCTCGGTGCGGGGATTGTCGGAGGTCACCACCACCGCGTCCGCCAGGCGGGCGGCGATGGCCCCCATCTGGGGCCGCTTGCTGCGGTCGCGGTCGCCGCCGCAGCCGAACACGCAGATCAGACGGCCCCTGGTGAACGGACGGCAGGCCTGCAGGGCGTTGTCCAGACCATCGGGGGTGTGGGCATAGTCCACCAACACCGCCGGCAGATCGTCGTTGGCCCCAGCCAGCACTCGCTCCATGCGGCCAGGCACGCCGCGGAAACCGGCCAGGCCCGCCAGCACCAGCGCCAGGGGCAGGTCCTGCTGCAGCAGCGCCCCCACCGCCTGCAGCAGGTTCATCAGGTTGAAGCGGCCCACAAGGGGCGAACGGAAGTCGCCACTGCCTGCGGGGCTGTGCAGGGTGCCGCTCACGCCGTGCTGGTCGATCGCCAGGCCGTCGATGTACAGCTGCGCAGAGGAGTCCTCCAGGGAACTGCGCCAGCAGCGCTTGCCCAGCCGCTCCACCAGCCGGGCACCCCAGGGGTCATCGCCGTTGACGACGGCCCTGGCGCCATCCGCCGCCAGCAGGGGCTCGGCGAACAGCAGGGCCTTGGCCTCGAAGTAGGCCTCCATGGACGGGTGATAGTCGAGGTGGTCCTGGGTGAGGTTGGTGAACACCGCTCCGGCGAAGCGGCAGCCCGCCACCCGCTGCTGATCCAGGGCGTGGGAGCTCACCTCCATGGCGGCGATCAGGGCGCCGGCCTCGGCGGCCTGGGCCAGCTGGCCCTGCAGCAGGTCGGCGAAGGCGGTGGTGTGCTGGGCGGTGACGCTGTGGCCGGGCCAGCGGTTCACCAGGGTGCCGAACAGGGCTGAAGGCCGGGCGGCATGGTCGGCCAGGTGCTCGATCAGGTGGGTGGTGGTGGTCTTGCCGTTGGTGCCGGTGACCCCGATCAGCGCCATCCGCTGGCAGGGCTGCCCCCAGAAGGCCGCGGCCAGCAGGCCGGCCCACCGGGCCACCGGATCGGGCACCACCAGCACCGGATCGTCGGCGCCCGGAGGCTCGGCGGCAGCGGCCTCGGCGCCGATCAGGGCCGCCACCGCGCCCGCCTGCAGGGCCGCTCGCCAGAAGCGCCCGCCATCGGCCTGGGTGCCGGGCAGGCCCACAAACACACTGCCGGCACCCAGGCGGCGGGAATCACAGCTCACCAGCCGCACATCCGGGTTGGCCAGGCCCGGCGGCACCTGCAGACCCACCTCGCGCAGAAGGGCATGGAGCAGGCAAGTCATTGCTGGATGCTGCGGATGCGCACCGTTCTAAATGGGATCCAAGCCTGGGCCGCCCGCCGGCAACCAAAGCGTGGAGTGGGCCAAGGTCAGGCCAGAGGCACTCACTCCATCTGCACGCCCTGCAGCTTCAGCCAGCGCTGCAGCTGCTCCCCCGCCAGCCGGGGCGGCACGCGCGGCAGCAGCCGTTCTCCGGCAGGCAGGTTCTGGCCCAGCACCGGTACCTCCAGTCCGAAGCGCCGCTGCAGGGCGGGGTCGCTGTCCACGTCAATCAGCCGCAGCCGCGGCGGGGGCTGCAGGGCCAGCAGCTTGTCCGCCAGACCTTCGCACAGGCAGCAGCCCTGGCGGGTGTAGAGCAACAGATCCGCCATCACTCGGGCACCGGGTCGCAGCCACAGGGGCTGAAGGGATGGCAGCGCAGCAGGCGGGTGAGGGTGAGCCAGCCCCCCCGCCAGGGGCCGTGGCGCTGAATCGCCTCCAGCCCGTAGGCACTGCAGCTGGGAATGAAGCGGCAACGGGGCCCCAGCAGCGGCGAGAGCCAGCGGCGGTAGGCGCCGATCAGCAGCAGCAGCAGCCCGGCCACCGCCCGGGCGAGCGGTCCAGCGGGGGGGGCGGGACGCCCCGCGACCTGCGGGGCAGAGAAGCCGAGGGCCTGTGGGCCGACAGATAGGATCGAACGTTGGCGCTGCACAGCGGGCCAGCTGGATCGATGTCCAGCATGGCCCATCCAGCGGTGTCCCTGTCCTTCGAACGTTCTTCATGTCTCGCTACCGCGGCCCTCGCCTGAGGATCACGCGGCGCTTGGGAGACCTCCCCGGTCTCACCCGGAAGGCCGCAAAGCGGTCCTATCCCCCCGGTCAGCACGGCCAGGCCCGTCGCAAGCGCTCCGAATACGCCATCCGTCTGGAAGAGAAGCAGAAGCTTCGCTTCAACTACGGCATCTCCGAGCGTCAGCTCGTGCGCTACGTGAAGAAAGCGCGCGCCCAGGAGGGTTCCACCGGAACCAACCTGCTGAAGCTGCTCGAGAACCGCCTCGACAACATGTGTTTCCGCCTCGGCTTCGGGCCCACCGTGCCCGGCGCCCGCCAGCTGGTGAACCACGGCCACGTCACCGTGAACGGCCGGGTGGTGGACATTCCCAGCTACCAGTGCAAGGCCGGCGATGTGATCGCCATCCGTGAGCGCAAGCAGAGCAGGAAGCTGGCCGAAGGCAACCTGGAATTTCCCGGTCTGGCCAACATCCCGCCCCACCTCGAGTTCGACAAGGCCAAGCTCTCCGCCAAGGTGGTGAGCAAGTGTGAGCGCGAGTGGGTCGCCCTGGAGATCAACGAACTGCTGGTGGTGGAGTTCTACTCCCGCAAGGTCTGAGCCAGCCCAGCCCGGCCCCCTCGGTTCAGGCCGTGGTCAGAAGCCTGCCATCGGCGTCGGTGGCAGGCTTTTTTATGGCTGGGGTTGCTGCCCTTGGCCGCCAACAGCTGGTCGCAGGCGCAGCTCGCCGAGCAGGCCGCCGGCAATCCGGCGCAGGGCTCGCCGGCCCAGCCCCTGGAACGACAGCTCACCCCCCAGCAAACGGACGGCCACAGGCGTGGCCCGGGGCTGGGAGATGGCGTAGCGGAAGGTGAGCCCGGGCAGGCCGTAGAAGATCCGGGCCAGGCGGCGGGCCGCCTCGAAGTCGTCGGCCAGCAGCCCATGCACCCGCTGCGTATGGGTGTCGGGCCGCCCCTCCAGCACGGCCTCGGCCGCCAGTCGGCCACTGCGGATGGCATGGAACAGGCCGTCCCCGAACAGGGGATTGATCAGACCCGCCGCATCGCCCACCAGCAGCACCCGGCCGTCCGGGGTGTGCAGGGGCTCGGGCCCGTCCCAGAAGGGCAGGGGGTGGGCGTAGCTGCGCAGACCGTTAAGGCGCTCGGGAACCACCCCGAGCGCGGCGGCGGTGGCGTCGATCGCGGCGCGGATGCGCTGGCGCGCCCTGGGGTCGCGGCGCACATCGCGCTCACGGCCATGGAACAGCCCCGCACCGATGTTGAGGTGGTCAGCCTTGGGGAACAGCCAGGCGTAGCCGCGGCGCAGCACGCCGTAGTCGAGGTGGAGCAGATCGGGGCGCAGCAGGGGATGGGCGGGATCCCACTGGTGGGGGACCTCCAGCTCGATCGCCAGGGCCACCCGCGGATCGGGCCGCAACCCCACACAGGCGGCAACGCCACCGGCGGCCCCATCGGCACCGATCACGTGGCGGGCCCGCACCTGCAGGCAGCGCGGCTCACCGCTGGCGCCCGGGCGGCGCAACGTGACCGTGACTCCATCGCGCCCCCGCTCCAACGCCTGAAAGGCGTGTCCCTCCAGCACCCGGGCACCGGCCGCTGCGGCCGCCTGCACCAGGGCGTGGTCGAAGCGGGGCCGCTGCACCATCCACAGTCCCCGCGAGCGCTCCGGCGGCGTTCCCGGCGGATCCACGGCAGCCTCCGCCGCCGCCTGGAATCGCCAGCTGTGCCGCATCCAGCGCACCCGGGTGTCCACCACCGCCTCGGGCACCAGATCGCGCAATTCCCCCTGCACCGGCACGGGCATGCCGCCACCACAGGGCTTGTGCCGTGGCAGCTGCCGCTTGTCCACCAGCAACACGCCCAGGCCGCCCCGGGCAGCGGTGACGGCCGCCATGGCCCCGGCGGGGCCTGCGCCCACCACCAGCAGATCCACCGTCTCGGTTGGCCGCTCAGCCACCGATCAGCGTTTCCAGCGCGGCGGTGACATCCGCCTGACGCATCAGGGACTCCCCCACCAGCACCGCGTCGGCGCCCGCGCCATGCACCCGATCGAGGTCGTCGCGGCTGAACAGACCCGACTCACTCACCAGCAGGCAGCCCTTGGCGCGGATGCGCTCGCCGTGGCTGGCGGTGAGTCGCTCGGTGACGGCCAGATCGGTGTGGAACGTGGCCAGGTTGCGGTTGTTGATGCCGATCAGCTCCACCCCGTCGAGGGCCAGCACCCGGTCCAGCTCCGCCCCATCGTGCACTTCCACCAGGACCGCCAGTCCGAGACTGCGGGCCACCTTGAGCAGGTAGGCCATGTCCTGATCGCTGAGGATCGCCGCGATCAGCAGGGCGGCGTCGGCCCCGGCCGCCCGGGCCTGGTAGAGCTGGTAAGGACTGAGGATGAAGTCCTTGCAGAGCAGGGGCAGGTCCACCACCTGGCGCACCTGCACCAGCACCTCGAAGCCCCCCTGGAAAAACGCCTTGTCGGTGAGCACCGACAGACAGCTGGCGCCACCGGCGGCATAGGCACGGGCAATGGCCTCGGGGTCGAAATCCTCGCGGATCACCCCCTTGCTGGGGCTGGCCTTCTTCACTTCGGCGATCACCGCCGGCCTGCGGCAGCTGGCGCGCAGGGCCGCGAGAAAATCACGGGTGGCGGGCAGCTCGGCCACCTGTTGCTGCAGCTTCTGCAGACTCAGTCGCCCCCTGGAGGCGGCCACCTCGCGGTCCTTCTCCCAGACGATCCGCTCGAGGATGTGGCGCGGCTCAGCCTGATCGTGGGGAATGGCGTATTCGAGGTGCGCCACCTTCACGGAGGGGTTCGGGGGCCGGCGGCGGATCTCCAACGGGCTGGCAGGGACGGGGGCTGGTTGATCGTAAGGGGGGTGACGTCCCTGCCAGAGCCATCACTGCCGATGCGGTACCGGACCGTCCCCCTCGCAGGGGGGGCAATCAAAATCCGTCTACATTCGCCGAAACCGGGCGGCACCCTCCCACCACCATGCAGCTCAAGGGCCGTCCCCGCGTCGCTCTTCACAGTCCTCCCAGCCTGCAGCTCAGTGATCGGCCTCCAGGCCACGGCACCTGCGCGCACGGTCCGATGCTCAGCCTGCGGGCGCCGGGGATCTGGCCCCAGGGCCGCCCTGATCAGCTGGAGCTGCGCTGGCAGGAACAGGCGGATGGCACCCCCATCCATCTGCACCGCCATCCCCCAGGGACGCAGGAGCCACCGCACTCCCTGAGCTGGAGCCTGCAGATCCCCCTCGAACAGCTGCTGCTGGCAGCCGAGCGCAGGCAGCTCACAGGGTGTCTGGCGATGGATGGCATGGACTCACTGGATGGCACCAGCCCCGCCAGCGCCGGGCTCAGGGCGGCAATCCGCCGGTTGCGCGCCATCGCCGACCAGGGCCTGAGCCAGGAGTGGCTGGTGCTGGAACCCCAGCTGCTCGACCTGCTGGTGGATGCGCTGATGGCCGCTCCCGGCGGCCCCATGCCCCGTCAGGATCGGGGGTGGCGGCACGTGATCGAGACGTTGGGCGCCATGGACCGCTGGCTGGGCGAGGAGCTCAGCCTGGCTGACCTCTCCAGGGCAACGGGCGTGTCGCCGAGGTCGCTGCAGATGGCCTTCCGGCGCCACCTCCAGAAGCGACCCCTGCAGAGCCTGCGTGAGCTGCGCCTGGCCCGGCTGCGCCAGCTGCTGCTGCGGGCCGGCCGGAGACCTGGCATGGCCGAGGCGCTGGGCCAGTGCGGCTTGCCCGGCAATGGCACCACCGCCCGCCACTACCAGGACCGCTTCGCTGAGAAGCCCTCCCAGACCCGCTCCTGAAGCCGGCGGCCCGGCAACAGCCAATTGCGCTACGCAACAGCCAATTGCGCTACGCAACAGCCATCGCCGCCTGCTTGTAGGCCACTTCCACCACCTCGCTGAGGGTGGGGTGGGTGTGCACCTCGCTGGCCAGCTGCTTGACGCTCTGGCGGCGAGCCACGGCGTTGGCGATCTCCTGGATCAGGTCGGCCGCGTGCAGGCCGTAGATGTGGGAGCCCAGCACTTCGCCGGTGCTCTTGTTGAAGAGCAGCTTCATCAGGCCATCGCTCTCCAGCTCGGCCAGGGCCTTGGAATTGGCCTTGAAGTAGCTGCGCACCACGCCCAGTTCGAAACCCTCTCGCTCCGCCAGCGCCCTGGCATCGGCCTCGCTCAGGCCCACCGAGCTGATTTCCGGGTGGGTGAAGGTGGCGGCCGGAATCGAGCGGTAGTCGATAGCCCGCGTGTGGCCCAGGATGTTGTCGATGGCCACGGTGCCCTGGGCGGCGGCGGTGTGGGCCAGCATCATCTTGCCGGTGACATCGCCCACGGCCCACAGGTGCGGCACGGGTTCGCCGCCCGCCAGCACCCGCATGGCGTCGTCCACCGGGATGAAGCCACGCTCGGTCTCCACCCCAACAGCGGCCAGGTTGAGCTCAGCGCTGCTCGGCACCCGGCCGGTGGCCACCAGCACCGCATCCACCTCCAGGGTCTCCACCAGCTCCTTGGTGGCCATGTCGGCCAGCTCGATTGTCACGGGGCAGCCGGGGGTTACCTTGCGGGCCAGCAGGCCGGCGCGGGCGTCGATGTCGCGGCCATCAATCAGCTTGCGGGCGGCGATCTTGGCGATGTCTGGATCGAAGGTGGGCATCACCCGATCCAGCGCTTCGATCATCGTCACCTCACAGCCGAGCGCCGTGTACACATCGGCGAACTCCAGGCCGATGTAACCGCTGCCGATGATCGCCAGCCAGCGGGGCAGCCACTCCAGGCTCACCGCCTCGTCGCTGGTGAACACGGTGCGGCCATCGGTCTCGATGCCGCGGGGCACAAACGGCTCCGAGCCGGTGGCCAGGATCACGTCGCGGGCGGAATAGGTGCGCTCCACGCCGCTGCCGCTCTCGCGCACGGTCACCTGCTGGTGGCCCGCCAGCCGGCCCTTGCCGCGCAGAATCGTGGCGCCGGCCCGCTCCAGCGACTTGGTGAGGTTGGCGCGGATCGTGGCCACCAGCTGGTTGGCGTGGTCGGCGATCTTCTGGCGCTCGAACCGCACCGGCGCCGCGTGGATGCCGAAGCCGGCCAGGTGCTCGGCGTCGGCCAGCTCCCGCACCCGGCCGCTGGCCGCCAGCAGGGCCTTGGAGGGCACGCAGCCGCGGTTCACGCAGGTGCCGCCCATGTCGCGGGATTCCACGATCGCCACCTTGAGGCCGTGCTCCGCGGCGTGCTTGGCGGCGTCGAAGCCGCCGTAGCCGGCCCCGATCACGATCACATCGAAATCAACATCGCCAGAGGAGCCGGAAGAATTGGAGGGGGCTGCGCTCACCGAGGCCACTGTTCAGCTTGCCGGCATTCTCTCCTGCCGGAGGCGCTCCAGCAGCAGGGGGGCCGCCGCCACCGCCACATTCAGGGATTCCACCGCGGGACTGTGGGGCACCGTGACCCGCTGGCTGGCCAGTGCCTGCAACTCCCGGGCCAGGCCCGTCCCCTCACTGCCCAGCAGCAGGGCCGTCGGGGCCGTCCAGTCGAGCTGCCAGTAGGGCCGCCCGCCCTGCTCCGGCGGCACGGTGGCAAGCAGCTGCACGCCATGCCGATCACGCAACAGCGCCAGGCGCTCCGCCAGCTCCGCCCGACTGCCGCGCCACAGGGGCAGGGCCAGGGCTGCCCCGGCGGAAGCGCGCAGCACCTTGGGCTGGTGAGGATCCGCCCCATCGGCCAGCCACAGGCTCCGCACCCCGGCCGCCAGCGCCGTGCGCATCAGCGTGCCGAGGTTGCCGGGGTCCTGGATCGTGTCGAGCACCAGCCAGAAATCCACGGGCTTCATCACCCCTGGACTCGTCACCTCTGGATGCGTGATCTCTGGATGCGTAATCTCGGCAAGCCCGCCGCCCGCCCCTGAGGCGATCACCGGAGGTTCCAAGCTGGCCACCACCCCATCGGGATGCTGGGTGGTGGCCACGGCCTGGAGCACCTCCTCGCTCACCCTGTGCAGACGGCAGCCCGGCGGCAGGGCGTCCAGAAGGGCCTGATGGCTCTGCATCCAGGGGTCCGTGGCCAGCAGGTGGCGAGGCACCAACCCCAGGCGGATCACCTCCTGCAGAAGATGGGTGCCTTCCAGCAGGAGCAGCCCCTGCTCCCGACGGGCCCGACCGTCGTGGAGCTGCCTGAGCTGGCGCACCAGAGGATTGCGGCGGCTACAGATCAGGGGCGCCGGATCAGAACTGGTCGTGGCGGCGCACCTTGACGGTTCCATCGAGCACCAGTTGCGCGCTGTCGAGATCAACTCCCCGCACGGCAGCGACCTCGCCCTTGATCCCCTCGGCACGGAGGTTTTCGATGAGCTTGCCGATCACGGCATCCTCGACTGTGGTCTGGTCGAGAGAATCTGGAGTGAGACTCTCAAGAAACTTGCCGATCTTCGAGGCAACCAGCTCGGATGCGTTGGAGATCTTTAAGAGAATCATAAAATTTCAGTGCGGATGGGGAGACTTGAACTCCCACGACATTGCTGCCACTAGTACCTGAAACTAGCGCGTCTACCAATTCCGCCACATCCGCGTGGCCGTCACCGCAGTGACCCCAGAACCCTACGACATGGCGGGAACCCCAGGCGCGGCATCCCCCGGGCCAGGAAGCTGCGCCGCCCTCTCGCGTCAGCCAGTTCTGACAGCGGCTCCCTAGACGACACGGGGATTTGTTGTCATCATTCGTGAGCATTTGCTAGGGACAGCCCTATATGACGCTCTCCGCTGTCCCCGCTTCCATCCCCGTGGCATCCGTCTCCGGCGATGCCCCCTCCGGAGACGCGGCGACAGCGGCAGACGTGGCCTCCCTGATCGCCGGGTCCACCGACCAGCCCGAGGAGGGCCCGGGCCTTGCCGGTTCGCCCGAGCTGCAGCGTGCCCATCTTCTGGTGACCGGTGGCCGCCGGCTGAGCGGCGAGCTGCGGGTGAGTGGCGCCAAGAATTCAGCCCTGGTGCTGATGGCGGCCTGTCTGCTCACCCGCGACCAGATCCTGCTGCGCAACGTCCCTCCCCTCACCGACATCGTGGGCATGGGCGACATGCTGGTGAGCCTGGGTGGCAAGGTGCGTCGCACTGCCGACACCCTCGAGCTGGATGGGGCCGAGATCAACTGCTCCACCGCCCCCTATGAGCTGGTGAACAGCCTGCGGGCCAGCTTCTTCTGCATCGGACCCCTGCTGGCCCGGATGGGCATGGCCAAGGTGCCTCTCCCCGGCGGCTGCCAGATCGGCACCCGGCCAGTGGTGGAACACGTCAAGGGGCTGAAGGCCATGGGTGCCCAGGTCACGATTGAGCACGGCGTGGTCACGGCCGTGGTGCCCGGTGTCAGCCGTCGCCTCACCGGCGCCCACATCCACCTGGACTGCCCCAGCGTCGGCGCCACCGAGACCCTGATGATGGCCGCCGCCCTGGCTGATGGCGAGACCGTGATCGAGAACGCGGCCCAGGAGCCCGAAGTGGTGGATCTGGCCGACCTGCTGCTGGCCATGGGCGCCCGCATCCGCGGTGCTGGTACTCCCACCATCCACATTGCCGGTGTGGAGCGACTGCACGGTGCCGACTACAGCGTGATCCCGGACCGCATCGAGGCCGGCACCTTCCTGCTGGCCGCCGCGATCACCCGCTCCGCCCTGCGCGTGGCCCCCGTGATTCCCGAGCACCTCAGCGCGGTGCTCACCAAGCTGGAGGAGGCGGGCTGCCGCATCGAGCGCGATGGCGACGGTCTCACCCTCCAGGCTGAGCGCATCCGGGCCGTGGACCTCCGTACCCAGCCCTTCCCCGGGTTCCCCACCGACCTGCAAGCCCCGTTCATGAGCCTGCTGGCCACGGCCGAGGGCACCAGCATGGTGTGCGAGAAGATCTTCGAAAACCGGCTGCAACATGTGGCTGAGCTGCAGCGGATGGGCGCCTCGATCCGCACCGATGGCAACACCGCCTTTGTTGAAGGTGTGGCCCGGCTGAGCGCCGCCCCCGTGAAGGGCACCGACCTGAGGGCATCGGCGGCCATGGTGCTCGCCGGCCTGGCAGCGGAAGGCGTGAGCGAGGTTTACGGGCTGGAGTACCTCGATCGCGGCTATGCCGGCATCGAGCACAAGCTGAACAGCGTGGGAGCCTCGATCCAGCGGATCGATCCCGCCAGCGTGCTCCACGCCCAGCGTCCCAGCCAACACCTCGCCGCCTAAGCTCCTGCCATCGGGAGCGTGCCGGAATTGGTAGACGGACTCGACTCAAAATCGAGCGCCTTCGGGCATGTGGGTTCGAGTCCCACCGCTCCCATCCCACCAGCGCCTGATCCGGCCAACCCGGTGATGGACACCTACGCCCGCTTGCCGGTGGAGCTGGTGAAGGGCAAGGGCGTCTGGGTGTGGGATCGCGACGGCCGCCGCTATCTCGACTGCGTGGCCGGCATCGCCGTGTGCACCCTGGGCCACAGTGACCCCCGCCTGCGCAAGGCCCTGAACCGTCAACTGGGCCGCCTGCAGCACGTGTCCAACCTGTACCGGATCCCGGAACAGCAGCAGCTGGCGGAGGCCATCACGGCCCGCAGCTGCTTCGACCGGGTGTTCTTCTGCAACTCCGGCGCCGAGGCCAACGAGGCGGCGATCAAGTTGGCCCGCAAGCACGGCCAGCTGGTGCGCGGCATCAGCGATCGGCAGGGGCCGCTGATCCTCACGGCCAAGGCCAGCTTCCACGGGCGCACCCTGGCGGCGGTGACGGCCACCGGCCAGCCCAAGTACCACCAGGGTTTCGAACCGATGGTGCAGGGCTTCCGCTACTTCCCTTACAACGACACGGCCGCCTTTGAGGACCTGCTGGCGGAGTGTGAGGCCAACGGTCCCCGGGTGGCCGCCGTGCTGCTGGAGCCCCTGCAGGGCGAGGGGGGCGTGCACCCCGGCGAGCTGGCCTTCTTCAGCCGGGTGCGCCAGCTCTGCGATGCCCACAACATCCTGCTGATCTTCGACGAGGTGCAGATCGGTGTGGGCCGCAGCGGCGAGCTGTGGGGCTACCAGAAGCTGGGGGTGGAACCGGATGCCTTCACCCTGGCCAAGGGCCTGGGAGGCGGCATCCCGATCGGCGCGCTGGCGGTGAAGCGCCACTGCGACCACTTCCGCCCCGGCGACCACGCCAGCACCTTCGGCGGCAATCCCTTCGCCTGCCGGGCCGGCCTCACCGTGCTGGCCGAACTGGAGCGCCGCGACCTGCTCACCCGGGTGCGGCGGGTGGGTGCCGTGCTCCACCAGGAACTGGGCGCCCTGGTGGAGCGCCACCCCCAGCTGCTGGCCGGCAGCCGCGGCTGGGGCCTGCTGCAGGGTCTGGTGCTGCGACCCGAGGCCCCGGCAGCCCCGGCCGTGGTGAAGGCCGCCCTGGCCAAGGGGCTGCTGGTGGTGCCGGCCGGAGGCACCGTGGTGCGTTTCGTGCCACCGCTCACGATCAAATCCCGCCAGATCCGCCAGGCCGTGCAGGTGCTGGAGCAGGCCCTGCTCAGCCTGGTCTGAACCAGCCAGCCCTCCCCATCCTTCAGGCCCCTGTGCAGGATCCCTTCGCCGACCTGATCGAGCCCTTCGGCCGCCGCGGGGTGGATCTGGGCCTGGAGCGGCTGCGGGGGGCTCTGGCCGAGCTGGGCCATCCCGAGCGGCGCTTCGCCGCGGTGCAGGTGGCCGGCACCAACGGCAAGGGATCGATCTGCACCCTGGTGCACCGCAGCCTGCTGGCAGCGGGCATCCGCGCCGGGCTGTACACCTCGCCCCACCTGGTGAGCTGGACCGAGCGCATCCGGCTGGGGCCCGACCCGATCCCCCCGGCCACCCTGCGCCGCCACCTGCTGGCCGCTGGGGCAGCGGCCGAGCGCCACAGCCTCACGCCATTCGAACGGGTGACGGCCGCCGCCTTTCTGGCCTTCGCCGAGGCCCAGCTGCCCCTGGTGGTGCTGGAGGTGGGGTTGGGCGGCCGGCTCGATGCCACCAGCTGCCACCCCGATCGCAGCGTGATCGGCTTCGCTGCCATCGGCCTCGATCACCGCGAGTTTCTCGGGCCCGACCTGGCCAGCATCGCCGCTGAGAAGGCCGGCGTGCTCCAGGCTGGAGCTGTTGCGGTGAGCGCCCCCCAGGCCCCGGAAGCGGCCACCGTGCTGGAGCGCCAGGCCGAGGCCACGGGAGCCCAGCTGCGCTGGCGGGAGCCCCTGGCCCAGGCGGCCGATGGCAGCCTGGAGATCGAGGGCGAGCTCTGTGCCTGCGGCCTGGCCGGGAGCATCCAGGCCGACAACGGGGCGGTGGCGCTGGGCATGCTCGAGGCCCTGGCCGAACGGGGCTGGCCGCTGCACACCGCCGCAATCCGGCAGGGATTTGCCCAGGCCCACTGGCCTGGCCGGCTGCAGCAGCTGCACTGGCGGGGCCAGCCCCTGCTGCTGGACGGGGCCCACAACCCGCCCGCCGCGGCCGCCCTGCGGGCCGAACTCGATCGGCATCCCGCCCGCCACGGACTTGGGTCCGGCCCGCGCCACTGGCTGCTGGGAATGCTGGCCAACAAACAGGGGCCGGAGCTGGTGGCCGCGTTGCTCGCCCCCGGCGACCGGGCCTGGATCGTGCCGGTGCCGGGCCATGCCAGCTGGGAGCGCGAGGCTCTGGCCGTGGCGCTGCCGCAACGGGCCCACCAGCTGGAGACAGCCACAGACGTGGCGCAGGCGATCGCGCTGGCGCGGCCCACCGCCGCCGGACATCGACTGATCGTGGCCGGCTCGCTCTACCTGATCGGCAATCTGCTGGCTGGGGACCCCGACTGACGGATCGCGGCAACCTCGCCAGAGTGGAGGGCGTTCCTGCGGCAACCCTGCCGGGCCACCGCAGCTCCCTTGCCCTGCCAATCCCATGACCCTGGATCTCAGCAAACTGGATCTCAGCAAAGACGAACGCAGCAAACTGATGGGTGCGCCCCTGGCCGCCGCCCTGGCCGTGATGACCGTGGATCTCGGCGTGTTCTCCAGCGCCCAGGAAGCCCTGGCCCTGGGGCGGGAACTGGCCGGCGCGGCCCAGCGCTACGCCGACAACCCGCTGATCGCCGGGCTGTTCAGCCCGGAGGCCCTCAAGGAGGGCATCCGTCCGGAGAAGCTGCAGATCAACCCCGAAGACGTGCGCGAAGGCCGCGTGCTCGACCGGGCCCTGGAGGAGGTGGACGCCGCCCTGGAGCTGGCGCGACAGAAAGCCGATGAGCCCACAGTGCAGCAGTACTGCCAGCTGATCGTGGATGGCTGCGTGGCCGTGGCGGAAGCCGCCGGCAAGGGCCTGTTCGGCTCCGGCGAGAAGGTGTCGGCCGAGGAACGGGCTGCCCTCGCCCGCATCCGCACACACCTGGGCCTGGCCGTCGCGGCAGAGTGAACGGGTCCCGCCCGGCGCCGCCGTCCATGCCCCCTCTGTCCCCGTCCCGGCCGCAGCGGGTGTTGCCCCGACTGCTGGGGCCCCTGCTGGGGCTGGCGCTCAGCCTGCTGGCGCTGCTGCTGCCGGCTGGCGCGGCATGGGCGGAATTCTCCGGTGTGGACTACACCCTCACCAACCAGAACGAGGCCGATTTCAGCGGGCAGAACCTGGCCAACACCTCCTTTGCGGGGGCCTCGGGCCGGCATGCCAACTTCGCGGGCGCCAACCTGCACGGGGCCATCCTCACCCAGGCCGCCTTCCCGGAGGCCAACTTCCGGGGCGCCGACCTGAGCGGGGTGCTGATGGACAAGGTGGACTTCAGCGGCGCCGACTTCACGGACGCCCTGCTCAGCGGCGTGATCGCCTCGGGCAGCAACTTCAGCGGCGCCACGGTGACAGGCGCCGACTTCAGCGATGCCCTGATCGACCGGGCCGACCAGCGGGCCCTCTGCCGCGAGGCCGAGGGCACCAACCCGATCACGGGTGTGGACACGCGCCTGAGTCTGGGCTGTTGAGCTGAACGGCTGGCCCTGCCCTGCTCAGCGCTCCAGCCAGCCCCGCAGCTTGCCGGGATTGAGCAGGCCAGCCGGGTCGTAGGCGGCCTTGGCGGCCACCTGGTCGGCGTCGATCACCCCCAGGCCACCGTCCTCGACGGTGATCACATGGGGATTGAAAATCACCGCCCCGGCCTGACGCAGCTGGGCCATCAGCTGCTGCAGCGGGGCCTCCCCCTGCCAGCGCAGCAGCGGCAGGGCCGCAAAGCGGGCTGCCCCCTGGTGGCGCACCGCCTCCAGGTGCCAGTGCAGGGCGTCGCCCCACTGGCGACTGAGCTCCTGCAGCAGCGGCAGCTCCGGCTGGGGCAGCAGCAGCTGCAGATAGGTCCAGCCGGGCACCTGGGCCCGCCAGTGCAGGGTGGTGTGGTTCCAGCAGAGTTCCCGCAGGGGCAGGCCCCGGCCCTGGCCCTGGGGCGCCTGCCACACCAGGGTGCCGCCACGGGCCGCCAGCCAGCCCGGCAGCACCTCCAGGGCATCCGGGGCAGCCAGCAGCAGCAGGCGGTGCTCCCCCCGTGCCGCCGCCCCACAGCCCTGGGGCCAGGGGGAGCGGGCGGCGATCGGGGCCTCCAGCAGCGTGAGCCCATTGAGCAGCAGGGCCGTGGCCGCCAGGGCCCGGGCGGCCTCCACCGCCTCGGCCCAGCTGGTGAATCCCACCACCAGCTGCTGCCAGGCCACGGCCTCGCAGGTGGGCAGGCGCAGGGCGGTGATGATGCCGTTGCAGCCGTAGGCGTGGTTGAGTGGCGCGCTGGCGGCGGCATCCAGCCGCAGCAGCCGCGGTTCCGGCTCCACCGTGACCACCTCCAGCCCCAGCAGGTTGCCGGGATCGCGCAGAAAGCCCCAGCGCAGCGAGCCGATGCCGCCGGAGCCGCCGGCGATGAAGCCGCCGATGCTGGCGCTGCGGTAAGTGCTGGGCTGCAGCCGCAGGGCCCGGCCCTGGGGGGCGAGCTGCTGGTCCACCGCCGCCATCACGGCTCCCGGCTCCACCTCGATCACGCCGCTGTCAGCGTCGAGATGCCGCAGCCGGTTCAGGCCCGTGAGCTCCAGCACCACCCCGCCGGCCAGGGGCACGCACTGGCCGTAGTTGCCGGTGCCGGCACCGCGCAGGGTGAGCGGCACTGCGGCCCGGGCACAGGCGCCGGCCACCAGCCGCACCTGGTCCACGCTGGTGGCCCGCACCACCAGCTGGGCCCGCTGGCCGCTGAACAGGGGCACCAGGAACGGGGAGTAGTCGAAGAAGTCACGCGAGAGACGCTCCAGCTCGGCCGCCTCGGCCGCGGTGATCAGCCGCAGCTGGTCGTCGTGCCGGCGCAGCTCGGCCGCCAGCTGATCGATCGTGGCCTGGCTGGGACGCGGCGGCAGGGACGACACGGGACTCTCGGCGGCTCAGCCCATGCTGGCCTCCAGCAGGGGGGAGGGGAGCTGCTGCTGCGGTGGTGGCAGCCAGCGGCCGCCGCGCAGCACCCGCCGCTGGGGGTGCGGGCCAGCAGCTCGCTCCAGCTGCCGGCGGCCAGCAGCACCAGGTCAGCGGGTGCGCCCTCCCGCACCAGGCCATCCCAGTCCAGTCCCAGCAGCCGGGCCGGCACCGTGGTGAAGGGCGCCAGGCCCTGGCGCTCGGCCGGCCAGAGATGGCTGGTGAGCGGCGCGAGCCGCAGCAGCTCGAGGGGATCGAAATCGCCGCCGGGGTACCAGGGATCCTGCACGTTGTCGCCGCCCAGGGCCACGGTGACTCCGGCCCGCTGCAGGCTGCGGATCGGTGCCTGCACCCGCAGCAGCGGCGTGCGCTCGGGCCGCCGGCCCAGCAGCCAGAGATTGGTGAGCGGCAGGGCCACCACCGCCACCTCGGCATCGGCCAGTTGCTCGGCCAGCCGCTCCAGCCGGCGCTCGCCGAGCAGCGCCAGGCTGGCCGCATGGCTGCAGGTGAGCGGCACGGCGCTGCGCAGCTGCCGCTGCACCGCGAGCAGCCGCTGCACGCCGCGCCCGGGCTGGCTGTCGGCCTCATCCACATGCAGATCCACGGCCGTGCCCAGCCGCTCGGCCAACCCCAGCAGGGCCACCAGCGCGTCACGGTCTTGGCGGCCGTGACCATAGGGGGGCCCCAGCACGCCACCGAGCAACCCGCCCCGCTCAGCCACCCAGCGGGCGAGGTCCCCGCCCGCGGCGGTGGCCCAGTAGCTCACCGGCACCAGGGCCACCAGCTGCAGTTCCACCCGGCCGGCCCAGCGCTGGCGCAGGTCGAGCAGGGCCTCCCAGCTGGGCCTGGCTCCCGGGCCAGCGCTGTCGATGTGGCTGCGCAGCGCCCGCAGGCCCTGGCGCCAGGCGCGCTCCAGGGCCTGCTCGGCCCGCTCCAGCACCAGCTCCACCCTGCGGCCTGCCGCCTCCCGGTGGTTCTGGGCCAGGGCGCCGGCCACGGTGCCGCTGCGGTTGGGGAAGGCCTCGGCGGTGAAGCACTTGTCGAGGTGGGCATGGGGCTCCACCAGGGGCGTGAGGGCCAGGGGCAGGGCACCCACTCCGTCCTGCGCGGCCAGGGGACGCAGGCTCACGATCCGCCCCTGGCGGTGCTCCAGCTCCAGGGGCACCAGCCCGTCCTGCTCCCCACCGCCAGGCGCGCCAACCCCGGATCGAGCAGGCAACGGGGCAGGCGCAGGCGCAGCCGGCCGGCCGCTGACTCCCCGGACAGGCTGGGCCCGGCGACTGGGTGAGAGGTCATGCCCCCAGGATGGGCGTCAGGAACCCTCCTCGTCGAGGCCGGCCTGCACGATCACCAGCTGGCCGGCGGCGCCCACCACCGTGGCGGAAAACCGGGGCAGGCTCCAGCCCAGCAGGGCCGTGCCACCGAACTCGGTGCGGTAAAGGCTCAGCAGCCCCAGGTTGGTGCGGCGGGTGTGGCGGCCCACATAGGCGCCGATCGCCCCGCGCTGGGCCTGGATCAGCCGCGGACAGTCGCGCAGGGCCAGGCGCACCAACGTGGGCAACACCTCGCCCCGGCACACCTCCCCCTCGATCACCTCCACCAGCTGCTCGGCGGCAAAGCTGTCGAAATCGCTGGGGCGGGGATTGCTGAGCGCCAGGCCGCCGCCGAGCAGCGCTGCCACCAGCGCCCCCCCCAACCAGCCAGTTCGCGGAGCAGGGGCCAAACGGATGGAAGGGGCGGGGTGGATTGGTACATTGGCACCGCACCACGGCGGGCGTCGCCAAGTGGTTAAGGCAGCGGCTTGTGGCGCCGCCATTCGGGGGTTCGAGTCCCCTCGCTCGCCCTTTTCATTCCGCTCTGTTCACTCCCTCAGGAGAGCAGGGCCTGCAGAAGCTGCCCGGCTCCGCCGCGCACCACATCCGCGCAGGGCAGGCCGGTGTGGTCAGCGACCGTGCTGATGGCCCGGGCAGAGGGCCCGTCCTCGAGGTGGCCGGTGTTGAGCGCCACCGCCTTCACCCGCGGCCTGTGCCCATCGGGACGCCCCAGGGCCGCCAGCGCCTCCACAGCCGCGATCAGCTCCGGCAACGGCGGAACCGGCAACGCGGGCAGCCCCTTGATGTGGCGCTGGCCGGCGCGGTGCACCAGCAGCAGATGCGTGGGCTGGCTGCCGCGGATCAGCGGCAGGGTGGCCGTGGAGCCGGGATGGGCCAGGGAGCCCTGGCCCTCCACCAGCACCAGCCCCTCGGGTCCGAGATCGGCGCCGGCCTGCAGCACCGCCGCCTCCACGGCACCGGCCGCGTAATCCACCCGCACCGCGTCGAGGGCCACCCCCTGGCCGCTGATCAGGATGCCGGCCTGGCCCGTGCCCACGAAGCGGGCGGGAATGCCCTGGCGCTCGGCCGCCGCGGCCAGCTCCAGGCAGGCGCTCATCTTGCCCACCGCCATGTCGCTGCCCACCGCCAGCAGCCGCCGACAGGGCAGGGCCGCCGCCCGGCCCGCCGCCACCACCAGCCCCTCCGGCTCGCGCCGCAGGTCCCAGATCCAGGCCGGATCGCGGCGCAGCGGCGCCAGTTCGGGGTCGGCGCCGATGCGGCTGTGCAGGCCGCTGGCCACGCTCAGCCCCGCCCGCAGCGCCGCCGCCAGATCGGCGCGCACCGGCGGCGGCAGCCGCCCGCCCGAGGGCGCCAGGCCCACCACCGCCACCTCGGGGCCATAGGGCAGAGCTTCAGCCAGCGAGCCCACCACCGGCACGTCGCGGTGGATGCCGCTCACCTCACCCAGGCTGCGGCCGGCCTGATCGGGATCCACCACCGCCACCACCGGCCCGCGCCGGTAGCGGAGCAGGGTGAGGCCGGTCTTGCCGGAGAGGTCGGCCAGGCCGCCGTGCAGCAGCAGCACCAGCCGGTGCTCAGGGGTCAACATCAGCTCTCCTCCTGCGGAGGCGCCAGTGCGGCCAGCTCCGGCCCCGGCCGCACGCCGATCCCGGCCCCCGCCGGCGGCAGCACCACATCACCCCGCCGCTCCAGGCCCACAAAGGGATCGTCGATCAGGTTGAGGTGGCTGTCGAGGTCGGGCCAGCGCACCAGCGGCAGCAGCTGGGCCGCGGCGCCGTTGAGCAGCGCGCCATCGGAGTAGCAGCCGAGCATCACCCCCAGCCCCAGCCGCTGTGCCGTGCGCGCCATCAGCAGGGCTTCCGCCAGGCCGCCGCTCTTGAGCAACTTGATGTTGATGCCGTCCACGTGGGGGGCGAGGCGCAGCAGATCGGCCAGGTCCCAGCAGCTCTCGTCGGCCACCAGCGGCAGCGGGCAGTGGGGCTGGAGGGCCGCGAAGCCCGCCGTGTCGGCCACGGGATCGAGCTGGGGCGCCAGGGGCTGCTCCAGCAACACCACCCCGGCCCGCGCCAGCGGCTCCAGCATCGTTCGGGCACCATCCAGATCCCAGCCGCCGTTGGCATCCACCTGCAGTTCGCAGGCCGCGCCCGTGGCCTGGCGCCGCTGCTCCAGGGCCGCCGCCACGGCCGCCAGCAGGGTCCGGTCGTGGGCGAGGCCATCGGGGCTGCCCAGCTTGAGCTTGATGCGGGTGGCGGGCAGCTGCTGCCACCAGCGCTCGAGCCGCGCCAGCACCGCCGCGGGCTCCCCCAGCCCGAGGGTGACGCTGGTGGCGACACAGGCCCCCGGATCCAGGCTCCAGAGCCGGTGCAGGGGCTGTCCCAACCGCTGGCCCCACCAGTCGTGCAGCGCCAGATCCAGGCCGCAGCGCGCCGGTGGGCTGAGCCCGTTCAGCGGGGGCGCCAGCAACGGTTCAAGGGCTTGCAGGGGCTCGGGCGCCAGGGGCTCCAGCTGTGGGGCCAGGGCCTCCAGCTCGGCGGTGATGGCCGGTGTGGCGAAGGCGCGATGGCCGGTGTCCAAGCCACCGGTCTCGCCATAGCCCGTGAGTCCGTCGTGCTCGATCGTCACCAGCAGGTGCTCCACGGCGCTGGTGCTGCCGCGGCTGATCGCCAGGGGCACGGCCTTGGTGAGCGGAAAGCGGCGCAGACGCAGGCGCATCGAGGATGGGGCGCTGCCTTCAAGCTGGCACAGCCGCCACCAGCTGGCAGTCCCAGCGCAGCCGTGCAGCATTCCGTGCAACCCGTACAGATGTCCAGTGGCTGCGAGGACGCTGCCCATCCCAGACGGCCAGACCGCCGCTCCTGCGCAATGGCCCCTGGCCAGGCAACAGCGCTTGGCCAAGCAACAGCCGTGACGCGCCATGGCCGAAACTGAGGCCATGACGGCGACCCTTTCCCAACCCAGCGCGACTGCAGGCCCGGCGGCAAGCCCGGCGGCAGGCCAGCGCGGCAGCTACTGGATCACCACCTTCGGCTGCCAGATGAACAAGGCGGATTCCGAGCGCATGGCCGGGATCCTCGAAGCGATGGGCTACCGCGAGGCCCCGGCCGAGCTGGAGGCCGATCTGGTGCTCTACAACACCTGCACGATCCGCGACAACGCCGAGCAGAAGGTGTACAGCTATCTGGGCCGCCAGGCCCAGCGCAAGCGGGCCAACCCCCACCTCACCCTGGTGGTGGCCGGCTGCGTGGCCCAGCAGGAGGGCGAATCGCTGCTGCGGCGCGTGCCCGAGCTGGATCTGGTGATGGGGCCCCAGCACGCCAACCGGCTCGATGTGCTGCTGGCCCGGGTGGAGCAGGGCCAGCAGGTGGTGGCCACCGGTGAGCACCACATCCTCGAAGACATCACCACCGCCCGCCGCGACAGCTCGGTGTGCGGCTGGGTGAACGTGATCTACGGCTGCAACGAGCGCTGCACCTACTGCGTGGTGCCCTCGGTGCGGGGCCAGGAACAGTCGCGCCTGCCCGAGGCCATCCGGCTGGAGATGGAGGGGCTGGCCGCCCGGGGCTTCAAGGAGATCACCCTGCTGGGCCAGAACATCGACGCCTACGGCCGCGACCTGCCCGGCATCACCCCCGAGGGCCGCCGCACCCACACCCTCACCGACCTGCTCCTTGACGTGCATGCCGTGGAGGGGATCGAGCGGATCCGCTTCGCCACCAGCCACCCGCGCTACTTCAGCGAGCGGCTGATCGATACCTGCGCGGATCTGGAGAAGGTGTGCGAGCACTTCCACATCCCCTTCCAGAGCGGCGACGACGCCGTGCTCAAGGCGATGGCCCGCGGCTACACGGTGGATCGCTACCGCCGCATCATTGATCGCATCCGCCAGCGCATGCCCGATGCCGCCATCAGCGCCGATGTGATCGTGGCCTTCCCCGGCGAAACCGACGCCCAGTACCGCCGCACCCTCGACCTGATCGAGGCGATCGGCTTCGACCAGGTGAACACCGCCGCCTACTCGCCGCGTCCCAACACCCCGGCCGCCGACTGGCCGAACCAGCTGCCGGAAGCGGTGAAGGTGGAGCGGCTGCGGGAGCTCAACGCCCTGGTGGAGCGGGTGGCCAAGCAGCGCAGCGCCCGCTACTCCGGCCGGATCGAGGAGATCCTGGTGGAGGGCAGCAACCCCAGGGATCCCCAGCAGGTGATGGGCCGCACCCGCACCAACCGACTCACGTTCTTCCCTGGCCAGCGGCCCGAGGGCAGCGCCATCCAGCCCGGCGAGCTTGTGAACGTGCGGATCGAGCAGGTGCGCGCCTTCTCGCTGAGCGGCAAACTGGCCTGAGTTTTGCCTGGACCGTCCACCGGCGGTCTTCGAGCGGCCCGATGTCTGAGGTCTCCACCCCCGCCCCCGCCAGCCCTGATCCGGTCCGCGTCGGCCTGGTGTTCGGCGGGGCATCCGGTGAGCACCCGGTGTCGATCCGCTCGGCGGCCACGGTGCTGCGCGGCCTGCGCAGCGGTGCCAACGCCAGCCGCTATGCGGTGAGCTGTTTTTATATCGACACCGAGGGGCGCTGGTGGGGCCCCGAGCTGGCCGATGCGGTGCTGGCCCAGGGCACCCCGGCCAGCCCCGACCAGCTCACCGCGGCCCTGCAGCAGGCCGGACTGCCCGCCCAGAGCCGGGGGCTGGGCCGCTTTCCCGCCGGCGCCCTGGAGATGCAGGTGTGGTTCCCGGTGCTGCATGGCCCCAATGGCGAGGACGGCACGATCCAGGGGCTGTTCACCCTGATGCAGGTGCCCTACGTGGGCTCCGGGGTGCTCGGTTCAGCCGTGGGCATGGACAAGCAGGCCATGAAGGCCGCCTTCGCCGCCGCCGGCCTGCCCCAGGTGCCCTACGCCTGCGTGAATGCCGCCGAGCTGCAAACCAGGCCCGGCGAGCCTGCCGATGCACTGCTGGAACGGCTGGAGCAGCAGCTGGGCTACCCCTGCTTCGTGAAGCCCGCCAACCTGGGCTCCTCGGTGGGGATCAGCAAGGCCCACAGCCGCGAGGAGCTGCGGGCCGGACTCCTGGCTGCCGCCGCCCTCGATCCCCGCATCGTGGTGGAGCAAGGGGTCACGGCCCGCGAACTGGAATGTGCGGTGAAGGGAGGGGGCGCCGCAGCGCTGCAGGCCTCGGTGCTGGGGGAGATCTGCTTCGACGCCGACTGGTACGACTACGACACCAAATACAGCGAGGGCAAGAGCCACACCGTGATTCCGGCCCAGGTGCCGGAGGCCGTGAGCGAGCGGGCGCGGGCGATGGCGATCGAGGCCTGCAGGGCCGTGCACGCCCAGGGCCTGGCGCGGGTGGACTTCTTCTACGCCGAAGCCAGCGGCGAGCTCTGGCTCAACGAGATCAACACCCTGCCCGGCTTCACCAGCCAGAGCATGTACCCGATGCTCTGGGCCGCCTCCGGCGTGGATCTCGAGCCACTGGTGGCGCAATTGGTGGAAGGGGCGAGACAATGGCATTCCCAGATACCCCAGGGGGGGCCATCGGCATGACGCAGGGCCTGCTGTGGTTGCCACTGCTGCTGGTGTTTGTGCTGCTCACGGCCCTGGGCTGGCTGGAGCGGCGCCGCCAGCGGCTGTTCAGGGAGTGGGCCGAGGGGGCCGAACTGGCCAAGCTCGACAGCTGCGGGGCGGCCCGGCTGGTGGACGGCGTGCTGAGCTGGAGCAGCTTTGAAGCGGGCCAGCTCAAGCCGGAGGGGGAATTCGTGATCAAGCAGCTCGAACTGGTGGAGCTGTTGGCCCTGCGCTCCGGCGAGGCACCCCTCACCGAGGAGTCCCAGGGCGCCTGCCGGCTGCGGCTGGTGGGCAACGGGGCGCAGATGGACCTGCCCTTCGCCGACGCCGAGCGGGCCCGCCGCTGGATCGGCGAGCTGATGGCCCGCTCCCGCTGCGAGCTGTGAGCCAGGCCCGTCCCCTCTCGCCCGGCGCCGAGCGCCGCCGGCAGCTGCGCCAGCAGCAGCGCCAGGAACGCCTGCGCAATGCCTGGCGGGTGCTGGTGTTCCTGGGTGTGGCCGGCGGCCTGGGCTACGGCCTGCTGAGGCTGGGCTGGACCCTCAGCGGACCGGAGCAGGTGGAGGTGATCGGCAGCCGTCAGGTGACCACCACGGAAGTGATCAGCGCCGCCGGCATCCGCTTTCCCCAGCCCCTGCTCACCCTCGACCCCCGCCGCATCGGCACCGGACTGGCCGGCACGCTGCCGGTGGAGGAGGTGCGGGTGAGCCGCCTGATGGCCCCTCCCCGCCTGCGGGTGGTTGTGGTGGATCGCCAACCGGTGGCCAGGGCCGAGCGCCAGGGCCCCGACGGCCTGGAGCGGGGCTATGTGGACCGACTGGGCAACTGGATGACCGCCCGCCAGGGTCAGGGCCTGCGCACCGAGACCAGCGACAGGCTGCTGGTGAAGGGCTGGCTTCCCAGATACCGCCAGGCCCTCACGGACGTGCTGCGGCAGCGCGACGGGCTGGTCGACGACATGCGCACCCTGCGTTTTGATGCGGCCGGCAGCATCTGGGTGGACAGCGCCAGCCTCGGAGCGGTGCGGCTGGGCCCGGGGGATGGGCAGCTGCCGCAACGGCTTCGGGTGCTGGAGCACCTGGTGGCCACCCTGCCCGCCCAGCTCAAGGGCAAGCGGCTGCAGAGCATCGACCTCACCGATCCCAACCAACCCGAGCTGGCCCTGGTGCCCGGTGCGGCTCCCGCCAGGCCGGCGCCCACCAATCCCTGAGGCACCGGCCCGAGATTCCGGCCTCAGACACCATGGCTGGTGTGCTCAAACCCGCAAACGTGTGAGAATCGGAAGATAAAAGTGCTCCCGGGCCTACATAATGCACGCGCAGATCAGCGGAGATCGCGCCATGGGCACTGACGGCCCAACTGCCAACGGTGCCTCACCGAACACCCTTCCCATGAGCCAGAGCCCCAGCAGCGGCATCGTCCCCAGCCAGTCAGCCCGGATTGAAGTGATCGGCGTTGGCGGTGGCGGCAGCAATGCCGTCAACCGGATGATTGCCTCCGACCTGCAGGGGGTGGGCTACCGGGTGCTGAACACCGACGCCCAGGCCCTGCTGCAGTCGGCCGCCCAGAACCGCACCCAGCTCGGCCAGAAGCTCACCCGTGGCCTGGGGGCCGGCGGCAATCCGGTGATCGGCCAGAAGGCGGCTGAAGAATCCCGCAACGAGCTGCAGGAATCCCTGCAGGGGGCCGACCTGGTGTTCATCGCCGCCGGCATGGGCGGCGGCACCGGCACCGGCGCGGCGCCGATCCTGGCCGAGGTGGCCAAGGAAGTGGGTGCCCTCACGGTCGGCATCGTCACCAAGCCGTTCGGCTTCGAGGGCCGCAAGCGCCTGCGCCAGGCCGAGGAGGGCATCGCCCGCCTGGCCGAACATGTGGACACGTTGATCGTGATTCCCAACGACCGGCTGCGCGACGCCATCGCCGGAGCTCCCCTGAACGAGGCCTTCCGCGCCGCCGACGACGTGCTGCGCATGGGCGTGAAGGGCATCACCGACATCATCACCCGCCCCGGCCTGGTGAACGTGGACTTCGCCGATGTGCGCTCGGTGATGGCCGATGCCGGCACGGCCCTGCTGGGCATCGGTGTGGGATCCGGCCGCAGCCGGGCCACCGAGGCCGCCCAGGCGGCGATGTCCAGCCCGCTGCTGGAGTCGGCCCGCATCGACGGGGCCAAGGGCGTGGTGATCAACATCAGCGGCGGCAAGGACATGACCCTGGAGGACATGACCACCGCCTCCGAGGCCATCTATGACGTGGTCGACCCCGACGCCAACATCATCGTGGGCGCGGTGGTGGACGAGCGCCTGGAGGGCGAGATCCACGTGACCGTGATCGCCACAGGTTTCGAGAGCGGCGCCGCCTACCGCCAGGAGCGTCCTGCCGTGGGCTTCGCCTCCGGTTCAGCCTTCAATCCCGAGCCTCCGCCGTCTCCCACCAGCACCAACGCCAGCGCTGACGACCGCGGTGCCAAGATCCCGCCCTTCCTGCTCAACCGCCACTCCCGCAGCGAGGAGAGCTGAGCCCTGACCCGGGAGCTGCCGGACCAACGGCAGCTCCCGGGTCAGGGCTCAGGGGATTGATCAGTGGGTTGAACAGAAGAGGGTGACCCGGAATCCACGCCTGCCCTGAGCATCCCGTGTGGCTGCTCCCTTCCGGTCCTGACCAGGTTTGGGCGTCAGGGCCGCGTGGGTCCGAGTCGGGTTGATGCTAGCAATGCCCCACCCCTCCCCCTTGCCTGTGCCCCTGCGTCCCGCCGATCTGGCCCGCCGCAAGCGGGCCGGGCTGCCGATCACGGTGCTCACCGCCTGGGACGCCCTTTCCGGCGCCGTGGTGGCCGAGGCGGGAGCGGATGCGGTGCTGGTGGGCGACTCCCTGGCCATGGTGGTGCTCGGCCACCCCACCACCCTGCCGGTGACCCTGGAGGAGATGCTCCACCACTGCCGGGCCACCGCCCGGGGGCTGGCCAGCGTCTGCGCCCTGGGCCAGGAACCGCTGCTGATCGTGGATCTGCCCTTCCTCAGCTACCAGTGCAGCGCGGATGCCGCCGTGGCCGCCGCCGGCCGGGCGCTCAAGGAGAGTCCGGCCGCCGCCGTGAAGCTGGAGGGGGCCGAACCGGAAACCCTCACGGTGATCGACCGGCTGGTGCGCAGCGGCATCCCGGTGATGGGCCACATCGGCCTCACCCCCCAGGCGGTGCACCAGCTGGGCTACCGCCGCCAGGGCAACGACGCCGCCAGCCGCCAGCGGCTGGAGCGGGATGCCCTGGCCCTGCAGGCGGCGGGCTGCTTTGCCCTGGTGCTGGAGCACGTGCCGGACGGGCTGGCCGCCTCCATCACCGCCCAGCTGGCCATTCCCGTGATCGGCATCGGCGCCGGCGCGGGCTGCGACGGCCAGGTGCGGGTCACCGCCGATCTGCTCGGCCTCACCCCCCGCCAGCCGCCCTTCAGCCCGCCGCTGCTGCAGGGACGCCAGCTGGCGGTGGAGGCGCTGCGCCGCTGGATTGCCCAGCAGCACCCTGCCGCGTCTCCCACCACTCCAGGAGCTGGGCCAGCACCCCATTGCTGAGGGCCAGGCCGGCCGGGTCACGCAGCCGCCAGCGCCCCCCTTCCTCCAGCAGCAGCCCCTGCTCCAGCCAGGGGGCCAATGCCTGCCGCACCTCGGCCAAAGCAGCCGCCACAGCGGCGGGGTCCCGCCCTCACCCGCCAGCAGCGCCGCCAGGCGCACCCCCTCGCGCCGGCGCAGGCCCACCAGGAGCCGTTCATCCAGGGGCATGCCTGGGCCCGCCGCAAGTTGGCCGGCAGCCGGCGGCCAGGAGCTGGCCAGCCAGGCGGCATAGGCCTGGCGGGTGCGCGGACGGGCCTGGCGCTCGCCCCAGGGGGCGGCGGTGGCCCCCAGGCCGAAGCCCCACCAGCCGGCACCGCTCCAGTACACCCGGTTGTGGCGGGAGGCATGGCCGGGGAGGGCGTAGTTGGAAATCTCGTAGTGGCCGTAGCCGGCGGCGCTGAGCTCGGCCCAGGTGAGCTCCATCAGGTCGGCCGCCAGGTCGTGGTGGGGGAGCTCCAGCTGGCCCCGCTCGGCGCGACGGCCGAACACGGTGCCGGGCTCGATTGTGAGGTCGTACACCGAGAGATGGGGCGGACCGCAGGCCACCGCCTGGCGCAGCTGCTGCCGCCACAGGGGCAGGGTCTGCCCCGGCACGGCCTGAATCAGGTCGAGGCTCCAGCTGCTCAGGGCACCCTCGCTGCGGGCCTGGGCCAGCCAGGCGGCGGCCTGGCGCAGGTCGTCGCCCCTGTGGCGGCGGCCCAGGGCCAGCAGCACGCCGTCATCGAAGCTCTGCCCCCCCAGGCTCACCCGGTTCACGCCGGCGGCCAGGTAGCCGGCCAGCCGGCGCTGATCAAAGCTGGCCGGATCCAGCTCCAGGCTGATCTCGGCCGCCGGCGCCAGGCCATAGCGGCGGCCCAGGGCCCTCAGCAGGTCGCCCACCTGCTCCGGGGTGAGCAACGAGGGGGTGCCGCCGCCCAGGTACACCGTGCTGAGGGGAGGACCAAGCGGCGCGGCGGCGATCTCGCGATGCAACAGCTCCAGATAGGCCGCGATCGAGGCGGATCCCGGCGCCCCCGCCTCGCCCGCCGCCCGGTCGCCCAGGGGCACCACCGCGAAGTCGCAGTAGTAGCAGCGCCGGTGGCAGAAGGGGATGTGCAGGTAGGCGCTGCGCGGCGGCCAGGGCGGGGACACGGTCAAGGGCGGTTACCCCGGCAGGCCAGCCGCGCCGGTTTCAGGCATGCTGCCTGCGTGCGTGTGGGCCGGTCCAGGGGCAGCGGGAATGGTGGACTCCCTCATCCTGGTGCTGTTCCTGGTGTCCGGCGCCGCGGCCGGCTGGCTGGGGGTGGACCTGCTGCCCGAATCGCTGCTGGTGCAGGTGGACAGGCCCGAGGGGCTGCGCACGGTGCTGGGGGGCTTCGGCGCCTTCTTCGGGCTGCTGGCGGGCTTCTTCTTCGGCCAGCTGCGCAGGCGGCTGATGAGCCAGGTGCGCGCGATGCCCACCGACCTGCTGATCAGCCGGGCCGTGGGGCTGATCCTGGGGCTGCTGGTGGCCAACCTGCTGCTGGCGCCGATCCTGCTGCTGCCCCTGCCCTGGGAGGTGGTGTTCGTGAAGCCGCTGGCGGCGGTGCTCAGCAACGTGTTCTTCGGCGTGTCGGGTTACAACCTGGCCGAGGTGCATGGCCGCACCCTGCTGCGCCTGTTCTCCCCCGGCAATGCCGAGGCCCTGCTGGTGGCCGAGGGGGTGCTGCAGCCGGCCAGCGCCAAGATCCTCGACACCAGTGTGATCATCGATGGCCGCCTCCGCGGCCTGCTCGATTCGGGGCTGCTGGAGGGCCAGGTGATCGTGGCCCAGTGCGTGATCGATGAGCTTCAGGCCCTGGCCGATTCGGCCAACGCCGACAAGCGGGGCCGGGGCCGCCGCGGCCTCAGGCTGCTCAGTGAGCTGCGCGAGCAGTACGGCCGCCGGCTGGTGGTGAACAGCACCCGCTACGAGGGCAAGGGGGTGGACGACAAGCTGCAGGCCCTCACCGCAGACACCGGCGGCACCCTGCTCACCGCCGACTACAACCTGGCCAAGGTGGCCGAGGTGAAGGCCCTCAAGGTGCTCAACCTCAGCGAGCTGGTGATCGCCCTGCGGCCGGAGGTGCAGCCGGGCGACGAACTGCAGCTGAAGGTGGTGCGCGACGGCAAGGAGGCCGAGCAGGGGGTGGGCTACCTGGACGACGGCA